>CP047152.1:1962913-3238326 GCA_041879295.1 Pseudomonas putida | reverse complement strand
CCGTAACCCGCTCGGTGATGTGTCGCTGAGGGTGTATTCCTCATGCCAAGGCTTAATTGCTGGCTTCGCGTACCGGTCCACAGCAGCGGCTGCGCCGCGCCCACGGCTCATACCCGAGCCTCCCGGTGTGCTGCGCGGTGGAGAGCCACAAGAACATCCGCCGCAAGGTATTTCGCACTGTCCAGGGTCACAAGGTAAGTGCCGGTATTGGTGGCGCCGCCTGCAACATCACCCGCCTCACGCTTGCGGGTGCCGTAGTTTCCGTTCCACCGCTTCCAGCGCAGCCCAGAGGGTGAGTCCAGGTCGAGGTAGAACGCCTCCTGCATTGCTGCCAGGACGGGCTTAGTGATCTTCGCTTTCATAATTCCTCCAGGCCCGCCCAGAGGGCAGACATCAATGTTTGTTCAGTTTCAGATTCGATACGGCTTGGGCTACTGTGCGGACGCACACGGCTAGGTCTCGGTCTTGCTGGAGCAGCGGGGTCATAGCCGCTCGGGCTTGGGCAGGATCACCGGACAGCAGCGCATCAACCGCCAGCATCAACGGCTCGGTGTCGAGTACCACGCTGCCTGTCCGGAGGACGCGGCCCCCTGCCAGGGCGTACAGCCCCACGGCGATGCTTCCCAGGCGGGACAGGGTGTGCGCTTGGTCTTGCAGGCGCTGGGCACGGAGGTGCCGCTGCTGCCAGTTCTCCGAGGCCGCTTCATCGGTTGGGATGTAAACGGTGCCTACGCCGGGTACAGGCTTGAACACCCGCTCAGGGCGCTGGACAGCGCAGCCACGACACGCAAGATTCCGGGTGTACCTATCGTTCCCGCCGCATTCCGAGCACCGCCAATCGGCATCTGTGAAGGTCCTGGCGCCCGACATAACAGCTTCGTACCGGGCAGGCTTTAGGCGGCGCATACTGTCGAGTCGCCCCTGATAACCGGGATAGCCCAGACGCATGCGATCAAGGTCGGCTTGGGTTGGGTGCTGCCCACGCCGGAGCGCGGGCCTCTCAGCGGTCACACTGCACCCCGCAACTCATCAGCGAACACCACGCCGGTATAGGGAGCTGGCTTAGCGGCTTCCGACCGAGTGAGCATTACGTGGGCGCGGGCAGCGGCTGCGCGGGCTTTGCCCTTCGCAGATGCTTGGATAGGCAGCCACTGCTGATCGACGTACACGCTCAGCACCCAGCCTTCATCAGGCTGCACGTCCAAGCTGTAGCTGCACCAGCCCGCTGCGTTCTTCCCGGCCTCGAATGTCACAGCGCCACGGGTGTGGCAGGCACTGGCCCAGGCTTCGGCTAGGGCGCGCCAATCGGTGCCACGCCCCTTGGCAAGGGCCGACACATCAACCTTATCTCCGGCAAGGTTCTGCGCCATCCCGCAGCGGTTGGAGTCCACCAGCTCCAGCAGGAACTTGAATTCATCCTCGGTCAGGTGTCCGGCAGCCTGGATAGCTGCCACCTCACCCTGTACGGCGGTCAGAACTTGGCCTTGCCATTCGGCGTGAGCGTCCTGAGCTGCAAGGCTCTCGCGTGCAAGCAGGTCGCGGAATCGGTTGCCAATCAGGCTGTCAACGGCATGGGCAGCGAACACCCGCAAGGCGTACCGCAGATCATCGGCGGTCTTGATATGTTCGCCCACGGCCTCGTGCAAGGCTCGGCTCAATCGACTGCCGTTGCCGCGCAGCAGACCGGATACCTGCTCAGTGGCAGGCACGCCGCTTACGTGGTACTGGCGAGCGGGCAGGGCTGTAGTGCTGTGAATACCGGCGATGCTATCGGCCTGCGCCAGCAGCGAATCCAGGTCGGGCAGGGTGACGGCTAGCGCCACGGGGGCGACGGTGGGCAGCGCCAGGATTTCACCCAGGCTCGGCTCATCGGGGGCCAGGGGGGCCAGCAGGTCAGAGTCGGACAGGCCAGCAAGCACAGCGAGGTGTGCGGCGGATGGGGCAGCGAAATCAGTCATTGGTCATCTCCTTAATTGGCTCGGGTTACTCGTTCGGCATTGCGCGGTACAGGTCGGCGTACTCTTGCCCAGCCGCCTGCGACTCGGCATCCACGCCGGAGTTTTTGAAGTAGTAAGCGGCCAGGGCAATATCACCGCGGGTCAGTTCTTTACCCTCAAGCAGCTGGACAATCTCTTGTTCGTAACGCGCCTTCACAGATGGGCGTGCGCCGCTGCGCAGGTGCGAGGTGAGGAACGCAAGGCGCTCACGGTCCTGGTAGTTCAGGCTGGTTTTCTTAGCCATGATTTAGGCTCCTATGGTTGATCTAGAAAGGTCTCGGACTAGGCCGAAATCGCGGTATCGGCCCACGTAATACGCGGTCTGTAGAGGTGCAAAATTGGTGACTGGTACATATGCCTCAATCACCACTTTCATGCGCTGGGAAGGGCCTTACAGGCGCTGTGCGTGCCGGTCGAGGTACGCCCTAGCGACGGCAGTGCCGCATTGGAATTGCTCGTGCAGGTCGTGAGCATCCGCGCCAGGGTTCTCGTTGATGAAGGCGGCGATTACCGCAGCGCGGTCAACGGGCTCAGCCGGGGTTGGCTCTCGATACCGATGGTTCAGGTTGTCGGTGCGGGGCTTTGCTAGGCCCTTGCGGGAGCCGGTGATGAAGTCGAGGACAGCCGCGCTTCGGGCAGCGATCTCGCCAAGGTCAGGGCAAAGGCCGGGGTTCTTCTTGATCCAGCCGTAGTAAGAATCAACCGCCCTGCCGTTCGCTGGGATGAACCGAACGGCGTCAGTGTCGGTGGGAGTGGTGCTGGTTGCGATTACGCGGTGCACGAGATTGGATGCTCGGTGGATGGTCAGATAATTCATGCAGTCCTCCTTGAGGTTGAACCGCAGGCACGGGCGAGCGCAGCCGGGCACCGGGTGGTGGGCTGTCGCTGGGCTGGGTTCAGATTTGTACGGTCAGCCGGAAGGCTGTCGGGAATAGGTGCTGGCGCCCAGCGAAGGAGGGGCGCCGTCGCCAGCGGCTACAGCACGGCGACCAAACCGGCTATAGCGGGGAAATCAGCCGAACGGCGTCGGCGTTACTCGTCGTCGTCGAGGTGTGTGCCGTCGTTGTACCGGCGCAGCCAGTACGCTTCGGGCGTTTCATACGGGACTTCGAGCCAACGTTGGACATCAGCCAGGGGCACCTCCAAGGCCTCGGCTATCTCGACTGGGGAACTGCCCTCGTGCGCCATACGCCGGGCAAGGAAGTCCAGGTACAGTTCAGAATCGTCGATGATGATGGTGCCGTCGGGTAGGGTGATCGTGGTCATGGTGGTTCCGGGCAGGGTGTAAGTAGGTACGTAGTACCTTTAGAGTTTTGCTCAATTCTTGGGGTGCCAAAGGGTGCCACGTATGACACCCCATCAATCAAGCGGCCTTGATCCAGTTGCGGACTGTGGACTGACTGCGACCAATACGGGCCGCAATCGCCTTGTAACCCAGTCCGCCCGCGTGCAGTCGCTGGGCCTCAGCTCGCGGATCAATGCCAGCATCTTCTACGGCATGGCGTACTTCTACAGCGGCCAACCGTGCCTCCAGTTCGGCAATTCGACGGGCATGGTCTGCTTCGCTTTGTTCAAGTCGGGCCAGTCTGGCTTGTGTCTTCATGTTCACCGCAATTCCCTCAAGGCTACCGGACAGGGTGTCATTTGCCATTCTCATGTACTCGCGCTTGCCTTCCGTCTGGATCATCCGCTTCGCATTCTGGTGCTCGGCATGCTTCTGGAGTGCCTTCTTTACCTTGCGACGGGCACCAGTCTTGCCGCTGATCCGGGCCACTTCGTCGGCAGGCACGCCGGCATCGAGCAGCGCAGCACGGGGCAGCACTCCGCCTTCAGCGTCAATCACCAGCAGCACGGCGGCATCAACGGTGGATTGGCTGGCGCGGTATCGGCCAGTGTGCTCAGCAGCACACGCTCGGTAGAAATCTTGCTCAGCGCGCTTCAGTGCCAGGAACTTCTCGCGGGACTTGCTCGCCGCCTTGCCGTTCACAGCACTCCAGGTGTCAGCGGCTACCCGGTACGCCGGGACCTGCTGGTACGCGCCCGAATCAATCTCGGCCCCGGAATCCCATCTAGCCCACCAGAGGCGCTGTACATCACTTAGCCCGGCAGCAGGGTCTTCAAACATCGGCCCCAGGTCATCCAGGGTCAGTGATAAATCGGTCATTGGTCGTCTCCTACTGTTCGTCAGCCCTCCATCAGGCTATTTGCGAGCGGGACCGCATCCTGTGCTGTCATCCCTCCCTGTACACTAAGTGCAGTTCTATTGCTTCACAGGCTGGAATCCCCTTGGTAGACGGCTTCGAGCCGCAACCCACTGGTGCCGGGCTTTCCCCGCCTGCTGGGGCGAATCCAATTTCTTCACCAACCCGCCGCGCCTTACTTCCTCTAGAGAGTGTCATTCTATTCAGAGGCTCTATCTCAAGGATTTCAGAGGTGCAGTTCCGCGCAGGATTACCCCGGCAGGAACTTCCGAACCTTCGCCAGCAATTCGCGGGGACGGTCCAGGGGTTGGCTGCCGCCATAGATGCTCGTGGCCTTCGACCCGGCAGGGGCATGCCCAAGGATGCCGCCCACTTCCTCTGTGGTGGCGCCAACCGCTCGAAGCAAATCCGCGCACGAATGCCGCTGGCTGTACAAGGTGAGAGTAGGGGTGTCGCCCAGGAAGCGCCGGAACACGCGAGAGAGCTGGTGAACCCGAAGTCGCACACGCTTATTCCGGGCAGCGCGAGAGCAGTCCGGTGCAAGGTCGAGTCCGGCCAGCACTGCCTTGAACAACGGCTTATCGTCAGGGTGCACAGGCAGATCACGCCGTGATGCAGCGTTCTTTCCGCCGCTCAGCGCAGCTCTGAACACAAGTTCCCGCTTGCCCAGGATATCGACGCGCTCGCACAGCGCGGTGGGGCCTTCCTGTAGCAGTTCTCCAGGGCGCAGCCCATACCGGGCAAGGAGAATTGCAGCAGGGTAGTGCGCTGGCACTTGCTCTTTGATGGCCTTGTGGATTTCAAGCATCTGCTCAAGTGGAATCGGGTCGCGCTGGTCTTTGCTCATTCCAGCGCCTGCCCGTACTGCTTTGGCCACTGAGCCGGTCTTGGGCAGGGCCAGTCCGCCCCAACCGGGCAGGCGTTTCAGGACTGTCACCAACGCTGCGGCATCGACATGCACCGACGATGCGCGGCCACCTGCGGCCAGCTTCTCCGCGCAGTGCTGCATAATCCGCTCTAGCTGGGCATCGGCGGTGCTGGGCCACGTGAGGACACGTGAGGCGAGTCCTCGCACCTTGCTGGCGCGACCAGGGCTCACTCCGGTGCAGTACTCAGCCAGTACTTCCTCAAACTCTCCAGCGGTATGACTGCCGTCTTCTAGTGGCCGACTCGTCTTTGGAGGCGGGGCAGGAAGGCGGTCGGTTTGAACCGGCATCGGATCACCCGCTAGCACACGCTCCACTGCATTCAAAGCAGTTTTCGCCACCAATGGGTGCATCTGCACGCCAGGAGGCATTTTGCCTTGTACGTGCGCCCGTAGAGCTATCTGCTGGGTCTCAGCCTCAGCTTGCCACCCCGGCCTCTGCATCCTTTCTACGAGGTCTAGCGTAACGGTGCGCACCACAGAATCCAGGCTGGCTAGTACATCAGCGGCAGTTTGCTGCCCCGGCGCTGGGCTGGTGGTGCCCTCAGCTTTACGGGGTTCGCTCCACGCCAGGGCCTCCTCGCAAATTCGATCGAATTCGACAGACAGAACCCGTGACAGCTTCAAGGCCTCGGTGCGGTCGGCAGTGCCTAGGGCCTTTCGGTACTCAGATCGACCAATCAGGCTAGCTACGTCGCTGGGAAATCTTCTGCGGTAGCTGTACCTGCCGTCGCGGCGGGATAGGTAGGACATGCTGGTGGCTCCGGGGCACGTGGCACAGGCACGAGTACGCTGCACAGGGCAAAGAAACGTGCATGAGCAGGGGCGCGTGTGTCACAAGGGAACACGCTGTAAGGCCCTGAATATAGGGCCCCGGAGACCGAATCGCTACAGCAGTGTGTCACGCTGCTTCAATGGATAAATGCTATGGGGCTGATCATTTGTTTTTGTACTGACTGGTTCAATGGCCGTATCGCCCGACCAGGCTTTGAGCCCCCAGCGCGTGGCCTTGAAGCAGTTGTAGCAGGCCGCTGCGATCCAGCCCCTCAGGCAAGGTACCCAAAGGCAGGTCGGTGGCAATCAGGGTCAGTGCGTAATGATGAGGGTTGTCGCCGGCGGGTGGGCAGGGGCCTCGGTAGCTGAGGGTACCGCGGGAGTTGCGGCCCACTGTCACGGATGGCCCGCTCAGCCCTGCCGTGCCTGCCTTGAGCCCATCCTGTTCGGGGTCGATGTTGTAGGCGATCCAGTGCACCACACCAACGCCCTTGCCACCGTCCGGGTCGAACATGATCAGGGCCAGCGACCGCGTACCTGCGGGCAAGTTGTCCCAGCTCAGTTGCGGGGTCCGCTCTTCGCCGGCGCCGCATGCCGGGTCCTGGCCGACCTGTTGCAGGGCGATGACGCCGCCATCGGTGAATGACGAGGAACTGATCGACATCGCGCCTTGGTTGCCTGCGCCAGCTAAAGCAGTGCACGGCAGCAAAGCAGCGAACAGCCAGTGTTTGAGGTGCATGGTCAATCCTGGTCAGGGCGTCAGGGCTCAGTTTAGTCCAGGTCGGCTTCAGCGGCTGTCCTGGTCCTCGGCAGTGCCGCCGCTGGCACCGGCACCAGAGCCAGTGCCTTCGCCGGTATTGTTGGAGCCGCCAGCGGCACCGTCGGCGGCATCGGTGTTGCTGCCTGTGTCACTGCTGTCGTTACCTTTGCCGCTGCCGGGGCTGTTGACGCTGCTGCCTTCACCGACGGTCTTGCCGCCAGAGTGGTCGGTTTGCGGATGGCTGTCGGTATGGGTGTCGGTGGCGGCGAAGGCAGTGCCGGTGAGGCTGCTCAGGGCGAGCGCCAGGCACAGGGATAGCGGGCGAATGCGGATCATGGGACTTCTCCTTTGCGGATGATCAGTCATTCGTTTGGCTGGCGGCAGCTGGCGGGGTGCCTTCTGGGCGACGAGTGGCAATTTCTGGGGGCTGTATATCCCTGTCACACCCAAGGCCGCCCGCAGAAGGAAATGTAATCTTCTGTGGGAACGGCCTGGTACCGCGATTGGGCCGCAGTGCGGCCCCTGCAATCATCAGGATGCTGAGTGCTGTGCGGGCGCCGGGGTTTCGACTGGCTCCAGCGGCGGATGCTCCTGCGCTGCATGCATCAGGTCTTCGGTCACCCGCAGCTCGGCGCCAGTTGGCGAGAAGGTGGTCGACGCGGTGAACGGGGCAGGGTGCTCTGCTGCCGGGCGTTTGCCACGGCGCCACATGAAGAAGCACACCATGGTCAGGTTGACCACGGCAAACGCCCAGAACAACCCGGCCTCACCAAACTCGGTCATCATCGGTGAAATGGCCACCGGGGCCATGGCCGAACCCAGCGAGTTGATCAGTAGCAGGCCCTGAATCATCGGTACCAGCGCATCGGAAGGCGCGCGGTCGGCCGCATGGCTGACCGCCACCGGGTACAGCGTGAACACGCCGCCACCCAACAGGAACAGCATGGCCGGCAGCAGGAACGAGTCCGATGGCAGGAACACCGTTACAAGCGACAGGACAACGCACAACGCGGCAAGCGCGAGCAGCACATCGAGGCGGTCCTTGCGGTCGGACCAGCGCCCGACCGGGTATTGCAGCAGCATCGCGCCGAGGATGACCCAGGCCATCATGTTGCCAACTTCACCCACCTCCAGGCCGATGCGCTGCAAGTACAGTGGCAGCAGCGCATAGATGCCGGCAATCGCCACGCCCGAGCCGAAGCAGCCGACCAGGCCCGACGGTGCCACGCCCAGTAACTGGCGGGGCTTGAGGGGTTCGACCTGGTCCAGCAGCGGCGACACCCGCGGCAGGATCACGATCGGTAGCACCGACAGGGCGGCCAGCACGCCGGCCAGCATGAACGGGGCGGTATCGCCTAGCTGGGTGATTTCGCCAAGGCCGGCCTGGGCGATTACCCCGGCGCCGTAGAAGGCGATCATGTACAGCGCCAGCAGGCGGCCACGAATCTTTGCGTCACCGGCCAGCAGCAGCCAGCTCTCGATCACCAGAAACACGCCGACTGCCGCCCAGCCATTGATCAGGCGCAGCACCGACCACCAGGTGACCTCGTAGAACAACCCTTGCAGCAGGATGGTGACGGCAATCAGCGAGGCGAAGCTGGTATAGGCGCGGATGTGGCCAATGCGCAGGATCAGCCGGTCGTTGAAGATGGCACCGAGGGTCAGGCCGATGAAGTAGGTCGACGAGACGATACCGATGGTGGTGGCAGACTCACCGGCGGCGCCCAGGCGCAGGGTGGTCAGGGAAGACATGAAGCCGTTGCCCAGGGCGATGATGAACAGCCCGAGCAGGGGCGCCAGCGCCATGGCCAGCAAACGCGGAGACATACGTACCTCTAGTTGGATGAGCGGAATGAGCACCTTCTCGGCGCGCACACCGGCTCGACCCGGCAAGGGGCGAGTGGCGACACGGATGCGACCTGGGCAAGACTCAACCGCTGGGCGTTATGGGAGATGGGCCGGGCGGGGAGGGTTGAGCCTACTTCACATGTGCGTTCATGTGTTCAGGCGCTGACTCTGTCATTGCTGCTGGTTGCCACCGTTCAAGGCGACGGGCGAAAAGGAAGCGGGATTCTACGGGCTTGGACGCTTTTGCCAAGGGGTATGGGTGTGCGACGAGACGCCGCAGTCTCAGCGCGACATGAACATGTCTTCCACAGACATTTCAGATGGCTGCTCCTGCGTGCGGTGAGATCGGCACGGCAATCTTGCAGAGTGCTGCATAATGCTGACCCCCCCACCAAGGAAGGCCTCCATGTTCGCGTCGCTGTTCGCAGTCCTGGCTCCGGTTTTCATCGTCGCCGGAATTGGCTTTGCCTGGGCCCGCAAGGGCCTGGATTACCCCACCGATTTCATCGCCCGGGTGGTGATGACCGTCGGCACACCTTCGCTGGTGCTGTCCACCCTCAGTCGTACCGAGCTGAACCCGAATGCCTTTACCAGCATGGCCGTGGCCTGCTTGCTGTGCACCTTGGGGATGGCCTTGGCCGCTTTGCTGGTGTGTCGCGCGTCGGGCATGCACTGGCGGGTACTGCTACCGGCGTTCATGTTCCCTAATACAGGCAACATGGGCCTGCCGATCAGTCTGTATGCCTTCGGTGAGCATGGCCTGGCCCTGGCTGTGGCGTTTTTCCTGACCCTGTCCATCGTGCAGTTCACCATCGGCATGGCCATTTCCGGCACGGCGGCTTCGCTCAAGGCGCTGCTGCGCAACCCTATCGTCATCAGCCTGGCCGGCGCCATGCCCATCATCTTTCTCGATTTCGAACTGCCGCGTTGGCTGGCCAACACCGTAGACCTGCTGGGCGGCATGACCATCCCGCTCATGCTGCTGACCTTGGGGGTATCACTGGCCAGCATTCGCCTGCGTCACGTGGGCAGCGGCATGTTGCTGGGCGGTTTGCGCATTGGCCTGGGCGCTGCGGTGGGCTGGGCAGTGGGCGCGGTATTGGATATGGACAGCCTGGAGCGTGCGGTGCTGGTGGTGCAGTCGGCGATGCCGGTGGCCGTGTTCAACTACCTGATGGCGGTGCGGGCCAACCGTGAGCCAGAGCAGGTGGCGAACCTGGTGATGTGTTCTACGGTGCTGTCGTTTGCCTGGTTGCCGGTGGTGCTGGCCTGGTGGATGTAGGCCATTGGCAACGACAGCAATTTCCGTTGAGTCAATGCGCGCTAGTCGGCGGCCCAGCAACCTGGCAATGCGCAGGGGTCACAAGGCCTTGGCCAGGAACGCCGCCGTGCGGCTGTCGGTACATGCCGCCACCACCTGCGGCGTGCCACTGACCACCACCTTGCCCCCGGCATCGCCAGCCCCCGGCCCGATATCGATCACCCAGTCGCTCTGCGCCACCACTCGCATGTCATGCTCGACCACCACCACGCTATGCCCGCTTTCTACCAGGCGGTTCAGCTGTACCAGCAGCCGGTCGATGTCCTGCGGGTGCAAGCCGTTGGTGGGTTCATCTAGCACATACAGGGTTGCCCCGCGGGCCATGCGCTGCAGTTCGGTCGCCAGCTTGATGCGCTGCGCTTCGCCACCGGACAGCTCGGTGGCTGGCTGGCCCAGACGCAAGTAGCCCAGGCCGATATCCTGTAGCACTTGCAGGCAACGGCGTGCAGGCGGTTGTTCGGCAAAAACCTGCAGGGCCTGGTCGACGGTCAACTGCAGCACTTGCGCGATGTTCATGCCTTGCCAGCTCACCGCCAGGGTTTCGGGGTTGTAGCGGGCACCCTGGCAGGTCGGGCAGGGCGCATACACGCTGGGCATGAACAGCAGCTCGACGCTGACGAAACCCTCACCCTCGCAGTTGGCGCACCGGCCCTTGGCAACGTTGAACGAAAAGCGCCCGGCGTCGAAGCCCTGTGCCTTGGCCTGCTCGGTAGCCGCGAACAGTTTGCGCACGTGGTCGAACAGGCCAGTGTAGGTGGCCAGGTTGGAGCGCGGCGTGCGGCCGATCGGCTTCTGGTCAACTTGCACCAGCCGCTTGATGCTGCCAAGCCCGGCGCTTACGTGGCCGCTGCTGGTCTGTTCAGGTTCATCTTCCAGGCTTTGCGCTTCGGGCTCGCTACGTTGCTCGGCATGGCCCAGGTGTGCCCCTACCAGTTCCAGCAGGGCCTGGCTGACCAGGCTGGATTTACCCGAGCCGGAAATACCGGTAACGGCGGTAAAGCAGCCCAGCGGGAATGCAGCGCTCAGGTTATCGAGGTTATTGCGGGTGATGCCTTCGAGCTTCAGCCAGTCGCGGGCCTGGCGGGGGGCGCGTGTGGCCTGGGCCGGGGCACTGAACAGGTAGGTGCGGGTGCATGACTGCTGGACCTCGGCCAGGCCGGCAGGCGGCCCGCTGTAGAGGATGGTGCCGCCGTGCTCGCCGGCAGCTGGCCCTACATCCACCAGCCAGTCGGCGCGGTGCATGGTGTCCAGGTCATGCTCCACCACATACACCGAGTTGCCAGCCTGTTTCAGGCGCTGCAAGGCTTCGAACAGCGCTTCACTGTCAGCCGGGTGCAAGCCGGCCGACGGCTCGTCGAGCACGTAGACCACCCCGAACAGCTGCGAATTCAGCTGCGTGGCCAGGCGCAGGCGTTGCAGTTCACCGGAAGACAAGGTTGGGGTGCTGCGCTCCAGGGCCAGGTAACCAAGGCCGAGGTCAAGCAGCGTGTCAATGCGTTCGAGCAGCTCGTTGGCGATGCGTTGGGCCGCCAGGCGTTTTTCCAGTGTCAGTTCGTCCTGCTGCTGGGTCAGGTAGTCAGCTGCCGCCACCTTGCGGAACACCTCGGCCAGCGCCTGCAACGACAGGTGCGACAGTTCGGCGATGTCCAGCCCGGCGAAGGTCACGGCCAGCGCTTCGCGCTTCAGGCGTTTGCCTTGGCACAGCGGGCAAGGGCTGGGGCGCATGTACTGGGCCACACGCTTGCGCATCTGCGCGCTCTGCGAGTGCATGAAGGTATGCAGCACGTAACGTCGGGCACCCATGAACGTGCCTTGATAGCTGGGCTCCAGTTTGCGCTTGAGGGCTTCGCGGGTCTGCGCCGGGGTCAGGCCGGCATACACGGGGGCGGTGGGCGTCTCTTCAGTGAACAGGATCCAGTCGCGCTGTGCCTGGGGCAGGTCGCGCCAAGGGATATCGACGTCATAGCCCAGCGTGACCAGGATGTCGCGCAGGTTTTGCCCTTGCCAGGCCATTGGCCACGCTGCTACCGCACGCTCACGGATGGTCAGCGAAGGGTCGGGGACCATGGTCGCTTCGGTCACCTCGTAGACACGCCCCAGGCCATGGCATTGCGGGCAAGCGCCCTGGGGCGTGTTCGGAGAAAAGTCTTCGGCGTACAGCATCGCTTGCCCGGCCGGGTAATGGCCTGCGCGGGAGTAAAGCATGCGGATCGAACTGGACAAGGTGGTCACGCTACCCACCGAGGAGCGTGCACTCGGCGTGCCGCGTTGCTGCTGCAGGGCCACCGCCGGCGGCAAGCCATCGATGGCATCGACATCCGGCACGCCAACCTGGTCGATCAGGCGCCGGGCATAGGGCGCCACCGATTCGAAATAGCGACGCTGGGCTTCGGCATACAGCGTGGAGAACGCCAACGAGGACTTGCCCGAGCCGGACACGCCGGTGAACACCACCAAGGCATCGCGGGGGATATCGACATCAATGTTCTTCAGGTTGTGCTCGCGGGCGCCACGGACGCGGATGAAACCGCTTGGGGTGGTTGGGCTTGGTGGCATGAAGCAGTCCTTGTCTGAAGCTGAGCAGGGCGCTCAAGTTAACAGCAATTGCAGCGCCCTTGCGTGGGCAACAGTCAAGGGACCTGCCCGATGGAGCCGGTGGGGGGGCAGGGAGCCGGCTGTCTTCGCCTTACCTGACGTTCGTCTCAAGGCTTTTATTGCAGACCCTAGCGGGTGCCCAGCACATCGCGGATGTTGTCCACCACGTTGTTGTCCTTGATCACGTCACTCAACCAGCCTTCCAACGGCATGTTGCCCCACTTGATCGCACGTTCGATCAGGTAGGGTACCGGGCTTTGCGGTTCGCTCTGTTTGAAGTACTGGGCGATGCCCGCAAGCATGGTGAATGCCTCGTCGCGGGTCAGCGGGGTTGTGCGCAGGGCTGCAGGCGCGGTCGTCGGGGGCGTGGCATTCATCGGTTCACCTGCTTCGTGGAGGTTGGCGCCCGTGGCCTGTGGCTGTGCTTCCTCCGGGATGGCGGGGTGTAGCTCTACGCCGCGGTCCTTGAGCAGTTTTTCCGCCAGCTGGCTGGCACGCGAAAGCATGTCGGCAAGGCTGGCAAAGCTGGGCGCCTCGTGGCCGAACAGGCGGTCGGCGCTGGCCTGCAGGCGTTTGCATGCATTCAGGCTGGTAGCGATCTGCTGGGCCTTGGCGCGCAGGTAATCGGTATCGGTAAGCGCTACCGAACGCTGGAAGATCTCGGCGTTGATCTTGCCTTCGTTCAGCGCTGTCTGCATCGCCTTGGGGTTTTGCAAGGCGAGGTTTTCTACATGGCGTGATTCGTCATAGCGCAACACGCCAAAATTCTGCCCCTGGATAATGGGCAAGCCACCGGCAATGTCGGTGAGCGTGGTCTTCAACCAGGACAGTCGCGCCGCGCGCTCGTCCAGGCCGTCTTCGAGGGTGGGGTACAGCGTTTCCCAGAACGCAACCAGGAGCTGTTCGGTCAGCTCGAGGCCAAAGGTGATGCCTTCGAAGTGTTCGCGCTGGGCCAGCCCCTCGCAGAGCCAGGCCACCAGCATCAGGTCTTTGCTTTGCTGCGCAAGCCCTTGAGCCGACAGGTTGATCACCTGCTCCCAGTCGGCAGTCTTCAGGTCGGTTTGCCAGTCGCCCTGGGTCAGGTAGTCAGGGTCCGCCCGGCGTGCCTCCTTGATCTGGTCGAACAAGGCAGAGAAGCTCAAGTCTTCACCACTGCCACCCTCGATAGGGGCGACCAGTGTGGCCAGCGAGAGGTCATTGAGAATTTCAGGCATAGAACACTCTGGACATGGCTAATGAACAGCGCGCCAGAAAACCCGGCGCGCTGCGGAACACAGGCCGCCGAAGCGGCCCATGGTCTGGCACGTGCTTAGGCAAACACTTTGTTCGCGGTGCGGTCCCAGCCACCGACGATGTTGCCGCCGGCCTGGCCGTCGGTGCGGTTCTGCTGGGTGTAGGTGGTCTTGATGCGGGCAAAGTTGAAGCTGATTTCTTCAACCGGCAGGTCGCTGACCGCCTTGTCTTCACCATTCTGGTTGCCACCGGCAACAAACTTGACCGAAGAGACCACCACTTCTTCCATGTCGATGGTCAGGTAGGTGACCTTGTCGCCACCGGCGCGGTTCACGTTCAGCTTCAGCTTGGCAATGTGCTTGCCGGTGCAGCAGTGTTCGAACAGTTTGGCCGATGCCTTGTCGACTGCCTTGCGGATCTTGAAGTCGCTCAGGGCAACGCGCTCGGAGGACGCACCGCCCGAGGAGCTGGCGGTTGCCGACGTAGCCTGGGTGGCGCCGTACTCGTAGCCCAGCACTTCGATCCAGTCCTTGTGTTTTTCATCCAGTACTTCGCCTGGGATGCCGTCGATTTGGATATACGCGTCAAATGCCATTGTGAAACTCTCCATTAACAACATGTAAAGGGTTGCTCATGCGCCCCTTGGTTTTGACCTCGCCGGGCGCGCCGGCAGAGGTAGCTTGCCGCCGCCCGGGCCTCATCCTGTGAGGCCCCGGCGACCGGTTATTGCGGCGTGGCTCAGTTAAGCCCACGCACTTCGATTTCCACCCGGCGGTTGGGCTCCAGGCACTTGATCAACTGCGTTCGCGGTTGTTGCATGTCGCAGTTGACCAACGGTTTGCGGCTGCCTTCGCCCTGCGCGACCATCAGTTCGGCAGGTACGCCCTTGCCAACCAGATAGGTGCGGATGGTTTGTGCCCGTTGTTTCGAAACCTGCAGGTTGCCCTGCCTGTCACCCAGTTGGTCGGCGTGCCCCGAGATGATGATCTTGCCGATATTCGGGGTGTTCAGCAGCTTGCTGGCAATTGCGCTCAGCTGACTCTGGCCTTCGTTTTTCAGGCTCTGGAAGTCGGCGCGGCCGAAGGCGAACAAGGTGTCGGATTCCAGCGTGATGGTCTCGATCGCACGCAGTGACTGGGCCCGCAGGCTGTCGATGTAGTTGCGCGAACTGGACATCAGGAAGGCGTTGTCGAGGATGCGCGGTACATCTGGCTCACGGATCTGGTCGCTATAGAACGTGATCTGGCGGCTGGCATACAGGTAGTCCTGGTTACTGCCGGCCTCGCTGCCGGCGGCGGCCATGCTCTTGCCGGTATGACGGGCGATGGCCGGGTACCAGTAGTCCGGCAGGTGCGCCTTGAGAAACGCCGGGTCGGCATGCTCGCGCTGGCCCGGAGAAAGCATCACGTAAGTGTCCAGGGCCGCCTTTCCGAAATTGGCGATCGACTGGGCGCGGTTGTCATGGGGCAGCGCCTCGGCCTCTACGCTGTCAATGCCGCTCACTGGCTGCAGCTCACGGGTGTTGCGCTGGTAGACCTTGAGCGTGGTCAGCAGGTACAGGGTGCGGGTCAGATTATCGGCCGTGGGCTTTAGCATCACATTCTGCAAGGTGGCGAAGTAGCGGTCGCGCAGCAGCGGCTCGACCTCATGGCCCTGGTACAGGCCCAGGCGCATGCTGAGGGGCACGCCCTTTGAGTGGTGTTGCTCATGGTAGTGAGCAGCCCAGAAGCGCAAGCGGTCGAGGCTTCGCCAGGCGGTGTACTGGCCGCTGGCCGCCTGGTCGTCGGCCTTGGCCTGGGCCAGTTCGCTGGCAATGCTGGCCAGGGTGGCGCGGTTGTTCAGGTACGACCAGCCCCACAGGCTGCACAGCACCAGTGCCGCCAGGCCGGCAGCGCCCACCCACCCGGCCTTGCGCCGGCGTTCACGGTGGTTGCTGGTGTACAGCGCCACCAAATGCTGGTCGGGAATGATCACTTTGCGGAACAGGCTGTTGATGAACAGCGGCGCCGCGTGGCTGCCGGCAGTGCCCGTGCCTTCTGCGTGTTCAAGCGCGAAGCGTTCGGCCACATGCTGGCCGTGGCAGCCCCACTGAGTTTCGTCGGCCTGCAACGCTGCGGTGAAATAGAAGCCGCGCAGCATTTCGGCATTCTGGTAAGGGTTGGCGCGCAGCAGGCTGTCGACGAACTGATGCAGGCGCGGCTTGAGCGCGGCCAGCTCCAGCGGGAAGCGGTAGGCTGCGTTGTTCTGCCGAGTGACTTGTATGTCCTGCTGCACCAGCTGCTGGCTCGCCATCTGCCCCCAGTAACGGGTCAGCTCGTCCATCGCATTGCCGAAGCGCTGGCCCCAGTCGGCTTGCTCGAAACCCTTGTGAGAGAAGGTTTTACCCATCACTTCACCACGCGCGGCATCGTCCAGCTGGCGATAGAACGCGGTGAAACCAGGGATCAGGTCGCACTTGGTGAAAACCAGGTAGATTGGCAGGCGCACTTCTAGTAGCGCGCAGCTTTCCTGAATGCGTTCGCGCAGCCGCTTGGCCACGCGTTCCTGCTCTTCGACCGGGCCATGCAGGATATCGGCGATGCTGACGCTGACGATCAAACCGTTGAGCGGGCGGCGCTGGCGGTGCTGGCGCAGCAGTTGCAAAAAGCCGCGCCACTTGCCGGCTTCTTCGGGGCTGTTCATGTAGCGCCCGGCAGTGTCCAGCAGTACCGCCTCAGAGCTGAAGAACCAGTCGCAGTTGCGCGTGCCGCCCAGGCCCGCGACCCGCGCGCCTTCGCGCTCGGCATAGGGGAAGTTCAGGCCCGACTGCAGGATCATTGTGCTCTTGCCGGCGGCCGGCTGGCCAATGACCAGGTACCAGGGCAGGGCATACAGTGCATCCTTGGTCGAGGTACCGCGCGGCTTGTTGCTGTGCAGCCGCTCGATGCCCTGTAGCAGGCGCTCGCGCAACAGGCTGACCTCTTCCCGGTCGGCTGGGGCTGCACTGAGTACGGCCTGGTCGGCGTCGTCGCGCAGCAGGCCTTCCAGGTTGTGGTGCTGACCCACTCCGCGGTACAGCAGCAGTACATAGCCCGCCGACAGCAGCAGAAACACGCCGATGCCGGCCAGCAGGCTGTGCAGCGAGGCGAAGCCGAAGGCTCGGCCGATGGCCCAGACCAGGAAGATCGCCAGGAAGAACGCCACGCCCAGCAGGTAGGGTTGGTAGCGCAGGCAGTAGTACTTGAGCTTGTTCATACAGGCGTCGCATCCAGTGCATCGACGAACTGGTCGATGACATGTTCAAGGGGGCGGTCGTAATCGTGCAGCCGAGGCACCATCGTCAGTGGGCTGAGCAACTCCAGGTGCTGGCGCGGGTCGGCACAGCCACTGAGCAGGCGGTAGGCACAGTTGGCGTGGCGCGCCGGGAAGCTGTACAGCTGCGGGTGCATGAAGTCGTCGGCCAACAGGCTCACCGCCGGCAACTCTCGGTGCCCGCTCATGCGGCTCAGCCAGGTCAGCCAGAGATCGGCCGTGGGGTTTTTAAGGCCACGTTCGGCCGGCAACGGCAATTCGATGCCGCCTGCAAAGTCGCCCTGCAGCGAAGCACGGCCGAGCTGCAGGTGGGCGAGGGCAGTGGCGCTGTCGAAACCTGGCCAGGACCCGTGCAGTGCGCGGGCCACATCCGCGAAGCTGAAATCATGCAGGAACTTGGCGTGCACCCGGCGGAACAGGTCCAGATCCTGGCCCTGCAGCGGGCGCAAGGCCTTGATCCGTTCGAACAGGCTGGTGCAGTCGGCGCCTTGCACAGCCTGGTGCAGCATCGGTTTGATCTGTGCGCTGAACAGCTCGCCAAGCGTGAACGGGTTGACCAGTACACTGCTGTCTTCGAGCTTGAGCAGCTGGAAGATGAAGAACGGGTAGCGCCGCTGGCTGGCATCGCGCGAGCTGAGCAGGCCACCCAGTAGCCAGTTGCCGTTGCGTGCGCGGTAGGTGAAAAAACACATCGGCAGCGCGTCGAACAACGCTTGCCAGTCATCGCGGTAGCGCATGGCTGCCAGCGATGACTGCAACCAGGCGTCGAACTCGCAGACTTCTTCCGCCGCCCCATGAAGGCTGACGAAATCTGCGCTCGACGGTAGCTTGCCGAAGCAACCGATCATTGCGCCCCCCTGCTGTTGAGGGCGCTCAGGGCCTTGACGTCAGCCAGATCGGTCAGCTTGACCCCACCGAAATTGCGCACGATAAGGCTTACGCGGCCATTGGCGGTGTTCCAGCTGAAACGTTGCTGAATGCCGTCCAGGTCGTCGACGCGAGCGCTCTCGTTCATGCGCAGCAGGCCCCAGCGCCCCGGGAAGTCGAACACGGTGACCCGTGTGCCGCTCAGGGTGACGACGTCAAGGCGCGCGCCCGGCGCGTTGCTGGTGCCCGGCCAGGCGAAGCGGTTCCAACTGCTGCGGCCGTTGCGGTAGTGCTGCTCCTGGCCATCGAGGGTGAAGACGATGTCGGTGAAGTTGGCTGAAGGCTCCAGCATGATTTCGAAGCCGTTGTCACGGTCCGACAGGCTGGCGATCACCTGGCCCACGGAGCTGGCCTTGTCGATGCTGTTGAGCATGCCAGGGTTGACCAGTGCTGGCCCCTTGCTATCGCCCACGCCCAATCCTTCACCGCCGGCCAGATTGCCGATTTCGTTGCGCTTGAAGGCCGGCAGCAGGCCGCTGTCGGGATCCACGAAGCGCTGCAGGTCTTTCACCGAAGCCTCGTTGCGGCTGCTGCCGGCAATCGGGTAACGGTGTGCCATGACCTGCTCCCAGGGCTTGGCGATCTGCTGCGCCCAGGCCTTGGCGATCTGCTGGCCGGCCGGGTCGCGCAGGGTCGCCCAGGCATACTGGATGGGCAGGCTGAACAGCCCCTGCAGCGAGCGCGACAGGCCATCCTGGCTGGTGTCGACGCTGCTCTCCACGTAGTTGCGCACGGTGGTGATCTCGCTCGGCTGGCCTTCCAGGGTCTCGCTGATCAACTGTTTGCTGCTCTTGCCCACATCCTGCGAGCGCTGGATGTTGTTCAGGCGCACCTTGAGTTTGCGCAAGGCGGCCAGGTAGCGGTCCATGATGGTGCTGTCGGCGCCTTCGGCGTTGTTCTCGGCGAACACCCGCGCCACCGGCTCGAAGCGCTTGGCCAGGCTACCGTCGTCCACCGCCGGCAGGGCCGGGGCAACGTTGGCGGGCAGGGTGTCGTTAGCGTCGAACAGACCGGTGACCTTGCTCCAGAAACCATCGTCGCGGGTGGTGCCGGGGGCCGGGATGGCTTGCTTGAGCGGCAGGTCCCACTGGGTATTGTCGTTGACCGCCTGCAGCAGGTTCTTCACTGGCGAGTTCTGCACGTCGCTCAGCAGCCCCAATTGCCGGGTCGCCGAAGCCAGGTCGGCGAAGTGGCGCACGCCAACGCTGCTGACCATCTTGTACCAGGCCTGGGTGTAGTCGCGCTTGTAGCGGGCCATGAACTCGCGCACGAAGTTGGCCTTCTGCACGATGGCATCGCCGCCTTCGCCGTCCAGCACCCAGTCCGACTCGTTGCGCAGGTTGCCCGACACCAGCTTGATCAGCTCGGGCTTGACGAAGGTGTCCCAGCCCTGGCGGGTGTAGATCGCCGGCACGCCAGCGGTTCCATACAGCAGCGCGCGGCCCGGTTGCGGGACCAGGTCGTTGAGGTTCAGCGCCGGGAACTGTCGGCTCGACTCGAGCTGCAGGCGCAGGTACTCGCGGTCGACCAGCGAGCTGGAGATCATGAACGACTTAAGGTTCTGCCGGGTTTCGTTGATCAGCTGTTCGTTGCGCGGCAACGACGGCGCTTGGCCCTGCTCCAGCAACTGCACGTACAGCGGGGCATTTTCCGCGATCACGCCAGCGTCGGCCGGGGTGCCTTCGGCGGCGGCGCTGGCCCAGGCCTGGGGCAGGCTGGCAGCGACGAAGGCCGGGTCTGGATGGGCCTTGGGCTCGGTCAGCAACAGGTACAGCTTGAGGGTGTTGTAGGCCTCGATGATCGAGGCCACCTGTTGCTCGTCCAGGCGCCCGAGCATTTCTTCGGACAGTGACAGCCCACCGGTGGCGGCGGACAGCTCGGCGCCATCGCTGGCAGTGGCCAGGTTGACCTTGGCGGCATAGGCGCCAGCGCGGGTGTTGCCCAGCGCGGCCTGGGCCCTGGCCGCAATGGCAGGAGCAAGCGGCTTGCCATTGCGCTTTTTCGGCTGCGGGGCCGGGGTGAATTCCAGCTCCTGATTGATACCGTTGGCGAAGGTGTTGAACGCCCGCATCTGCACTTGCAGGTTGCGTGCGATCGGTTCCAGCGCCTGGCTGCGCAGCTGCGCCAGATAGGCGCTGCGGGTCACCTGGTGAATCGCCTCGCCCTGGTACAGGCCGCCACCCAGCTGCAGGGGTACACCCTGCAGGCGATGGGCCTCGACGTTGGCCATCTGTTCACGCAGCACTTCCAGGCCCTTGCCTGCGGCCAGCTGCTGCTCGCGGTCTGCTGCCTGCTCGATGTGCGCCAGCTGCCCGCGCAGGTTGTCCAGCCACTGGCGGTTATTGGCGAACGACAGCGCTTGCCAACCGATGAACAGCAACCCGGTGGCGGCGGCCAGGCCCAGTAGCAGCGGGCTGAACGCAGCCTGGCGGCCCAGGCGCGACTGGTAAAGGATCAGGTCGCGGTCGGGGAAGATCACCTGGCGGAAGGTGTCGGTGATGAAGTAGCTGCGGTTGCCCAGGGGCTTGTCGACGTGACCGGCCTGCTCATCGTAGGCGGCCTGCAGGGCGAATTCGTCGGCGACGACATCTTCATAGACCTGCCCCAGCTGCTGCCCGGTCTGCAGTGCACTGGTGAAGTACAGGCCACGTAGCAGCAGCGGGGCACCGCCGCGATGGCCGCGGGTGAAGTGGTCGAGGAATTGCTCGAGCACACCGCTGAGGGCGGCGAAGTACTGCGGGAAATTCAGCAAGGTGCTGTCGGCTTCGGCACCGAGGGCGATCATCTGCGCGTCGACGTGCTGGCGAATATGAGCCTGCAGCTTCTTCAGGCGCGTCTGCAGCACGGCGTGCAGGCCGTTGGTGCGGATTTCCGAAAGCCCAAAGGTCATGCCCAGCGGCTGTTGGCGATCGTGCAGGTCGAGGCCGTCGAACGCCTGGCTAAAGCCCGGCAACTGGTCGGTCTTGCTCAGCATCAGGTAAACCGGGGGGTTGGCATCGAGGCATTCGGCGTATTCTTCCACCCGCGCCACCAGCTGGGCCGCCAGGGCATTGCGCTCATCGCTGTTGGCTGCCAGCAGTTCGGGCAGGCTGACCACCAGGACCAGGCCATTGATCGCCGCTTTGCCACGCTGCTTACGCAGCATGCGCAGAAAGGCCGAGAATTCGCTGGCCGACTGGTCGTCGCGCAGGTAGCGCCCGGCGGTGTCGATCATCACGGCGTCGGGGCTGAAGTACCAGTCGCAGTGCTGGGTGCCGCTTTCACTGTCGTTGGCCGTAGCGATGCTGGCCGACAGGCCGGAATGGGTCAGCAGCGAGGTCTTGCCGGCCGCCGACATGCCGACCACCAGGTACCAGGGCAGGTCAGACAGCGCCGCCTTGCCGCCGCCACCCGCGGAGCGGTCGGTGCGTAGCATGGCGATGGCGTGCTTCAGGCGCTCACGCAGCACCTGCTGGTCACGGAACTCGCCCGTGGCATTCCACGAGCGGTCGACCTCGATCTGTAGCAGGTTCTCCAGGTTGTGTTCGGCGCGAATGCGCTGGTATTGACGCAGCACGATTACCAGCAGGAAGCAGGCACTGATGATCGCCAGCGCTTCAGGCACGTGATGACGCAGCCACGGCACCAGCGGCGCGGCCAGCCAGCAAATCAACAGGCTAGCCAGCCACAGCAATGGCAGCAGCACCCAGAAACTTTTCAACAGACGCAGTAATGTTTTCATGTCTTCCTGACTCGGCTACCTGGTATGTGCTCAGGCACTGAACAGCTGGCGGATTTGTTCGGACAGGGCGGCGACGTCCTTGTCCAGCAACCAGTCCAGCGTCAGGTACACGGCGACGCAGACCAACGCGATCAGCGCCAGATACACCCACAGCGGTACTTCATGGCGCAGCATCTGCGACACCTGGTCGGGCAGTGCCCAGTCCGGTGACAGGGCCTTGGGCGCCTTGCGGTAGCGGGCAATATCCTGGCCCAGGGTATTGGCCAGGTAACGCAACTGGTCTTTCTGGCCGAGGCTGAACTTGCCCTCGAAGCCCAGTGCCAGGCACAGGTGGTAAACCTCGAGCACGTCAATGTTCTGCTTGACGTCGGCGCGCAACGCATCGACCTTCTCGAAGAAGCCTTCGCCGGCCAGGTGCACGCCGAAATAGCGGAACTGCAACGGCTGCAGCTCGAAGTGCCGACGCAGCGCGTTGTCGTCCGAGCGCAGTACGCTTTCGTCGAGGAAGGCGCACAACGCGTATTGGGTGTCCTTGACCTGCTCGACGCTATAGTTGGCGGCACGGGCATCACGTTCCAGGTTGGCGAAGAAACGTTCGACGCTACCTTCGAAGGCCTGCACCGAAGTGACCTGGCGACCGCGACGTACGATCAACGCCATGCTGATGAAGTCCTGGACCAGGTCCTTGAGCGTCGGTTTGTCGCTGGCGGCCGGGACGGCGCCCTGTTGCAGTACGGCTTCGGTCATTTGAGCACCGCCATCAGTTCAAGCTTGAGGTTGGTAAAGGCGCTGGGCGCATAGAAGCAGATGGCCTGGGCGCTGATCATTCGTTCATACACAGTGCCGTGCGGCTCGATGGCGAAGTACTGGTTGTCCAGGCGCACCGGAATCGCGTTCGGCAGCCGCGCGGCGTGATTGAGGGTGACACCCGGCATGGCGCTGTTGACCACCACTTCAATGTCTTCCGGCGAACCGACCTTGAACGCACGGGGCACCAGCTCCAGCAGGCTGGCGCCAGGCATGTCGGCGTGCACGGCGATATAGAAGTCGGCCTCGGCCAGGCGCGGGTCATGCAGTTGGCCTTGCCAGTGCGATGGCTTGGTCTGGGTAAGGTTGATGACGATGCACTGGTTGGGCACGACGTTGTCGAGCATCACCCGGATCATTTCGTCGAGCTTGACCAGCGACGCGGCCGGGTCGTGGTGGTCGTATTCGGGGAGGTCGCTGAGTTGGGTGTCCAGGGTGAAGGTCAGCAGGCCACCGGCCAGGTCGGCCAGGAACAGGTACAGGCGTTCCGGATGCAGGCGCGGGTGGGCCAGTAGATGTGCCAGTTGCGGGTGGGCACGGTTGACCGTGTTCAGCAGCCAGAACAGGGTGACATCGCTGGAGCCGAACTCGGCGATCTGGTCGGCGCGCTCGCGGCGCCGGCCGGAAAGCGCCTTGCTCTTGGCCTGCAGGGCGCCGAGCAGGCGCTTGCCGATGCCGGCAATGGTCTCGTGGCTGCCCAGGTGCAGGGTGGGGTGGACGAAATGCGGGTCAAGGTTGAAACCGCCCATGCTGTTGCGTGTCAGCTTCGCCAGGGGGCAGTGGCTGTAACCGTCGAGGCTGTCACCGTCGACCAGCAGTACGACGTTCAAGCGCAAGCTGGTGATTTCGTTCTCCAGCTCGCCTTCATTAAGGTCGGGCAGGGTGTCGAACTGCTTGCGAAAGCGCCGAGCAGCCTTGTGTTCGTGGCCATCCTCGACGTAGTTGCGGCCGAATGGCTCGGGCAGCTTGAGCGCAGCATACACCTTCAGGTCGTTGGCCTTGAGCAGGTCCTTGAGGTCGCGCGCGGCCGGCAGCGGATCGTGCTGCGGCGCGTCGTAGAGGCTGCCATCGGGGAACACCAGCTTCAGGCGCTTGAGCTGCAGTGAACCAGTGGCCAGGGCGTCCTCGTCCACCTGCAGCGCCTGAACTCCCCAATGGAAAGGGGTGCTGCGCAGGGTCGCCTCAGCCAACTGGTGCTGATGGAATTCGTCCTGATACTGGAAGTGTTGGGGCAGCAGGAACATGCCTTCTGACCACATCACCCGGCTCTGCTTGCTCATTTGACGCTATCCACTAAAGAATTGAAGGTTGAATCCATGGCGTTACTGGCCGACTGGCTGGCGGCGTCGGTGGCTTTGTCGACGACCGCGACCGCGTCCTGCATCTTGTCGGTGAGGGTCGTGTCGGCATCCTCGGCCTTCTGCGCAGCTGCAAGCTGGTCGGCGGTCGGAGGTTTGTTGAGTACGTCCACGCCCCGCATGGCGCTGATTTCGGTGTTGTCCACCAGCACCCGCAGGCCGTCGGAGGAGAACCAGATACCGTCCTTGCGCAGCGAGTTGGCGTCGAAGGCGACTTTCCAACGCGCGTCATGCTCATCGCGGAAGAACGCCGCCACGCCGACGTAGCGCGCGCTCTTGGCCAGCGGCCACTGGTCGATCTGGCCGATGCCAGGCAGCAGGGTAATCTCGCGGGTTTCCACCAGGGTGTTGCCCAGGGCTTTTTGCGGGGCGTCCCACAGGGTCTCGGCATCGGTAGCCGCGAAGCGCTCGAGGTCGGTCAGCTGGTACACGCGCATCACCACCGACAGCGGCCTGCCCTCGGCGTCAGGGTTGAGCTGGTTGCCGCCGTCGGAGGTCAGGATGACCTTTTCGCTGTCGGCCAGCATGTCGGCCGCCCAGCTGTCTTCCATGCGTTTGCCGATACGGTCGGTGACCCCGCAGCCGGCCAGCGCTACCAGCAAGGCGGCTGTGGTCAGGCGTTTGAGGACGATGTGCTTGTGTTGCATGACGGCAAAACCTCCGGGTACTGGTCAGGCCAGGCGATAGGCGAAATCGCCATCGCTGCCCAGCTCGATCGCAAGGTGCTGGATCGGCGCGTCCTGGGCCATACGCTCGAGCACGCGCTGGGCGAGTTCGGGCATCAGGGTCTGGGACAGGATGTTGTCGATGTTGCGTGCGCCGCTGTCGACCTCGGTGCAGCGCGCGGCGATGGCCTTGACCAGTGCCTGGTCATAGCTGAGCTCGGCCTGGTGGTTGCGGGCGAAGCGCTTGGCGATGCGTTCGAGCTTGAGGGCGACGATGCGCTCGAGAATCTGGTCCTGCACCGGGTAGAACGGCACGATGCTCAGGCGACCGAGGAAGGCCGGCTTGAACACGTGGTTGAGCTGGTCGCGCAGGTCCTCGACGATCGCCTCGGGCGTCGGCAGCTCGGTGGCGTTCAGGCAGGTCTGCATGATGCGCTCGGTGCCGGTGTTGGAGGTGAGGATGATCACCGTGTTGCGGAAATTGATCTCGCGGCCCTCGCCATCGTCCAGCACGCCCTTGTCGAACACCTGGAAGAACAGTTCGAGCACGTCGGGGTGGGCTTTTTCCACCTCGTCGAGCAACACCACGCTGTACGGCTTGCGGCGCACCGCCTCGGTCAGTACGCCGCCTTCGCCGTAGCCGACATAGCCGGGTGGCGAGCCCTTGAGGCTCGACACGGTGTGGGCTTCCTGGTACTCGGACATGTTGATGGTGATCAGGTTGCGCTCGCCGCCGTACAAGGTGTCGGCCAGGGCCAGGGCGGTTTCGGTCTTGCCGACGCCGCTGGGGCCGAGCAGCAGGAACACGCCAATTGGTTTGTTCGGGTCTTCCATGCGCGCTCGGGAAATCTTGATGCGCTTGCCGATCTCATGCAGGGCGTGGTCCTGGCCCAGCACGCGTTCACCAAGCAGGGCTGGCAGGCGCTGCACGGTATCGATTTCGTCACGCAGCATCTTGCCCAGCGGGATGCCGGTCCAGCCGCTGATGACCTGGGCGATGGCGCCGCTGTCGACCAGCGCGTGGACCAGTGGCTGGTCGCCTTGCACGCGAGCCAGCTCGGCACGCAGGGCATTGAGCTGCTGGGCGTCGGCATCGTTGGCGGCGTCCAGCGCCTTGAGCTGTTCGACCAGTTCCAGCTCCTGCTGCCACTGGGCATTGAGCTGCTGTTCTTGCTGCTGCTCGGCCTGCAGGGCAGCCTGCAGCGCTTCCAGGCGGCGGGCATGGTCGTGCCCCTTGCCGGCTTCGTGGCCGAGCACGCCGATTTCCGCCTGCAGGTTGTCGATCTGCCGGCGGCAGTCTTCCAGTGCGCCGGGCAGCGAAGATTGCGCCAGGGCAATGCGCGCGCAGGCCGTGTCGAGCACGCTGACCGCCTTGTCGGGCAGCTGGCGGCCGGTGATGTAGCGGTTGGACAGGCGTACCGCCTGAACCAGCGCTTCGTCCATCACCGCCACCTTGTGGTGCTCGCGCATCTTGCCAAGCAGGCCGCGCAGCATGTGAATGGCTTTGTCTTCGTCGGGCTCTTCCACTTTGACCACCTGGAAGCGGCGGGCGAGGGCGGCGTCCTTCTCGAAGTACTTCTTGTATTCGGCCCAGGTAGTGGCAGCGATGGTGCGCAACTCGCCACGGGCCAGGGCCGGTTTGAGCAGGTTGGCGGCGTCGTTCTGCCCGGCCTGGCCGCCGGAGCCGATCAGGGTGTGGGCTTCGTCGATGAACAGGATGATCGGGTGCAGACTGCGCTTGACCTCTTCGATCACAGCCTTGAGGCGGTTCTCGAACTCGCCCTTGACCCCGGCGCCGGCCTGTAACAGGCCCAGGTCGAGGGTGTGCAGGGCAACGTCCTTGAGCACCGCCGGCACGTCACCCTGGGCAATGCGCAGCGCCAGGCCTTCGACCACGGCGGTTTTGCCGACCCCGGCTTCGCCCGTGAGGATCGGATTGTTCTGCCGGCGGCGGGTGAGGATGTCGACCATCTGCCGTACTTCGAACTCACGGCCCAGTACCGGGTCGATGCGGCCCTCGCGAGCGCTTTGGGTAAGGTTGACCGTGTACTGGTCCAGCGCCGGGGTCTTGCCGCTGGCCTTGCCCGACGTGCTCACTGGCGCCGCTGGGCTGGCCAGTGGGCTGGCCTGCCTGGACTCGGCGCTACCTTCCACCAGCGCGGCAAGGTTCAGGCGCAGGTCATCGGTGTTGATTTTTTCCAGCTCCGGCGCCGAGGCGATCACCACGCGACGCAGTTCAGCATCGTCGAGCAGAGCCTGCAGCAGGTGGGCGCTGCGCACCTGGCCTACGCCGTACTCGATCGAGGCCAGTAACCAGGCTTGCTCGATCATGCGGGTGATGTGCGGCGACAGCGCCGGGGTGCGGGTATTACCTTTCTTGAAGGTGCCCAGGGCGGTGACCAGTTGCGCCTGCAGGCGTTCGGCGACGACCTCGTAGTGGCGCAGGATCGGCGCCAGGTCGCTGTCGTTGTTGTCGAGCAGTTGCAGCAGCAGGTGCTCCACTTCCACGTCGTAGTGGTGCTCCGACAGGCACAGGGCCGCCGCGCTTTCGGTGGCCATGCGGCTGGTTTCGTTGAGCTTGGCGAACAGAGACTTCAGGTTCACAAGGCGACCCCATCGTAAGGAATGTGGAAGACGGCGCAACGCGAAGGCTCCGCGTCGCGACCAGGGCGTTTGAGCCAACCCAGCCAGCCCAGGGCGACATTGCCGCTACGGCCCAGTTGGGCACGTGGCACCGCCTCGCGCTTGAGGCGCGGGGCGATTTCGAAGTCCAGGCCGGCACCTATATAGAAGCGCACCAGCTCGACCAGCCGGCGATAGCACTCGGTACCAGGCTGAAAACGCTGGTAATCGGCCAGGTTCAGTGGGCCCAGCTCGATGCGGATGCACGATTGGTAGTCCCAGATCCGCTTGCCAGCAACAGCGCTGTGGCCAAGCTGGGCGTTGCGCCGCCCAAGCTGGGTGCGCTGTTCAGGCGGCAGCTGCAACCAGCGCCCGGCGAACTGCCTGACGTGGATCGGCAGTGAGAAATAGAAGCCGAGCATTCGCTCAAGGTTCAACGCGTTGCGCGGCTTCTGGCTGAGCAGGCCGGCAAAGTAGCTGAACAGCTCACGGCGCAATGCTGACGGCTGTTCTTCAAACTTCAGCTGTTGGGCGCGCGGTCCGAGGCCGACCAGGTTGAGCAGGTAGCCATCGAAGCCCGAGGTGCCATTGCGCTCGTGCTCGATGTGGAATTTGTATTTTTGCCAGGCCTCGTAGAACAGCGTGGTCATGCGGTGCGAGAAGATGTCGAGAAACGCATGGGCGGCATCGTCGCGATACTGCACGTGGCGCTCGAGCAGCAGTTCGGTGTATGGGCGCGGCAGCACGCCCGACGGCCCGACCAGGCCCATGAAGGTGACCTGCACTTCCGACAGCGGCAAGCCGGCCGGCGACACCTTGCCTTCGCGCTCGAAGTGCAGGTCGCTGACCTCGCTGGCCGGGAACGCCAGCGACAGCTGGGTACGAAAACGCAGCGGGTCTTCGTGCGGCCGGGTCGCCAGGTCCATGCGCCCGGTGCGGCTGTAATGCAGGCGGAGCAGGCGCACCAATTGGAAGAATTCGAATCGGTGCGGCTCGGCTCGGGCCTGATCGATCAGACCAGGGGCTGATCGCCGGTGCGTGCTGGCCATTGTACGACTCTCTTTTCTCGTTGTTGGGTGCGCAGGGTCAGTTGGGTGAAGCTGTTCATCGAGCAGTACTGGCCGAAGAAGTGGTCCAGCACCTTGCCGAACAGAAACACGCCACTGCCGATGAACTGGCTTTCATCCAGGGTCAGGGTGATGCCGACGCCGCGCACGAAATTAGGCCGCGGGTGGCCGATGCGCGCGACCACCGGTTCGCTGCTGATCGCCTTGATGCCGTTGATCTGTTTGCGAATGGCGGAGACATTGCGGTAGTTGTACAGCGACAACAGCTCCAGCAGCACTTCGCGGCCTTGGCTCACCAGGGACAGGTGGTTCAGCGACAAGTGGGCGATCAACCGCCAGATCAGGCCCTTGCCCAAGGGCACACGCACCGTGGCGGTGGGCTTGCGCAGGCAGCGGATATCCTTGATCACCGAGTTGGCGGGAATGGTGAAATCTCCCCGTTCGCCGCCGAACGGCAGCATCAGCGGCACGTCGCGGTTGCTGCAGGTAAGGCCGATGCTCAGGGTGTCGCTGCTGGCATCAATCAGCTCCAGATCGCGGTCGACCACGCGGATGCTCATGGCAGTGGCGTCACCCTGGTTTCGCCGGCGCGCGACCCAGAAACTGCTGTGTGGGTCTTGCTCGCCCCGTGGTTCGAAAAACGGCTGGCAGGTGGCGACCTGGTCGATGCCGCCGAGTTTGCGCACCCGCCGTACCCGGTCGATCGATACCACTTCTGCCGCGTTGTGCAGCCGTGTGTCAGGGGTGACCTGGTATTCGTGCTGGGTGTGGGTCAGCTTGATCGGCTCGGCCTGCTGGCGGAACAGGTTGATGATCGGCGTGCAGTTGAGCTTGAAGTTGTTGCGCCCGATGTTCTGGGTCAGCCGCGCCAGGCGCTCGCTGAGGTCGTAGTCGGAGAAATAGAAGTTGAGCTCTACCTGCTCGATGGCCTTGCCCTGCAGGATGCGGGCAAATCCACTGAGGTCGAAGAACATGAACTTGTCGGGGAAGGTGAAATACTCGTGCAGCAGGCGGTAGCCCAGGAATGAGCGTTCGGAGTAATCCACCAGGCCTTCGTCACGGGCGTAGCCCACGGCTTTCAGGGCGTCGGCCGGCAGCGCCACTTCGCGGCTGCGGCCCTGATCATCGAAGCTTAGCGTGGCCTTGGCCAGGTTGTTGAACAGCAGTTCGTACAGCTGCAGCATCAGGGTCGCTTCGCCGTCGAGGAAGAACCGCAGGCGGTTCATGTCCATCTGCCCGAACAGGGCATCGCCAGTGGCTGCCAGGCGGATGCGCAGACGAGCGACCAGGTCGGCGCTGTGCCCGTTGAATGCCGAGCGTTCCATTTCTGTGAACGAGGCCTGCTGCACGGCAATCGGCCACAGCTCTACCGGGAAGCAGGTGCGGAACTTGCACACCACGCCTTCCACGGGATTGGCATGCATCTCGGTATGGCGCGCCACGCGGTAGGCTTCGGTGACTTTCTCGTGCCTGCCCAGGCTCAGTTCGACAATCGACATCGACGGAGTAGGGCGCAGGTAGTGGGGGTACAGCACCTCGAGGAAGGATTCGACGATTTCCGGAAACTCGTCATCGAGCTTCTTGTGCACCCGCGCAGACAGGAACGAGAACGCCTCGATCAGGCGCTCGGTGTGCGGGTCTTCGCAGTTGTCGCCCTCGATCAGCAACCGCGAAGCGATCTTCGGGTACTGCGCGGCAAACTCCTGGCCGAGAAAGCGCAGGTGCGACAGTTCCTGTTCGTAGTAGGGCAGCAGTTCGTCGAGCATCAGTTGAGGTTCTGCACTTTGTATTCCTGGGTGTTGACCTGCAGCACGGCGTCGAATGACACCTGGCGGCTGATGTCCTGCAGACGCAACACAGCGTCCACGCGGAAGGTCAACATGCGGTGGCCGTTCTGCTGGGCCAACAGCTGAACACGGACCCGGCGAAAGCGCCGGTCTCCGGTGCTGATCGCCCGCTCCAGCTGTTGCTGGATCAGGCGACGATCGTGCGGGTCGAGCACGCTGCGGCTGATGAAGTCCGGCATGCCGTATTCAAGGATGGAACCACCGAGCTGGCTGAAGCCGTCGAGCTCTTCGGCGACCAGGGACTGGCGGGTGTTCACCAGCACTTCGAGGTCGCGGACGATGCTTGCCTTGTACTCGGCCAGCGAGCAGGTGCGCTGCGCTGCGGGCTCGGCCGACTGGTAGGGACGGTCGTCCAGCAGTCGGTCGAGCAGCGAGGGCAGCAGGCGGGCCTGGTTACTCATGTGTCATCCCTGTACACAACGGCCTGTCAGCCGCGCGCGCCCTGTGGCAGCTCGGCAACCAGCCGCAGCGAGGCGGTCAGTTCATCCAGCTGGTAGTGCGGGCGCAGGTAGGTCACGGCCTTGTACACGCCTGGCTTGCCGGGCACTTCGAACACCTCGGCGCGGGCTTCGCGCAGCGGGAACTTGGCCTTGGCCTCCTGGCTGGCGGTGTCGTCGAGCAGCACGTAGCTGGCCAGCCACTGGTTGAGGAAGCGCTCGACATCCATGCGCGAGGCAAAGCTGCCGATCTTGTCGCGCATGATCGCCTTCATGTAGTGGGCGATGCGCGAAGTGGCGAAGATGTATTGCAGCTGGGCCGACAGGCGTGCGTTGGCGTTGGCGATGTCGGTGTTGTACTGCTTCTGTTTCTGCGCCGACTGGGTGCCGAAGAACGCGGCATAGTCGGTGCCCTTGCAGTGCACCAGGGGGATGAAGCCCAGGTCCGACAGCTCTTTTTCGCGGCGGTCGGTGATGGCGATTTCGGTCGGGCACTTGAGGGCGATTTCGCCGTCGTCGGTCTTGAAGGTATGGGTCGGCAGGCCTTCGACCAGGCCGCCACCTTCCACGCCGCGGATGGCCACGCACCAGCCGTAGCGGGCGAAGGCATCGGTGACGCGGGTGCCGAGGGCGTAGGCGGCGTTCATCCACAGGTACTTGTTGTGGTCGCGGCCATCGACGCTTTCGACGAAGTTGAATTCTTCCACCGGGGTGGTATCCGGGCCATACGGCAGGCGACCGAGCACGTGGGGCAGGGTGAGGCCGACGTAGCGCGAGTCTTCCGAGGCGCGGAACGACTTCCACTTGGCATATTCCACAGTGTCGAAGATCTTCGCCAGGTCACGCGGGCCGGACATCTCGGTGAACGAGTCCCAGCCGAACAGCTCGGACGAGGCGGCCGAAATGAACGGGGCGTGCGCCGCCGCGGCGACGTGCGAGATCTCTTCGAGCAGGTACATGTCTTCGGGGTTGCGGTTGAACTCGTAGTCACCGATCAACATGCCGAAAGGTGCACCACCGAAGGTACCGTACTCTTCTTCGTAGACCTTCTTGAACAGCGCGCTCTGGTCGAATTCGCTGGCGGCCTTCAGGTCGCGTACCAGGTCTTTCTTCGAGGCATTGAGCAGATGGATCTTCAGCGTGGTGCTGGTCTCGGTCTGGTCTACCTGGTATTTCAGGCCGCGCCAGGAGGCTTCCAACTGCTGGAACTCGCGGGCGTGCATGATCTCGTTCATCTGCTCGGAGAGCATCGCGTCGATTTCGGCGATACGCGAATCGAGCACGGCGATCAGGTCCTTGCTCGGGGTCATCTCACCCTCGAGCACCTGGTTCACCAGTTCGCCAATCAGGTCGCGGGTGCGGTTGCGCTCGGTGTCGGAGCGGGCCACGCGGCTTTGCGAAATGATGCTGTCGAGCAGCGAGGGCTGTGGTGCGAAGTTTTCCACTTCGACCAGGTCGCCGGCCTGTTGCGGTGCGGTTTGCTTGTCGGTCATGTTCGGGCTCCTGCTCAGGCGCGATCGTCGCTGGACGGGTCTTTCACTTCGGCTTCGCGGCCGAATTCCTTGCCCAAGGTCTTGAGCTTTTCGGTGTTCTGCAGCACGTCCATCAGCAGCTCTTCGAGCTTGTCGTTGCCGCCCATCTTGTTGCGCAGGTCGGCCAGTTTGTTGCGCACTTCCAGCAGCTTGCGCAGCGGCTCGACCTGCTTGACCACGTTCTGTGGCTCGAAGTCTTCGAGGCTGTTGAAGTTCAGCTCCACGCCCAGCTGGGTACCGTTCTTGGCCAGGGTGTTGTCGACGCGGTAGGTCAGGCGTGGCTTGATGCCCTTGAGCACGCCATTGAAGTTGTCGCGGTCGATGAATACGAACTTGCGGTCCTTGAGCTTGGGCAGCGGCTCCAGCGGGTTGCCGGAAAAGTCGCCCAGTACGCCGACGACGAAGGGCAGCTCTTTTTTCTCGATGGCATCGCCGATGTCCACGTCGTAGGTGATATGGACCCGAGGCGCGCGAACGCGGTCAAGTTTGTGCTGAGTGCTTTCCTTCTTCGCCATCGTGTTCTCCAGTGCGAGCAATTCGCTGCGAATCATTGCGCGGCCCGGTGCCGGGCGCTGCGCGTTACAGTCCTTCGATCGTCAGCAGCAGGCGCTGACGGATTTCGTCGTTCATTTCCAGAATGTTGTCGCGGCCTACCAGTTCTTCGAAGCTGGTGTTGCCGGCAATCTGCGTGCTGCTGCGGATGACCGAGTCGTCGGGAAGTTCCGAGCGTACCGGTGAGCTGATGACGCAGAACGGCAGGTCGCCAAAGCCCTTCAGGCGCTCGAAGCTCAGGCCGTAGCGCAGGCCCTCGAACAGCCGGCCAAGGCCAGGCGACTTGCTCAGGCAGTAGAACAGCACCAGGTAGTGCACCACGAAGCGGTACAGCTCGGCGCTGCTGCGGTTGGGGTCTTTGATGACATTGCGAAACCGCGCCAGGTCGAAGGCGTGGAAGCCCACCACCCAGCGGGTCGGGCTGGTGATGCGGATGACCTGGCCGCTGTGTTCCAGGGTCTTGTCGTATTCCAGCGGGAACAGTGCGGGGGTGGTGCTGATCAGGTTCAGCGGTACTTCCAGCTCGGTGACCAGCTGGAACGGCGCGGCCGAGCCGATACGTTCGTAGAGTTCGACCAGGGCCTGGAAGTGGCCCTGGGTTTCGCGCCCGCTGCTGCGTTGGGCGCCTTGCAGGTATTCGCCAAACAGGGTTTGCGGACGGATCAGCGGTGCCACGGTGGCAAGGTAATCCGCCGCCTGCGCCTTCAGCGCATCGGAGATCGCCCGCGTCTGGCTACGCAGCTTGATCAGTGCTTCGACATCGAATGTCGGTGCATCGTCCATGAGCCTGCTTGATCGTCCTGAAACGCCAATGGCGTGGACCTGAAAATCGCGCCACTCGGCTGCGGCAATTTGAATGCTGGCACATGAATATCGTGTTGCCAGCAATGCCGAGTAGGGCACCTCGCCGGGGAAGAAGTTCCGGTGAGGGGCGCGATTTTTTCCCTGTTTTGTGATGCGGCGCAATGATGGCTTCATGACATTGCGCGCAGGTTTCGAGCACATAAAATGGGGCTTTGACCCGCAAAATCAGGGGGGGAAGGTGTCAAGATCGCGGTAAAAACTGGCGTGAAAAGAATTTTTCAAAAAGTGATCTGGGTCGCATTTTTCAGTGCTACGCCGTTCATGCCTGTCTTTCATCGCAGCGTGATTTCGTGATGGCAATGCGACGGAATATGCCGCGTCGAAGCGGGTCCGTATGGGTTGCTACAGCGACTTTGCGCCGGCGATGCGACCTTGGATTCCCCACTCCCACAAGCACCCTAGCAATGCATGTAATTCATCGGTGGCCTCGACCAACAGCACGCCGTTTTCATACAGTACGGCATCGCTGAGCGTGCCCATGCCGCGAGGCATCGCGAACAAGCTCAGGCGCACCTGCTCGGTATCGCTGTGCAGCCGTGAATGGTAGCCCAGGAGGGTATTGGCCCAGCTTGCGTAGCCGCCATCGAGCAGCAGCAAGGTTGCTGCTCGCGCCAACACCGCCGAGATCTCCGTCAGGTTGCAAATGCACGGGTCAGCCGTGCCACGCTGGGCGCCGGGTTGCATCATCAGGGCGTGGTCCAGTTCGCGGCGGCGGCATCGAACAACCATGGGCAGCGCTGCCGAAGGTTCCTGTAGCCAGGCCTCGTATCGGGCCTTGTCGATGCGGTAATACTCTTCGTAATCGACCAAGGTATTGCTGACTGGGATGGACAGGTAGCACTGCTGCGAAGCCAGTTCTATCCCGAGGGCAAAGCGGTGCTCGCGGCTTGTGTAGGTATCATTGAATTTCATGCTGAGAAGCACCTTCGAGGTGGGTTGTTAGCGGCCATCACTTGGGCATGGCTACCTGCCTGGGCATGTCGTTGCCAGTAGCGTGCATGTTCCGCAGAATGCTCGCATGGATGAGCGCGAACCACAGCAAGGAATCAGCATGATCGATCTGAGAAGCCCAGATGCAGTCCTGAGCGAGTACGCCCAGCGTTACGCCGAACTGCAACCCGAATGGTCGCCGCAGTTGCAGCAGCGCATGAGCTACACGCTGGAATCCGGTGCCCCGTATCAAGCCCGGCTGGCTGAGCGACAGGCCCTGCACGTTGTCACCGGACCAGGCGCTGGACCGCGCGCAAGGTGCACTGCTGGGGTTGGCGATTGGTGATGCGGTAGGCACGACCCTGGAGTTCCAGCGGCGTGATCAAGGGCATGTCAGCGATATGGTCGGCGGTGGTCCTTTCCGCCTGGCGCCTGGTGAGTGGACCGACGATACCAGCATGGCCCTGTGCCTGGCGGACACCTACGCCAGCCAAGGCAAGTTCGATTTCGCAACCTTCGCCGATGCATTGGTGCGCTGGTATCGGCACGGCGAAAACAGCGTCAATGGCCGCTGCTTCGACATTGGCAATGTCACCCGCCGTGCCCTGGAAGGGTGGGAGGCCCAAGGGCTTGGCTGGATGGGCAATATCGAGGCCTCGACCGCAGGCAATGGTTCGTTGATACGCCTCGCGCCTACGGCTATTTTCAGGCGTCATTCGCTCTCGGCAAGCTGGTGGGAGAGCGTCACCCAAAGCAGCGTGACCCATGGCGCCGTCGAGGTTCAGGATTGCTGCAAGCTGTTCGCTGCCCAGTTGCACCTGGCGCTCAATGGCGCAGACAAGGTCGAGGCGTTGGCACCCAAGGTGCGGCCGCTGCAGCCGAGACCCACGATCATCAATGCGGGGGAGTACAAGCACAAATCCCGCGAACACATTCGCTCGTCGGGGTATGTGGTCGATACCTTGGAAGCCGCGCTTTGGGCTGTCTGGAATACCAACAATTTCAGGGATGCGATCCTGCTGGCTGCCAACCTTGCCGATGATGCCGACAGTGTCGCTGCAACGGCAGGGCAGATTGCGGGGGCGCTCTACGGGGTATCGGGCATGCCGTCGGAGTGGGTGGCCAAGGTGGCCTGGTCGCAGCATATTCGTAGGTTGGCGAGCCGGCTGTTCGAGCTGGCGCCGCCGCGCGATGAGCTCGATATCCCGTAGAGCGGATTGCGTGGGCAGGCCGTGTTTCGCTGCAAGGTAAGATCGATTGCCATCTGCACCACATCCCTTGCACGCCGCCCTCGTGATGAAAACCATAAGGGTGCAATGTCAGGTTCTATTCGTGCGTGTTACTTCTGGCTTTAAATTTTTTAAATGAACTCCACTCTTGTCCCTTGATTAACGCCATATAGAATTTGGCAAAAGCCTCGCTAAGCTCATGATCGTCTCGTAGGTTTGTTTCAGGTAGATAGCGATAACAAGGGATGTCTCGCGCCTCTAAAGGTGTGTGGATGTCACCGTTCTCAGATTTCAGCAGAAGGTCGCGAAGTAGGTTGAGCATGGTCATGGCGTCAGGATTCTGGTCCTTGAGAATCTCAAGCTTTTCGCGAAGCGCTCTGGCTGTAATTTTCAGTGTGTCTTTGTCCATTTAATGCCTGAGTGTGCGTAGACCGGAGGGGCGCCGCTGTACGCCCCGTCTCCAGGTCGCTGCGGCTTATCAACTGTTACCTTTTCGGTTTTCCGCCGTACTCACTTTGAGCCTGGCCAAGGTAGGCAACTTACCGCCCGTCGACCTGGACGCAAACGTCCTTGCCGTCGATAACCTTGCATGGCCAGTTGTCGTTGATGTAGTGATCCGGCTTGAAGCACACCCGGTCATCATTGACCCAGAACAACTGCCAGGCAGAACCCGATATCAGCAGCTTCGAGCAGGGCGTGTAACCCCTGGCCAGCAAAGCCCCCGTAGTCAGAACCATCACCGCAGGTACTACATAGATCAGTGTTTTAATCGATATCCCGAACATCAACGTCTGGAAGCGGTGCAGCCAGGATGCAGGGGGCGGGTCGAATTTCTTGCCGGTCCAGGCGCAGATCGCACTGCCAACGAGCAGGATGGCGAGTGCCGGTGGGGCCATGAGCAGGCCGAACGCGAGGTACGGTGTCTCCACAACCGGGGCGCCGCGTAGCAACCTGCCGTACAGCGGGAACAGGTAGTTGGTATAGGCATAAAGCGAGACGGCCCCTACCAGCAGCAATACGATAAACATGCCGACGGCCAGCAGCCTCATCTTGAGGGGGGAAAGCCCGGGCGAAATTTGTGAGGAGCGTGTATTCATTCTCAGAACTTAGGCAGGTTGAACGTTGGGAGCGATGGCAATGAGGGCATCGATGGCAGCCTGGGGGCGTCTGGCCATGCAGGCAAGTCTATCCCGTCGGGGCGCAGCTTACGGATGACCCACGACTTGGCCTCATCGTAAAGCTCGTCGGCAATCCTGCCTGCGATGTTGGCGGCGGTTTCCTCAGCGTAGCGACGCAGGTCGTCCGGCTTGATCTCGGTGATTGTCTTGTGAATGGCCTCGATATGATCCACGGCATAGCGTAAACCCGCCTTAACGGCATTCTTGATGCCGAAGTGATTGTCGAGTGCGTTCAATCCAAGGCCTACGGCAAATACCACGAGCGCCCCGGCAATGACTGGTGCGGCGGCTGCAGTGAACAGGGCGCCAGCAGCCAAGGCCGCGGCGTATCCGAGTGCCGAGGCGATACCGGCCTTGATCAGTTCCACGCCAACGCCGCCAAACAGGTCGCTCATGACGTGCTCGTCGGCAAATATCCATTCTGCGACTTCAATGGCCACCGCCACGTAGCACGAAAGCTTGAATCCTTTGATGGACGATCCGCGCACTCCATACTTGCCGATGCCCATGCTGACGAGCTTGGCATTCTGGATGCCATAGCGTGGCGCGTTGAGTGTCTTGCGCAGGCCAGGGTAGCCGGTGAGAACGACGTACTGCTTACCATTGCGCACTGTGTAGCGTACTTTTGTGCCCAACCCGTTCATGTCGCGAATGAAACTGGCGGTGTTTTTCGCGTCCCAGGCGGCCATGGCCGCGGGCACACCCCAGGTGGTATTGACGAAGGTATGAGGCAGGCCGTTGTAGGTGGATTTCACGCCGTGCCAGGTGCCGGTCAGCATATCGCCCTGTGTGCGCGTACAGACTTGCGGCGATTGCGTGGCGCCATGTGCCTGCTGAGCAAACTGGGCCTGTGCGTGAAAATCCTCAATGGACATGATCACCATTTCCCGGTGATTCTGGTCCATCTCCCGGTCGAGCTGGCTGAGTTGGCTTTCGCTCACGCTCATGGCGATTCTCCCTGATATTCGCGATCTACTGCCTCATGGCTAGGCGTAGGGAGCCTACACTCCAGACCTCCAGCAGCTCAAACCGGAGGACATATTCCGATGTAATTAATCAAGAAATTGTCTACTGATACACAGGCCCATGATCCACCTGTTGCACGCGGCTTTTGTCCTCGTGGTGAGGCAATCTGGCTTATTGCCATCATTTGACAGCTCCCGGCCAAGCGCGTTTTCATTGTGAGATCTCCAGCTTGATGCAGGATGCATTTACCTGACCGGGAAAGATTGAATTAAATGTTTACGACCGAACGGTTTTTTGCGCGAATTTGGGCCTTCTGGTTTTTGACGCTTATGATTTCAGTGTTGACACTTGGGGTGGCGCCGAAAATTGTTTTTGTGCCCATGGCTGTAGCGTCTTTTGTTACATTTTGCTGGTGCGTGAAATGCGCCTATCGTTCGGAACGATTTGCTGATTTTGCGTCCTTACGTCTCTGTTTCAGCTTGACTGCCGTGCCGCTTTTTGCCTTTGTTCTGTCAATGGCGATAACGTACAAACAAGCAAAAATGGGAGGCGTAGCGGCGCTTGCGATCAGCGCCGTGCCGCTCATTCTTACTGCGTTGGCTTTCGCATTGGCCTATGGGCATCGAAGCAAGGCGAGTTCATTCCTGTTACGCGGTGATCGGGTAGAAGTATTCGAACCCGAGCAGGCCAATTCGTGGGTTGTGGGCGGGCTTGGTGCAGGGTTGAGTAGTCTGCTGTATCCGACGATAAAGAACTATAATAGTTCTATGGCCGTGGTGCTGTGTGTGATGGTTTTCATTTCGCTGTATTTGGTCTTCTATAATCGCACCAATATCGCTTCGTTAAGGGCGTTAAAAGAACGCGAGCGTCGTGAGGCGCGTCAATACACATTTCTTGAGATCGAATATGTGCGTGCGTTACGTGACGCTTCATGGTTGGCTCGGGTTTTTGCACTCAAGAGCCGAAAATAAGCGATATTAGACGCCAGTTATCCAGGAAGTGTGATGTTGACTTGCTCTCTCGACTCGCGAATCTTCCAGGGTAAGACGGTACAAGACCTAGTTGGCGAGGTACTTGCAGGTTTTGGCAGCTTGGCAAAGTGCGATTTCCGCCTGAACAAATCGTTGAAATCTTATAGCTACTGCAATCCGGAAAGATCGCCGTTCGTACCTTTGACTATAGTCAGTCGCGCAATTTCTTTCCGGTGATCATGCAGAGGCTCAATGAGCAGGGGGATGTAATCGGCAGACTTATAGCCCTGTGACTTGAAGAAGTTGGCAGCAGTATCCTGGTTGCTTCGTATATTGGTGTCCTGCCAAGTTGCCCGTTCGAGCAAGCTTCTTGTATGTGCTCCATCTTTTTCTAATCGTGATTTTTATTTTTGGCTTGGAATTTCTTAAAGGAACTCCACTCCTCTCCATCAATCAATGCCATGTAAAATTCTGCAAATAACTGACTGAGATTACGATCGTCCTGTAAGTTGGTTTCCGGTAAGTAGCGGTAACCAGGTATGTCTCTAGCCTCCATGGGGGCATGAATTTTTCCATTTTCAGCTTTTAATAAGAGGCCGCGTAGGGTGTTGAGCATCAGCTTCGCATCGGAATTTTGATCTTCGAGAGCCTCAAGTTTTTCACGAAGCGCTGCAGCGGTAGCCTTCAGTGTGTGCGTGTTCATTGTCTATCCTAGTTATCAATAGTGCCTATGAGCTTGGTGGCCGACCACTCATTACGGTTAGGGGTAAGATATTGAAGTGCGCCACCCACCCTGTCAATGTTACCTCCAAATTCGGTGGTAGGCGCAATCTTGCTGACAAAAACCTCTGTTGGTTTAAGTGGCGTCATTTCAAAAATTGAATATTTTGTAGCCTCACTGCCCAGCGGTAATCCTAGGCTATCAGCCAGGGTTCGGCTTCCCTGCGCAGCAGACTGCAGCTCCTCCATAGTGGTGAAAAATGGAGAGTAACGGCTTGCCTCTTGTCCCACTGGCACGATTTTCACGAGGGGCGAATCTATGATGGACAGTTTTGGAGTGTTACTGCCCGAGCCTATCTGGGAGATGGCTCGGCTGAAAATGTCCATGTCTGATGCTTTGGGGTCTGCGGCACGTAGCTTTTGCAGATATAGCTCACCATCAGGGCTGTCGAGATACTCATTAATCTGTTTGTTGCTAAGGCCTCGGGGTGCAAAAGTCTCTGCATATTTTAGTTGTTGATCGTGCGCTACAAAGTCAGGGTCCTGTTTCGCATAAAATTCTCGCAAGCTCTTTGGCTCGACCTGGCTGATGGGAGATGGTTCTTTAACTTGCAACTCCGGCTGCGCCAACAGCTTCTGCTCATTCTTCGCCAACCAGGCCGCCAGCTGCTTGTTGGAGATCTCGGCCTGCAGCCGAGCGCTCCGGGCGGCAATGCTTTCCATGCTGCTCATGACGCCGGCCTTCATCTGCCCCCGAGTAAGGTAGGTGACGATCGCTGTCAGTAACAGCAGCACCAACTGCTCCTGCCCGCGAGCAAGCTGGCGTGCAGCGCGCTCGACACGCTCCTGGGCCTGCGCCGCGGAGCCGCCGCTCGGGTCCAGGCCAGCGGGCTTGAGGCCATCCTCGGCGAACCAGGCCGTGGCCATGCCTTGCTGAAGGGTCGACAGGCAGGCCGGTAGCCCTGATAAAAATACTCGGCGATGGCGGACAGCCCCAGGCCCATGAGGATCAGGTTGCCGACCTGCAGGCCAATGCCGGCGCCGGCCACCGCGCCCGGCGCCGCGCCGACGCCAAAGGCGAACGCCCCGGACACGCCACCGGCGAGCGAGCCAACCGCCACACTGCCACCGAGGATCATCGACACCTCTTTGACCAGTTGCAGCAGCACTGGCAGGATTTGCTCGATACCTATCGAGGACCACTTGCGCTTGAGGTTGTCCTGAATGATCGGGTAGGACAGGGCCATGGCCTGGCGCACGTTGTCGATACGCTGGCCACCGAGGTAGCCATAGGCCTGGTTGGCGCCATTGCTCACTCGCCGGCTGAAACCGTCCCAGGCCTCATGGGCGCTGTTCAGGCCGCTGTCGACGCTCTGGTTGAGCTCGCTGAATTTCTGCTCGAGATTGCGTTCGATGTCTCCCCAACTGGGGATGTTGGCTAAAAGATCCATTTTCGCTTCACTGTCCATGGAAGTGGCGGCGCTCGGCGGCGAGCGCAGCATGTCGCTTCAGACCTCAGGATGGGGCGAAGTCCGGCGGAGAGCCCATTGTTCTCATGACAGGCGTGCGCGGCAATGATGGCAATTGAGCATCGCTGCACGGCTTTGTGGCTGACCGCATCCCGCAAGTGCCATTACGGCCGCGTTCGCGATGGCCATTTGGCGGAATTGGCTAGTGGCAAAAAATTTGAACCAATCCACGTTATGAACATTTTTCTCCGCCAGTGGAGTTGATGCGTCAGGTAGCGAGACAGTTCAAGTGGGAGCTGTCAGGCATGGGCGCTGATCGACACCTCAAACCTTCTGCGACGGGCCGTTCGGCGATTGCCGGGGGCGCTTCCGGGCGCCAGTGAGGAGGATGAAGGATGGCGATATGACATTGCCTTGCAGGGCGGTATTGCCCGGTTTTCCTAGGCCTGTAATGAGTTGACAGGGCAGCTTTTGCCGGTGTTTCCTTTGGGCCTTTCTGCCTGCCTGGCATTCGGGAATGTGAACCCTGTCGCATTTATTTCAATGCATGATGGCACTTTCCTCTGTGCAGGCAGTCGCATGATTCCGCAAGCACGCGCGTTATGCGCGCATGCAGAATACGCCCGCAAGATCAGGGTTGCAGCTGAGCATCGCAAGCGCGTGCTGGCCGTGTTTTCAAGGAGATTTCGCATGATCATGGACTTGGCCTCCGCGCTGCTGTCGCCACAGAACCGCCGCCTGTTCAAGTTTCACAACCTGGCCAACCCCGAGCAGGAGCTGCTGCTGGAAACCTTCAAGGGCACTGAAGCCCTGTCGCGGGCGTTCAACTACGAACTGCTGCTGGTCTGCGAAGACTCCGGCGTGCCGCTCAAATCCATGATGGGCCAGCACGTCAGCATCGAGATCGAACTGGCCGAAGGCGGCCCGCGGTACATAACCGGCTACCTCACACGCTTTGCCAGCATCGGCAGCGACGGCGGCATGGCGCGCTATACCGCTACCCTCAACCCGTGGTTCTCGATGCTGAAGAACCGCTTCGACACGCGGATCTTCCAGGGCAACACGGTCGAGGAAGTGGTCACCGAAGTGTTCGCGCTGTGCCCGGCGTTTTCCCGCCACGAGTTTCGCCTGACCCGGCCACAGAAGCGCTACACCTACATTACCCAGTACCGCGAAACCGACTTCAACTTCGTCCAGCGCCTGCTGGAGGAAGAGGGGATGTTCTACTACTTCGAGCACACCGCCGAAGGCCACACCATGATCATCTGCGATGACTCCAGCACGCTGGTGGCCATCCCCGAGCAACCGCAAATCCGCTTCCACAGCGCCTCGGTCACCGAGACCGCCGACTCCATCACCCAGTGGAGCGGCAACCGTCAACTGCAATCCGGCAAGATGGCCACGCAAACCTTTGACTACCGCCAACCGAACAACCGCCTGCCGGTGGCGCTGAACAGCGTGAACAAGCAGGGCGATGTCGAGAACTTCGAGATCTACGACTTCCCCGGCCAGTACACCCACGGTACCTATGACGAAGGCGAAACCCTGCTGCGCCTGCGCATTGAGGCGCTGGAGCTGCGCGGCAAAAAGTTCGAAGGCGCCAGCAACTGCCGGGCCATGAAGCCGGGCTACACCTTTGAGCTGCTGCAGCACTACATCCACGACCAAGGCCCGGTAGAAGACCGCCAGTTCCTGCTGATGAGCGTGGAAAGCGAAGGCCACAACAACTACCTTACCGGCCAGCAGGCCAGCTATTTCAACACCTTCAGTTGCGTGCGCAAGAAGATCCCGTTCCGCCCGCAGCTGAGTACGCCCAAACCGACCATTGCCGGCCCGCAGACCGCGATCATCGTCGGCCCACCGGGTGAGGAGATCTTCACCGACGAACTGGGCCGGGTGAAAATCCAGTTCCACTGGGACCGCAATGGCAAGTACAACGACCACAGCTCGTGCTGGGTACGTGTCGCCCAATCCGGTGCCAGCGGTGGCTTCGGCAGCATCCAGATCCCACGCGTAGGCGACGAGGTGGTGGTGGTGTTCCTTGACGGCAACCCGGACCGGCCGCTGATCATGGGCAGCCTGTACAACAGCACCAACACCCCGCCATGGTCGCTGCCGGCGAACAAGACTCAGAGTGGGTTCCTGACGCGGTCGATGAAGGGCGACGGCGGCACCGCCAACTTCTTCCGCTTCGAGGACAAGGCCGGCGCCGAGCAGATCATCATGCATGCCGAGCGCAACATGGATACCGAGATCGAGCTGGATGAGACCCACGATGTGGGGAACAACCGCTCGATTACTGTTGGTGGTACGCACACCGAAACGGTCAAGAAAGACACCGTGGTGCAGGTGACCGAAGGTTCCTACACCCTGCAAGTCGACAACCAGTTCATCCAGGTGGCCGCCAAGCAGCACATCATCCTGCAGGTGGGCGACAGCAGCATCACGCTGACCCCGGAAGGCATCGAGATCAAAGGCAAGGTCATCGTGACCACCAGTACCGACACCACCCAGATCACCGGCGCCGCAGTGCGAATCAACGACTGAGGCAAGGTTCATGTACAAGCCCTCGATCTACGACCGCATCTCTGCCAGGCGCGAAGCGCAAGAGGAGTCTGCGCGGCTGGCCAGTCTGGCGGAAGCGGCTCATGTGCCCGAGCCTGTGTCCGAGCTGGAACCGGAACCGGTGCCAGCCGTGTTGCAGGATGTAGCCAGCGCTTTCACCTTCGCAGGGTTCTCCTTGCAGTTTCCGCTCGGCTTTCGTTTTCGCGACATCCAGACCACCCTCGAGCATGAAGGCGAGCCGGTCAGCCTCAGCATCCGCCGCCGTGATGTGCGCGCCAGGCAGCCGCTGGAGCAACTGTTCCAGAGCGCAGTCGAGGCTTTGCGCGAATTGAACCCGCAACTGCGCGTGATTCGCCAACGTGATTGCCTCCTGGCTGGGAGCCCGGCCAAGGTCGTGGACTTTCACTTCAATGCCGGCCACGAGCCTCGGCACGGTCGCCTGGTCGGCGCGCTGGTGCCCATCGCCGGCAGCGATTCGCTGCAATGGCTGGATATCTCCAGCGTGATCGACCCCAGCAAGCCCGGCCTGAGCCAGTGGCTGGCCGAGTTCGACCGCATGCTCGATGGCTTTGCGCAGGGCTGACCCAGATTTTTTCGCTATCAGGAATTTTCATCGCATGGATTACGAGCTACAGGAAGGCGGCATTGCGCTGCCGGCAGGTTTCGAGGACCGCACGGTCAACATGTTTGTCCTGGGTGCCAGTGTTCCAGCACCCTTGAGCATCACCATCTCGCGTGACACCTTGCTGCCGGACGAAGCGCTGCAGGCCTATGTCGATCGCCAGGTCAAGCTGCTCACCTCCAAGCTGCGCGGCTACACCCGCATGGGCAACAAGGCCGTCACGCTCTCGGTTACCGCACCCATTGCCGGTATCCAGATCGACGCCTATTACATGAACCAGGGCCGCCCGCTGTACCAGCGCCAGGCCGCCTTCATCATCAGCCCCGGGCGTGCCCTGATCTTCTCCACCACTGCACAGGCCGACTTCAGTGCCCAGCAGAACCAGGACTGGGACAACCTGTTGGCCAGCTTCACCCCGCGTGCCCCGTCCGAAACCAGCGCCGAGTCCGGCGAACAGGAGTAACCCCTCATGTTCGAAGCGGCCAGGTTCGGCGACGAGATATCGCACACCAGCGCGCTGGGGGGCTTCCTGATCGGGGCCGCCCTGGGGATTGCGCTGGTGGCCACGGTGGCCATCGCCACGTTCACCTGCGGGTTCGGCGTGGCCTTGCTGGCCGGCCTCGCAGCCGGCATCGGGGGCAGCTTGCTGACTGCCGCCGGAGAGGCGATAGGCAGTATGTTCTCGTCCCCCTCAGGGACGATAACCACTGCCTCACCCAACGTGTTCATCAACAGCCGCAAGGCCGCCCACGTCGAAAAAAGCATCGGTGCCTGCGACAAGCACCCGGGGCCGGTGCAGATTGCCGAAGGCTCGACCAACGTCTTCATCAACAGCGTCGCCGCCGCGCGCAAGGGCGACAAGCTGACCTGCGGCGCCACCATTTCCGGTGGTTCGGACAACGTCATCATCGGCGGCGGCACCTACCGTTACCTGCCCGTGGACGATGAAGTCCCGGAGTGGCTGCGCACCACCGTGGATGTACTGATGGCCATCGCCGGTGCCGCAGGCGGTATCGCCCAGCTGATCAAGGCGGGTACCCAGGCCGGCATGAAAGCCGTCATGCCTTGCGCCCTGAAGTTCACGGCCGGCTTCGTCGCCGGTGAGGTGGCCAGCCGTTACGTGGTCGAACCCGTGGCCCGCAAGGCTATCGGCGGCCTGGTCGGCAACCCCGTCGACCTCACGACGGGCCGCAAGCTGATCCCCGATGAAATCGACTTCAGCCTGCCGGGCCTGATGCCGATCGAGTGGTCGCGCTTCTACGCCAGCGACCTGACGGTCGACAGCGTACTCGGCCGCGGCTGGGTGCTGCCCTGGGAGCAGAGCCTGCGCCGCCAGGGGGCATTCATCTACCTCACCGACAACCAGGGCCGCGAAGTCCCGTTCGTGACCCTGCAACCGGGGCAGCGCATCTACAACCCGCACGAGCAGGTGTACCTGGTGTGCACCGAGGGCGGCCACTACATCCTGCAGACCCTCGATAACCTGTTCTTCTACTTCGGCGAAGTGCCAGACACCAACACCGAAGTACCGCTGCAGCGAATCGAGAACGTCCTCGGCCACTTCCTGCACTTCACCCGCACGCCCGACGGCACACTGACCGACATCAGCGCCACCGGCGGCACCCGCGTGCACCTGCACTACGATAACCCGCTGGGTCGCCTGACCGACATCAAGCGCGTGGTGAACAACGAAGCGGTGGAAACGCTTACCCAGTACCGCTACGACGAACACGGCCAGCTGAGCGCGGTGATCAACCGCAACGGCGACACCGTGCGCAGCTTCAGCTACGCAGACGGCCTGATGGTGACCCACAGCAACGCGCTGGGGCTGGGCTGCCACTACCGTTGGCAAACCCAGGGCGACAAGCCACGCGTGGTCGAACACTGGACCAGCGACGGCGAGCACTACCACTTCCGCTACGATCTCGATAGCCGCACCAGCTGGGCCACCGACGTGCTCGGCCGCGAGCTGGAAGTGCAGTACAACGCCGATCACCGCGTGGTCGCCAGCCGCGACTACGGTGGCGAACGCTATGCCATCGAACTGGACGAGCAGGGGAACATGGTCGGCCTGACCTTGCCGGACGGTAACCGCCTGCAATTCAAGTACGACGAATTCTCCCGCTTGCTCGAAGAGACCGATCCGCTGGGCCGCAAGACCACCTACGAATATCACCACCTGACCACGCTGGTGACCCAGGTCAGCTACCCGGATGGCAGCACCTGGCGAGCGCGTTACGACGACAAGGGCAACCTGCTCGCCGAATTCGATACCCTCGGCCAGATGACCGAGTACCTGAACAGCGATGACGGCCTGCCGCACACCATCATCGATGCGACCTACAAGTCCAAGTACCTGTGGTGGAACACCCTGGCCCAGGTCGAGCGCTACCAGGACTGCTCGGGCAAGAGCACGTACTACCGCTATGACGAGCGCCAGCACCTGGTCGCGGTAACGGACGCGCTAAACCAGACCACCACGCTGGAGCGCAAGCCCGACGGTGAAGTGCTGCGCATCAGCCACCCGGACGGCACCACGGAAACCTTCACCTACAACGTCTACGGTCAGGTGCTCAGCCACACCGACGGCAAGGGCCAGACCACCCGCCTGATGCGCACGGCCCGTGGCCTGCCGAGCAGCCGTCAGGATGCCAAGGGCCAGCGGGTTCGCTACGAGTACGACAAGGCCATTCGCCTGACCGCGCTGGTCAACGAAAACAACGCCACGTACAGCTTTGGCTACGACGCTTCGGACCGGCTGAGCGAAGAAGTGCGGGTAGATAACCTGACCCGACGTTTCAGCTACAACGTCGGTGGCCATCTCACACGACTGGATGAGATTGGCTATGGCGACAATGCCGAACGGCCAGAGCGCCATACGCTGTTCGAGCGTGATGCCATTGGCCGCTTGGTCGCCAAGATCAATCGTGATGCGAGCCAGACATTCGCATACGACGACGGTGACCGCTTGCTGAGCATCGAGCGGCAACCAACCGAGATCGGCAAGCAGCTTGGGATCACGGAAGAAAAGCTTGAGTACACCTACGATCTGCTCGGCCGGCTGACCCAAGAAATCACCCCCGATGGGACGCTAGCCTACGAGTACGACCCACTCAGCAACCTAACCACGCTGACCCTGCCGGATGGCCGCAAGGTCAACCACCTGTACTACGGCAGTGGGCACCTGCACCAGTTGAACCTGGACGGCCAGGTCATCAGTGACATGGAGCGCGATGACCTGCACCGTGAGGTGTACCGCACTCAAGGCAAGCTCACCAGTTGCTTCGGTTATGACGCCATGGGGCGCAAGGCCTGGCAGTTTGCCTCGACCTTGCCGGCCGACAAGCTTTCGCAGGTGCACAACACCGGCATCAATACCTCGTTGCTGGTCGAGCACGCCTACAACCCGATCCATCGCCGTTACCAGTACGACCCGGCCGGTGAACTGGTGCGTACCCTCGACAAGCTACGCGGCGAGATCAAGTACGAATACGAAGCCAATGGCCAGTTGCGCAGCCGCGATACCGGCTCGTTGATCGGCAGCGAGGAGTTCCGCTACGACCCGGCAGCCAACCGCCTGGACTTCAATGCGCGGCAGTTCGACAAGGTCAAGGACAACCGGATCAAACAGTGGCGGGATCAGGAGTATCGCTACGACCCGTGGGGCAACCTGATCGAGAAGCGCTCGGGGCACAGCAAGCTGCAGCACTTCAGCTATGACTGCGAGAACCGGCTGGTGCGGGCGGAGACGTTGGTTAACGGCAAGCTGGAAAGCCGAGGCGAGTACCGGTACGACAGCCTCGGACGGCGGGTGGCCAAGCAGTCGGAGATCAATGGCAAGGTCGAGCAGAAACGCTTTCTTTGGCAAGGGCTGCGGATGTTGCAGGAGGAGGTGCCGGGACAGAGCAGTTTGTACCTGTATGAGCCGGGTAGCTATGCGCCGCTGGCGCGAGTCGATCAGGCTGAAGGGGAGGAGCAAAAGCTTTATTACTTCCATACCGATCAGATCGGTACGCCGATCGAGCTGACCAATAGCGAGGGCGAGATCGTTTGGCAGGCGACCTATCGGTCATGGGGAGCGATTGAGCAACTGGCGGTCAATGAAGTCGAGCAGAATCTGAGGTTCCAGGGGCAATATTTTGATGACGAATCAAATCTAATCTACAATACATTTAGATACTACGATGCCGGTATAGGGCGGTTTGTTACCCAAGATCCGATTGGATTGGCGGGAGGGTTCAATCTCTATCGTTATGCTGTGAACTCGATAAGCTGGATAGACCCTTATGGCTTGGCAGGGTTCTTCACGAGCTCAACGTTCACCGCTCCGTCCGGTAGCACTCACACCGTTTTTCAGCAGAAAATTGACTGGGACTTGCCAGTTAATACTCGCGAAGGTATCAAAACAAATCTTGATTTAGCGTCGGAGGGTAAAAGCCCTTTTGTGGTGAAAAACGGTAGTTACTCTCAGCTTAATTTGCATCATTCTAAACAGGATGCACTTGGTTCGCTCTTTGAGTTATCAGCAGATACGCATCAGACATACGGAAGGACAAACGCGCTTCACCCTCATCTGCCGGGGCAGCATCCACATAATCCAGTAGATCGCGCTATCTTTAATGGCGACAGAGAAAGTTACTGGATGTCGAGAGCGCAGGCGGAAAAAAATATTCGTTCAAGTAAATTAACTTGTGGATGATTCAAATATGCTATCGGATAAGGTTAAAAATTTTTGCCGCCAAAAGGGCTGGTGGTATGATGATGCTAGCGCAGATTACGAGGCTGAACTAGTTAAATTAGGAGTTGATATAGGGTCGGATTGTGCTGAATTTTACTTGCATGCTGAAGATGGCCCCACATTTTCCTCGGGAGGACATGAGCTCTATCAGCTTGGTTGGTTCTCTAAAAATACCAAGTTTGATCTCGCGCTGAAACGCACCCATGACACCCTAGGCCTGAGTCTTGATTACATACCCCTGGATAGCTTTGAGGGTGAAAGTGGATATTACTATAATTCCAGGACTGGAGAGGTGCTTGAAATTTCCCTTGGTGAGAGGTTGGAAGCTTTCAAAGCGGGGCGACTCCGCCCGCAGTGGGGCAACTTCAATAGTTTCATTGAATTTTATTTTGAACTTGGCTGACTCTTATGTTGATAGATATTATTATGGGTGATAAACTTTTATGTCTCTAATTGTTTTGATTGATAAAGATGTATGATGGCGCAATTGGAAGTCTCCGTCGAGGCTGTTCTGGTAAGAGCACTTACTATCGCTACGACGAGCGCCGGTATCTGGTATCAGTGACCGGTGCGCCGAACTAAACCACCTGTCTGGAGTACAAGCCGGACGGTGAAGTTCTACGCATCGCTCTTCCGAAATAGATCAAGGAGACTTTCACTGACAACATCTACGGCCAAGTGTTCAGCCACACCGACGGCAAGGGCCAGACCACCCGCCTGATGCGCACCGCCCGTGGCCTGCCGGGCAGCCGCCAGGAAGCCAAGGGCCAACGGGTTCGCTACGTAAGCGATCCATGAACCCCACCTACCGCAAGGTGAGGCCATCGTTTAACGTGGCATTTCCGGTGAACCGTTCCACGGCAACAGCGCTTCATAATCTGCCACCGACTGCGCATGGGGCAGCCGCTCCAGTACGTGGCGCAGCCACGTATAGGGCTCCTGGCCGTTGATCTTGGCGGTCTCGACTAAACTGTAGAGCTGAGCACTGGCGGCGGCACCCTTGGGCGTGTCGCTGAACAGCCAGGCTTGGCGGCCTCAGGTTCCAAGTGCAACAGTCAGTTGATAATGTTGAGCCGATTGGTTGCCAGCAGTTGCAGATGATCCGTCAACACTTCAACAGGGAATTTCCAGCCCAATGTCTGACGAGGTCGGGTGTTGAGCAAGTCGGCAATCTCGTCCAGCCGCTCCTGGCTAACCAGCGACAAATCGGTGCCCTTGGGTAAGTACTGCCGGAGCAGGCCGTTCGTGTTCTCGTTGCTGCCTCTTTGCCAAGGGCTGTGCGGGTCAGCGAAGTAGATCTTCATTCCCGTACGAGCTGTCAGCTCTTGATGCTTGGCCATCTCGCTGCCTTGGTCATGGGTCATGGTTTTCAGCAGCGCCGGTGCCATCCGCGAAAGTTCTCGCGTCATCCCCTCTAGCGCGGCGTCTGCGGTGGGCGCATCCAACTTGGCCAGGATCACGAAACGGCTCGTGCGCTCGACCATCGTCGCTACTGCCGAGCGATTGTTCGCGCCCATGATCAGGTCGCTTTCCCAATGACCTGGCACTTGTCGACCTTCGACCTCTTCAGGCCGGTAGCGAATATTCTGTTCAGCTGGATAGCGCTCGCGCCGAGCTGGCGCAGTGCTGCGAGTACGCCGCTTGCTGCCGCCCTGGCGCAGGTAACCAATGAGTTGACGCTTAAGCTCGCCGCGTGGGTATGCATAGATTGTCAGGTAGATCGTTTCGTGACTCACATGCCGCTCAGGATTATCAGGCCAGTAGTCCTTGAGTCTGGCGGCAATTTGCTGAGGAGACCAGCCCTTGGCTAACATGCTGTGTACGACCTGGAACAGTTCAGAACCAGGGGCAAGAAGCTTGCTGCGCCTCGGGACGTGTCTGAGGGCACGGGCTCGAGCACCGGCAGTGCTGGCGTCATAGTGCCCAGGCTGCGACTGGCGCCGCACCTCTCGACTCAGCGTGCTGGGTTGGCGCCCAAGAACTTGGGCGATGGCTCGCAGCGAGGCGCCTTGCATACGCATGATCATTAGCGTTACGCGCTCTTCGATGGTCAAGTGGGTGTAGTGAGTAGTCATGCAGCACCTTACCTCGGGTGTTGCACTTGGTCACTGAGACCGCCCTTTGCGGCCAATCACAAATGGCTTTATTGCGCGCTCTGCCGGGTTATTGTCGATCGGCAAATACCCAGCCTCCACATAACGCTCCAGCCGACTCCAATTGCTCGCCAGGTAATTCACCGCCTTGCCGAGCACACTTTGCGACGTCACATGTGGCTGCGTTTTGTCCAGCCAACTTTTCAACTGCCCCAGGATCGGCAGGCTCTTCTCCTGCCGGCCAGTCAATCGCTGCTCATCACTGGCGTCCTTCAGTTCACGCTCAATGCCATATAGCTTATTGATCAATGACAGCGCCATATCCGCGCGTCCGGCTTTGCCCTTGGGCTGCACTTTCTGAGCTTCAACAAACTTGCGACGCGCATGCGCCATGCACGCCAATCGTTCGACACCCGGCTGCAACGCCAAGGCGTTGTAGCCGGCGTAATCGTCCGTCATCACATAGCCGCGATAACTTTCCAGCAAGCGCAACGGCACCTCCTGCGCACGGCTGGAGGTGTAGTCGAACAGCACGACTTTCCGATCCGGTGGCCCACTGGCTTGCACCCACATCCAGGATTGGCTGGTCGGGTCTCGATCCGGTTCTTTAAGAACTTGGACGCGGGTTTCATCGCAATGGATGACCGGGCTTTCCAGCAACCGGTCGCGCATCAGATTCAGCAGTGGTTGCAGGTGCTCACCGCACTGAATCACCCAGCGCGCCAAAGTCTGGCGCGGAATCTCGATACCGTGTCGGCTCAGCACCGTTTCAAAACGGTGCAGCGGCAAGCCATCGACATACTTGGTGGCCAACAGCATGGCCAGCACGCTCGGGCTGGCCATGCTCTTCTCGATCAACTGTGCGGGTTTGTCAGCGGTGACCGGAGCGGCTTCACAACCACGGCAACCGTAAATTTTACGGATGTGTTTGAGCACCCGGATCTGCATCGGCACGATATCCAGCTGCTCGCTGGTTTCTTCACCGATCACGTGTTTGCGGCAACCACAGGCACAGGCCTGCTCGTGTTCGGGCAGTTCGTGGATGACTTCAATGCGCGGCAGGTCAGCGGACAGCGGTTTGCGCTTGCCACGACGCAGTGTTGGCGCGACCACTTCTTCGTCGTCATCGACCGGAGGTATCGACAGGCTTTCCGGTTCGTTGAACAACGCGAGCTGCGGCGTGTTGGTTTCAACGGTCTGCTCGGACTTGCGACTGAACAGACGGTCGCGCAGTAGCTTGACCTGCTCTTTGAGATCGACGATCTGGCCCTTATCGACCGTGCGCTCCATCAATAACTGCGCAAGCATCTGCTTGAGCAGTACGGGGTCATCGGGAAGGTCTTCGGGCATGGAAATCATGCCCCGGATTATAACGAATCAGGCGACGAATCGCGGCGTCAAAACCTGATGCGGGCGATTGCGCCAGAGGTCAAAACCGTCGAGTAACCAGTTCAGTTCCTGGACGGTGAGGACAATCGCTTCGTCGGTGGCGTCAGGTGATGTTTTGAATCGCTCGGATTCCAGGCGCTTGAGCCAAAGACAGAAGCCGTTGCGCTCCCAGTACAAGATCTTCACACGGTTGCGGGATTTGTTGAGAAATACGAAGAGCACGGGGTCGAACACCGCCACCTTGATGTCCAACTCGACCAGCGCCGCCAAGCCATCAATGGATTTTCGGAAGTCGACGGGCTTGGGGTAGAGATAGACTTTTTCGACTTTGGCGTCGGGACGCATCATGGCGTGCGGGCTCCAGAAAGAAATCGGGAGCACAGCATTGGGGATCAGCTGAGCGCTTTGAATGTGGGGTTCATGGAGCGCTTACCTTGGCCGCGAGTTGGAAGTGCAGTACAACGCCGACCACCGCGTGGTCGCCAGCCGCGATTATGGCGGCGAGCGTTACGCCATCGAGCTTGACGAACACGGCAATATGGTTGGCCTGACCTTGCCGGACGGTAACCGCCTGCAATTCAAGTACGACGAATTCTCCCGACTGCTCGAAGAGACCGACCCGCTGGGGCGCAAGACCGTTTACGAGTATCACCACCTGACCACGCTGGTGACTCAGGTCAGCTACCCGGATGGCAGCACTTGGCGAGCGCGCTACGACGACAAGGGCAACCTGCTCGCCGAACTCGATGCCCTCGGCCAGATGACCGAGTACCTGAACAGCGATGACGGCCTGCCGCACACCATCATCGATGCCACCTACAAGTCCAAGTACCTGTGGTGGAACACCCTGGCCCAGGTCGAGCGCTACCAGGACTGCTCGGGCAAGAGCACGTACTACCGCTATGACGAACGCCAGCACCTGGTCGCGGTAACAGACGCGCTGAACCAGACCACCACACTGGAGCGCAAGCCCGACGGCGAAGTGCTGCGCATCAACCACCCGGACGGCACCACGGAAAGCTTCACCTACAACGTCTACGGGCAGGTGCTCAGCCACACCGACGGCAAGGGCCAGACCACCCGCCTGATGCGCACCGCCCGTGGCCTGCCGAGCAGCCGCCAGGATGCCAAGGGACAGCGGGTTCGCTACGAGTACGACAAGGCCATTCGCCTGACCGCGCTGGTCAACGAGAACAACGCCACGTACAGCTTTGCCTACGACGCTTCGGACCGGCTGAGCGAAGAAGTGCGGGTGGATAACCTGACCCGGCGTTTCAGCTACGACGTCGGTGGCCATCTCACACGACTGGATGAGATTGGCTATGGCGAAAATGCCGAGCGGCCAGAGCGCCATACGCTCTTTGAGCGTGATGCCATTGGTCGCCTGATCGCCAAACTGAATAGCGACGCACAACAGCGATTCACCTATGACGACGGTGACCGTTTGCTGAGCATCGAGCGGCAACCGACCGGGATCGGCAAGCAGCTTGGGATCACAGAAGAGAAGCTGGAATACACCTACGATCTGCTCGGTCGGCTGACGAAAGAAATCACCCCTGACGGCACGCTCAGCTACGAGTACGACCCGCTCAGCAACCTGACCACGCTGATCCTGCCGGATGGGCGTAAGGTCAATCACCTGTATTACGGCAGTGGCCACCTGCACCAGCTGAACCTGGATGGTCAGGTGATCAGCGACATGGAGCGCGATGACCTGCACCGCGAGGTGTACCGCACGCAGGGCAAGCTCACCAGTTGCTTCGGTTATGACGCCATGGGGCGCAAGGCCTGGCAGTTTGCCTCGACCTTGCCGGCCGACAAGCTCTCGCAAGTGCATAACACCGGCATCAATACCTCGTTGCTGGTCGAGCACGCCTACAACCCGATCCACCGCCGTTACCAGTACGACCCGGCCGGTGAACTGGTGCGTACCCTCGACAAACTACGCGGTGAGATCAAGTACGAATACGAAGCCAACGGCCAGTTGCGCAGTCGTGATACTGGCTCCTTGATCGGCAGCGAGGAATTCCGCTACGACCCGGCAGCCAACCGCCTGGACTTCAATGCGCGGCAGTTCGACAAGGTCAAGGACAACCGGATCAAACAGTGGCGGGATCAAGAGTACCGCTACGACCCGTGGGGCAACCTGATCGAGAAGCGCTCGGGGCACTGCAAGCTGCAGCACTTTATCTATGACTGCGAGAACCGGCTGGTGCGGGCGGAGACGTTGGTCAATGGCAAGCTGGATAGCCAAGGCGAGTACCGGTACGACAGCTTGGGGAGGCGAATAGCCAAACAGGCGGAAATGAATGGCGAGGTAGAGCAGAAGCGCTTCCTCTGGCAAGGCTTGCGGATGCTGCGGGAGGAAACTCCTGGGCACAGCATCTTGTACCTGTACGAGCCGGGTAGATATGCGCCGTTGGCGCGAGTTGACCAGGCGGAAGGGGAAGGGCAGAAGGTCTATTACTTCCATACTGACCAGATTGGCACGCCGCTGGAGCTTACGAACAGCGATGGCGCAGTCGTTTGGCAAGCTACGTACCGCTCGTGGGGCATGCTAGAGCAGCTAGATATTAGTGAAGTCGAGCAGAACCTTCGATTTCAAGGGCAATACTTCGACGTTGAGAGTGAGCTGCATTATAATACCTTCCGTTATTATGCGTCGGATATTGGGCGCTTTGTAACTCAAGATCCATTGGGTTTAGGTGGCGGTGTAAATCTTTACCAATATGCGCCTAATGCCACTGCATGGATTGATCCTTGGGGGCTATCTTTCAAGAGTGTGAATTTTGAGGGTTCGCCTGAGTTGTTCCCCGTAACCGGCAACCAAAAAAATATCGTATCTATTCAAATGCAAGGGTCTCGAGGTCGAGACTTTACTGAAGCTTACAAGCAAGCTGGTTTGTCAAAGGCTCAGGTCAAATCGATTGGTAAATATACTTGGCATCATTTGGATGATTTCGATCCTGTAACTGGTAAGGGAACAATGCAGTTAGTAACTCAGGCCGCGCACGAGGCTTCGTTGCCCCGTACAGGGTCGGTGGCACAATTCGAGAAGCATTTCGGTTTGCCTTCTGGATCTTACGGGACACCTGAAGCTGTAGCTATCTCGCAGGACAAGGGGTGGCTGAAAGGGCGCCCACAAAAAATAACGTCTACAACTTGTTGAGGACTATATGGTGGATGATTTTAAACTCTTCAATTCTGATGTCGCTATTTCAGGGCTTGATATTGATGCACTTGAGTCTGAAATCGGTATGAGATTTCCTGCGGAATTTAGGGCGCTATACCTGACCTTCAATGGGGGTGAGCCTAATCGGGCATTTTGGGCGGAAGACGAAAATTATGAGCCGATTAGAGTTGAAGATTTTAAGAGTATTGCTAGTGATGGCGCTGTAGACAAGAATGAGACTAAGTACATAGGTGGTTGTTTCAGGTTGATGGTGAGCAGGAATGTCTTGCCAGCACACTTGGTGCCATTTGCCGTAGATGAGGCGGGTAACTTTATTTGCCTTGATAAAAATGAGGGCAAGGTGATTTATTTTGCGGTGGACATTTTTCAGCCCGATATTGATATGCATCTAAATCACATCAATGCTCAACGGGTTCTTTCGTTTTCATTTAATGAGTTCATTGGGTCCTTGATTCATGAGGATCAAGTTGATCAGTGAGTGTGTGAGGTGTTGCCCTGAAGGCTGAAAGCTTTTACTGGCTTTAGCGCTTTAGCGCTTTAGCGTGAATGTCAGTGAATGCTGGCTTTAATTCAACCTTCGGCGCTATACTTTCTAAGTGGATTTAGTGTGGCTGGGATCTTTAATAACTTAACGTCGGAGGGCTGAGGCGTTAGCCTCAGTCATTCCAGTAAACGAGTCACACTGAATAGAACGTCCTGCAGCAGTCAGGCGAGATTGCTCTTTTAGCCGATAATTCGACAACTAGGCCGTTGAAACGCTCACACAGTACCGCTACGACGAACACGGCCAGCTGAGCGCGGTGATCAACCGCAACGGCGACACCGTGCGCAGCTTCAGCTACGCCGACGGCCTGATGGTGACCCACAGCAACGCGCTGGGGCTGGGCTGCCACTACCGTTGGCAAACCCAGGGCGACAAGCCACGCGTGGTCGAACACTGGACCAGCGACGGCGAGCACTACCACTTCCGCTACGATCTCGATAGCCGCACCAGCTGGGCCACCGACGTGCTCGGCCGCGAGCTGGAAGTGCAGTACAACGCCGACCACCGCGTGGTCGCCAGCCGCGACTATGGCGGCGAGTGTTACGCCATCGAGCTGGACGAACACGGCAACATGGTCGGCCTGACCTTGCCGGACGGTAACCGCCTGCAATTCAAGTACGACGAGTTCTCCCGCCTGCTCGAAGAAACCGATCCGCTCGGCCGCAAGACCCAGTACGAATATCACCACCTGACCACGCTGGTGACCCAGGTCAGCTACCCGGATGGCAGCACCTAGCGAGCGCGCTACGACGACAAGGGCAACCTGCTCGCCGAATTCGATGCCCTCGGCCAGATGACCGAGTACCTGAACAGCGATGACGGCCTGCCGCACACCATCATCGATGCGACCTACAAGTCCAAGTACCTGTGGTGGAACACCCTGGCCCAGGTCGAACGCTATCAGGACTGCTCGGGCAAGAGCACGTACTACCGCTATGACGAGCGCCAGCACCTGGTCGCGGTAACAGGCGCGCTGAACCAGACCACCACGCTGGAGCGCAAGCCCGACGGCGAAGTGCTGCGCATCAGCCACCCGGACGGCACCACGGAAAGCTTCACCTACAACGTCTACGGTCAGGTGCTCAGCCACACCGACGGCAAGGGCCAGACCACCCGCCTGATGCGCACGGCCCGTGGACTGCCGAGCAGCCGCCAGGATGCCAAGGGCCAGCGGGTTCGCTACGAGTACGACAAGGCCATTCGCCTGACCGCGCTGGTCAACGAGAACAACGCCACGTACAGCTTTGCCTACGACGCTTCGGACCGGCTGAGCGAAGAAGTGCGGGTGGATAACCTGACCCGGCGTTTCAGTTACAACGTCGGTGGCCATCTCACACGACTGGATGAGATTGGCTATGGCGAAAATGCCGAGCGGCCCGAGCGCCATACGCTGTTCGAGCGTGATGCCATTGGCCGTTTGGTCGCCAAGATCAACCGTGATGTGAGCCAGACATTCGCATACGACGACGGTGACCGTTTGCTGAGCATCGAGCGGCAACCGACCGGGATCGGCAAGCAGCTTGGGATCACGGAAGAAAAGCTTGAGTACGCCTACGATCTGATCGGTCGGCTGACCCAAGAAATCAGCCCTGACGGCACGCTCGGCTACGAGTACGACCCACTCAGCAACCTGACCACGCTGACCCTCCCGGATGGGCGCAAGGTCAATCACCTGTACTACGGCAGCGGTCACCTGCACCAGCTGAACCTGGATGGTCAGGTGATCAGCGACATGGAGCGCGATGACCTGCACCGCGAGGTGTACCGGACCCAGGGCAAGCTCACCAGTTGCTTCGGTTATGACGCCATGGGGCGCAAGGCCTGGCAGTTTGCCTCGACCTTGCCGGCCGACAAGCTTTCGCAGGTGCACAGTCGCGATACCGGTTCGCTGATCGGCAGTGAGGAGTTCCGCTACGACCCGGCAGCCAACCGCCTGGACTTCAATGCGCGGCAATTCGACAAGGTCAAGGACAACCGGATCAAACAGTGGCGGGATCAGGAGTACCGCTACGACCCGTGGGGCAACCTGATCGAGAAGCGCTCGGGGCACAGTAAGCTGCAGCACTTCAGCTATGACTGCGAGAACCGGCTGGTGCGGGCGGAGACGTTGGTCAATGGCAAGCTGGAAAGCCAAGGCGAGTACCGGTACGACAGCCTTGGGGGGCGGGTGGCCAAGCAGGCTGAAATCAAGGGCGAGGTCGAACAGAAGCGCTTCCTCTGGCAGGGGCTGAGGATGCTGCGGGAGGAAACGCCTGCGAAGAGCATCTTGTACCTGTACGAGCCGGGTAGCTATGCGCCGTTAGCGCGGGTCGATCAAGTTGAAGGGGAAGAGCAGAAGGTCTATTACTTCCATACGGATCAGATTGGTACGCCGTTGGAGTTGACGGACAGCGAGGGCAAGATTGTTTGGCAGGCGACGTATCGGTCTTGGGGGGCGATTGAGCAACTGGCGATCAATGAAGTCGAGCAGAATCTACGGCTCCAGGGCCAGTACTTTGATGTTGAAACGGAGCTTCATTACAATACGTTCCGATATTATGATCCTTAAATTGGACGATTTATTTCTCATGACCCTATAAGCTTGCTCGGTGGTGATAATTTATACATTTTTGCACCTAGTACCACTGGATGGATTGATCCTTGGGGGCTAAGCTGTCGAACAGAGTATCTGGGCAGAACTCCTGGCAAATCTAGCAGGACCGGCCGAAAAGTAATTGAAAATATGAGAGGCGAGGGTCGAATTAGAGGTGAAGGTGACTCGATGGAATTTAAAAGCTCGACCGATAAGCAGTGGTATTCGGTTGGAGAGGCCGATATGGCACATAAGTATGATGCGGTAACATGTTGGAATGATAGAAGTGGGTTCTTTGGAGCTAAGTCTAAGGAGGTTAGAAAGTGGATGCTTGATCCGAAGAACTATGAGCTGGAGCATTAATCGTATAACAGGTCGGCAGGTGCAAAATTGAATCAGTTCTACCGGTCGCCAGATAATATTGTTGGTCCGCACGAAAGTTTTCAATATTGAGGTGTTTATGAAAGATTTGTCGGAAGTGAACTTGCAGCTGTATCAAAGAATAGTAGCGGCTATGGAGTCTGGAAATGCACTGCAAGAGAAAGGGGCTTATCAGGCTGCTTTAGAAAAGTACAAAGAATCGTGGAGTATGCTTCCCGACCCAAAAGAGCAGTGGGATCTTTGCCACTGGATCGAAAAATGCAATTCCGAGGTCTATTTGAAGCAGCAAGATTATGAAAGTGCGAAGATATGGGCGCTCAAGGCGGTTGAGTCGAAACCACCTCGAGAAACGTCCAGTTTTATCATTCTTGGTGCATGTTTTCTCGGGTTGGGTGAGGAGGGATATGCATTTGACGAAATGAAAAAAGCTTTCGATATGGGCGGCGAGAGAGCATTCAAGGGATTTGATAAAAAATATCTCGCCTTCTTTGCTGGTTTCAAAGGTTAAAGAATGGGATTTTTACCAGATCAGGTTCATGAGGAGATACTGGTTCTTAGTGAACAGGGTAATCTGCTGATGGAAAAAGGTCGATATCCTGATGCTGTCGAAGCGTTCACGGCTGCCTTGGTCAAACTGCCTGAACCCATCGAGCAGTGGGAGGCGTTCGTTTGGTTGAAGGCCAGTATTGGGGACGCTCTATTTTTTATGCAGGACTATAGTCGGGCCTTGAGCGAGTTTTTTGAAGCCGCCAACGGCCCGGACGGCGCACAGAATGCGTTCGTAATTCTTCGTTTAGGCGAGTGTCTATACGAACAAGAAAATCCAGATGCGTTGGAGTATTTATGCAAAGCATATTTTTTGGAAGGGGTAGATATTTTCAAAGACGAAGATATAAAATACTTTAGCGCCGTTGAATCTGTATTGGGAATGGCATGAATGTAACGTCTGTTTTTTTTGGGGCTGGATCTTATCATCGCCAATCTGTGATGTGTATTGTAAAGGCGAGAAAATTCTTGAAGGTATTTTTTGGAATTAAAATGACTAAGGAAATATAGTGCTGAATCACTCCTAGTGAACTAGTAGCTTTCATGAGGGAAATGAACTGCTGGGAGGTTGAGTTCTTTGGCCAGCGTAAAAAAAGCCTGGCTCAGGGGGTAGAAGATTCTCAGCTAAAAGAAAAGTATGCAAAGCAACTTTAGGAGATACTTGATAAATATGCCGTTAAGGATAAGTCTAATTATGGGCGACTTGTCGATCTTGGGTGCACTAAGCCTGCCACTTATGATCCTGCGACTGATGAGTTAGAGGTTTTGGAGGGGGGTGAGAAAACGGTAACCGATCCATGAACCCCACCTACCACAAGGTGGAAGCCAAGGTTACCGTGGCATCTCTGGCGAACAGTTCCATGGCAGCAGCGCTTCGTAGTCTGCTACCGATGAGGCGTGCGGCAGTCGCTCCAGGACGTGGCGCAGCCACGTATAGGGCTCTTGGCCGTTGACCTTGGCGGTTTCGACCAAGCTGTAGATCTGCGCGCTAGCCGTGGCTCCCGTGGGCGTGTCACTGAACAGCCAAGCTTTGCGCCCGATCACAAACGGCTTTATGGCCCGCTCTGCCAGGTTGTTGTCGATCGGCAGGTGGCCCGCCTCGACATACCGCTCCAAGCGGTTCCAGTTGTTTGCCAGGTAAAGCACCGCCTTGCCCAGTACGCTTTGCGGTGTCACCTGTGAGTGCGTCTTGTCGAGCCAACTTTTCAACTGCTCAAGGATCGGCAGGCTTCGTTCCTGACGACCGAGGAATCGCTGTTCATCGCTGGCATCCTTGAGGTCGCGTTCGATGCCATACAGTTTGTTGATCATCGTCAGCGCAACATCGGCGCGACCGGTCTTGCCCTTAGGCTGCACCTTCTGCGCTTCGACGAATTTACGCCGGAGATGCGCCATGCACGCCAGTCGTTCAACGCCCGGCTGTAGCGCCAACGCGTTGTAGCCGGCGTAATCATCGGTCATCACGTAACCGCGATAGCCCTCCAGCAGGCGCAGCGGCACCTCCTGCGCGCGGCTGGTGGTGTAATCGAACAGCACGACTTGTCGATCAGGCGGGCCACTGGCCTGCACCCACATCCAGGATTGGCTGGTCGGATCACGATCCGGCTCTTTGAGCACCTGCACGCGAGTTTCATCGCAATGGATCACCGGGCTTTCCAGCAGGCGGTCACGCATCAGGTTCAGCAGTGGCTGAAAGTGTTCGCTGCACTGGATGACCCAGCGGGCCAGGGTTTGCCGGGGGATCTCGATACCATGTCGGTTCAGCACCGTCTCGAAGCGGTGCAGCGGCAGGCCATCGACGTACTTGGTGGTCAGCAACATCGCCAGCACGCTGGGGCTGGCCATGCTCTTTTCAATCAATTGGGCCGGCTTGTCAGCGGTGACCGGCGCGGTTTCGCAGCCACGGCAGCCATAGATTTTGCGAACGTGTTTAAGCACACGGATCTGCATCGGCACGATGTCGAGTTGTTCGCTGGTTTGCTCGCCAATCACGTGTTTGCGGCAACCACAGGCGCAAGTCAGTTCGTGCTCGGGCAAGTCATGAATGACTTCAATGCGTGGCAGGTCAGCCGACAGTGGCTTGCGTTTGCCGCGCTGCTTGCTTGGCGCAACAACTTCTTCGTCGGCATCATCAGCGGTAGGTACCCACTGACTTTCGGGTTCATTGAACAACGCCAGTTGGGGCGTGTTGGACTCGACGGTTTGCTCGGACTTGCGATTGAATAATCGGTCACGCAGCAGCTTGACCTGTCCTTTAAGATCGACGATCTGACCTTTGTCGACCGTGCGCTCGACCAACAACTGCGCAAGCAGTAGTTTGAGCGCGGCAGGGTCGTCAGGAAGGTTATCGGGCACTGAAATCATGGCCCGGATTACCCGGTCAGGCGACGAAACGAGGAGTCAAAACCTGATGCGGACGGTTGCGCCAGAGTTCGAAACCGTCGAGTAGCCAATTCAGTTCCTGGACGGTCAGCACGATAGCTTCGTCGGTCGCGTCGGGTGAAGTTTTGAAACGCTCGGCTTCGAGGCGCTTGAGCCAAAGGCAGAAGCCGTTGCGCTCCCAATACAACACCTTGATGCGGTTACGGGCTTTATTGAGGAAGACGAAAAGTACCGGGTCGAACACGGCGACCTTGATGTCCAGTTCGACCAGGGCAGTGAGGCCGTCGATGGACTTTCGAAAGTCCACGGGCTTGGGGTAGAGGTAGACTTTTTCGACTTTGCTGTCGGGGCGCATCATGGTGGGCTGGCTCCAGAAAGAAATCGGGAGCACAGCATCGGGAATCAGGTGGGCGGTTGGAATGTGGGGATGATGGATCCCTTACGAAGCGCTTCCTCTGGCAGGGGCTGAGGATGCTGCGGGAGGAATCGCCTGCGAAGAGCATCTTGTACCTGTACGAGCCGGGTAGCTATGCGCCGTTGGCGCGGGTTGATCAGGTTGAAGGGGAAGGGCAGAAGGTTTACTACTTCCATACTGACCAGATTGGTACGCCGCTGGAGCTAACGGACAGCGATGGCAAGATTGTTTGGCAGGCGACGTATCGGTCTTGGGGTTCGATAAAGCAATTGGTTGTCGATAAGGTCGAGCAGAACCTTCGGTTCCAAGGGCAGTACTTCGATCATGAGGCAAGTCTGCATTATAATATGTTCCGCTATTATGATCCTGAAATGGGTAGATTTATAGTGCAGGATCCATTAGGTTTGATGGGGGATAATCTTTATCGTTACGGCCCGAATCCAATACTATGGATTGATCCTCTCGGCTGGATGCCATTGGCCAACCCAGTTAAAGTGGGGCATCACATGGTTCCTCATTTTTTAGCTACCTCTTTAGGGATACCCCGTTCAACTCATTTAATAACGTCCCTTCCATGTTCTGGCTGGAGCCTGGGCAATGGAATAGAATGGAGCACAGCGGTATGCACGGTTACAATGGTTTGGGCGCGAGTACCAAGCCGGCCGTGACGCTAGATGCTTTCAAATCCGAAGGCCTAACGAATGAGAAATGGTTGCAGTCGTTGGAGGCACATTACAATAACCCGGAAATTTCCCACCTTAGAGGGGATTTAAGGCTTGTTGAGAACGGAAATCCTGGGCGTATTATTGCTGCAAATGTTTCCCCTGCCGAGGGTTGGGCAGCAACCAAGGCATGGGCGCGATCCAAAGGTGCAAGTTTGCCAGGGTGTAGTTGATGAATAACGCTAAAGTTAGTTACGTAACAGTTAATGATTCGAGGCTAGTGGCTGGCGGTAAGCTAGAGATTGGTAGTGCGGTAGTGGGGTTGAATGAATTCGATTTTGGCGAGTTTGGGTCTATCCAGAGAAAAGTTGTTGTAGGCTGGTTTGGTGAAGAGCGAGCTAGATATGCTAGTGCTGTGCGTGCGCGAGAGATTTCCTCCAAGGAAATATCCATAATTGTCGAGTCCGACGGGCCAGTTGTACTAGATCTCGGCTGCGAAAAACTATTGCTGGACGAACAGAGGCAGGCTCGAAACTTCTACAAGTTGTTTGTTGAAATTTCATTAGAAGTTCCGCTGGAAGCGTTTGGTGAGGTGCCGGATCATATTAAGCCGCTACTGCAATACTCCGAAATATTGCATGTCACGGTTTCCCTCTCTAGCGGCGATGTAGGCACGCACATAGAATCAAGTTCCAAGCGTCCGGTGTATGATGGGTACGGAGAGTTGGGTTTTTACCTTGCTGACTTGGATAAAATGAATGAGTATGTTATTTCCAGGTTGGGTAGTGGCGTTATTAATCTTAAGGACGCATTCTGCCAGACTGAAATTGCCAATGAGCTGTTTTCGGAAGGCTTATTAGTTTTAATTTGGGGGATGACGCCGTGGCACTATTATCTGTATGGCTTGAGCGGGCCTGAAGATGCTGCTTATATCCCAAAACTCATGAATCCCCAGTTTCAAGGTACCTATAGATTGCGTCATGATATTCAAAATCCAAGCGTTGTTCCAGGTGAGTTTTTGCTGAATTGGCCTGAATACCTTGGCAAGAGCTTTCCAAAGATACACATAGGTGGGGAAGGGGAGTTGTTGAAGGTCGAAATCAGTGTCATGGGTTTTTACATTCCAAATGTCGGCGTTGGACCTCCGCTGTCGGTAATCACTGCCAGCAGGGAAGAAAATGAGCCTATTATTAATCCATTGCTAATGGTCGATATTGAGGCTGTAGAGCCTGGGCTATGTTTTGATGTGTCGTGAGATGCTGTTTGTAAGGTGTGGAATTGAACGCATAATTTTATAACAGGTTTGTAGTGGATGCGATTACGGGGCGCTTGCTATGAGTGAGAATGAAGAGAATTACTATGTTATGAACTATAACTCGACGGAGGCAGGATGTCCTGTGAGCATGGCAGGTTTTTTCAATTGCCAGAAATTCGAATGGGATCCCTACGAATCGAATCCTGAAAGGTTGGATATAAAGCATCACTATAGTCTTGAGTTGACGAGTTTGGATTTGGATTTGGATTTTGGAAATTTAGATTTCGATTTTTATCAGGTCGGTGCTATATATGTTTCAAAAAAATTCTTAGACGTTTGCGATAGTGTGGGTGCCAAGTACAGGGCTGTTCCCTTTGACTTGAAGTCTGGAAACAAAATAAGACAAGGTGAATTTTTTATTTTTCTTCCGGGCGAAAGCTTGGTGGCGATGGATAAAGAGCGTTCCATATACGAAGTGTCAAAAGATATTGACAGCGGCGTCATAATTAACAGTCCGCTTTACCCTTGCTCGGTGAGTATTGATAAAATAGACTTGTTTGTGGTTTCTAAATCTGTAAAAAGTGATATTTTTCGTTGCCAAGAGACGCTGGAGTTATTTTGCAGTGAGCGGTTCTTGTTGGCGGCAAGTGATTTAAAGGGGGTTTCGTTTAGTAAGGTGGATAGTTCCTATAAGTATGATCCATGGGCGGAGTTTGATGAGCTCTAATTGCTATTGATACAAGGTGATTTATAAACTATCTACTAAATATTAACCCAGTTGACCAAGGCCGGTACCCAAGCCGGCATGAAAGCCGTCATGCCTTGCGCCCTGAAGTTCACGTCCGGCTTCGTCGCCGGTGAGGTGGCCAGCCGTTACGTGGTCGAACCCGTGGCCCGCAGAGCTATCGGCGGCCTGGTCGGCAACCCCGTCGACATCGCGATGGGCCGCAAGCTGATCCCCGATGAAATCGACTTCAGCCTGCCACAACCCGATCCACCGCCGTTACCAGTACGACCCGGCCGGTGAACTGGTGCGTACCCTCGACAAGCTACGCGGCGAGATCAAGGACGAATACGAAGCCAACGGCCAGTTGCGCAGTCGCGATACCGGCTCGTTGATCGGCAGCGAGGAATTCCGCTAAGACCCGGCAGCCAACCGCCTGGACTTCAATGCGCGGCAGTTCGACAAGGTCAAGGACAACCGGATCAAACAGTGGCGCGATCAGGAGTACCGCTACGACCCGTGGGGTAACCTGATCGAGAAGCGCTCGGGGCACAGCAAGCTGCAGCACTTCAGCTATGACTGTGAGAACCGGCGGGTTAAAGCTGAAACGTATGTCGGTGACAGACTGGAGAGCACCGGGCAGTACCGGTATGACAGTCTGGGACGGCGGGTGGCCAAACAGGCTGAAATCAAGGGCGAGGTCGAGCAGAAGCGCTTCCTGTGGCAAGGGCTGAGAATGCTGCGCGAGGAGACGCCTACGCAGAGCATCTTGTACTTGTACGAGCCGGGTCGCTATGCGCCGTTGGCGCGGGTTGATCAGGTTGAAGGGGAAGGGGAAGGGCAGAAGGTCTATTACTTCCATACTGACCAGATTGGTACACCGTTGGAGTTGACGGACAGCGACGGCAAGATCGTTTGGCAGGCGACCTATCGCTCTTGGGGGGGCGATAGAGCATCTACCTGTTAGTAAGGTTGAGCAGAACCTACGCTTCCAAGGCCAGTACTTTGATTATGAATCAAGCCTGCACTACAATACCTTTAGATATTATGATCCGGAAGCTGGGTGCTTTGCTACTCAAGACCCGATTGGATTAGCGGGTGGGCTAAATTTATATTTTTATACGCTCAATCCTATCAATTGGATTGATCCGTGGGGGTGGTCTGGTGTAGACGGTAGTGGCCGTCCGCTATCTGGTTCAAAATATAGCGTATGGACCAGTGTAGAGATGCTGCAAGAAATTCATAGTTTGAACAGGGGGCGCATTTCAAATATGCTAATGGAGAGCTATACAATCGTACGCTACAATACCCTGAGCTTAAGGCTGCTTTACCCGCTGAAGTAGTGGAGCATATTCAACCCGGACCCAGAGGAGGCTTCAGTGACAGAAGCCCACCAAACCACTCTTGGCACCATAATGCTCAGTCTCCTAAAGATATAGAGCTTATTCCGAGAGCGCAACACCAAGCGAAGGGACCGGTGCAAGCCAGTTCACACCCTAATCAAAAGGGTGGATTTAAGGCATTACAAAACACATCGTGCTGAGGTGGTTATGAGAGTTTATAGCATACGGGAAGTTCTAGAGAATCTGGATAAAATGCCGGACTCTTGGTTCTATTTACCAAATAGCAATTGGACCCTGGATACAAAGGGTGCGTTCTCATTAGATAGTCGTGACTTTCCCCCAGATTCGACTGATTATCTCCCGCCGCAGGTGGCTAATGAAGGATGGATCGAAACACTAGACACTCCAATGATACAGGATGTAATTAATTATACGGACCAGCAGCTTCCCTCGGCCACTGTTGAGGATTACTTTGAGGCTTTTAAATACTATATTGAAAATGACGCTTTTTTAGAATTCTAGATTGCAAAGTTTACTAAGGATTGTTTCTAGGCTCTGTACGAAAAGTCTTGAGACGCAGGTCAGGCAAGGCGAAAACAGCCGAGGAAGCGGAGTGTACTGGAGTACATGAGCATTCCGAGGCTGTTTTCAACGCAGCATGAACAAGTATCAAGGCTTTTCGTACAGAGCCTAGGGCAAGAAGTGGCAAAGAGCTTATGTTGAGCGCAAGCCCGACGGCGAAGTGCAGCGCATCAGCCACCCGGACGGCACCACGGAAACCTTCACCTACAACGTCTACGGTCAGGTACTCAGCCACACCGACGGCAAGGGCCAGACCACCCGTCTGATGCGCACGGCCCGCGGCCTGCCGAGCAGCCGCCAGGATGCCAAGGCCTACGGGTTCGGTACGAGTACGACAAGGCCATTCTCTTTACAGGTATGCTTCAAATTCACTTGGCTGGATTGATCCCCTCGGATTGAGCCCTTGTGGTATTAAGTATGGTGAGCTGGATAGCTTGGGTCGCCCAACAGGGGTTCAGGCACGATTAAATTCTAGTCATATTAATAGTGGTACCCATGCTAATCCTAATATTCAACCCCCAGGGTTCATTACCGGGGCGGGCTCTAATAGGGCAAGAGGTCACTTGCTAGGAAGGCATTGGGTGGGGCCGGTGATGACGCGCGAAACCTCATCACAATTCAACAGCGCCCGGCTAACACGCCTGTGATGAGTGCTGTGGAGGGCCGGATAAGAAAAGCTCTAGAGCAAGGTCAAGTCGTTGACGTAAATATTGTGCCAATTTACCATGGGCCTTGCAGGATTCCAGCTGGCATTACAATTAAGGCAGAAGGCTCGGGCGGATTATTTGAAAACCTCACTGTGCTAAGCCCCCAGGAATGTAGATATGGCTATTAATAATTTGACTGCACTAATGCCTTCCCCACAAAGCCCTGTAGACTCGGGAATGGGAAGAAAATGGCCTGAAATAGAGCAGGGTCTACCATTTCCATCCGATTATATTGATTTTATCAATTTTTATGGGGCAGGGCGAGTAGCGGATTTTATACTTATTTTCAATCCATTCAGCAATAACGAAAATATAAATTTTTTCGATCAGTTTAAGTTTGTGTTGGGTGATTTGAAGGAGCTAATAGAGTCCGATCCTGATTATTATAATTATTTAATTTACCCGGCTTCGGGTGGTTTGATTCCTGTGGGCGTGACTGATAATGGTGACTACATATTTTGGACGGTTGATTCTATAGAGGATAGTGACTCTTGGGGAACTGCCATCATTGCGTCTCGGTCTCCTGATGTTGAGTATTTTCAGTCAGACTTGACTACAACTTTGGCGGGTATTCTTTCTGGGGGTGTAAAACCAAATTTTTTCCCTGACTCATTCCCGTCTGGAATGGTTAAGTTTGATGTGTTTTAGTGGATTCAAGAATTATGGCTCTATAAGTTTAGCTGGATCTAAAATTGATTGGATAGCTTTTGTATTTCAAAGTTTCGTCAAGAAGCTACAGCAATATCTGGCTTGGTCAAAGTGGTAGTGTTTGCAGGCTTGTTCTTTAATATTTGATGCCTGAGGCGACTGCCAACATTGTCTCAGTCGTTTCAGTATGCTAACCCTAGGCCTAGGTCGAGCGTTATCAGGACTGCTCGGGCAAGAGCACGTACTACCGCTACGACGAGCGTCAGCACCTGGTGGCGGTGACCGATGCGCTGAACCAGACTACCAGCCTGGAGCGCAAGCCGGAAGGCGAAGTGCTGCGCATCAGCCACCCGGACAGCACCACGGAAACCTTTACCTACAACGTCTACGGTCAGGTGCTCAGCCACACCGACGGCAAGGGCCAGACCACTCGCCTAATGCGCACGGCCCGCGGCCTGCCGAGCAGCCGCCAGGACGCCAAGGGCCAACGGGTTCGCTACGAGTACGACAAGGCCATTCGCCTGACCGCGCTGGTCAACGAAAACAACGCCACATACAGCTTTGCCTACGACGCTTCGGACCGGCTGAGCGAAGAGGTGCGGGTGGATAACCTGACCCGACGTTTCAGCTACAACGTCGGTGGCCATCTCACACGACTGGATGAGATTGCTATGGCGAAAATGCCGAGCGGCCCGAGCGCCATACGCTGTTCGAGCGTGATGCCATTGGGCGTTTGGTTGCCAAGATCAACCGTGATGCGAGCCAGACATTCGCATACGACGACGGTGACCGGTTGCTGAGCATCGAGCGGCAACCGACCGGGATCGGCAAAAGCAGCTAAGATGAACGTGGTCCGATGGCTGAGGTTCTAAGCAGTTTCCATTCTAAGCATGAAAGGGTGGTGCACATATATTCTAACCAGTGGGAGAAAGTTGGGTAGGAAGTGATGGATTAAGACGTCTTTTTAACAGCGCGCCGCCAAGCATGAAGCGCGGTCCATTCAATACTTGGAAGAAATCTTATTGGAAAGCCAGAGCCTTGGATTTTTGAGGATATAAAATGAGCTATATAGATATTATAGAATCTGAAATCAACGCCAGCGGGGAAGAGCCTGCATGCGCAGGGGGGGCATCGGATGAAGCGATAGCAGGCTTTGAGAAAGCTCTTGGTGTTAATTTCCCATTATCATATAAATTGTTTTTGAAGAAATATGGTGCGCTGTCGTTTGCGGGTGATACTTACTATGGTATAACCAAGAGCGGTATTGGTGCAACGTCTGTTCCTAATGTGGTTTTTGCCACAAAAAGTGCTAGAGCTGATGGCGATGCAAATGAGTCGATGATTGTAGTGAAAGCTTCTGGCTATGGTCCGATTTATTCCATAGATGTCTCGACTCTCGGAGGTGCTGGAGAGCCGGTCATAGTTGAAACTCAGCTTTCGTTCAAGCGAACCAAGGAAAAAAATGTAATTTATCAAAGTTTTGAGGAGTTTTTTATTGGCTCGATAAGGCAAGCGATTAGGGAGCTTTGAGTTGTAGTGAATTCATTGTGGATTTTTGTTGGTGTATGTTGGTTGAAAGTTGTTGAATAAGTGGTATGTAATTGTATCGTTGTGCAATTTTTATGAGTTGGGGCAAGGTTTGCTATCTTAGGGCTTAGGGAAACTCCGAACAAGTTGCTCATCAGTCGAAAATGGGCGGCTTAGGGATGCCGAAAAGCCCGATTTTCAGTCGCTGATTATTGGATAACCAAGGCAAAGCCTTGGTTATCTGGACTCACGGCCGCACCTCTCCCGCAACAGGCAATAATTGCCGGCGCACCATCCACAGACTCGACAGGGCAAACAGCGTGGTCAGTTGCGTCGTGTTCTTGGCCAAGCCGCGAAAACGAGTCTTTACATAGCCGAACTGGCGTTTGATCACCCGGAACGGGTGCTCCACCTTCGCACGCACTTGCGCCTTGGCCTTTTCGATCTTTCGTTCGTTGCTGGGCGTTCACCAGCTGAACCGGACGCAGATTTGGCGGCCGGGTACAGCAGCCGTGGCGTAGTTAAAGTACTGACGGGGGCCGGCGGCGCATTGGCGTCCGGCACCCAGGCTTACCTAGATGCGACGGAGGCAAAAAGCATCTCGGAGTTCTTCCAGAAGTCAGCTTACACCCAGCCGACCAATGCATTGGCCTTTGGTGTCGGTGTATTGGTCGGCGGGCTGACAGGGCCGGCTATAGTCGTGATTGCCTTGTCTTTGGGTGCGGGTTTGGCAGTTCAGTTTGTCATGAGTGACGATTTTTCGGGGATGGGCACTACCCTGGGTAATTTCTTGAAGGGGAAGGATTAAATGTTTAACACAGAACGTTTTTTTAAAAAAATCTGGTCGGTGTGGCTGCTGGTTGTGATATTGGCCCTGATGATGACCGGAGTGGCGCCGCCATTCATGGCGGTGCCGGCGATCCTGATCATTATCGTTATGACGTTGTGGTGCATCAATTGTGCTTACCGCAGTGAGCACTTTCTAAGTTTCGCGAATTTGCGTATGTTCTTCAATATGTCAGTTGCACCAATGTTCGCATCGCTGCTGACACTGGGTGTTACCTACAAAAAAATGAAGTTGGGAGCGGCAACTTCTTTGATGTTAGGGCTCGCGCCCGTCGTGCTGGTGTTGTTGACCTATGCAATGGCTTATTACTGGCGCAGTAAAAGTGATATTCTCCATTTTAAAGGGCAGCGCGTGGAATCCATCGAGCCGCCCCGGAAAGTTCAGTGGTGGCAGGCGGGTTTGGCGGCGGGCTTGAGCAGCGTGATCTATCCGCTGATGAAAAGCCATGACGTGCCGGCCACCGGGTTGATCTACTTCTTTGCGCTAATGTCCGTGTTCATGGTGTTTTACAATCGTGACAAGATCAGTGCACTCAGAGATCTGAAAGTGCGCGAAGCGAAGGAAAACCGTCAATACACGTTCATGGATATTGAAACTATTCAGAGCATGCGTGCTGCCTCGTGGTTGGGCAGGCTTTTCGCCGTACGGGCGCGCTGATGTTCACCGTTACAGGGAGTAAATTATGCTAACTGACGTTCTTTCCATGCTCGCGCCGCAAAACAGGCGATTGTTCAAGCTGAATATCCTGACACAAACAGCCAACGATGAGTTTTTGCTTGAGCACTTTTCCGGCACTGAAGAGCTTTCCAAGCTCTATGAATTCGATCTGGCCTTGCTCAGCCAACAGAGCGATGTAAAGCTCAAGTCACTGATTGGCAGCCAGGCCACGGTAGAAATCGAGTTATCCAACGGCTCTTTCCGCCACATTAACGGTTATGTTCAGCGGTTTAGGGAAACTCCGAACAAGTTGCTCATCAGTCGAAAATGGGCGGCTTAGGGATGCCGAAAAGCCCGATTTTCAGTCGCTGATTATTGGATAACCAAGGCAAAGCCTTGGTTATCTGGACTCACGGCCGCACCTCTCCCGCAACAGGCAATAATTGCCGGGGCACCATCCACAGACTCGACAGGGCAAACAGCGTGGTCAGTTGCGCCGTGTTCTTGGCCAAGCCGCGAAAACGAGTCTTTACATAGCCGAACTGGCGTTTGATCACCCGGAACGGGTGCTCCACCTTCGCACGCACTTGCGCCTTGGCCTTTTCGATCTCGCGCTTGGCTTGGTAGAGCACGCTGCGTTTGCTCAACTGCTTGTAGGTGCTGCGGCGGGCAGCGACCTGCCATATCACCTGCCGTCCCTCGTGTTCTGGCCGCTTTTCCACGCCTGTGTAACCCGCATCCGCACACACGACATTCTCTTCGCCATGCAATAGCTGAGCGACCTCCGTCACGTCAGCTACGTTCGCGGCGGTACCATGAACGTGATGCACCAGACCCGATTCAGCATCCGCGCCGATGTGGGCCTTCATGCCGAAATAGTACTGTTTGCCCTTCTTCGTTTGTAAGCGCTCCATAAACCCCACCTAACCAAAGATGGGCAGCGCACCTAGCTGTGTATGTGAGGTGTGCAATTCCATGGCAGTAGCGCTTCGTAGTCTTCGACTGAGCACGCCTGCGGCAGGCGTTCCAGTGCGTGGTGCAGCCACGCATAGGGTTCTTGGCTGTTGGCTTTGGCCGTTTCTACCAAGCTGTAAAGTTGTGCGCTGGCAGTGGCACCTTTGGGCGTGTCACTGAACAACCAGTTCTTTCTCCCGATGACAAACGGGCGGATCGCACGCTCAGCCGCGTTGTTGTCCATCGGCAAGTAGCCGTGCTCGACGTAGCGTTCCAATTTGCTCCAGTTGCTGGCCAAGTAACCGATGGCCTTGCCCAAGGCATTCTGCGTCGTGACCTGAGGTTGCGTTTTCTCTACCCAGTTTTTCAGCTGAGTCAGCAATGGCAGGCTGCGCTTCATGCGGGCAACCTTACGATCTTCGTCGTCACTGTCCTTCAAGTCGCGCTCGACGCCATAGAGCTTATTGATCAGGTTCAATGCGATGTCAGCGCGTCCTGTTTTGCCCTTGGGTTGTACTTTCTGCGCTTCGACGAACTTGCGGCGCAGCTGATGGCGTTTGGTGGGGCTCTGTTAGGAGGTGGCCTAGGCGCGAAAGGCGGAAAAGCATTTGACGCCCGATATGAGATCCGGTCTCATGGTTTCGGTTCTAACCTCGGGAATATTAAAGTTGTTAGACGGGCTGCACCTCCACCTACACCTAAGAAAGGAATATCTCCACAGCTTTGCCAGAAGTTGCGAGCGAAGACGCCCAGCAAAGAAATCCAGGCGATGGTGAATAAGGATGTTGTATTACCCATGAAGGATCCAGCGCTGCCGGGGCTGGAAGTTACAAAGCCGCTGCATGCTGATCATATCGTCCCGATGAAGACGATTACAGAAATGAAAAGATTTGATAAGTTGACATTTGAACAGCAAGGCGAGATATTGAATTACAAGCCTAGTTTTCATGGGTTGAGTGAGACTGCTAATACCTCGCGCGGCGCTAAAACTTACTCAGAATGGGCTCAGTATAAAAAGGTGGAGTAGATGTTGTTCCTGGTTTCAGAAGTAGTATGATGGGGCGAGCGATGAAATTGGAAGTTGAGTTGCGAGAAATGATATCTGGTGTTTTGTAGGAGAAATTAAATGATTACTCTTGATAATATTTTGCAAGATCTCAGTGTTGAGTTTTCTGGTCGTAAGTTGTGCTTTGATCTCAAAGACATCCCTCAAGATGTCGTCTTGCCCGCTAGTTGGGAGGGTTTCGGGCTTGGTCTTGATCTTGCGCCTGTATATCCTGAAGGTTGGGATTCATTTTTAAATGAGTTTCCAACAACGCTCGCGCTGTTCAAGGACTGCCTGCTGGGCACCGTATTATTGATAGATGCTGAGATTGAAATGGTGTATGTCTTTCATGATGGCACCAGTTTCTACTATTATGTAGGGGGGAGGCCTGTGGAAAGGGCTGAGGCTGGGGAATTCAAGCACCTTCCCAGTAGGCTTCAAGATTTTTATCGTGAAGTGCATGATGGGTACACTTTCTTTCCAGCGCGCTCAATGGGGCCGCAATGCCTTAGTGACCAGTCACGTGTTTCCGACTTAGTTGATGAGGAGGACGACTCTTTTGCTGATAAGTGGATTACGGTATTCTCGAATGGCGCCGGAGACTATGTCGCGGTAGAGGCCGACAAGCAAGATGATACGGAAGGTTTGATATGGTGGCATGAAGATCCTGTGACTCCAGAAATGGGGATTGATATTTTTGAAATTATGGATGCATGGATGGCGATATTCCTAGAAGATACTAAGTCTCGTAATGAGTTGATGGTTAAATTTCATTGATTATTGTTAATTATGGCGATGCTGAGGTGTTGATTGGACTACTGGCTTCGCCCCGTTTTCAATGTGCTGTGATTTTTCTTGCTTGCCGAAGCCAGAGTTGACATTGGCTACGGCTCGAACAGAGAGTACCGTAAGGCCGCAGTCTGTTCGCGCGCGCCACCATGGGTCGCTTGATTATCAAGCTCAATCTGGAAACCCATTAGCAATTCACCTACGACGATGGCTTCGTGCTGTTGTTTTGAAATAAGGTTTAATTGGTTCGTTTTCTGTGTGGTTTTGTTTTTTAAAAATTAGTAGTGTGTAATCGCTTGGGGAGAGCTATCATTTTCTTGCAAGTTCTTAGTTCTTACGTCATCTGACTAACTTAACTAATGCGCTGAACAAGACCACCACGCTGGCGCGCAAGCCCGACGGCGAAGTGCAGCGCATCAGCCACCCGGACGGCACCACGGAAACCTTTACCTACAACGTCTACGGTCAGGTGCTCAGCCACACCGACGGCAAGGGCCAGACCACTCGCCTGATGCGCACGGCCCGAGCGCCATACGCTGTTCGAGCGTGATGCCATTGGTCGCCTGATCACCAAACTGAATAGCGACGCACAACAGCGATTCACCTATGACGACGGTGACCGTTTGCTGAGCATCGAGCGGCTACCGACCGGGATCGGCAAGCAGCTTGGGATCACGGAAGAAAAGATTGAATACACCTACGACCTGCTCGGCCGTCTGACCCAAGAAATCACCCCTGACAGCACGCTCGGCTACGAGTACGACCCACTCAGCAACCTGACCACGCTGACCCTGCCGGATGGGCGCAAGGTCAATCGCCTGTACTACGGCAGCGGCCACCTGCACCAGCTGAACCTGGATGGTCAGGTGATCAGCGACATGGAGCGCGATGACCTGCACCGTGAGGTGTACCGGACCCAGGGCAAGCTCACCAGTTGCTTCAGTTATGACGCCATGGGGCGCAAGGGCTGGCAGAAGCCAACGGCCAGTTGCGCAGCCGCGATACCGGTTCGCTGATCGGGAGCGAGGAATTCCGCTACGACCCGTGGGGAAACCTGATCGAGAAGCGCTCGGGGCACAGCAAGCTGCAGAGCTTTAGCTATGACTGCGAGAACCGGCTGGTGCGGGCGGAGACGGTGGTCGATGGCAAGTTGGAAAGCCGAGGCGAGTGCCGGTACGACAGCCTTGGGCGGCGGGTGGCCAAGCAGGCGGAAATCAACGGCGAACTCGAACAGAAGCGCTTCCTCTGGCACGGGCTGAGGATGCTGCGTGAGGAGACGCCTGCGAAGAGCATCTTGTACCTGTACGAGCCGGGTAGCTATGCGCCGTTGGCGCGGGCTGATCAGGTTGAAGGGGAAGGTCAGAAGGTCTATTACTTCCATACGGACCAGATTGGTACGCCGCTGGAGCTGACGGACAGTGACGGCAAAATCGTTTGGCAGGCGACATATCGTTCGTGGGGAGCGTTAGAGCAACTGGTTATCGGTGAGGTCGAGCAGAACCTTCGGTACCAGGGCCAGTACTTGGATGAAGAATCGACTTTGCACTACAATATCTGACACCAATGGAGGTAATAAGATTAATTCGTACGACCATGAGAGGGAAATGAGATCCGCAACTCGCCAGCAGTACTTTGAAAATAGCTTCAATGAAAAACATCAACTCTCGGCAGAAAAAATCAATGTCGAGCTCCATAGCCTGCTGAGGAGTTTTAACGATGGGGTGGTGGAATGCACCGAACCAAACTGAATTGATTATTGGCGATATTCCCTTGGATCGGATTGGGAATCTTTTGGAGGAGCTGCAGGAAATATATCTCGAATCTTTGGGGCGGCGGCCGACGATTGATGAGGTACAGTATATGATTGAATTGTCTCTCAAAATTAATGGTCCCGGCTTGTTTCACGAACTGCAAATCAGTTCAGCTAATCATGAGGATTTTCTAGTGCGCAAAAATAAAGCTGTCAAGTACTCTGCAGGTGATGTTGTTGCATTCAAGATTGATGAGAAGTTATATGGGTTTGCGAGGCTGATAAAGAAGATTGAATTAGGTTATGTATCTGAAATTTACTCTGAAACAGCTGCTTCGCCCAGCGAAGGTCTATCTGTCATAAATAAAATAAAAAAATTCCCGGCCATATTGGATACTTTTTCGTTATTGGAAATGGGGGAGGGGGAGTGGTGTGTAGTTGGTAATGCGAAAGGGGAAAATGATGAGAAAGTGGAACGGCTGAGATTTGTGTTCGGAACTGCTCCATATGACTTGAAAAGCATAGATGTTAATGAGAATGAGCAAAAAATATCGGAAGACGATTCTACAGGGTTGCCTCCATACGAGCAGATGGGAGATGAAGACGTCAAGGAGCTCTTTGAAGACGATTGATATTTGAAAAGTAGTATTGATGCGTGCGTAGTGATTATAGTGTTTTTTTGCTTGCTTGGCATATGCGGGTGAATATAGGGTGCATGAATTTTAAGTTTTAGTTTCTGTTGTGTTGATGCATCTGGCGCTTATTTTTAGATGCGGGAATAGTGATTTTTTGGCAGGGGCTTTTGGTTCCCAGCGAGCGATCTTTAACATCATTGAAGCAGAAGCGGGTGCCGACTTTGTTCATTCGCTTTTTAAAGGGATGCTTCGCTTCTCGGGCGAAATCGACAGCCGCTAGTGTTTCCACAACGTCTACGGTCAGGTACTCAGCCACACCGATGGCAAGGACCAGACCAACCGCCTGATGCGCACGGCCCGTGGCCTGCCGAGCAGCCGCCAGGATGCCAAGGGCCAGCGGGTTCGCCACGAGTACGACAAGGCCATTCGCCTGACCGCGCTGGTCAACGAAAACAACGCCACGTACAGCTTTGCCTACGACGTGTCGGACCGGCAGAGCGAAGAAGTGCGGGTGGATAACCTGACCCGGCGTTTCAGCTACAGCGTCGGTGGCCATCTCACACGACTGGATGAGCTACGCAGCGAGATCAAATACGAATACGAAGCCAACGGTTAGTTGCGCAGTCGTGAGACCGGCTCGCTGATCGGCAGCGAGGAGTTCCGCTACGACCCGTGGGGCAACCTGATCGAGAAGCGCTCGAAGCACAGCAAGCTGCAGCACTTCGCCTATGACTGTGAGAACCGGCTGGTTAAAGCTGAAACGTATGTCGGTGACAGACTGGAGAGCACCGGGCAGTACCGGTATGACAGCCTGGGACGGCGGGTGGCCAAGGGGCTGAAATCAATGGTGAGGTCGAGCAGAAGCGCTTTCTCTAGCAAGGCATTGAGAATGCTGCGCGAGGAGACGCCTGGGCAGAGCATCCTGTACCAGTGCGAGCCGGGTCGCTATGCGCCGTTGGCGCGGGTTGATCAGGTTGAAGGGGAAGGGCAGAAGGTCTATTACTTCCGTACGGATCAGATTGGCACGCTGTTGGAGCTGACGGACAGTGACGGGAAGATCGTTTGGCAGGCGACGTACCGTTCTTGGGGTGAGATAGAGCTACTGAAGATCAATCAAGTTGAGCAGAATTTACGATTTCAGGGACAGTACTTAGACTCGGAAACCGCCCTCCATCAGGGGCGCGGCACTCAGCGGAAGATGTATTACGGTATAGGTATCATAATACATCTGGGTCCGATCAGGCCCCTAAACCGATATTTTTTGGCGACGGCCAAGCTGGCAAAAATATTGACAGGGGGCTCGAGCAGCGAGTTTTTTAAGATCGCGGTGGGCTTGCGGAAACCTCGAGCTTACTAAGCCCAGTCGGAGCCAAAAATCCCAATGCGGCCACCTATCTCGCAGCTGCAGATGAATATAAAGTGAAAGCCAGCGCGGCTAAAGTTATTAAAACAGGAGCTTATGGATGTTGAAAAGAGTGAGGTGGGTTGAGAATTCGGTTTTGGTCGTGAAGTTAGATGATGCTCTCTTTACCTTGGCCCAAATGAGAGTTAATGGGTTGATGGAGTTTTTTGATGTTTTTAGCGATAATGATGATTGGCGAGGTTGTGATCTGAATATTGCTGACTTGCTGTTTTGTATTTTTGTTGCAGAGAAGCGGCTAAAGTCTTTGTTTGTGAGGGTTCTCGAAGAAGGCGAGGTGGTAGTAAATCACCGCCCCATTCCTAGGCAAATGCTTTCTTTTGAATGGGTTGCCGAGGATACTTATACTGCTGACCTTATCGAGTTAACTGACCGATACTCGAGCGTTGGGGCACGGGTGATTAAATCAAATCTTTCTGTTGACGCTGATTTGGATGTTATCAATTCGCATGATTTTTGTGGTGTCTTTGGTGAGCCGGATAAGCTCAAAAATAGACTTAAATTTTTTCATGATGCAGGCGTTAATTGGGATGAGCAAAAAAAATTCATATACCCAAGCTTGGAGCGGCCTGAAAATTTCCCCGTGACTTAGTAAGCCCTATATCGGCAGATTGGATTCGAATATGGAAATCCCTGATATTTTTTTGAGCCGATTGCAGTTTTCAGAAGATGGTGCGTATTGCTTAGCTGACTTATCACCTATGTTGAATCGATTGGTGGCTGATTTGATTGAGGCGCCTCGTTACCATGTCGGCTCAGCACCGTCTCGAAGCGGTGCACTGGCAGACCATCGACGTGCTTGGTGGTCTGCAACATGGCCAGCACTCTGGGGTTGACCATGCTCTTTTCGATCTATTTGCCGGCATGTCAGCGATGACTGGAGCGGTTTCGCAACCACGGCAGCCATAGACTTTGCGCACGTGTTTGAGCACACGAATCTGCATCGGCACGATATCGAGTTGTTCGCTGGTTTTCTCGTCAATCACGTGGTTGCGGCAACCACAGGCGCAAGTCAGCTCGTGCTCGGGCAAGTCATGAATGACTTCAATGTGTGGCAGGACAGCCGACAGTGGTATGCGTTTGCCACGCTGCTTGGATGGCGTTACGACTTCTTCTTCGGCATCAAGTCGGCTAGGATGATCTCGGTATAACTATCGAGCATAATAAGTCGATGGTTTGATATTGGGGTGGGCAGGGGGAATTCAAATGGGGCTGTAAGAAATGGTTATTGTAATAATATGAGTCTAAAATTACACTCGGCTGAACAATTCAGAGGGTGCTAAGATGGGCGCTTCTGGGTTTGGGTGTCGGCTAGATTTTGGGCCGAATTACGTATAGGGTGATGAATTATATGATATCGAAAAGTGACTTGCTTGAAGAGTACGACAGTGTAAAAGTACTTGCTGGAGGTATATATTTTTTTCAAGACAAAATGCGGGATTATACCTATAATTATTGGTTGAGGTCTTCCGGGCTCCAAGATTTGATTGTGGTTTGTCAGGATGAGCTAGTCGATCAGCTAGCGATTGATGTTATAAGCTCCGTCTCGTCAAATTTAAATTTATTCGCCCCAACGGTATTTGAGCTCAAGGGCGTTACAGCGAACTTCACGCACGTAATGGTGGTTCCGCCCATCTACCATGGCTATTTGAAAGGCGTGGAAGGTGTCGATAGAAAAAATCTTTTTTTATGTCTGCCAATTTATAGATGTGAGTTTTCTGGTTGCGAGTCAGTAGATGATTTTAGGGAGTTGCGTTTGCACTATATTCCGGTCCTGAACTGGCACAGGGAAAAGCATCCTAAAATGCGCGTCTATTTTGATAACCCCAGGACGGGCGGTGGGACTGACGAGGCTGGCGCCTATTTTCAGTGGTCAACCCTGCTTAGAGAGATTGATAATATCAATGGCGTTTCAGACGGATTTATTGAGATTACAAACTGGTCCGGACAAGTCGTAGAGGTTATTTCTTCTAGTGCAGATGTGTATGTTTTGATAAAGGATCGGCGGGACGAGCAGGTACTTTCGCTGGATGATCTAATTTTTAAGATTAGAGCTTTCGTGTTTGCCTGATTGTATTTTCTGTATCTGTTGATCTTAAGTCTACAGGGGGCCACGAACAAATTTCGCGAGCGCTATCAGGACTGCTCGGGCAAGAGCACGTACTACCGCTATGGCGAGCGCCAGCACTTGGTCTCGGTAACGGACGCGCTGAACCAGACCACCACGCTGGAGCGCAAGCCCGACGGTGAAGTGCTGCGCATCACCCGGATGGCGCCACGGAAACCTTCACCTACAACGTCTACGGTCAGGTGCTCAGCCACACCGACGGCAAGGGCCAGACCACCCGCCTGATACGCACGGCCCGTGGCCTGCCGAGCAGCCGCCAGGATGCCAAGGGCCAGCGGGTTCGCTACGAGTACGACAAGGCCATTCGCCTGACCGCGCTGGTCAACGAAAACAAGGCCACGTGCAACTTTGCCTACGACGCTTCGGATCGGCTGAGCGAAGAAGTGCGGGTGGAATTGGACGATTTATTTCTCATGACCCCATAAGCTTGCTGGGTGGTGATAATTTATACATTTTCGCACCTAGTACCACTGGATGGATTGATCCTTGGGGGCTAAGCTGTCGGCCAGAGTATCTGGGCAGAACGCCGGGCAAATTTAACAGGACCGGCCGAAAGCTAATTGGAATGATAGAGGTGGATTCTTTGGAGCTAAGTCTAAGGAGGTTATGAAGTGGATGCTGGATCCGAAGAACTATGATCTAGAGCATTATTCGTACAACAGGTCGGCAGGTGCAAAATTGAATCAGTTTTACCGGTCGCCAGATAATATTGTTGGTCCGCACGAAAGTTTTCAGTATTAAGGTGCTTATGAAAGATCTGTCGGAAGTGAACTTGCAGCTGTCTCAAAGAATAGTAGTGGTTGTGGAGTCTGGAAATGAATTACAAGAGAAAGGAGATTATCAGGCTGCTTTAGAAAAGTACAAAGAATCGTGGAGTATGCTTCCTGACCCAAAAGAGCAGTTGGATCTTTCCCATTGGATCGAAAAATGCAATTCCGAGGTCTATTTAAAGCAGCAAGATTATGAAAGTGCGAAGATATGGGCGCTCAAGGCGATTGAGTCGAAACCACCTCGAGAAACGTCCAGTTTTATTATTCTTGGTGCATGTTTTCTCGGGTTGGGTGAGGAGAGACATGCATTTGACGAAATGAAAAAAGCTTTCGAAATGGGCGGCGAGAGAGCATTCAAGGGATTTGATAAAAAGTATCTCGCCTTCTGGTTGAAGGCCATATGATCCTGCAACTGCTGAGTTAGAAGTTTTGGATGGGGATGAGAAAACGCTGACGATTCAAGTGCAGCAAACTAACTGCAAAGCTCGGACACGTGCCAAGGTCGAGCATCCGTTTCGGGGGATCAAGCGCCATTTCGGTTTCGTGAAAGTGCGTTTTTGTGGGCTGATGAAAAACACGGCTCAGTTGACCACACTGTTCGCCGTGTCGAACCTGAGGATGGCTGGAAAACAGCTGATGGGTATGGGTGAACTGCGCGCTTAAAAGGGAAATCTGGGCGAAAAGCCTCTGAAAACATGACGCATTGAGCGCTTTTTCGATAGATAGCTCTGCGTGATGGGGAAATATCAACTTACCGCCCCGCACGGCAAGTTGATCGGCGCTTCCTTAGATGCGCTTTGTTTCTGCATGTTGATTATGTGCTTTCTGGTCAAGACGCTTAGATTAGGCACAATTGGCGCTCTGTGTCTGATTGATCAAATGGATTGAACTCATGAAAAGATGGCAAGGCTGCCCGCCCATCATCCCTGGGAGGGTTTCTCCCCCATGCGCGCCTTGAGCTTGTGCAGGGTAGGGGACTCGCCCCCGGACAGCTCGATACGAAACTCGGCGAAGGCGTGCTCGAGATCGGCATACTGCTGCAGCCCTTCTTCGGTGAACAGATAGCTTCCGGGGATGTCACGCCATTCCATCGGGGTGCGGATCCGCTGCTGCTTTGCCGCGTTCAACAAGAGCGTCAGTTCTACACTCAACTTCATGGCGGCCGGGTCGTGTGACTTCAGCCGGTCAATGATGACACGCAGCGCTATCGATTTTTGCCGGAGTGCGTAAATGTCCATCGTGGCTCAGCCTGCTGGGTGTAGGGTTTATAGCTTTCGTCAGTGACTGCGCTCGATGTTCAGTGGCGGGCCTGATCGAACGTCGGCAATCAATCGGGCAGTTGAATTTTGAGGCCACGAGCCGACTGGATGGCTACGTAATAGGCGTCTTTCAGTGCTCTGGCCAACTCGGGGTCATTTTCTTCGAATTCTTTCGAGGCAATGGCACCGATACTGAGTTGGTGGAGTTTCGATTTATCTTGCTCACGCCCTTCGAACACGGCTTTCACATAGTCAAGTTGGTTTAGTAGCATCCCATAAATGGGGTAAGCGGGACAGGCCTTGTTCCGCTGCGCGGTCATGTCGATAGCCTTCTGTACATAGCCGAGGGGGGTTGTGGGTTTCATAATGCACCTGGTGTTATCAGTTTGAAGAGCTCGCGTTGGCCAGAGGTGATCTGCCGAGCACCGCCAATGGCGTTATAGGGTGGGGAAGGAACGGACCAGGTATCCAGCACCGGTGCCGAGGTGCTCCTCAGCAGCGTGACCTTCTCAGTGCTCTGGTAGACGTTCCCGATCTTGAGCACGATGTTTTCCGTTTTGTAGATCTGGCCAAGCGGGTTGATCCCCAGTTGCCCTGGCACCACGTCAGGGGTAGGAGAGTACCACATGCCTTGCCGGCCGCCGGGCACCTGGAATTGCCAAAGTGTCTTGCTCCGGTTGACTGTTTCCGTGAAGACTGGTTGAGTGAAGTCCAAGCCGTTCATGTAGCTTCGTAGTCGGCAGGCTTAGAGCCCTGTGACTTGAAGAAGTTTACAGCAGTTTCCTGGTTGCCTCGTATGTTGATGTCCTGTGCCAAGTTACCCGTTCGAGCGAACTTCTTGTTCAGGTACTCCCTACGGGAAACTTCCATTAAGCCTGGCTTATCCGGTGCCTGAGCAATGGGTGGTCGATCGGGTAGTGGTCGCAATGGCTCCGGTTGCGCTTTTGCACGAGAGATCGGTGTGGCCTCTTTGGGCTGCAACTCCGGCTGCGCCAACAGCTTCTGCTCATTCTTCGCCAACCAGGCCGCCAGCTGCTTGTTGGAGATCTCGGCCTGCAGCCGAGCGCTCCGGGCGGCAACGCTTTCCATGCTGCTCATGACGCCGCCTTCAGCTGCCCCCGAGTAAGGTAGGTGACGATGGCTGTCAGTAACAGCAGCACCAACTGCTCCTGCCCGCGAGCAAGCTGGCGTGCAGCGCGCTCGACACGCTCCTGGGCCTGCGCCGCGGAACCGCCGCTCGGGTCCAGGCCAGCGGGCTTGAGGCCATCCTCGGCGAACCAGGCCTTGCTGAAGGGTCGACAGGCCGGCAGGACCTGATAAAAATACTCGGCGATGGCGGACAGCCCAGGCCCATGAGGATCAGGTTGCCGACCTGCAGGCCAATGCCGGCGCCAAAGGCGAACGCCCCGGCCACAGTCCCAAAGGCATGACGGCGGAGGAGCGTAGTGCTTTCGATACGTTGGTTGAAAGTCTTCAACTGCGCTATCTGCCCGCGAACGAGGGGATGCTGAACAGGCCGAATCAGCATGACTGCGGCTGCTGCGAGATTAGATGATCCAATCGAGCACTCCAGCGCTTTAGGTAGATTGCTTGCTGGCTTAGCAATTGGTGCAGGCGCGGCACTCATAGGTATTGCCGTTATCGGGACCGGCGGGCTTGCGGCTGTAGCGCTAGCCGCGATGGTTGGCGCGGGAGCAGCTACCGGCGCTGGATCGGTCAACTGATTGGTAGCCTATCTTTCGCTTGTAGTGAAACAGGGTAAATACGATCAGGCTCAAGTAACGTTTATATAAATGGAAGCCTGCTGCGAGGGCTCATCTGGATAATGCCGAGTGTTCGGATCATCCAGGGGGGCTAAGATATTGGCCCAGGGTAGTGACTCGGTTTATATCAATGGTCAGCCTGCGGATCGAGTCGGTGACCGGACAGTTTGTGATGCAAAAATAAGTACTGGCTCCCCCAATGTGTGTATAGAAGGGGGAACAGCGACGACTGATGCAATTGCCCCGGAAGTTCCTGTTTGGCTTGAGCGTTCGGTGATGGCGTTGGGGCTGGCTAGCGCTTTTGCACTGGCAAGTCCAGTGTTGGTGATGGCGGGGTTGGCAGGTGGTATTGCGGGGCATTGGGCTGGCGGTGAGCTATTTGGTGAAGGCTCTGATGGCCAGAAACTGATGGCATTTGGTGGTGCTCTACTTGGGGGCGGTATTGGGGCCAAAGGTGGGAAAGCTTTCGATGCGCGATATGAGTTTAAGTCTCAGAGATTTGGCTCTAACCTTGATAACGTCAAGCTTGTAAAAAACCGGTTCTCCTTGTTCCCATGAAGAAAATTACAGAAATGGAGATCTTTTCCCGGTTGACTTTCGAGGGTCAAGTAAAGGTGCTAAAGTACGAGCCGAACCTCCAAGGGTTGAGTGAAGTGGCAAATACGTCAAAAGGAGCAAAGTCTTTCACTGAGTGGGAGCTGTACAAGAAGGGGGGTATTTCTGTTGGTCCGGCGTTTCGTTCTGCCATGATAGATAAGGCCGCTAAATTGGAGCCGGAATTACAGCAGTATATCAATGGTTTGCTTTTGGGGTATTGAGGTGATATGAAGATGAATTGGTCTGATTCTTTAAGGCTGCGTATTACGGGCGAGCTAAAGGGTTATGATGTGTATTTTTCAGCTGACGATGTTCCTCTTGAAGTAGACTTTCCCAAGCAGTGGCTTGGGTTTGGTTTTCTCGATAGTGAAAAAAAACATATTCCTGTGGAGTGGGCTGATTTTTCTGAGTTTTTGCCTTGGGTAAGCGCGTGGCTCGACAAATGTGTGTTAGGAACTGTTTTGGCAGTGAGTGATAGGCCGTATCTCATGTATGTATATGGCGAGGGTGGTGATTTGTATTTCTATATGGGGGGGGGCTCCGCTAGGCGTTGAAGGGTCAGATCTCGATAGTTATCCCTGCCTTCCTGCGAGCTTCAGGCAGTTCTATTCAAGGTTGCATAATGGCTTTGGGTTCTATATTGGTTTTACTATGGGGCCATCAAGGTTGGAAGATTTTGTTCCAATCAAGGATTTGTGCGATGAAGATTATCCGACGCTTCCTGATATGCTAGGAGTTTTTTCTAGCGGCGCTGGTGATTATCTGGCTTTAGGTGATGACCCATTCAAAGACGAGGCTTTTATCTGGTGGCATGAAAAGCCAGAAAGTCCCACAGAAGGAATCGATTTATGGAATGTTATGGACTCATGGATGTCAATTTTTTTGGAGAACTCTGACTCTAACGAGTGATGTTAGGTATGAATGTTTGCGATAAGATTGAATATAGGCAGTGCATGCCGTAAGCCAGCGAGCCCAGGGGAAGTGGCTTTGCGCGAAACTTTCAGGCTAGGTGATGATTCGAAGACTATTTCTCGGCTAGCAGTTTTCAGTCGATTTCGTTTTTGCGACCTGATCGCCAGAGGGCATGAGGGCGAGACGATGAGTGAGGTTGGTATGTTCTCTAAAGGTGACTTATTGCAGTCCTTTGCTTGCGTGGATGAATACGCCGGTTGCTATTTTTTTCAGCACAAGCTTCCCAAAGTAGTTTATGAATATTGTTTGAAAAGTGCAGATAGGAGAGACCTGCTGGTTATATCTGAGGGCGTAAGTGACAGGGAGTTTTCTTTGGAGGTTGTTGAGCAGGCGCCTGACTCCTTGAGCCAGGATAAGACTATAATATTTGATATTGCTCCGAATAAGTATGAGTTTACTCATGTGTTGGTTGTGCCCAATACTTATCACGGCAGCTTGAAAGGACGGCTGGAGGCTAAACGAGAGAACTTGCATCTTTGTATTCCTATACATCGGTGTGAGTTTTCGGGAGGCGAATCTGAGGGTGAATTTAAAGAAATGATTCAGCGTATGATTCCTGTCTTTCGTTGGAGTAGGAAGGTTTGTCCTAAAATTAAAGTGTATTTTGATAATCCAGGGACTGAAACCGGCACCGATGAGGCTGGCGTGTTGATGAAGTACCCTACACTATTATCGGAGATAGAGAATCTCGGTGGTGTGATTAGTGGATTTATTGAGATTACAAACTATAAGGGCGAAGTGGTGGAAGTCCTGTCTCCAAAAAAAGAGGTGTTTACTCTAGTTCGTAACCGGAAAGATGAAGAAGTACTCACGTATTCTCAATTGGTCGAGGCTTTGAACGGTTTTGTTTTTGCTGGATGATGGGGTTTACTAGGCAGAAGTTACTGGGATTGGCGGTCTTTAAAATGCAAATTTTGGGTGACGACCGCTGGCTTTGAGGCGGTCGGATGTTTTACTTTCTATTTTAACACTGGCCCTGGCGAGATTGCCGAAGACTCCGGCGTACCGCTGAAGTCGATACCGGGCCAGCACGTCAGTATCCGAATCGAGCTGGCCGAAGGTGGCGCTCAGTACATAACCGGCTACCTCACACGCTTTGCCAGCATCGGCAGCGACGGCGGCATGGCACGCTATTCCGCTAACCTCAACCCGTGGTTCTCGATGCTGAAGAACCGCGTCGACACGCGGATCTTCTAGGGCAACACGGTCGAGGAAGTGGTTACCGAGGTGTTCGCCCTGTGCCCGGCGTTCTCTCGTCACGAGTTCCGCCTGACCCGCCCTCAGAAGCGCTACACCTACGTCACCCCAGTACCGTGAAACCGACTTCAACTTCGTCCAGCGCCAGCTGGAGGAGCTTGCGAAGTTCGGCCTGCTGATCGTCGTCTTGCTGACGCTGCTCTTGGGGCTTGCTGTAGACCTTGATCCAGGCGTAGAGGCTGTGCACGGACATGCCCAAGCGCTGGGCGACATCGGCGACAGGTTTACCTTTCTCGGTCACTTGCTTGACCGCTTCGATCTTTAATTCTTCGGGGTAACGCTGACGACTCATGGCACCTCCTATTTGGGCCTCATTATGAGGCTTGGAGGTGTCTATGAAACCAGGGGCGATTCAGGTTGATCCCCAGCAGCGTGTTGACAGGGTAGTTTTTGCCGGTGTTTCCTTTGGGCAGTTCTGCCTGCCCGGCATTCGGGAATGTGAACCAGGTCGCATCAAGTTCGATGCATGGTGGCACTTTTCCTGGAGCAGGCAGTCGCATGATCCCGTACAGCTTGCGCGACACGCGCGTCTGCAGGATACGCCCGCACCATCAGAGTTGTAGCTGAGCACCGCGTTAGCGTGCTGGCCGTGTTTTCAAGGAGATTCGCATGATCATGGACCTCGCCTCCGCGCTGCTGTCGCCGCAGAACCGCCTGTTCAAGGTCCACAACCTGGCCAATCCCGAGCAGCAACTGCTGCTAGAAACCTTCAAGGGCGTCGAGGGCCTGTCGCGGGCGTTCAACTACGAACTGCTGCTGGTCTGCGAAGACTCCGGCGTACCACTCAAATCCATGATGGGGCAGCACGTCAGCATCGAAATCGAGTTGTCCGAAGGCGACCCGCGCTACATCACCGGTTACCTCACACGCATCGCCAGCGACGGCGGCATGGCGCGCTACACCGCTACCCTCGACCCGTGGTTCTCGATGCTCGAGAACCGCTTCGACACGCGGATCTTCCAGGGCAACACGGTCGAGGAGGTGGTCACCGAAGTATTCGCCCTGTGCCCGGCGTTCTTCTGTCATGAGTTCCGCCTGACCCGCCCGCAGAAGCGCTATACCTACATCACCCAGTACCGCGAGACCGACTTCAACTTCGTCCAGCGACTGCTGGAGGAAGAGGGGATGTTCTACTACTTCGAGCACACCGCCGAAGGCCACACCATGATCATCTGCGATGACTCCAGCACGCTGGTGGATATCCCCGAGCAGCCGCAAATCCGCTTCCACAGCGCCTCGGTCACCGAGACCGCCGACTCCATCACCCAGGGGAGCGGCAACCGCCAACTGCAGTCCGGCAAGATGGCTACGCAGACCTTCGATTACCGCCAGCCCAGCATGGGAACATGAGGCTGTCGACCAGTTTAGGCATGTAGGGTCTGACTTGATTAGAGTAATTAAAGGAGTTGATTATGGTAATCACTAGCGGTTCATTGGCGGCGAATCTGGTTGGGTCGTCTGCTTATAGGGAGTTACTTGCGGAGCTAGTCGACGCTACAGGTATTGAGGTTGAGCCGGAATATGAAGAAGTATTCGCTCGTCTCGACTCTGCTAAGATTGTCAAGGCAAAGGTTGATATTGATGACTTGATGTCCATCTTGACAAATAAAATGGATCTTATAAAGCAGTATTCTCTTTCTAAGTTTCAAGCACTTTCAGATGAAGAGGATGAGGAAGAGTATCCCGTTGGTGCAGAGCCTTCTGGCGACGAAAGAAGTAAAACTCTTTCGATTGAGAAATATTCACAAGGTTTTTTGTTGATCAATCTTATTGAGTTTTCATTGGCGATGTCTGGTCGTGAATGTCTGCTGGTATATATTAAGTTGTGTAGAATCCCACATGCCAAAAAATATACTGATCAAATAATCAAGTTGACAGGTCTTGGGTGGCGCTGACTGTCGCTATGGTTGGTTTTGTTTGAATTCGCTAAGGATGCTCCGATCAACTTGTCGTGCAGCCGCGGCAAGTTGCAATTTTCCAGGCACCTACAGCGTCATTGGACGAAAAGTGACCGAAAAATCATGTACGGAGAGCTTTTTCGACCGGTTCTCCGTGTTAAACGCGAACCTCACCCATACCCATGAGCTGTTTTCGAACCCTCCACAGGTTTGCCAGGGCGAACAGCGTGGTCAACTGAGCCGTGTTTTTCATCAGCCCACGAAAACGTACTTTCACGTAACCAAACTGCCGCTTGATCACGCGAAACGGATGCTCGACCTTGGCCCGTGTCTGAGCCTTGCAGAACTCGATCTTGCGCTTGGCTTTGTACAGTACGCTGCGCTGGTTCAGCTTGGAATAGGTGCTGCGACGCGCTGCAATCTGCCAGATCACCCCCCGATTTTCATGCTCTTCGCGCCTTTCGACACCGGTGTAACCGGCATCTGCATACACGGCGTTTTCTTCGCCATGCAGCAGTTCAGCCACCTGCGTGACATCGGCCACATTGGCAGCGGTGCCATGGACGTGATGCACCAGGCCGGACTCGACATCGGCACCGATGTGCGCCTTCATCCCGAAGAAATACTGACCGCCTTTCTTGGTCTGGTGCATCTCGGGATCACGCTTGCCTTCTTTATTTTTGGTCGAGCTGGGGGCATGAATAATGGTGGCATCGACGATGGTGCCTTGGCGCAGCGACAGGCCTTTTTCCTGCAGATAACCATTGATGACCGCAAGGATTGCCGGTGCGAGCTGATGCTTCTCCAGCAAGTGCCGGAAGTTCATGATCGTGGTGTCTTCGGGGATTGGCGCGCTCAGCGTCAGGAGTGCGAACTGGCGCATGGGCGTGATTTCGTAGAGCGCTTCTTCCATGGCCGGGTCGCTCAGGGAGAACCAGTTCTGCAACAGATGGATGCGCAGCATGGTTTCCAGAGGATAGGGTTTTCTACCGCCGCCGGCCTTGGGGTAGAACGGTTCGATCAGCTCCAGCAGGCCTGCCCAGGGCACCACCTGATCCATTTCGGCGAGGAAGCGCTCTCGGCGGGTTTGCTTGCGCTTGCCGGCGTACTCAAAGTCGGAAAAGCTCATCTGGCTCATGGGCGGCTCGGATCAGGTGTTGCGGGGATTCTCGCATAACTGAAGGCTTGTTCGGAGATTCCCTAAGGATGCTCCGATCAACTTGTCGTGCAGCCGCGGCAAGTTGCAATTTTCCAGGCACCTACAGCGTCATTGGACGAAAAGTGACCGAAAAATCATGTACGGAGAGCTTTTTCGACCGGTTCTCCGTGTTAAACGCGAACCTCACCCATACCCATGAGCTGTTTTCGAACCCTCCACAGGTTTGCCAGGGCGAACAGCGTGGTCAACTGAGCCGTGTTTTTCATCAGCCCACGAAAACGTACTTTCACGTAACCAAACTGCCGCTTGATCACGCGAAACGGATGCTCGACCTTGGCCCGTGTCTGAGCCTTGCAGAACTCGATCTTGCGCTTGGCTTTGTACAGTACGCTGCGCTGGTTCAGCTTGGAATAGGTGCTGCGACGCGCTGCAATCTGCCAGATCACCCCCCGATTTTCATGCTCTTCGCGCCTTTCGACACCGGTGTAACCGGCATCTGCATACACGGCGTTTTCTTCGCCATGCAGCAGTTCAGCCACCTGCGTGACATCGGCCACATTGGCAGCGGTGCCATGGACGTGATGCACCAGGCCGGACTCGACATCGGCACCGATGTGCGCCTTCATCCCGAAGAAATACTGACCGCCTTTCTTGGTCTGGTGCATCTCGGGATCACGCTTGCCTTCTTTATTTTTGGTCGAGCTGGGGGCATGAATAATGGTGGCATCGACGATGGTGCCTTGGCGCAGCGACAGGCCTTTTTCCTGCAGATAACCATTGATGACCGCAAGGATTGCCGGTGCGAGCTGATGCTTCTCCAGCAAGTGCCGGAAGTTCATGATCGTGGTGTCTTCGGGGATTGGCGCGCTCAGCGTCAGGCGTGCGAACTGGCGCATGGGCGTGATTTCGTAGAGCGCTTCTTCCATGGCCGGGTCGCTCAGGGAGAACCAGTTCTGCAACAGATGGATGCGCAGCATGGTTTCCAGAGGATAGGGTTTTCTACCGCCGCCGGCCTTGGGGTAGAACGGTTCGATCAGCTCCAGCAGGCCTGCCCAGGGCACCACCTGATCCATTTCGGCGAGGAAGCGCTCTCGGCGGGTTTGCTTGCGCTTGCCGGCGTACTCAAAGTCGGAAAAGCTCATCTGGCTCATGGGCGGCTCGGATCAGGTGTTGCGGGGATTCTCGCATAACTGAAGGCTTGTTCGGAGATTCCCTAGGTAACCCAGAGAAGTCAGCTGGCTACGTTGCAAGTATTCCTCAGAGTAGTTTGATCAGTCGGGATCAATTTGCCGAGCTTAAAATTCTAACTGCGCACACCACTGATCTAGGCTACTGCGTGCATGATTTTTCGATGCTGCCCTGTCAGCTACATCGCGACTGTTCAAATTGCGACGAGCACCTCTGTATAAAAGGTGATCCTGTTCGAGAACGCGCCTTACGAAAACATCGTCAAGAAACGGAATCACTATTGCAGAAGGCGCTCAAGGCGCTGGGCGAGGAGCAGTTTGGTGCCAACCGTTGGGTTGAGCATCAGACGCTGACGTTAAAAAGGCTGAACGACTTATGCGCAATCCTGGACGATCCTGACGTTCCAATTGGTGCTGTGATCAGGCCCAGTGGTGTCGTGCCTGCATCGAAGCTGCAGCAGTTAGTGGGCTCTGTCCAGGTGCTACAGAGTGAGATAGGACAGGACACAGGCACCTATCTGCGCTCTAGGCTTGCTTCGGAAGAGGAAAAAGGATGAGCCGCTCAAGAAATCTCACTCCCTCCGCAATTGAGCAGGTTGTATCGATCTTGGACGGATGGGCCGGGAAGTTGACCTGGGATTTGCTCATCGTTGCAGTCTCCCGGCATTTGCGAAGTACCTATACGCGGCAAGCTTTGCACAAGCACGAGCGGATTCGGCACGCCTTCACTCTGCGCAAGCAGGCACTCATGGAATCGCCTGTGTCGAAGAAAGCTGCCACCCCTGAGCTGCAAGCGGCCGCCGATCGCATCGCCCGACTGGAAGGGGAAAACCAGCGTTTGCGAATGGAAAATGAGCGGTTACTCGAACAGTTCGTGCGCTGGGCCTATAACGCGTTTAGCCGGGGTTTGAATGAGCAATTCCTATCTCGCCCTCTGCCTCCGACAAACCGGCAACGGACGCCTTAGAAACCGCTCGGCTCGAAGCATTGCCGAGCATTTTCATCATTGGTATCAGGGGAGGGGAACAGTCAATGAATATCGACAAGACTACCCGGCTAATCAGCACTCGAAGTGAGATGAATGCCAACCAGCTGCTCACTGCGGGTTGGACGCTTCTGCTGGTAGCCGACCAGCAGCAGGGTGAACATCAGTGGCAGTATGTGTTCGGATGGCAACGTGAAACTGAACCCGCAGAGATAACTTTCCACGGTTTCGAAGATGGACCTGATCCAATCCAAGATCATTTACCTTGCGCGTTTTACTGTTTCATCATGCTTGGGCAAATCAATCAAGGTGAGTGCGGTGAGATGAGCGCGGTGGTTAGGGGGAGCAAGCACTCCCCACCTGGGCCTCACCTCTCCAGGCGGACTCGCAATCGTCGGGCACGCTCTTGGAACGCGGTGTTACCGCTGTAGTGGTCAATCAGACCGATCTACTGCATCCGGCTTGAAAGTTCATTTTTGTCGCTCACCGCCGCCAGGCAGCTCCTGCGAAGCGGGTCCTTGGATAGAGCCGTACCTGAGCAAAGCGGTCTTAATTGTGGCAACCCCCAAAGTGTTGCCTAGGAGCTGCCTCGATTGTCCTACGGCCCCTCCATGAGAGTAGGTTGCTTACTCTTTCCGGATTTCAACAATCGTTGCCGCACTGCCCTCCATCCGGAAGTCGAACGCCACCTTGTCCCCCACCTTCAGTCCTTCAAGCTGCTGCGCGGTCGCCTTGAACCCCATGGTCATCGCTGGCCATTTCAACGCGACCACTGGTCCGTGTGCCAAGGTGACCTTGCCCTGGTCGAGATCGATGGTTTTGATCGTACCCTCCGCGTGGGCGACCGGTGCCGCTTGCTCGGCCTTCATCTGCATGTCCTTCATGCCTGCCATGCTGTCCTGGGCCTGTGCACCAGTCGCGAAAGCCAACATCAGTACAGCGCCGAGATAGACGTTTTTCATCGGGTTTCTCCTAGGGAAGGTCTGAAAAAGACTTCCCGAATCTGGTGAAATACGCCGATCCCGCCAGCCGAGTTTTTCCATGAAGCAGATGACCTTCGCCGACGCCGAGTACGCCGGCAAGCGCAAGCAGACCCGTAAGGAATTGTTCCTGATCGAGATGGATCAGGTGGTGCCGTGGAAGGGATTGATTGCCCTGATCGAGCCACACTACCCAAAGGGTGAAGGTGGTCGTCCAGCCTATCCGCTGATGGCCATGTTACGTATCCATCTGATGCAGAACTGGTTCGGCTACAGCGACCCGGCCATGGAAGAAGCGCTCTACGAGACGACCATCCTGCGTCAGTTCGCCGGGCTGAGCCTGGAGCGCATTCCCGACGAAACCACCATCCTCAACTTCCGTCGTTTGCTGGAGAAACATGAGCTGGCAGCCGGCATCCTCGGCGTAATCAATGGCTACCTGGGGGATCGCGGCCTGTCGCTGCGCCAGGGCACTATCGTCGATGCCACACTGATCCACGCACCCAGCTCGACCAAGAACCAGGACGGCAAGCGCGACCCGGAAATGCACCAGAGCAAGAAAGGGAACCAGTATTACTTTGGCATGAAGGCGCACATCGGCGTGGATGATGAGTCGGGGCTGGTACACAGCGTGGTAGGCACGGCAGCCAACGTGGCGGATATCACCCAGGTCGACAAACTGCTGCACGGTAACGAGAACGTCGTCTGCGCCGATGCCGGCTACACCGGCGTCGAAAAGCGCCCCGAACATGCGGGCCGCGAAGTGATCTGGCAGGTCGCAGCACGCCGCAGCACCTACAAGAAGCTCGATAAACGCAGCGCCCTGTACAAAGCCAAGCGCAAGATCGAGAAGGCCAAGGCACAAGTGCGAGCGAAGGTCGAGCACCCGTTTCGAGTGATCAAGCGCCAGTTCGGTTACGTGAAGGTGCGCTTCCGTGGCCTGGCCAAGAACACCGCTCAGCTGGTGACGCTGTTCGCGCTGTCGAACCTATGGATGGCGCGCCGACATTTGCTGACTACCGCAGGACAGGTGCACCTGTAATGCGGAAAATGGCTGCTGCGAGGTGCTCGCGGCGGCCAAAAACGGAGAACTGAGCGGGTTACCTGGTCGATTTTGATCGACGGCCCGCTTTCAAAAGCAGCAAGGGCTGAAGTCGACCGGAAATACAGGGTTACTTCAGACCTTCCCTAGTTTGGAATTATTAGTTACTGCGAGATTACGGCGCCGGACTAACCAATACGCCGCAGGAACAATGAAAAGAGAGAGCAAGGGGGCAGAGAGCATGCCGCCCACCATGGGCACGGCGATGCGACTCATTACTTCGCTGCCGGTACCATCACTCCAGAGAATTGGCAGCAGGCCTGCGACGATCACCGCCACAGTCATCGCCTTGGGTCTGATGCGTTGCACCGCGCCCTCACGGATCGCTTCCAGTAGCGCCAGTTGCGTGCGCTCACTATTGGACTGTCGCTCGGTCCATGCGTTGTTCAGGTAGATGAGCATAATCACCCCGAACTCCGCCGCGACCCCAGCAAGGGCGATAAAGCCCACGCCGGTGGCCACCGACAAATTGAAGCCCATCAGGTACAGCAGCCACACGCCGCCGGTAAGGGCAAAAGGTAAAGTGCCCATGATCAGTAGCGCCTCGCTGAGGCGGCCGAATGTCAGATAGAGCAGCACGAAGATGATCACCAGTGTCGCCGGTATCACCCAGGCCAGACGGGCGTTGGCGCGCTCCAGGTACTCGAACTGGCCGGAATAGCTCAGGCTTATGCCAGGATCGAGCTTCACCTCGCGACTCACCACCTGGCGCAGGTCGGCGACCACAGAGGACAGATCACGACCTCGCACGTCGATGTATACCCAACCGGATGGGCGGGCATTCTCGCTCTTGAGCATCGGCGGACCTTCCGTGATGCGCACATGGGCCACGGTGCCAAGAGTGATCTGGCCGCCTTGCGCGGTGTAGATCGGCAGTTGGCGCAAGGCTTCGACCGAGTCGCGCCATTCGCGGGGGTAGCGCACGCTGATCGGGTAGCGCGCCAGGCCCTCGACCGTCTCGCCGATGGTCTCGCCACCAATGGCACCGGCAACGATGGCCTGCACGTCGGCAATGTTCAGGCCATATCGAGATGCAGTCTGGCGTTCGATGTCGAGATCGATGTAACGGCCGCCGGTCAAACGTTCGGCCAGCGCAGAGGTCACACCGGGCACGGTTTTGGCGGCTCGCTCGATGTCCTGGGTCGTACGGTCGATCTGCGTCAGGTCGCTGCCCGCCACTTTCACGCCGATCGGGCTCTTGATGCCGGTGGCCAGCATGTCGATACGATTACGGATCGGTGGAATCCAGATGTTGGTCAGGCCCGGTATCCGCACCGTACGGTCGAGTTCCTCAATCAGCTTTTCGGTGGTCATGCCCGAACGCCACTGATCTTTCGGCTTGAGCCGCACGATGGTTTCGAACATCTCCAGCGGCGCCGGGTCGGTCGCTGATTCCGCTCGGCCAGCCTTGCCGAACACGCTGGCGACCTCGGGCACGGTACGGATCAGCCGGTCAGTGCGTTGCAGCAGCTCCGAGGCCTTTTGCGCCGACAGGCCTGGCAGGGCCGAGGGCATGTACAGCAGGTCACCTTCGTCCAGCGGTGGTAGGAATTCCCCACCCAGCTGGCTCAATGGCCACAGGCTGCTGAACAAGATCGCCAGCGCGCCAACCAGTGTCATCCAGGGCCGGCGCAGCACCACTTCCAACGCAGGCCGATACAGACGGATCAGCCCACGGTTGAGCGGGTTACGTTCCTCTGCTGGCAGAGGGCCGCGAATCCAGTAACCCATCAGCACGGGTATCAGGGTCACCGACAGCCCTGCCGCGGCTGCCATGGCGTAGGTCTTGGTGAAAGCCAGGGGGGCGAACAGTCGTCCCTCCTGGGCCTGCAAGGTGAACACCGGTATGAACGACAAAGTGATGATCATCAGGCTGAAGAACAGCGCCGGCCCCACCTCGACCGCCGCCTCGGTCATCACTTTCCAGTGCTGCTCTCCGCGCAGCGACATCCCTGGGTTGCGAGCATGCCAGGCTTCGACTCGCTTGTGCGCGTTCTCGATCATCACCACGGCAGCATCGACCATCGCACCGATGGCGATAGCGATACCGCCAAGCGACATGATGTTGGCGTTGATGCCTTGATGGCGCATGACAATCAGAGCGATCAGTACCCCTACCGGTAGCGAGACGATTGCCACAAGCGACGAGCGCAGGTGCCAGAGAAACGCTGCACACACCAGCGCGACTACGAGGAATTCTTCGATCAGCTTGTGGCTGAGATTGTCCACTGCGCGGTCTATCAGCTGACTGCGATCATAGGTCGTGACAATCTCCACGCCCTTGGGCAGGCTCTTTCTCAGCGCTTCAAGCTTGTCCTTGACGTGAACGATGGCCTCCCGGGCGTTTTTGCCACTGCGTAGAATCACCACACCGCCAACGGCCTCGCCCTGACCATCCAGCTCACCGATACCCCGACGCGCCTCTGGGCCAAGTTGCACCGTGGCGACATCGCCGAGTGTCACCGGCGCACCGTTGGTGGCCAGGCGCAGGGGAATGGCGCGGAAGTCGTTCAACGTCTTCAGGTACCCCGACGCCCGCACCATGAACTCGGCTTCGCCTTGTTCGAGCACGCCGCCACCGGTTTCCTTGTTGGCCTTTCCGATAGCGTCCGACACCTCCCCTTGGGTGATGCTCAGGCTGGCCATCCGCAATGGATCAAGCACGACCTGGTACTGCTTGACCATGCCCCCGATGCTCGCCACTTCAGCGACATCCGGCAAGGTCTTGAGCTCGAAGCGCAGGAACCAGTCTTGCAGGCTGCGCAATTGCGCCAAGTCATGCCCGCCACTGCGGTCGACCAACGCGTACTGATAGATCCAACCCACGCCGGTGGCGTCCGGCCCGAGCACCGGCTTTGCCGACGCCGGCAAGCGTGACTGCACCTGGCTCAGGTACTCCAGTACCCGCGAGCGTGCCCAGTACAGGTCGGTGCCATCCTCGAACAGCACGTAGACAAAGCTGTCACCGAAGGCCGAGAAGCCGCGCACGGTCTTGGCCCCCGGTACCGAGAGCATGGTGGTTGTCAGCGGGTAGGTGACCTGGTTTTCGACGATCTGTGGCGCCTGCCCTGGGTACGAGGTACGGATGATCACTTGCACGTCCGACAGGTCCGGCAGTGCGTCGATCGGCAGGCTGCGCAGCGAGAACACGCCCCAGGCCACCAGGAACAGTGTGGCGAGCAGCACCAGCACTCGGTTGCCCACCGACCAGCGAATCAGTTTCGCGATCATGGTTGACTCTCCAGCGCATTGATCTGCTCGATCACCATGCCCTCATCCCGCTCGCGAACTCCGAAGCGAATACGTTGGCCCGACTTAAGCCCGACAATCAGCGTGGGATCAGACACGGGGAAGGTCATGGTCATGCCAGGCATGCCCAGGGTGAGGAAGGGACCGTGAGCGATCGTCAGCTGATTGCCCTCGATCTGCACGATGCGTCCGTCTGCCTCATGCAGTGCCGGCAGTGCTTGTGCAGGTGGGGATTCCTGCGCGGTCATGGCCTCAATGCCCTTGAGGCTGGCTTCGGAATCGATGAGGAACTGACCCGATGTCACCACCCGCTGGCCTGCCTGCAGTCCTTGCAGCACGGCAACCTGGCCGCCGCTCTCTTGACCCAGCACCACTTCCACTGGGCGGAAACGACCTTGGTCTTCGGCCAGCATCACCAGATCACGTTTGCCGGTGCGGATGACTGCTTCGGCGGGCACTAGCAGTGTGGTATCGATTTGCCCAGCTGGATGCAGGGCGACCTGGGCGGACATCCCCGGCCGCAGCCGGCCGTCGCGATTGGGTAGCTCAATACGCAGGCGCAAAGTACGGCTTTGCGGGTTGGCGTCTGCAAGCAAAGCGGTCAGCTTGCCCGGCACGGCTTCACCTGGATAGGCGGGTAAATGCGCCTGCACTGCCTGCCCCTCGCGCAGGCCCTGGGCCTGCGCCTCCGGCACTGCGGCTTCGAGCCAGACGTTGGCCACACCATTGATCCGCGCCAGGGTAGCCCCCGGCGCCACGCTCATGCCCGGACGCAGGTCCAGCGTTTGGATCACCCCAGCGCTTGGTGCTAGCAGCGTGACAAGGTTCTGTACCTTGCCAATGCGCGCGACCCGCTCGATGAGCTCGGCAGGCATTCCGGCCAACAATAAGCGTTGGCGGGCTGCGGCCTGCAGTTCGTCATCGCCCAAGCGCCGCAGTGCCAGATATTCCTCCTGCAATCCTGCCCATTCAGGGGGCAAGACATCGGCCAGCGGTGCGCCCTTGGCCACGACATCGCCCGTGGCTCGGCCATAGGTGCGTTCGACGAATCCTGCGGTCCGTGCTTGCAGCACGCTGAAATCTCGCTCGTCGAAGGCCAGCACACCACTGACCTGCAGCGTGCGTTCGAGGCGGCCTTGGGCCACTGTCGCGAGCCGCACGCCGAGGTTCTGCTGTATACCCGTAGTGATCTGTACCGCAGGCTCTGCTTGATCCTGTGTGCCATCGGCATATTTGGCGACCAATGGCATGTCCATGAAAGGTGACTTACCAGGCTCAGAGAAGTGCTGTTGAGGGTACATCGGGTCATACCAGTACAACGCTTTGCGTTGTTCTGGTGTCGGCGCTGGTCCACTTTGGGCCTGTTGAGCCAGCCAGTAGCCCGCACCAGCGCCTATGGCCAGTGCGAGCGCTGCGACCAATCCTATCGACATAGGTCTCATGCCCGAACCTCTCCATATGCGAAGTGCAAGCGCGCCGCTGTCGCGGCTAACTGCCCTTGCAGGTCGATATCCTGTAGCCGGGCCTCGACCCGCTGGCGTCGTGCCGCAAGAACCTCACTTAATGTCGACTTTCCCGCCCGGTAGTCCGCCAGTGCCAGGCGAACCCGGTCCTCGGCGAGGGGCAATAGGGTCTCGCGGCTACGGGTCACTGCCCGTTGCAGGCGCTGGTATTCCGCCAGATCTGACTCCAACCGCTCGGTATGTTCACGCAGCGCAGCCTCTTGCTCGTCTTCCAGCTGGCGCACCTCAGCTTGCCGCGCAGCGATCGTTGGGTCTTGGCGGGAGCCTGTGAACAGCGGCAACTGGAAACTGACTTGCACGCTGACCATGTTGCTAAAGTCCGGACCACGACGTTGGTAATCCAATTGCCAGCCCCAATCCGACTTCTTCTCGGCGACCGCCTGATGAACCTGTGCTTCGGCTTCACGGGTCTTGGCGCCGTAGGCCGCCAGTTCGGGATGCGCGTGCAGGGCGTGCAGGTATTCCGGTGCTTTCACTGGCCACTGCGGAAAAGCCGGTGCTTGTGCATCCACGTCCTGTCCGACCCAGCGCTTGAGTGCCGCTCTTGCCTGGGCCGCCTGGCTCATTAGCAGGTCCTTTTGTTCATCCAGCTGTGCTACTTCCTGGCTCGGCGCAAGCGCATCGGCCGACGAACCGCCCCCGCCGGCCAGACGAGCCCTCACGGCGGAAGCCAGCAGGCGGTTTTCCTTATAGAACTCATCGAACTGTTGCAGCTTGCGTTGCACCGTGTAGGCGGCTACCCAAGCCTGCGCCGTCGCCGCGCGCACCTTCAGACGCTCGAAGACAGCTTCGGCATCAGCGCGTTCGACTGTGGCCCGTGCTGTCTCGACCCGTGCTTTGCGCTTGTCGCGGTTGGGCACCTCTTGAGAAAGCCCGACCACTTGCATGGTCATGAAGTCTCGGTTGGTGCTCCAGCGATCGCTGCCCTCGATCGGTAGATTCTGTACCCCGAGGTTAAGCCGCGGATCGGGTAGTTCACCCGCTGGCACGATGGAGTGACGCGCCGCCGACACCTGCTCCTGGCGTGCCTGAAGTGAAGGCGCATTACGCTCAGCCAATTGCAGCGCATCATCCAGAGAAAGCGAAGCCGCCTGCGCCGATAGCATCGGTAGCAGGACTATCAGGGCAGCCGGAAGTATCCGTCCTGAAGTGAAACGTAGGGGAGTCATGACCATGATTCCTCGAAAAACCAGCGCACAGGCGCATGCCATCGTTCGGCCGCCAAGGCAGAACAACGGGTGTGAGGTTAACGAAGGAATCAGGCGCGCGGAGGACGCCAGTGATCTGGCGGCGCTCGAGTTACCAGGCTTACGGCATAAGCATCCGCAGGGGGCGCAGTAGAGAAGGTCAGCTGGGGTTCGAGCAAGCGGACTTGGAGTGTGCTCGCGGTTCTACATTCTTGGCCGACTTTGCAAGCTTTGGAGGCGTGCTGGGAAGACTTCCCTTGGTCCTGGTCCTGACAACAGTCGTGCTCCATGCCCGCCATCATTTCCATGTCCATCTCCTGCATTGGGCAGGGCTCGATGGGCGAGTCAATTCCCGCCATCCCGTTGAGGGGAAGCGATAGAACGAGCAGCAGGATGGTGAGCAGTCGTACAAAGCGGATCATAGTGATCGAGTGTAGGTTAAATCGATTAGCCCGGCATTAATGCTGGGCACGATCATTCATCGGCCGCGTCCTGGTAGGAAATGCAATGTGGAATGCAGTCTCACCGTCCTCCGAAGCGCACCATATCCGTCCGTTGTGTGCTTCGACAATGGAACGGGTTATCGCAAGGCCGAGTCCGGCATTGCTGGGCCCCCCTTCCCGTCTTGCCGGATCGGCCCTGTAGAAGCGGTCAAAGATTTTCTTGGCATGCTCTGGAGCAATTGGCCCCCCCCCATTTCGAGTAGTGAGGGTCACGGTGTCAGCGGTTTCCTGGATCTCTACTGAGATTGAGCTTCCTTCAGGGGTGTACCGCATAGCGTTCGACAAGATGTTGGAAAGGGCACGGTCGATCATGAGTGTGTCCCCAGAGACAACCCCCTCTCCTCGGAGGTTTAGCTGTATACCCCGATCCTCAGCCACCAATTGGTAGTAGTCGAAGAGCTTAGCCACTAGCTTTTCGAGTTTGATATCAACTTGCTCAGGAATGATGAGGCCATTGTCGGCTTTGGCGAGGAAAAGCATGTCATCGATCATTCGAGACATTCGCTTCAGTTCCTCTAGATTCGAGTACAGGTTCTCCTCGTACGCCACCACATCACGTTTTTTGGTAAGCACTACCTCGGTGTGCGTCAGTAAATTACTCACTGGCGTTCTTAGCTCATGTGCGATATCGGCCGAAAAATTGGATAGACGAATGAATGCGTCTTCCAGACGTGCAAGCATCCCGTTGAAAGACAAGATCATTTCCTGAAGTTCAAGGGGCACAGGCTCCAAAGGGATGCGCTCTTGGAGTGATCTCGCGGACATGGACGTCGCAACCTTTGTTATCTGCTCCACGGGACGCAAGCCACTTTTTGCAACCACCCACCCCAATGCCGCGCTGACCAATGCGCTAATGACCAAGCCGATACTGAACCACCGTTGCAGCGTTTCAAAGAAGTGAGCATGGCTAGTGACATCCAGCATCAGCATGACGGTACCCAGGGCTGGATCGCCTTGGATCTGAACGCGAGAGGTTACACCACGGAAATTATGGGAACTGTCTTGCCACTCCCACATATTGTCCTTTCCCGCCACCTTGTATCGGTCGGGGATTAGGGTGGTTTTGAGATCTGAGAAAAGTACGCAGCCATCCGAGGTGAGAATTTCCGCCGTCAGATCTTGGTGCGCACCCAGCAGCGCGCGCAGTTGTTCCCGCAGCTCCTCTGGCCTCGTCCCTGGTGTTTGAATTGACAGGATGTGCCTTGTCGACTCCAGTTTCTCGGACAGTGCCTGCTCATCAAGCATGCGGAAGTGATGCTGGCTTAACATGTTGACGCTGATGCCTGCGACCACCAGTACCGAAATGACCGCGAACATAATCATGAGGGTCAGACGCTTGACCAGCGAGGACTGGGATAACATCACTCCGGCTCATCCATCATGTAACCCATTCCACGAGCGGTATGAATGAGCTTTTGAGCGAAATCGTCATCGATCTTTGCACGTAGGCGGCGGATTGCTACTTCAATCACGTTCGTGTCGCTGTCGAAGTTCATGTCCCAAACCTGGGAAGCAATCAAGGACTTGGGCAGCACTTCGCCGCGTCGGCGCATCAGCAGCTCAAGAAGAGAGAATTCTTTGGCAGTCAGATCGATTCGCTTGCCGCTTCGGGTGGCTCTGCGCTTGAGCAGGTCTACCTCAAGGTCTGCCATCTTCATGGTGGTTTGGGCTGAGGCACTGGTTCCACGGCGTAGTAATGTTCGTACCCGAGCTAGCAATTCAGAGAAGGCGAAGGGCTTGATCAGATAGTCATCGGCGCCCAGCTCAAGGCCTTTCACTCGATCATCCACGCCATCCCGAGCGGTCAGGAACAAGACCGGGACGTCCTTACCTGCAGCACGAACCATCCGCAGGACTTCCCACCCGTCCAAGCCCGGCATCATGACGTCGAGGATCAACAGGTCGTAGCTCTCACTCAGTGCATTTTGAAGTGCGTCGGTACCCGAGAGGACTCGGTCAACGGTGAAACCTGCCTCTGCCAGGCCCTGCTGCAAGTAGGCTCCCGTTTTCGGCTCATCCTCAGCTACGAGTAATTTCATGTGCTCCAACCCCAAAGGTGTACATGCCCAGTTTGCAGGAAAAACACCACCTAACCAGAACCTGACGCAAAAGTAATTTAGGCATCAGGCCGCTGTCAGGCAGCCCCGTCTACGGTCATTCATGACAGGCATTTCAATCGATCCTGTCTGTCATTTAGCGGTAGCAGTGACCCTGACAACCTGATGGAGATCGTCCTGTGAAATCGCTCAAACCCATGATTCTTGCTACAGCTATGCTGATATCGTCAGCTGCGTTTGCTGAAGGTGGAAGCGACCGCGCGCTTGAAAGAATTCAGTCACTTCGAGACAAGGCCGAAGCTGTGTTGATCAAGGCGGAGAAAGCCGACCCCAGCCAACGGCACGTTCATATGAAAGAACACATGTCTATGCTTCAGGATTTGATGAGCCAATTGCATCAAGACCACCCCAAAGCCGGCATGTCAAAGGATGAGCATCTCGTGTGGATGGAGAAACACGACAAGATGGTAGATGACGTCCTTGGGCAGATGGTGCGTGAACACCAGCTCATGATGGCGGACAAGGAATGTCATCCATAATCCATTCTTCGTGGCCGTTCCCCAGTGCTCCTTGGCCTTGCGGCGCCCAACCGGCGCCGTTTTTTTGGGTGCGCCAGGCATGGCGCGTTGCGCGTAGCGCAACCCGCTTGGTTGTGGTGGCCAAAGCGGGTGACTTGGAGGTGAAAGTCCTCTACACACCCGGCAAGGGGAAGTGTTAGCCAGAGGCAAGGGTGTCGTGGGCGACCGCGAATCTGAAGGAAGCCCGAGGCAAACTGCTGGCCTGACGAACAGGAAGCGGATAGAGGCGGCACAGCGGGGTGAGGCGGCCCAAATCGTCAAAGCCCAGTACTTGCACGGGACGCTGTGACGTAAATCCGACAGGCATAAGCAGGAAGGTCACGCGAATTACCCTGGGAGATCTGCACGTTTGCCACTGTGCTACCGAGCGTCGAGAGGCGACGGGACGAGCGTGCAGAAGTCAGCCGAGGCCGTAGTAAGTGGCGGTTAACCGCGCCACCAAGGGCCGAACAGGTTATGCCGCCAGTAGGCGTCACTGTCTCGTTGGTAGCCGTAATGCAGAAATTTCCCATAACGGAAACTGTCACCCCGAGTCCCGGCCAGAAGCCGAGGATGATGCCTGATAGTGCAAAGGTGCCGGCGGCGTCAGCGACGTGGACGAACGCGGAGCCGGACACGCTGATGGAGCGGGTGCTTGCACCGGCCAACCTCAGGCGTGCGTATCAACGCGTGGTTAGCAACAAGGGGGCTCCGGGTGCCGATGGCATGACGGTCGCTGACTTGGCGGGCTACGTGAAACAGTATTGGCCAACCCTCAAGGCCAGGTTGCTGGCCGGTGAATACCATCCCCAAGCAGTGCGAGCGGTTGAAATTCCCAAGCCGCAGGGCGGCACACGGCAACTGGGAATCCCCACCGTCGTGGATCGCCTGATCCAGCAAGCATTACAGCAACAACTCACGCTACTCTTCGATCCGCTGTTTTCGGACTACAGCTACGGTTTTCGTCCGGGCAAAAGCGCTCACCAAGCCGTTGAACTGGCCCGCTCCCATGTGGCGGCGGGGCATCGCTGGTGCGTGGAGCTTGATCTGGAAAAGTTCTTTGATCGGGTCAACCACGACATCCTGATGGCCTGCTTGCAGCGTCGCGTCGAAGACAAGCGAGTGCTTAGGCTCATCCGCCGCTACCTTGAAGCTGGGGCCATGTCGGGCGGTATCGTCAGCCAACGGCAAGAGGGGACACCGCAAGGCGGCCCACTCTCGCCGTTGCTGTCGAATATCCTTCTGGATGAGCTCGACCGCGAATTGGAACGGCGGGGTCATCGCTTCGTGCGCTACGCCGATGATGCGAACATTTATGTGCGCAGTCCTCGGGCGGGCGAGCGGGTGTTGGCCAGTATCGAGCGCTTCCTGTGCCATCGTTTGAAACTGACGGTGAACCGGAAGAAGAGCCAAGTAGCAGGGGCTTGGAAGTGTGACTACTTGGGTTACGGGATGAGCAGGCACCAGCAACCAAGGCTGCGTGTGGCAACGATGAGCCTGGGGCGCTTACGCGACCGACTCAGAATATTGCTACGCAGTGTAAGGGCCCGCAAAGTGGCGACTGTCATTGAGCGAATCAACCCTGTCCTACGAGGCTGGGCTGGCTACTTCAAGCTCAGCCAGAGCAAACGCCCACTTGAGAAATTGGATGGTTGGGTCAGGCATAAACTTCGCTGCGTCATCTGGCGTCAATGGAAACGGCCCTCAACGAGGGCGCGCAACCTGATGCGCCTGGGCCTGAGCGAAGAACGTGCCTGTAAATCGGCCTTTAATGGCCGAGGCCCGTGGTGGAACTCGGGAGCATCTCATGTGAATCAGGCGCTACCGAAGAGGCTATGGGATAGGTTCGGACTGGTCTCGATACTGGATACGATAAACCGGCTTAGCCGTATAACCTGAACCGCCGTGTACGGAACCGTACGCACGGTGGTGTGAGAGGACGGCGGCTGTGAAGCCGCCTCCTACTCGATGTGCGCCAGGCATGGCGCGTTGCGCGTAGCGCAACCCGCTTGGTTGTGGTGGCCAAAGCGGGTGACTTGGAGGTGAAAGTCCTCTACACACCCGGCAAGGGGAAGTGTTAGCCAGAGGCAAGGGTGTCGTGGGCGACCGCGAATCTGAAGGAAGCCCGAGGCAAACTGCTGGCCTGACGAACAGGAAGCGGATAGAGGCGGCACAGCGGGGTGAGGCGGCCCAAATCGTCAAAGCCCAGTACTTGCACGGGACGCTGTGACGTAAATCCGACAGGCATAAGCAGGAAGGTCACGCGAATTACCCTGGGAGATCTGCACGTTTGCCACTGTGCTACCGAGCGTCGAGAGGCGACGGGACGAGCGTGCAGAAGTCAGCCGAGGCCGTAGTAAGTGGCGGTTAACCGCGCCACCAAGGGCCGAACAGGTTATGCCGCCAGTAGGCGTCACTGTCTCGTTGGTAGCCGTAATGCAGAAATTTCCTACAACGGAATCTGTCACTCCGAATCCCGGCCAGAAGCCGAGGGTGATGCCTGACAGTGCAAAGGTGCCGGCGGCGTCAGCGACGTGGACGAACGCGGAGCCGGACACGCTGATGGAGCGGGTGCTTGCACCGGCCAACCTCAGGCGTGCGTATCAACGCGTGGTTAGCAACAAGGGGGCTCCGGGTGCCGATGGCATGACGGTCGCTGACTTGGCGGGCTACGTGAAACAGTATTGGCCAACCCTCAAGGCCAGGTTGCTGGCCGGTGAATACCATCCCCAAGCAGTGCGAGCGGTTGAAATTCCCAAGCCGCAGGGCGGCACACGGCAACTGGGAATCCCCACCGTCGTGGATCGCCTGATCCAGCAAGCATTACAGCAACAACTCACGCTACTCTTCGATCCGCTGTTTTCGGACTACAGCTACGGTTTTCGTCCGGGCAAAAGCGCTCACCAAGCCGTTGAACTGGCCCGCTCCCATGTGGCGGCGGGGCATCGCTGGTGCGTGGAGCTTGATCTGGAAAAGTTCTTTGATCGGGTCAACCACGACATCCTGATGGCCTGCTTGCAGCGTCGCGTCGAAGACAAGCGAGTGCTTAGGCTCATCCGCCGCTACCTTGAAGCTGGGGCCATGTCGGGCGGTATCGTCAGCCAACGGCAAGAGGGGACACCGCAAGGCGGCCCACTCTCGCCGTTGCTGTCGAATATCCTTCTGGATGAGCTCGACCGCGAATTGGAACGGCGGGGTCATCGCTTCGTGCGCTACGCCGATGATGCGAACATTTATGTGCGCAGTCCTCGGGCGGGCGAGCGGGTGTTGGCCAGTATCGAGCGCTTCCTGTGCCATCGTTTGAAACTGACGGTGAACCGGAAGAAGAGCCAAGTAGCAGGGGCTTGGAAGTGTGACTACTTGGGTTACGGGATGAGCAGGCACCAGCAACCAAGGCTGCGTGTGGCAACGATGAGCCTGGGGCGCTTACGCGACCGACTCAGAATATTGCTACGCAGTGTAAGGGCCCGCAAAGTGGCGACTGTCATTGAGCGAATCAACCCTGTCCTGCGAGGCTGGGCTGGCTACTTCAAGCTCAGCCAGAGCAAACGCCCACTTGAGAAATTGGATGGTTGGGTCAGGCATAAACTTCGCTGCGTCATCTGGCGTCAATGGAAACGGCCCTCAACGAGGGCGCGCAACCTGATGCGCCTGGGCCTGAGCGAAGAACGTGCCTGTAAATCGGCCTTTAATGGCCGAGGCCCGTGGTGGAACTCGGGAGCATCTCATGTGAATCAGGCGCTACCGAAGAGGCTATGGGATAGGTTCGGACTGGTCTCGATACTGGATACGATAAACCGGCTTAGCCGTATAACCTGAACCGCCGTGTACGGAACCGTACGCACGGTGGTGTGAGAGGACGGCGGCTGTGAAGCCGCCTCCTACTCGATGTGACGCGTGGCTGCAGTTTTCCTTGGTCAGCCTCTCGAAAGGTCCGGAACAGATGAGGTTCCTTGGACCCTAGAAGCTGACAGATCTGTAACGTCGAGCTCAGCTACCTGAAAGCGAGGCGGGGCTATTGTTGACTCCAAGCCTACCCAATGGGCCTCCAACTGACTGCAGAGAGACTAGGAATGAACATGGTGAAAGCGCTTGTGATGATGATCACTTTTGGTTTGGCTGGCGTTGCCCTAGCTGAAGGTGGTGCCGACCGCACTTTTGCAAGGATGGAGACAGCTCGCCAATCGTCTATGCAGGCCTATCAGATCGCGCAGCAGAAGAAGGACACCGTCCCAGTTGCTGCTAAGCACCGAGAGACCAAACACGAGAATTGCTGAGTCGAGCTTACAGAAATGTAATCACTCACGAATCTTTTGTGTGGCAGCTTCAGAGTGCTCGTTCCCGCCGCATCTTGTGTATGAAATTCACAAAGCTTGCGGGAATTCTAAGGAAACGGGGTGCTGCGGCTTCGCGCAGGCCCGGATATCAGCGAATTACCTGACTCACTGGACACTACGGCATGCAAAGCAAAACCACGAGACGATCCTTCGTTAAAGGCTTGGCCGCCACTGGATTATTGGGTGGATTGGGCATGTGGCGCACGCCGGTGTGGGCCGTGACCAGCCCTGGCCAAGCTAACGTGCTGACAGGGAACGATTTTGATCTGTATATCGGTGAGCTGCCAGTCAATATTACCGGAGCTGCTCGCACGGCAATGGCGATCAACGGCTCACTGCCCGGTCCCATTCTTCGTTGGCGCGAAGGTGACACTGTCACCCTTAGGGTTCGAAACCGTTTGCAGCAGGACACATCTATCCATTGGCACGGCATCATTCTGCCGGCAAACATGGATGGTGTCCCAGGCCTAAGTTTCCATGGCATCGCACCCGATGGCATGTATGAGTACAAGTTCAAGGTCCATCAGAACGGTACCTACTGGTACCACAGCCATTCTGGTCTTCAGGAGCAGATCGGAGTGTACGGCGCATTGGTCATCGATGCGAAGGAGCCCGAGCCGTTCACCTACGAGCGAGACTACGTCGTGCTGCTCAGCGATTGGACGGACGAGGACCCTGCCAGAGTACTGTCCAAGCTCAAAAAGCAGTCGGACTACTACAACTTCCATAAGCGGACGGTTGGCGACTTCGTCAATGACGTCAGTGAGATGGGTTGGTCAGCAGCAGTAGCGGATCGGAAAATGTGGGCTGAGATGAAAATGAGCCCCACTGATTTGGCCGACGTTAGTGGCTATACCTACACCTATCTCATGAATGGCCAGGCTCCGGACGGTAACTGGACGGGCATCTTCCAGCCGGGCGAAAAGATTCGTCTGCGCTTCATCAACGCATCCGCCATGACGTACTTCGATGTCCGGATCCCTGGTTTGAAAATGACTGTAGTTGCAGCCGATGGCCAGCATGTCAAGCCGGTGAACGTGGATGAATTCAGAATTGCAGTAGCCGAAACTTTCGATGTCATCGTCGAACCAGACGATGCACAGGCTTACACCATTTTTGCGCAATCCATGGATCGTACTGGTTACTCCAGAGGCACCCTGGCCGTGCGCGAAGGTATGCAAGCACCAGTACCAGCCGTTGATCCACGCCCTTTAATCTCGATGAGCGATATGGGCATGGATCACGGCAGTATGGGTGGGATGGACCATGGAAGCATGGCCGGCATGGCCGGCATGGACCATAGCAAGATGGCCGGGATGGGCCAGGACAGCATGGCTGGCATGGACCACAGCAAGATGGCCGGGATGGACCAGGGCAGCATGGCTGGCATGGATCACAGCAAGATGGCTGGGATGGGCGGCGCCATGCAGGTTCACCCTGCGTCGGAGACCAATAATCCATTGGTCGACATGCAAACGATGTCGCCAACACCTAAGTTGAACGATCCAGGAATCGGACTGCGGAACAACGGGCGTCGTGTCCTTACCTACGCAGATCTGCGAAGCACGTTCGTTGATCCCGACGGCCGCGATCCAGGTAGAACAATCGAGCTTCATCTCACTGGTCACATGGAAAAATTCTCCTGGTCCTTTGACGGAATCAAATTTTCAGATGCCGAACCGCTGCGTCTCAAATATGGCGAGCGTCTTCGCATCACCTTGGTCAACGACACCATGATGACGCATCCAATTCACCTCCATGGCATGTGGAGTGATCTGGAAGACGAGAACGGTAATTTCATGGTTCGAAAACACACCATCGACATGCCGCCTGGCTCTAAACGAAGTTATCGCGTAACTGCGGATGCATTAGGTCGTTGGGCCTATCACTGCCACCTACTGCTCCACATGGAAATGGGCATGTTCCGAGAAGTCCGTGTGGACGAATGATCTGGAGATTTGAGATGAGCAAACCAATGAAACGTAGCGCCTTTTTCTTCTCTGCTGCCATGGTAGGACTTCTGGCTGTTTACGCCCCGTCCTCGTGGTCCGGTGAAAACCATGACCAACATGCCCAGAAGTCTGTGGATACACCTAATGCAGCGAAATCCAACGCTGGAGCAAAGACGGCGCAGGATAAGCAGTCCGGTAGCATGGACCATGGCTCCATGAAGGGCATGGATCACGGGTCCATGGAAGGTATGGACCACGGCTCGATGGAAGGTATGGATCACAGCAAAATGATGGAATCGCAGGGCGGCGATAAAGCTAAGGCAGGGAAAGATGACCAATAGGCTGGCACGACCATCGCTCTTGGCAGTGGCTATCTCCCTGAGCACATTCGGGGGGACAACTAGTTTTGCGGCTGAAGAAATGGACCATTCGGCAATGGGGCATGGATCCATGCAAATGGAGTCTGTCCCTTCTCAAAACCCGATGCCGGGTATGGACCACAGCCAGATGGGAGCCCGAAAGGAGAAAAAACCTGCCTCTGTAGATCATAGCAAGATGAATCATGGCGCCATGCAGGGAGGCATGGGCACCATGGATCACAACACGATGGGACATGGTCAACCTAAAGCGAAGCCTGCCCCTATGGACCACAGCAATATGGGTCATGGGAGCATGGAAGGAATGGGGCCTGGCACGATGGATCATTCAAAAATGAACCATGGCTCCGCTGATGCACCTACTGCGGCCAGTCGCACCCCCATTCCTGTCCTGACGGATGCGGACCGTAAAGCGGCTTTCCCCCCTTTGGGCGGTCATGAGGTTCACGACAGCGCCATCAACAGCTTCTTCCTGTTAGATCAGCTGGAGTACCAGGATGCTGACGAGGGTAGCACCTTGGCGTGGGATGCCTCTGGGTGGGTTGGTGGCGACATCAATCGTCTTTGGATTCGCTCCGAGGGCGAGAGAACAAATGGTGTAACCGAGGATGCCGAGCTGCAGCTCCTTTACGGCCGATCAATTGGTCCGTGGTGGGATGTTGTTGCAGGGGTGCGACAGGATTTCCAACCCGAATCTCCCCAGACGTGGGCAGCCTTTGGCATTCAGGGTATGGCTCTCTATGCGTTTGAAGCGGAAGCCACGGCGTTCATTGGTGAGAATGGCCAGACTGCCGCACGGTTGGAAGGCGACTACGACATCCTTTTAACCAATCGCCTGATCCTACAGCCTACCGCCGAAGCGAACTTCTATGGCAAAAATGACCCTGAGCGTGGTGTTGGTTCGGGTCTTGCCAATACCGAGGTGGGGCTACGTCTTCGATATGAAATTGTTCGACAGTTTGCTCCCTACATAGGCGTCACCTGGAGCCGCTCTTACGGCAAAACTGCGGACCTTATTCGGGACGAAGGCGGGGATGTGAGTGAAGCGCGTTTCGTTGCTGGCATTCGGATGTGGTTTTGAGAACCTGACATGAAAAAAACAATTACAACGTTGTTCGCAGCAGGCGCCGTGGGTAGCGCGGCTGTACTGGGAGCCGCCTATTTTGGTCTGGTCAACGTGGGCGCTGATGACCCCCATTTCCCCGCTGTGCATGCTTTTCTCGCCATGGCGAGAGATCGCTCCATCGAAGTGCGTGCCAAGGATATTGAGGTGCCGAATCTCAAAGATGAAACCCTGATTCGAACAGGCGCCGGAAACTACAATGCCATGTGCATTGGCTGTCACCTCGCTCCAGGCGTTGAAAAGACCGAGCTCAGCCAAGCGCTTTACCCGTCCCCACCCAATCTCTCCAAAATCGGTGTTGGTGGCGACGCGGCGGCTGCATTCTGGACTATTAAACACGGCATCAAAGCCACCGGCATGCCTGCTTGGGGCAAGAGCATGGGTGATCAATACATCTGGGGGATCGTTGCTTTCTTAGATCAGCTCCCACAGATGAACGCTGAGCAATACAAGTCAATGGTAGCGACCAGCGGCGGCCATCAGCACGGCGGTGGGGAAAGTGATATGCACAATCATGAAGGCCAGCACGATAAAAGTGACGCTGATCACCACGGCGAGGCGGCCTCCGCGAAGGGCCATCATGATATGGGACAGCCTGAAGCCCATCATGCGCAGCCTTCAGATGCCAAGCCTGAAGCCGAACACCGCAACGAGCATGAAGTCACGGAAGCTGATAGTGACCATCACTCCAAACCGACCCCACAGACGCACACTCACAAAGATGGTAAGGAGCACACCCATGAGGGCTAGAAGGCGATTCCTTAGCTTGGCAGCACTCGCTGCTTTTCTCGTGCTTCCGCCAGTTAACGCGGCAGTGCCAACCACTATTGACGTGCACCGGGATGCAAACTGCGGGTGCTGTAAAAAGTGGATTGCTCACTTGGAGCAAAATGGCTTCAAGGTCATCGATCACGTTGAAGCCGATATGAGTGCTGTTAAGCAGAAGCTAGGGGTAGCGCCGCGCCTAGCTTCCTGTCACACCGGAGTGATAAACGGAAAGTTCGTTGAAGGCCATGTTCCGGCCGAACAGATTCGACAGCTTTCAGCGCGAAATGATTTGGTTGGGGTCGCCGTGCCTGGTATGCCTGCTGGTTCTCCAGGAATGGAGATGGATGGCGCAAGTCATGCTTACCAGGTCATAGGCCTTACCACAGGTGGGGAAGATCGCGTGGTTGCAGATTATCCTGCCAAGTAAACCTACCAACCAACGAAAACGGCGCCTTCCTGGCGCCGTTTTCGTTGGATATGTGAGCATCTGAACTCCTCAATTCTGGCCGCGGCAACCAATACCGGATGTACGGTACTCGAGGATGTTGAGCTTTCCAGTTGAATCTTCATAGTTCATCTGTGCTGGCATCACGTCGCAGCTACCCCGGTTCGAGGTCACGCTGATCACTTTGGCCACGTCGAGCTTCATCCCATAGCGATAATGGGTGACCTCAGGTTCGTTTTTCCCGTTGGCGGCGGCGTACGTCCGCATTGCTTGCTCATTTGCCTGAATCATCTGGCCATGCAGGCGGTCTGAGCCCCCCTCAGCCAGTGCAACCGAGGAGGCAGTAAGAATCAGCAAGGCGGAAATACTTTTGAGAGCTTTCATGTTCATCACTCCGATCTGGTGTGATTGAATCTTAAGCGGGTTGACCTGTCGGCCAAATGATCGGGGGATTACATCTAAGTAAGCCTTCTTTGCACTAAATCGGGAAAACGACGGTTGATAGAGTAGCCATCTTCATCGACCGCGCTGTGGCTAAGGAAACAGCGTTGATGCCGACTCCGGTCCTTCCAGTCTGCATCGATACGCTGCTTACAGGTTACGCCGATCAAGCACAGGTTGGGGGCTCTGCTATCAGACCGCTCGGAACTCTACCGTCAGATGGCAGACTTCGTGAACCGGCTTGATCCGTTCACGAATACTCTCCGCGCTGCCAGTGACTTCACCAAGAACGCTGACGATAGCGGCATGGGCTTGTGGTCCCACCCGCCAAACATGCAGATCCGTAATCGTGAGATCCCCCGGTTTTTCAACCAGTTCGCGAATCTCATCGGCGACATGTACGTCTGTCTGATCCAGCAGTACTCCTGCAGTAACCTTCATCAAGGTCCAGGCCCAACGCGCAATAACGATGGCACCTACGATCCCCATAACCGGGTCCAGCCACGCCCAACCGAGATACCGGCCGGCGAGCAGTGCAGCAATCGCTAGCACCGAAGTGAGCGCGTCAGCGAGGACATGGATGTAGGCCGATTTCAGATTGTTATCGTGCCCGTGGTGAACATGATCATGGTCATGATCATGGTCGTGACTGTGGCCGTGACCCAGCAACAGTGCACTGACAACATTGACTATCAATCCGGCAATCGCGATTAGCGTAGCGGTACCGAACTGAACGTCTGTTGGATGCAAGAGGCGCATGACAGATTCAATGCCAATTCCCAAGGCGACGATTCCGAGAATCAATGCAGAGGCAAAACCGCCCAAGTCCCCTACCTTTCCTGTACCGAAACTGTAGCGTTGGCTGGAAGCGTGCCGTTTTGCATATCCGTATGCGGCCGCCGCGATGCCCAATGCACCGGCATGAGTTGCCATGTGAAATCCATCGGCCAATAAAGCCATCGAGCCTGTGAGATAGCCTGCGGTGATCTCTCCAACCATCATCACAACGGTCAATGCCACGACCCAAAGCGTTCGCTTGGCGTTTTCATCATGTGCCGAGCCAAGAAACATAAGGTCGTGTGTGTGGTTGATGCTGGTGCTGCTCATGTGCGTATACCCGGATCCGTTCACTTGGAGTAACGGTGAATGGCTTCAAGAAGCTCTTCGACGCCTTTGTTGCGCTCTTCTTCGCTCAGCGCCGGGTTAGCAACATGCTCCCGCGCGTGGTCTTCGATGATTTCCTCCATCAATCCGTTGATAGCTCCGCGAGTGGCGGCGACAAGATGCAACGTTTTGGCGCAATCGAGATCAGACTCCAGCGCCCGCTCAATGGCCTGGACTTGTCCGGCGATACGTTTAACGCGTTTGAGAAGATCGTCTTTGTTTGCCGCGATATGACTCATGGAGTACTCCTACCTAAATTATGCGCATAATAGACATACCCCCTATACCTATGCAAGGCAGAGCGTTCTGCACGCTATGAAGCCCTTCGCTCGCTTCACCCCCGACGGTGTGGTTTGGGAAGACAGGGCAGAGACCTCAGTCGATGCGGTGATAGGGTGCACCGGATTCAAGCCGGCGCTGGGGCACTTAGCGAGCCTCGGGGCAGTCACTGGGGACTGTCGCGTCGAAGTTACGGATGCATGTGCAGTGAACAAGCCTAGCCTTTGGCTGGTGGGCTTTGGCGAGTGGACAGGCTCCGCAGTGACGCGCACAGCCCGCAGCACTGTCGCTGAGATCGAGCAGTTTCTGGTGAAAGCGGAGGCTTGAGTGCCTCCGCTATTCCCCTGTGCTCAGTGGGTCTGGTGCGCCATTTCGCTGTGTCTGGGCAACCCGATCGAGATGAGCGCGGCAGCCAATACGAAAATGCTGGAAACCCAAAGGCAGGCCTGCAAACCATAGGCTTGGAACACCCAGCCCGACAACAGCGTGCCGACCAGCCGCCCCAGGGCGTTGGACATGTAGTAGAACCCCACATCCAGGGAGACGCCGTCTTCCTTGGCGTAGCTGACGATCAGGTAGCTGTGCAGCGAGGAGTTCACCGCGAACAGCACGCCGAACAGCATCAGTCCACCGAGCAGCACCACCTGCGCCGGCCCGCCCGCCGATAGGCCCACGGCAATAAGCGCAGGCAGTCCGGCCAGGGCGAGCGCCCAGATGAAGGCCGCTCGGCCGTCCGGCACATGACCGCGTTTCTTGCCGGTGATGTGAGGAGCAAACGACTGGACGATGCCGTAGCCAATGATCCACGCGGCCAAGAAGCCACCGATCAGCCAGAAGTCCCAGTCAAACGCGGTGCTTAGGTACACCGGCAGCGCCACGACGAACCAGACGTCCCGGGCACCGAAGAGAAACAGCCGTGCGGCCGAGAGGATGTTGATCGCCCGGCTCTTGGACAGCATGTCGCGGAACTTGGGTTTGGCCTTGGCTTTGCCCAAGTCCTTTTTCAGCAGCACCAGACTGCCGATCCAGATCAGGGCCAGCACTGCCGCCATGGCCAGCACTGCCAGGGTAAAGCCGAGCAACGCGAGCAGTGCTCCGCCGAGGAAAAAGCCCACACCTTTGAGCGCATTCTTCGAGCCCGTCAGGATGGCCACCCATTTGTAGAGCGTGCCCTGTTGGCTGTCCGGTACCAGGAGCTTGATGGAGCTCTTGGCGCTCATCTTGTTCAGGTCCTTGGCGATGCCGGACAGCGCCTGGGCGGCCATCACCCAGGGCACTGTTAGCCAGGCTGCCGGTACCGTGAGCATCAGCAAGGCCACGACCTGCATGCCCAGGCCGATGTTCATGGTGCGGTTGAGCCCCAGGCGCGCGCCGAGGTAGCCACCCACCAGGTTGGTGATCACGCCGAACACTTCGTAGAACAGGAACAGTGCGGCGATCTGCATCGGCGTGTAGCCCAGCGAATGGAAGTGCAGTACCACCAACATGCGCAATGCGCCGTCGGTAAGGGTGAAGGCCCAGTAGTTGCCGGTAACCAGCAGGTACTGACGCACTTCCGCAGACAGGGCTGACAACGCCTTCATGATCGCTGTTTACTCCGCTGCGCCGACCAGCCGGGCCAGTTCTGCTGCACGGTTGGCATAGCCCCATTCGTTGTCATACCAGGCGTAGAGCTTCACCTGGGTGCCATTGACCACCAAGGTCGACAGTGCGTCGATGATCGAGGAGCGCGGATCGGTGCGATAGTCGATGGACACCAAGGGGCGCTCTTCGTAGCCCAGGATGTCTTTCAACGGGCCTTCGGCCGCAGCCTTCAGCAGCGCGTTGACCTCTTCAGCCGTGGTCTCACGTTCCACTTCGAACACACAGTCGGTCAGCGAGGCGTTGGCCAGCGGTACACGCACGGCGTGACCATTCAGCTTGCCGCGCAGCTCGGGGAAGATCTCGGCTATCGCAGTGGCCGAACCCGTGGTGGTTGGGATCAGGCTCATGCCAGAGGCGCGGGCGCGGCGCAGGTCTTTGTGCGGCGTATCGAGGATGCTCTGGGTGTTGGTGAGGTCGTGGATGGTGGTGATCGATCCGTGGCGGATGCCCAGGTTCTCGTGAATCACCTTGACCACCGGGGCCAAGCAGTTGGTAGTGCAGGAGGCGGCGGTAACGATGCGATGCTGCGCCGGGTCGAACAGGTGCTGGTTGACGCCCATCACCACGTTCAGTGCGCCTTTCTCCTTCACTGGAGCGCAGACCACTACACGTTTGACGCCCTGATCCAGGTAGGCCTGGAGCACGGCTACCGACTTCATCTTGCCGCTGGCCTCGATGACCAGGTCGCAGCCCGACCAGTCGGTGTCGGCGATGGTCTTGTTCGCGGTCACCTGAATGCGCTTGCCATCGATCACCACCGTACTGCCCTCAGCACGGGCTTCACGGAGCCAGCGGCCGTGGACCGAGTCGAAGTTGATCAGGTGGGCATGGGTCTCGGCGTCGCCGGCCGGGTCATTGATCTGCACAAACTCGAACTCTGGCCAGTCCCAAGACGCGCGCAGCGCCAAGCGACCGATACGGCCAAACCCATTGATACCTACTTTGATAGCCATGTTCTTGTTCTCGGATCGCGATTAGCGAAGGGTCAGAGGGTAACGCTGAACTGGTTGATGTAGCCGACGTGCGCAGGGTTCTGAATTGCACGTGGGCGCAGGGCCTGGACCTGAGCAACAGCTTCCTGCACGGGAATGCCGCACTCGATCATCAGGCGGGCCGCAAACAGGCCGGTGCGGCCGGAGCCGCCTTTGCAGTGAATGGCGATCGTCTTGCCAGTCATCACCAATTCTTTCAGGCGTTCCCGGTGGATCTCCCAGGCGGCAGCAAAGGGCTCGCCGGGTGCCTGGTCGTCTTCCACCGGCAGGTGGAACCATTCGAGGCCCAGCAGTTGGCACTCCTCGGGAAGCAGATCGATCTCGTTCTGCAGCAGTTCTTCACTTGGCATCAGGGTGACCAGTGCACTCGCACCGGCTTCGCGCAGCGTTGCCAGCGCCTGAGATACCGAGGTGTCCTTGGTACCTGGGCACGGAGTGAAGATCAGCTGGCCGACCAGTTCGGAACTGGCCAACACGGAATACGGGTGCAATTGCATGCTCAGAAAGCCTCAAATGGATCGTTGATTGACACGCTTGGATAGTTCTTCAGCCGACTCTTTACGTTCGGAGTAGCGGTCGACCAGGTAGTCGGAGCGGTCGCGAAGCAGCAGGGTGAACTTCACCAGCTCCTCCATCACGTCGACGACACGGTCGTAGTACGCCGAGGGCTTCATGCGGCCGGCCTCGTCGAACTCCAGGTAGGCCTTGGGTACGGACGACTGGTTGGGGATGGTGAACATGCGCATCCAGCGGCCGAGGACGCGCAGCTGGTTGACCACGTTGAACGACTGCGAGCCGCCGCAGACCTGCATCACCGCAAGGGTTTTGCCTTGGGTCGGGCGCACGGCGCCCATGCTCAGTGGAATCCAGTCGATCTGCGACTTGAACACGCCGGTCATTGCACCGTGGCGTTCCGGCGAGCACCAGACCATACCTTCGGACCACAGCACCAGATCGCGCAGCTCCTTGACCATGGGGTGGTCATCGGGCACGTCATCCGCCAGTGGCAGGCCAGTGGGATTGAAGATCCGCGTCTCGGCACCGAAGTGCTCCAGCAGGCGGGCCGCTTCCTCTGTCAGCAGGCGGCTGAAGGAGCGCTCGCGGGTCGAGCCGTACAGCAGCAGGATGCGAGGCTTATGGGTGGACTTTTGCTCGACTGCCAGTTTGTCTTCTGTCGGCAGGTCGACCAGTTCGTAGTCGATATTGGGAATGTGGTGTTCGGTCATGATTTACTCCTGAGACAAGGCACCAGAGGGCTGATCAAACCAGCGGCGTTTGAGCCACAAGGCCACACCCACCAGTGAGATCAGCACCGGCACTTCCACCAAGGGGCCGATGACGGTGGCAAAGGCAACCGGCGATGCGAGGCCGAAGGTGGCGATGGCCACGGCAATGGCCAGTTCGAAGTTGTTGCTCGCTGCGGTGAACGCCAACGCGGTGGTGCGTGGGTAGTCGGCTTCAAGCAGCTTGCCCATCCAGAAGCTGATGAAGAACATCACCACGAAGTAGATGGTCAGCGGGATGGCGATGCGCAGCACATCCAGCGGCAGCTGCAGCACCATATCGCCCTTCAGGCTGAACATGGCCACGATGGTCAGCAGCAACGCCACGAGCGTGAGCGGGCTGATCTTCGGAATGAAGCGTTCCTGGTACCAAGTCTCGCCCTTGCTGCTGATCAAGATCTTGCGGGTAAGGAAACCGGCCAGGAACGGGATGCCCAGATAGATCAGCACCGATTGGGCGATTTCGAGGAAGCTGGTCTCGATGACGCTACCCTCAAGACCAAACAGCGGCGGCAGCAGGCCCAGGAAGATCCAGGCGTACACGCTGAAGAACAGGATCTGGAAAATGCTGTTGAAGGCGACCAGGCCCGCCACGTACTGGTTGTTGCCACCGGCGATCTGGTTCCACACCAGCACCATGGCGATGCAGCGCGCCAAGCCGATGAGGATCAGGCCGGTCATGTACTCAGGCTTGTCGGAAAGGAACACTACTGCCAGCCCGAACATCAGTACCGGGCCGATTACCCAGTTCTGGACCAGCGACAGTACGAGGATGCGCTTGTCCTTGAAAACCTGGGGCAACTCCTCATATTTCACCTTCGCCAGTGGCGGGTACATCATGACGATGAGCCCAATGGCGATGGGGATGTTAGTCGAGCCTACCGACAGGCTGTTCAGCCACGCGGGCAATCCCTGGAGCAGGCTGCCCAAGGCGATACCCAGGCCCATGGCCAGAAAGATCCAGACCGTCAGGTAACGGTCGAGGAAGGACAGTCGGCTTTTGCTCATGGTGGATCTCCCTAAACGTCAGAGCGTTCCGATGCGGGCCAGCTCGACCTTGAGCTGCGCGGCATCCAGTTGTTCAAAAGGCAGTGCGAGGAATGCCTTGAGGCGTCGCTTGATCTGCTCAAGCGTGATGTCGAAAGCCGCGTCCAACTCAGCGGCGCTACCCTGCAGGTCCGACGGATCGGAAAGCCCCCAATGGGCTTTTACTGCCGGCCCGAAGAACACAGGGCAGGCTTCGCCGGCGGCCTTGTCGCAGACGGTGATGACAAAGTCCGGGGCCAGCTCGGTGTGCGCATCGCTGGACTTGCTGCTGAGGCCATCGGTGGAAATGCCGGCGCGCTGCAGCGCGGAGATGGACAACGGATGTACCTCGCCTTTGGGCTGGCTGCCGGCGCTGTAGGCCTTCATACCGGCCGGGGCCAGGTGATTGAACACGGCTTCTGACAGGATGCTGCGGCAGCTATTGGCGGTGCAGAGGAACAGTACTTTCATCGGCTTTTGCTCGGCAGTAATCAGCAGCAGGTAGCAGCACGCTGTGGGCGGTCACCCATGGCGTCCAGTCGAGTGGAACTGCTGTTCAGCCACTCGCTATTGGCCTCCAGCGTCGTTTTCAGGATCTCGCGTACCCAGGCGGGCAGCTCTGGATGCAGTCGGTAGTAAACCCATTGGCCCTGGCGGCGGTCTGCCAGCAGGTCACACGTGCGCAGCTGCGCCAGGTGGCGGGAAACCTTGGGCTGGCTTTCCTCCAGCGCACAGGTCAGCTCACAGACGCAGAGCTCTTCCTCGCGGGCGATCAGCAGCATCATCCGAATGCGGTTCTCGTCGGCGAGGCATTTGAAAACCTTGGTCGGGGTCAGTGGGTCAGTCATAACGATTCTCAGTGTTTGGTTTTCACGAGGACGAACATCTTGATGCGCTCATGGATCTCGTGAAGCGTATGGCGGAAGGCATCGTGTTTGTCGCTGGTGACCGGATCTTCGAAGTGCCACGCCAAGCGATCGCCCAATGCCGGCAGTACCTGGCATTCCAGCGCCGCCTTGTCGCAAAGGGTGATGACGTAGTCGAAGTGTTCGTCGGCGAACTCATCGATGGACTTGCTGCGTAGGCCGCTGGCATCGATACCGAGGTGCTCAAGCGCCGCGTAGGTACGCGGATCGACCTGGCCAGGCTCAGTGCCGGCGCTGAAAGCTTCAAAGCGCGCAGGGTCTGTGTGTCGGAGCAATGCTTCGGCGAGCTGGGAGCGAGCAGCGTTTGCGGTGCAAACAAACAGGACGCGGATCTTGCCAGTCATCACAAGGTACTCTGCATATATATGGATTTTCGAATATACGCTTTTCCGAATGTATCGCAACCCCTCTGAGGATGGGATGGCTTTACATGTGCATATTCGTGCACATATATTGGCGACATGACTACCAACCAGAACCTCCGCACCCAAGCCATCGACGCTGCCATCGAGTCCTTGGACGAAGCCTTCTTCAAAGCGCTCTGCGAGCCCTCCAGGGTCGCGGTGTTCAAGCGCGTGCTCCTGCTGGGTCGCGCGGATGTCGGCGAAATCGCCAAAGAGCTGCCGCAGGAGCGCTCGGTGGTCTCCAGGCATCTGCAGGTGCTGCACGATGCCCAGATCGTGAAAGCCACCAAGGTGGGCAGGCAGGTGTTCTACGAAGTGAATGGTGGGGCGATCGTCGAGCGCCTTGAGGGGCTGCTCCAGCGAACCAAGGGTCTGGTTTCGCTGTGCTGCCCGTAGCTCGTGCCCTTTTTTTGTCCTGATATATGCATGAGTGCGTACATATGAATAAATCGAGTCGCGTGTTGGATGTGATCGTCATCGGTGGTGGGCAAGCGGGTTTGGCGCTTGGCTGGCATTTGCAGCAGCACGGCTTGGACTTTCTGATCCTGGATGAGCAGACGCGCCCAGGCGGAAACTGGCGTAACTACTACGACAGCCTGCAGCTGTTCTCCCCGGCGGAGTATTCAGCGCTACCGGGGATGGTGTTTCCCGGTGATCCCAAGAGTTACCCGCTGCGACACGACGTGGTGCAGTACCTGGAGGCATACGCCGCCGAGTTTCAGCTGCCTTTTGAGGGCGGTACCCGAGTGGTAGAGGTCGTGCAGAACGACAAGGCATTTGAGGTTCGTGCCGCCAACGGATCGACCTTCACGGCGCGTGCAGTGGTCGTGGCATCGGGGGCCTTCAGCCGTCCGTACACGCCTGACATTCCTGGCCTGGAAAGCTTCTCAGGGACCCGTCTGCACAGCTCGGGATATCGAACGCCTGAGGCCTTTGCTGGCCAGCGTGTCGTCGTGGTCGGCGCGGCGAACTCGGCGGTTCAAATTGCCTATGAGCTTGCAAGCGTTGCGCAGGTACTGCTGGCGACTCGCGAGAAGATCCGCTTCTTCCCCCAGCGGATACTGGGGCTCGATTTTCACGCCTGGTTGAAGTTCACCCGGTTGGAGCACACGCGCTGGTTGAGTGACCAGAGCACGCCTGTGCTGGATACCGGCAAGTATCGGAAGGCCCTGGATACCGGGCGGCTCCAGCGCAAAGCGATGTTCCAGCAGGTATTGCCCGAAGGCGTTGTCTGGCCAGATGGAACCACCCACCAGGTCGACGCGCTGATCTTCGCCACCGGTTTCCGGCCGAACCTGGAGTTTCTGGCACAGCTTCCAGTTGGCGACCAGCAAGGTCGTGTTCTGCAGCGAAACGGCGTGGCAGATCAGGTGCCCGGCCTGTACTTCGTCGGGCTGCCCAGGCAAAGGAACTTCGCCTCGGCAACCCTCAGGGGTGTAGGGGCTGACGCGGGCTATCTCATGCCCCGGCTGCTTCGTCATATGGACCGGGTTGGTTCGACGGAAACACCTGCTCAACGATCGCGCAATCCAGCCACCGGCCTTCAAGGCAAGCGTGCTTCTCATAGACGCCAACCGTCCTGAAGCCACAGGACTGGCAGAGCGCGAGGCTCGCCTCGTTGAAGGTGAAAATGCGGGAGAGGACTTTCCAGAAACCACGTGCCTCAGCCTCGCTGAGCAATGCCTTGAGCAGCGCCTTGCCGATGCCACGTCCGCGGACGTCACGGTGCAGATAGATCGAGAAGTCGGGGATGCCGGCGTAGCACGAACGCGCGCGGTAGCTGCTCAGGTTTGCCCACGCCACTACCGCACCGTCGACCTCGACGACCAGCACCGGGTAGCGGGACATATCGGCAACCCAGGGCTGCACATCCATAGAGGTGCGCGGCTGAGTCTCGAACGTAGAGCTGCGGTCTTCGATCCCCTGGTTGTAGATCTCGGCAATGGCCTGAACATCGCTGAGTTGAGCGAGGCGGATGTGCATCTTGCTTCCTTTTGGAATGGCGCGAAGACTTTGAGCATGAGTGCCGTAGGCTCAAACCTCTAGGCGCGCTGCTAGATTCTGCTCTGGAATTGTAAACTTTTTCATTAAAATGCCTGGTTTGTGGCGCTTCTGCCGGCATCAAGTGTAGAAAAATTATCTATTTTCAATGAAATGCGGACTTTGTTTACAAATTTGGTCCGCATAAAGCCAGAACCCCCCTTATGGAATGACACAAGGTGTTCTTTGTTCTGGAATTCAGGTCGTTAACTTCCTTAAGGCGAACTGTAATCGCGAAGGAGAGATCAGACTTTGAAGTGGACCTTGGTAGTGGTCACCTTTCTACAAGGTGGTTATGGCACTCCAGCAGGAGTGCAGTACCCCATCGTTTCCGTTACCCCGTACCAAAGCCAGGCCGAATGCGTAACGGTCCTCAACGCCATCTTGGATATGTCGGGCTATCAATCTCGGGCGAAGTGCGTCCCGCCGCCGGCAAAGATTCCGGCGAAAGAGGCGGCCGTTAAGTAGATCGGAGTGCGAAAGGGGCCGCCCTTTGGGCGATCCCTACATTTTCGTGATGTGAGACTGTCTCAGTCTAGTGGAGAGTGGCTGGCGCTCTCAGGATCGGTGCGTAGGGGCTCTCTGCGAGGGGTAGGCGGCGGCGTGTTTTCTTCGCTCTTCTGCTCTCGAGAAGTGCTGGCGTGCGCCGCTGATATTTCTTTGGCGACGATACGAACCATTACGCTATCGGTAATGAGTCCATAGAAGGTGCCGTGTAACTCCAGAGGATGTGCAATTCGATTCAAGAACTGGCTCCGTGTTTCTGATCTCCACAGGGACGAACATACAGCATTGGTGCATGGTCGCCCCTTCAAAAACGGCCACTCAAGGTAGCCCCGTTTCATCATGCTGCTTGGGTTTGGTTCTCAGTGGCACTGCCCTTGACTTTGGCCAGTTTGTCCATGAAACCAGCCAGGGGCATGTCCTGCAGATCGGAAATTCGATCGCGCAGAATCGACCAGCGTTTTTCTTCCTCCATGGCCATGTACTGGCTGCGATAGCGGCATCCATCCAGGATGAGTTCAGTCGCGGTCGCGCGGTCGACTACGAAGACGACCTTGCCATCAAGCTTCAGGTTCTCCCTTGCAAAAACCTCAGAGATGCTGTCTTCCGGGTCTAGCGTGGCGTAGAAGCGGCCGCGGAGAAAGTCACCTTGGAACGTGGTCTGGCCCAGTAGTGGGCGAGCTGCATTCATCAAGATGTGCCCTGAGGGTGTCTCGGTTCCGTGATCTAGGTTGGTAGTAACCGCAACCGGAGCATGGGCCAGGAAGGAAAGCAGGTTGGATTGAGCGTATTGCATGGGGAGGTCCTCTGTCTGGGATAGGCCCAGTATCAGCAGGGAAGGGCTGTGCCAGAACCGCTGTCGGAATTTCACAGGGTCAACTTGACGTGCATCGCTCAAACGCTTCTGTACCTTGGACGCATCACTGGTGACGCCAGATCCCTGGCAAAGAGAGGCCCCCTTGATACGTCGACTTGCCGTAATGGCAACCCTTACCATCGCTGCCGGTTGCAGCTCCCACGCTACGTCGGAAACTCCCACGTCCTTGAATGGCCAGGTATCTGCGCAGCCCACCCCCTTGACTGCAAGCCAAGCCCGTTCGTTGGCATTCGATGACTGCAATTACATCGTCGACCACCTGGCTAGCACCCACAAAGATTCCGCACGGGCTCGAGCGTTGAATTACTGCATGGGCGTGGACGTCGCTAAGTTCGGCATGAACTGATCTGGTAGATCAGCCAAGAAAAGAAAACCCCGCACCTGTGAAGGTAGCGGGGTTTTTGTTGGCTCCAACTTTGAAATCCAGCAAACCGAAAGGCCAGCTGGTGACATTCAAGCAGCGGATGCGTACTTGGCGTCGATGTTTTGGAACTGATCCAGCATTTCCCGGTAGCTGATCTCGCCGCAATTGTGCCGCGTGATGAACTCCAGGCGCTCGCACCCTTTCTTCCACTCGACCGTAGATGCAACCCGATCGAGGGTATCTGGAGATGCCACCATACGAAAACCGGCGCAGAAGGCGTCTGATACGACTTCGTCCAGAGTTGTGCAGGTGTGATGGGTAATCCAGCCGTGCAGACCGAAAGCCTGGTAGCGGAATTTACCGGGTTCTGAGGCATCAGGAAGAACCAGCGCCCATTGGTTCCCGGACCAATGTTTGAGGATCAACCCTACGCCAACCCGATCCAGTTCGTTGTACAAGGCGGTCAGGGCTTCGTGCCGCTCCATACTTTCCCGGAGCATTTGGCGGACCGAAGGCGATAGACCAGCTTGATCGGCATGGAGGTCTTCGCCATCCCCGAAGGTTTGGCGGACTGCCCTTGCCTGCTCGATGAAGCGATTTCGAAGGTCTTTATCCATGAGAACTCCAAGGGAGCACTCAAGCCCAGGGCATGATGTGCCCCGGGTAGGGTTAGAGGACGCGCCGGCGGATGCCAGGGCGCTCGAACCACGCTATGCGCGGTGTGCTGCTCCTGGCCAACCAGGTTGTCTTCATCCACAGATTGACTTCACGACATGGCCGGCCGGAAAGGCGCACGTCATCAGGCGAGCAGCTTGAGAGTTGCCCGACAGGTCTCACTTCGAGGATTTGAGTAAGTCGACTGTAGTCGAGTCACTCGGTGTGCACGAATGTGCAGTGGTTGGAGCCAGCGGTGACTCCCCGATTGAAAACTGAAACTCAGGTCTCAGCCGGGGCCAGATGAACACCCTAGAGTTCTAGCGCGTACATCTGGTGCTTAAAGTCCAAGGACTCAAGCAGGAAGCATGTTTTTTGTATCACCACGCCCTACCCATCGCAAGTCAAACTGAGGCCTAATTTCTTACTCTAACGCGGTCGAGCCCGGTTTAGAGGTATGTACTGCGAGTGTTCGTCTCTCAGTACCCGGCCGAGGCTCCATCCTTCCTCAAGCGAAGCCAGGTCATCCCAGGCGATCGGGGTCAGACTGGCATTCCACCCTGCCTTAACGTCGCTGGTGTAATGGAGCGATCCATCGGGATGAAGCCGGACTATCAGTGCGTCTGGCGGTGATTGGATGTTGTGTCGACGAGTGAATCGGAAGCAAGCCGAGCATTCACCGCCGCCGGAGCACACATCGAAATGACTACCCCACTGAGCAATGGCCGTATTCATCGATTCCCGAAGCCCTGCAAATGTCCGCGGCCGGAGTGCGCAGCGGGGTTGAGGGTCAATCGAATCGATGCGTAAGCGATTCCTTCCGTCGCCATCAGGGCCACGCGGATCGCAGCTTGGGCCTTCCAGGTATATTGGCACTGTGGTCTCCTCAGGCAGCTGTGGCAATGGTGCTGGTTGGGCAGGAGCGCTCTGCCAGGCGCAGCTTGCGTGCTAGATCCTTGTCCGCTCGCCAATCGCTTGGCGTGTACGAGGCGAACACCGGAGGGCAGCCTGGCCGGCTGAAACGTAAGTGTGTTCCCCGGGTGATGGAGATTTCCCAGAGAGGATGTGCTTTCTGTAGTTCTCGGAGACGTTTCATGTGATGGGATTCCAGTTTGAGTACGCCCATCGTGATGCTCGAGGATCTGTGCCACCAGCTGATAAAAATCAGGCCCCGAAGGGCCTGACATTCAGAAGTCGATCGGTGATTCTTGGGGGCAGCGCGCCAGATGCAAGCCGAGTTGAATCGAAGCGATCTCGGCTAGGTCCTCTTTCGTTAGGGGGGCGTCGCCAATCGCCAGGCCAGAACGAAGTACATGTGCACCATTCTTTGCCTGCCAATCGATCGCGACAAAATGAAGCCCTGGAACTTCGTTGAGCGGAGGAGCAAGGCCCCAGGTCTGCGTGGTCCGCGCGAAGCTGGCCAGGCAAGCGATTACCGTATTTCTCTTGCCTAGATCTCGCTGAGATGCCTCCGGAAGGGAGTCGAATTCGGCGACTGTGCCGAGATACTGCTCGAACGGCTTGTGTTTCGGATCTTGTCGAAGCAGTTCCGCGATGATCCCATCACCAGTCACTACAGAGCGATAGAGATCCTGGGAAACCATTGCGGCCAGTCGAGGACCGCGGTGAATGTTCACAGAGTAAAACCAGCATCGAACTGCAGAAATGGCAGGGGTCTCCGGGTCCATCTCCCAGCCTGATTTCGCCATAGCGGCTGCGACACGCTTCCGCATCGCTTCATTAAGTTGGTGCATCGAGGTACCTATCATCTGGTTGGGAGCACCGATCTTGGCATTATCCAAGTGTGCCACCAGCTCGGGAAAAGCCGCGGTCGTTTTGAGTTGAATGACGAGATGCGCCAGCTATCGTGGGCTCCGACTTTCGGAGTTCATCGGATACAGGCGTTGAAACCATCGACCATTACCCGACGGCAACTGCTTGCAGCATTCCTCGCCGCGCCAGCCGCACTCACACTGGGCCAAGCCCTCGGCAGTGTCCCGCGCGCCGGCGAAGAGCTTGCAGTTCGTCCAGAGGCAACCCTCGAAAGCGCGGTATTCCACCGGATCGTGGCCCTGGTCGCTGGTGTTTCGGCTGATGATCGCCACCGGGGCTTGCTCCGGCGGGATTTCCCGAATTTCAACGGTGATCAGTCCGTCGTGCTCGCGGACTGTACGAGGCAGGCGGCAGCGAGGGGGCACGATGCTGTGGTTGTAGCTGTAGGTGAAGGTTACGTTCATCGCATGGCTCCTTATGAGATGGAGCCATGATCAGGGCTGGGCTGGTGTGCCAGAAGCCGGGCCCCGGTCAGGAATAGTTGTTCCTGCAGGGCTTCAAAATCGGATCTTCGGGGTCGACGCCGTTGGCGATGGCCATCTCTGCATAGCTGTCGAACAGATCGACTCCGCCGTCCGAAACCTGGTTCATGTCCAGTTCACCATTGATGAGGTTTAACCGAACCGAGAGATTGTGATCGGCCCCCCTGAGGAGGAAGCCCGCGCAGGTAGTTGGCTTCTCCTTCCCGGTGGTATGGCAGCCAAAGGTTCGGTCGCTCATGTCATAGGCGGTTGCAGCGGAAAGTCGGAATGCCTCGGCGGGGAATACTCCGACGGAATCACGCCTCCATGGGCAATCTTTGCAAGGGACCTTGCAGGCATGTTTGCGCCCGCTCTTGATGGTGACCACCTGGTGGTTCCAATCAGCCCATCGAGCATCGAGGACTTCTGGTTTGCTGTTCTTGGTAGTCATTGGAGGTACCGGTTCGGACGGCATGCAGTGATCAGGAGGGCAAGCGCGAGCAGTGCCAGGATTGCTGCCACACCTTGAATTTCAGTGGCAAAGGCTACTGGAAGAGTGTTGGCCAGCCAAGTCATGGCCAGCGCTGCGCAGATGAAGGATGCGAAGAGAGCGATTGGTAGAAGCATGGGCGACTCCCTGTTGGAATGTCGCCAGTCTCAGGGGGACGGCTGCGTGCCAGAATCCGCCCGGACAAAAGTCAGGCAGTAATCTCTCCCTGGCTCTGCTAAGAGAGCTTCCGATCTGCATATTCCTCTTTGATCTTGTTCCCCATGTCCTGGACGTGAGCGTCAACAGTCGCCTGGTCGCCGGCCACGTAATGAGCAGAAATGCTGTCTTTCGGGGCAAACACCATGGCGTCGAGGCCAAACTGGTCCGCAGTGATGTCTACGACGTGGATTCCGCCCTGATATTCGACTTCAACCCAGTAGTGGCCGTGCGGAACCCCATCAATCACCAGGCCACCGTCCTCCTTACCGTCACCACCTCGAATTATCGGGTCCAGCGCGGCAAACTTCCGTAGCAGTGCCTCACAGAGGATGGCGGCGTAGAGGCAGGTGCCGTTCGTACGCTCATGTCCGAGTGAGGAGTGCAGCATCGACTCGTACATTGTTCTGACGCCTTTGAGGATCTGGTCCGGTTGCAGACTGGTCACCCACTTCTCCTGTAATGCTGTGTTCACACGGTAAGAGTGGTCGGGGCCGCCTAGGCCCCTTGAGAGTCCTTCCGCTTCGCGAGTTGGTCTTTGAGCTGGCGCGGAATGTTGCGGATGATCAGCATATCGCGATCTTCATCGTACTCAACCGTCGATCCCAAATGATGGGCTTCGAAGGTGATAGCCAGGCCTTCAGCACGTCCGGTAAAGCGCTGGAACTGCTTCAAAGTCCGCTTGTCCGCCGGAATTTCCGGGGCCAGACCATAGTCCTTGTTCCGGATGTAGTCGTAGAAGGCTTTCGGTCGGTCTTCGTCGATCAGGCTCGAAAGTTCGTCCAGGGTTACCGGTTGCCCGAGTCGCGCTTGGGCGTTGGCGTAATCAACCAGCGTGTCGGTTTTCTCCCTGGCAGCTGCTTCTGGCAGGTCTTCGCTTTCAACGAAGTCGGAGAATGCTTTCAGCAGAGTTCGCGTCTCGCTTGGAGCATCGTGGCCTTCCTCGCAACCGATGAAGTCGCGGAAGTAGTCGAAAGCCTTGCGGCCACCTTTCTTGAGGAAGGAAATGTACTGGCGCGACTTGGGGTTGTTACGCCACTCAGACAGATTGATCCTTGCGGCAATGTGGAGTTGCCCCACATCGAGATGCTTGATGGCGGCTACCTCGAGGCCTTCGGTCAGCGCGACGCCGTCGCGGTGATGGAGCATTGCGAGCATTAGGTAGTCAGTCATTCCTTGCTGGTAATGCGCCAGCAGGAAATGGCCCCCGACAGTCAGGCTCGATTCTTCCATCATCACCAAGTGCTCGGCTGCCTGGCGGCTGAAGCTCACGAAATCCTGTCCGCCATCCAGGTACTCGCTCAGCCACCCACTCAGTGGATAGGCCCCCGATTGACCATGGAAAAGCCCCCAACCTTTAGTTGCCTTGGCGTTGTAGGCATCGTTGAGATCGGCAAGCAGGTTATCTGCGGCCTCGTTGTGTTCCAGTTCGGCATCCCGGGAGTGGAGTGCCGCCGGGTTCCCGTCGGGTTTCTTGTCGATAAAATGGACAATGCAATGGCGAATGGGCATGGGACCTCAGGTCAGACTGATAAGCAGAAAGCGGTTGCCGGCGAGATCCTAACGAGTGAGATCCTGCCGGCAACGGAGGAGGGCGATTAAGCGCAAGCGTCGAACCGGAACTCGCAAACTCGCTTGCGAGTGGCGCGTGCGCTGGGTCGATCGGTGACGAAAGACTCCGTTGGGATGCTGAACAGGCGGAGTTGGTCCCGTTGTTCGTGAACGGTGCAGATACTGCACTGCTCCAGCAGCACGTTGGTCGGCTCAGAATCGCGGTTGAAAACCAGCATGAGCCCCGAGGAGAGAGTTGGGATTTCCGGCGATAGTGAGCAGATACCCCCCTCGAGCTCCAGCATCAGGTCATGGAGTACAGGGGACCGCAGATCGGGGTGAACGATCAGCTGGGTGAAAAGCGTGAAGGTGCCATTACGGCGTGGCCATCCTTGACTGAAGAGTTCCCCAGCTAGGTAAACGTCCTGGCTGATATTGTCCATCGCGATGACCAGATCCAACCCTTTGCAGGTCGTGGCGATGAAATAGCCCTCTGCGCAGAGGAGAGCGTTGCCAGCAGTCTGTTCGGTATCGGTTACCAGAATTTTGAATGCTACTGCTCGGGCGTCTGCGCCGAACTGGTTGTATCCGACACTCATGTAGGCATGCAGGTCCTGGGTGGTACCAGGATTCAGCTTGATCAGCCTGCGTTCCGCGGAATCGAAGATTGCCTGCGGAGAAAATGCCTCCTTCAACTCCTGAACGGCAGTGTCCACCGTACGATCGCCATCCAGCATGTAGGTGTAACCGTCGAGAAGTTCGGGGGTGAATTTGACCATTTGCCTGATTCCTTTTGGCTGGGGGTGGGAAGAGGTTGCGCGATTTGTCGGGTGGCACAAAGCCAAAATGGCACGCTGAAATCCCGACTCGCCAAGCCGATAATCTGCCACCTGCTGGCGTGCCCGAACCCCCTATATTCAGAGTGTGAACTCCTCGCTTCCTTGTAGGTGACGTCACGCTGCGCGGCTATCCAGTCGACGAACATCCATGACCTGTGCTGGGGAAAAGACCACAACCTCGTAACTCCCGTCCGGGTAGGTGGCCATAAGTCCGTCATGACCGAGCTGCTCAAGTCGCTGCTGAATCTCAACCCCAAAATAGCCGTCGGTTTCAATAGCCTTGCCTATCAGCTCAATTGCAGTCTCTTCCGAGAAAACCTGCTCGATTAGGGGAACGGCCGGACTGTCCAGGTCGTAGTCATGCTCAAGGCTGGCCAGGCAGTGGAAAGGGTTGCTCATGTTGAGCTTGACCTCCCAGACAGAGCCGCCAGGTCCTGCGTATTCATCGGCACAGGCTTGATCCCCGAAATACAGGCCCGCACCAAAAGTGCCGCGACTTGCGGGCTGGAATTTCGTGGTTCTGGCTTTGGTACCGCGGTAGAAGTGCTTTTGCTTCGGGAACATGGTTCTCTCCTGATCGAGTGGTCATGTTCCATCAAGATGGGGGGTGCCTGAACCGAAGGGGAAAGTGCCGACCTTCAAAAAAAAATGCCGGAATGCTTCTGGCACAAGAAGGACGGCTTGATAGTGACTCCATCGCGGGGCAAAGGGCCCAGCCACAGGAGCCAGCATCATGCAGAACGCCACCAACATTTCCGCATTCGAACAACGCTACAACGAAAAGCTCGAAGAGCTCGCAGCTGAGCTGGATGGAGTCCTGCCTTCCTATCGCGAGCTGATGGCCCAGGTATCAGGCCTGCTGGCCGAAGACGGTCATCCTCTTGATGTGATCAGCGGATATGACGACTTCGAGGCGTTCTTCACCTGGCTCGACACGCTAACGGCATACGACCAGATGGATGAGGATGGTTCGCTCGAAGACCATAAGCCCCTCTTGGAAGTCGTCTACGAGGCGATCCGCGCTGGCGTGGTCTGACATCTGGGACGAAGCCCGACACACCTCTTTGAGTGCGTGTCGGGTTTTGGATTTTCAGTCTTTAGGCGGAGATTCTTCGCTGGGTTGATTGGGCTCCATCGCGGGATCAGCTACGGGTGATTCTGCCGGCGGGAGCAGCTCCGCGGCCGAATCGAAGCTCAGCCCAGGCTGCGTCTCAGAGCTGTTCATCACAGAGTGATACAGGCCCTCGCCCACCTTCCAGCCCGGATATGCAGTCAAGCCGCCGCCAAAGGCGATTACCAGCGCTGTCAGCACGATTCCGATCCACTCGATAGAACGCTTGATCACTTTGACGGTGGTGGAATCCGGCTCATGACGGTAATTCTCGTTCTGTTTTGTCCTAATCTCTAGAAACACCTCGCGAAGCTGGGCTAGGAGCTTGTTGGCTTCGACCTCGCTGGTGAACCACGCAAGTGTGTTGTAGCCCTCCTTCACCTGCACCAGGGGCTTTTGGGAATCGAAGGGATTGTCCTCTTGAATGGCCGTGAAGGAAGTATGGCCGCCATAGCCGCAACGTACCGCTGTGAACTGCCCCAGGGCATTCAGATGGATGTCGTCCTGATGGACTTCGATTTGGACTTCGTCCGCCGATTCGAAAACCTTCTTGTCTCGAATGCTGATCATGTTAGCTCCCTGGGTGAGAAAGGCCCTAGTGTCCTGCCCGTGGACGCGCGCACAAGCGAAATGGCAGGGCTAAATTTCGGCCTAGGCCCCACCCAGGAATAGAAAACCCCGCCGAAGCGGGGTTTCAAAGAGTTGGGGTTGAGCTCAACTCACCTTCTTGGACAGATCCAAGAAGGTGAAGCCTTTAACCTGCTGGAGCTGGCGCTCCAAGTGACAGATCAACTCAGCTTTCGCCCGGCTGAATTGCTCCACTCGTGTTTCCTGCGGTTTGGACTTGGAAGGGACCATGTAGCCGCCGATAAGGTTTTTGACGTTGTCATGCTCATAGCGATTCAGCGGCGAGGGAGCCGCCCCGGTTTGACTCTGCGCCCATTCTTCCTGAGCAGCTACGACCTTGAAAGCGTTATCCGCAGGCACGCATTGCCGGAACACCTGGTTCTTCAGCCAGTTTTCCATCGTGACTCGGTGTTCGTCCAGGTCCTCGGCGGCCAGGCCCTGGTAGTCATTCAGGAAGAACCAGTTGACATCACCCCAGCGGCAGTTGTCATGCCAGTCCGGGGTAGAGAAAACCTCGATTCGGCCGGCATACGGGGCTACGAACAGGCATTCGCCTTGGCCCAGATCAGCCATGGTCCCGAGAGGCATCTCTATCAGGATGTCAGCAATCTTGAAGCCGACCTCCTGCATGCGCTGATAGGCCACGCGCTCCGCCTCGTCACTGGAGGAGGCGTTGATGTCGCGGTTGAGGTCGAGAGTGTTGGGGTTATTGGTGTTCATAGAGTAGATCCTTCGTTGATAAATTCGATGGACCTATGGTGGGGCTGCGCCGGTTGTGCCAGAACCGGTGCAGCAGACCGAGCTGGAAATGCTCAGGCAGAACCGTGAGCCAGATTCAACAACGCTTCCGGGAGCGCGATGATGTGGCCCTCCGCATAGCTTTCGACGCGGATCTTGCCGAAATCAGATCCCAGGGTCCTACCAAGCTCGAACACCCCGATGACGTTGATGGCCCGAACGCCGAAGCAATAACTGCCGCTTCAAGGCGGCTAGTAGATTTCTCGCAGTTTCATTGCAGGGTTGGAGCACAGTTCAGCCCTCCAGGCTGGCTTGCGGTTGGGTAACCGATGCGCCAGGCAAATAGTGTTCGGGTCCGAGTTTCTCTGGAGAAATGCGCTGCAACGCCCATCCATCTACATACAACCAGCCATCTTGCTCCTGGAAGGAACCCTCAAGGAGGCTTGTCCGGTATCGCTGCGCGTAGGCTTCGACCTCCGCATCAGGCGGCACCGCTGGCAGGCCTTTCTCCGCTCGGGTCTGTGCATCCCTCACTGCCCGGTCAAGACGCATCTGAGCCGCGGCCCTGTTCATTCGCCCTCTTAGGGTATTTTCTGAATCCTCAAGATCGGGGTCGATCCCCATCAGCTTGACCTCGTTGCTGAAGCTGGATACGGCTATTTCGAGGTGCGCCTTCCATTGCTCGGCTTGGTACCGGCACTCCAGATCGAGCTGAGCACTGGTGGTGATTCGGCCAACAGATCGATCATAGTGGGCGATCATGCATGCTTCGGATTGATCAGCGCGGGTTGGTTTATGCCAGTAGCGCCACCGGAACCCGAGATCCAGCCAGCCAGGTTGCGAGACGATCATTTCCGAGTTGTTGAGCCGTTCGACCACAAGCCAGGGAGTCTGATCGATCCTTACCGCATCGACGGGCGGTTCGTCTTCAGTCAGCAGCTCGTAAGCGACTGGCCCGTCTAATGGGGCGAAAACCTTTTCGGACTCCACAACGTCGTACCAGGGGTAAGAATGGGACAAGGGAGGCGGCAGCACCAGTGGCTGCTTGCCGGTACGGAGCCGATGGTAGAGCGAGCTCTTGTCGGCAAGGTGGTTGGGCATTGCGCCGGCCGCGGCAACAACCTCGAGATAGCGCTGCCACACTGGGCAGCATTCCAACGGCGTGTTCATTGTGATCCTCCAGGAGTTCCTGAGGTTCATGATGGTAACGGCGGACTCAAGCTTGGATACGTCAAAACGCAACGGTGAATTTACCGGTTATCCTCGTCCATCGGTGCCGATTTTGATTGGCGGCTACTCATTGATTAGAGGCTCTGGAGAAAAAGCATGAGCACGGCAGATGATGGATTCCCAAGGCGAGTAAAAGAAGATTTAAGGCGGGATGTTGGGGGGTATTGTTCGGCCCCATTTTGTGGGATTCAGACCTTTGTCTACGATCGGGCCAGGCGCAAAGACAAGCTGACCGGCGATGCTGCGCATATATGCGGGGCGCGCCCAGATGCTGCCCGATATTACGATCTGCCAATGGATGTGGATCGACACGGCTATGAAAATGGCATTTGGTTGTGCGCGGTTTGCCATCGCATGATCGATCACAGCGCTCACCTCTACCCAGTAGAAATGCTGCACTATTGGAAGCGCTTGGCTATCGCCGCTCACCAAGCCGGGGGGCGCCGCCCTCAAGTTCTATTGGTTGGCAGTGATCTCACCCGCGATCATCAAAATGCGGCGCAATTCCTCAATGAGGTTTGGCAGGTCAGAGTGAGGTTCCGGGAGGAGAAGTTCCGTGTATCGCCCGGGGATCGGTTCAACTCCACTGTAAAGTTCGAGACGGAGTTCGCCAGACTGATTCGTAATCGGGCCGGAATGTACATGGCCAAGCCGTGGAATGCATACCATCCGCACTGGACATTCACCCCGGAAATTCAGGTTTGGGAAAGTGAGATCGTTCGGATGGCTGGGCGCCTGGCCGAAATGCCTGCCCTGGCATTGATGGGTGAGGGAATGTTCGATTTCTACCACCAGGTGGACGAAGAGGGGAATTTGGTGTTCCGCGACGAATCAACGAGGGCGCTGCACATCTTTGTGCAGATGCTGGAGCGCTTCGACGAGTTCCTGACGGATTACAAGGGGCCCCAGCAGAACCCCTATGGCTCCTCACCCTATGGCTTCTAGCAGGGGCGACTAATCCGAGGCGGAAGGTCTCTAGGACCTTCCTGCTTGGCAGTTCGAGTGCTTCATCGAAGGCCTGCGAGGGAAGCATGGTCTTGTGGCAGAAGCAGCAGGGCCGGAGTAATCCCGGCCCGCCGGCGCAGTCAAGCTACTGCTGCGGACTCCACACTCTGTACCAAGAGTGCGATTGGCTCCAGGGCCTGATATACGACTTCGCCGTCAATGGTCTCATGTGCCAGCAGTTGATCGACGATGAAATCCAGCTCTGAACGGTGGTTCTCGATCAGTGCCAACGCCTTTTCGTACCCAGCCTTCAGAAGCGCATCCACTTTCTCCAGGATGACTCGGGCATCGATTTCTATTCCGAGCTCTTGCATAGTCGCCAAGCTGGTGAGGCATTCGTCCTCGGACATCCCGTAATTGGTCACCATTGATAGGGCTATCCTGGTGGCTTCTTGCAGGTCCCCAGCAGCGCCAGTGGATACTTCCTGAAAGACGTTTGCTTCCGCAGCGCGGCCCGCTAGGACCATAGCGAGCTGCGACTGAATCTCGGACTGCAAATGCAGGCGCTTGTCTTCGAGCGGAAGAATCAGAGTGACGCCTTGCGCAGGCCCGCGGGGGAGAATGGTGACTTTTTCCACCCGTCCGGTGTTGAGCAGCGCGCCAACCAGTGCATGACCAGCTTCATGAACGGCCACTCTGCGGCGGTCCTTGGAGCTTGCCAGTTTCTGGTTCTCGTCCGCTTCACCCATGCGCTGGATCTCGATCGCTTCCAGGATGTGGTGCATTCCAACTTCGGTATCGCTGCTTCGAGCAGCGAGAAGCGCTGCGTTGTTCGCAACGAAGGCGATAGCCGCCGGCGTCAGCCCCATGCAGTTCTTGGCAAGGCGGTCATAGTCCAGGTCTTCTGCCGGCTTGGTCTTGTCCAAGTATAGCTGAAGCAAGCGAACCCGGTCCTCGAGCGTCGGAAGGGGGACATGAACTGTCCGATCGAAGCGACCTTCCCGGCGCAGAGCTTTGTCCAGGGCTTCGACATGGTTGGTCGCGGCAATCAGCATCACCCCTGTGTTCTCGCTAAACCCATCCAGTTCGGTGAGGAACTGATTGACGATGCGGTTCCCTTCACCATCGGCAAGTCGCCCTTGGTCGACGCGCCGGCCAATCCCGTCTATCTCGTCGATGAACAGGATGCATGGCGCTTTACGGCGTGCCTCTCGGAACAGGCCCTTTACCTTCTGGATGCCAACGCCATAGAACATACTGCTGAAGCTGCTGCCATTCGCTTCGATGAAGTTCACGCCACACTCATTTGCCAGCGCCTTGGCCAAGAGCGTTTTGCCTACGCCCGGGTCGCCAGTGAACAGGACACCTCTGGGTGGTCGCGCGTTCAGGAGGGCGAAATTCTCCGGGGTCCGCAGCCAGGCGGTCATGTCCATCAGGGTTCGCTTTGCCTCATCGCACCCGATCACGTCCTTGAAGGTGACCTTGGATGTCGCTTTTTTCCTTCGAATCGTGAGGTAGGGGCTCAACATGGGCCAGAGCATGCACCCGAAGAAGAGGACCATCATCAGTTGAACCGCTACGTCCAGCGAACGGGCTGCGCTGATCTGAGGGCCGATCTTCAGTTCCTGAATGGTGAACAACGGAGTCTTTTCGTTGTAGATCAAGTTGAGCAACTGCCGGGCTACTTGGCCGAACTGGTCGCTCACGACATAGGCCCGTTCGTCCTTGGTCGTGATGTAGATGTCTTCCTTCCCGATGTCAGCTTCGATGACGTTCCCCAGACGGACGTCTTCCAATAGGTTGTCCAGCGTTTTCCTGTTATCGGTCCACCGGGAGGGGTTCTTACTGATCTGATCCATGATCGTTGCATGGTGCTGTTCAGCAGTCCTAACAGGCCCCTGGGGTTGCAGGAATTGGTTGTACGCCCAGTAACCGCCGAACAGCACCAAGGTGAGTGCGCACCCGATCATTGACTGCACATACTTGTTGCGCAGAGACCGGCGGATGCGCGTGAGGAGCGAGTCTTTCATGGAGTTCCCTTTAGGCCGGGCCCAAGGCTGGCCCGCTGGTGATGAAAAGATCATGGGCAGGTGGAGTGTTCAAGCCATCTCCACCTTCTGAAAAGCTGGCGGTTGTCAAAAGCCCATGCCGAGCTGCTCTGTCAGCTGGGTGGCAGGAGTAGGCTTGGGCGCCGGCGAATGGTTGCCCGCAGGCGCGTCTGCAGGCACGTACACCGGCTCCTTCTGCAGGCCCAGTTCAACTTTGATCTTTTGGACAGCAAGGTAGGCCTCGACGTAGGGACGGGTGTGTTCACCGTGAAGCCCACGAGTGCTCAGGTTGATCCCTACCTTTCCACTTGCATCAGCCATGAGGTAGCGACGGCCATCTTTGATCACCTGAACGAAGCCCTGTGCATATCCACTCTCCGCGAAGCGGGTAAGGCGGTCTACTTCAGAGAAACGTGAGCACAGGCTTGTGTACAGAACCTGTAGGCGATGCTCGGCTTTCTTGAGGTCGTCTTGCTTCGGATCTACGCCGGCCCATTCGAGGATAGTGGCCCAGGTGCCGGATTGAGTGCGCGGCAGCTGGACTCCGGTAACTGCGGTGAACACTGCCTTGCCGACATTGTTCAATCCGTTTGCCAGGAAATTGAGCGCATACGCATCGCGCGCCAGGATCGCTTCGGCGAAATGCAGGTGATAGTCCCGCACCTGGATTTCTCGACCGGCGCGCCCGCCCAGCTCCTGAGCGTACATGGCTGCTATCCCTTCGACCGTATGGGTCTCAGGTGAGGTTTGGAATTTGCGTGCTGCAGTCATCGTGTAGCCCCTGGCTGTGTTCAGAATGGACACAGTTTCAGGGCAGACGATGCGTGCCAGAACCGCAGTGAATTGCCCTGCGGCCCTGGTAGAAGGCCTTACAGGCGCTGAACTTTTACCTTCAGCTTGATCTCATCAGCACCTATTCCGTTAGCAATTTCCAGCTCAGAATTAGCCATGACGACCATGCTGCTGTTTAGACTTTGGATACGGAAGGATGCTGATTCGAGTTCGGTGTCTCCGAGTTTGAGTTTTTGCTCTTCGAGGACCTGAACGTAGCTACCGTCGACAGAGACAGCAAATTTGTCGTCGGACGCTTCTCGAGCCGTAATATCGGCCATGAACCCAACAGGCACCTTTTCCTTCTCTCGAGTCGGTTTGTTACAGGCGGGCTTGAAGGGATTCAACCAGCGGCTGATGCCTTCCCGACACGTCACCGTCACGTTGGTATCGATTTCCTTGAAACGCCCATCGTTGAAATGGGCGGTAGCCCCTTTCAAGATTTCCTGGGTACCGCTGCTGACCACAACGCCGCCCATGGTGACTTCGGTCTGGATCGAGATGCGTTCGCCGGCGGATGCAGGCACCGAAATTACAGCGGCCGCGACTGCGGCCAGAGCAAGCATGGGGAGTTTTGGCATTCGTTCTCCAAAGGGTATTTAAACCCTGTATTGAGGGGTGAAGCACCTTTTCAGGTGCTTCGTTCACTGAGGCGACTCAGTGCCTTGACAGCTTGAGTGAGCCTACTGTTCTTGGTCGACGGCGCTTCGCTGACTGACAGCCATGCAGCCCGCAACGAACATGAGGATGAGAAGGAAAAGGGCACCGATCCCCATGGTCGCCAGCAGACCGAAAATTCGATCCGGGTCAGCGGACATGTCCTGATCGAACATGGCGTACAGCCAGTCACTCTTGAAGCGGCCGAGATAGAAGGTGAGGCCGAGTACAGCGAAAATGATCAAGCGAAGCATGGAAGTCCCCTACAGAATTGACTTGAGAAAGTCGATTGCTGGGTCAAGTTGTTGGACGGGATTGACCTGGTGGTCATCCATGAAGCCGATCAGCAACTGGACCTCGGAACTGAAGGCACCCGAAGTCAAGAGGGCCTGCGCCAGCGAGCTGCCAACTTCGTATTTGGAAGCTGCAGCCTCCCAGTTACCGGCTGGTCCGACCTTAGCGATTTGCGAAATGCATCGTTGGACGGTGAACCCGCTTGTGAGTCCACCGCGGATAGACAGGAGGATTGCCAGTTGCGTCTGAGACGAAACCTCGGTTTCCTGGGGCTTGGTAGCGTCAGTGTTCTGGTTCATATGGATAGGAGGCCAATGGTGGAGACTCCTATCCTATGAAGTGGTGGCGGCCCGTACGAGCCAAGTTGAGGGGCTGAAATCCGTTGCGAACCGGGCCGGCGGACTCACTTCTTCGAGATGATCTCCAGTACCCGCACGAACAGGTTGATGATGTCCAGGTAGAGCGATGCCGCGCTGTCCACTGCGTTGTCGACGGTCCGCTCGATCTGGTTGGCCCGCCCCCAATCCACTCCTACGTATCCACAAAAAATGGCTGCGACAATCCAGTCCATTACGCCCAGTTTTACGTTGAACACGAAGATCTGCAGCAGCTCAACCACGATCGTGATGCACAACGCCCAGAAAAGCGCAGCCTCGATCCGTTTGAAGAAGGCTGGAAACAGCGTTCCCAAAACCATCATGGTTACCGTGAGGAGGGTGGTGACCCGAGCTGCTGCGATGATGTTTTCCTGCGAGTGGCCGGGAATGAACATGACCAGAACCAAGCCGATCGGCACCACGATCATGTTGTAGCCGAAGAAGCTAATGATCGGGTTCTTCGAGCTGAAGATGATGATGCAGCCGACGATCGCACTGACGAAGTATCCGATGATGAATACCAACGGGTTGATCGATTTGATGGTTTCGGTCGGGATGGTTGCAACCATCCACCAGTTTAGGGCGAAACCCCAGAGAAGTACCGCCCCGAGGATCAGGTTGTAAACCGATGCGGATATCTGGTGATAGCTGCCGGTACGGCTGAAAGTATCGTTCTTGAACATGATAGTTCCTTTCGCTCGACGTGTCCCCCATGGACATCGTCAGGTGCTGAATTCAATTACCTAGGGAATCTCCGAACAAGCCTTCAGTTATGCGAGAATCCCCGCAACACCTGATCCGAGCCGCCCATGAGCCAGATGAGCTTTTCCGACTTTGAGTACGCCGGCAAGCGCAAGCAAACCCGCCGAGAGCGCTTCCTCGCCGAAATGGATCAGGTGGTGCCCTGGGCAGGCCTGCTGGAGCTGATCGAACCGTTCTACCCCAAGGCCGGCGGCGGTAGAAAACCCTATCCTCTGGAAACCATGCTGCGCATCCATCTGTTGCAGAACTGGTTCTCCCTGAGCGACCCGGCCATGGAAGAAGCGCTCTACGAAATCACGCCCATGCGCCAGTTCGCACTCCTGACGCTGAGCGCGCCAATCCCCGAAGACACCACGATCATGAACTTCCGGCACTTGCTGGAGAAGCATCAGCTCGCACCGGCAATCCTTGCGGTCATCAATGGTTATCTGCAGGAAAAAGGCCTGTCGCTGCGCCAAGGCACCATCGTCGATGCCACCATTATTCATGCCCCCAGCTCGACCAAAAATAAAGAAGGCAAGCGTGATCCCGAGATGCACCAGACCAAGAAAGGCGGTCAGTATTGTGTGTCACGAACACAGGTCGTATGACCTGTGATGCTGTACCGAAGATGGAAGTAGGCCTTCCGAAGTCGGCTTGCAGGAGCAGGCTTCAAACCACCCGGTGCTGCTGCATCCAAAAGACCAGACAAGCGAGCAGTTTCACTTTCCTCGCAAAACTGGTCGAAGCGTGGGAGTGTGGCCAGATCGTAAGAGGCGTCTTCAGCAACCAGGTCCTGGGGGCGCTCTGCGAAAATCATCAGGTGCTCCAGGGCACGATTGAACTCGTGGTCGACGTCGGCTTCCTCGCACTGAGTGGCAGAGTTGAACCATTCCTGGAGCATTTCCTGCATCTCTGCTCGAACCCGAGCAGACCAGGCGCGGGAATCAGCACCAAGCCGGTTGGGAGTCGTCTGGGAGGGAATGTAGGTGTTCACGCCTCGGTCTCCATGGCCTGATCGATGTCTTCCTGGGTAAGAACGTGCGGCTGGACGTTCTCGACGAGACTGAAGTCGGGACGGCAATGCAGGCGCGCCCAAGCTTTGATCGGTTCAAGCAGAGCCTGCAGATCGGCTTTTGCTTCATCAGAAGGCTCCGGGTAGTCCTCCACCCATTCGCCGCAGTCGCTTCCCTCGGCCTCTTCTTGCATATGGATGAGGACGTTATCGACGTCGGGGATGTAATCTGCAGGATCGGGGTGGTGCATTTCGCCGCGAAATACGGTGGAACCCACCAGCAGGTGGTCGTTTCGCTTGAGGACTTCGGCCAGGCTTTCGTTGCGCCAGTCCTCTCCATTGTTGCTCCAGATGACTTTCCCATCGCGGGGATCGCGGTAGGACTGGGAGGCAAGGGCTTTGGTTGCCATGAGGGCTTGTTCGGTCATATCCATTCAACTCAGCAAATTTATAAGGTCGAGCGAGTAAACCATCCGGGCTGCCGGGGCTCACTCCAAGTCAGGGCGCTGAAAATCACTCTGCAGATTGCAGGTATTGGATCTCGTCGGAGGCCAATTCGATGAGACGGCTTTGAAGTGCAGATGCACTGGCATTGCCCAGTTCGTCTTTGTTGAACAGCACAACGGCGTAGCCCTGTTCACGAAGCATGGATATGGTCTGCTGGGAGGTTTGGAGCACCTCGGCGACGCAGATGCTGACCGATTTGCTCTCGACGACGGCTGGAGTGTTCCCGGTCAGGCCACCATTGCTGATCATGGTTCTGATGGATTCGCTGATCTGACGACCGAGTTCGCTCTCGGTGACGCTCTGGCTGCCTGGTTCGCCATCGTTCACGTCCACGGTGCCATGGATGGTTGCTACGAAGCGCAACTGGCGGACGCCTTCGTCAGCCACCAGGTCCATGGGGGGTTCGACCACCTTGCTGGCGCTGGGCTCGAGCAGGGAGTCATCGAGGAGCGACTGGATCTCGCCATGTACCCAGGACCAGTAGCCACTGATGGTGTCGTCTGCCGTTACGGCGACACGCCAGTCCTCTCGGGTGAAGGTCGGGTGTTGGCCGCCGCCGGCGGGGCTGTATTTCTCCTCGAGTTGATCGGCGGACAGGTGGATGTCTTGGTCGGTGGTGTTGCGCAGTTGCATGATGAATGCCTCATTCGTGATTGATGAGGCTCATCGTCAGCGGGCCGGGGATGTGGCAGAAGCGACGAAGGGGAAGATTTTCGTTGCCCATGTTTCAGATTGAAGCTGGCGGGTAAAGAAAAAATCGGCATACTCGCAAGAACTAAAGATTTTCCTGGTTAAGTGAAGAAAAACTTGGGAACCAGGGCGGAATGTAAGGAATTCCAGCATGCAGGCAGCAGGGTACGCACTACTTAATGAGCGGCTGGCGCTCTCGACGGTACCACTACGTCTTCCGGCCATTGTACAGCCTGTGACTCGTCTTGAGCGCATCGGCCAAACCCTGGCTGTACCGCCGGCCATCGCGCCAGCCCCGGATGACCTCCTGGGGAATGTACTGTTTGCCCTAAAGCATGAGGGCATCAATCTTTCGATTCTCGCGCAATCGCTCCCCCGGATTCCGGTTGAAGAGTTTGAGCGGGCGCTACAAGCCGCACCCAATGGGATCTATATCAGAAAGGCCAGTTTCTTGAGAGAAGCCTTCACCGGCGAGCAACTAGCCCAGCATGCACCAGTCCGGGGGCCATTCGTCCACTTGTTCGATCCGGAGCGCTACATCACAAGGCCTGGCAACCGGAACTCGAAGTGGCGTGTTGAATTCAATGGCCTTGGCGATCTCACCTACTGTGCCACCGTGGAGCGGACACATGCCATAACCGAGCTGCTCGAGCACGATATTCTTGGCCGCGCGAAAGTTTTCATGGAGTCTCTCCCGCCGGGGATGATGGATCGCGCTATCAACTGGGCCTACCTGAGCGAGACGAAGGACAGCTTCGCGATCGAGCGTGAGGCTCCAACGGAAGACAAGTCACGTCGCTTTATCCAGCTGCTGCGCCAGGCCCATGAGCGCCAGCCGCTGACTGAGGAATACCTGGTTGGGCTCCAAAACGCGACAGTCGCAAATCCTTACGATCTCGCCGCTGCCTTCCGGCATGAACAGAACCACCTCGCTGGCGCTCTTCAAGGGGCTGCAGGGGTGACATATGTGCCGCCGCCACCTGAGCTCTGCAGGGAGCTGATGGAGAGCCTGATGGGGTTTGCCAACGAGGCTCCCATGCAGATCGATCCGCTTGTTGCTGCGGGAATCATCTCCTTCGGTTTCGTATTTCTTCATCCATTCATGGACGGCAATGGCCGGCTTTCTCGTTTCCTCATCCACCAAGCGCTTTGTCGCGCCGGCGCGCTGGAGAATGGTCTACTGCTGCCTGTGTCCGTGGCCATGAAGCGAGAAGAGCGCATGTACCTCGAAGCGCTTCAGACGTTCTCGCGTCCGGTACGAGACTTCTGGGATGTGCAGTGGATCGACTATGGCCAACTAGCCTTCCAGTTCCGCGGGCACCCGGCGGTATACCGCTTCTGGGATGCTACGCCTTGCGTGACCTTCACTATGGTTATGGCCAGGCATGCATTGGAGGTTGAGCTAAGGGAGGAAACTGCGTTCTTGGAGTGCTTTGACGCCGTCTATAGGGCCGTAGACGAGCGATTTGATGTTCGCGGTAGTGAGTTGGCGCAGCTGGTAATGATGTGCCTGACCAACCAGGGGATCGTTTCGAAAAACCGGCGAAAGCAGTTCCAGTACACGGTGCCTGAGGAGGTGTTCGAGTTCATCGAGCAGGTCGCCCAGCAGGTACTGGGCGACCAACGCAACGAGGACAACGTTGGGGAAGGCGAGTAGGGTTAACCCTTTCGGAGACCATGCTCCGGGTGTCGGCTGCATTTGCAATTGTCCATGTAGAGCTTCACTGCGTCTTCGTTGGACATTTCGGCTGGCGCTTTCTGCAGGGTCTTTTCCTTCAGGATGCAAAGGCAACCACTTTCGAAGTAGTCGCGCATCTTTGCGTCATTCTCATCCCATGCCGTGATGTAAACGCCAGCCAGCTTCACCAGGTAGGTCAACTGCCGGTTAGCTGATCCTGCACGGCCAGCATGCGCCTCCGCCGGCTCATCACCACGGCGAGGAGTGATGGTGGCCAGCGAGTATTCGAAGGTGTTGTCGCAGCGGCTCAGAAAGTCGTAAGCCTCTTCCGGAGCATCTTCACTCACTTTGCGCTTCAAATCGCGCACCTCGCGCAAGGCTTGCTCCATCGCGGAGTGCGCTTGCAGGGCCTCATCGTCCACCAGCGCCAGCCAATCGCCGGTACGGGGTTTGGCCAGTGCTTCCGACAGCACCTTGGCTGCATGCGTGGAAACGGTGCTGACGAGACGGACAACTTCGTGGAATTCCATTTGATGATCCTGATCTAGTAGTTCGGACAAGTCATATCCTCAGGCTACCAGAGGTGTGCCAGCATCTTTGCGACGACGATAGACCTTCTTTTTCGGATCAGGTATCGACCACCCCCCAGGGATCAGCGCGCGAAGGTCATAGCCCATCATGAAGAGCCCTGCTTCGAAGGCATGGCACCGTTGAGCCAGGGAACTGTCCACTCCTGTGAACAAGGTGGTCCGTTCGAGCACGGCCCTCATGATCCAGCCCAGGATCAGCTGGCGCTGTGCCCAAATGTGGGGGCTTTGGTAGAGGAGCTGGGGAGTCCCGTTGTAACCGCGGCCGAGCATTGCTGGATTGCGGATCTGTCGAATCCTGTCAGATTCTGGATCGTCGAGGCCCGGTCCCCAGCCGAACATCCGGTGGGAAGCCAGGCCGTCGGCCAGAGCTTCTGACGAACCCCTATACAGGTGGTAGAGCATGGCGATCGCCGCCCCGACTCTTCCGTCATAGATCGGGGAACCATCCGTATCCAGAAGCGCATGGATTTTAGTCAGGCCCGAGTTGAATCTGCTAAACCGTTGTTTGGTGAGATCGGACAGCTTCTGAGTGCCTGCAGGGCTCAACAGGGGTTGCCGGTCGCTCAGGTACTTGACCAATTGTCCATTCTGGCTGAGTTCCTGGAGAAAGCCCCTCGAAGACGGCACATTCCCCCAGTCGAGAATGGCGGCACAGGCGCTGAACGTATCGCCCTGGTCTTTGGCCTGAACTGCCGATCTGAGGTCTTCCCGCAGAGCATCCAACCGGGCTTTGACGGTTGTCCATTTGCCCTTCCATTGGTATTGGCCCTGTACGGCTTCGATGCCTTGAACCTGCACATCTAGCCCCCCGGGCACAAACTGACTGGGAAGGCACTTGAGGTGTACTTGGAGAGTGGGTAGGTGGTTGGTCAGCCAGCGGACAAATTGTTCGACATCTGGCTGGGCGAGGAAGTATTCCCTTTCCATGATGGCTCCTGAGGGATGGAGCCATCGAGGATACGACCACCACTACCTAACTGCGAGTGGCTATCGTACGCCGGCGGCCATGAACGATGTCATGGCCGGGTAAGCCTGGCTTCAAGTACATCGGCCGCGACTAACATCGCCGACTTGGCATCCCCCATATTCCGATGGGCCATGCTGCTGAGGGCCTGGTGGAGAGGTCTGCCTTTGAAGTCTGCCGGCGTGCGATTCTGGATTGCGTCGGCGGCCAGGACCATGACGGTCTGACAGTCGCCGTTGCTTTTCCTGGCCAGCCGGCGTAGCTCGTCGGTCAATGGCCGACCGTTGAACTCTTCCATCATGCTCAACTCCTTCCTGCAGTCTACCGCTACTTGAAATCTTCGCGGTACGGTTGTTTTTGGGTCGGGAAGGGAAGGCCCTTCTTCTTCAGCCGGGAGCGAACTGCCTGAGCCTTCTTGGTGGCCTTCTCCCGGCTCTCCGCCGGGATCTGGTACACCTCGCTGAATTCGTAGTCAGAATCCTCTGGCCTTCCACCTGTGGTCCAACTACCAACAGGGAAGCGGGCAACAGTCCAGAGCCTGGTTTCCATGTGAATCTCCTTTTGATTCATTGTTTTGACAGCGGACTGGAACGCTCCGCCCATGATTTTGCCGGTCGATCGGTGCCAAAACCGTCGTTTTTAGTAGAACTCGACCTTCCCGTCAGCGCTCCGGCGCTCTCCTGAATGAGTCTCTCGATGCCAACCTTCAGGCCTGGTCTCGTAGTAGTCCCAGTCCTCTAGGGCGCAGAGGGTAGTTATCAGGTCGGAATAGCACCAGCGCCTTGAATAGCTCGTTACGGTAACGTCGGCCACGATGGCATAGGTGAACATGAACTTGATGACGCCAGCGACGCGCCCGCAAGGGAATCTCTTGGTGTCCAGGAAATAGCCGCTGGTCTTCATGTCGGCCGTTCGTCATCACTGGGTGGGGGCAGGCTGGTCGGGTGGCTTCCCAGGACAGTTTTCTGTTTAACGCGCATGATGCAGCTGCTCCTTGCTCCTTGCTCCTTGCTCAAAGCTCGAGGGCACTGGGCATCTGGCCCTTGTTGATGTTCACGTTGCACCGGCCAACAATCTGGGTGGTACCGTTGAAGAACACGACTTTGGTGATCACGTCTTCGCCTAGGTAATCCTCTGCCAGGGTTCCATAGGCGTAGCGGTGGCCATCCAGGGGTGCCTGTACCGAATGATGGGTTTGGCCAGGCCGGTTCCAGTCCTAGACCGGATTACTTTTGGATGCGTGCCAGCAGGCGCAGCATGTCCACCGGCACATTGGGTTTCTTGGAGACATGAGCCGGAGTCACGCTCCTCCCACCTTTGCTGTCGCAGGGTTGCCGATCATTGCGGCGTACCATCATGGCGGGTACGGTCAGCCCTTGCTTTGCAACGGCAGCGCCCACAACCAGCTTGCCTTCGTTGCTGCTGATCTGCAGGTCATTGCCATTTTCGTCACGGACAATGATCGAGGCGTCCATCGACATCGCGGCCTCAAAGCGCACGACACCATTGACCAGGTCGTAGCCGAGATTGGCCAATTGTTCCACAGGGGAAGTCAGGGTGTTCATGGGGCTCTCCAAAGCGCGTATTGGTTGATGAAGCGATCTTTACAGCGATGAGAGTGTGCCGCCACCCCTTACCCTGAGAAATATCGGGCCTGCTCTCCAGGGCAGTGTTTCGACGTGGCCAGAACTGAGTCACCCGTTATATTGAGGTCGATCCCCGAATTCGGTCAGGAAAGGCAATGGTCAAGATTTTTGTGGACGCCCGGGAAATCCCTTCACGTATTCCCGATGCCCTGCGCGAGATGGGCGCAGAGGTTGAAATCGTGAACCTGGAGGTTGGGGACTACGTCCTGAGCGCCGATCTAGTGCTGGAGCGGAAAACCGCCATCGACTTCTGCATGAGCGTTACCGATGGCAGATTCATCAACCAGTCCAGCAAGATGATGATGAACTTCAAGCGCCGAATCTGGCTAATTGAAGGCGACGTCTATTCCACCAGGGCCCAGATTCATCCTGATGCACTGGATGGAGCACTGAGTTATCTGGCAGTGGTGCACCAACAGACGGTGCTCTGGTACAAGGCCCCCAGGCGTGCGGCCGGAATGATCTACCGGCTCGCCAAGCACGAGCAGGATGGACTCGACTACGTGCCTGCCACTCGCAAAGGTAAGGTGCCGGCCGGCGTTGGCCAGTCTCTGTTCACTCTGGAGGGTTTGAATGGTTGTGGCCCAGTAGCCGCGCGCAAACTGCTCGAGCACTTCCGTTCCGTACATGCGGTGATCAATGCCTCGGTGGAACAGTTGTGTGCGGTGAAGGGGATAGGTCCGAAAAAGGCTCAGGCTATCTACGACGGGATTCACTTCCAAGTTTCGAAAGGCATGTCAGTTGAAGAGCAGCCCTCTTTGTTTGCTGATCCGCCGGCATCAGATCCGTTGGTTTGAATTCAAGTTACTGCGAGGTAAGCCCCCTGCGTAGCAGGGGCTTTTTGCTGGCGTTGGTCTTTGCAGTTCAGTCCAGAGTGGTGCCACTATCCCTGCGCTTGATATTTGGGTTGAAATTGAGTTCTGGGAGCCCTGCTGGCAGTTTCGCATGCGAAATCGGAAGGGAAGCATGGCTTCATAACGTAAAACCCCCTCAGTCTTGAGGGGGCTTTTGTTAAGCGGTCGCCACGAATTACTGCTTGCGCTTTGAGGTGGCTGACTTCGCGCTATCGTAGCCGTCGACATAATCTTCGTACTGGGCGCTGCCGATGCGCAGTGCGCTCTGCTCAAGCGGTACCCCGCAGTGGTAGGCCTGGCGGCCTGCTTCGAAAGCGATCGACTTCTCTTGCTTGGCGGCCATAGGTCAGTCCTGGATGTCTACTTCGACATTGAACCCGGGCAGATCGGGTTGCGCGTCATCCAAGGCTGCCCCTACGTGGTCATGAAACTGTTGCTCAGTCATGTCCATGTCAGCGAGTTCGTCGGCGGTGAGGGATAGTCCCGATGGGTTTCGGTGGTCATGACCGGCTCCTTACTCGGTACCGGCCAGCCAGCCAGGTTCCCTGGCCTCGGCCAGCCATTGCCGAAGCGTACCGACAGAGACACCTGGTTTGTCTTCTTCCTGCCATGGTTTGTCGAGCAGATCGCCGACAACCTCGGTGCAACTGTCGACTTCCTCACAGTCAATGCCCGTCAGGTCGGAGTGCAGCCGGAGGGCTTCGGCCTCGTCGGCGGCGGCGTAGTAGTCATGGTCGTCCACTCGGAAACAACGAAGGTTGATTGTCTTTTCGACCGGGTTTCCATCGATAGTCAGCTGTTCCATATCGGGTCTCTCTCTGGTTGCTCCTGAACAGAGCGGTTCGTTATTCGGCTCCGGCGATGATCGCCTGTGCCCAAGTACGTGCTGCGTGGAATGCGTAGCCTCGGGTCGGCTCATCGGCGCAACCGCCGGAGCGCCAGCCCTTCACTTGATGGAGCAGAGTCTTGGCTGCATCACTCATGCACATGTCCTCTGATTGGCGCGCGGTACTCAGCTTTCGCCCCGGAGAAGTCCGTCCTCGTCGTAATCCGATGCACCGTCACCACCATTAAACGATCCATCCAGGCGTGCCAGAATCAGTCCTGCGCGTCGGGCGTCTGCCTCGGTACGAAGGTCACCTGTTCCTGAACCGCCGAAGATCTCCAACCCCAGAGCTGCAGCCTCGCGGGCATAACGGCTCAGACCGGCAGCTATCCTGCGGACCTCCTTCGGATCAAGCCCTGCCGCCTCGCATTCGCGCGCGTTGACTTCCATGATCAGGCCAGCCGGGCTTTGAAGCCGAACATCGCAGTTGCGTCCTCGAAACAGTCATCCAGTTCCTGGTACGCCTTGTATTTGGCCTGGGCGTGGTTGGCAGCCCAAACTTGCATGGTTTGCCGTGCAGAATCCCACCAATTCCTCCCCCAGATCAGGACTTCAAACTGGCGGAGGGGGAGGTCACTCGTAACTTCCCCGTACACCATCTCGTCCGTGGGGTGGTAATTCCGAATCCGCTTCTTCGGGTCGCTATCCAAAACCACGCCGATGTAATGGCCGTGGTCCGCCATGATCGTGCCTGGTTCACCGTAAGCGGTAACGCGCCGGCCAACGCATGCTGGGACTTGATAGTGCTGGCGCACGTACTCGAATGCCATAGGGGCTCCATTACGCCCTGCGGGGCGAACTAATTTTCCGGGCTGCATGGGAGAACGAGCTGGTACCGCGATTCAACTCTCTCTCCGATGCCCCCTGGCAGAGCCGTGACGAACTGCCAAGGGTATCGGGCCTGTTTTACCTGGCAGGCTCAGGCGGGGAAGGCGTTAGTCCAGGCACTTCAACTCATATCCGGCCGGGGTATGGGATAGCACCCACCGGCGTTCATCGATGTCCGTCAGGTTGGCATTCCCCCTGGCGCGTGCGAAATACAGCAAGTTCGACGGGGTAGGCTTGTGCAGGTCCGAATAGCAGGTCTGCTCGTCGATCCATGCCAGCACTTGGGACTCCGTCATGGCCGTGAGGGGGCGGTTTCAGGGGTTTGATGCACTGTCGGGGTTCTCCTGGAGCGTTATGACTTCAGCCCATCTTCTATTTGATCAGTGCGTGCCAGAAGCCACCGGTAGGCTTTGTCTAGTCAGCCAAACTGTCGATCAGGGTTTCGATTTCGCTCTGGGCCTCTTCAAGACCTTCGCGGGTGGCCTCGCGACTGCGGCTGGTATCGCCGTAGTAAGCGCGGATCGCGTCAAGCAGTTGAACAAGATCCATGGTGCTTCTCCTGGTGGGGTGTGCTGGACAATAACGCCCAGGATGTGGATTTGGAGGTCGGGGTTACGGTTGCCGGAGACGAAGGAGCCGCTTCAACTCTTCAAAGTCGGCTAGATCGGACATGCCTTCATCGTCGTGGGCAATGCGCTCCAGCAGATCCCGCGGTAGGACCACATGATTCGCAGGAAGGACGTAAAGCTCCTGCACCTCATAATCAGGCCATTCCTTTGGGTTGGCCTTGACCATGTCATGGTGCTCCTTGCTGCATGGTCCCCAGTGCTGGGGAGCGCTCAGGAAGAACGCACGATGACAAACCGGCTTCAGCTTCTCAGGCATGGCCGGACTCCGCGCCCTTCAGTACAGCGTCCAGCTCTGCAATGACCTCCGCAGGGGTCAGCACTGCTTCTTCGCTGAACATCCTGCAGTCGCCGAAGCATTGCCAGGCGATGACCTGTCCAAGTCGACGAAGAAGCTGTTCATTACCCGTCCACGCTGTAGCGTTGCACCTTATTCATGCTGGTCTCCTTCTGCCTTGGGGCACTTACACGGACCGATTTCCGCGGACCAGGTGCCGGCGAAGCGCGGTTCGACGGTCCAACCGTCGTACAGCCATTTGCCGAGCAGCCTGCCCGCATCCGCTCGCTCAGTGCGATTGATGTCCATCGCACCAATGGCAACGCCGCACTGGCAGGTCGCAACGAACCCAGTTGGACGGCGCTTCATGCCTCGTCCTCCTGGGCGACAACGCCATCACCAACCAGGTCGGAAGCGAGGAGGAACAGTACCGCCTCGGCAATGCCGGATTCACCCGCACGGGAGGCGGCATAGCCGGCACCGTTGTGCAGGTGCTGGACGATGATGCGCTCGCCGGTACGCTCGATCTTCCAGTTTGCCGGGATCACGCGGACTTGAGCCGCCTGGCTGGCCAGTGCAGTGTCCCGTTCAGCTTGGAACGAGTCGGCAAGGGCCTTGTTAGCGACCGCCAGCCGGTCGAAGAGATCCACACGTGCTTGCAGACCAGCGACGTCGCGCTTGTACTGGTCGGCAGTTACCAGCTCGACCACTACATCGCCTTCGGTGGTTACACGTTCGGCCTGGAGCCGCTCGACGACCTTGGAATCAACCTGAATGTCGTTGTCGCCGTACTCCGAGCCGCTGATTCCTCCCAGCAGCAGAGCACCCACAACGTCAGGTTTGAGTTCCGGAATCAGCCAGGCCGGACGTGTCATGTCTACAGTCGGGATGGATTTGTCGAGCAGGACCTCCTGGGATTCCCCCCAGGTGTATTCGATAACACCATCGGCCGTCGTCTTGCACCCGATCATCCCGAAACTAACGATAGGATTCCGAGTGTGCCGACTCAGCGGGATACCGGCAGTAATCAACTGCTGGCGCGTCGGTTCGTGGTAGTTGAGCAGGCTGCTGCAACCGGTGGGTTCGCTGTCGGGATGCTTCAGTCGGACAACGATCTTCTTCGGCCTGCCTTCTTTGGCGACGGACTCCAGTTCGCTCATTCGGGAGAGAATATCGTCGCGGGGTGCCAGGGGCTGTGCTTTGGAAAGTGCGCCGGCCAGCATGTGGATGCATTTCTCGTCATCCGCAATGAGTGCCATTTCTTCGAACAGCTTGCGTGCCAGTTCGATATCGCCAACAGGCACCGGGCTGGTATTGTCGTCCTCGTCCAGGCGCAGATATTCCGCGTACTCCGCGGCATTGCATTTGGGGCACGGAATATCACCGCCGTTGAGCAGCGGCCCCCCAGGCTCATCGCAGCTATCTTCGTCCCAGAGGTAGCCATTCTGGCATTGAGCATCCAGGTACGGCGCTCCGAAATGTTTGCCTCGGTAGTCACACCCAAGCACAGGGCTAGGGGAGGCTTGCCCGGCTTCGACAGGGCGAGTGGCGTACTCCAACATTTTCCCGATGAGGTCAGCATCGAAGGTGCTGCTCTCGCGCAGATACTCGATGACGAACGTTGGATCGAAGCACGACCAATCAGAAGGTCGTTGATCCTGAACTGCCTCATGCGCGCCAGGTTGCTCAACTGCCGTTTTGATCGAGGACAGGACGTGTGAGCCCACTACTTTTTTGATTGCGGCAAGCAGATAGGACCAAGCAAAACCACGATCTTCCGAAGGGATGAGCCCCAACGCGCGACCGACATCATCCCGGCACTGCTTGTCGAGCGCCAGCAACTGGTCGGAGTGGGCGAGCGGGAGGCTCTTCCCGATTGCGCGCAGTTTGTCACGCAAGTCGTCCAACTTCTCCCACCATTTCTCGCCATAGTGGTGCCGCAGATTCGCGCTGCTGTCGTGCCCGGTGAAAACCTGGATGGCATCTGCAGCCTGTTTCACCAGCTCGAGGGTGTTCGCAATCTTGGTCTCGTAGGTCTCTTCTTGACTACCTCCGGCCAGCACTCCTTCCTGGTGCTCGAGCAGCAGTATTGCCCCTTCCTCAGGGCACTCATCGTGGTAGGCGTACAAGCCTGCCACAGGGAAGTCCTCGTCCTGCTCATGCAGCTCGATCACCAGCGTCTGCTCGAACTGCTCAGGAGTGTTGTCCGGGGCCAGGAACTCGATGGCGTTCAGCAACTGATAGCCGTTCAGCACGAGGCTGGGTACATGCCGGGGTTGATCGTCAGCATCGAGATCGTCCTTGTCGTACGGCGCCATACCCTGGGTGGGCAGCACCTGGGCGGGCTCATGGTCAACCAGGTAGATGGCGATGTCCTCTGGGAGTCTCTCGTGGCGCGCGTAAAGGCCGGACTCAGGACAGCGGATCTCCTGAGATTCGGAGTGCAGTTCGATCACCAGTCGATGACTCATCTGTTCAGGGGTGCGCTCCGGGGCCAGGAACTCCAGAGCATTTCGGATCTCATAGCCGTTCATCGCAAGGCCCATGGCTTGCGGTGTTGCGTCGGCTTCGGTTCGACCACCGGATTTCGAGGGGGATGGGATGAAAGACATGTTGGCTCCACGAGATTGGGAATGAAGAGATGCTGGCGTGCCTGTTACTCTGCAGAGAGCGAGGTGTCAGCCGTGCCGGCGTTCGATTCGGAAGTGATCTTGAGGATCTTTTGCACGCCCTGATTTCGGCGGGCGAGGATCTTGCTGTTCATTTCGTGGGCGGTGTGGTTCTTGCCCTTGAATACCCACCCGCCAGAAGAAAAGAGGGACTGTTTTTCGTCGTACTTCCATTCCTTCAGGTAGGCGTGATACGAGTCCAGCACCTTGGCGATCTTGTCTTCGGCGGTTTGTATCCGGCTCATCTGGCTAGTCCTCCTGCATTTGCTTGTCGAGGATCGCCCCCGTGGCCTCCTTGAGGCCCCGGGAATAGCCCAGCCCTTCAGCGCGGCTTAGCTCAATTTGATGCAAGCTTTGCTGGCGCTCCATGGCATCCGCAGCGTCCTTAAGGCCCCGGGAATAGCCCTGCTCTTCAGCACGGCGAAGCTCGATCTGATGTTGGGTTCGCTGGCGCGCCATTGCTCGGTGGATTTCGGCATCCTCGTCGTTGTAGCTGCGCAGACGTGCTTCCATCTCGCGGTACTCCGCCACGTCGATAAGGCAGGCCGGCGATTGCATCTCATGAGTGCCGAAATGAAGGGCGGCAGCGGCCTCGTCGAGGAAGTGCTCGCCACAGTGGAAGCAACGCCAGCCTGCCGTCCGATCCGCGCGCATGGTGTCGGTTTCGGCCTGCTCTTTTTTCAGGTGCTGGGACAAAATGCAGGCGAAATCAGCAGCCAGGCGATCGCGGATGTATCGGGTGAAGTCGTAGCGTCCGAGTTTGGTTTGGAAGTAATCCACCAGGTAGCCGCGGCCGCCAGCCGATGTGCTCAGGTTGTGCCGGGTCTCACTCATGGGCGTTCTGCTCCTGTTGGGCCAGGCTGGCAAGGAGGGCCATGGACTTGTGAGCTGCCCCGCTGGGGTTGTACTTCGTACAGTTGCTAGTTCTTGTGTCCTGCTTTCCATTCTCATAGCCGGACACGTAGGTGTGCCAGAAGGCGGTGTAGGTGACCAAACCGACATGCCCTTCCACGTCGGTGGGTTCAGGCATGGGCCGGGGCACCTTGGACAGTGCGTTCCACAGTTGGACGAGGCCTGGCTCGGTGAAGGTCGATACCGAATGCTTGCAGGCCGGGCATGCAGCTTTCCAAAAAGGTCCCAGGGAGTTGCGTTCCAGGGTCACGGCCGGAAGACGTTGATCGCCGCAGCGGCACAGGTTGAAGGTGGGCGAGGCAGTAAGCGTCTTGATCTGCGAGAGAGCCCCCTCATACATCCCTGCGAGCTTCGCATGGGCCTCATTCATCCCAGCAATGGTGACCTTGTTACGCTGCAGCTCGGCTTGAGCCGTAGCCAGGTCCTGCAAAGCTATGTCCAGCTGGGCCGTCAGAGCATCCACACTCTGGTGGTACTGCTCAACGGCCATCAGCTGCTTGCACTGCCCCGAAAGGGGCGAGAAGGAAAGGCCGGCGACGTCCTGCTTGTGGTAGTTGAGGTACGCGAGAACCTCCGGCTGATGGATGAGGGACGCCGGTATGGTGCTTTTCGCTTCGATGCTCATCGCTAGCAGTTCCTGAAAAATTGGAGGAATGGGATTTCACGGAAGCAATCATCGTCGCCCTAGGGGTGTGCCAGAACCAGACCCTGCTCAGGCAGGCTGGGCTTCTGCCAGGGGAAACTTGACCAGCAATGCAGTTCCACGCCTGAGCGTTCAAGTCGGCTGATGTCCTCCGTGCGTTCGCGCGGCGATATCAGATTGTCGGGCGTGGTGTCGGGGTGGCCTGGATTCTCCGTAGACGCCTTCCCATCCCGGTTCGTTGGGTTTGTGGCGGCAAGCATCCATACGAAGACGGCCGTCGGCCCCCCTGAACATGAATGCAACGGGCGCCTGATCTTTAAGCCGCTCAAGCTCGGCTTTGAATTGATCGCGTTCCGCTTCAGCGGACTGCAAGGCCAGGACGGTACGCTCGTAGTCTTCCGCATGGTCGGCTTGGTTGAGGTGTGCCAATACCCCAGCAGGAGCTGATCACTCCTGCCACAGTCGCCAGGATCAAGAACACGCCGAGGTGTTTTCGGTGTCGTCTGAGCACGGGATTTCTCCAAAGATGGACCCGGATTGTCCCGCGACCGAAATTTGGCTACCAACGAAAGCGACCGGCTGAAATTCGCTTGATGAGAGTTTTGAGGGGGAAAGCGAGTGTCCTAATCCACTCGCTCGAAATGCTTGTCCTGCGGAGGGTTATGGGGGTGAGAGTTAACCCAACCCATTCGATTCAATGAAAGCGATCACCGATTCAGTCGTCGGTTCGGACAGCAAGTGATACGCCACAAAGTGGAAGCAGCTGTCTTCGCTCTCAAGCATGGAGAGTTCATCTCGGTTGAATGACCAGCGCTGGCCAGCATGGTCAAACTCTGTGTACTTCTCAGGGAGAGGATCGACTGTCACCGGCACGAATTGAGGCTTGGTAATCCATTTGCGTGTCTGGCGGTAATCCTCATCCATCCAGCCCCCAATGCAGGTATTGAACGCGCTGCTATCGAAGTCGTAAGGCTCAGCCTCGTCGATCGTGCTATTGCGGTTCGATCTCTATCCCCAGCGCCGGCACATATTGGGGAACCGCTTGCAGAAAGCGCCCTGGGCCGCACGTTGGCTCAAGGACGAAATCCTTGGCGCTGAGGTGGCTGAAGTTCTTTCGTACGATCGCGGCTGCAGCCCAGGCCGGGGTTGGGTACTGGCCGAGTTCGATCTGTGTGTTATGCGTGCTCATCGCCTCAAGTGCCTGTTCGTTGATCAATTGAGGCAAGAATCGGGCTGGTCCTCCCGTGCCACCATCTGCGATCCGGAAATCAGCCGTAGCCTTTGAGCATGTACCTCCTCAGGAGTGGAGTAGCCTCGGGGAATCAATAGGGGAGATTTCCTATGCCGTGGATTGATCTGAAATCAGCACTGAAAAGCGAGGCCGGATTCCTGGAGTTCATCAGGAGCAGCTATAGGCACGGCACCGTCGTGGCCCTGTGCGCTGGCGCGATTGGAATCCTGAACCGCAGGTTGGAAGCCGCGGTGGCTCGCAAAGACCGTGACGGTCAGCGTTACCTCTATACGCAGATCGAAGTGTTGCGAAGCGAGATGCATGGCCACGCTTGGCAGCTGCCTCGAAGAAGGTCTTTGCCCTCTGCAAATGATCCGGGGTATTTGTTGCCCGCATCATCATCATCCCGAGGTGGTACATCGCCGTTACGTTGCCTGCTTTGGCTTCGGGGAAAAGAAGGTCCCAGGCCTTCTGATTTTCCCCTTTGAGCATGAGTACCAGGCCTTCGCCGACGCGCTGATCCTCTGAAGGACCTTTCTCCGCTGCGTTCAGTGAGGTACTGATCAGCAGGCTACTTAGCAGCAATAGAAATACCCGCACGGGCTCTCTCCTCGTGATAGATCGGCATGAACTCTTTCATGTAAATGTCGCGGTACTTTTTGGTCTTGGAGTGGTAGTAGCCGACCGCCTGAAGATCTGATCCGTACCGCTTTTTCAGGTCCGTGAGATGGCGGGCTGCGTAGTCAAGATTGAAAGCAGGATCGAGCCACTGCTGGACAGAGGCCTTGCCCTTGCCGTGAAAGCGGTAGTTGATTTGCGCGATTCCGAGATCGGTATTGAGTAGCCAGACTTTGCGCACGCGCAGCTGCCCATCGAGGACTTCTTTCGCGTCATCCATTCGTTGAAGGAGAGCGGGGAAGCCCTGGGCCTGTCTGCTGCGCTGATAGCTATTGGCGAAACTCATTGCAGCTCGTTCAGATGGGAAGAACCGCCGTATTGCTTTGGAGTTTTTGTCCGGGATGATCTTTACAAGCCAGGGTGCGGAGGTGAGCGCCCACAGGGCATTGACGGCCTGGTCTTTGGTTTGGAACCAAAAACCTTCGCCGTCTACGTTGAATACCCACGGCTGTTTTCTGGATTCCTTCTGCACCATTGCCCGGAACACGAGTCGATCATTTCCGTATCTGGCTGCCGTAGCGTCGATGAGGTACTGCTTTCACACAAATCCGCGGACGAGCCTTGCTTATCGCGACTGGCGACGACTTCGCCACTGGGGTTCTTGTCGGCGCTTTGGTGATGCGTTGCTGAACAGCCGGTTTGGTTTGCTTGGCCTTTTCAGCTTTGAGTTGGGCTTCCATCTTGCTGAGCTTCTGCTCGAGGGCTGAGATCTTTTCAGCCTGAGCGGCAATGTCAGCGTTAGCCTTTGTCAAAGCCTCATTGCTTTTCGGCGCTTCCTTTACGGGAGCACTATCCGGGTTGACGCTGGGGGTTCCAGCGAAAACGGGGGGCTGCTTTTCCGCGCCAATCGAAGAGGTAATTGCGGGCCCAGATTGGCTTGCTATTGGTGCTTGAGCACCGAAAGGATTTGCCGGCGAATCCTCATGCGGCGAGAAAGGCTCCGCGGCAGGAGCAAGAGCAAGAGCAGGAGCAGGAGCAGAGACACCCAGGTCAGGGGATGCGGTGGTGTGGGGTGCCGCCTCGCTCAATGGCTGGTCCAGCCCACCGAATGCTGGAGGAGCCGAACTGATTTCAGTTGGTTTTTGGAATGGCTCTGGTTCCGAACTGAGACTGCTCGAAGTTTGACCGGGACCATCAATAGGCAGAGACAGATCATCCTGGGCGCCAGGTTCTGCTTGGGTGTGATCGGCGGGTTCTGTGCCAAAAGCCATTCCTTCCTCGCTGGAGGTAGGGGTCTCCTGGGCTGCTTCATTCTCAGAAGGCGTTTGGCTTGTACTGGAACCCTCCATCTGACCTTTGGCGAAGAGGACAAGCCCCACGACCAGGATCGCTGCAATCAGCTTTTGCCCCATCGTGAGTTGGGAAAGCTTGTTGGTCTTCTTGGGTTTCTGATCATCATCTTCCGCAATGATCGGTTCCAAGGGCTCCAGTTCGTCGCCGTGTGCGTCGGCTTGAGGCGACTCTTTCGCGGCCGCCGAACCAAGGTCAATGGTGGGCTCTGTGCCTTGGCTGGCGCTGTCCTGTCCTGGCTTTTTACGTGCGAGGTTGCCAACCCCCGAGCTGATCTTATTGACGAGGTCCTTCAGGGAAGGTTTTTCTTCGTTGTTGCTCATGGCTTAATTTCCCAATACCGGCAGATAGGTTGGTGCTTCTTCGGTCCAGCGACCTGGAGCGATCTGGACGCATTCCTTGTGGCCCGGGACCAGCATTCCGTTTTGCACCCGTGCAGGAATGTCAACACCGCACTGAATGACCGGCGGGTCCCAGGTGAACCGATCGCGTGCACGCATCTTTCCCTTCAGATCTGTGAGAACCTGTGTGACGCCTTCCTCGTACGCGCGGCGCTCGAGTTCGGTTTTGGGGGCGTAGAGGGGCTTAATAGGCTTGGCCTGCTCCTCGATGATCGTTTCGCGCGGTTCGTACTTCGACGAACAAGCTGCGAGCGAGGCGAGTGCGGCTACCGCCGCGAGGGTTTTAAGCAGCTTGATTGACATGGTATCGAGCACCATACGGGTGAGATTTTGCGAGCTCGGAGATTGCCTTCTGGCGAGCTTTTGATTCGGAGATGGAGTGCTTCTGCACAAGCTCCTGGGTCTTGCGCTCGCGCATTTGGTAGTCGTCCGGATGGGACGAGGCGATCCAAAGCGCCATGGGGCTGGCGAAGAGCCGGAAGACACCGCTGTAGTATTCGGATTTGGTTGTCCGCATCCGGTAAAAGACTTCGCTGTACAGCGGGGGCAGAGATGCAAGCGATCGCCAAAGCTCAATCTCCTCGGCAGTAAATGCGAGGAATTCCTTCGCGATGTCGTAGTCTGACTGCGAGCAGGCCAGGAAGAAGTAATGGCTTGTGTTCTCGAGGATGCCGTCCTGTGACTCGCCATTCCCACCGGACTCAGCACGGATCAGGTTGACGAAGTCCTTCACGGTCTGAGAAATCAGCAAGCAGCCGGCACCATAGCGGCGGAGTTCTCGATAGAAGCTGGAGAGCGCCGATGCGGCAGTCGGGTCAGAAAGGGTTGCCCACGCTTCGTCGACAGCCACGATCTTCTTGCGGCTACGTTCAAGCTTGAACTTGCAGTACAAGTCGATCTGGCGGAACAGGGCCAGAGTGACTACGGGTAGGGCTGGAGACTTTGCCATCCGCTGGGTTTCGAGAACGGTAAAGTCGTTCTCCCATTGGACCTGCAGGAAACCGTCAAAGAGAGCTGCAAATGGCCCGGCCCCGTAATAGAGGGTGAGCGCCTGGACGAGCGATCTGCCCGACTGTTCAGTGAACTCAGTTTTGTCGAGGTAAGGGATGAAGTCCCTGAAACGAGGTTCGTCCTTCGGCTTGGTAGCTACCCAGTCGGTATAGAACTCGTTGAGTGCCTGATACAGCAGAGGCACTGTCACTGGGGTAATGACCGATGTTTTGGACTGCTCTGCAGCGCTGGAGGTGATCATCATCACCAGCATGCGAGCAATGAAGAACATGTCTTCCAACGTCGGCATTTCGTTGTTGCCGTCGTCGTTTTTACCGATCCAGAACGGGTTGATACAGATGGGGTTGATGGTCCGCCCGGTGATACCGGGGATCGCGCTGATCGATTACGTACGGGTCGGATTCAGCAATTGCTGGCTGAACGGCAATGGCCGCCAGATACCCGATCCCTAAAGCCCATGCGTGAAAGTTCATAAAGGGCCCTCCTTTCCCAAATAGTGGAAAGTGAGTGCCCCTTTTTTGAGGGTCGGTAGTGACAGGCCGGCTTTGGGCCGGCCCGAGGGGAGGGGAGCAGAGAGTTAAGAGGTTTTTTTCTCGTCGAACAGCTGGCCAACCCAGCGCCTGGTTCGATGGAATTGTGCAAGCAGCACCTTGCCCAGGAATCCAAACAACTGCACGGTCACCAACGACAGCACGATCTGTACGTAGGTGAAAATCATGCGGACGAAGGCGTTAATCAGCAGAGAGGTCAGGCCGCGAGTAGGCTGGAAAGCAAGCCCGAGGCAGATGATCACGGCAGCGATGGCCAAGTAAGCGGGCCAACCGATTCGCTGCACATGGAACTGGGTAATATCGAGAAACCAGTCCCATACAACCCCGAAGTCCCAATCCCACTGCCGCAGTTTGTCTTGCCAATTCATGGTGTCTCCTCAATGCTCGAGTTTCGCATGCTAAATTCAGCCCTGAGTCAGCTTTTCCAGCATTGCCTTGTTCTTCTCGTGGAATCGTTGCCAGGCGTTGACGCCCGAGCGCGCTCGACGTGGCCTGCGGACCAGTCGCATGTCCTTGAAGTGGACGTTCGGGAAGCTGTTCCTCACCAACGGCATGCGGACACGATAGGTTCCCGACTTCGCGACAATGATCCCGTCGCCTTGGTCGAGCGACGCAAAGTCTTCGGGTTGCAGGATGTCCTCCCGCGTCGCCTTGTATCCGGTACTTGAGCTGGCGCCTTCCGAGTCGTTTGTGTAGAGACCTGATTGCTCGGATGCGTAACTCTGCCCCGTGCTGCTGCCAGAGGACTCTTGGACGAACCTTTTGATCATCGTCCCCGCGAGCTTGACGGCGAACTCCCGCGTCTGGGCATCCCGGATGTCGCAGTACAGGTGTGTCCAGCAGTTGCCCAGCACCATCTCGACGAAGGCAGGGGAAATGTTCTGGAGGAAGCCAACGCCCTGGAAAGCAATGATGATGGGCACATTCGCCGATCGCGCCAGCTGGAACAGGGATACCTGGCTCTCGTCCATGAATGATGGGTACTCGTCGAAAATGGCCGGGCACATCATCAACGGCTTGGCTTTCGAGAGCTGGATTTCGCCGATCGCTCGAGCAAGATCAGAGATGAACAATTTGCCGAATAGCTCCACACCGTCTTTGTCGGCAAGCGACGACATGGACAACACAACAACCTTGTTCTGGAGGATCGCCTCTTTGAGGTCGACATCCGGGCTGTAGGTGTTGACGATGCTGGAGTATTCGGAGTGGGCGAACGCCGAAAGTTTGGACACAAGTCCTTGGAGCAACTGCTTGTACCCGCGCAAGTTCCACACCTGTTTTTCTTCGTCGAACCAGAAGCGAAGGTATGAGTGCAGCCACTCGACACCATCGCTGTGATAGATGGAGTCGGATACCCGTATGTTGCGGATAAAGCTCAGCAGCAGGTCGAAGTCGGACAGCACTGCAATGATGTCCTTGATGTGGAACACTGGCTCCCCGGGCTGCAGCTTCAGCGACAGCACCGCGGCAGTCAGGGAGTAGCGAGCAATGTCCGTCCAGAACTCCTCTTTGGAGTTGGCTTGGAGCTTCATTGCAGTGGAAATGGTTGCGCGGACCCCGCCCGAGAAGAACGGATTGTAGGTATGCGACATTTCCGGGAACTCGAAGTTGATGATCAGCAACTCATCGAGCCGGCCGGCCGCCTCCATCATTCCGTAAATCGAGCCCGAGAAATCAGAGTCTGACTTCGCTTCGATTAGCAGAAGTCCAGCCCCTTTTTTTATCTGTTGTTGAATGATTGCCAGAAGCAGTTCGGTCTTGCCGGTCCCGGTTGCAGCGAGCAGCGCTACATGGCGAGTCATGATGTCGTCGGACAGCATGAATGGGATCATTGATGGATAGGTGTCGATCAACTCCCGGCGGATATCGTCAGCGGTGGCGATGCCCTTCGTACTCGTGATCGCGTCAACGCGATCCTTCCACTCTGTCCAAGGAATGGCCTTGCCCAGAAAGGTAGAGCGGCGGAAGTCGCAATCCGGAATCGGGGCTTCGATGTAACCGGCGTCCCAGATATCCGTGGTAGACGCTTCTGCTTCTTTCCGATCAAGCAGCAGGGACCAGATAGCGCAGCCTGCAGCGATGGCCACCGTCAGGGGGAGCGGCACAAATGGAATTGCTGCCCCTACCAACGGAAGGCTGATTGCGATATTTCGCTGTCGCTGAATTTCCGCATGCTCGGCGGCAAGCGCCTCAAGGCGCGCTGATTTGATCGACATCTGGATTTATCCGTTTAGGGAGAAGAGACCGGGCAACAGTCGGTTCGCGCAGGGAATATCCCGTCAGCAATCCGTCGAGTGCGCCAACCACCAGCAAGGTGGTCTTCGCACTGTTCAGGAGAGTCGAGATGAGGGTGGTGTTGATGAGGTCCTGCTGGCCTTCGCCGACCACCAAGACGACAACGTCGTAGACTCGCCCTCGGATGAGCTTCGGCGTCATGACAGCGCCCTGGAACACATCGAGGCGCTCTGCCAGGCTGAGCATGTAATGGTTACCAGCTCGGTCTACAGCGTTCAGGCGCTCTGGATTGATTTCAGCGGCGGTGAACACGGAAAAGGGTGGATGGTTTGTGCTGGCGACGGATTGTCTAACTACGAAAGGCAATCCTTTGAACAGCCCTTTTCCATGGAACTCAACCAGGTGCTCCTCGCCAGTGAACTCCCGAGCGATCGCTGCAGACAGCGGGCCCACCATGTCCTCACCTCGAGACCCCTTGGCGGCTGGGACTACAACCCTGATATCGAGCAGCGGGTCTACCTGTAGCTGCTGGGCGAACTCCTTAACCACAACAGGTAAGGTCTCAATGAGCAGCTCGGATGGCACCGACAGCCAAGATATCGCTTGGGTCGGGTCGAAGGTTTCGCCGTTCGCTTTGAGCGTCCCGCTCCAGATACGCCGCGATGCTTCACCTCGTCAGCCATCTCGTTTGTATAAGCGGAATAGATGGCGTCTGCGCCGAAGGCTTTCAGGAAGAGTTGAAGCCCCTTGATAACCAGCATTTGGTCTGAGAGGGTTTCGCACTGGATGAGCGCAAAACGTTCTCCTAAGAGCGAGCGGAGTCCTGCTGACAACGTCTTCGCAGTCCCGTTTTCAAGGCCCAGTGGCTTCAAGAGCTTGGTGCCCATCTTTTCGGTGGGCACCAGGTCCTCGGCGTCTTTGCAGTCCAGTGCTGCCCATTTCCGCACGAGGCCGGCCAGTTTGGTTTCTGCTTCGTGCAGGCTCAGGAGTTGTAGCTGTCCGCTGCTGGCGTGGACAACCTTGGCCATGGCGAGGTCGGTTACGGCCTGAGCAATGAGGGGCTTGATCTCATCTTTGGTGAGTCGAAGCATCTTCATAACCGACTCGATGAGCGGCCTACCTTCAACGTAGCTGTGCCCGAGCCAAGCCTCCCGGCGGAGCACGCCGACCACCGCGCCTTTAACTGCAGAGACTGTGTTGTTGGTCACTCCAAACCTTTTCGCGAGGTTCAGCGCGGAAGTGAAGAGAATGTCCTCAAAATGGACGTAGAGCAGATATGGATCTTCTTTCAAAACCTCACTGAGGTTCGCGGCATAGCCTAAGCGACGTTGAAGTGTTGCCAGCTTCGCCGGCGGAATCCCCTCGACGTCGATCTGTGCGAGAGCGAGTTGCTCACTTCGTTGTTCAGCCCAAACCTGGCCTAAGGCCTGGGCTTCTTGTGGGGAGATTCCAGCTTCCACGAGTCTTTCTGGGGATTGGTCCAGAATTGGAATCAGGCTTTCGCCGAAGTACTGGACAGCCTTGCTCGTAACGCTGCGCGGGACGCCAGTGAGGACGCTGAGATATCCAACCAGTGACTCAACCTTCGCTGGTGGCATCGAGGTGAACTGGCTGACATCGAAATCAGCGCCGTCGATATCCGGTACGCGCTTGCCGTACAGGATGTAGTCCTCATAGAGGATTGCGTTGCCGAAATTGCCGGTACCGGTGAAGGAGGTGTTGTCTTCCCGCCGGAAGGTACAGACCGACCAAGGGCCGGCGGGATCACGGAAAACAATATCGACTAGGGTGCCGCGTTCGCGGGTGAGGGCTTCAGCCCCGTCAGGAATTCGATCAGTCATGCTCATCCGCTTGGGTGCGCGCGGCCGCTATTCACGTTCCGTACGCTCTTGTGGACGCCGTTGTAGCTACGGGCGATCTGGTTGGCGAGTTCGGCTCTCACGGCCGCAGCATCGTTCACCAAGGCCGGATACAGACGGGTCAGCCCAACGAAAATGTCGAAGTCCTCAAGCAGATCAACAGCCACCAGGACCTGGTCTGCGACGATCAGCGACTTATCGTATGCAGCAACCGGCTCCATGCCGTTGAACAGCCCTGTCGGGTCGACAAACAGGAATGGGCGGAGCTGGCGTAGTACCAGACTGCGCGCATGCTCAATTTTGGGTAGAACTTGACCTTCAGCCAGGCGGATCTCCTGGCTGCTCTTGCCGCCAAAGAGCATGCCGGATGCCTTGGCGAGGAAATGGGGGAGCGAAGTGTTTATGGTGGCCGGCCAAGTGCTGCCGTCGACCAGGAATGCCTTCGCTTCAGGAGTGTGGATGTATTTCATGTCTTGAAATCCTTGTTCAATCCAATAATGGAAAGGGAGTGCCCCTTTTTTGGGGGATAATCGAGTAGGAGGCGGCTTCACAGCCGCCGTCCTCTCACACCACCGTGCGTACGGTTCCGTACACGGCGGTTCAGGTTATACGGCTAAGCCGGTTTATCGTATCCAGTATCGAGACCAGTCCGAACCTATCCCATAGCCTCTTCGGTAGCGCCTGATTCACATGAGATGCTCCCGAGTTCCACCACGGGCCTCGGCCATTAAAGGCCGATTTACAGGCACGTTCTTCGCTCAGGCCCAGGCGCATCAGGTTGCGCGCCCTCGTTGAGGGCCGTTTCCATTGACGCCAGATGACGCAGCGAAGTTTATGCCTGACCCAACCATCCAATTTCTCAAGTGGGCGTTTGCTCTGGCTGAGCTTGAAGTAGCCAGCCCAGCCTCGCAGGACAGGGTTGATTCGCTCAATGACAGTCGCCACTTTGCGGGCCCTTACACTGCGTAGCAATATTCTGAGTCGGTCGCGTAAGCGCCCCAGGCTCATCGTTGCCACACGCAGCCTTGGTTGCTGGTGCCTGCTCATCCCGTAACCCAAGTAGTCACACTTCCAAGCCCCTGCTACTTGGCTCTTCTTCCGGTTCACCGTCAGTTTCAAACGATGGCACAGGAAGCGCTCGATACTGGCCAACACCCGCTCGCCCGCCCGAGGACTGCGCACATAAATGTTCGCATCATCGGCGTAGCGCACGAAGCGATGACCCCGCCGTTCCAATTCGCGGTCGAGCTCATCCAGAAGGATATTCGACAGCAACGGCGAGAGTGGGCCGCCTTGCGGTGTCCCCTCTTGCCGTTGGCTGACGATACCGCCCGACATGGCCCCAGCTTCAAGGTAGCGGCGGATGAGCCTAAGCACTCGCTTGTCTTCGACGCGACGCTGCAAGCAGGCCATCAGGATGTCGTGGTTGACCCGATCAAAGAACTTTTCCAGATCAAGCTCCACGCACCAGCGATGCCCCGCCGCCACATGGGAGCGGGCCAGTTCAACGGCTTGGTGAGCGCTTTTGCCCGGACGAAAACCGTAGCTGTAGTCCGAAAACAGCGGATCGAAGAGTAGCGTGAGTTGTTGCTGTAATGCTTGCTGGATCAGGCGATCCACGACGGTGGGGATTCCCAGTTGCCGTGTGCCGCCCTGCGGCTTGGGAATTTCAACCGCTCGCACTGCTTGGGGATGGTATTCACCGGCCAGCAACCTGGCCTTGAGGGTTGGCCAATACTGTTTCACGTAGCCCGCCAAGTCAGCGACCGTCATGCCATCGGCACCCGGAGCCCCCTTGTTGCTAACCACGCGTTGATACGCACGCCTGAGGTTGGCCGGTGCAAGCACCCGCTCCATCAGCGTGTCCGGCTCCGCGTTCGTCCACGTCGCTGACGCCGCCGGCACCTTTGCACTGTCAGGCATCACCCTCGGCTTCTGGCCGGGATTCGGAGTGACAGATTCCGTTGTAGGAAATTTCTGCATTACGGCTACCAACGAGACAGTGACGCCTACTGGCGGCATAACCTGTTCGGCCCTTGGTGGCGCGGTTAACCGCCACTTACTACGGCCTCGGCTGACTTCTGCACGCTCGTCCCGTCGCCTCTCGACGCTCGGTAGCACAGTGGCAAACGTGCAGATCTCCCAGGGTAATTCGCGTGACCTTCCTGCTTATGCCTGTCGGATTTACGTCACAGCGTCCCGTGCAAGTACTGGGCTTTGACGATTTGGGCCGCCTCACCCCGCTGTGCCGCCTCTATCCGCTTCCTGTTCGTCAGGCCAGCAGTTTGCCTCGGGCTTCCTTCAGATTCGCGGTCGCCCACGACACCCTTGCCTCTGGCTAACACTTCCCCTTGCCGGGTGTGTAGAGGACTTTCACCTCCAAGTCACCCGCTTTGGCCACCACAACCAAGCGGGTTGCGCTACGCGCAACGCGCCATGCCTGGCGCACTCAAAAAAAACCCCGCCGAAGGGCGGGGTTGTCTTGCGATGGAGCGATCAGTTGATCGCGTCCTTGAGCGCCTTGCCCGGCTTGAAGCCAGGAATCTTCGCAGCAGCAATCTGGACAGGATTGCCGGTTTGAGGATTGCGACCCTCGCGCGCAGCGCGCTCCTTTACCAAAAATGAGCCAAAGCCCACCAGCGTCACAGTGTCACCGGCCTTCAGCGCGGAAGTCACGGACTCGATCACCGCATCCAGTGCTTTCCCAGCGACAGCCTTGGTGATGTCCGCGGACTCGGCGATTTGGTTGATAAGTTCTTGTTTATTCACGCATTTCTCCATGTAAATCAGGGGGTGAAGTAAGCAGTATAACGGCGGCCTGGTGGCCTCCAAGTGAATCTGGTCTTCTGCAGCGATTGGATTCCATGGACGCGCCGCACAAAAAGAAAACGGCTCGGCAATGCCGAGCCTAAGGGGAAATCAGATCAAGCTTGCGCCCAGCGCGCCGGCCAAGAAGCCTGCTCCAATAAGGGGGAGCATTCCGGCAAGGGCCTTAGAGCCGGCTCTGTGGCACAGGAAACCGCCCACACTGGTGATTGGTACGATCAGGTATGCAGCGATCATCTGCACTGACACCATGCGTGTGGCCAAGGTGGCATCGCTCGTGGGGTGACTCCCGACCATCGATGCTAACGCCAACGCTCCGATGGCCAGGCAAAGCAAGGTAGCTAGGTAGGCACGTTCGGTATAGCGGAATGGGCCGACTTCGATCTCTGCAGCGCTTTTGACGGTGGTTTGCATAGCGCGTTCCTCTTGACTTTCACGACAAGGGTAGCAGCCTCTTTCAGCGCTAAACAGCAGAAATCAACTCCTGAATTTGCCCCTCTGCCGCTGTTAGCAGACAGAGCACCTCATCGGAGCAACCATGTGCGCTCAGAGCTTCCATCGCTCTGGAGAAAGCTCTGGCATGCGCGGCACAGAGATCCACTTTGTCGAATGCTTCCTGGATAGTCGTGTCAGTAGCCACTGGCGCCATTGCTACCAGGCCGTTCTCATAGATACGGCTTTCCCAATGGCTCGGTTCGATGCCGGTTGAACGAAAGTAAATGAAACCGAGCTGGTCGCCCAGGGAATAGGCTGCCGCCCCGTAGTGCTCATCAAATGTGGAACGGCCAGTGCTCAGCGTTCTGAATTCCATGGATGTCCTCCTGCTAGTGTGAAAGGTGACCATAACGGTGTAGTCCTGTGGTTCAAGTCCGCGTAGCCGGGGATTCAGCGGAGGCATTTGAGTTGAAGAGGGGAGAGGCCTCGTTAAGCTCGGGCCATCCAGCTCCTCACAAGGAATCGCCTATGTCCACCTTACTAACTCAGCAGCAACTGCTTTCCGCCCCGGAGTCGGAGTACATGTCCGACCAGCAACTGGCCTTCTTCAAGGACCTTCTTCTCAATCGAAAACTGCACCTACAGGGCCTGCTCGCTCAACGAGCAGAGGCGTTCCGCGATGACTCCGAGGCGCGTCTCCCGGATGCGGCGGATACTGCCTCCGCGGAAGAGCAGCGCGCGATGGAAATGCGGATGCTGAAGCGGGACCAGGCAGAGTTGCTGGACGTGGAGGCTGCACTGAAAAGGATCGAAGAAGGAGATTATGGCTACTGCGCTGAGTTTGGGCAGCCGATTGGGCTCAAGCGCCTTTTGGTCGCGCCGACTGCAAGCCTTTGCATCGATGCTCAAGAGATTCAGGAACGTCGTGCGCAGCGCCAGCGTGTAGCATGACCTCCAGCGAGGGGGCATGCCCCCTCGACTCTCCTTTCGATCTTCCTACTTCCTCACTCCTCAGGTTCTATGATCAGTCAAAATGCAGGCTGAACATCTCTTACCTAGGAGCTGCATCATGGAAGTCGGTCCCCGCATGTACTTTCTCGTTTTGGGTAAGCGGATTAAATGGTTGATCTTACCTTTGCATGAGAGTGAGACAGACCGGCATCTCATCGGATTATCTGGTTGATGCTTCACCTACTGCTGGTGCATGTTTCCTTCGCTAATTCCAGCAAGAACCCCACACGCCTCAACTTCCCGGTCATCGTTGCAACTCGCTCTCAGTGAAACGAGTTGTTTCTCAAGCGCTTGCAGAGCGGTTATCTGCGACCGCACATGAGAGATGTGATCATCGAGCAAGGCGTTGACGGCGGTACAAGGCTGATGAGGGTCGTCCTCATAGCTCTGTAGTTCGTGAATCTCAGCCAGTGACAGGCCCAGGATTCTGCAGCGACGGATGAAGGCCAGCCCCTCACCATGCTTCTCGGTATAGACACGGTAACCGTTGTCCTGCCGATCAGGCGGCGGCAACAAGCCCTGCTGTTCATAGAAGCGGATCGTCTGTGTTTCGACCCCTACCAACTGCGCCAACTGACCAATGCGCATCAGCCTCCTCCCCAACGGATTCTTTACTCTATTGACCTTATAGTAGCTTTATAGTTTTAAATGGTACCACAACATTGTTCAAGTGGAGTCGTATCATGAGCAAATCCTGTGGTGGCGCCTGTGGCGGTGATGCAACGTCCGCAGCGGATACCGATATACAGGCCTCCTCCGAGGCGCCAGGGAGATGGGTCAGTGTTTATGCCGTGCCGAAGATGGACTGTCCATCAGAAGAACGAATGATTCGCCTAGCCCTGAACGGCTTTGAGGAGATTCGGGCGCTGTCCTTCGACTTGTCGAACCGCCGGCTGAAGGTCGTGCATGACGGCGAGGTCGAGCCCGTCACCTCGAAACTGAAGACCTTGGGGCTAGGCGCCTCGCTTCAGGAAACCGTCGCTGCAAATCCGGAGACCATCAAGGCCGCCGAGTTTTCGGCAGCTTCTGCTAAGCAAGAATCCGGGACCCTGCGCTGGTTGCTCGGCATCAATGCACTTCTGTTCGTGGTGGAAATGACTGCCGGTCTGATCGCCCGGTCCACCGGCCTGATTGGAGAATCCCTGGACAATTTTGCCGATGCGGCGGTGTACGGGCTTGCCCTTTATGCGGTTGGACATAGCGTGAAAATGCAGGTACGTGCCGCGCATCTTGCTGGTGTACTGCAACTGATCTTGGCTGTGGGCGTGCTCGTAGAGGTGGTGAGACGCTTTGTATTCGGTAGTGAGCCTGAATCGCTGGTGATGATGGCTATCGCATTCGTCGCATTGATTGCCAATACCAGTTGTCTGCTGCTCATATCCAAACATCGGGAAGGCGGGGCGCACATGAAGGCAAGCTGGATATTCTCGGCCAACGACGTGGTGATCAACCTGGGGGTCATCACCGCCGGCGCCCTGGTCGCGTGGACCGGTTCCAATTATCCGGATCTGATTATCGGCACCATCGCGGGGGGCATTGTACTTAACGGTGCCAGACGCATTTTGGCGTTGAAGGGTTAAATAATGCTCATTATTGGCAAAAAGCTCTCGCCGTATGCCCTATTGTCCATATCGGGCCTGCTGGCAGCGTCTGATCAGGCTGTAAAGTGGCTGGTGCAGCAATCAATGGCCTATGGCGAGTATGTTTCGGTGACCCCGTTCTTTAACTGGGTGCACCTATGGAACACCGGTGCCGCATTCAGTCTTTTTGCGAATGGTGGAGGCTGGCAGCGCTACTTTTTTATCGGAATCGCGGTAGTGGTCTCGATTTTTCTGATCAAGCTGATCCTTGAAAATCGTCATAAAGGAGAAGCCATCGCTTACAGTCTTATCCTCGGTGGCGCCATGGGCAACCTGATTGACCGGGTCTTTCGCGGCTATGTTGTGGATTCCTTTGATTTCTATTGGCGAGACTGGCATTGGCCGGCCTTCAACCTGGCTGATATTGCAATTGTCCTCGGTGCCTTACTTTTCGTTTCCAGCAGCTTGTTGGGTAAAAAAGCAAACACCAATGCCGAGTCGGATGGATCTGACTGACACCTACGCCTATACAACACCATGACCGAACTTCCCGACAACATCCTTCACCTGCCGCAATACCAAGTACTGGGCTGCAAATCAACCGACGACGAAATGCACTTCCAGGTGGACGTGCCCGATCCCATCGCCTGCGAGGAATGCGGCGTGCAGGGTGAGTTCGTACGGTTCGGCAAGCGTGACGTTCCCTATCGTGATCTGCCCATCCACGGCAAGCGGGTCACTCTCTGGGTGGTCCGCCGCCGATACACCTGCCGGGCCTGCAAGACAACATTCAGGCCCCAGCTACCGGAGATGGTGGACGGATTCCGTATGACACTGCGGCTGCATGAGTACGTGGAGAAGGAATCCTTCAACCACCCCTACACCTTTGTGGCGGCACAGACCGGCCTGGACGAGAAGACGGTGCGCGACATCTTCAACGCCCGCGCCGAGTTCCTGGGGCGCTGGCACCGCTTCGAGACGCCCCGCATCCTGGGCATTGACGAGCTATACCTGAACAAGCGCTACCGCTGCATTCTGACCAACATTGAGGAGCGAACCCTGCTCGACCTGCTGGCCACCCGCCGCCAGGACGTGGTGACCAACTACCTGATGAAGCTGAAAGACCGGCAGAAGGTCGAGATCGTCAGCATGGACATGTGGAACCCCTACCGGGCAGCGGTCAAGGCTGTGCTGCCCCAGGCCCGTATCGTGGTCGATAAGTTCCATGTGGTGCGCATGGCCAACGATGCCCTAGAGAGAGTGCGCAAGGGCCTCAGAAAGGAGCTGAAACCGTCCCAGAGCCGGACTCTCAAGGGAGACCGGAAAATCCTGCTGAAACGCGCTCACGAAGTCTCAGACCGGGAGCGCCTCATCATGGAGACCTGGACAGGCGCGTTCCCGCAACTGCTGGCCGCCTACGAGCACAAGGAGCGCTTCTACGGCATCTGGGACGCCACCACACGGCTCCAGGCAGAAGCCGCCCTGGACGAGTGGATAGCCACCATCCCGAAGGGCCAAAAGGAAGTCTGGAGCGATCTGGTCAGGGCAGTGGGAAACTGGCGCGAAGAGACCATGACCTACTTCGAGACGGACATGCCCGTCACCAACGCTTACACGGAGTCCATCAACCGACTGGCCAAGGACAAGAACCGTGAAGGGCGCGGTTACTCCTTCGAGGTGATGCGGGCACGAATGCTCTACACCACGAAGCACAAGAAGAAGGCACCGACTGCGAAGGTCTCTCCTTTCTACAAGAAAACCATCGGTTACGGACTGCCGGACTTCGCAGAGGAACTCAACTACGGAGTCGATCTATCAACCATCTGAGGGTGGTATCAGATTGATGGGGTGAAGGTGCCCCATCAACCATTAAATCCGTATACCCCTCGTTTCAGGGTTGCTTTACCCGGCAGCGCTGGGAGCCGCTCTTGTCTGGACGGTTAGTGCCTTGCATGCCAGGGTATTTCTCGAGAGCGCGTCCCCAAACGGCTGGTCTCTGTGTATGGCTGCCTGGTTCATTGGCTACCACTGCCTGCAATTCAGCAGGCTGATGGTCAGGCACTATGATCTTGGGAAGGGCTACACCAGGCGCGCCTTCGTCTCTGACCTGGTGGACTGCTTGACGCTGCTACTGGGTTTCGCTGGTCTTCGCTTCTTAAACGAGCCGGTCCCTTCGGAGCAGGTCTGGGTTGTCTATTTGGCACTGCTTGGAGTTCCCCTCTCTGCTGTTATTGCCCATCCACTTCGCATGATGAAGGGGCCCAGGGGGCTATTGGTCCTTGGCATGCTATTGGTATGCCTTCTTGGAATCGACTACTTCAAACTGGGTTTCCTCTTGCCATTGTTCAAGCCAGAGGTAACCCACTGGGTATTGCTGGTCGCGATGTTTTCCATGCTTTGGGCCTTCTACCACCGCGTATACCGCTTCGAACCTTGACAGCAGGGGTGCCGACCATGCGAGGGCTATCGATCGTACTGGGATTGAGTTTGCTGGTCGGCTGTACTCATGAGCCGCTTTCAGAAGGGTTACCGGTTCAGAATCACCATTGGGGCGATGAGCCGAAGATTCAGTTTCTTGGCGTAGGTGGCTGGCTCATACATTGGCGTGGGGAGGGGCTATTGCTGGCGCCTTCGTACACCAACCCGGCCAGCCTCGGCATTCCTGGGATACCCCCGGCCCGAGTGGTAGCCGACAACGAGAAGGTCGACAGACACATGCCGCCTGCAGCAGACGTGACGATGCTTCTGGTGGGTCATGCGCACTACGATCATCTTCTCGATGTGCCGCGGGTCGTAGATAAGCACTCTCCGAAAGCGGTTGTATACGGGTCTGAAACGGTTAAGCACATTCTTCATGCAGCAAAGAACAGCTCAGGACAGCGGATCTTTGGCGCTGGCGCGGTGGTGGTGCCAAGTCAGCAGCAGATAACCGACCATCGTGATCCCTCCCGACCTGGTACATGGTTTTACTCCGACGGGAAGGTCATCACTGATGGGGACGTAAACGGAGCAAATTCCGTGGGTTCGATCCGTGTGATGCCTATTAGAAGCATGCATGCCGGGCACCTCTTCGGCCATAACTTCATCCCAGGTGAGTACGACTGGGAACTCGACGATTTGCCGACTGGTCTGCTGGACTGGAAACTTGGTGAAGTAACTCTGGCCTGGATGATTGACCTCCTCGGGGAGGATGGTCGGCCGGTTTACCGCATTCATTATCAAGACAGCGCCGCTGAACCTCCATGGGGCTTTCCACCCATAATCTCTGACTCAAAGCGCGTCGACGTCGAGATCCTTTGCGGGGGAGGGTGGAATCAAGTCAGTTACTACCCCACAGGCCTCCTCAGGGTGACCAAACCGCGTCTTGTGCTGTTGGGGCACTGGGAAAACTTCTTTGGCAACGACCTTGGTGAACCTGCTCGAACCATTCCGTTGCTCGGCTACAAAGGGCTCCTCGAACAGCTGAAACCCTACAATGTGGTGGTGCCTGAGCCCTTCTCTGACATCCTGCTCCCCCCGCCGATGGAGTGATTCTGCCCCAGCGGAGGCCTTCAGTTTCATGCGGACTCCTGCAGAGCTGACAGCAAGGGTCAAAGCCCCATCGTAGGCCGTGTAAGCAAGGGCACTTTGCACGAAATGTGGGATTTCGCCCTGGTGCCGGCCCTATTTTCCGCCTTCCGCAAGGCGTTGCATCAATGCGCGTGCTTCGCTGTACCCATAAGCCCGCAGGAACCCGTCATAAGTATCAGGAAATGACATGACGCGCCCGGCGTAATACTCCAAGGGCACAGCAATGTCGGCTTCGTGCAGGTAGTCCTGATCAAGGAAGTGCTCGAGCACCAGCATGTGATCGAAGAAGGCCTCAAAGCAGTCACGAATGAACTCCTGCTGCTTGCTGAACCCCATCCCCTTCTCATGCACGACAAGGGCTGGTTTGAGGTCCCTCCAGTGAACGACGTAGGTCTGGCCTTCATGGGTGAAGGTCCGGCCTGACCAGTCCATCATTCGCATCGCAGAGCGGGCGAGTGGATCTGTGAAAATCTCCTTCATCATGTCCCGTGCAGCGGCAAGCTGCTTCTGACGGTGTTCCTTTCGCTTCTCTTGGATCGCATTTCGGGCTGACCTCAAGCCGCTCCAGATACCCCAAATCGCCAGGGCCATGGTGATCAGGGTGCTGATGACTGATACCCAGTCCTTGAGTGTGGTTGGTGAGAATGGGTCGCCCTGGGTAGGGTTCTCTGCCGCCATTGCAGCGGTAGTCATCAGCATCCAAGCCGTAGAGATCAACCAGGCAGCGCTGTGCCTCTTCCTTGTGGCTGTCATCTGGAGGTCCTCTGAGGGATGGTTAACCTCAAAGTAGCTTGATCCGTTTCTACCCGCACGTGACCACTCGGGGAATTCGCCTTTGAATTTGCCCGGCGGTCGTTAGACTGCCTGTTCCCCAAACAGCCGCGACACGAGAGGTAGCTTTTGACCGGCAAGCTTTCCAGTGATCAGTTGCAGCGGATCTACAAACTGCTGACGGAGAAGCGCCCCCGGCTTGATGATCGGATGGGATTAACTCCGGCTGAGCGTGCACTGTTGGAGTGTGGCGGTATTTCGAGATCCGACTTTGATGATTTGATTATCGCGACTGAGTACCGCGGGTTTGCCGCGGCCGGCCGATACGCAGAGGCACTGGCTGCCTACTTCAGAATCCCTAAAGTCAGCTTGTGCCGGAAGCCCAGGCGCCTCGACGACGATGTGTTGTGGTTGGATGGCTATGCCGTTGCCGATGCCGTTGCTCTGCTGATCTTCATGGAACGCCTGGGCTTCGCTGTCTCACCTGGTCAGCTGGTGCAGGCGATAAAGGGCAACCTGGCAGGCAAGCCCATGCTGACGGAATCGGAGTACCTCATTCTTACCTATGAGGTTTCCCGCGGCTGTACTACGACAGTCCTCCGATCAGATGTGGAGCGCCAGCCGGCATTTCCAACGACCAAGCGCCACCGGGATGAGTTAGGAAACCGCTTCACATTGGTGCTCCAAGGGGAGGATGTGTTGTCGCTGGAAGTAGCCGGGCCCCGATATCGTGACGTCAACTCGGCACTTAAAACCTGTGCCTACTGCGGTACGACCTACCTGCCCAGCAGTCGTAATGAGCGTGAAGCACATCGTCAGGTTCATAGAGAAACACAGCGGTTACTGGACCCGGGCCCGAACAAGCGGTTTGCGGCCAGACTAAAGTGTGTCGCTGGCGCCGATCGGGTAGACGCATCTGTGCCCATGTGGATGCATCAGGAGGTATTGAAGCGCGCCCAGCGTTTCCGCGCGGATTTTGGCTACGACTTTGTCCAGTGGACTGGAACGATGTCGACTAAAGCAACGGTTGACTGGCACGGCTACCTGATTCCAGCTGGTGCTGACGGCACGATTGCAGGCGCTTGTGCATTCCTTTACGAGACTGAAACGAACCCATCAGGCAGCCCCTGGACTTTATCCTGGATCTGGCTGGCGCCTAAATACAGGCGCGGCGGGCTGTTGCGAGAACGGTGGGGGAGATTCCTTGAGGCCTATGGAGACTTCAGGATCGAGAGTCCGCTGTCTCCTGAAATGGAGGCCTTTGTTCGAATTCACGGCACGGACTGGCAGAAGAGCTGCTTGTCGAATCATTGTGAGTGAGCAGAGTGCTCACCGCCTCTAGGAGTTTTTGTGATCAAGACCAATACATCTGCCCCCCAGCTGGAAAAGCCGATGATCTTCCCTGCGGAGGACTATGCTCGTGCGTGGGTCGGGTGCCTGGCCGGATTCCTTCCAGGCCTGAAAGATCGAAGTCGTGAAGTGTTCCTAAGACTGTCAGGGTGGCATCACTGGAATGCAATGGTCAAGGCCTGCAACCCGGAACAGAACTGCGTGTTCATGACTGAGGATTTGAGTCCTGAACTTCGGCTTTCGACTCTTGCAGAACATCGCTCAATCCTGATCCACGAGTTCGGTGTGAAGCCGGCCACCGCCAATTTTTTCCTATGGGCAAACCCCCTGGGCTCTTTTGAACTCGTGCCGCTTCGCGCGGCCGTCAAAGAGTCCCTTTATCAGGAGGGTGAGTCGCCTTCCTCGAGGTTGGACAAGATCCTCATCGCTCTGGATCAAGAAAATCGAGCGCTTGTTCCTGGTACTGAAGAAAACCACCGCCGCGGCTGCCACTTCACCAATGAGCGGGTGTACATGGCGATGTTCCAGCATCTCGGATGGAACCTGGAACTCAGCGACGGGCGTGACTACGACGTACCGTTTGGACTACCTGTCGCACGGTTGGGCTACCTCAGGGATTCCGAACTCGGCTCGGTCCCTGTATTCATGACTGGCTTGGCGCCTGACCCTGAGCTGAACCCTGATCAGACCAGCTATGCGATTTATGATTGGATCACTTCACCGCAGGGAGCGAAGGCACAAACCGCAGTGGTTTTTTTCAGGGAGCCACAGCTTCGAGTGCTCGATGACATCGAGACCTCGATCTTCGGCAGCTTCCTTGAAGGGCAGAGCGCATGGCATCTCACCTTATCGTCTAACTCAAAATCGTTGGGGAGTGTGGTGGTCGACATCGTCTCGGGCCGGACTCTTCCTGTGCCCGAGCAGCGCGATAATGGCTTCGATTTGGCCATGCGATTTGCCCGGGCAATGGAGCGCTACTGCGACTTTCCAGAATTGCACCTTCCCAACATTGACCGGCCTGTGGTCCTTGCCGGCGGCAGTGGTTGGGGGGTAGTGAAACTGCCTTAGGTTGAGATTGTGGGTGACGGCAGGCCCCCATGCTTGAGGTATGGAAGCCTGGTTTAAGATCAGTTGCGGTCTACTCGCCCAGCTTTCGCCTTAGCGAACATAGCGTGGAAGTTTGGAAGAATTAGAAGCCAAGAGACGGCTGCGCTGATGAAGGCGGTACCTATCACGGCCATGACCAGGTACCACAACTCAGGCGAGTGTCGGAAGAGCAGTTCTGCGAGGTGATGCACTTCGTCAACATGGGATTCACCAGCAAAGCTCTTGAGAGCTCTGAAAACTTCGAATTTGGCCACAGTGTCCCTCGCAACACTTGCGAGGTACACAACCAAAGTTCCAAGCACACTCCCTGGCAAGAGACAAATGGCGAGAAGGGTAATTTTCGTCGCAGTGGCCATTTGTTTCGCGTCTTGGTAGATCTGTTTGAAGTAGTTTTTCATAGCCCCCTCGTGAAAACGCTTTGTTAAAAGTTGATTTGAGCCCTATTTTCAACCTGGTTCAAACCAAAAGGGCGGGCTCTAGCCCGCCTGGCCTCTCTGTCGAAAGGAGAAGGCGCTGCTCCACCTGCAGCCACTCACCTTTCGGTTGAAACACCTCGAAGATGGTGCAGAGGGTGTCCATTGGCGGTTGAATGAACCCCGGCCATTCTCGGTGCGGATCGAAGACTGCGATTTCAAACTCGGGGTGTCGAAACGCCACCGCCCAGTGCCAACGTTCCCTTTCTCCGGGACGTATGTCGCGCAATTTGACTATCGCCAGGCCGTGAAGATCGGCCCATCCCCGCCACCGGCGAGTCTCTGTCAGAAGTCCTGCCGTGGCCACCGCCATCCTCATCTCGCCCGAACTCGTAGAGAAGGGCGGTCGGCCATGTCTCCTCTTGCCAAGCCCCTGGCTTACGAAATGCTCCCGAGCTCGTTGATATGTCCAGCCGGTAACCATCGCTAAACACGCTACCCCGCAACCATAACGGTCGGTTTGCACGATCTTCTGTACACCGCATCGGGCTTGCCAGTCGTCTTCAGTCGCTGCCGGCGGATGATGTATGTCTAGGTGATCCATGGATTCAGTCCTCATCCAGTTCAGGACTGATCGTACTGTGAAAGGGCGCTGGCCCAGGCTGGTTTCGCGGTCCGCTTTCCAGCCTCTCCTTCACCAAGGTGGGGAGGATTATCAATAGGTTACGTCGCAAACCCTACCTGGGGCGCAGGGGGCCGCAGCCATGAAGCTCTACCTTGCCTCTAGCTCGCTGTAGAAGCTCTCTGACCTGATCTTCCAATGGTGAATGGACGTTGGGGCGAATGCCTGATCGTGCCAGGCGCTCCCTACGGATCTTCGAAACGGAACTTCAGGTTCCAACGAAGTGCGCTGGGAGCCCTCAAGAGCCATTTTGCTCGTAAGTGAGGGTGTCTAATACGCAAACCCGACATCCACCCTCATTTGATTGTCGGGTTTGATCTGCAGGCCGAAGGCGGCGGCGACTACAACGGCGCGAAGGCTTGGGTCGCGGTTGACCCTGACCCACAGTAGGAAACCCGCTCAGTTGCACCTCATGCCCTGGCCAGTTGCCGGGGCAGGCCGAGGACGTAGAGGACTCCGCGTTGGAGTTCACATCATCGAAAATAGGGATAGGTAACATGATTCCAGTAAGCGTAATCAGCGGTCTGCGATTTACCCAGGAACATCCATTCGTGACTGGCGTTGTCATCGCTGTACTTCTTGCCCTGGCCACTCTCGCTGTCAGCCGTAGCCGGCGTAGCCCTCAGCGCAAGAAAGCCCTGTGTGCGGTGTCGGTTGCTTTGGTGATCGGCGCCGTAGGGTTCTACTCGTGGGCCTGCAACACTCGTACCCCAGGCTTGGCCGATCAAGTGGCGAAACTTGCCAAGCATGTAGCTGCTGAGCAGGCAGCAAAATCGGATACGGTTGAAGACAAGTAGCGCAGGGAAAACGATATGAAGAACACCATCACGGCCCTGCTTGCGGTGTCCATCCTTGCTGGTTGCGATGCCGCTGCTGAGAAGGCTCCAGCTCAACAGGCTGCGAAGGCAGACGAGGCTCACAACTGCACAACCACCGGGCCTAACGCGCCAATCGTCACCGGGGAAAACAGCGTGGTAGTCATCAATGGCAAGACCTACGCACCAGGGCAAAGCTCTGGCTGCGCTCCGGCGTATACCAATGTCTCAACCCATGGTGTCGGAAGCCCGATTGTCACTGGTGAGGGGGCGAAAGTCGTTATCCATACGGATCATGAATAGGATACAAGGTGGTCACCTGGTGCTGTAGTTGCACCACATCACGATGGCTGTATTGGCCGGGCAAAAGGACTCACTCATAGATTTCTGTTTGCCTCGGTCGCGAATCCACATCCATGCCATTGCCGTTGTCTCTGTAATAGATCACTCCGAGAGGACGTCCGTATTGGACGAATACAGGAGCCACGCTGACCACAGTCGCCACATCCTTGCCCAGGACCTCGTCAATAAAGTCTTGGGACGATACGGCAGGTAGGGTTCCGTCCTTATACTGACAATCCCCTTTGACTATCGTGTTCTTCGAACGTAACCAGGATGCTGCTTTAACGAACCCGACTGAAGCCGGGCAGTACACCATTTTGCCCCCGGAATAGCCCACCCCGTCCACGAACAAGTATCCGGTTGCTCCGTATGAATTACCGGCATTTGGGAGGCCTGAGTCGGAAGCGGCGGCCGCCGCAGCTGCGGTCACTGTAACAGCAACAGCGCCGCCAGCCTGGGCCAGTAGCGGCAGGGTCAGAATCGCGGCAGCGAAAGCGGCGCGGAACGGTTGAAAGTGGGGCATGCAGCTTGATCCTCCTGACTGTGTATGCCTGGCCACGGGATTCTAACGGAAGGGCTTGCCGATACCAGCAGATTGCTCTCTGCGGAATACGCTCCTTATGAATGGAGAAGGCGTCGAGAGTTAATCCGACCAGGACTGGAGCCGGTTCAGCTCCTGATCGAGATTGAGTCTGACCTGAGCTATCGATTGCAGAAGATCCACGGTGGCCAGCACATCTCCAATTGCGGAGTGTGCTTGACCACGCCAGGTTACGCCGGCCAACGACATTGCTGCCGCAAGAGAGATGGTCCCATAGCGGTTGGTTGCCCCATACATGGCCACCGCCAGGCCCATAGCGCAATGCACCTGACACGTTGCAAGCCAGCTATGGTCATCGTGGAATGCGTTCGCGGTTTGAATCAGCAGTCGCCGATCGAACGCTGAATTGAAGGTCACAATGGGACGACCGGTAAGGAGCGCCTTGACTCTGCCGGCAACCTCGAGCCAGGTCGGACAATGTTGGAGCTCTTCAGCTCGGATTCGGTGTACATCGGCAGCAGCTGGTTCGATTGGAACATTGGGCCGAATCCTGGAGTTGAAAAGCAGATTCCCGTCGACGTCGGCGATCGCCAGTTCGATGATCTGGGCCTCTGTACCAAGCCCTGTGGTTTCGGCATCCAGCACGAGAGGTGCATTGGCAAGCCATTGCACCGCGACATGAGAGGCCTTGACCACCTTGCTTTGCATCCGGCCCTTTAGTGCAAGTATGGCCGCCGCCCGAACTTGCTTCGGGGAGGGGGCAGCAGCCTTGCGGTCCCGCAATGGGAGGCAGTCCGCGATCCGGTACACGCCGAAGGTCCCACCATAACCGTTCTTGTAATGCGCCACCGGCGTCGCATCAGGTTTCGGCTTCATCCGGAACTCGTCCCGAAGCCGACCTTTCGAAAAGGACCTGCCGGCCGCTATTGCTTCTGCTCTAAGTGCCTCGAGCTGGACTTGATCCATGGCCTCACCTCGTCGGATCTGGGGTACCGACCAAGCACCTACGGCTCGAGTAAATCTCTCAGGCCAGTACGCTCAAGCGTCGGATCACTCACCAGTCCTCATGATAACCGGCGAGGATTGCGGTTTCTCGTAGCCATAAAGCGCCGATGCTTTAGAAAGACGCACGACGTGGCTAGAATGAGGGAGTCCCTATCCATTTCCTCTCAGGAGAAAGGTATGCCGAGTAAAAAGCGCCTCACCGAAAAGGAGATTCGGAACCTTGAAGGCGAGATTCCTGCAGTCGCTGCAGGTGCGACTCGTACTGCCTATCTGCGAGCGCTCGCAGCCGGGCATACCGTCATGAAGGTGCAGGGCAGCTACCTCGTTGAGTCCAAGGCCGATGGGTCCGCGACCGTCGTAGGGGAGGCCAGGCCTCGCCGCAAGGTGAGCGTCGGCCAGACTATCCAGGTCCAACGAGTAAGCTCCAGTGCCAACGCCTAGGCTCCGCGTCTTTGCGGGGCCAAATGGCTCGGGCAAGAGCACCATCAAAGAGCAGGTCCCGGCCAATCTGATCAACACCTACGTGAACGCAGACGAGATCGAGAAGTCAGCGAAAGCTGACGGCTTTGTCGATCTCACTCAGTTTAATGTCCAGGCTACCGGCGACGAACTTCGTACCTTCTTTGCCAGTCATGCCTTGATCCAGAAAGAGCACCTTCAAGATCAAGCATCCCTGTTCGACATGAACGGCCTTCGCATCGACGTTCGGCGTCTCGACTTCAATTCTTACCATGCCTCGGTAATTGCTGACCTCATTAGGCAGAAGCTCCTGGAAAACCGCGTGAGCTTCACGTTTGAGACCGTGATGTCGTCGGGAGATAAGGTCGCGTTTATGCGCCGTGCCCAGGAACTGGGTTACCGCACCTACCTCTACTTTGTGGCCACTGACAATCCAAACATCAACATCAACCGGGTTGCCAACCGTGTGGACGATGGCGGCCACAACGTGCCGGCCGACAAGATCGTTCAGCGCTACCATCGGTCACTTAAGCTACTGCCGGAAGCAGTCGCAGCATCCAACCGGGCCTACATCTTTGATAACTCGGGGGAAGGCTCTGTCTGGCTTGCTGAGATCACAGACGGTACAAGTCTTGAGTACAAGTCCGAGGAGCAGCCTGATTGGTTTATGGAGGCCTATGTAGACAAGGTCATGAATGTCGCCAGCTAGCCGTAGCAGCATGGCGCCATGTCGCCATCGAGCGGCCTCCGCGACAGATTGGCTTTATCGTAGGCTGTAAAGATAAACAGGTCGCTTGAAAGCACTCTTGCGGCCCTGATAGGGAAGGTTACAGCTATCTGCAGGTGCGTACGACCGCCTGCACGACACCAACTACTAATCGTTAGAAACTGCCGCGGCGAACTCGGTCAATCTGTGGCCTCCTATTCGCCGCGACGACATAAAACTACTGTTTCAACCACACGTTACTGTGCTACTCCATCCCCACGACGTGACTCTGCGAGTCTGTGCGCTGAAATATCCGCTTCCATCGCTTCAAGATGGGCTAAGTTCCGTCGAATCCACCTGTCCGCGCGATCAATGCGCTCCAGTAGCTCCCTCTTGGGCTTGCATTCCTGATAGCCCTCTACAATTGTCTGCTTAACTTCGGCAAGTGCAGCCAGTTGTTTATCTATTCCCCGGATGATAGTGGGTTTTGGCAAGTCGTAGATTTGCCGCGAATGCTCGTTGGGAAGCTCTTCATCTTTGTACTCAGAACGGAACCAAGCGGACAGGGTGCCGCCGACGCGACCTAAGCCAGCTCCTGACCAGGCCATGATTACTGAAGCCATCAGGCTACTCATGATCGGACCGATGTGTAAATGTCTATCCAAGTCCAATCGGCGAGCGGGTCGCCAACTTGATGGATACCCAGGCAGATCGGGGCCACACGGGACTGCGCCCGCGCGCTCAACCCCTTGAGGTGTAGGCATGACTCTTGGTTTCTTTCTCTTGCCGCTGAGATGCCTGGCCGGGCTGATGAATTGGGTTTCATACCCCTGGGAGTCGTACGTCCATTTCTCACCGTTCAACCTGTTTTCCAAGGCTTTGAGTTTCACGATCAAACGCGATAGTGCCGCCTCAGATGTGGCATGAAGGCGTGGTGTATAGCCCAATGTCATCAACCTAAGCTGCAGCCCTGCCCAAGGCAAGCCCCCCGAAGCAGCCAGCCGCCATGGCCGTCGGGCGATGACCAGGCCTCTGCCGCTCAATCAGGCGGTCTAACTGGGCTGGCGGTGATGTGATCATCGTCTGTTCCGGCTGTCTAGGCGAGATTTCTCGTTCTCCGGACGAGCCTATGCCGACCGCTTGTGGCCAGCTTTTTTTTGCACGGAGGTTGGGCGGTGGTGTTTCTTCAGCGCGTCGGTTTGTAGCCCTCACAACCTCGGCTGGCTGCGCGTTTGCGTTGGCGCGCAAAGCTACGGCCTGAGCGTACGGCACTGAGGCTTTTAGCCATCAAGGCCAGCACATTGCTCAGCCCCTGAGCACAGTGCCGCACCAGCAGCTCGACCAGGGTATTTTTGAGCCGTGACACGCCTTGGGTGAAGTTGACTTTCCATCGCAGCTTGCGACCTTTGTGGCGCTGTTCGATGACCGGCTGTAGCAGGTGCTGCATCAACAGCGCCAGGTTCTTCAACAGTTGAGCGGCATGAAAGTCCTGCTTTACAGCAGTCACGCTGCGGCCGCTGAAGTTGTCCAGCGTCAGGGTTTGTTTGAGGCGACGGAAGTCGGTTTCGATGCCCCAGCGGCGGTGGTAAAGCTCGGCAAACACCTCAGCGGGAAAGGCTTCTCGATCCAGCAACGAGGTCAGCAATACCTCGCTTTCGCCGTTGGCCAACTCGACCCGGATCAGTCTCAGCTCGATCTGGCTGGCAGGATCAACGCCAGCCTCGGAGCAGAACAGACGTGCTTCAGGATGGTTGGCCACGAAAAGCTGTGTGTCTTCAACTTGGCCAGAGTATAGAAACGCTTTGACCTGGGCGTTATAGCCACAGGGCAGGCGCATCAGAAAGTGCCGCTGTTGCTGCGCGAACAGCGCGAATAACCAGTGCCCAGGGTAACCACGGTCAAACAGCGTCAGGCTGTCAGCCGGCAGGTGCTCAAGGTGCAGATGGGCACAGTCGCGCTCGCCGACGGTCAGGGGCACGATCAGGCTATGCAGGGTTTGACCGTCAGCGACTTCGTAGAGTGTGGACAAGCGAGCCATGGGAAAGCCAGAGTGACTGCCAAAGAAGGTCGCCATGGTCGACTCCAGGGGTAAATGCACGGTCGAGCCATCCACCGCGAGCACCCTCAGCCCACGCCACTTCTGACGCAGCCCGAAGCAGTCAATTTGTTGCTGCAGGAGGTGATTGAGACTTTCAAATACCTCGGGGTTGAGCTTTTTGCGCGCTTTGCAGAAGGCCTGCGCAGTGACCATTTGCGTCTCAGTCGACGCCTGATTGAGTACGCGATAGAACTGATCGAGTTCGGTTTGCAGGGCCGTGCGCGGCTGATTGAGCAGGAACAGGACGAGGTTCTTGAAGGTGAGCTGGCGTCGGCGGGTAAAGTCTTGAGGATTCTGGCGGTGGGCGGCGATGAAGGCGGGACAATCGAGCGGACTGGTTATTTTTTGTACAATTTTCAAACCAGGGCTTGGCTGGCGGTGTCAAGCGATGCGGTATAGGTAGTCAAAAGGGCTTCTCCCATGCACTGATTTGAGCGCTAATTATATGATATTTATGGATAATTTCCAAAGTTGATGACATTGGTGTATAGCCTGCCTCATAAATACCTCTCCATGGGACGCCTACAGTATGAAACCCGTGATCATTAGCCCAAGCGATCTCGTCGTGAAACAGAGGTCGATATGGTTCATCTAGGATGACAATGCATTGCGACTCATTGTCGTACCAGTCAGAGCAGTGGTCTGCATTTTCAGAAAGTTTCAATCTCGACCGAGGCATCTCATTAGCAAGGGGGGCGCGCAGGCCTGTCACAGCCATAAAATTAAGAGCGAGAGCCACCTTTTTTGCCATCCTCACGCCGTCGAGCTCGTTGTAATAGTCACCCCTACGTTCGAGATGATCAGGTGAATCCAGTCGAAAGTAGTCTATATACGGAGTCCGATATAGGGCCCTACCGGGTAGGATCTCCTTCAAGGGGACAGGCAACAGGAATTTGACGGTGGTCCGCCCCGATCGCAGGATAGAGCCGCGATCAACTGAACTTGGGACGTCTTCACGTTCTGCCCAGTAGAACGTCACAAATGTCTGTTGTAGTTTGTACTCGGATTCGCCCAAAACTGACTGGGCATGGCGCAGGTTCTGAAATCCAGCTTTCTGTGCAGCTTCATCTAGGGCTGCATGATGCGGAATGCCTCGCGCAGTTTTGATGAACTTGGCCAGACGTTTAATACCTGCAAGGGTGGTAGGGCGAGTCTGTTCGGTTGCCATGACTTATCTCCGGCCCTACTTGTTACAGCGTCACCCGTCCACCGCTGCGCACCAGGGCCAAAGATATGGGCCAAGGTTGGAGACAACTGGCAGTGCTGCTCGTGCAGCTTCGCGAGGACGGGTAGCCGGCGCCTGCAGGGAGCCATATCAAATTGTAGGTCGCGGCAGTTGTTTCGTCGATAAAGCCTCACCAGGGAGCACGGTTACCGTAACCAACGGGCTTCCGCGGAACCTCTCCCTATAACAACATAGCTGACGACGCTACAACCGCCATCCTGAACCTCCTCTCCAAAACCCCACCCATTGAGGCGCACTAGGCGCACTTCCCTCAAACGAAGGGCGCTACCTGATCACCTCCTATAACAACATAACCTAGGATGTTCAGACCATTTCTGCGTTCCTCCTGCACCATTTCCACCAACCTGATCCTCCCCATCGCATAGCCGACCCTCATAGCTGTCCAACCTCTTTCCTTTTTTCTTTCCTTTCTTTTCTTTCCTTTTCCCCATTTATTTCCACGCGCGGCGCAGGCAACCCGGCACCGGCAGGTGGGCCCTTAAAAGGGTTGGACAGGGTAAGGGGTATCAGGAGGGGCGCCGCCCTCAGGCACACCGCAGGTTATGTTGTTATAGATGTCTCCGGATTCGGGCGACCTGCCAAGGGCGAGGGTAGTAGGCCAGGTTGGGCTTTTGCAGGGGGAACCGCAGAATTCGGAAAAAATCGTACGCTAAGCTAACGGTGTTCTCGTGACAGCTCTTTGACTAGGCTTTCTAAGGGGTCGTCTCAGAAAACGGAAAATAAAGCACGCTAAGGCATAGCCGAACCTGCCAAGCTTGCTCCACCCTGTAGTGACGCGATCAGCGGGCAGGAAACGTTCCCCCTTCGCGCATGGCAGGCGCACACCAACTCAGACAGCACGGCCTCCATGCGCGCCAGGTCAGCCATTTTCTCGCGCACGTCCTTGAGCTTGTGCTCGGCCAGACTGCTGGCTTCCTCGCAATGGGTGCCATCCTCCAGCCGCAGCAGCTCGGCGATCTCATCCAGGCTGAAGCCCAGCCGCTGGGCTGATTTCACGAAGCGCACCCGCGTTACATCCGCCTCGCCATAGCGGCGGATGCTGCCATAGGGCTTGTCAGGCTCCAGCAACAAGCCCTTGCGCTGATAGAAACGGATGGTCTCCACATTGACCCCGGCCGCCTTGGCGAAAACGCCAATGGTCAGGTTCTCCAAATTGTTTTCCATATCGCTTGACTCCGTACATGAGTACGGAAGTAAGGTTACGCTATCCAATTTCAATTCGAAAGGACAAGCGCATGTCTGAACCAAAAACCGGGCGCGGCGCGCTCTTCACTGGAGGGCTTGCCGCCATCCTCGCCTCGGCTTGCTGCCTCGGGCCGTTGGTTCTGATCGCCTTGGGGTTCAGCGGCGCTTGGATCGGCAACTTGGCGGTGTTGGAACCCTATCGCCCCATCTTTATCGGCGTGGCGCTGGTGGCGTTGTTCTTCGCCTGGCGGCGCATCTACCGGCAGGCAGCGGCCTGCAAACCGGGTGAGGTCTGCGCGATTCCCCAAGTGCGAGCTACTTACAAGCTCATTTTCTGGATCGTGGCCGCGCTGGTTCTGGTCGCGCTCGGATTTCCCTACGTCATGCCATTTTTCTACTGATCGGAGTTCACCATGAAGAAACTGTTTGCCTCCCTCGCCCTCGCCGCCGTTGTTGCCCCCGTCTGGGCCGCCACCCAGACCGTCACGCTGTCCGTACCGGGCATGACCTGCTCCGCCTGCCCGATCACTGTCAAGAAGGCGATTTCCAAGGTCGAAGGCGTCAGCAAAGTTGACGTGACTTTCGAGACACGCCAAGCGGTCGTCACCTTCGACGATGCCAAGACCAGCGTGCAGAAGCTGACCAAGGCAACCGCAGACGCGGGCTATCCGTCCAGCGTCAAGCAGTGAGTCACTGAAAACGGCACCGCAGCACAACGGACGTCATTGTCTGGCGCCACAAACGATAAAGGATCTGTTGCATGACCCATCTAAAAATCACCGGCATGACTTGCGACTCGTGCGCGGCGCACGTCAAGGAAGCGCTGGAAAAAGTGCCAGGCGTGCAGTCGGCGCTGGTGTCCTATCCGAAGGGCACAGCGCAACTCGCCATCGTGCCGGGCACATCGCCGGACGCGCTGACTGCCGCCGTGGCCGGACTGGGCTACAAGGCAACGCTAGCCGATGCGCCACTGGCGGACAACCGCGTCGGACTGCTCGACAAGGTGCGGGGATGGATGGCCGCCGCCGAAAAGCACAGTGGCAACGAGCCCCCGGTGCAGGTAGCGGTCATTGGCAGCGGTGGAGCCGCGATGGCGGCGGCGCTGAAGGCCGTCGAGCAAGGCGCGCAGGTCACGCTGATCGAGCGCGGCACCATCGGCGGCACCTGCGTCAATGTCGGCTGTGTGCCGTCCAAGATCATGATCCGCGCCGCCCACATCGCCCATCTGCGCCGGGAAAGCCCGTTCGATGGCGGTATTGCGGCAACTGTGCCTACGATTGACCGCAGTAAGCTGCTGGCCCAGCAGCAGGCCCGCGTCGACGAACTGCGGCACGCCAAGTACGAAGGCATCCTGGGCGGTAATCCGGCCATCACCGTTGTGCACGGTGAGGCGCGCTTCAAGGACGACCAGAGCCTTACCGTCCGTTTGAACGAGGGTGGCGAGCGCGTCGTGATGTTCGACCGCTGCCTGGTCGCCACGGGTGCCAGCCCGGCGGTCCCGCCGATTCCGGGGTTGAAAGAGTCACCCTACTGGACTTCCACCGAGGCCCTGGCGAGCGACACCATTCCCGAACGCCTTGCCGTAATCGGCTCGTCGGTGGTGGCGCTGGAGCTGGCGCAAGCCTTTGCCCGGCTGGGCAGCAAGGTCACGGTCCTGGCGCGCAATACCTTGTTCTTCCGTGAAGACCCGGCCATCGGCGAGGCGGTGACAGCCGCTTTCCGTGCCGAGGGCATCGAGGTGCTGGAGCACACGCAAGCCAGCCAGGTCGCCCATATGGACGGTGAATTCGTGCTGACCACCACGCACGGTGAATTGCGCGCCGACAAACTGCTGGTTGCCACCGGTCGGACACCGAACACGCGCAGCCTCGCGCTGGACGCAGCGGGGGTCACTGTCAATGCGCAAGGTGCCATCGTCATCGACCAAGGCATGCGCACGAGCAACCCGAACATCTACGCGGCCGGCGACTGCACCGACCAGCCGCAGTTCGTCTATGTGGCGGCAGCGGCCGGCACCCGTGCCGCGATCAACATGACCGGCGGCGATGCGGCGCTCGACCTGACCGCAATGCCGGCCGTGGTGTTCACCGATCCGCAAGTGGCGACCGTGGGCTACAGCGAGGCGGAAGCCCACCACGACGGGATCGAGACCGACAGCCGCACCTTGACCTTGGACAACGTGCCGCGTGCGCTCGCCAACTTCGACACACGCGGCTTCATCAAGTTGGTTATCGAGGAAGGCAGCCATCGGCTGATCGGCGTACAGGCGGTCGCGCCGGAAGCGGGTGAACTGATCCAGACGGCGGCTCTGGCCATTCGCAACCGCATGACGGTGCAGGAACTGGCCGACCAGTTGTTCCCCTACCTGACGATGGTCGAGGGGTTGAAGCTCGCGGCGCAGACCTTCAACAAGGATGTGAAGCAGCTTTCCTGCTGCGCCGGGTGAGAAAAAGGAGGTGTTCAATGAACGCCTACACGGTGTCCCGGCTGGCTCTTGATGCCGGGGTGAGCGTGCATATCGTGCGCGACTACCTGCTGCGCGGATTGCTGCGCCCGGTGGCGTGCACACCAGGCGGCTACGGCTTGTTCGATGACGCCGCCTTGCAACGGCTGTGCTTCGTGCGGGCGGCCTTCGAGGCGGGCATCGGCCTCGACGCGCTGGCGCGGCTGTGCCGGGCGCTGGATGCGGCGGACGGCGACGAAGCGGCCGCGCAGCTTGCCCTGCTGCGTCAGTTCGTCGAGCGTCGGCGCGAAGCGTTGGCCGATCTGGAAGTGCAGTTGGCCACCCTGCCGACCGAGCCGGCACAGCACGCGGAGAGTCTGCCATGAACAACCCCGAGCGCTTGCCGTCCGAGACGCACAAACCGATCACCGGCTACCTGTGGGGCGGACTGGCTGTGCTGACTTGCCCCTGCCACCTGCCCATCCTCGCTGTCGTGCTGGCCGGCACAACCGCCGGTGCTTTCCTCGGCGAGCATTGGGTCATCGCGGCGCTCGGTTTGACCGGCCTGTTCCTTCTGTCCCTGTCGCGGGCGTTGCGGGCATTCAGGGAAAGAGAATGAGCGCTTTCCGGCCGGATGGATGGACGACGCCGGAACTGGCCCAAGCGGTCGAGCGCGGGCAGCTTGAACTGCACTACCAGCCCGTCGTCGATCTGCGCAGTGGTGGGATTGTCGGCGCGGAAGCCCTGTTGCGCTGGCGTCATCCGACGCTTGGACTATTGCCACCGGGCCAGTTCCTGCCCGTGGTCGAATCGTCCGGCCTGATGCCTGAAATCGGCGCTTGGGTGCTGGGCGAAGCCTGCCGCCAGATGCGTGACTGGCGAATGCTGGCATGGCGACCGTTCCGGCTGGCCGTCAATGCTTCGGCGAGCCAAGTGGGACCGGACTTCGACGGGTGGGTAAAGGGCGTGCTGGCTGATGCCGAGTTGCCCGCCGAGTATCTCGAAATCGAGCTGACCGAATCGGTCGCGTTTGGTGATCCGGCGATCTTCCCCGCCCTGGACGCCTTGCGGCAGATCGGTGTGCGCTTCGCCGCCGATGACTTCGGGACGGGGTATTCCTGTCTGCAACATCTGAAGTGCTGCCCAATCAGCACGCTCAAGATCGACCAATCGTTTGTCGCCGGGCTCGCCAACGACCGCCGCGACCAAACCATCGTGCACACCGTGATTCAGCTTGCGCACGGGCTGGGCATGGATGTGGTGGCTGAAGGCGTGGAAACATCGGCGAGTCTTGATCTATTGCGACAAGCGGACTGCGACACAGGACAAGGCTTCCTGTTCGCGAAGCCAATGCCGGCGGCGGCATTCGCCGTCTTCGTCAGTCAATGGAGGGGTGCCACCATGAATGCAAGTGACTCGACCACCACCAGTTGCTGCGTGTGCTGCAAGGAAATCCCGCTCGATGCCGCCTTCACCCCGGAAGGCGCGGAATACGTCGAGCACTTCTGCGGGTTGGAGTGTTATCAACGCTTCGAAGCGCGTGCCAAGACAGGGAACGAAACCGATGCCGATCCGAACGCCTGCGACTCGCTACCGTCAGATTGAGGCATACCCTAACTGGATGTCAGGCAGGGCCGCGCCGCTTAGTCAGAATAGAGTCATCTTTCGCATTTTTGACACATGCCTGCGAAGGTCATAGATTTCAGCCTGACAGAAACGGGGTTTGAGGCACAACGGAACAGAAGGAGCACTTAAGCCGCCTTCAACCAAGGAGACATCGTGCAGGGGCACCGCATCGGCTACGTCCGGGTCAGCAGCTTCGACCAGAACCCGGAACGCCAGCTGGAACAGACACAGGTGAGCAAGGTGTTCACCGACAAGGCATCGGGCAAGGACACCCAGCGCCCCCAGCTCGAAGCGCTGCTGAGCTTCGTCCGCGAAGGCGATACAGTGGTGGTGCACAGCATGGACCGGCTGGCCCGCAACCTCGATGACCTGCGTCGCTTGGTACAGAAGCTGACTCAACGCGGCGTGCGCATCGAGTTCCTGAAGGAGGGCCTGGTGTTCACTGGCGAGGACTCGCCGATGGCCAACCTGATGCTGTCGGTGATGGGGGCCTTCGCTGAGTTCGAGCGCGCCCTGATCCGCGAGCGGCAGCGTGAGGGCATCACCTTGGCCAAGCAGCGTGGCGCGTACCGGGGCCGCAAGAAAGCCCTGTCCGATGAGCAGGCTGCTACCCTGCGGCAGCGAGCGACGGCCGGCGAGCCCAAGGCGCAGCTTGCCCGCGAGTTCAACATCAGCCGGGAAACCCTCTACCAGTACCTCCGCACGGACGACTGACACATGCCGCGTCGCTTGATCCTCTCGGCCACGGAGCGGGGCACCCTGCTCGCGTTGCCAGAAAGCCAGGATGACCTGATCCGCTACTACACCTTCAACGACTCCGACCTGTCGCTGATCCGTCAGCGGCGCGGCGACGCCAACCGCCTCGGCTTCGCCGTGCAACTCTGCCTGCTGCGCTACCCCGGCTATGCGTTGGGCACTGACAGCGAGCTGCCCGAACCGGTCATCCTGTGGGTGGCCAAGCAAGTCCAGACCGATCCGGCGAGTTGGACGAAGTACGGCGAGCGCGATGTGACCCGTCGCGAGCACGCCCAGGAACTGCGCACCTACCTTCAACTGGCCCCGTTCGGCCTGTCCGACTTCCGCGCCCTGGTGCGCGAGCTGACCGAACTGGCCCAGCAGACCGACAAGGGCTTGCTGCTGGCCGGCCAGGCGCTGGAGAGCCTGCGGCAGAAGCGACGCATCCTGCCGGCGTTGAGCGTGATCGACCGGGCTTGCTCGGAGGCCATTGCACGGGCCAATCGGCGGGTCTACCGCGCCCTGGTTGAACCGCTCACGGACTCGCATCGGGCCAAGCTGGACGAGCTGTTGAAGCTCAAGGCCGGCAGCAGCATCACCTGGTTGACCTGGCTGCGCCAGGCACCGCTGAAACCCAACTCTCGGCACATGCTTGAGCACATCGAGCGGCTGAAGACATTTCAGCTGGTGGACTTGCCCGAAGTCCTGGGCCGGCACATCCACCAGAACCGCCTGCTCAAGCTGGCCCGCGAGGGTGGGCAGATGACGCCCAAAGACCTCGGCAAGTTCGAGCCGCAGCGGCGCTATGCGACCCTGGCCGCCGTGGTGCTGGAGAGCACTGCAACCGTGATTGATGAGCTGGTGGATCTGCACGACCGCATCCTAGTCAAGCTGTTCAGCGGCGCGAAGCACAAGCATCAGCAGCAGTTCCAGAAGCAGGGCAAGGCGATCAACGACAAGGTGCGCCTGTACTCCAAGATCGGCCAGGCGCTGCTGGAGGCCAAGGAAGCCGGCAGCGACCCCTATGCCGCCATCGAGGCGGTGATCCCCTGGGACGAGTTCACCGAGAGCGTCAGCGAAGCCGAGCTGCTGGCCCGGCCGGAGGGCTTCGACCACCTGCACCTGGTCGGCGAGAACTTCGCCACCCTGCGCCGCTACACGCCGGCTCTGCTGGAGGTATTGGAGCTGCGCGCCGCCCCGGCCGCGCAGGGCGTGCTGGCAGCCGTGCAGACGCTGCGCGAGATGAACGCCGACAACCTGCGCAAGGTGCCGGCCGATGCTCCCACCGCCTTCATCAAGCCGCGCTGGAAGCCACTGGTGATCACCCCGGAAGGCCTCGACCGGCGCTTCTACGAAATCTGCGCCCTGTCCGAGCTGAAGAACGCCCTGCGCTCCGGCGACATCTGGGTCAAGGGCTCGCGGCAGTTCCGCGACTTCGACGACTACCTGTTGCCGGCCGAGAAGTTCGCCGCGCTCAAGCGGGAACAGGCCCTGCCGCTGGCGATCAACCCGAACAGCGACCAGTATCTGGAAGAGCGCTTGCAGCTGCTGGACGAGCAGTTGGCCACTGTCGCCCGCCTGGCCAAGGACAACGAGCTGCCCGATGCCATCCTCACCGAGTCCGGGTTGAAGATCACCCCGCTGGATGCGGCGGTGCCGGATCGGGCGCAGGCGCTGATCGACCAGACCAGTCAGTTACTGCCGCGCATCAAGATCACCGAACTGCTGATGGACGTGGACGACTGGACGGGCTTCAGCCGCCACTTCACCCACCTGAAGGACGGGGCCGAGGCCAAAGACCGGACGTTGCTGCTGTCCGCGATCCTCGGTGATGCGATCAACCTCGGGCTGACCAAGATGGCCGAGTCGAGCCCCGGTCTGACCTACGCCAAGCTGTCCTGGCTGCAAGCCTGGCACATCCGCGACGAGACCTATTCGGCGGCCCTGGCCGAGCTGGTCAACCACCAGTACCAGCATGCCTTCGCCGCCCACTGGGGCGACGGCACCACCTCATCCTCCGATGGCCAGCGTTTCCGGGCTGGCGGCCGGGGCGAGAGCACCGGACACGTCAACCCGAAGTACGGCAGTGAGCCGGGACGGCTGTTCTACACCCATATCTCCGACCAGTACGCGCCGTTCAGCACCCGCGTGGTGAATGTCGGCGTGCGCGATTCCACCTATGTGCTCGACGGCCTGCTGTACCACGAGTCCGACCTGCGGATCGAGGAGCACTACACCGACACGGCCGGCTTCACCGATCACGTCTTCGCCCTGATGCACCTGCTGGGCTTCCGTTTCGCGCCGCGCATCCGCGACCTCGGCGAAACCAAGCTGTACGTGCCGCAGGGCGTGCAGACCTACCCGACGCTGCGGCCGCTGATCGGCGGCACCCTGAACATCAAGCACGTCCGCGCCCATTGGGACGACATCCTGCGCCTGGCCAGCTCGATCAAACAGGGCACCGTCACTGCCTCGCTGATGCTGCGCAAGCTCGGCAGCTATCCGCGCCAGAACGGCCTGGCCGTGGCCCTGCGCGAGCTGGGCCGGATCGAACGCACGCTGTTCATCCTAGACTGGCTGCAAAGTGTTGAGCTGCGCCGCCGCGTGCATGCCGGCCTGAACAAAGGTGAGGCGCGCAACTCGCTGGCCAGGGCGGTGTTCTTCAACCGCCTTGGGGAAATCAGGGATCGGAGCTTCGAGCAGCAGCGCTACCGGGCCAGCGGCCTCAACCTGGTGACGGCGGCTATCGTGCTGTGGAACACGGTGTACCTGGAGCGCGCCACCCAGGGGTTGGTCGAGGCCGGCAAGCCGGTGGACGGCGAGCTGCTGCAATTCCTGTCGCCGCTGGGCTGGGAGCACATCAACCTCACCGGCGATTACGTCTGGCGGCAGAGCCGCAGACTGGAAGACGGGAAGTTTCGGCCCCTACGGATGCCCGGAAAACCTTAGCGTACGATTTTTTCCGAATTCTGCGAGCCCCCCTTGCAGAGGTGCGCCGGCGCGGAAGGAAAAGGGAGCGCCGACGGCTATGTTGTTATAAGTTGGCCTCAATGCGGCCAGCTTAGCGCTCACTTGGCGAGGAGGGCGGTGCGACTGGCAGGTCGACCGGCTTACGGCCGGGGAGCAGGAGCAGGATGGCCAGGATTACCAGGCCAACGAAGGGGATGAACCACAGCAGAAGCATCCAAGGGGAGACGCCGGCGTCTTTCAGACGCTGAATGGCATTGCCGGCGATGACCAGAAGCGCGAGGAGGATCAGAAGTCTGCCGAGCAACCCGAAGGGGCTCAAAGCGACCAAAACTGATACCAGGAATACGTCGGCAAGCAGGCAGAGCCAGAAGAAAGTCCGACCCTGTCGGTTCCTGAACTTGAAGGCGCCGGTGAAATGCCGGCAGTAGTGGGAGAGAAGATTCACGCGGGCTCCTTTGGACATGTCGAGCCGCTGCTCTGCAGCTCGGACACTCATCCTATCTCAGAGTCCGCATGCTCCCCCGGCAAAACACAGGATGTAACGCCAGGCACCATCTACCAGGGTTTCTGCCACCTCCTTTGGGATGAGCAGATGCCCTAGCATGATGAGGCTGAAGAACAGAGTGAATTTCAAGAACAGTTGGCGTAGGTACACCTGGTCGACCTCGACGTGCTGAGACGTGGGAGTATACCTTCCCGATCGCGCTCACCCAGTAAGTCGACCTCGATCTTTGAGCTACCTGTGATCCGCCGGCCGATCAGCTTCGCGCCATGCGGCGATAGTCGCCAGCATGCTCTCAACCATACCCAGAAGGAGCAGGCTCTGGTTCCATGAGTGCCCCTGGATGAGGTTCTCTAACCAGAAATTGATGGCGGCCAGGCCCGGGGCTCCAACATCGATTTCGCCGAGCGTCTGATGCAGGCACTCAGCCAGGCCTGGCGTGTCTACCGGCGATCCCCGGGGTATGGCCAAGAGGTTCAGCCAGACATCATCGTCCAGGGCGAAGACGCGAAACGATCCGTGATACGGTCCACCGACCAGCTCAGCACAGCAGCGTTCATCACCACCCCCACCGAGCAGGTTCAGCGAATCACAGAGCGCATCCTCGCTTTCCGGAAAAAGCACCAAACCCTTTCGCTCCATGCTGCGCTCCAGCAAGGATTCCAGTCGATCCGCGGTCGCGCCATTGATGGCCAGGCTTCCGTTCAGAAAAGGCGGCCATTTCCCTGGCTCCAGAGCAGAGCCGAACAGTTCTTGAGGCGGGAAGGGCAGGCCCCGGACCACCGACCTAAACCAGAGCAGGTCTTCTATGTCGTAGAGCCCTGCAGGTTCACGGTCACCGGTCATCATCACGGTGCGAAATGCCTCACGGAGCATCTCAGTTGCTACGGGTTTCTTGGTCACGGAAACCATCCATCCCGTCTGGTATTTGACTTTGAGCTCCTCATGAGGTGGTTGCACGGATTATAGATTGACACAAAAGGTTAAAGTTTGACACAAGCAATTATAGTTTGACACGACGCGCAAACCCCCGTATTTACGGGGGTTTTCCGTTTATGGGCCAAGCCGTTTGTCCGGATCAGCCGCTTCACTTGTCAGCGGGAGTAGTGTTGGAATTCCATCGACGGGCCGCTTAGTAGGTCGGTTTTTTCCTATGACTATTTTTGCGAGTGAGGTGAAGCGGTCCGGTTGGGCTGAGGAGGTGGGGTTGCGCGGTCGTAGGTTTTCATCGAAGCAGGACATTGAACGGCACATCGCAAATGGATTTGGAGCAGGCGCCGGAGTCGGCTACATGCCTTGGTTACGCGTACAGGACGTGCCCTCCACAGGTCGCTCCTGGAAGATCCAAGGCGTCAAAATCGAGCGCATGCATGGAAGTGGGTGCAAGCCAGTGGCCCGCCTGATCGACAAGTTGTGCTGTTCGACTACACCACCAGCCGTGCGCAGGAAGTACCATTGCGTCTGCTGCAAGGCTATCGCGGCTATGTGATGACCGACGATTATGCGGGTTACAACGCTTTGGCGTTGCAGCCCGGTATCGAGCGACTGGCATGCATGGTTCACGCGCGCCGCAAGTTCGTCGAAGCACAAAAGGTGCAGCCCAAGGGTAAGACCGGACGAGCCGATGTGGCGCTGACGATGATCAATAAGCTGTATGACATCGAGCGCGACCTCAAGGAGGTCAGCGACGAACTGCGGTTCATCGGTCGCCAGGAAAGAAGCTTACCGATCCTCGGTCAGCTGAAAAGCTGGCTGGACAAGACGTACGCCCAGGTGACGCCGCAAAGCGTATTATACAGCTTGGTCGAGACCGCCAAGGTCAACGGCCAGGAGCCCTATACGTGGCTACGCCACGTACTTGAGCGCCTGCCGTATGCGTCGTCGGTCTCAGACTACGAAGCATTGCTGCCATGGAACTGCTCGCCAGAGATACCACGGTAAGCTGAGGCCCTATCTTTTAGAAGGTGGGGTTCATGGATCGCACTCGATGAAACGACGGATCAGCCAGGCACGGGGCCATGCCGAGATAAGGGGAAAATTCACTCACATCTCTCCTACCTGATTGATTTATCAGGCCTTTTCCATGATGGGGATTTTTATGGAAGCATGACGAGATAACGGAGAAATTAAGACATTCAAACCATAAATGTTTGATTTCTAGGCTTTGTGTTGCTCTCACATGCTTGCGCATGTTCGCCCACCCCCAATTAATCTCAAGATATCCTTCTCCCCAGTGATGGTTCGAGGCGGCCTTCGCGACATCTTCCATTTTCGGTCTCGAATGTGGGCTCGATGGCAGCTGTAAACTTTCTCTCCTCGGAGGTGAGGATCATGCGGCACGTTGCAATGCAGCCAACGGAAACGACTTCAGACGTTACCTGTGACGCTTGTTGCCAAAGCACAAGTATTGAGGGCTATGGCCAGCAGTTTGGCGTTCTTCAAGCGTGTTGGGGCTATGGTTCCAAGCATGATGGTGAGCGTTATGAGGTTCACCTCTGCGAGCCCTGCTTTTTCCGAACGCTGGCCATGCTACGTCGGGAGCGAATGGTTAACACCATGTTTGATGATGATCTTGACACCAATCAGGATGAGTTCGGTTTGGTGCGCAAGGATGATTTTTGGGCCGAAGGTTGAGTATGCCGGCCAAAGACCGGTTCGTAGCATCTCATTCACGACGATGCGACCCTGACAAATCCAGTCCGTCGGCGGCGTTGCTCAGTTGACGCCCGCACAAGTTAAGGCGTGTCTGCTTCTGGCCCCGGTAACGGTTCATGGCTATCCGCACCGCCGTTGGCAAGCGGTGAATGCTCAATCAGCTTCAGTTGCAAGAGAGCTTCGGACAAACGCTCCTGTAAGGTCTGCGCTTTTTGTGCCTGAACCTCGGCCCTTTCACCAAGCCGGGCTACTTCGGCCTGCAAAGTGTTACTGCGTTGTTCCAAGGCATCATTCGTACGCTCCATTCCGGTCAGCGAGCGCTGAGCGACCTCTAAGGCCTGAGCCTTCTGGGTGAGAAGCTGCTGCTGCGCATGTTGATCCTTCTGTAACTGCCGCGCCTCGGCGAGCAGCCGTGCATTGTCGCGGTTGAGCTGGGTCAGCTCATCCTGTTTGACGATCAGGGTCTGCTGTAACTGCCGCAGCTCCAGTTGCAGCTGTTGCACCTGAGACTCGTGCCGGCGCTGCTCCTGCTCACGCTGCTCCTTGGCAGCCTGGCGATAGTGCTCCAGGGCATCACGGGCGTGCTGATGTTTTTCCTCCAGCGAGCGAATCTGTCCATCGCGGTCCTTTAGGGATGCTCCGATCAACTTGTCGTGCAGCCGCGGCAAGTTGCAATTTTCCAGGCACCTACAGCGTTATTGGACGAAAAGTGACCGAAAAATCATGTACGGAGAGCTTTTTCGACCGGTTCTCCGTGTTAAACGCGAACCTCACCCATACCCATGAGCTGTTTTCGAACCCTCCACAGGTTTGCCAGGGCGAACAGCGTGGTCAACTGAGCCGTGTTTTTCATCAGCCCACGAAAACGTACTTTCACGTAACCAAACTGCCGCTTGATCACGCGAAACGGATGCTCGACCTTGGCCCGTGTCTGAGCCTTGCAGAACTCGATCTTGCGCTTGGCTTTGTACAGTACGCTGCGCTGGTTCAGCTTGGAATAGGTGCTGCGACGCGCTGCAATCTGCCAGATCACCCCCCGATTTTCATGCTCTTCGCGCCTTTCGACACCGGTGTAACCGGCATCTGCATACACGGCGTTTTCTTCGCCATGCAGCAGTTCAGCCACCTGCGTGACATCGGCCACATTGGCAGCGGTGCCATGGACGTGATGCACCAGGCCGGACTCGACATCGGCACCGATGTGCGCCTTCATCCCGAAGAAATACTGACCGCCTTTCTTGGTCTGGTGCATCTCGGGATCACGCTTGCCTTCTTTATTTTTGGTCGAGCTGGGGGCATGAATAATGGTGGCATCGACGATGGTGCCTTGGCGCAGCGACAGGCCTTTTTCCTGCAGATAACCATTGATGACCGCAAGGATTGCCGGTGCGAGCTGATGCTTCTCCAGCAAGTGCCGGAAGTTCATGATCGTGGTGTCTTCGGGGATTGGCGCGCTCAGCGTCAGGCGTGCGAACTGGCGCATGGGCGTGATTTCGTAGAGCGCTTCTTCCATGGCCGGGTCGCTCAGGGAGAACCAGTTCTGCAACAGATGGATGCGCAGCATGGTTTCCAGAGGATAGGGTTTTCTACCGCCGCCGGCCTTGGGGTAGAACGGTTCGATCAGCTCCAGCAGGCCTGCCCAGGGCACCACCTGATCCATTTCGGCGAGGAAGCGCTCTCGGCGGGTTTGCTTGCGCTTGCCGGCGTACTCAAAGTCGGAAAAGCTCATCTGGCTCATGGGCGGCTCGGATCAGGTGTTGCGGGGATTCTCGCATAACTGAAGGCTTGTTCGGAGATTCCTTAGGTCTATTCGTTTCCCCGATCGCGTAACCCGACGCCTGAGCAGATCGACCTCAAGGTCGAGGAGTTTGAGTATTGTTTGGTTGGGAGCATTATTGCCGCGGCGAAGCAACGTACGGATCCTGGCTAGCAATTCGGAGAAGGCAAACGGCTTGATGAGATAATCATCAGCGCCCAACTCCAATCCCTTTACTCGATCCTGAACCCCGTCTCGGGCGGTGAGAAAGAGCACGGGAACCTCATTACCAGCAGCGCGGACTTTCTGTAAAACCTGCCACCCATCCAGGCCAGGCATCATCACGTCTAAGATGAGCAAGTCGTATGTGGTATGAAGCGCGTGCTGAGCAGCATCGGTCCCGTTTTCAACTCTATCGACTGTGAAGCCTGCCTCTGAAAGCCCCTGCTGTAGGTAGGTGCCTGTTTTCGGCTCGTCTTCAGCAACAAGAAGCTTCATGAAAGTATTCCCTCCGGCATTTGGAGCAGTGTGCCGATTGTCAGGGCGTGCAGCCAGTACCTTACAGAAACGTAATGCTCGCATCATCTGTCTGACAGCTTGTAGCGTTAACGTCTACCTCAGCAGTTGCTCCCACACTCTGCTTTTTGGCCTTTTCATGCTCCTTTGGCCTATCGGCGCCTAGATGGCGCCTTTTTTTTGCCGGTAGGAAACGACGCCTTAACTGCAGGAGCGAACAGGCAGAACACGGACAATTAGCGATTCGCCTGCTCACGCGGTTGGGGCATGTGTGATCTGACAAATCGTAAGATTCAGACGCAAGCATGCGTGGCATGCTAATTGCTGAAGCGGAACTCCGATGACCCAGCAAAAACATTTTGGGCCATCAAGCCTGGAATTAAGGCCACTGGGATGCCTGCGTGGGGAAGAAGCATGGCTGACCCGTACACTGGGCAATGGTGGCTTTTCTGCAAAAAGCTTCCTGGGCTAGATGAGGGAGCGTATGAGCACTCGTTGCCTCTAGCGGTGGTAACCAACATGGTGGTCTGGAGACCCCAGCTGGGCATGGTGAGCAACACGGCGAGATGGCCTCGGGCGACCACCATCAGGGCGACAGTGGCGGCTCGGATCACCACGGCTCTAGCAGCTCGGGTGGAGCACCCGGCCAACCAGGCTCCGGGCATCATGGTGGTAAAGAAAGCGATGACCATCATGCGTCAGACCAGCCACAGACGGCGGAGGAAAGCACTGACAATGACCGTGCCGATGCGGAAGGCAAATCCTCTGCAAATAACCATGTGCACGCAGACGGGAAGCAACACGAGCACTAACATCCGATATGTGTGTGCCTAGTCGGTTCTGACTAGGCTCTTTGAAAGGCGCCTCAGCAAAAGCATAAGGGTCGGCTCTAGGCCATCCTGGTCGACGCAACGGTACCGGAGGCCTCTGCAATTGCTTTCTAAAAGTTAGGCCGCAAGGCTAGTTGCCCATATGGTTCAGCGGCTTTCGCTCCGGCCGTTCTCTAATGGATGCTCCCAGTCCTGGCGACAGGGAGCCCCCCATTTCCCACTCAATCATCTCGCACAGACTAGCGAAGCCGTACAGGCAATCTGACTGCCACATCGCCACCAACTGCGCCCGCAGAGCCCCGGTGCGGTTGGATTTACCTTACAACATTGTAATGAAGTTTTTCGAAACGGGCTCGGTAGGAGCGTGTCGTAATTCAGTGTCTGCTAACAGGCTGATGAGCCGTATCGGTCAGTAGGCACCGACGACATACAACTATCGAACCCTGGAGAACGCAATGACAAACTCAATGTTCGCTTCCTGTATCCAAGCTTGTTCGAACTGTGCCCTTGTGTGCGAAACGTGCGCCTCTGCTTGCCTGCGTGAGGATGACGTAAAAATGATGGCACGCTGCATCGAGCTTGACCGCGACTGCGCGGACATTTGTAGGTTGGCCGCCATACTGATGAGTCGCGAAAGTGATTACGCTAAAGAATTTTGTGCCCTTTGCGCCAAGATCTGCCGTGCATGCGGAGAGGAATGCGCGAAACATCAAGTGGATCACTGCCAAGAGTGTGCCAAAGCGTGCATGAAGTGCGCTGAAGAATGCGAGCGCATGGCTGCGTAACATTCGCGACTTGCTGCTCTGGCAAAGCTCGTCATCTCGTTGCCAGAGCAGCTTCGCCGGAATGACCTTATATCCCAGCATGTGCAGTTGAAGCTAAGCCAGCTGACTTGCTAGCAGAAAAGGCCTAGATATCCGCTGGCCGAGCTCACCCAAACCTGCACGCGGTCGCAACACCGTAACGCTTTTTCTCTTGCCGCAACGTAACCAATACTTCAGTGCTGGGGACTAGATCTATGGAGCATCAAGGGGAATATCTACGCCAAGGCGCCATGTCGTCCGATATGGGTATGGATGCGCATATGCAGATGATGGAGCGGCGCCACATCGCGACGCTTTGGTGCCACTTCGTCAATGTATTGCTCGGCTTTTGGGTGCTGAGTGCGCCCTTTATCTTCGGCTACATGAACGTAGCGCCGGGCGACCTCGACCTGCCACGCCTCGCAGCCGAGCGTGATCTACCCGAGGTCGCCACTCGCGCGCTGCTGATGACCTGGAACGACGTCATCAGCGGCGCGTTGATCGTGTTGTTCGCCATCCTCTCGCTCAAACGGATCAGCTGGGCGCAATGGGCCAACACGATCATGGGATTGTGGTTGATGTTCGCGCCGCTGCTGTTCTGGACTCCTTCCCCGGCGAGCTACGGCAATGCCTTGCTGGTCGGCGGGCTGGTAATTGCCTTTTCCACACTAGTACCAATGATGCCAGGCATGAGCATGTCCGGGATGATGCAGAAGGCCGCGGTTCCACCGGGCTGGGATTACAACCCTTCAACCTGGCTGCAACGCCTGCCAATAGCCATTCTCGCCGTGATTGGCATTCTGCTCGCACGTTATCTAACCGCTTATCAGCTTGGCCATACCTCGAATGCCTGGGACCCTTTCTTCGGCACCCAGCCCAACGGCACTGAAACCATCATCACGTCCGACATGTCGCGCGCCTGGCCGGTGTCCGATGCCGGGATCGGTGTGATGGCCTATATGATCGAGCTCCTCATGGCGGTGATGGGCGATGCCCGGCGCTGGCGGACCATGCCGTGGATGGTCGCCGCGTTCGGCGTGGTGGTAGTGCCCCTGGGCGTCGTGAGCATCTTCTTCATCATCGCCCAGCCGATCTTCATCGGTACGTGGTGCACGCTTTGCCTGGCTCAAGCCTTGGCCATGCTGGTGATGATGCCTTACGCGCTGGATGAACTGGTTGCCATGGGCCAGTTCCTCAAGGATGCGCGGCGCCGTGGCAAACCGTTTTGGAGAACTTTTTTCAAAGGCGATGCAATGGAAGGCGCCCGTGAGGACAATACGCCGGAGTTCGACGGCAGCCTTTCCTCGATGACTCTCAGAGGCCTTCGCGGAGTGAACCTTCCCTGGGGGCTCGCGCTGCTGTGCATTATAGGCGTCTGGCTGATGTCAACCCGCCTGATCTTCGGCACCGACGGCGCGATGGCCAACAGTGATCACCTGATGGGCTCGCTGCTGCTCACCGTCTCGGTCCTGGCGTGCGCCGAAGTGGCACGGCCGCTGCGTTTTCTGAACCTGCCAATCGGTGCCTGGCTACTGGCATCACCCGCCTTCCTCGACGGTGCAGGGTTCGCCGCGACCGTGGGTAGTCTGATCGCCGGCGCGCTGGTGATCGGCCTGAGTCTGCCGCGCGGACCGATCCATCATCGCTATGCCGGCTGGAACGCGCTGTTGCGATAGTCACCATCGCCTCTACAAAAAAGGAGTCCGCACATGACCGACCGCGAACAGACCGCCGTTATCTGTGGCGGGACCGCAGGCGTAGGCCGCGCGACGGCTCACGCGTTCGCCCAGGCCGGCTACCGCGTCGCCGTGATTGCGCGTGGGGAGCAGGGCCTGGCGGACACTCGCAACGAGCTGGAAGCGGCTGGGGCGAAAGTTCTGGCAATTGCCGCGGATGTCGCCGACCCCGAAGCTATCGATCAGGCGGCCGATCGGATCGAGGCGGAACTGGGGCCGATCGAGATCTGGGTCAACGCGGCGATGGCGACGGTGTTCGGCCCGGTGAACAAGATCAGCGCGGCGGAATTCAAACGTGTGACCGACGTGACCTATCTGGGCTTCGTGCATGGCACGCTGGCGGCGCTGCGGCATATGGAGTCTCGCAACCGCGGCACCATCGTCCAGGTGGGTTCGGCGCTGTCCTATCGCGCGATACTGCTGCAATCGGCCTACTGCGCCGCCAAGTTCGCCATTCGTGGGTTCACCGACTCGCTGCGCTGCGAACTGATCCATACCAACAGCCGGGTGCGGCTGACCATGGTGCAGCTGCCAGCGCACAACACGCCGCAGTTCGACTGGTCGCGCAACAAGATGCAAAAACGACCGCAGCCGGTCCCACCGATCCATACGCCTGCTGTGGCAGCGCGCGCGATTGTCCGCGCGGCAACCGATGCGCCGCGCGAATTGTGGATCGGACGCGCCTCTTTTCAGGCGATTATCGGCAACATGTTCATGCCCGGCCTACTCGACCGGATGATGGCCAAGCAGGCCTGGAGTGGGCAGATGACCGACTCGCCGGCCGGTGATGAACAGCCTGACAACCTGTTCCATCCCGTAGAGGGCCTGCACCGTCTCGAAGGGCGCTTCGGCGCGCAGGCCAAGGACAAAGCACTGGGCCTCAGTTCCGAATCCGTGGGCAAGCTGGCCACGGGCGCCTTGGCACTGGTAATGGTGATTTGTGTAGCGGCAGTAGTTGCCATTGCCCGCTAGCTAGCTGGGTGGCATCGACTGGACCATGCAGGCTGCAGCTACGTTAATCAGCAGAGCCGAGGCTCAGGGCGGCGTTTATCAAACCGACATGAGAAAAGGCCTGAGGTACGTTCCCTAAATGCTGGCCGCTTCGGGTGTCGAACTCCTCAGCGAACAGGCCGTGCTCACCCTTGCGTTGCAGCAGCTGTTCGAAAAGCTCCTTTGCCTCTCGAGGCCGGCCGGTTTGCACTAATGCCTCGACCAGCCAAAAGCTACAGATGAAGAAGGCGCCTTCTCGGCCCTCTAGCCCATCCGAAATTTCAGCAGGGTAGCGCCGTAGCGCGCCGCCGCCTTCGTCCAGTTGTTTGCGGATCATATCGACCGTATTGACGAAACGTTCATCGCCGCCTTCGACGAAGCCAACACGCGCTAATAACAGGAGGCTAGCATCCAGCCTATCGTCATCCAAGGCCCGGACGAAGTTGTTGCCGCCGGCGCTGACACCACGGCGCAGGACTAACTGACGTAGAGCCTCGGCCTGATTGACCCAACTTTCCTCATCTCCGTCTAGGTCATGGCGGCGCTTCAGCCATAGCGCACGCTGTAGACCAGCCCAGGCCATGACCTTGGAGTGCACATAGTGGCGCGGCGCGCTGCGCATCTCCCAAATGCTTTGGTCAGGCTCCTGCCAGTGCGCTGCAATGAAATCAGCAGCGGCGCGCATATGAGGCCAGTGCGCCCGCATCGCATCGTCGCCCATGCTATCGCAGATGCTCACGCACTCCAGCAACTCGCCATAAACATCCAGCTGAAACTGGCCATCAGCAGCGTTACCCACACGCACCGGCCGCGAGCCGCGATAGCCATCGACCCCTTCGATATTACGTTCTGGCGGTGGCGCAGCTCCGTTTACATCGTATAGCACGGCCAGCGGCGTCCCATGCTGCTCAATGGTTCGCTGCATCCACTGGGCCCAACGATGTGCCTGATCCCGACAACCGAGGCCGAAAAGAGCACCAAGTGTCAGCCCCGCATCTCGAAACCAGGTGTAGCGGTAATCCCAGTTCCGCTCCCCGCCCAGGTGTTCAGGTAGGGAAGTGGTTCCGGCGGCAACGACCGCTCCGCTGGGTGCGTAAATCAATAGCTTAAGGCTAATCGCGCTGCGTACCACGGCGCCTCTATATGCTGCGGGGCACTCCAGCGCTGCGCACCAATCGCGCCACGCAACCAGGGTCGCCTCAATCCGCGCGGGTACGGATTCAATCGACACAGGAACGGGTGGGGCATCTTGCTCTAAGGAAACGCTCAGAGAAACTCCCGCACGCCCTCCTGCATCTACTGAGATCGCTCCCTTCCAGCCTTCGCCGTCCGGATACAGTGCGCAGTTCGCTTGAAGCAACAGCTGTTGACCCATATAAGAATAGGTTAACCCTTCGGCTGAAATGCTTGCCTCACCGGCTACGCTTCCGAAATCTGGACGCGGCTCAAACTGCAGAGTGAACTCACAGCGGCCAGCTAAGCCGTCTACCTGCCAAAGCAAGCGTTGCTGATCGTCCGATCCAGGCCACTCCATACAAAGCGTGACACGGGCGGACCCGGACGCGCTGTGCACTTCGAACTCTAATACTGCAGAATCGTCCAGATAATGCGTTTTGACGTCACCCGGTGTCGACAGCTGTAGCCGCCCGCCACGTTGACGGTCGAGCAGCGGCCAAATCATCGGTGTGGCATCGAAGCGCTGGGGACAGAACCATTCCACGTTGCCATCTGGGCCCACCAATGCCATGGAGCGACCATCACCGATGGCCGCCAGCGAAGCGATCGTTGGATATTCTGCCTTTCCAGCTGCCAGTTGCTGATTAATTCTCATAGTTCTCTTCGTGTCGGTGCGCTTACAGACGGTTCAAAGGCCAGTCTGGACTGCTGCTTCAAAGCGGCAGGCTCGCGTTGAGGTAATAAATGCATTGAAGTTGGCATGAAGAGTAACCCGACGTACGCCGGCTTATTTTTAACCATAACGATGTCGCTTTTCGAAGCGCAAGCCGCGCGAAAATACAAGAAACAGATTATTAGTCGACTGCACGATTAATCAGTAGTTTCAATTGCGATTGTGAATTGTCAGACTCGATAGATCGAATAGCAAAATCTTTTCCAAGCATGCATTCGTATAGCTCAATAATTCAGTTCTATGCTTACAGAAATGTAATCAAGTTTCCGCGCCATAACTAGATTGATGATCTAGCCTGAAAAGTTCTATTCGCCTGTCCTGCGGCGGCGCTGGCACAAGGCAGTCGTACAACACTGGAGTTACGGACCATTCGGCCGTATGACTTTGCCAGGAGAACCAATAATGGTTTTGCGAATCTTCTCATCGCAGAGATTGGCTTTGCTGCTGCTTCTGCTTACCGCCCTGCAACTCAGTGGCTGCGCCGTTTCCCCACGCCTGAAACCAAGCGACCAGCCAAGCGTAGCTGGCAAAACCTTCGTCATCACTGGTGCCTCCAGTGGCTTCGGTCGCGGCGTGGCGCTCAGGCTTGCCGCTTTGCAAGGCGACGTGGTGCTGGCGGCCCGCCGAACCGCGGTGCTCGAAGAACTGGCTACGCAGATACGCGAGGCAGGAGGGTCGGCACTCGTAGTGACCACCGATGTGAGCAAACCAGCCGACATACAAGGCCTGGCCCAAGCCGCCATCGAACGCTTCGGCAGTATCGACGTGTGGATCAACAACGCAGCGGTCGGAGCACTGGGGCGCTTCGAAGACGTCCCCGTCGAGGACCATGCGCGGGTTGTGGACGTCAATCTCAAGGGCGTGATCTACGGAAGCCACGCGGCCATGCGCCAGTTCAGAACTCAGGGCTTCGGCACGCTGGTCAACGTCGGCTCGGTCGAGAGCGAGATACCGCTGGCTTACCATGCCTCCTACGCAGCGACCAAAGGTGGAGTGATGAATCTCGGGGCAGCAATCGCCGAGGAGATTCGCCTGAGCGGCAGCGAGACTATTAGTGTCGCCACTGTTATGCCCTGGGCTGTGGACACACCGTTCTGGGAACACGCGGCCAACTACACCGGCGGCACGCCACGCATGGCCGCAATGGACGGCCCTGAGCAGGTGGTTGAAGCCATCGCCTGGGTCTCGGTCAACCCGCGCAAACGTCTGCCGGTAGGCTGGAAAGCCCGGGGCGCAGTGATCTCGCATTCGCTGTTCCCCTCTCTCACCGAGCGAATCGCGGCGAACATCGCGCACCGCTGGCAGATCGAAAAAGCTCCGCCAGCACCGCCAACAACGGGTTCGCTTTACAAGCCAATGCACTCTGGCACTGGTGTGGAAGGCGGCGTGCGTGAACGTATGGAGCGGGAAGAGACTGCACGAAAGCAATCGAAATAACGCCGGCTATTACCGGTTGATCGAGCTGGCTTGGGATGAAATACCCGTGCTGGTGATTTCTGGTAATGAGCTACCAGTTTATGCGGGTGAGCGGCCGCTCGGTCAAAAAACCGATAGCTTACAAAAATGTAATCACTAGCTCAGCTTCATGACAGGGTAGATTAACTAATCTGCAGAAGTAGATGGTCCAAGACAGGGCGGTTCCCAATCAACCATCACTTGATCAGAACACAGTCGACGTTCAGGTTGAACAAGCAAAATATGCGGAAAATTCGATTCGTTTCCAGGCTGCATTTACTCGGCTGAACGGCGCTTTCAAGGGTTTAATGATGGCCCTGAAAGGTGAGTGAGAAGGCAATCTTCCTTTGGCTCTGCGCCCCGGAAGGAACCTCTGGGCTGTGCGAGACAGGCTCTCACTCGCTTTTAAACAACAATTCCTCAATTCGATCGTGTTCTTCCCGTGTCGGTAGAGCGGTTGAATCTATATTGTCATCACTATCCGACTCGTCGTTTTTCGGCGAACCGCGTTCAGGGTGGTAACCACCAGCTGCGTCGAACGCTACCCACCCGTACCACTCTCGGATGACTTTGGAAGGACGGCCATCTTCTATTGCCACATACCAGTCGGCCAATCGGAAACGTTTACCGGCAAGCTTTGAGGTAGCCTTTTCCGCTCGAACCAACGCCAGATAAAGCGGGTGCGGCAGTTCCTCTACGGCGCCGGTTTCGTCGAGCAAGAACGTGAACGAGGCGTGCGACCGCTGCTCTGTGGAACCGGCTCGCTTCTCTTCCTCGACTAAGGTAAACACAGGAGCAAAGCCGCCCCCTTCCGTTCGAAAGTTAGTCGTCTGGCCTTGGTAGACCCTGGCAGCGTTCCACTGCACCTCGCCAGCATAAGCGTACGCGCGCAGGTCAAACTTCATTGGTCGTACCTGAGGGTCGGCGACGGTTCTACGCTCGCCGGGAGCCACAAGGGATTGGGCCACGTAGTTTCCCTTCCCACACACGCTTGGTGAGCTTGTCTCCTCGGTATGCACCGCGACTACCAAACCCGCTGACGGGCTTGAAAAAGAGGCTACGGCGGTTTTGCCAGAGGTGCTCTGCATTACCATGCTCGACAGGAACGGTAAGCGGGACGTATTGGGCCAATACGGCTCGGATTTGCTGATCAACGCCAATCTCTTCCAAAAAACGTGCGTTGGTTAGGTCAACCAACCTGCGTTTGTCGGCGTAAAGGGCATAGGCCTGAGGGTGCGGCGTTACCGTCACGACATCAGCCAAATAAGCGCTGCGCAGCGCGCTGCAATTGTCACCTTCCAGATAGAAATCGGTGAGTCTGTTGTAGACGAGATCCACAGGCTTTCCGTGGACCAAGAGGCAATCGTTGTGAAAGGCCAGTATCCCCATTCCCTACCGCTACCAGTGACGTCATAAAATTCTGTTTCTGCGTCGACCATCTTGGGGAGATCTTGCTTTGCGCGAGGGATGCCTCGAGCGAACAGCATTCGGAAGAAGTCATCCTCCGTCATGCCCTTGGCAGCAAGAGCTTGTCGGGTTGCTTCTGCAGATACGCCTCCAACCGCAGTCCCTCCGACGCTGCCAGCAGCAGAGCCCAGTGCCTGTCCTAGCTTCCCAGCATATGCGGCTTCAGGCGCAAGTAGCGCCACCCCTGCCAGCAGGATGAGTCCCGACCAGCCTGCCCCGAAAATCCCATTCCTTCGGCCCATCCTGCCCACGCTCCCTGTCCAATACATATTGAGGTTTGCTCCACGTTTCGCAGCAATCGATGCACGCTGACTCGAACTGACCGGCGGTAACCCGCAGTCGCGCCTGGGACATTTACCGGCCATATACTGCACGGTAGAGGCCATGGATGGCCCCCCTTCAGCAAAATCCTCCCCGCTGACAGTGACATACCCAGTGCGCGCAGCTTGACGCCAACCCGGGGCTGATCTCTATACTGTACGCATATACAGCTTTGAGACGACCGCCCAGATGGACTGCTTTACGTCTCCCGGCCGGCGGCTGTCCAGTCTCGCCCTGGCGCAGCAGCGCCTGAAGATCACTGGTTTCCAGAGCCCGGCTGAGGATCACTTGCTTTTTCCCCCCTCCCTTGACGCCGCGGTGGGATGGGGGGCACCCAACATTTGGCTTTGGCTAGTCGACACCGACGATCTTGTTGGGATCGGAGTGCACCGGAACGATGTACTCGTGGTCGACCGCGCCCTCGAGCCTAGTGCCGGCAATGTAGTAATCGTGGTGGCGAACCATGAGCATCATTTGGCGCTCGTGGAGCGGGTAGCACTGGAACGACTACATCTTGCACGGGTAGGAGCCGACGGCCGCCATCGCGAAATCCTGGCCGACGAAGAGCAGGTGGAACTATGGGGAGTGATCAGCATGCTGCTCAGGAGCATGCTGTGAGCGTCTTTGCCCTGGTCGATTGCAACAGCTTTTACTGCTCATGTGAGCGGATCTTCCGTCCGGACTTGGCACAGAAGCCAGTCGTGGTCCTTTCGAACAACGATCTGAGGGGTGGGAATCGTTAGTAAATCCTGTAGAGTCCGCGCCACCTTCTGAACCCCTCTGGAACAGCAGTTTCCAGGCTTCATAAGGCAATCCATTGGAAGTGTTTTAGGGCAGCGGCATGAGGCTGGTATTCGCAACAAAAGACCTAGCATTAGCAGGTCGATCCTTTGAAGGCTTTCCGTTGCTGATTGGGTCAGAGGGATGGCCAGTCGAGCCAGCTCAATCCTTCCTTTGGCACACGCTTATCGAGTCAGGTGAGGCCCTAAGCGATTTGACTTGGGAAGCCTATGGACGGCGTCTGTACGATTACTTTGCCTTCCTGGAAGCCAATGGATTGGGCTGGGACGAGGAAAGCCCGGCTCACGGTCTGAGTGCTCTGTCGAGGTACAGGGATTGGTCGAGCGGAGAATTAGCACTTGATCCCGGCACGGTGAACAATCGTCTGGCCTTGATCGTGAGGTTCTACCGATGGGCTAAGCAGCGCAACCTGATAACTGTGCTGCCCTTCGGTGAGAAAAGGGTAAGAGTTGCCCAACATTCCGGTCTTCTCAGTCATATCGCTCTGCCCGGAGCCGAGAGCACGAAAGTTTCGGTGATGGTTCGCGACCGAAAGCGCTTGACCAAATTCCTGACCAAGGATCAAGTCAAGGTATGCCTTGCCCTGGATACCGATCCAAGCCACCAGATATTGTTCCACCTCATGGTGCGTACCGGCCTTCGCTCCTGTGAAGCGAGGTCTTTTCCTCTCAAATATGTGTTCAACCCCAGGTTGAAGAAGGGACTGCGCCCAAGGCAAATGATCAGTGTTGCTCTTGATCCTTCAGACATGCATATCAAGTACGACCGGCCTAGAACTATCGACGTGCCATGGTCGTTGATGGAGAGCATGTGGTCTTACTCCCTTCACCAACGAGAGGTTCGTAAGTCCAATGGTGATGGACGTGTTACCGCGCTGCTGCTGACTAATGAAGGCAGGCATTATTCAAAAGATTCCGTAGTGGACGTTATGAAGTCCTATGAAAGAAAGTGCGGTTTCTATGTTCGGGCCCACATGCTACGCCACACCTATGGGACTTATACCTTGCTTGCTCTTCGAAAAAGCAAAGAGTTTGAAGGTGAGCCATTGTTGTATGTCCGAGATAGGCTGGGGCATTCAGATGTGCAAACAACTATGATCTATTTGCATCTCATAAACCAGCTTGAAGCCCAATCCGTCCTTGCTCACGAGGACGAAATTGACATGATGTTTATGACTGATTCGGTTTCGCGTATTTGAGGTAGCACCATTGGCTCGGCAAAAAAGCTACAAGGCGGTTATGCGGTCGGTTACAAAAGGATTCGAGGCTGTCGAAGATGATATCAAGATTGACCTGCCGAGAAACCCGAGAAACCACAGGCAACTCGATCATACGAAATATTTAGGCTTGGGCTTCGACGCTTGGGCAATTCAAAGTCTTCACGTTATCAAAGCTTTGCTACAAGGAGGAAACTTCTCAGTGACGACCTTGATTGGTTACTCTACGAACGGGCTGAGATTTTTTATAAATTTCTTGAGTGGAGGTTCGGTCAAGTCGCCACCTGCAACGCCAAACAGTCTTACCAAAAGCCACTTGGATCGATACGTCTCTTGGCTGAGGCTAAAATACCCTAACGGCTCGACAGCCAAGAATTACTATACTAGCTTCAAGTCGTTAGTTGTTGTTTTGGCTGAATATGGATTTATTGAAGTTAATCTTGACGATCTTTTGCCCCTCAATCCATTTCCTAATAATTCGCAGAGCACTAAAGATGCAGATCCGCTCACCTTGGGTGAAATGCAAAGGCTGATTGGCGCTTTGAAGTCAGATCTTATTGCCATCCATAAGGGTACATTCCTTGGAAATGGCGCGGAGGCGATGGCTGTATTGCTACTAATTACTGCGGCAAGGTCTGGAATCAATACTACGCCGCTCTTGGAGATGAAAAGGGATGCCCTACAGCCTCACCCATTTATTCCTAATCTCAGGTTGATTACTACCGTCAAACGTCGAGGTAAAGGCGCACAGAGCAAAACAATCCGTCAGACTAATCTGCTAGATGAGTACAGTGCTATTCCCCTGGATGGGGTGGCAGTCCTCAATAAGGCGCTGGAGATTTCTAAGCCACTCGTAGCACTGGCACCTGATGAAATATCTTCATGTGTGTGGTTATATCGCTCGGGCCAGCCTGGCCGCTCGAACGACATCGTTACCCTTACACCCGGTGCTTTATATGTCACGGCAAAAAGCATTTGTGAGCGTCATGCGCTTCAGGATGATCAAGGCAATCGGCTAAATGTCACGCTTAGTCGGCTGCGAAAGACTATGGAAAGCCGTTTGTGGAAACTGAGCGGTGGCGACATTATAGAAGTTTCCTCCGTTATGGGTCATACCCCTGGTGTCGCCGATAATCACTATTTGAAAATCAACGATGAGATCAAGGTCGACGGGGCGACATTTGTTGGGGAGGCTTTTCCGGACAAACTACGTGGCATAAACGTTATACCAACCCCACCAGGCGGCTGCAAAGATAGCCTTTACGGTAGTCTGGCACCAAAGGATGGCGTCAATCATTGTTCTGAATTCATCCACTGCCTCGGTTGCCCTAGCTATGCAATTGTAGGCACCTTGGAGGACTTATACCGGCTGTTCAGCTACCAACAATTCTTGTATGCAGAAGTCGAATACTTTCTCACGGACGAGTGGGGCGCATGGCGCAAGCGTCAGTTTGACTATATTCGATTGATAGATGATTTCACCCAGAAGTTTGATCTTGCATTGGTTTCGCAAGCAAGGGCTCAGGCTGAGTCATCTCCGCACTTGTTCTGGGCTAAAAAAATCGAGTTCATGAAGAAAAAATTGGGCGGCGAAATTTGAGCATAAGAACCACGAATGCGGTGTTAAAGGCATATGATGTCCTCATCGCACAGCCAGTTTCAGCGAATGGTCTAAGTCCCGCAGAGCGGGATGCAATCGTGATCAGCGCTATCGTTAATGAAGATGGAGAAACCTTCGTTCTTAGCAGGTTTGGCGATGCACAGTGGGATCTTCGCCCGTTTTTTGATCAGGCCAATATTGCTCATTCTTATAAATTCATCAACTGGGATATGGGCATGCCTCGGGCGCTTATTGATGACTGCAAAGCTGTTGCTTATGCTTGGTTTAAAAGAGGAATGCCTAGATCCAAACCTCCTATCGCACGGGGCATTACTACTTTCGCCGTCGTCAGCGTGATGCCTTTTGTTCGCTGGTTAAACAATCTAGGAGTTTCAAGCTTTGCAGATGTCCGTCCGATCCATGTCAGCAATTACGTTCATCATTGCAAATATGAATTGAAGTTAAGGCCTCTCCCGCTGTATGGGCGATTACGGGTTATTGATTTTCTTTGGGTGTTTTCTGTCGACACGATGTTTCCCATTCAGAGTTATCCTTGGGGTAATTCGACATTGTGGCGGATTTGTGGGGTCGCGAATGTAAAAGGGTTGGGTGCTGCCACTAAAAACGTCGGGCGAACAGATATCATTCCTCATGATGAACAATCTAGGATTTTCAACTATTGCGAAAGCATTGTCCGGGAGATGAAGGCCGAATTGGCAGTCAATGGTATTGGATATCATCCTAGTGATGAACGGATGGCAATTCGTTGCAGAGATGCTGTTCTGTATATAGTTTCAATCACTAGCGGCATGCGCAATGACGAGGCAATTGGAATTGAGGTTGGCGCTTGGCGCAAAGAGTTAAGAAATGGAATTAATTTTTGCTGGGTGACCACAGTCGAGCACAAGACAGGTAAAGGCCAAGTCGAATATCTTGTGCCAGAACTAACGATTGAAGCTTTAAGTCTTTTGGCAAAATATTCAGCACCCATCAGAAAAGAGCTGGATGAAGAGATTAGACAGCTTGCAAGCAATCGGGATTTTTCGTATTCAACTGAACATCTCCTTAGGCTCGAAAAAGCCCGAAAAGACGCGAATAAACTATTTTTGGGACGAAACACACAAGGAGGGAAAGTTCAGGAAAGCCATCATGTTGAGGCTCTCAGCGGGCAAGCATCCAATGCTGCGTTTGACCGTATAGCTAAAGCCGCTGGAAGCGATTGGCCGTTGAGGACGCATCAATGCAGGCGAACATATGCAAGATGCTTTGTAGAATCCCGTATGGGCCGCACTTCATTGATCTACCTCAAATGGCAGTTCAAACACAGCAGCATGAGTATGACCCAACTCTATGCATCCAATCCGCAGCAAGACCTGACTCTCTTTGATGAGATCTTCCAGCAGATGACAGAGTTTAAAATTGACCTGATCGAATCATGGCTCGATGATCAGCCACTGGCAGGGGGCGCTGGCGAAAAGATTGTGGAATTGCGGGCAATTCCAATCAAGGATAGAGCTGCTTTGCTTGCCCAGACCGCCCCACATGCCAACATTCGTGCGACTGGACACGGCTGGTGCATCGCCACAGAGCGGGGCTGCGGAGGTGCTGGTCTATACGAAGCCACACGGTGTCCAGGGTGCAAAAATTCGGTGATCGATGAAGTCTTCGCCAGCACTTGGCAGGACATCTACATTCAACAGCGAGAGCTGATAAAAATTGAGGATGCAGGCCCGGCTGTTAGGCAGCGCGCAGAACGCGACTTGCAGGTTGCACTAGATGTAATTACCAGCCTTGGCCTTTCTCCAGTTGAGGAAATGGAGGAGGCGGCAAATGACTAGACAGGCGGTGGGCCCTGACTCTCCTATTCGCTCCAGGTCGAAGACACTCGCCGCGCTCAACAAGGTCGTCGACGATCTCATTGCTGGTGACGGAAAGCTTTCCATCACATCCGTTGCCCGTGCCGCAGGTGTGACTCCGGGACTCATCCATAACACTTACCCAAGCATAGCGGAAAGGATTCGCAACATCGTTGGCAAGTCGGTGCGAGCCCAGCGAGACTCTAAGGAAGGTCTGAAAAAGACTTCCTGAATCTGGTGAAATACGCCGATCCCGCCAGCCGAGTTTTTCCATGAAGCAGATGACCTTCGCCGACGCCGAGTACGCCGGCAAGCGCAAGCAGACCCGTAAGGAATTGTTCCTGATCGAGATGGATCAGGTGGTGCCGTGGAAGGGATTGATTGCCCTGATCGAGCCACACTACCCAAAGGGTGAAGGTGGTCGTCCAGCCTATCCGCTGATGGCCATGTTACGTATCCATCTGATGCAGAACTGGTTCGGCTACAGCGACCCGGCCATGGAAGAAGCGCTCTACGAGACGACCATCCTGCGTCAGTTCGCCGGGCTGAGCCTCGAGCGTATTCCCGACGAAACCACCATCCTCAAGTTCCGTCGCTTGCTGGAGAAACATGAGCTGGCAGCCGGCATCCTCGGCGTAATCAATGGCTACCTGGGGGATCGCGGCCTGTCGCTGCGCCAGGGCACTATCGTCGATGCCACACTGATCCACGCGCCCAGCTCGACCAAGAACCAGGACGGCAAGCGCGACCCGGAAATGCACCAGAGCAAGAAAGGGAACCAGTATTACTTTGGCATGAAGGCGCACATCGGCGTGGATGATGAGTCGGGGCTGGTACACAGCGTGGTAGGCACGGCAGCCAACGTGGCGGATATCACCCAGGTCGACAAACTGCTGCACGGTGACGAGAACGTCGTCTGCGCCGATGCCGGCTACACCGGCGTCGAAAAGCGCCCCGAACATGCTGGCCGCGAAGTGATCTGGCAGGTCGCAGCACGCCGCAGCACCTACAAGAAGCTCGATAAACGCAGCGCCCTGTACAAAGCCAAGCGCAAGATCGAGAAGGCCAAGGCACAAGTGCGAGCGAAGGTCGAGCACCCGTTTCGAGTGATCAAGCGCCAGTTCGGTTACGTGAAGGTGCGCTTCCGTGGCCTGGCCAAGAACACCGCTCAGCTGGTGACGCTGTTCGCGCTGTCGAACCTATGGATGGCGCGCCGACATTTGCTGACTACCGCAGGAAAGGTGCACCTGTAATGCGGAAAATGGCTGCTGCGAGGTGCTCGCGGCGGCCAAAAACGGAGAACTGAGCGGGTTACCTGGTCGAATTTGATCGACGGCCCGCTTTCAAAAGCAGCGAGGGCTGAAGTCGACCGGAAATACAGGGCTACTTCAGACCTTCCCTAAGCATCAAGCGTTGATGAGCGAGAAAGAAAAGAACAGGGTGCTCCGTGCAGAGAATGATCAGCTTTTAGCGGAGGTAGCTCGGCTGGCTTCGGTTAACCAGCGACTAATATTCGAGATGATTCAGCTGAAGGCGGTTGCCAACGGTAAGGTCACCGCACTCCCTCTGAAACCAGGGCCAACTAGGCCCTGATGGGGAACCCGCAGAATTCGTAAAAATCGCACGCTAACAGTTCAAGCGTCCCGGCCACGCCTGACTGTAGCTTGTTGACTGGTCAGTCTGTCTCGCGGGTAAAGCGATAGAACAAGTTCGGCTCGCTGACCACGTACAAATACCCTTCATCGTCGATGGTTACGCCTTCGGCTTGGGGTATGCCTTTCAGCAAACCAGCAAACCCCCTCGCCAAGGAGCGGAAACTCACCACCTTGCCCTCATCGGTGATTTCAATCAGCAGTTTCGACTCGTCGCTGAGCAATATCAGGTGGCCACTCTGTTGATCGAAGACGACCGAAGACAAGTCAGTGGCAAATACCTTGTCCTTTACCAAGTTGGACAGGTCGCGCACGTGCAGGGAAAAACCTCCTGCCAGGCTGGCACGAAGGCCGCCCACTTCCAGCAATTGGCGAGGGTCACGCTCCTTGGTCACAAACAAGCGATCACCTTTCAGGTCGTAGGCGAGCCCTTCAAGGCCTTTGTTGTCCGCCTTGCCAAGTGCCAAGGTCAGAGCTGGATACTGGTCTCGGCTCAATGAGCGACCGGGAGAAAGCTTACTGCCTTCGGCGAGGGGGACATCCACGATAACAAGGCTCTGCCGGCGCTCCTCGGCGATTACCAGTTGGCCGTTGCCGGCATAGGACACCGCCTCCACATCGTGGAAACCGTCCAGGCTATAGCGCCTTTCCACGTCACCGTCACGACTGAGGGCCAATAGTTCGTTTGGGCCGTTGGTAACCGCCCATAGCAGGTTCAGGTCAGGGTCGAAGGTCAGGCCCGAAAGGTTGTTGTCCACACCGGGAACCGGCTTAGCATCGAGCTCAACCCGATAGTCAGGCAGCCACACAGAGCGCTCCTGCCAATCGTCGGTGTGCCAGTGGGTCTTGATCCAGAAGTACAACCGATCATCAAGGTGATGGGTGCGGACTTGGAATACGGTAAGCAATACAAAGCACAGCAGTGCCCACATCCAGGCACTTGTTTTCTGTGTTCGGCCCAACCAGTTTTTAGCCATCAAATACATTAGAAGCCTCGTTAATTGGGACTGACGTCACGAGCTGTCATGGTTTCAATCCGACTCGGCGCGGCTCGCACAGGTGATGCACAACGGCGTGGCCGGATCGAATTCCAGGCGGCCCGAGGCGATCAACTCGCCGCATTGGTTACACCAGCCATACTCGCCCTCGTGCCAACGCTTGAGGGCCAGCTGGAGGCGGACGCGTTCATGCTGCGCCCGACTGCGGATGGCATCGTTCATCGCTTGCTGCTGGAGTGCGTCCATCCTCGACAGACGCCCTACCTTGCTTTGATCCAACTCCACCGATTGCGAGCGAGACTCAGCGTCTTCCAGCAACCGATCCAGCTCGGCAGCCCGCTGTTCCAGTAGGGTCTTGAAATGGGCAAGATCGAGGGCGTCGTCCATGGCCGTTAGCGCAGCAGCAACAGTGGGCCAGTGGTGGTGCGCAGCATGCTGGTCGTGGTGCTGCCGACCAGAAACTGACGGATGCGCGAATGACCGTAGGCCCCCATCACCAGCAGGTCGATGCCGTGCTCTTTCTGATAGGCGTGCAAGGTAGGCTCTATCTCGCCGTTCAGGGTCTCGGCGCGAACAGTGAATCCGACGTTGAGCAGCACTTTCTGCGCCCAGTCCAGCTGCGCGGACGATTCGTCGTTCACTGGCCCAACCATCACCAGGTGGATCGGCAGCCCCTTCAGCAGGGGGCTGGCCGCCAGCATCTCCACACCCTTGCGGGTAGTAGCGCTGCCATCGAAGGCCAGCATCGCGCTCTCGGGCTTTTGGAAGTTGGCCGGGGTGACCAGGATTGGCCGGTGCATGATACGAATCACGCTCTCCAGCTGGCTTCCGACATGCTGACTCAGACCGCCGCTAGACTCGCCTTGGCGACCGATGACCAATAGGCGCGTTTCGCTTTCCAGCTCTTGCAGGTTTTCCAGCAGATCGCCATGACGTTGCTTGGACTCCGGCGCGGTCACACCATCCGTCATGGCCCGCTCTTTCGCGGCCGTTAACATGATCCGCCCCTGCTCCAGGGCCAACTTACCGCGCTGTTCATCCAGGGAAGCAAGCTCATCGAGCAGATGCTCGCGGCTGCCAAGGCCGATATTGCCACTCAAGTCGGCCGCAACTGGGTACTGGCGCTGATCCAGCACATGCAAGAAGGTCAGCGGGGCTTCCAGGCTCAGACTGGCCCAGGCTGCGTAGTCGCACACAGCTGGAGCCGAGGTGGAACCGTCGATACAGGCAATTACTTGGGTCATCGTTGTTCTCCTTCTCAGTGGCCCATGAGTTGATCAATGGCGTCGGGTTTATCGTGAACTCCGAATCGATCCACGATAGTGGCGCTCGCTTCGTTGAGACCTAACACTTCAACTTCGGTGCCTTCGCGGCGGAACTTGATAACCACCTTGTCCAGGGCAGCAACTGCGGTGATATCCCAGAAGTGGGCGCGATTCAGGTCGATGGTTACCTTGTTCAGGGCTTCTTTGAAGTCGAAGGCCGCGACGAACTTGTCTGCCGAGCTGAAGAACACCTGGCCAGTGACGTTATAGCTACGATGCTCGCCGGATTCGTCCAGCGAAGAACTGATCGCCATGTAATGGCCAACCTTGTTGGCGAAGAACATCGCGGCCAGCAGCACGCCGGCCAACACGCCGAAGGCAAGGTTGTGGGTGGCCACCACGACCACAACGGTGACGACCATGACAATGTTGGTCGACAACGGGTGCTTCTTCAGGTTGCGCAGCGAATCCCAACTGAAGGTGCCGATGGACACCATGATCATCACTGCCACCAGCGCAGCCATCGGGATCTGCTTCAGCCAGTCGCCGAGGAACACCACCATCAGCAGCAGGAATACACCTGCGGCCAGGGAGGACAGACGAGAACGACCGCCGGATTTCACGTTGATGATCGACTGACCAATCATCGCGCAGCCGGCCATACCGCCGATCAGACCCGAAGCAATGTTGGCCACGCCCTGGCCCTTGCACTCGCGGTTCTTGTCGCTGGGGGTGTCGGTCAGGTCGTCGACAATAGTCGCGGTCATCATCGACTCCAGCAGACCGACCACGGCCAGCGCTGCCGAGTAAGGGAAGATGATGGCCAACGTCTCGAACGTCAGCGGCACGTCAGGCCAGAGAAAGATTGGCAGCGTATCCGGCAGTTCCCCCATATCACCGACCGTGCGGATATCCAGCCCAACCGACATGGCGACTGCGGTCAGCACGATGATGCACACCAGTGGCGATGGGATGAGCTTGCCGATCCTGGGGATATAGGGAAATAGGTAGATGATGCCGAGGCCTGCGGCTGTCATGGCGTAGACGTGCCAGGTGACATTGGTCAGCTCGGGCAGCTGAGCCATGAAAATCAGGATCGCCAGTGCATTGACGAAGCCGGTCACCACCGAGCGCGAAACGAAGCGCATCAGCGAGCCGAGCTTCAGGTAGCCAGCACCAATTTGCAACACGCCACACAGCAGCGTGGCGGCCAGCAGATATTCAAGACCATGGTTCTTGACCAGGGTCACCATCAGCAGTGCCATGGCCCCTGTCGCGGCTGAAATCATGCCTGGGCGGCCACCGACAAAGGCGATCACCACGGCGATACAGAATGAGGCGTAGAGACCAACTTTGGGGTCGACGCCCGCAATGATAGAGAAAGCGATGGCTTCAGGGATCAGCGCAAGTGCGACGACGATCCCCGCGAGCACGTCGCCACGGACGTTGGAAAACCACGTTTGTTTGAGTGTTTGTAGCATCAGAATATCCAAAGCAATGCACCGCACGCATGCCAGGAAAATGGCGAGCGCGTCGATACGAATTCAAATTGTGAGGATTATTTTGCTGTGCGCTTTGGGTGTAAGAACCGGGCATACAGCAGTACGCAGCCGCCAGCGAAACTGGCGGAGGCGAGGTTGTTGCGAGGGGGCGTAGCGCTAAGGCGGCGTAGGCTGCCAGTAGAGCGTTTGGAGTACAGTCATGCTGGTGTTCCTGTAGCTCAAGGGGTATGCGGAGCCAAAAGTATACAGTGAAGCTATCGTCGATTGCGATCCGCCGCCCTGCTTTGCGAAGCCACGTCTGAAATAGGCTTAGTCGAGGAGTATCGCCATCAGGAACGAAGGAAAATAATCAAAAAAATGTTAGGGAGTTAATTTGCTTATAAATCAATATCTTACACTCAACTAACTGTTAGGGTCATTCAGATACTCGGACGGCTGCATCATCGCTCGAAGTCGGGAGGCTAAAGCGTTGGGCCTAAAGATGGGCGACCCATACTTCAAAGTGAAGCGGTTTCTCGACCAGAGGGGAGTGACAGCCTTTTCGAGCAACTATGCGCTATACGCCGACGTGTCGAATCGTGTGATGCGAACCATTAGCACTTTGGTCGCCAGCATCGAGGTCTACTCAGTTGACGAATGTTGGTGTGACCTTACTGGAATGCCGGATGACCTAGGGATGCTCCGATCAACTTGTCGTGCAGCCGCGGCAAGTTGCAATTTTCCAGGCACCTACAGCGTCATTGGACGAAAAGTGACCGAAAAATCATGTACGGAGAGCTTTTTCGACCGGTTCTCCGTGTTAAACGCGAACCTCACCCATACCCATGAGCTGTTTTCGAACCCTCCACAGGTTTGCCAGGGCGAACAGCGTGGTCAACTGAGCCGTGTTTTTCATCAGCCCACGAAAACGTACTTTCACGTAACCAAACTGCCGCTTGATCACGCGAAACGGATGCTCGACCTTGGCCCGTGTCTGAGCCTTGCAGAACTCGATCTTGCGCTTGGCTTTGTACAGTACGCTGCGCTGGTTCAGCTTGGAATAGGTGCTGCGACGCGCTGCAATCTGCCAGATCACCCCCCGATTTTCATGCTCTTCGCGCCTTTCGACACCGGTGTAACCGGCATCTGCATACACGGCGTTTTCTTCGCCATGCAGCAGTTCAGCCACCTGCGTGACATCGGCCACATTGGCAGCGGTGCCATGGACGTGATGCACCAGGCCGGACTCGACATCGGCACCGATGTGCGCCTTCATCCCGAAGAAATACTGACCGCCTTTCTTGGTCTGGTGCATCTCGGGATCACGCTTGCCTTCTTTATTTTTGGTCGAGCTGGGGGCATGAATAATGGTGGCATCGACGATGGTGCCTTGGCGCAGCGACAGGCCTTTTTCCTGCAGATAACCATTGATGACCGCAAGGATTGCCGGTGCGAGCTGATGCTTCTCCAGCAAGTGCCGGAAGTTCATGATCGTGGTGTCTTCGGGGATTGGCGCGCTCAGCGTCAGGAGTGCGAACTGGCGCATGGGCGTGATTTCGTAGAGCGCTTCTTCCATGGCCGGGTCGCTCAGGGAGAACCAGTTCTGCAACAGATGGATGCGCAGCATGGTTTCCAGAGGATAGGGTTTTCTACCGCCGCCGGCCTTGGGGTAGAACGGTTCGATCAGCTCCAGCAGGCCTGCCCAGGGCACCACCTGATCCATTTCGGCGAGGAAGCGCTCTCGGCGGGTTTGCTTGCGCTTGCCGGCGTACTCAAAGTCGGAAAAGCTCATCTGGCTCATGGGCGGCTCGGATCAGGTGTTGCGGGGATTCTCGCATAACTGAAGGCTTGTTCGGAGATTCCCTAATGTTGTATTTTTGCGGGCGCCCGTAGCTCTTTAATAACATGTTAGGTAATATTTCGGGGCGAAAGCCCCGATGTCTCTATAAATCGTCAATTCAGAAATTGCGTCATTCATAGGAAGGGCGCCACCTCTTTGGCAGCACTGCCACAGGACTGCACCGAAGGTAGCCACTACCGCTGGGAAACCCTCAGCGGCACACGTTGTTCGAGCGCGATGCCATTGGCCGTTTGGTCGCCAAGATCAACAGCAATGCAACGCAGACATTTGCTTATGACGATGGCGACCGGTTGTTGAGTATCGAGCGGCAACCAACCGGGACTGGCAAGCAGCTCGGGATCACGGAAGAAAAGCTCGAGTACACTAATGAATAAAAGCGAACCTTGGGATATGGGCCATGAGCCAGGTTACGTGCATTGAAACATGTTAGAATCACCGAAGAACGAGGCCTTCCCAGGAAAGAGTTTCTTGACGAGTTCAATCAAGGCAGTCACTATGGGCAAGAGTTCCCTTTTTTTGGGGGGGGAATTAAATCTGAACTCTATTTTGGTCCATACATGACTATTCCGAGCGAGCAGTGTAAGGCAGTAGCTAGGCACGCCCTGAAAATTTTTGGGGGCGAACTTAAGGTTCAAGCTTATTATGATGATTCTAAAAGTATTTCGGTAGATTTGCTTACTACGCTTGACTCTTTGCATGTGGGTGTTAAGTCTATAGGTACGATAGGGCTGTCAGAAGTTCCACTATTTAGAAGCAGTGGCGAGGAATTTCCTACTCGTATAGAGCTCTGTGCCGGGGCGTTGACTGAAGAGGTTTTCTGGGAAAATGCTTTGGCTTCTGCTGCTTTTTCCATTATAAAACTTCAAAGCTCGGTAATGCCAGGGGATGTGATCGTTGATGTTTTCAATGATTATATTAAATCGCCAAAAATGCCTCATGTTTATTTGACGGTCCCTTTTATGTGGAACGATGCTTACTTTCCGCAGCTTGAATTTGCTTCGCTTAAAGTGAATTGGTTGCAGTGTGTCGCCATTTATGAAGAAGAGCGTGCCTTCGTCGAAAAGTTCGGCGGAGATGCATTCGATGATTTATTGTCGGATCAAGAAATAAATACGCTTGATTATGATCGGTTGCCTGTTAATTTGACCCGATTTAAATGATTTTAAGCAGCGTAAGACTAGTAAGCTTGCTATGCGAGATATTGACTTCGACGCCTGGCATCAGCCGGGAAATCGGCATGCTTGGCCGCGCGCTTTACGAGTAGGGCAACATTGTTGGCTTGGATTTGGGCTCGCCTGGCAGTAAACGACTCAACGGCTAAGCTGGCCTGCGGGTCACCATTATCGACGCGACCTACAAGTCCAAGTATCTGTGGTGGAACGCCCTGGGCCAGGTGGAGCGATACCGGACTGCTCGGGCAAGAGCACGTATTAGCGCTATGACGAGCGCCAGCACCTGGTCGCGGTAACGGACGCGCTGAACCAGACCGCCACGCTGGAGCGCAAGCCCGACGGCTAGGTGCAGCGCATTAGTCACCCGGACGGTATCCCGGAAACCTTCACCTACGTAAGTGCTCCATGAACCCCACATTCAAAGCGCTTACCTGATGCCCGATGCTGTGCTCCCGATTTCCTTCTGGAGCCAGCCCTGCATGATGCGCCCCGACAGCAAAGTCGAAAAAGTCTACCTCTACCCCAAGCCTGTGGACTTTCGAAAGTCCATCGACGGCCTTACTGCCTTGGTAGAACTGGATATCAAAGTCGCCGTGTTCGACCCCGTGCTCTTCGTCTTCCTCAACAAGGCGCGTAATCGGATCAAAGTGTTGTACTGGGAGCGCAACGGCTTCTGCCTCTGGCTCAAGCGCCTGGAAGCCGAGCGCTTCAAAATGTCGCCTGAGCCCAGCGACGAAGCGATTGTCCTGACCGTCCAAGAACTCAATTGGCTGCTCGACGGTTTCGACCTTTGGCGCAACCGTCCTCATCAGGTTTTGACTCCGCGCTACGTCGCCTGACCCGGTATAATCCGCGGCATGATTTCCGTGCCCGACAATCTCCCAGACGATCCTGCCCTGCTCAAGCAATTATTGCTTGAGAGCTATGCTGCCCGTTTGCGCGAGCAGGAAGTCAATCAGGCCCACATCGTCCAAATTGACGATCTGAAAGAACAAATCAAGTTATGGCGTGACCGTTTCTTTGGCCGCAAGTCCGAGCAAACCGTCGATCCCAAAACGCCGCAACTGGCCATGTTCGATGAAGCGGAAAATGACCCTCTGCTGGCTGTAGTCGATGATGCCAATGAAGAAGTCGTTGTCCCGGTCAAGCGCCGTGGCAAGCGCAAGTCATTGGCGGCTAATCTGCCACGTATCGAAGTTATCCATGAGTTGCCCGAACACGAACTGACCTGCGCCTGCGGTTGCCGCAAGCATGTCATCGGCGAAGAAACCAGCGAGCAGCTCGATATCGTGCCGATGCAGATCCGCGTACTCAAACACGTGCGCAAGATCTATGGCTGCCGTGGTTGCGAGACTGCTCCTGTCACTGCTGACAAGCCCGCCCAGTTAATCGAAAAAAGCATGGCCAGCCCAAGCGTGCTGGCCATGCTGCTGACGACCAAGTACGTCGATGGCTTGCCGCTACACAGGTTTGAAAGTGTGCTGTCCCGCCACGGCATCGAGATTCCACGACAAACCCTGGCGCGTTGGGTGATCCAGTGCAGTAAATACTTCCAGCCGCTGTTGAACCTGATGCGTGATCGGCTGCTGGAAAGTCCGGTGATTCATTGCGATGAGACCCGCGTCCAGGTGTTGAAAGAACCGGATCGAGACCCGACCAGCCAATCCTGGATGTGGGTGCAAGCCAGTGGCCCGCCTGATCGACAAGTTGTGCTGTTCGACTACACCACCAGCCGTGCGCAGGAAGTACCATTGCGTCTGTTGCAAGGCTATCGCGGCTATGTGATGACCGACGATTATGCGGGTTACAACGCTTTGGCGTTGCAGCCCGGTATCGAGCGACTGGCATGCATGGTTCACGCGCGCCGCAAGTTCGTCGAAGCACAAAAGGTGCAGCCCAAGGGTAAGACCGGACGAGCCGATGTGGCGCTGACGATGATCAATAAGCTGTATGACATCGAGCGCGACCTCAAGGAGGTCAGCGACGAACAGCGGTTCATCGGTCGCCAGGAAAGAAGCTTACCGATCCTCGGTCAGCTGAAAAGCTGGCTGGACAAGACGTACGCCCAGGTGACGCCGCAAAGCGTATTGGGCAAGGCGGTGCATTACCTGGCAAACAACTGGCGCCGCCTGGAACGGTATGTCGAAGCGGGCCATTTGCCAATCGACAACAACCTGGCAGAGCGTGCGATAAAACCGTTTGTCATTGGGCGCAAGGCTTGGCTGTTCAGTGACACGCCCAAGGGCGCCACGGCAAGTGCGCAGATATACAGCTTGGTCGAGACCGCCAAGGTCAACGGCCAGGAGCCCTATACGTGGCTGCGCCACGTACTTGAGCGCCTGCCGTATGCGTCGTCGGTCTCAGACTACGAAGCCTTGCTGCCATGGAACTGCTCGCCAGAGATACCACGGTAAGCTGAGGCCCTATCTTTTAGAAGGTGGGGTTCATGGATCGCACTCTCACCTACAACGTCTCCGGTCGGGTACTCAGCCACACCGACGGCAAAGGCCAGACCACCCGCCTGATGCAGATGATCAGCTACATGGAGCGCGATGCCCTGCATCGCGAGGTTTACCGGACCCAGGGCAAGCTCGCCAGTTGCTTCGGTTATGACGCCATGGGGCGCAAGGCCTGGCAGTTTGCCTCGACCTTGCCGGCCGACAAGCTCTCGCAAGTGCATAACACCGGCATCAATACCTTGTTGCTGGTCGAGCACGCCTACAACCCGATCCACCGCCGTTACCAGTACGACCCGGCCGGGAACTGGTGCGTACCCTCGACAAGCTACGCGGCGAGATCAAGTACGACTAGGAAGCCAACGGCCAGTTGCGCAGTCGTGATACCGGCTCGCTGATCGGCAGCGAGGAATTCCGCTACAACACCGCAGCCAACCGGCTGCACTTCAATACCAGCCAATTCGACAAGGTCAAGGACAACTGTATCCGGCAGTGGCGGGATCAGGAGTATCGCTACGATCCTTGGGGCAACCTGATCGAGCCGCCACTGGCGCAGGTCGATCAGGCTGAAGGGCAGGAGCAAAAGTTTTATTACTTCCATACCGATCAGATCGGTACGCCGCTCGAGCTGACCAATAGCGAGGGCGAGATCGTTTGGCAGGCGACTTATCAGTCTTGGGGAACGATTGAGCAGCTGGCGGTCAATGAAGTCGAGCAGAATCTGAGGTTTTAGTGGCAATACTTTGACGACGAGACCGGGCTGCACTACAACACGGTTCGGTAATACGATCCTGAGGTGGGGCGGTTTTTATCACAGGACCCGATTAGATTATTTGGAGGAAATAATCTTTACCAGTACGCGCCTAATATCTCTTAATAAATCCATGTGCCCAGAAGTGCACTGATAAGGAGTAAGGTATGACGCCGGATAAAAAATTTGTGTTTGCTGTGTTTGATGAGTTGTTTGGGAGTAACTTCGAGAGGTATAAGACGTCTCTAAGTAAACCAGTGAATGATGATGTGGACCCTTATGCGAGGGCGAGAAATTCTTTGGCTGTTTTGAGTGATGCTCAGAGGGCCGATGTGTTTGATTTTTTTAAAATTATTATCGCAGATAGTGCTTCGGTGGTGTTGGGTGCTCTCGACGGGGTGCACTTTCCAAATGATTTAGAGGGGGAGTTTGTTGTTACCTGTGATGGGGAGGAGATCCAAGGTGATTTTATGGATATTTTTATTGAGAAGGCTCAAGAAGAAAATATTTACGGCTAAGTTTTTGAGCGATTTCCTCTTTTTCTAGCCTGTGTGAGCACTTTGCGGTACGTCTCTGCTTAGGTCGAGCTTCCCGCGACTGTTCGGGTAAATCACGGTCTAACACAACTAGCGTCAGCATCTGGTGGCGGGACCGATGGGTGGATAACCTGCCCCGGCGTTTCAGCTACAACGAGGGCGGGCATCTGACCTGCGTTGATGAAATCGGTTATGGCGCAAATGGCGAGCAGCCGCTACGCGAGACGCTGTTCGAGCGCGATGCGGTTGGTCGACTGATTGCCGAGCTCAACCGCGGTTTGTTTAGAGATTTTGAAAAACAAATTGCAAAAGATGTGTTGGAAACTGGGCCAGCGGGACAAGGCCCACTAAGGCTCTCTATAATGTTTTTAAAAAGGGTGATCTAGTTGATGGAGAAATATTTAGCAACTAACTTGCGTGGTGACTTTCGAGATGCGTTGTTAGGTTTTATGGCCGCCATGTGCGAGTGGGAGACGTTGGGCTACAAAAAAGTTTGGAAGCTTTTTCGGACGATTCATTCGGAGAAGCCCTTGATCGAAGCATGAAAAGTGATCTTTTGAAAGTTTTTAAAAAATATGTCGTAGACGAAGGTCGCAACTATGATCGCGTGGAAAATATAGTATGTGGCCGATATCCTGAATATGATTTAGTTAATGATGAGGTTGAGGTGTGTGAGAGCAATGGAAGTACAGTGTCTGTTATTATCAGGAAGAAAACAGGGCTGTGTGCTTCCTTTAGGTTAACTTTTATCATGGACGGTGAGACATGCAAGGTCAGCAGGCGAGATCTGCAAAATGGGGAGAAGTGGCAGAGAACTTATGTTTAGTGGGCTGCGATAGAGTATCTGACTGTCGGTGAGGTGGAACAGAACCTTCGATTTCAGGGGCAGTACTTGGATAACGAAACGGAACTGCGCTATAACAAGTTTGGCTACTACGATCCGAAAGTCGGTAGATACATAAGTTGTCCAATCATGCAGCAATGCAGGCAGGGGAAGTGAATATTCATACACGAATACGGCAAAAAAACGACTGGTCCAAAGCGGATTACCAAAAGGCTATCCACGGAGTCATGGTTGATGAGAGAAAGGGTCTGTGCGCAGGTTAAACGATGCTGAATAAAGGTTCTGTTAGAGGGTCAGATTGTGGCTAAAAACTTTATACTTTCCATTTCAGATGATTATCCTGAGAGTTATTGGCTGAAGATAAAGATGTTGTCAGGTGAAGAGTCTGGGGTTTTTAAAGATGGCGTGGCTGTTAGCAAGGATATAAAAGTTTGCTTCGAGGGATCAAAAAGGGTCAGTGTCTCCAAACTACTGAGCTATGATTTTTTTTACAGTGATGGGCCCAATTTGATTTCGCCACGGCTCTACGAATTAATGAAGGCAGAAAATATTTCTGGTGTTCAGTTTGTGGATGCGAATCTACTGATAGGTGAGGTTTCCTATGCTGGTTACAAAGTGTTAAATGTGACTGATAAGTCTCCAGTTTTTAACTTGAAAGAGTCCGTTAGCGAACCCTTGCTTAGCTATCTTCCAGATGGTCCTAGATGGTTCAGCAAGATAGTTTTGGATGATGAGACAATACTTTCTAGTGATGTCGTTAGGGCTGAAGAGGAAAGCCCCGTAATTGTGGTGACTGCTCGCGTCAAGTCTATTTTTGAAAATGCCTCGGTTCGCGGAGTGCAGTTTAAGGATTAGATATCTTGTCTTCGAGTTTTTCGAGAATTACTTTCTGCACAAATTTTGTTGTAAGCGTTTGGTGGCATAATATTTAACGGTGAAGGATGGTTTTGATAGCGGGGTTTAATAGCGCCTCAGTTCAAGATATTGTTGATAATAAAAGCTGTAGAAATTGCCCTTCGGAACCAGGAGGTAAACATGGAACGTTTCCTGTCTCTATAGCGTCGAAGGCAAAAGAATTTGGTTTTACCGCTAAAGAAATTAAGGGGGCGACGGCGCCGACTAGATATGTTACTTTTGTTGGTGTGACAGACAAACATGGTAGTCCTGTACCGGACGACCTGCACCATGATAGTAGAGCGGGAAGGCTGCTCCATAATAATTTAATTAAAGAATTGAATGGCGCGCAAAGCAAGGCCCAAGCGCTTAGCGTAATCGATCCAGATTACAGCAAGTCCATGAAGCCAGGAGCATGCTAAATGAATTCTTATGATATTGAGCGGTATGAAAAAATTCATGTTTGGGTAGGTGTAAATTTCTCTTCGGAGGATGACTACCTAAAGTATTTCGAGTTGGACTATTCTGTGGATTTGGATGATCCGGCATACAAGGTTTGTGGGTTTTGCAGAGATATTGGTGTGAGATGGTATGACGAGGATTTCATCGGGATCATCCCAAGGAAAGCGGAGGAGGTGAGTTTAGATGAAATCTTGATTGAATCTGCGGTTGACTCCAGTTGTATTGAGGATTTAAAGGCAGAGTGCTTGAGGCTTGGTGTTGCTAAGGCTAATGCAATTTTTTGGTACTCCGATGGCGGTACGAATATTTCCAAGCCCCTAAAGTCGAATTATAATGGCTTGAAGTATGCGGGATTATATGAAGGTGAATGATAAGCTCGACATAGGTGCCGAGGTGCCTGGGGTTGGCGTTCTGTGTCAGTATTTTTAGTGTTCGGATCTGATTTTGGATGTGCAGGTATGTGTTATTGATTTAAAACCTCTGTTGCAGATATTAAGATGCTAAAGATGTAATCTTTAATAACTAGTGGGTTAGTTGACTCTGCCGCGGTATAGGTAGAGGCAATGTTTTTCTTCTACTGCATATGACCGTGAGAATCGGCTGGTTAAAGCTGAAATGTATGTCAGTGGCAGACTGGAGGGCACCGGGCGGTACCGGTATGACAGCCTGGGACGGCGGGTGGCCAAGCGGGCTGAAATCAATGGTGAGGTTGAGCAGAAGCGCTTTCTCTGGCAAGGCATTGCGAATGCTGCACGCAGAGACGCCTGGGCAGAACACCTGTACCTGTACGAGCCGGGTAGCTATGGCCGTTGGCGCGGGTTGATCAGGCTGAAGGGTAAGAACAGAAGGTCTATTACTTCCATACGGATCAGATTGGTACGCCGTTGGAGTTGACGGACAGCAACGGCAAGATCGTTTGGCAGGCAACGTATCGGTCTTGGGGCGCGATAGAAAATTTGTCGATCAAACAGGTCAGACCAGAATCTGAGTTATCCAAGGCAGTACAATGAGGATGAATCCTGACTACATTATAATACCTTTCGGGACTATGACCCCGAGGTGGCGCTATTCATTACGCAAGATCCAATAGGCTTACTAGGTAGTTCAGACCTTTACAATAATGCGCCCAGTTCCTCGGGCTGGCTTGACCCATTAGGTTCGTGTGTCAGGACTAATGGTGTGACAGGGCCGGCAGGTCAACGCCTAAAAGCAACCGCAATCATCACTTTAAACGATGTGAATCAAGGTAGTGGAGCAACTAACGCCACGTCCAGAGCGTGGGCTCGAATGATGTGGAACTCTGATGATGATACAGTGCATTTAATTGGCAGGCTTTTAGATGGGGCAGTGGTAATGACGGCGTGCACCCTCTGTTAAAGGGGGCTAATCCTAGCCAATCTAAAGTATTTGAAGCGCAAATTGCTAATGTCATTAAGAAAAAATGGCGTTGTGGATGTAGAGCTAAACTTCGTGTATGGTAATAGTGGCAAGCGATCGACTTTCATAACCTATGACGCACATCGTCAAGGTGAGAATATCCTTGAAGGTGTTTTAGGGAATTAACATGACCAAGGAAAATGTAGTGATGACCCCTCCTGGTGAACTGATAGCTTTCATGAGGGAAATGAACTGCTGGGAGATTGAGTTTTTTGATCAGCGTAAAAAAAATCTGGCTCAGGGAGTAGAAGATCTTGAGCTAAAAGATAAATACGCAAGAAAGCTTGAAGAAATACTTGATAGATATTCAGTCAAGGATAAATTTAACTACGGGCGCCTCATGGATCTTGGGTGCACTAAGCCTGCCACTTATGATCCTGCGACTGATGAGTTAGAGCTTCTGGGTGGTGATGAAAAAATGCTGACAGTTCAAGTGCAGCAAACTAAAGGTGCTGAAACGTGCTCCAAGATGTATTTAGTGTCTAAAGGTGGCTACTGGAAAATAAAGAAAAAAGAAGTTTTAAGCTTTGATGATAGATGGCGTCGTTCTCCGCTGTAAGGATTCGTGCTTTTGGTTTGAAAGAAGTTTTAATCGGTTTGTTTGTTATGTGGTTTCGTTTATGTAATCGCCTGGGGAGAACTATCATCTTCTTGCAAATTCTTATTTTGTATGTGATCTGACTAGCGTAACTAATGCGCGTAATCAGACCATCCACGCTGGAGCGCAAGCCCGACGGCGAAGTGCAGCGCATCAGCCACCCGGACGTCACCACGGAAACCTTTACCTGCAGCGTCTACAGAGTCGCTACGAGTACGACAGGGCCATTCGCCTGACCGCGTTGGTCAACGAGAATAATTGGTTGTCGATGATGTCGAACTGAACAGGAGAGTGCAATGAATTGGCAGGCATTAGAGAGCACGGCTTTAACCTTGGTGACAAAAGCTCTGCAAGATTTGAGTGTGGAACATCCGGATGAGCAGTTCTACGCTTGCGCGCTTTATACGGATAGTAGCGCTATGACCATGGCGGTTGCGGTTAATTCCGTTGAGGCACTTGAGGAGAAACTTAAGGGGGAAGGTGAAGAAGAGCGTGAAGAGTTGATGCCCTACTATAAGTGGGCTTCTTCAGAATGGAAATACGAGGGGTGGAAGGGGGAGTATTTCAAAGATATTTGTAAGGACCTGAGAGAGGCAAGTGCCCGAAGCGATATCTTACGTTTTAAAGAAAGGCTGCTCTCGCTCATGGTTAATGTTTTAAGTTCTCTGCGTAGGGAAGGTTTCTTTTCATCCTTTAAGATTCAGGAGCCGATGCTATTTGTCACTGTTACGGATGATGATGGTGCAGAAGAGCTTGAAAATAAAACAGCTGAACTGCTCAACTCTTCGGAAGAATATAACTATTTTATCAGAAGATTTGATGGGTGAGCGCTGTTGCTGGGGCGCTTAATGGCGGGCGGGCTACACAAAATCGCGAGCATAGTATCGGGCATCAACATTCGGCTTTGTATTTGGTGAGAGCGCTCACGGCCGGCTGAGCGCGGTGATCAACCGCAACGGCGACCCCGTGCGCAGCTTCAGCAACGCCGAGGGCCTGATGGCGACCCACAACGCCCTGGACCTGGGCTGGCATTATCGCTGGGAAACCCAAGGCGGAAATGCCGAGCGGCCGGAGCTCCACACGCTGTGCGAGCGTGGAACCTGCCGGATGGGCGCAAGGTCAATCAGCCGTACTATGGCAGCGGTCACTTGCACCAGCTGAACCTGGATGGGCAGGTGACCAGTGACATGGAGCGCGACGACCTGCACCGGGAGGTGTACCTGTCCGAGCCGGGTAGCTATGCGCCGTTGGCGCGGGTTGATCAGGTTGAAGGGGGAAGGGCAGAAGGTCTATTACTTCCATACGGACCAGGTTGGTACGCCGCTGGAACTGACGGACAGAGACGGCACAATCGTTAAGGGCAGTATTTTGATAGTGAAATCAATCTTAACTATAATACTCTTCTTTATTATGGTCCTGAAACTGAGATGTTCATTACTTAGGAACCAATTGGGCTTGAAGGCGGTAGTAATTTTTATAAATATGGGCCGGAACCCACTGGGTGTGTTGATCCGCTAGGGCTGGTAAGCTGCAGGAAAGCCTTGCTGCCGCGCGCCATGACAGATTTGAGGGTTTAAAATGCTGGATTTTCAAAACCTGATTGATGAAATTGGGCGTGCGAACTTTTTTTCTAAGATGGGGGAGGTGGCTGATAAATTTGAAAATGTTATATATATAGAGAGCGTGTTTAAGGTCTTTGTTGAACCGGTAGAGGCTGAATTTCTTGGTGCTTATGAAGACCTTGAGTGGTTACCGACCACTCCCACTCAAGATGATCCGTTCAAGTTTTTTCCGAAGCCGCCTAAGGATTTGCTTGATCTTAGGCTTGGAGTAAGTAAAGCTGTACTGCAGTCGGTGAGGAATGTTCCCAAAGATAAGTTTTTGTCGGGTGCGCATGACTTTAGTGTGGCTGCTAGAAACGCGGCTTGTTTTGCGTTTCGCCAGTATGTCTCTGAGTGCTACTATGGGGAAGACAGTGTCTGGTTGAAGATGGTTGAGTTATATTGTTCTGGCAGATGGCCCGTTGGATATTCAAAGGATAAATTGATTGTTATCTAGATTGGTTTTTGGAGCGGGCGTTTGTAATGGGGGCTTTAGGTTGCTGGTGTTGGGGGGGGAACGTTTTCAATAGGTACATCCAAGTGTCTATGTTGACCCGCTGAGCTTTCATTTGGATCCGGCAAGGGAACACATAATGCGATTGCAACTTTGTACGACAGCAGCGGCAATGTGAAAGGCCACTGGTGTTTGGCAAAGTGGAAATATGTCGCCAGATGAGGCAGCAATAGGGGTTTCAAAGAACACCCTCGCTACTCATGCAGTATCTGGTTCTGGGGCGGTTAGGGATGTAGGGTTCTATGAATAATTTCGTCGCGTCAAGCATCGAGTGCTATGAAGAAAACGATGTTTTAGTGGTTGCCATTGGTGAGGGCGGTGTTGATCCTGTAAATTATCTGATAATGACTCGCTTAGATGATGAAGATAATTTGAGTGTTGATGATGGTATTGGGTTGCAAGTTTCGGGCGCAACCTATGAAATGGCGGGCGCTATAAAAAAATTAGTCTTGGAGGAAAGTGGTCTTAGGGTTGAGGTCAAGCCGCCGTTCATTGATAGCTTGGGTGGTTCAAGCATCCTTGTGAAATTTGATGAAGGAGTTTTAGAGCTGGCAGGGCGGATTTCTTCCTTGCGAGAAGCGTTGCAGGAACTTTTTAATGGTAGCGCAGTTGAGTTGGTTGTTTAGAATGGTTTGTCTTATGTGTTGAGCAACTAAATAGCGGTAAAATTTTGCTGTTAGGAGGTGGTCGTGATTCCTGATAAATTTAAGGATTTGCTTGGGATTTTAAAATCTAAGCTTGATATGGGGCTTTCTGAAAGTACAGGCATGCAGCGCATAACAAGCGAAGAAGTAAAATGGTCTAAGGGGCCAAGCCTTTCTATATTGCCTTATGGGTTGGAACTGGCTGGGGTGACTCCGTCTCCCATGCTAAGCGCTGAGCCAAAGAATAAAAAAAATTGCTTTAAGTTCTATTATTCTGAGCAGCATGGCCTTTGTAAGTCTGATATATATGGTGTGAACTCTACAGTAATAGAGACTGAGATATATCAGGTGGAGGGGCAGTCGACCTATTCAGTCCGCTTTGACGATGAAGGAAAGGCTATTAGGGCGTCTGGGGTCATATTTGAGAATCGAGTCCCAGATATATCATGCCGCCTGGAGGACGATGGTGAATATTGGTGCTATGAATATAGGTGTGAAGCAGCACGGATAGTATCAATGCTTGCTTATGCAAGCAATAGTGCTCCTGGTACAGAAATATTCATTGAGCGAGATGGCGAAAGCGTGGTTGGCTTGTATTTTTACGACAAAAATTCAAAAGTGCACCTTTACAAAGTCTAGCTGTCGAATTTATGCGTGATTGTTTGTTGTGTCTCAGGTGTAGAAGTGCCATGAAGAGGTTGCGGATGACGTCGCTTAAGGTTTATGAGTGGGAAGAAAGAATAAAAACAAGTTATAAAAAAATAAAAAGCGGGGATATATTTTGCTTCGCATTAGGCTCCAAAAAATATGGGGTTGGTCGCATTATGACCCCAAATAGCCTTGGCCATGTAGTGGAGATTTTTGACAAGGTTCTTACTGTTCCTGTGGTTGATTCAGTTTCTTTCGAGCGCTTGGGTGACCCTGTCATATTAGATTCTTATTCGCTTTTTGATCGTAAGGCTGAGGGTGACTGGAGAATTGTTGCTTACGAATCGGATTATAGGCCGTCAAATCAAGAGTCGGTGAGGTATGTGTACGGCGTGGCTGATAATGTGAGGCTTGTTGATATTTTTGATAATGAGACCTCTTTGACGGGAAGTAAGCGTGACTACCCGTCCTATTCCCCGATGGGCGACAAAGACGTGAAAGAAATGTTTCGGTATTTTGGCTGAAAATTTAAGTTAATCTTTAATGGTGTGTGTTCTTCTGACTCTGCTGCCTTTAAGTGGGCCCAGCAAAAGCGTTTAATTAAGTCTGTTGAGGGCGCCGTTGTAGGCGTTGTACGAAAATAGATTCTCCAGAATTTCCCTAATGGTATTTTCGAATGAATAATACTAAGCAACAAGTACCATCCCGGTTGTTCGCTTGAATTGAACAGCGGTAAACTCTCCAACTGCCTCGGCGTTAACGTCGCTGCTGGTAGTCTATGCTTACGATTCGATCCATCGTCGTCACCAGTACGACCCGACGGATAATCGCAACCTCAACTACTTGTAATTCGGCTGCGGGCATCTGCACCAGTTGAACCTGGGTGAACATCGTCCTACCCAATCATGCAAGCATTCACACCAATGCTTATAAGTAGATCGTCTGGACGATATAGATAAGAGTGGTGACTTCTTGAGCGTGTTGGATATGATCGATTCTGAAATTGCCCATGGAATATATTCTGGATTGGACAAAGCATGAATAACTTGAAAGATCTTGAAGGAAAATATTTAGATATTGAATCTCGAGCAGAGGAGGTCCTGTCTTCTTGTTTGTCTGAGGCTTTATCCAGAGCGAGAAAAATAGTAATAAGCAATGGGGCGTTATATAACGTCAGCCCATATGAGATCGAGCGGGCGGGCTTTAAGAAAGGGAAAGTTTTAAAAAAAATTCCAGTTCATATTAAAAATACTCATCTGTATCATTTGGATGAGTATGACAAGGTGATCTTTGTTGAGATTTATGGGCAGTCTGAAAATATCATCAATAAGGAGTTCTATCGCTATAGTGGCGAATGTATTGAACGGATCTGTTTTGCCAGTAGCGGAAAGCTCAGGAATGTTTCGACTTCATTGCTTGAAGAGGGCGCGGTGGTGAAAAGCATGAATTGGGGCCAGTACGGATGTAGTGAGTCAAATTATGTCTACGTTGATTCTCGCCTAGAAAAAATACATGTTCGGCAAAAAGAGCATGTTGAATCTGTATTTAGTGACTTCGACGTAAATTTCAAATATGAGTCCGGCGAGTTGGTGAGTATAATAAATGTCTTTCCTAATGGTTATGAAGAACAGCGATTTCCTTGATATAAATGCAAGGCCCAGACCTCACAGTTGCAGTGTACTTCGCGTGAGCAGCCGCCAGAACGCCAAGGGCCAGCGGCTTCGCTACGAGTACGACAAGGCCTTGCGCCTGGCCGCATTGGTCAACGAGAACAACGCCACGTACAGCCTTGCCTACGACGCTTCGACCAGCTGAGCGAAGAAGTGTCGGTGGATAACCTGACCCGGCGTTTCAGTTTCAACGTCGGTGGCCATCTCGCGCGGCTGTGCGCGCGACGCCTGTTCGGTGACCGCCAGTTGCGTTTCAAGCGACGCCTGGTGGAAAGCGCAGCGCCTTGCAACGGCCGCTGGATCAAGCGCCGGTGGAGCGGGTGTCGAGCTTGCACCTGAGCAGCTTGGCGACCACTGTGAGTGAAGTGCAGCGGGCCTTGGCACCATGAGTGCTTCTGCACGGGCCTTTTAACAGCACGAGGCTGCTCCAGGCATGGCCACTCTTGGCGCTCGGCAGGGGGGCGAGAGGTACGACCTGGAGTTCGTGTTTGTGTCGAGACCGGGCGCAGCCCCTGCGGCACTCAGTCTCAAACACATCCCACATCTCAAGCCATACGCTCGATCAGCGCCCACAACGCCGCATCATTGAAATCATCGACAACCAGCCTGGCTCCCGCTGCCAGCAACCGCTCCGGCGTCTGCGTCGTGGCCACGCCCACGGTAAAGATCCCCGCGCTACTGGCCGCGGCCGTCCCCGGCAATGAGTCCTCGAAGGCCAGCGCTTGCCCGGCCTCGGCACCCAGCCGCTGCAGGCCGGTGAGGTAGGGCAGCGGGTCAGGTTTGGGCCGTGCCAGCTCTTCGGCCACCAGCACATGTTCAAAGTGCTGGCCAAGGCCCATGGCGTTCAGCATGTGCTCGGCGTTCAGCCGCGGTGCGTTGGTCACCACACACATGCCGATGTCATGGGCCTGGGCATGCTCCAGCAGGCGCAACAGGCCCGGCATCGGTTCAAGCGACGGCGACATTGCGCGGAACAGCGCTTCCTTGCGGTCGGCCAACGCCTGGCACTGTTCGACACTGGCGCCGCTGAACAGCTCGGCGAACAGCTCGCCGTTGGCGCGGCCGCTGACCTGGGCATCGAACTGCGCCTGGCTCAGCTCGCGGCCATCGTGTTCACGCAGCAGTTGGCGAAAGGCCTGAAGGTGCAGGGTGTCAGTGTCGGTGAGGGTACCGTCAAGGTCGAACAGCAGGGCGGTCAGCATGGGATATCCAGATGAAAAAACACAAGCCAAGGGATCATAACCAAAGCTGACGACGAAGGGGGCTGTTCAGCGTGCTCCGAAAAGAGTACAAATGTGCTCCATGGACACTCTTACCCCCAAACGCCGCGCCATTTTCGAATTCATCCGTGAGCGTATTGCCGAGCATGGTCAGCCGCCGAGCCTGGCGGATATCGCCACGCGCTTCGGTTTTGCCTCGCGCAGCGTTGCACGCAAGCACATCACCGCCCTGTGCCAGGCCGGTTACATCGATGTCACGCCAAACCAGGCCCGGGGCATACGCCTGGCCGAACCACTGCGTCGACCAGAAATCCTCGAAGTACCCGTGCTGGGCCAGGTGGCGGCAGGTGCCCCCATCGGCCCGGACCTGGACATCCACGAGCAGTTGCTGCTCGACCCCAGCCTGTTCCGCCGTACCCCCGACTACCTGCTGAAGGTGCGGGGCGACTCGATGATCGGCGACGGCATCTTTGACGGTGACCTGGTCGGCATCCTGCAACAGGCCGACGCCCGCGACGGGCAAATCGTGGTTGCGCGCCTGGACGGCGAAGTGACCATCAAGCGCCTGCAACGCCAAGGCGGCACTTACCGGCTGTTGCCACGCAACCCAGCCTATGCGCCGATCGATGTGCAGCCCGAACAGGACTTTTTCATCGAAGGCGTGTTTTGCGGCTTGCTGAGGCGTGACTGATGGGCGCCGTGGTCGACCTCGACAGGCTGCTGGAACAGCGCCGGGTATGGCGCGGCCGGCAGGCCCAGGCGCGACCGCTCGGGCTGCAGCCCACCGGCCATGCGGCACTCGACGAACGTTTGCCGGAAGGTGGCTGGCCAGCGGCAGCACTGAGCGAGCTGTTGCTGGCCAACCCCGGCTGTGGCGAATTGCAGTTGCTGTGGCCAACCCTCGCCCGGCTGAGCGCAGAAGCCAGCAGAGTGGTGCTGGTGGCTCCACCTTTCATCCCCTATGCACCGGCCTGGCAGGCAGCGGGGGTGGACCTGCGCTGGCTGGTACAGGTGGATGCCGAGCCTGCCGATGCCCTGTGGGCTGCAGAGCAGTGCCTGCGCTCGGGCAGTTGCGCGGCGGTGCTGTGCTGGCCGGAGCGTGCCGATGACCGCGCCCTGCGGCGCTTGCAGGTAGCGGCCGAAACCGGGCAGGCACTGGCGTTCGCCTGCAGGCCGCAGCAGGCGTCGCACAACCCTTCACCCGCAGCGCTGCGCATTGCAGTCGACACACGCCCGGCGCAATGGCGCGTGCTGAAAAGCCGGGGTGGCATGCCTCCAGCGCTGCCTATTCCCTGCCCGGGGCGGGGCTGATGCACCATGCTCTGGGCCTGCATCCTGCTCCCGCAGCTTGCGCTGGACACCGTCCTGCGTGAGCGTGACGACCCTGACACGCCTTTGGTGCTGATTGGCGGGCCGACCCAGCGTCGCCTGTTGCAGGCAGTCAATCCGGCGGCCGCTGCACTGGGCCTGCGGGCCGGGCAAACCCTGACCGCAGCGCGTGCCTTGGCTGATGGCTTCACCTGTGTCGAAGCCGACCCCAAACGCATCGATCAGGTGCAGCAGCTGTTGGCGGCCTGGGCCTACCGCTTCAGCGCCCAGGTCAGCCTGCATTACCCACGGGCGCTGCTGCTGGAAGTGGGTTCCAGCCTGCAACTATTCGGGCCCTGGCCCTTGTTCGAGGCGCGTCTGCGTCAGGAGCTGGCAGAACTGGGCCTGCGTCAACGCATTGTCCTGGCCAGCAACCCGGTGGCTGCTCGCATGCTCGCCAATGGCCACGATGGCCTGGCCGTGGGCGATGTCGACGCCACCCGAGCGGCGCTGCTTGGCATGCCCATCACGCGCGTCGGCCTGCCGGCAGAGGCGGCCGAAGCGTTTGCCCGCATGGGCTTGCACCAGCTGGGCCAGGTTTTGGCCTTGCCGCGCGATACCTTGGCCAGGCGCTTTGCGGCCCAGGTGCAGCTGCACCTCGATCAGTTGCTCGGCCTGCGCAACCTGGGGCTGGATTTCTACCAGCCACCGGACCGTTTCGAAACCCGGCTGGAACTCAACTTCGACGTCGAGTCGCACCAGGCGCTGTTGTTCCCGCTGCGGCGCATGCTCAACGACCTTGCTGCCTTTCTGGCCGGGCGAGACTGTGGCGTGCAGCGCTTCTGCCTGCATCTGGAGCACGCCGAGGGGCCGGATACCCTGCTCAAGGTGGGCCTGCTGGCGGCGGAACGCGATGCTGCGATGCTGTTCGAGCTGGCCCGCGCGCGCCTTGAGCCGCTGCGCATACCCGCACCGGTGCGCAACCTGCGGCTGGTTGCCGAAGACTTGCCACCCTTCGTGCCACAGCATCAGGCGTTGTTCGACCCGCGGGCGCAACAGGCGCAACCCTGGGCGCAGTTGCGTGAGCGGCTGCGCGCCCGCCTGGGGGATGAGGCCGTCAAGGGGCTTGGCGCAGCAGCCGATCACCGCCCCGAATGCGCCTGGCACTTGGTAGAGCAGGGTGCCCAAGGCAACATGCCGGTTGCACCGGGCAGCCGCCCGGGCTGGCTGTTGTCGGCACCGATCGCGCTGGATGACGCCGCCTACCAGGTGCAGGGCTACGCCGAACGTATCGAATCAGGTTGGTGGGATGGCGGCGATGTGCGGCGCGACTACTACCGCATCGAAACCCGTGACGGCTTGCGCGGCTGGGCCTACCGCGACCTGAGCCAGGCTGGCCCGCTTTGGCTGCAGGGTTGGTTCGCATGAACACCCCGGGTTATGCCGAGCTGCATTGCCTTTCCAACTTCAGCTTCCAGCGCGGTGCATCGAGCGCCGACGAGCTGTTCCGGCGTGCGCGCGAGCAGGGCTACCAGGCGTTGGCGATCACTGACGAATGCACGCTGGCCGGTATCGTGCGCGCCTGGCAGGCAGCCAAGGTGCACCAGTTGCGGCTGATCGTTGGCAGCGAGGTGCAACTGTGCGACGGGCCCAAGCTGGTGCTGCTGGTCGAGAACCTGACCGGCTACCAGAACCTGTGCGCCCTGATCACCCGTGCCCGCCGGCGGGCAGAGAAGGGTGCGTACCAGCTGTTTCGTGATGACCTGTTGCTGCACCACCAAGGCCTGCTGGCCCTGTGGGTGGCCGCTGACAGTGGCGATACCGCTACCGGCGCGTGGCTGCGCAGTGTGTTCGCTGAGCGTCTGTGGCTGGCCGTGCACCTGCACCGGGGCAGTGACGATGCCATGCGCCTGCAACGGTTGCAGGCGCTGGCGGCTGATGTAGGCATTCGCACCGTGGCCTGTGGCGACGTGCACATGCACGTGCGTGGCCGCCGTGCCTTGCAGGACTGCATGACCGCCATCCGCCAGCATTGCCAGGTGAGCGAGGCCGGGCGCTTTCTGTTTGCCAATGGTGAACGGCACCTGCGCAGCCAGGCGCAACTGGCCGAGCTGTATCCGCTCGACCTGCTGGCCGAGACCCTGGTCATTGCCCGGCGCTGCCAGTTTGACCTGAGCGAACTGAGTTACCAGTACCCACGCGAACTGGTGCCCGAGGGGCATACCCCGGCAAGCTGGCTGCGCGAATTGTGCGAGCAAGGCATGCCGCTGCGCTGGCCAGGCGGGCCAAGTGGCAAAGTGCGGGATGTGCTTGCCAAGGAACTGGGGCTGATCGAAGAGCTGGGCTACGAAAGTTACTTCCTGACAGTGCACGACATTGTCGCCTTCGCCCGCAGCCAGCGCATCCTATGCCAGGGCCGGGGGTCGGCAGCCAACTCGGTGGTGTGCTTCGTGCTGGGCATCACCGAGCTTGACCCCATGAAACACCACCTGCTGTTCGAGCGCTTCCTGTCGCGCGAGCGCAACGAGCCGCCGGACATCGACGTGGACTTCGAGCACGACCGGCGCGAGGAGGTGATCCAGTATGTGTTCCGTCGCTATGGCCGACACCGGGCGGCGCTCACTGCGGTAGTCAACACCTACCATGCCGCCGGTGCGGTGCGGGATGTGGCGCGGGTGCTGGGGCTACCCACCGACCAGGTGGATGCCCTGGCCAAATGTTGTGGCCGCTGGAGCGATCGCATACCCGATGACCAGCGCCTGGCCGAAGCCGGTTTCGAAGCGGGCAGCCCTTCGCTGCGGCGGGTGCTGGTGCTGGCCAGCGAACTGATCGGCTTCCCTCGGCACCTGTCACAGCACCCGGGCGGTTTTGTCATCTCCCAGCAACCACTCGACCAGCTGGTGCCGGTGGAGAATGCCGCGATGCCGGAGCGCACGGTGATCCAGTGGGACAAGGATGACCTGGACATGGTCGGCCTGCTCAAGGTCGACGTACTGGCGTTGGGCATGCTCAGCGCCTTGCGCCGCTGCTTCGACCTGCTGCTACACCACCGTGGCCGGCACCTGACCCTGGCGACCATCCCCAGCGAAGACCCGGCCACCTACGCTATGATCAGCCGTGCCGAGACCATGGGCGTGTTCCAGATCGAGTCACGCGCGCAAATGGCCATGTTGCCGCGGCTGCGGCCCCAAAAGTTCTACGACCTGGTCATCGAGGTCGCCATCGTCCGCCCCGGGCCGATTCAGGGTGACATGGTGCACCCGTACCTGCGCCGGCGCTTGAAGCAGGAGCCGGTGACGTATCCGTCGCCGCAACTGAAGGAAGTGTTCGAACGTACCTTGGGCGTGCCGCTGTTCCAGGAGCAGGTGATGGAACTGGCGATGGTCGCGGCCGACTATACCCCGGGCGAGGCTGACCAGTTGCGCCGCAGCATGGCAGCCTGGAAGCGCCACGGCGGGCTGGAACCGCACCGCGAACGGCTGGTGCAGGGCATGTTGCGCAATGGTTACACGCTGGCGTTTGCCGAGCGCATCTTTGAGCAGATCAAGGGGTTTGGCAGCTATGGCTTCCCTGAGTCGCATGCGGCCAGCTTTGCCTTGCTGTGCTATGCCAGCAGTTGGCTGAAGTGCCATGAGCCGGCGATTTTCACCTGTGCGTTGGTCAACAGTTGGCCGATGGGCTTCTACAGCCCTGATCAGCTGCTGCAAGAGGCTCGCCGCCAAGGTATCGAGGTTCGGCCGGTTGATGTCTGCCACAGCGACTGGGACTGCACCCTGGAGCCTGATGCTGAAGGCACCCTGGCCATTCGCATGGGGCTGCGGCTGGTGCGTGGCCTGGCCGAAGCCGATGCCAGGCGCTTGCAGCAGGCGAGGGCGCAGCGGCCGTGGCGCAACGTCGAAGACCTATGCCTGCGCGCCGGCCTGGACGCTCGGGCCCGTGCCCGCCTGGCTGATGCCGGGGCGCTGCGCGCCTTGGCCAGCGATCGGCATCAGGCGCGCTGGCAGGTGGCGGCGGTGCAGCCGCAGCTACCGTTGTTCGCCGATGTGCAGGCCTTGCCTGAAGAAACGGTGCAATTGCCCGTGCCAACCGTGGGCGAGGACCTGATGGCCGATTATCAAACCCTCGGCACTACGCTTGGCCCACATCCACTGGCCCTGTTGCGCGCTCGTCTGAGGGCACTGGGGTGTCGCAGCTCCAGTGAATTACAGGGTGTGGAGCATGGCGACAACATTGCTGTGGCCGGGCTGGTGGTGGGCCGGCAACGGCCTCAAACCGCCAGCGGTGTGACCTTCGTTACCCTGGAGGACGAACATGGCATGGTCAACGTGGTGGTGTGGCGTGCGCTGGCCGAACGGCAGCGGCGGGCGCTGGTGGGTTCGCAGTTGCTCAAGGTCAGTGGGCGGCTGGAGCAGGAGAATGGGGTGCGGCACCTGATTGCTCGGCGGTTGGAGGATGTGAGTCCGCTGCTGCAAGGGCTGGATGTGCGCAGCCGGGATTTCCACTGAAACCCCAACGTTCGGTACTTGCACAGTTCCCTGTGGTAGCGGGCGAGCCCGAGCAGCAGCCACCGCGTTGCAGGGCACCGGCCTTGCCGGTGTTCGCGGGCATGCCCGCTCCCACAAAGGTCGCGTCTTGGGCCAGATTGCGCTTGGCGAACGGCAGCGGCGGGCGGTGGTGACGCAGTTGCTCAAGGCTTGCTCAACGCTCGGTACTTGCGCGGTCTCCTGTGGGAGCGGGCGAGCCCGCGAAGCAGCCACCGCGTTGCATGGCACCGGCCTTGCCGGTGTTCGCGGGCATGCCCGCGCCCACAGAGGCCATCTACTGGTCCAGCTTGTGCTCGCCGGTTACACCATCGCCAACCGTTGCTTGTGCGTCGGTGCAGGGAACGCCTTATCGATCGCCCGCAGGTCTTCGCTGGTCAAGGTCAGCGCTCCCGCTGCTGCATTGAGCCGCACGTGCTCGGGCGCCACCGCCTTGGGGATGGCGATCACGCCGTCATCGCGGGTCACCCAGGCCAGGCTGACCTGGGCCGGTGTGGCGCCATGACGCTCTGCGATTTCCGCCAGTACCGGGTGCTGCAACAAGCGCCCGGCCTGAGCCAGCGGGCAGTAGGCCATGGTTGGCAAGCCACGTTTTTCGCACCACGGTAGCAAGTCGAATTCGATGCCACGCTGGGCCGGGTTGTACAACACCTGGTTGGTTGCACAATCAGGGTTGTGCAGTTCGCGCAAGTCGTCGACATCGAAGTTGGACACGCCCCAACGCTTGATCTTGCCTTGCTCGCGCAAGCGCTCGAAGCCTTCGACGGTTTCCTCCAGCGGGTGCTGACCACGCCAGTGCAGCAGGTACAGGTCGATGCAGTCGGTGCCCAGCCGGGTGAGGCTGCGTTCGCAGGCAGCCGCCATGCCGCGCAGGCCGGCATTGTGCGGGTAGACCTTGCTGACCAGAAATACCTGGTCGCGGCGCCCGGCAATGGCTTGGCCAACGACCTCTTCTGCCCCACCTTCGGCATACATCTCGGCGGTGTCGATCAGGTTCAGGCCCAGCTCGATGCCCTGTTGCAGCGCCGCGACTTCGGCAGCCTTGCGACCTGGGTCTTCGCCCATGTACCAGGTGCCCTGGCCGATCGCTGGGACGCTCGTGCCTGCCAGTGTTACGTAACGCATGTCACCTCCGGGATGCGGGTATTGGAAAGAAGAACCTCAAGCAGTGCTTGCGCTGCGGTGGAAAGCTTGTGCTCGCTGAGGGCAATCACGCCGATGCGCCGCTCGACAGTGGGCTCGACCAAGGTTACGCAGCGGGCACCCAGTTCCTGCATCTGGTTGATGCACAGCGCCGGAACGGCACTGACCCCCAGGCCGCTGGCAACCATGCGGCCAATGGTCGTCAGCTGGTGGCTTTCGAACGCGACTGCCAGCTTGCCGTGGCGGGCCGCCACATTCTGCTCCATCAGCAGGCGCACCGCTGAAGGGCGCTGCAGGGCCACGAAATCTTCGGCCATCAGCTGTGCCCAGCTGACCTGGGGCAGCAGTGCCAAGGGTGAGTCGGCGGCCACTACCGCAACGAAGCGGTCCATATACAACGGATGGAAGTCCAGCCCATCGATGTTATCCGGCTCGAAGCCGATGCCCAGTTCGACGCGACGATGGCGTACCAGTTCCTGTACCTGTTCGTTGATCACGTCGTGCACCGTGACGTTGACCTTGGGGTAGCGCTGGCGAAACACCTTGAGTGAGTGGGGCAACAGGTTGCCGGCAAAAGCCGGCATGGCCGCCACCGACACGCGGCCCAATTGCAGGGTAAAGCGCTGGCGCAGCATCTCTTCGGTGTCGTCCCAGTCGGCCAGCAGGCGGCGTGCCAGCGGCAGCAGCACTTCGCCTTCGGCAGTCAGGCTGACGCTGCGCGTGGTGCGGCTGAGCAGGGCGCCGCCGAGGTTTTCTTCCAGCGCCTTGATGGTCAGGCTCAGTGCCGGTTGCGAAACGTGCAGGTGTTCACCGGCCTGGGCAAAGCTCTGGTACTTGGCCACGGCGACAAAGGCGCGCAGTTGTTTGACGTTCATGTCGGGCCTGTCGTTTGTTTTGTAAAAATTATCAATCGATGACGAAAACAAAATTAACAAATCAGTCGCTTGCGGTGAAGATGTCTGCACACGCTCACCGACAGCCTCGTCGGTTAAACAACTACAAAAGGCGGATCAGCATGGCCGGACTGGACAAGCGCGTTGCAACCTATGAACAGGCCCTCGAAGGCCTGAGCGACAACATGACGGTACTGGCCGGTGGTTTCGGCCTGTGCGGCATCCCGGAAAACCTTATCAGCGAAATCAAGCGGCGTGGCGTCAAGGGCCTGACCGTGGTTTCCAACAACTGCGGTGTCGACGGTTTTGGTCTGGGCGTGCTGCTGGAAGACCGACAGATTCGCAAGATGATCGCTTCCTATGTGGGCGAAAACGCCGAGTTCGAACGCCAGTTGCTCAGTGGCGAGCTGGAAGTGGAGCTGACCCCACAGGGCACCCTCGCCGAAAAAATGCGCGCAGGTGGTGCCGGCATCCCGGCGTTCTACACCGCCACTGGCTATGGCACCCCGGTTGCCGACGGCAAGGAAGTCCGCGAGTTCAAGGGCCGCAAGTACATCCTGGAAGAATCCATCACCGGTGACTTCGCCATCGTCAAGGGCTGGAAGGCCGACCACTACGGCAACGTGGTTTACCGCAACACTGCGCAAAACTTCAACCCGCTGGCGGCCACCGCCGGCAAGATCACCGTGGTCGAAGTGGAAGAAATCGTCGAGCCCGGCGTGCTGCTGCCAAGCGAAATCCACACCCCGGGCATCTACGTGGACCGTGTCATCGTCGGCACCTTCGAAAAGCGTATCGAAAAGCGCACCGTCAAGGCCTGAGCGCCATCCAACAGAACAACAAAGAGATCCTGACCATGGCACTGACCCGCGAACAGATGGCGCAACGCGTTGCTCGTGAACTGAAGGACGGTTACTACGTCAATCTGGGCATCGGCATCCCCACTTTGGTGGCCAACTATGTACCCGCCGACATGGATGTGATGCTGCAATCGGAAAACGGCCTGCTCGGCATGGGCGAGTTCCCGACCGAAAGCACCCTCGATGCCGACATGATCAACGCCGGCAAGCAAACTGTCACCGCCCGCCGCGGCGCCTCGATCTTCGATTCGGCACAATCGTTCGCCATGATCCGTGGCGGCCACGTCGACCTGACTGTACTGGGCGCTTTCGAGGTGGACGTGCAGGGCAATATCGCCTCGTGGATGATTCCGGGCAAGCTGGTCAAGGGCATGGGTGGGGCCATGGACCTGGTGGCCGGCGCCGAGAACATCATCGTCACCATGACCCACGCCTCCAAGGACGGCGAGTCCAAGTTGCTGCCGCAGTGCAGCCTGCCGCTGACCGGTGCTGGCTGCATCCGCAAGGTGTTGACCGACCTGGCCTACCTGGAAATCGAAGACGGCGCCTTCATCCTGCGCGAGACCGCACCTGGGGTCAGCGTCGAGGAAATTATCGAGAAAACCGCCGGCAAGCTGATCGTGCCGGATGATGTGAAGGAAATGACCTTCTAAGGCATGACGTGATCTCACCCTGTGGGAACGGGCTTACCCGCGAATGCGTCGGTACATAGACCGCCGCATTCGCGGGTAAGCCCGTTCCCACAGGTTTTTTGCGTTGCCTGGCAATACCGCTTCATCTCATAAAACCAATAAAAGGAATTCACCGTGGCCGCTGAAATTCAAGACAGCCGCTCCGCGCGCTTTGCCTTGCGCTGCTCCAACTGGGCTGAACGCTGGTTCCCCGACTCCTGGGTGTTCGCCGCGTTGGCGGTACTGCTGGTGTGTATTGGCGCACTGGCCATGGGCGCCAAACCGACCGACACCGCCAAGGCTTTTGGCGACGGTTTCTGGAGCCTGATACCGTTCACCATGCAGATGGCCTTCGTGGTCATCGGCGGTTATGTGGTGGCCAGCTCGCCGCCCGCCGCGAGGCTGATCGATCGCCTGGCGCGCATCCCCGGCAATGGGCGCTCGGCAGTGTGCTGGGTAGCACTGATCTCGATGCTGGCCTCCTTGCTCAACTGGGGGCTGTCGCTGGTGTTTGGAGGCTTGTTGGTACGCGCCCTGGCGAGGCGTACCGACCTGAAGATGGATTACCGCGCAGCGGGTGCGGCGGCTTATCTGGGCCTGGGTGCGGTGTGGGCGCTGGGCCTGTCATCCTCGGCGGCGCAGTTGCAGGCCAACCCGGCCAGCCTGCCACCTTCAATCCTGTCGATAACCGGGGTGATTCCGTTTACCGAAACCATCTTTCTCTGGCAGTCCGGCGTGATGCTGGCGGCGCTGGTGGTGGTCTCGCTGGTGATCGCCTACGCCACCGCGCCGGGCCCGAACAGCGCACGTAGCGCCGAAGACTGCGGTGTCGACCCCAGCTTCACAGCGCCACCCGCCACGCAACGCACGCGCCCGGGGGAGTGGCTGGAACACAGCCCGATCCTGATCCTGCTGTTGGTGGCCTTGGCTGCTGGCTGGCTCTATCAGGAGTTTGCGACAAAACCCGCGATTACCGCCATCTCGGGGCTCAACACCTACAACCTGTTGTTCATCATGCTCGGTGCTTTGCTGCACTGGCGCCCACGCAGCTTCCTTGACGCGGTGGCGCGTGCGGTACCGACCACCACCGGTGTGCTGATCCAGTTCCCGCTGTATGGTTCGATCGCCGCCATCCTCACCCAGGTGAAGGGAGTCGATGAACAGACGCTGGCCCACCATATTTCACTGTTCTTCACCCAGATTGCCACCCACGACACGTATGCCGTGCTGATGGGCGTGTATTCCGCGGTGCTGGGCTTCTTCATCCCTTCAGGCGGTGGCAAGTGGATCATCGAAGCCCCTTACGTGATGCTGGTGGCCAACGACCTGCAGTACCACCTGGGGTGGGCGGTGCAGATCTACAACGCGGCCGAAGCCTTGCCGAACCTGATCAACCCGTTCTACATGCTACCGCTGCTGGGCGTGCTGGGGCTCAAGGCGCGCGACCTGATCGGGTTCTCGTTCGTGCAATTGCTGGTGCATGTGCCGTTGGTGCTGGTGTTGCTGTGGGCGTTGGGTACAACGCTGCAGTACGTACCGCCAGTGATGCCTTGATTCAAGGCCTCTGCAGGCTTGGCGTCAGCTATTAGACGCGTATCATGGCTGCCTCAGCCTGGGAAACCCGCGTCACATGTCTATCCGATTGAAACTGCTGCGTAAGAAACTGGGGATGACCCTGGAAATGCTGGCCGAAAAGACTGGCATGACCAAAAGCTACCTGTCCAAGGTCGAGCGGGGCCTCAACACGCCCTCGATCGCTGCGGCGCTGAAACTGGCGAGGGCGCTGAACGTCAATGTCGAAGAGCTGTTCGCCGAAGAACAGGCCGGGCAGAGCCGCTACAGCCTGGTGCGCCATACCGAGCGCCAGGCCTTGGTTGGCGATGGACAAGGGCCGGGGTACGCGGCCCTCACCAGTCAGGTTGGCCAGCGCAGCCTGCTGCCGTTTCTGATCCAGCCGCCGTCCGAGTTCAGCGACCCCACGTTCAAGGAACACCAGGGCGAAGAGTTCCTGTTTGTTCACGCAGGCCAGGTGGAAGTGGATTTCATGAGCGAGCGGGTAATGCTGGAGCAGGGCGACGCCCTGCATTTCAATGCCCAGACGCCGCACCGGCTGCGCTCGGTAGGTGTTACTCCAGCGCAATTACTGGTCGTGGTTCACCACGCGGACGAATGAATACGTGGGGGGGCAGGTATGCCCCCGCGTATTCTCAGCTGTGAAACGCCAGATTCATCGCAGCAGCCCTCCCTTGCATAATCTGCATGTCGTTTTTTTGACGAAAGCACCCATCGCCCATTGAATTTTATTATGGTGTCGGATCATTGACGTAGTGTCATTGTGCCCATAAGCTCAAATCAACAACGAAACAACCCCGCAACACCGCGCCAATAACTAATTGATTTTCCTGTTTTTAGGAGGGGAGTATGCGCTCGACTCTGATAATCAAATCGATGTTCTTGCTGGTGATGCTAAGTGGTGCTGCCCGTGCGGCAGATTCGTATATCAATCAGAACAGTATCATTCCTGTTTCAACTGCAGGCTGGTTCTTTGCCTTTGCTGTCGTCGGTTTTGTTGCTGTTGCCAACCGCAGAAAGATCTGAACCGGACACCTTGTACCCGAAGTGACTGCCCATTGCCGAGAGGCCACAGGCATGGCTTGTGAATTCTCCAACCGTTGCTATATTCCCAGTAGCCCGTAAGGGCCAACGTTTACAGAACGTTGCAGCCCACGTCTACAGCGTCAAGGTAAGGGCCTCCAGGAAGGTCGAGGCCATCGCGGCAGCTGTGCGCCGTGAAGCGGAGCGAGAGTTGGTGTGTTGTTCTCATTCAGTGCTCTTTGTCGGGCCATTTGGCCGGAGGGACCCTCATGGTGCGTTCAATATTTGCCGCTTTGTGCATGCTGACGGTGGGGTCCGGCGCCGCTAACGCCGACCAGAGCGGTGCTCCCTACCTGCTTAGCCCCGGCGATGTGGTGATGGTTTCGGTGTGGCAGGAAGACAGCCTGCGTCAAGAAGCCACCGTACTGCCCGATGGCAGTATTACCTTCCCCCTGGCCGGGCGCATCAATGTTGCCGGGCTGGACGTGACGGCAGTCGAAAAGCAGGTCGCTGCCAAACTCGAAAAATTCCTCCCCGACCCTAACGTCAGCGTTGTCGTCAAAAGCATTGCCGGCAATATGGTCTATGTCCAAGGCAAAGTGATCAAGCCCGGGCCTGTGCAAATGGCAGGCCCCACTGCGGTATTGCAGGCGCTGAGCATGTCAGGTGGCCTGGACAAGTTTGCTGACGAAAGCGAAATCAAGGTGGTCCGCGGCACGGGTGCTTCCCAAAAGATCCTGCCCGTGCGATATAAGGACCTGGTGTCTGGCCGGGACATGTCCACCAACATCCAACTCCAGGCTGGCGATACGCTGGTCGTTCCTTGATCTTGCCTTTTAATAAGAACATTTAATGCCTCTTCTTAGAACAACTCGCATTGCAACGGCAATCTTGGTCTTGCCGTTTACGGACGCGGTACTGGCGGCAAATTGGCAGTCTACGGTGGTGGTACCGACATCCGTCGAATACGACAGCAACCCATTGCTGCTGACCTCGGGGGAAAAGGGCATAACGCGCACGATCATCGCGCCGGATTACACCCTGATCGGCACTTTTGACCGTGACGAATTGAGGTTGGGGCTTGGCATGCATGTGCTGCGCTCGTCCGATACGGATATCGTCGATGACCGTGAAGATCCTGATATCAGCCTGGGCTGGCAGCGCACCACCGAGCGGGGGCGTTTCGGCCTGGTGGCGCGCTACAACGAGAGCTCGACGTTGTCGGGGACAGTACTGGATACCGGGGTGATTACCACCGACGGTACGCAGAAGCTTTACACCTTGACTGGCAACTGGAGCCAGGCGGTGACCGAGCGCAGTACCTTGAGCAACGAAACCACCTACAACCGTGCCCGTTACGACATCAGCACGCTGACGGGCTACGACGAACTGGCGAACGTCTTTACCTGGACTTACGCCTGGAACGAGCGGGCTGATCTGTATACCCGTTTTGGTGCCCGGCGCTATGAGCCCGAACAGGACCTTACCGCGACCGCTTCCAACAGCTACACCCCGGCAGTCGGCGTCAAATACCAGCTTGCCGAAGGCTTTAGCGCCGATGCCCATATTGGCGTCAACCAAGTGTCAGGTGACGGCGGCGGCCGACGCGGGGAGGGTGGGGTTGCGTTGCTGTACACCGGCCCGCGTGCCGATGCCAGCCTCACAGCCGAGCGCAGCACGGTGGCCAGTGCCGAAGGCGGCTTCGCCGAGCTGGACCAGGTGCGGGGTGTGTGGAGCTATGCGTTGACCGAGTTGTCCCGGGTGGGCGCGGACGCCGCGTGGCAAGACAGCAAAGGGCAGTCGCCCAACACGCTGCAGACTTACAGCGTATGGGCCAGCCGCCAGTTTTCGCCTTACTGGGACCTGCGCCTGTCGCTGATGTACAAAGAACGGCAGCAGGACCATGTACCGGATGCGACCGCTACGATCGTTGGTTTGACGTTGACGTACAGGTACCCCGACATCTGAACTTCAAGGTGGCCCTATGAAGTCTGACTACGAGCTCTCCCTCAGAGATTACATCGCCATTATCAAGGACAGGGCCCTGGTGTTAGGGGTGAGTGCCGCAGTCATTCTCGCCGCGACCGTGGCCGTCGCGTTGATGGTGCCGCCGATCTACCAGTCGACCGGCACCATTCTGGTGGAGTCGCAGCAGATTTCACCCGAGCTGGTGTCGACCAACACCACCACTTTTGCCGATGAGCGCATCGAGGTGATCCGCCAACGGGTGATGACCCGCGAAAACCTGCTGCGCATCATCGGCAAGTATGACCTGTTCGCCGACAAGCGCTTCAGCGAAAGCGACAAGATCGACCAGATGCGCAACGCGATCGTGGTCCAAACCCTTACCACCTACGTGCGTGGACGTGGTGAAGCGACCGTGGCGTTCACTGTGTCGTTCGAGCACAAGCAGGCACAAGTGGCCAAGGAAGTCGCCGACGAACTGGTGACGCTGTTCCTCAACGAAAACCTCAAGCAGCGCACCGAGCGGGCCAACGAAACCACCGAATTCCTCACCCAGGAAGCCAACAAGCTGGGCGCCGAGCTGGCCAGCCTGGAAAACCAGTTGGCCGATTTCAAGCAGGCCCACGCCAATGCCTTGCCCGAGCACCAGACCCTGCGCATGAACATGCTGTCGCGTGCGGAGCTGGAATTCCGTGAGGTCGACCGTGACTACAAGGCTGCCCAGGAAGAGCTGCGCTACCTGGAGCTGGAACTGTCTGCGGCCAATGCAGGCCTTGCCACCAAGGCTGCCGAAGGCACCCGATCAACCCGTGCCGACCAGCCCGAGGACCTGCCAAGCCTGAAAGCCGAATACGCCCGGCTGCTGACCCGCTACAAGGACGCCCACCCGGATGTGGTGGCGATCAAACGCAAGATCCAGGCGCTCGAAGCCAGTGGTGGTCGCACTGCGGCAGCGTCCACGGTCAGCCTCGACGTGGCCCGTGTCCGTGCCAAGATGAGCGCCGCCCAGGTGCGTATCGCCTCGCTGGCAGAGCAAAAGCGCGAGCTGACCCGGAAAATGGAAGGGTACGAGGCCGAGATCCTCGAGGCGCCGCAGGTCGAGCGTGGCCTGGTGACCTTGATGCGTGACCACGACAACGCGCGCAAGAAATACGAAGAGATTCGTGCCAAGGAAATGGGCGCAAAAATTACCGAAAGCCTCGAGCAGGAAAACAAGGCTGAACGCTTTGTGCTGCTGGAGCCTCCGCTGTTGCCCGAGAAGCCGATCAAGCCCAACCGCAAGAAAATCGCCGCGCTGGGCCTGGTGCTGGCGCCAGCTGGTGGCGGTGCGCTGGTGATGCTGCTGGAAATGCTCAATCAGCGCGTGCGCGGCGTTGGCGCCCTGGAAAGCCTGCTGGGCAAACGGGTGCTGGTGGCACTGCCCTATATCGATACCCGAGCCGACGTGGCCCGACGCAAGCGCTGGCGCAATCGCCTGATCCTGGCGGCACTGGCGCTGGCAGCTATCATGATAGGGCTGGTGCACGTGTTCTACATGCCACTGGATGTGCTGTTGTACAAAGTCATGTCTCGGTTTGTATAGGGAAAGCAGTGATGGACAGGATCAAGCCGGCTGTTGGCAACAATATTCATCAGGTTACCCCAGGTACTCCCCAGGCACTGTCTCCCGCCCCCGGTACGGCGCTGGCAGAAGTGCCGGGTCAGTTCGATTACGTGAACACCAAGGTGGTACCGCTGCGTGCAGACCACCTGGAGCGCAACCGCATCGTCGCGTACAACAAGAACTCCAACATGAACGGGCCGATCGACCTGTTGCGTACGCAGGTGCTCAGGGCCATGGACGAGAACGGCTGGCGTACCTTGGCCATCACCTCGCCAACGCCTGAAGCGGGCAAGACAATGCTGGCGATCAACCTGGCCATGAGTATTGCCCACCACACCACCAAGACTGCGTTACTGGTGGACTTCGACCTGCGCCGGCCCAAGGTCGGCAGTTACCTGGGGCTGCCCATGGAGCAGGCACTGAACGAGTTTCTGACGGACAAGGCCGAGCTGCAGGACTGCCTGGTCAACCCGACCTTGCCGCGCTTTGTGGTGCTGCCGACGCGGGTACCCGTCCCCCTGTCGACCGAGATGCTGTCCTCGCCCAAGGTGAACAACCTGATTGGCGAGTTGCGCAACCGCTACGAGTCGCGCATCTGCATTTTCGATTTGCCACCGCTGCTCAGCTCGGACGATGCAATCACCGTGATGCCCAAGTTTGATTGTGTATTGCTGGTGGTGGCCAACGGGATGAACAACAAAAAGGAAATCGAGGATTGCCTGCATCACCTGGCCACGGTGAACCTGATCGGGACTGTGTTGAACAAGGCTGACGAACAGCCGCGGACCTATTACTGATACTGAGCCTTCTGGCCGTCCGCCTGTAGGTGCAGCCTTTTGCTGCGCCTACAGGGAGCGAAACCAACTCAGCGCTCCCAGGGATACTGCAACTCCCACTGCCACGCATGCCGCACAATCTCCTCCAGCGAAGCGAACGCCGGGCGCCAGCCCAGCACCTGGATGGCTTTGCTCGCATCCGCCACCAGCCGTGGCGGGTCGCCCGCGCGGCGCGGTGCGTCAAGGGTACTGATCTGCCGCCCGGTCACTGCCCGGGCCGTATCGATCACCTGCTGCACCGAAAAGCCCAGGCCATTGCCCAGGTTGAACGCGGCACGTTCGCCACCGGCCCGTAAATAATCCACCGCCAGCGCATGGGCCGCCGCCAGGTCTGCCACATGCACGTAGTCGCGTATGCAGGTGCCATCCGGTGTGTCGTAGTCACGACCGAACACTGTCACCGCCTCGCGCCGACCCGATGCAGCCTGCAGGATCAATGGGATCAGATGGGTTTCCGGGTCATGACGTTCCCCGAGCTGACCTTCTGGGTCAGCGCCCGCGGCATTGAAATAGCGCAGGCATACCGACTTCAAACCATAGGCCCGGTCAAAGTCCTCAAGAATCTGCTCGACCATCCATTTGCTCAACCCGTACGGGTTGATCGGTACCTTGGTGTGCGCTTCATCGATCGGCACGTACTGTGGGTTGCCATATACGGCGGCACTCGAAGAAAACACCAGGTGCCTGATGCCGGCATTGACCATGGCCTGCAGCAGGGCAAGGGTGGCTGCGACATTGTTCTGGTAGTACTTGCCAGGCGCGGTGACCGACTCGCCCACTTGAATGAACGAGGCGAAGTGAAACACTGCATCGAAGCGACAAACGCCAAACAGCACGTCCAGCGCGGCTTCGTCGGCGATATCGAGCCTGGCCCACTGGATGCCGGGGCCAGGTGAGACCAGGTCCGCCACCAGCACGTCATGGCCGGCGGCGAGCAGGTGCTTGACCATGTGTGAGCCAATGTAGCCCGCACCACCCACAACCAGATATTTCATCCCCACCTCCTGGAATCTGCTGTTTACAGACGCAGTGAACACTCCCTGACACGTGCAGGTGGGATGATCATCTACAGGTGACCTGAGCGTAGATGGCCCTATGCTCTATTTCAAGAATAGCCAGTTGGACATGTAGGTGCCGTCGAAGGTAATGGTGTATTGCCCATCCTTGTAGGCCACCGGCAGCGGTTTCAGCTGCACCTGTGCATCGCGGGCGAACAGTTTCAGGCCGGCAGGTGCCTTGATGTTCAGGCTGCCTTCAAGGGGCTCGACATTGAACGGCGTCTTGTCATCGGCCTTGGGCATCGCACGGGTGCCCAGAGACAGAAGAAGTTCGCGCGACTGGCCCAGTGGCTTACCGTCCAGGCTCTGGACCACCACGCTGGCGTAAGGCGTTTTCGTTTGTATCTGAATGGCACCCAGGTTGATCGGACGGCCACCCAGCCAGCCACTGGCGGCCTGGGTCAATGGCGTGTCGATGGTGTAGATGCCTTGTTGCCAATTGCGCCTGAGCTCGCCTGTATCGGTCACCGACTCGGTGGCATCGGCGGCCAGCAGCGCTTGCCCCGGGTCGTGCAGCACCTGCGCGCCTGCCGGGATGGTCGCGGGTTTTAGCCAGGGCAATTCCGGCGTGTGTGGCAGGGCGATCTGCAGCTGGCCCTTTTCCATGGCCGTGCGCAGCAGCGGTGAGTTACGCGGGGTGATTTCCTGGTTGTACAGAGTGGCAGGTGTCGGTGCGAACACGTAGCGAGTGGTGGCGGGCTTCACGTCGGCACGGCGATAGAGCAGGGCAGCGGCGGGCAGGGTGGCGATCATCGCCGGGTCGTTGTACGCGTGCCAGTTGTCCGCTGTGCGCCAACCCGGGTTGAACGCCTGTTGGCTGTAGGCATATTGCAGCATGGCGTCCCAGCCTTGGTGGCTGGCGGTGCCGGCGATGTAAATCGGCAGCGAGTGACGGTCCGGCAGCGGGAAGGGCTCGGCGTTCCACTCGGTGACAGTCAGCGGTTTGCCGACGACCTGGGCGGCAGCAATCCAGTCGATCATGCCGTCGCTGGTCAGCGGGTTCTTTTCCAGTTGGCCTGCGTCGCCGTAGCTGTGGGCGTCGATGACATCGCCAACGCTCAGTGCCGGAAGCGCGCTAAGCCCATTGCCGCCCCAGGTACTGGTGGTAGCAATGGGCACTTTCACGCCCACGCTGCGCAGGTGGGCGATCATGCCGGCATTGAAGCGCTGTTCCAGCTCGTTGAGCAACAGCTTCGACGGCCCATGCTCCCAGGCACGCCAGGTAAGGTCGACGGGGAGGTCAAACTGTTTGGCAAAGGCCTTGGCTGCGGCCATGTAGCGCGCACTGTGGCGCGGTACATCCTTGTTTGGCATCAGGGCGTTGCCGTAATGCTGGGTCAGGTCATTCTCGTTGGTGATCAGCACGGCGGCGATGGCCGGGTCGTCCTTGTAGGCCAGGCCCGTGTATTCGTTCACATGGGTCAGGTACTGCTCGGCGAAGCGTTTCATCGCTTGCTGGATACTGTCGTTCACGTAGGCGTAACCCTTCAGGTCGACGCGACCGTCCTTCTCGGGAAGCTCCTTGAAGTCTTCGATGTTGTCGTTGGCGGTGAACGCACGCTGCACATGCATGTCCAGCCAGATGTAGATGCCTTCGTCCTTGAGTGACTTGATCCACAGGTCGAGCTTGCGCAGCGATTCGGCGCTGAGCTGCTGGGTATCATGCACCAAGGTGCCGTCGCCAAAGACGTTGGGGCTGACCCAGGGCGAGTCGTGGTGATGCAGACGCACCAGGTTGAAGCCCAGCGCCGAAAGGCGTCTGGCCTGCAGGCGAATTTCTTCGTCAGGGGTTTTGAACAACGAGTAGGCCGACAGGTTGGTGCCCCAGAAGCGCACTGGAGTGTTGTCGGCGAACATCAACTGGTCGCCGACCGCCTTCACGAAGCCACGCTTGCCGGCGGGTTTCTCCGCTGCGTTGAGGAACGACAGGTCCACCGGCGAGGTGCGCCAGTCCAGTTGGTCATCAGGCCAGCTGGCAGGGTCTGCCAGGCCGAAGCGCTCGCTGGGGGTAGGGCCGAGTTCGATGTCGCCGGTCACGTTGAGCACGGCCTTGAGCTGCTGGCGGCCGGCGCTGATCGGGTCCTTGTAGAGGAATGCACGCAGCTCGGACGGGTTGCCGCGCTCGAAATAGACCTTGGCCAGTGGCGGGTCGAAGCGCATTTCGATGCGTCGCCCCTGGTCGGCCTTGCCCCAGGTCCAGCCGCGGTTGTCGGGCAGCAACTGCGGGGCGCCCATGTCGCCGGCGATTTGCGCCGGGTCGAACTGGAACACCAGGCCGCCACCCATGACACCGCTCTGGCGGCTGTGGGCGTCGAGGTCGAAGGCCCAGCTCAGGGTTTGCGCCTGTTCCTTGCGGATGTCAGCTTGCAGGTCGAAGTCCAGTTCCTTGTTCTTGCCCCGCAGCGTGTAGTGGTAAGGGCCATTGACCTTGAAGTCGGTATAGAAACCGGTCCAGCTCCAGTTGGCAGCCCAGAAATCGAATTTGGCCTTCATGACCGGGCCGCCGCCGTGTGTCACGGTAGGCAAGCCATTTTGCTCATCGACACTGACCTGCCAGTCTGAAGCCCAGCTGGCCAGCGGCAGAAGGGCCAGGCCGGCAATGGCCGAAAAGCGCACGTAATGACGCAGGGACAGCCTATTCATGAACATTACCTGGGTTGTAGGTCGGGTTCTGCCAGTTCCATCACCTGGCTGTTGTGCAGCCGGCGAACCATCTGGATGTAGGCCACGCCCAGACCTGCGATAGACCAGTACACCACCGGGATGAAGGTGATGCTGCTGACTGTGAAGATGATGACCAGAATGCCGATCAGCGTTGCCAGCAACACCCGGCCGAGCTGTCGTCGCTCATCATCCTTGTCGGCAAAACTGAGCATGGCCCTGCGGATACCCACCACCACCACGGCAAAGAACGCCACGAACAGGCCTAGCCCGACCAGGCCGGCCCGCAGCGCCAGGTTGATGTAGGTGTTGACGATGTCGATGATGCCTTCGCCCTGGATCATCGACTGCATTTCGGGTGTGTTGCGGAAGTCGAAAGAACCGAACAATGGGTTGCGCTGGATGACGATCCAGGAATTGTCCATCAGCCGCTCGCGGTAGGTGATGTTCTCTTTCTCGAGGTTGCCGATGAACGGCAGCAGGTCCAGCACCTTGTCGCCACCAGGCACGACGGTCAGCAAGGGCAACGCCAGCATGCCAGCCGCCCCCAGCAGTGCCAGGCGCTTGACGGCGCCTTTGCCCAGGGCAATGAACACCACCACGATGACCACGGCGCCGATCCACGGGCCGCGTGACAATGGCGCGAACAGCCCGGCGGCCAGCAGCAGGGCGCCCATGGCCCTGTGCAGCGGGCGTTGCACATAGCCTTGCACGAACAGGAACAGGCCGATGGCCACGCTCATCACGTAACCCAGCACAATCGCCTGGCCGGTGGTGACGCTCGCCCGCAGCGCACCACCGCGGCTCAGGTAGCCGGACATGCTCCATGGCACGCCCATGGCGTCGACCAGGGCGCTGTATAGCAGCCAGTGGCGTACATACTCGGCCACAGCGATCAGCGCCATGACGAAAGAGACAAGAACGAAGGCCAGCAGGGTGTCCTTGAAGTCGCTGATCTGACGCAGGCCACGGCTGGCCACGTAGTACGGCAGGAGTACGTCGACATACAGGTACAGCGCCTGGCGCAGCGTGTCGGTAGGGGTGGTTTCGCGCAAATAGAGCACGCTCAGCAGCAGCAGGCCGGCGGCCAGCAACTTATCGGCCCAGGTGCGGCCAAAGCGAAGGGTGTCACCTTGCCGGCGCAGGTGCAGCGCAGCCGGCAACAGCACGCACAGGCTCAGCAGGCGAATATGGTTCAGGTCGACCAGGTAATTGACCACGCCAAACCCGGGCACCTGGACCGACGCTGGCGGGATCAGGAACAGCAGCATGTAGAACAGCGCCATGGGGTTGTGCTCGCGGCGCCCGGCCAGCAAAAGGACGACCGCACCCACACCCAGATACAGCCAGAAGCTGTGCGAGAGAAAAGCCAGCAGGGTCAGCAGGAACCACAGATTACGCCGGCGCTTGTAGTCGCTGAGCGGAATCAGGTCGGTGGCAGGCCGCCGCGCCATCACGAAGACCACGCTCGCCAAAAACAGGATGACGATCAACGCTCGAAAATGTTCAGGCATCGGCTATGTACACCTTTCCTTCGGTGGGCAACGGCTAGCATCGTGGCTAATTGAAACTATAGTGACTTTTAGCCAATCAGTCAGAGATTGAAGTCATGCCGTCGATTGATGTGTCAGCCGCCGCGAGCCTGCGCAAGCGGGCCCTGAGAGCCGGGTCGTGGAACCTGGTCTCGCAGGTGGCTTCACAGGTGATGCGCCTGGGCGGCAATCTGATCATGGCCCGCTTGCTGCTGCCGGAAATGTTCGGGGTGATGGTCATTGCCACCACTGTTTCGATACTGCTGCATTTGCTTTCCGATGTCGGCCTGCGCCAGAACATCATCCAGAGCCACCGTGGTGACGATCCGGACTTTCTCAATACCGCCTGGACCGTGCAGATCATCCGCGGTTTCCTGCTGTTTGCGCTTACTCTGCTGCTGGCCCTGGGGGCTTGGTTGGCGCAACTGGCCGAGCTGTGGCCGGCAGACTCAACCTATGCCGCACCCATACTGCCGATGGTGCTGGCGGTGACCGGCCTGTCTGCGGCCATCTGGGGGTTCCAGTCCACCAAGATAGATGTGGCGGTACGAACTTTCCAACAAAAGCGCGTGGTGCTGGTCGACCTTGCCTCGCAGGTGGCCGGCCTGGTGGTGATGCTGGTGCTGGGCTTGCTGACCCATTCGATCTGGGCGCTAGTGTTATCAGGCCTGGTTTCGGCGGTGGTCTGGACAGTGCTGGGGCATACCGCCCTGCAGGGGCCCACCAACCACCTGCGCTGGGACCGTTCGGCGCTGACCGAGCTGATTGTGTTTGGCCGCTGGATCCTGCTGTCGTCGATGGTTGGTGTGCTGGCGATGTACGGCGACCGTATGTGGTTTGGCGCCAGCATGTCGGCGGCGCAACTGGGTGTGTATTCGATCGCCGTGCTGATCCTGGGTGCGGTGCAGACCGCGCTCATGAAAATTGTCGGCGCGGTGGCATTGCCTGCCTTCAGTGAAGCGGCCCGGGCCGACGACAAGCAGCGCCTGAAAGCGTTGTATTTCCGCTTTCGGCTGCTGGTCGACCTGCTGGTTCTGTTCATTTGTGGCGGGTTCCTGACCGCCAGCCCATTGCTGATTGGCTGGATGTATGACGATCGCTACCGCGAAGCAGGGCCGATGCTGGCGATTCTCTCGCTATCGTTCATCGTATTGCGCTATACCTTGGCTCATCAGGTGTGGATTGCCTTGGGCCTGACCAAGTACCAGGCCATGGACAACATCATCCGCCTGGTCTCGTTGTGGGGACTGTTGCCGCTGCTGCTGGCGATTGGCGGGGTGGAGTGGGCTATCTGGGGGGTTGCCCTGCATGCTGTGCCAACGCTGGTGCTGGTTGTGTACGTGAACTGCAAACTGGATATCTTCAGCCTCAAACGTGAGCTGGTGGTACTGCCGATGTTGCTGGTCGGGGCGCTGTGCGGGGCACTGCTGACGGCCTTCTTCAACTGGCTGTAACGCAGTTTGCCAGGTGTAACTTTCATGGCTACAGGTCACGGGATCATGGAGAAGCTCACTTTTTGTACTGCGCAGTTGGGTCGTAGAGGTTTTCTCCAGAGCTGTGTCTTGCTCGGCGTGGGGGGCGCGGTATTCGGCGCCTCGGCGGCCGTTGCTGGCAAGACGGCCGAAAAGCCCGGGTTCGTGATAATCAATGGTTGGGTATTGCCGTCCCGTTACTTCCGGAACGCGTCAGCATGATCAAGGACTTTCAGCAGCAGAAGGCGCTGCGCGACCACTACGATTTCTGCATCATCGGCGCCGGCCCGGCGGGTATAACCTTGGGCTTGCGCCTGGCTGCTGCCGGCTGGAGCGTAATGATCGCCGAAGGTGGGGGGCGCGAATATGCGTCGTACTCGCAAGACTTGTACGCGTGCTCATCCACCGGCCTGGAGCTGTATGCCGAGGAATCCCGCCTGCGTTACCTGGGGGGCACCTCCAATCACTGGGCTGGCCGGTGCCGGCCATTCACTCCTTCGGATTTTGCCGTCGCCCCGCAAGGCGACTTGCCGGGTTGGCCCATTCCCTATTCGGAGATCGAAGGCTTTCTACCGGCAGCGATGGAGATTGTCGATCTGGCGCCTGGCGCGGATTTTCGCGCGATGAATACCAGTCTCGATGGTGGTGACTTCGAGGCGGACCGCTTTCTGCTCAGCACGCCGACACGCTTTGCACAAAAGTACGCAACAGCACTGGAGCAGACCCCAGGCCTGGACGTATTCATCCACTGTAATTGCGTTGACCTGGAGTTCGACAAGGCTTCCGGCCACCTGGCTGCGGTGGTGTTGTCCGACTATCAACGCAATCGTCAGCGCCTGGTAGCAAGCAACTTCATTCTGGCCACGGGTGCCATCGAGAATGCCCGGCAGTTGCTGAACAGCGAGTCCCTGGTGGCCGCAGGTGTGGTGAGCAAGGAAGGGCTGGTGGGCGGGGGGTTCATGGAGCACCTGAACATCGAAATGGGCACTTTCATCCTCAAGTCCGGGCAGGACCCGGAGCCGCGCCAGTACTACACCACCGATGCTTTCATCGACGAGTACAAGGCCGGTAAAGGCAATGTCACCGCTGTTTTACTGGCCGATGTGCAAACCTACGGCCGCACTGCCGAGGTCAAGTATTTTCTCGAGAGCCTGGCCTGCGACATGGGGTTTGCCAGCAAGGTCGCCTTCGTTGCCAAGTTCAGCTGCCCCGGTGACGGCGTGCTCAGCACCATGATCGAGCAGTTCCCCAACCTGCACAGCCGCATTTCGCTGCTGGACGAGAAGGATGCATTGGGCGTGGCCAAGGTCAATGTCAATTGGGTGCTTAGTGCCGATGACCGGCACACCATCAAGTGCATTGGCAGCGAACTGGCCAAGCAGTTCGCTGACATGGGGCTGGGGTTCGTCAAGCTCAACGATTTCGTCTACGACACCTCGATTCCGCTGAAAATGGCACCCCATGCCCATCACATGGGTACCACGCGTATGGCCGCCTCGCCGCAGTTCGGTGTAGTCGATGCCAATTGCAAGGTGTTCGGTACCGAAAACCTGTATGTCGCCGGCAGCAGCATTTTTGCCAAGGGCGGCGCCTCCAACCCGACCATGCCGCTGTTGCAGTTTGCCTTGCGGCTGGCCGACCACCTCGATAACAAGATGAAAGCGGCCAGCAGCGCCGCAGCGTGATGCAGGTTGTACACGGGTGAGAGCGATGCGGTCAGCACCTAGAAGAACGAGACCGGAACGCCTCAGGACACTCCAGATTGTTCAGATCGCGAGGCCAGGCAGTATGAAGGGATGGATACGCAAGGCAGTGGCGCACTACGCCCATGCAACCGGGCGAGGGGGCAAATTCTACAGGAGGTTCTGCAACCCCTCTGGTCTTGAATGGGGGGCCTATCTGGCCCGATGGGGCAACTTTCACTCGGTCGGCAGCAATTTCTACGTCAATACAGGCTGCAAGTTTCTCGACCCGTCGCTGGTACGTATCGGCAACAGCGTGGGCTTGTCCGACTGCACGTTGATCGGTCATGACGGGGTGGTATTGCTGATCGAGCATCGCTATGGCAAGCACCTGGATTCGGTCGGTTTCATCGACATCAAGGACAACTGCTTCATCGGCCATGGTGCGATCGTGATGCCTCGCGTGACCATCGGGCCTGAATCCATCGTGGCCGCAGGGGCGGTGGTGACCAAGGACGTGCCGCCAGGCACCGTCTATGGTGGCAACCCGGCCGTGTTCATCTGTACCACCGAGCAGTTGATCCAACGGGTCGAGGCACGTTGCGAAGCTTACCCTTGGATCGACCTGGTGAAACAGCGCAACGGGGCCTACGACCCGGAAGTTGAACCGCTGTTGATGGCGCAAAGACGCCAGTATTTCTTCGGGGACAGCTAAAATGGCTAGCAAACCTGTGGATGTCATGGTGGTGAACTTCAATACCGCTGGACTGCTGCAGCCAATGTTCGATGCACTGCGCCGGGCCGACAGCGAGCGGCTGGCCAGTTACCTGGTGGTGGACAATGCCTCGCGCGATGACTCGGTGCAGCGCATGGCCCAGGTGTGCCCCGAGGCACTGCTGCTGAGCAACAAGCAGAACGTGGGTTTCGGCCGGGCCAACAACCAGTTGTTGGCGCACCTCAAGGGCAAGTACGCCTTGCTACTCAATACCGATGCCTTCGTTGCCGCCGACTCTCTGCAAAAAACACTCGACTACATGGAGGCCCACCCAGAGTGCGGCGTACTGGGGGTGCGCCTGGAGGGGCGCGATGGTGACCTGCAGCCCAGTTGCCGCTACTTCCCCACGCCGCTCAATGTGTTCGTCGGGCGTACCGGGCTGGGGCGGTTCTTCCCAGGGCTGAAGATGGTCGACGAAATGAACTGGGACCACGCCTCGGTGCGCGAGTGTGACTGGTTGCCTGGCTGCTTCTACCTGGTGCGCCGCGAAGTGCTCGACAAGGTGGGGTTGTTCGACCCGCGCTACTTCCTTTATTACGAAGAGGTGGACCACTGCAAGCGGGTGAAGGAAGCGGGCTGGAAAGTGGTGTTTTACCCGCATACCACGGTGGTGCATATCGGTGGCGAAAGCTCCAAGTCGGTGGCGGAACTGGAGGCTGCCAGCCGGCAGATCTCGTCCTACCAGATCGAAAGCGAGTTGCTGTACTTCCGCAAGCATCATGGCGTGACGGGGCTGGCCCTGCACATGCTGCTGGTCACGCTGGGCGACCTGGTGCTGGCACTCAAGGCGCTGTTGAAACGACGCGGCTGGGGCGCCATTCAGGCCTGCTGGCGTCATTGCCGGGCAACCTGGTCATTGCTGTTCAAGACCCGGTACGCCAGCCAACCAACAAGGTAGGTGGAGCCATGTTCGAGAATATTCGCGCCGACCTGAGGGCCCATGGCGGGGACTGGGGCGCCCAGGGCTTCTGGGTATTGCTGGTGTACCGCTTTGGCCGCTGGCGTTATACGTTGCGCCCGGCACTGTTGCGCAAACTGTGTTCGCTCATCTACAAGGTGCTGTTCAAATTCGTCCAGATCATCACCGGTATCGAACTGCCTTGCGAGGTGGTGATCGGGCGCAACTTCGTCATCGATCATTTCGGCGGCATTGTTGTCAGCGGTTATGCCCGCTTCGGCGATGACTGCCGTATCCGCAACGGCGTGGTGGTGGGCCTGAAGAATGTCGACGAGCCGATTGCCCCGGTGTTCGGCAATAACGTCGACATCGGCACCGGGGCCAAGGTGCTGGGCAGTATTCGCATCGGCAACAACGTGATCATCGGCGCCAATGCCGTCGTGCTGGTAGATGTACCTGACAACTCACTGGCAGTGGGGGTGCCGGCCATCATCAAGGCCCGGCAAGCGGCCGCCACGGCATCGGTCGAGTGAGGCCTATGGCAACGGTGATCGGCGTGGTGGTGATCGGCCGCAATGAAGGCCAGCGTCTCGAGCGCTGCCTTTGTTCGCTGGCGCACGGGGCGGACAAAGTCATGTACGTCGACTCGGGTTCCACCGATGGTTCGCTGCAGTTGGCCGCCAACCTTGGCGTGGACGTGCTGGCGCTGGACATGGGTATCCCGTTCACTGCCGCACGCGCCCGCAATGAAGGTTTTGCCGCCTTGCAGCGCCTGTTGCCATCGATGCAACTGGTACAGTTCGTCGATGGCGACTGCGAGGTGAATGCCACCTGGCTGGCAACTGCGCAGGCTTTTCTTGAGCAGCACCCCGCCGTGGCAGTGGTGTGTGGTCGCCGGCGTGAGCGCTTCCCGCAGCGTTCGGTGTACAACTTGCTGTGCGACCTGGAGTGGGATACCCCGGTCGGTGAGGCCAAGGCCTGTGGCGGCGATGCACTGATGCGGGCAGACGCCTTTGCTGCTGTGGGTGGCTTCCGCCCTGACCTGATAGCCGGAGAAGAGCCCGAACTGTGCGTGCGTTTACGGGCCAACGGCTGGAAAGTCTGGCGACTGGCTGCCGAGATGACCCTGCACGATGCCGGCATGACCCGTTTCAGCCAATGGTGGCGGCGTAGCCTGCGCGCTGGGCATGCCTATGCCGAGGGCGCCTACCTGCATGGCCAGCCACCCGAGCGGCATTGGCTGCGTGAGTCACGTCGGGCCTGGTTGTGGGGCCTGGGCATACCCTTGGTGATCGCGCTGGCCTGCCTGCTGCTGGGCGGCTGGGGCTTGCTCTTGCTGTTGATCTACCCATTGCAGGCCTTGCGCCTGGCTCGCCGCGGCAGCAAGTCGACGCGCGAGAACTGGCTGCAGGCTGTGTTTCTTGTGTTGGGCAAATTCCCGGAAATGCTCGGCCAGCTGAAGTTCCTGCGCCACCGCCTTGCGGCTGGCAAATCGGCTTTGATCGAGTATAAGTGAGAGAAACCCATGATGCTCGGCACCCTCGTGAAAAGCGTGTTTACCTTGCAACCGGGTTACTCGTTGCGGGCGTTGCACAACAAGTACAAGTTGGCACGGCAGATCGCCAGGCAGTGGCCTGAGCTGAACGGGTTCATGCAGCGCATGACGGCGGCGCTGGGCCCGCATGGTTTGCAGCGGCTGGGTGTGGATTGTATCGGTGTCGTGCAATGGCCTTACATCAGCCGATGCTGGGAGGCGCCACAGCGTCTGGATGTGGTGGCTTCACACTTTGAACGGGTGGCTGGGCAGTTCCCGGCGTTGCTGCTGCTGGGACGCGACGAAAACCTGAGGCTGTGTGACCTGTCCAGCCATTCGCCGGGCTGCTGCCTGGTTCTGGATCGGCCAATCTGGTTCAAGCGCGAAGGCGAGCTGGTGTTGAACCTGTTCCAGGCCGACCTGCGTGTGGCATCCCTGGCCTTCACCCTGGGCCGCAGCCAGGGTGAGACCTGCCTGTTCATCGGTGCGGTGCAGGGCATCCACAAAGGTATCGACAGCGAAACCTCGCTGGCCATCTACCGTGACCTGACCAAGGACTTCGAAGGGCTGCGGCCACGCAGCCTGTTGCTCGAAGCGTTGAAATGCCTGGGCAGAACCCTGGGTGTAACGCAACTGTATGCCGTCAGCGACGCCTGCCGGCACCATCGCCATCCCTATTTTGGCAACGACAAGGGCCAGGACCTGGCGGCCAACTACGACGTTATCTGGCAAGAACACGGCGCCATAGCGTCTGACCGTGAGGATTTTTTTACCCTCCCGTTAGCGCCGGCACAACGGGCGGAAGCCGACATCCCGGCCAAAAAACGGGCGATGTACCGCCGCCGCCAGGCATTGCTTGACGATGTTTTCACCCGTTTGCAGGCAGCATTGCCAAGCAGCAATCACAACCTTGGACTACAAGGAAAACAGGGGGATGCATTTGCTGTGAGTGCATCGGCAGTAGACGGACCGCCCGTAGTCGACAGCCTGAAGTGAAGGTTGCCAGGGAAGGTTGGTCATCAAGCGGGTTTGGATCTGGATTCGTATGCGCATTGCTTACTTCATCAATCAGTACCCGAAAGTCAGCCACAGTTTCATCCGTCGCGAAATTCTGGCGCTGGAGCGTCAGGGGGTTGAGGTACAACGTATAGCCCTGCGTGGGTGGGACGCCGAGGTGCAGGATGCCGAGGACGCAACCGAACGGGGCAAGACCCGCTACGTATTGCAAGGTGGGCTCAAGGGGCTATTCGCACCGACGTGGCAGGTACTGCGTACGCAGCCGCGGCGGTTTTTCCAGGCGCTGTGGCTGGCCATGCGCCTTGGTCTGCGGGCCGACCGTGCCTGGCCCTATCATCTGGTCTACCTGGCCGAGGCCTGCCAAGTGCTGCAGTGGTTGCTGGCAGGGGATGCGACCCATGTGCACGCGCATTTCGGCACCAACTCTACTGAGGTGGTCATGCTGGCCAACGTCCTGGGCGGGCCGGCATACAGCTTTACCGTGCACGGCCCCGAAGAATTCGACAAACCACAGTTTCTGCATCTGGGTGAGAAGGTGCGGCGCGCCGCCTTTGTCGCGGCGGTGAGCTCGTACGGGCGCAGCCAGCTGTACCGTTGGGTGGCGCACGAGCACTGGGGCAAGGTGAAGGTGGTGCATTGTGGCCTGGAGCGTGGGTTTCATGAGGTGGCGCCGGTCAATGTGCCGCCGGCGCCACGGCTGGTGTGTGTCGGGCGCCTGTGCGAGCAGAAGGGCCAGCTGCTGTTGCTGGAAGCGGCGCGCTGTCTCGCTGCCCAATCGATCGCCTTCGAGCTGGTGCTGGCGGGTGACGGTGAAATGCGCGAGCAAATCGAGGCCTTGATTGCCCGGCACGGCTTGCAGCAGCAAGTGCATATCACCGGCTGGATCAGCAGTGCGCAGGTACGCAAGGAAATTCTGGCCGCCCGCGCGCTGGTGCTACCCAGTTTTGCCGAGGGCTTGCCAGTGGTCATCATGGAGGCCATGGCCTTGCGCAGGCCAGTGCTGACCACCTATGTAGCGGGTATCCCCGAGCTGGTGCGGCCTGGCGAGAACGGCTGGCTGTTCCCTGCCGGTGCCGTTGACGAGCTGGCAACAGCCATGGCCGACTGCCTGGCGCAACCGACCGAGGCACTGCAGCACATGGGCGAGGTGGCCTACCAGCGTGTAGTGCAACGGCATGACATCGACACCGAGGCGGCCAGGCTGGCCGGCTATTTCAAGGCATACGCATGATAAGTGTATTGGGTTGGTTACTGGGCCTGTTGGCGATCATCGTCCTGGTACCGGTGTTGGTCCTGGTGCTGCAAGTGTTGTTGGCGTGCCTGCCAGCGCGGGCGAGGCCCAACGGCATTGGTGAGCGCCCGCGAGTGGCGGTGTTGGTGCCCGCCCACGATGAGGCGTTGGTCATTCGTGCGATGCTGGCCAGCGTTACGCCGCAACTGCTGGACGGCGATCGCTTGCTGGTAGTGGCGGACAACTGCTCTGACGACACGGCCCAGTTGGCACACGAGGCTGGTGCCGAAGTGGTAGAGCGCCACGATACGCGGTTGCGCGGCAAAGGGTATGCATTGGACTTCGGCGTGCGCCACCTGGCTCAACGACCGCCCGAGGTTGTAATTGTGGTGGATGCCGACTGTCAGGTAGGCGAAGGGGCGATTGACTGCCTGGCGCGCCGCTGCCACGAACTTGCCCGCCCGGTACAGTCGCTGTACCTGATGCGTGCACCTGCAGGTGCCGGGTTGAAGGTGCAGGTTGCCGAGTTTGCCTGGCGGGTCAAGAACCTGGTGCGGCCGCGCGGTTGGGCGCGCTTGGGCCTGCCATGCCAGCTGATGGGCGCGGGCATGGCGTTCGCTTGGAACGATCTGAGCCTGATCAACCTGGCCAATGGTCATCTGGTCGAGGATGTGAAGCTGGGCTTGGACCTTTGCCAGCAGGGTAAGCCTCCTGCTTTCTGCCCCGAGGCACTTGTCACTAGCCAGTTCCCGCTCAGCGAGCAGGGCCTCAACAGCCAGCGCACCCGCTGGGAGCATGGCCATCTGGGCTTGATGCTCGCCGATGCACCCAAACGGGCGATGGCTGCAATCACCCAGCGCAATGCTAGCCTGGCGGCCTTGACCCTGGACTTGCTGGTGCCACCCCTGGCGTTGCTGGTGCTGGCCTTGCTCGGGCTTAATCTGGTGACCTGGCTGGCGTACCTGCTGTTCGGCCTGGCGGTGCCCGCGCGGCTCGCCTTTACCGGTTTGGCCTTGCTGGCCTTTGCCGTGGTGTTGGCCTGGGCGCGCTTCTGTCGTGAAGTGATACCGTTCTCGGTGTTGCTGTACGCGCCGTTTTACGCGGCCAGGAAGATTCCCTTGTACCTGAGCTTCCTGATCAAGCGCCAGGTTGAATGGGTGCGTTCAAAACGGGATGACGACTGATGGCTCAGTGGCAGAATCGCTGGAAGCGCGTGATCGACCAGATGGAAGTGATCGCTGACGCCGCCGCAGTGCAGCACCTGCTCGATCGCCTGGCTACACCGGATACGGGCACCGTGCTGGGCTTCGTCAATGCCCATGCCATGAACCTGGTGGTGCGCGATGGTGGCTACTGCCAGGCACTGTCGGCCGCAGATGTGCTGCTGCGCGATGGTGCCGGCATGGCGATCCTGTATCGCGGTCTGGGCCTGGAACCCGGGCTCAACATGAATGGCACTGACTTCATTCCCAGGCTCATGGCTACTTACCGAGGGCGTAAAGTCGCCTTCTGGGGCACCCGGCAACCCTACCTGGACCAGGCCGCGCAGCGCTGTAAAGCCGAGTTCGGCATTGTGCCAGTGTCCGTTCACGATGGCTTTGCCAGCGTAGAAACCTACTTACAATTGGCCCGCAGGGAGCAACCCGAGCTGATTGTACTGGGCATGGGCATGCCCAAGCAGGAAGCGGTGGCGGCAAAATTGGCAGCCATTGGCGTGCCATGCCTGATCGTGTGCGGAGGGGCGATCCTGGACTTTCTCGGCGGCAAGGTCAGCCGTGCCCCCGAATGGCTGCGGCGTTTGGGGGGCGAATGGCTGTACCGCCTGCTGCGCGAGCCCAAGCGCCTGTTCATGCGTTATGTGGTGGGCAATCCGCTATTCCTGTTGCGCACCCTGCTGTACCGGCGGTCAGCGGTTTCGGCCAGGCGGGCCCTATGAACGGCCAAAAATTGCAAAAGCGGTGATTCCGGGTACGCCAGCAGCGGGTGGCTGCTACAGTGATATCAATCGCTTGAGGGCGCCACGCGCCTGCTGCACGGTTTTTGCTTAAGTCTGTTTTCAAGGCTCGCTGTTTGATGGAAGGCACTTGCTACGCTCATCTTGATGAGGTCTGAAATGGTTTTCGAACCCAGAAGCAGTCGTTCCTTACTCCAGAGAAGAAGCAGTGTCAGTAACGCCATCCAGGCCGGCCTCGATGGTATTGCCGTCACCGGTATTGCCTGGTACCTGATCTACGACCAGTTCGGCTACATCACATCCGATTACGTGATCATGCTGCTGTTGCTGATTGGTGCACTGGCAGTCATTTATGATCATTACGCGATCTACCGCACCAACGTCGGGTTGTCGATCAAGGCGTTCCGCCTGTTCAAGGCCTGGTCGGCAACATTTTGCTTCCTGGTGGTCATGGCGTTCCTGACCAAACAGAGCGAAACCTATTCACGGCTATTGGTGGTGCAACTGTTCGTCATTGGTTATGTCGCCCAGTTATTCTTGCATTTTGCCGTGCGCGAACTGCAAAAACGCTTTAGCGCGCATGCGCGCCTGGACAATGCCCTGATCATCGGCAACGGTGACCTGGCCAATTTCCTGTATCAGAAAATCAGCAACAACCCATGGTTTGGCGAGCGGGTGCTGGGCTGCGTGCTGCTCGACAAAGGCGATGGGCAGGGGTTGGAGAGTGCCGAGGGCAAGCAGCGCCTGCCAGTGCTGGGGCATATTGGCGACCTCGACGAGCTGGTGGCCCAACACGGCATTCGTACGGTGTACCTGGTGACGCCACTGGGTGGCTCCGAGGTCATCAACGACGTGTATTTCAAGTTGCTCGACAAGTGCATTGCGGTGAACTGGGTGCCGGATATCTTCTCGTTGCGCCTGATCAACCACAGCGTGCGGGAAATTGCCGGCATTCCGGTGCTGACCTTGTCGGAGACACCCTTGACGGGCATGAGCCTGTTCTTGAAAAACCTTGAGGACCGGGTGCTGGCCGCGTTGATTTTGCTGTTTGCATCACCTGTATTGCTGGCTGTTGCGCTGGCCATCAAGATCGATAGCCGCGGGCCGGTGTTCTTCCGCCAGGAACGTACCGGCTGGACAGGCGAATCGTTCCGTATCTGGAAGTTTCGCAGTATGCATGTTCACCAACCGGAAGAGGGCGTGGTCAAACAGGCGCAGAAGAATGACCCACGGCTGACCCGGGTCGGTGCCTTTATCCGGCGTACAAGCCTTGATGAACTGCCACAATTGTTCAACGTGCTGACCGGTGAAATGTCCCTGGTAGGGCCGCGGCCACACGCCCTGCAACATGACACCTTGTATTCGCAGGATATCGTTGACTACTTTGCCCGCCACAATATCAAGCCAGGCATGACAGGTTTGGCGCAGGTGCGCGGGTTCAGGGGGGAAACCAAGGATATCGAGCAAATGATCCAGCGGGTCGACTCGGACATCGAGTACATCAACAACTGGTCGTTGTGGCTGGACTTTGTGATTCTGGTGCGCACGCTTAATGCCTTTACGGGTAAGCAGGCTTATTGAGCAACGCACGCCCGCATCGACCGTGTACCGCCAGTCAGTCCTTGTTCAACGGATGCAATGCCCTGAACCCCCGCGCTTCTTCCACCAGCCAGTCATGCACCGCCCGCGCACCCGGCTGGTTCAAGCCGCCTGGCGGGTAATGCACCACATAACGCTTGTGGTTGGCGATCGGTACACCAAAGGGCACGATCAGTGCGCCGCGCTCCAGTTCGTCATTGAGCAGCGTGCGCCGGGCAATGGCCACGCCGATCCCGGCAATCGCCGCCTCGATGGTCAGGTGGTTGCGGTTGAAAGTGTGCCCGCGCCGCACATCCAGGCCGGCGGCGCCGATGCCTTCCAGGTAAAACTCCCACTCGGCATATTCCGAACTGCCACGCCAGGCGGTGATGTCATGCAGCAACGGGTAGTGCACCAGATCGCTTGGCCCGTGCAGGGGTGGGCGCCCACGCAGCAGGGCAGGTGAGCACACCGGGAAGATCTGCTCGTCCAGTAGCGGCGTCGAGAGCATGCCTGGGTAGCTGCCATCGTTCAGGTCGATGGCCAGGTCGAAGTCGCCCGGCGTCAGCGCCTGGGCACTGTCTTCAGCCACCAGGCGCAACTCGATGTCCGGGTAGCGTTGTTGAAAACGCGGCAAGCGCGGCGTGAGCCATTTAGCCAGGAACGAGGGGATCGAACGCACACGCAACGTGCCGCGGATTTCCCCTGCGTCCAGCCGCAGCAGCTCGGCCTCGATACTGCCATAGGCCTCGGCCACCGTCTGAGCCAGGCGTTGCCCCTCGGCGCTCAGCTCCACGCCGCGCGCCCGGCGCAGGAACAGCCGGTAGCCCAGGCGCTCTTCCAGCTGGCGCATCTGCTGGCTGACCGCGCCCGGGGTGATGTGCAGCTCTTCGGCACAGCGGGTGAAGGACAAGTGCCGGGCTGCGCAGGCAAATACGTGTAGCCAGACGAACATCTGACCATTGAGTTGTCGTCGCATCGTTTAGTACCACTAAAGCCTTGCTTAGAAAGTTTCGTTGGTCATCCGTGAGCCAGGGCGTCAGTATCGCGCAAAATCGCAATAACGCTCAATTTCTTCAGACAACCCTACCTTGGATGCATGTCAGGGTAGGGTCAGGCATTAGCATGGCTATCAGTGTTTTCGACCTTTTCAAAATTGGCATCGGGCCTTCCAGCTCCCACACCGTCGGCCCGATGCGGGCGGCGGCTACCTTTGCCCAGGCCCTGCGTGAGCAGGGGCTGCTGGCGCGGGTAACACGTGTGGAAGTGCGGCTGTATGGCTCGCTGTCGGCTACCGGGGTTGGCCATGCCACCGACCGCGCGTGCCTGCTAGGCTTGATGGGCCAGTGGCCAGACCGTATCGACCCGGCCACTATCGAGTCGCGCATTGGCCAGGTGCTGCAGGAACACTGCCTGATGCTCGACGGTAGCCATCCGCTGGCCTTCGACTATGGCCGTGACATGCTGCTGCTCGACGAGAGCCTGCCTTATCACCCCAATGCCATGAGCCTGGAAGCCATCGACGGGCAGCACAGCCTGTTGAGCCAGACCTATTTTTCGGTGGGTGGCGGATTCATCGTCGAGCAAGCCGAAATCGATGCGCCGGCAAGCGAAACGAATGCCGTGATGCTGCCTTATGAATTCGACAGTGGTGCCCAACTGCTGGCCTTGTGCAAAGCCCACAACCTGAGCGTGGCGCAACTGATGATGGCCAACGAATGCGCCTGGCGCCCGGAGGCAGAGGTGCGCGAAGGCTTGCTGCGCATCTGGGCAGCCATGCGTGAGTGCGTAGCGAACGGCCTGCGCAACGAGGGCGTTCTACCGGGTGGCTTGCAGGTCAAGCGCCGCGCCGCGCGGTTGCACCGCAGCCTGCAGGAGTTGGGCAAGCCCAACGTGATCGGCTCAACCCTCAGCGCCATGGAGTGGGTGAACCTGTTCGCCTTGGCGGTCAATGAGGAGAACGCCGCGGGCGGGCGCATGGTTACCGCGCCCACCAACGGTGCCGCTGGCATTATCCCGGCTGTACTGCATTACTACATGAAGTTCAACCCGACCGTTTGCGATGCCGATGTCGTCGATTTCCTGCTGGCGGCTGCGGCGGTCGGTATTTTGTGCAAGAAAAATGCGTCGATCTCGGGGGCTGAGGTAGGCTGCCAGGGCGAGGTGGGTTCGGCCTGCTCGATGGCTGCCGCCGGCTTGGCCCAGGTGCTGGGGGCGACGCCACCGCAGCTGGAAAACGCGGCCGAGATTGCCCTGGAGCACAACCTCGGGCTCACTTGCGACCCCGTGGGTGGCCTGGTGCAGGTGCCCTGCATCGAGCGCAATGCAATTGCTGCGGTGAAAGCGATCAATGCCGTGCAGATGGCGCTGCGGGGGGATGGCGAGCACTTCATTTCGCTCGATCGGGTGATCCGCACCATGCGTGATACCGGGGCGGACATGCATACCAATTACAAGGAAACCTCGCGCGGCGGTTTGGCGGTCGCTTTTGTCGAGTGCTGATGTTAAACGCGATCAACTGGAGCGGCCTTGTGACTCGATGGGCCGCTCCTTCACCAGATCGCGTTGACCTGATGGGTCAGCGCTGACTCATCGGCCTTTCTGCTTCGCTGCCAGGAAGCTCGCACGCATGTCCTTGGCCCAGCCATCGAGCACCGGCTTGACGTCATTCAAGGTCAGCTTCTGCGTGTCGTTCTCCAGTTCCTGGCCCGCGCCCTTGCGGACCACCTGGGCCAGCACCTTCTGGCTGGCACCGTCCAGAAACGCTGCCTCCACACCGACATCCACGTCCTGGTCACGTCCACCCATGGCGGTATTCACACCTGCCGCAATTAGCGCGATAGGGATCACCTCGTAAGGCTTGAGGCCCTCGTTACTTGTGGACACTGCCGTGATCGCCGGGCGTACCACTATCACGCCCGGGCCAGGCCCCTTGGCCAGAGGCATCACGCTGCTCATTTCCCGGCGCAGGGCCTCGTTGAAGTAGCGGGTGATTTCCTGCAGCGTCTGCTGCGAGATAACCGCTGTGGGCTGCGGCTTGGGGTAGAACTGGCTTGGCTCGACGAATACCTGGCTGTACTGGTTGATATTGACCTTAGGATCGATCCAGCGCATCACCGGGTCACCCGAAGGGCTCTTGGCTTCTTGCAGCCGGCTGTAGTCTTTGAGGAAGCCGGAGTAATCCTTGGGGTCCACGCGGTTGCTGGAGCAGGCGGCCACGGCAAGCAGCGCGGCGCACAACAGGGTAATGCGAGGCAATGATTTCATGATGAAAAGGCATCCATGAGAGGTCGGCCTCAACAACGCTAGCAGGTACGAGGCGCTTGGCCAGTGGACGGGGCAATCCTCTTTGAAAAGTACAGAATGCGTGACCGGGACGTGCTCGCCCTGAGTGGCGCTGCAAACGTTGTTGCCCACTCAACCCAGGGCCTCACGCAAGCGGTACCACAACATGCCCAGTGCCAGCAGGGGTGAGCGCAGGGCCTTGCCGCCGGGGAAGGTCAGGTGCGGCACGGCACTGAACACATCCAGGCCCTGGCTATGGCCGAGGGCGATGCTTTCGGCCAGCAGTTTCGCCGTCCAGTGCGTCACGTTCAGCCCGTGCCCGGAATAGCCTTGGGCGTAATACACGTTGGGGTGCTGGCCAAGGCGCCCGACCTGGGGGAAACGGTTGGCGGTGATGCCGATCATGCCACCCCACTGGTAGTCGATGCGCACGTTGGCCAGTTGCGGGAACACCTTCAATACCTTTGGCCGCATGTACGCGCCGATGTCTTTAGGGTCACGCCCGGAATAGTGGCAGGCGCCACCGAACAGCAGGCGGCGGTCTGCAGTGAGACGGTAGTAGTCCAGGCCGACCTTCTGGTCGCACAGCGCCATGTTCTGCGGGATCAGGCTGCTGGCCAGCGCTTCGGGCAAGGGTTCGGTGGCCACCACATAGCTGCCGGCCGGGAGCACCTTGCCACTCAGGCGCGGCTCCAGTTCATCGAGGTGAGCGTTGCAGCCCAGCACCAGGCTGCTTGCACGCACCTTGCCGCGCGCCGTGTACAGCGTCAGCCTGGGCCCGTGCTCAATACGCAGCACCGGGCTTTGTTCGAAAATGCGCACGCCCAGGCTGTGGGCCGCGCGGGCTTCGCCCTGGACCAGATCCAGCGGGTGCAGGTGGCCCGAGCCCATGTCTACCAGGCCGCCAGCGTACTGGTCGCTGGCGACGATCTCGTTCAACTGCCCGGCGCCGACCAGGCGTGTTTCGTGGCGATAGCCCAGGGCGGCCAGGTCGTCCTGTTCATCCTTGAAGGCGGCGAACTGCGCCTCGGTGTTGGCCAGTTCGCAGAAGCCCCAGCGCAGATCGCAGGCAATGCCGTAGCGGGCGATACGGTCGGCCACCAGTTCCACTGAATCGATGCCGGCCTGTTTCAGGTAGCGCACACCTTCCTGGCCGACATGCCGGGCAAAGCCGCTGACATCATGGCCGATGCCGCGAATCAGTTGGCCGCCATTGCGCCCACTGGCGCCCCAGCCGATGCGACGGGCTTCCAGCAGCACCACCGAGAGGCCGCGCTCGGCCAGCTCCAGGGCGGTATTGACCCCGGTCAGCCCGCCGCCGATCACGCAAACGTCGGCCGTCAGTTCACTGTCCAGGCTGGGGTAGGGTGCCGCGTCGCGCGCTGTAGCGGCGTAGTACGAGGCGGTGTGTTGGGTATTGAAAGACATGAGCGTTCTCGACTCAGCGGTTGGATTTGATCTTGCTCCAGGAGCGGGTCATGACGCGCATGATTTTCGGGCTCGGGGTGCTGGAGATGTACAGCTTGTCCAGCACCTCCTGCGGTGGGTAGATCTCGGGGTTGTTCACCAGCGATGCATCCATGTAGGCCTTGGCGTCAGGGTTGGCATTGGCATAGCCGACCGTGGCGCTGACCTTGGCAATCACTTTGGGGTCGAGCAGGTAGTTGATGAACGCCAGGGCCTGCTCGGGGTTGTTGGCGTCCTTGGGGATGGCCAGCAGGTCGAACCACAGGTTGCTGCCTTCCTTGGGAATGCTGTAGGCGACCTTCACGCCGTTTTTCGCCTCTACGGCGCGGTTGGCGGCCTGGAACACGTCGCCGGAGTAGCCGAACGCTACGCAGACATTACCGTTCGCCAGGTCTGAAACGTACTTGGAGGAGTGGAAGTAGGTGATATAGGGGCGCAGTTCGAGCAGGCGGGCCTCGGCCTTGGCGTAATCGCCCGGTTTTTCGCTGCGCGGGTCCAGGCCCAGGTAGTTGAGCACGGCCGGGAACAGCTCGTCGGGTGAGTCCATGAATGCCACGCCGCACTGCTTGAGCTTTTTCAGGTTCTCGGGCTCGAACAGCACTGCCCACGAGTCGATATGGTCCACACCCAGTGCCGCCTTGACCTTGTCGACGTTGTAGCCGATGCCATTGGTGCCCCAGAGGTAAGGCACGGCGTACTGGTTGCCGGGGTCGTTCTGTTCAAGTTGTTTGAGCAGTTTGGGGTCCAGGTGCTGCCAGTTCGGCAGCTTGCTGCGGTCCAGCGGCAGGAAGGCCCCGGCCTGGGCCTGGCGGGCGAGGAAGTGGTTGGACGGTACCACCACGTCATAACCCGTGCGCCCGGCCAACAGCTTGCCTTCAAGGGTTTCGTTGGAGTCGAACACGTCATAGACCACCTTGATTCCGCTGCTGGCCTGGAAATCGGCCAGAGTGGTGTCACCGATGTAGTCGGTCCAGTTGTACACACTGACCGTGGGTGCGGCCTGGGTGGTGGTGGCGAACAGCAGGGTGAATGCAGCGGGGATCAGGGCTTGCAGATGACGCATGGGAACACCTCGTTGGTCTTGTTCTTCGAGTTCGGAGCAGGGTTGCCTGTGCATGGGGTGCAAAGCACCCCCGCGGTGGATCAGACACTCAGCATCAGGAATTCACGCTCCCACGAGCTGATGACGCGCTTGTAGTTCTCGTGTTCGGCGCGCTTGACCGCCACGTAGCCCTGGACGAATTGCTTACCCAGGTACTGCTGCACGGTTTCGCAGTCTTCCATGTGCTGCAGCGCATCTTCGATGGTGATCGGCAGGCGCAGGTTGCGTCGTTCATAGGCACGGCCCTGCACTGCTGCGCTAGGGTCGATCTGCTCGACCATGCCCAGGTAGCCGCACAGCAGGCTGGCAGCGATGGCCAGGTACGGGTTGGCATCGGCGCCCGGCAGGCGGTTTTCCACCCGCATCGCCTCCGGGCTGGACGTAGGCACGCGCAAGCCGGCGGTGCGGTTTTCTACACCCCACTCGACGTTGACCGGTGCCGAAGTATCCGGCAGGAAGCGGCGGAACGAGTTGACGTTGGGCGCGAACATCGGCAGCAGCTTGGGGATGTACTTCTGCAAGCCGCCGATGTGATGCAGGAACAGCGGGCTCATGCTGCCGTCTTCGTTGGCGAAGATCGGTTTGCCAGTGGCGATGTCGACCACGCTCTGGTGCAGGTGCATGGCACTGCCGGGTTCGTCGGTGATCGGCTTGGCCATGAACGTGGCGGCCACGTTGTGTTTGAGCGCTGCCTCGCGCATGGTGCGCTTGAACACGGTGATCTGGTCGGCAAGGTCCAGCGCGTCGCCGTGGCGGAAGTTGATCTCCATCTGCGCCGGGCCGTCTTCGTGGATCAGCGTATCCAGGTCCAGCCCCTGGATCTCGCACCAGTCGTAGACGTCTTCGAACAGCGGGTCGAATTCGTTGGCGGCATCGATCGAGAACGACTGTCGGCCACTTTCAGCACGGCCGGAACGCCCCAGTGGCACCTGCAGTGGCAAGTCCGGGTCTTCGCAGCGCTTGGTCAGGTAGAACTCCATCTCGGGCGCGACGATTGGCTGCCAGCCCTTGTCGGCGTACAGCTTGAGCACCTTCTTCAGCACGTTGCGTGGCGAAAGCTCGATGGGGTTGCCTTGCTTGTCGAAAGTGTCGTGGATCACGATCGCGGTTGGCTCGATCGCCCACGGGATCTGGTAAACGGCGGAGGGGTCGGGGCGGCAGACCATGTCGATGTCGGCGGCGTCGAGCAGGTTGTAATAGATGTCATCGTCGACGTAGTCGCCGGTGACTGTCTGCAGCAGCACGCTTTCTGGCAGGCGCATGCCTCGCTCATGGAGGAACTTGGCGGTGGGCGCAATCTTGCCGCGGGCGATGCCGGTCAAGTCGCTGATCACGCATTCGACTTCGGTGATCCGGTGTTCTTTCAGCCAGGTGGACAGCTGATCGAAGGGGGCGTTCATACAGACCTCTTGGTTGGGTTTTAGTGGGGGAGCGTGGGCGCTTGCGAAAACCGTTGAACAGTTGCGAAGGCGTTACGCTTCCCAGGTGACGCGCTGCAGACTATCTTGGGCGCAGCCCCCCGGGGCAATCTATCCACTTTCTTCAGTATCGAATGCACCAAAAGAGTGCATACAGGACGATGTGTGACAACCGCCAATGCGTTGAAGGTCCAGGCTTTCCACACCACTGACGTCACCGAGCAAGTGCGCGCCACCCCTGGCTGGCAGCAGCAGTACCGGCAGATGTCGCCCGGGTACTTCAGCGGTGAGCTGCGCTGCCTTGGGCTGGATGGCGTGGAGGTGTACGAAGAGCGCCTGAACACCCGGGTGGAACAGTTTTTCCGCGCGCCAAGCGGCGCGTTGGCGTTTTGCTTCGACCGCAGTGAGAACAGCCTGTACCTGCTGAACGAACAAAGCCGCAATATCTGGATTACGCCAGAGAACTACCACGAAGTGGCGGTCGTGTTCGACCAGGCGTTCCTGGCCCGCCATGGGCTAGACCCGCAGCGTCTGGAAGGGTTGTTCATGGTGCCATTGGGTAGCGGCCAGAATGCGCTGTTCGGCAGCTGGCTCAGCGCCACCTTGACCCGGTTGGGCGAGGAGGGTTGCCCGTCGCAAGGGCAGGCCCTGGCTGAGCAGTTGCTGGAGGACTGTCTGTTCATTCTCGACAACGCCAGTCAGCGTTTACAGGGCGTGGCCTTGGGGCGGCGGGACGAGGAAAGGGCGATCATGCACCGGGTCAGCGAATGGGCGGCCGACTGCCCGGAAGAGACGCTGAACCTGCTTGAGCTGGCAGACGTGGCTGGGGTTTCCCTGCGCCAGTTGCAGCAAGCGTTCAAGGCGTTTACCGGCATGCCGCCGGCGCACTGGCTGCGCCTGCGCCGGCTCAACGGTGCGCGGCGTGATCTGTTGCGCGGTGGCGGCGTGACCGTGGCCGAGGTGGCGATGCGCTGGTCTTTCTGGCATTTAGGAAGGTTTTCAGAGAGTTACCGGCAGTTATTCAAGGAGTTTCCCAGTGAAACATTGAAGCGCTGCAGGGTTTGAGGTGGAGGCGGGGCTGCCGGCCTCTTCGCGGGCTCGCCCGCTCCCACAGCACCAGCATGGTTTCGTGAATCGCACGTTGCCTAGGGCGCGGGCGGTTCCGCGAAGCGGCCAGCCCAGGCAACACTGAACCCAGCATTCCACGCCAAAAGTTGCTATCGTGCCGCCCTGATTTCACCCGAGGTGCCGATGTTCTACCTGCCTTTGTCCAGCGACCAGGCTGACCGCCTCGCCAGCGCGGCTGTAACCGAATTCTTCACCACTGCCAGTGTGCTCGATGCCGCCGCCGTGCTGTTCGTGCAAAACCTGCCACGTCAGCCTGCCATCGCCTCGGCCGACGCGCAGGAGCGTCGTTTCGCCGAAATCGTGCGCATCGCCAACCAAGTCGAAGGTGTCGCCCCCGGGCGCTTCCAGGGCCAGGTAGCGCAGCACTTCGATCGCGAAGCATTCGCCATGGGCCTGGGCATGCTGGGCGAAAATGGCATTGCACTGCTGTCGGCCGAAGTGGAGTACCAGGCGGACGAGTTGCTGGATGACGAAGGCCAGTGGAACTTCCAGTTCGCCGACCGCTACCGCCAACGGGCCACGCCGCTGCACCCGGTGTACCTGCCATCGCTGGCCAGCGACTTGATGCTCAGCGACCAGCAAAACCGCCTGCTGCGTGAATTCCTCAGTGGCGTCGACGAGTCTGTGGCTGTGCAAGGTTTCGCCGGCACCGGCAAGACCTTCCTGATTCACCAGTTCGCCCGGCTGCTGGAGCCGCAGCGCACATTGCTGCTGGCCTTGACCGAAGGGCAGTTGCGCGCACTGCAGGCGCGGGTCAAGGACGCTGCCGCCTATACCGCGCTGACCTTCGGCCAACTGGCTGACGAACTGCTCAACCGCGACCTCACCAGCAACGGCTGGCGACTGCGCGATCCGTATCGCACCAAGCTGTCCTGGCGCCCCCAGGAAGCGCAAGTGGTGCGCTGGTTGGCCATCCCTGATATCGGCCCGCTCGCAGCGCGTGACGTGGTTGCCTTGTGCATCCGCGCCGTGCGCACGTTCTGCCACAGTGCCGATACCCAGCTTCAACTGCACCACTTGCCCTGGGCCGGGCCTGGCACCTCGCCGCTGGATCAGGAGGTGCTGCTGGAAAAGGCGCGCCTGTACTGGCAAGAGCTGATTCGCCCGTCGGCGCGGGACATTCAGCTGCCGGTGCGTGACTACCACCGGGTCAAGCTGCTGTCGCTGACCGAACATGTGATCGACAGCCGTTACACCCATGTCATCGTCGACGAGGCCCACGAGTTGTCGGCACCGATGCTGGCGGTACTCGATCGCAGTCCGCAGTCGATCATTACCCTGGGTGACGAACTGCAAAACCTCAACGGCCTCAGCCCGCACCATGGCAGCTTCATCCGCCAACGCTGCATTGACCACTCACTGCGCGCCGGGCCGGCAATGGACAATGTGCTCAACCCGCTGATCCAGGCGCACCCGGCCACGATCCAGGCAGCCTTCAGTGGCAATGCCGAGCACTACACCCGGGTCAGCTTCTTCGACACGGTGATGGTGCCGGAACAGCCCACGGCGCTTATCGTCGATGATGAATGGGGCCTGTTTGGCTGGTTCCAGCGCCTGACGCATCAGGGGGTGCCGTTCTTGTTGCTGAAAAGCGCTCGCAAGGACTTTGAACTGTTCGTCGAGGACTGCATCGAGCTGTACCGCTACGGCACGCGGCCGCGCCACCCGATGCTGTTCCGCTATGCCAGCTGGCAGGCGCTGGAGCAGGACAAGGGCGATGACAAAGCGTTCGTCGCCGTGGCCAACATGCTGCGCAAGGGCTATACGCCGGAGCACTTTGCCAAGGCCAAGAGCCGTTACCGCTGGGACAAGGCGCCGAAGTTGTTCCTGGGGCGTGTACGGGATGTGAAGAACATGGAGTTTGCCCGGGTGATGGTGTCGCCGGAACTGATGGTAGCGCCACAGGTGGCGGGTAACCGCAATGAACGGGCGCGTATGCTGGCGGGGTTGTATACCGCCTGTTCGCGGGCAAGGCATGAATTGATCGTGCCGGGGGGGATGCTGGACTGGGTCAAGGACCAGGTTCGGGATTGAAGCGCCTGGGGCTGCAAAGCAGCCCCAGGGTCATGAATCAGTTACGGTCCAGCCACACCGTCTGGGCATTGGTGAACTCGCGCACCCCAAAGTGCGACAGCTCACGGCCGAAACCGCTCTTCTTCACGCCACCAAACGCCACGCGGGGGTCGGAAGCGCAGTAGCCGTTGATGAACACGCCACCGGTATCCAGTGCAGCGGTCATGCGTTCGGCCAGCGCATAGTCGGCTGTGTAGATGGTCGAGGCCAGGCCGAACTCGCTGTCGTTGGCCAGTTCCACGGCATGGTCGGCATCGCGTGCAGTGATGATCGCCGCGACAGGGCCGAACAGCTCCTGCTTGAACGCGGTCATGTCCGGGGTGACATTGGCAAACACGGTCGGCGCGTAGAAGTTGGCCACGCCTTCGACCTTGTTGCCGCCCAGCAGCAACGTGGCGCCTTCGGCCAACGTCGCCTGAACCTGGTCGTCCAACTCGTCGCGCAGGTCGTAGCGGGCCATCGGGCCAATATAGGTGTCGTCCTCCAGCGGGTTGCCGACTTTCAGCTGGCGAGTGGCTTCAACGAACTTGTGGGTGAACGCGTCGACGATGCTGGCTTCCACGATCAGGCGCTTGGCGGCGGCGCACACCTGGCCGGTATTCTGGTAGCGGCCTATCACCGCAGCCTGGACGGCGGCATCCAGGTCGGCGTCGGCCAGGACGATGAACGGGTCAGAGCCACCCAGCTCCAACACGCACTTCTTCAGCGCGGCACCGGCCTGTGCACCAATCGCCATGCCTGCACGCACGCTGCCGGTCAGGGTCACGGCGGCGATGCGCGGATCGTTGATGGCGCGGGTGACGCCATCCGGGGTCACGTTCAACACTTCGAACACGCCTTCCGGCAGGCCGGCATCCTTGAACAGCTCACCCATCAGGTAGGCGCTGCCCATCACGTTCGGTGCGTGCTTGAGCACGTAGGTGTTACCCGCCAGAATCGCCGGCACGGCACCGCGCAGCACCTGCCAGACCGGGAAGTTCCACGGCATCACCGCCAGGATCGGGCCTAGCGGGCGGTATTCGATACGGGCTTTTTCGACCTGGGTCGGCTCGGCGGCGAGCATGGCCGGGCCGTGCTCGGCGTACCAGCGGCACAGGCCCACACACTTGCTGACTTCACCGCGAGCCTGGGCGATCGGCTTGCCAATTTCGCGGCTGATCATGTGCGCGAAAGCTTCAGCCTTGGCTTCGAGGGTGCCGGCCAGGGCCAGCAGGTACTCGCTGCGCTGACCCAGCGACACCTGGCGCCACTGGCGGTAGCCGACCTTGGCACGTTGCAGCGCCGCTTCCAGTGCGGCGTCGGTGTCGAACGGGTAGGCGCCGATCTGCTCGCCGCTGTATGGGTCGAGGGAGATGGCGTGGGTCAGGCTGCTGATCGCGCTCATGGCGGGACACTCTCGTTGTTGTTAATCAATGAGGCCAGACTAGTGGGCTATGGCTTTAATGAAAACTGAATAATAATGAGCGAAACATTCACGTTTGGAGAATGCCTGTGGACCTGGTGCAACTGGAGATCTTCAAGGCCGTGGCAGAGCAGGGCAGCATCAGCGCCGCCGCGCAGCACATCCATCGGGTGCCGTCGAACCTGACCACGCGCATCAAGCAACTGGAGGAGGACTTGGGGGTAGAGCTGTTCATTCGTGAGAAGAGCCGCCTGCGCCTGTCGCCTGCGGGTTGGAACTTCCTCGAATATACCCGGCGTATCCTCGACCTGGTCCATGAGGCGCGGCTGACCGTGGCGGGTGAAGACCCGCAGGGCACCTTTGCCCTCGGATCGCTGGAAAGCACGGCGGCGGTGCGCATCCCCGCGTTGCTGGCGGCCTATAACCAGCGCTACCCCAAGGTTGACCTTGACCTGTCCACCGGGCCCTCCGGGACCATGCTCGAAGGCGTGCTGTCTGGCCGCCTGGTGGCCGCGTTCGTCGACGGCCCGGTGCTGCACCCGACGCTGGAGGGCATACCGGTGTTCGAGGAAGAGATGATGGTCATTGCGCCGCTCAACCATACACCGGTAACCCGCGCCCAGGACGTGAACGGTGAAAGCATCTACGCCTTCCGCGCCAACTGTTCATACCGCCATCACTTCGAAAACTGGTTCGTAAAAGACCAGGCGGTACCGGGCAAGATCCACGAAATGGAGTCGTACCACGGCATGTTGGCATGCGTCAGCGCTGGCGCCGGCCTGGCCATGCTGCCGCGCAGCATGCTCGACAATATGCCCGGGTGCAGCACCGTCAGCGCCTGGCCAATGTCGGAGGACTTCCGTTACCTGAAAACCTGGCTGGTATGGCGACGGGGTACAGTCTCGCGCAGTTTGAGCATGTTCGTGAAATTGCTTGAAGAAGGTCGTGCAAGCTGATGTTTTCGCTCGATAACCTGATTATCTGAAGTGAATTCATCTACATGACCGGGTATCAGCACGAACACCCCTTCGCTGGGAGGATCAAATAACAGGTAAGCCATCCTCGAAAAGGAGGGTCGTACCATGCGTAACCATCACTATGCGCTCGGCGCTGCCTTGCTGATTACCCTGGCCTTGCCATGGACGCTGGCCGCTGCCGCCGACCTCAATGCCCCCATCGACATGCAGGCCGTGCAGTTGCAACCGCAAGAACAGAATGGCGTGCGCTACCTGCAGGGCGGTATCGGCCAGGACGAGGCCAATGCCCTGCGCAAGACCGCGGGTTATGACCTGCACGTAGAGCTTTCGACCGGTCCGGAAGGCAAGTTCCAGAGCGGGGCTTCGGTCGATATCCAGAATGCCCAGGGCCAGCCCGTACTCAGCGTCAGCGATGCCGGGCCACTGCTGTATGTGCAACTGCCTCCCGGCAAATACAAGGTCATTGGCAATGCCCAAGGTCAGTCGGTGCAGCAGTGGGCGGCCGTGACGGGCAAGGCCCCCACGACCGTTAACCTTAATTGGCGTTGATGAAGAGACGGGGAGGAGTACGGATGTACTCCTCCCTTGGTTAAGATCACGTCTCGCGAATTCCTGTGCCCGGCAGGCACATCTTTACCGAGTGTTTTAGTCAATAGTGGCAATACACTTCCAACTTTCTGATTATCTGGACAATAATCAGAAAAGTATTACTTCGCATGACCGGTCTGGATGCACCGGTCAGCGCATAACGTCGAGGGGCCCAAGCCCCCGCTTGCCGTGTAGACCATCAGGAGAGTCGTAGATGAAAACCCGTCTAGCAGCTTCGCTGGCCGTTGCAGTGCTGGCCTTTGCCGGGGCCGATCTGGTCCAGGCTGCGCAGATATCAGGCGCCGTGGGCGCAACTAGCCAAGGTGACATGACCTACCGTATCGGCATGTCGTTCGACTGGGACAAGAAATGGCTGGAAAGCAGCACCGGCCATGTGAGCGGGTACTGGGATGCGGCCTACACCTATTGGGAAGGTGGCGATGCCAGTGGTGCGCATTCGCTGTCGTTCAGCCCGGTGTTCACGTATGAGTTCAGCGGCTTTACCTACACGCCTTACATCGAGGCAGGTATTGGCCTGGCAGCGTTTTCAAAGACCGACGTAGGGGACCAGCGCCTGGGGTCGTCGGTCAACTTCGAAGACCGCATCGGCTTTGGCCTGAAGTTGCCGGGAGAACAGAAGGTAGGCATCCGTGCCATGCATTACTCCAACGCCGGGATAAAGCAGCCAAACGACGGCATCGAGTCGTACTCGCTGTTCTACAGCACAGCTTTCTGAAATTACGGGGCCGCTGCGCGGCCCCGGCAATTCAGAAGGTATAGGAAACACCGGCCTGCACCGTGCGCGGTGCGCCGGGGTATACGTAGCTGTTGAACGCCCCTTCGTCATACCCCTTGTTGAACACGTTTTTCACGTCCAGATTCAACCGCACATGCTCGTTGACCTTGTAGAAGCTCAACAGGTCGACCACGCTGTAGCGTTCCATCGTGTAAGTGGCTGCCGATGTCTGCCCCGCACGGTCGTCGACATACTTCACGCCTACGCCCAGGCCAAGGCCTTTGGCCAGGCCATCCTGGAACTCGTAGGTGTTCAGCAGGCTGAAGGTGTTGCGCGGGATATTGGCCAGGCGCGTTCCCTTGGGCAGGGTAGTGTCCTTGGTGACTTCGGCGTCCACGTAGGCATAGCCACCGATCACGCGCCATTCGGGGGTGAGGTTGCCGGCGATGTTGATGTCCAGGCCACGGCTGCGCACCTCGCCGGCCGCGATCTTGTAAGTACCAGTAAGGTCGCTCGGGTCGTTGGCCAGTACGTTTTCCTTGACGATGTGGTAGATCGCCGCGTCGACACTCAACTGGCGGTCGAGTGACTCCCATTTCACACCCAGCTCGTAGGACTTGCCTTTCTCTGGGTCGAAACCGCCGCCACTGGCCGGCGTGCCCGTATTGGGCTTGAACGAACGTGCGGTATTGGCGTAGACCGCCAGGGTATCGGTCAGGTCGTAGATCAAGCCAAGGCGGGGTGTAACGCCGTTTTCGCCCTTGCTGAAATCGCCGGCATTGTTCAGCTTGTTGTCATAGTCATGCTCGAAACGCTCGAAGCGCACACCCGCCAGCGCCTTCAATCGCTCGGTCAGCGCTACCTGGTCCTGAATGAAGAACGCCCACGTCTGCAGGTTTTCCTTGTCCCAGGTGGTGGTGCGGTCCAGTGCCGGGCGCGGCTGGCCCAGTACCGGGTTGTAGATGTCGATCGGGTAGGCTGCCGAGGAACGCTGGATGATCGAGTTGTAGTCGTAGTTCTCGTATTCGACACCGGTCAGCAAAGTGTGGCTGAGCGTACCGGTATCGAAATGCCCGGTCAGGTTCAATTGCCAGTCACGGTCGGTCCATTCCAGCTTGCGGTAGTTGAAGTTCCGCTGCAGGGTGCGGCCGTCTGGCAGTAAATTGCTCCCCTCGACTGCATTACCCTTGAGCGAACCATCAAGGAACTGGAACCCGCCTGCCAAAGTCCAGTCGTCATTGAGCAGGTGCTCGAAACGCAGCTGCGCCATGTTGTTGTCGTTATGCAGCAGGTTGTCGCTGCCTTTTTCCCAGATATAGGTATCGCGCGAGGCGCTGCCGGTCTGGGTGGGGTAGCGGGTCAGGCCGCGATCGAGGGGGTGGTTGTTGCGCATGAAATCGCCTTCGAAGGTGATCTTCGTGGCGTCATTGACCTGCCAGCTGATGACCGGGGCGACATCGTAGCGTTCGCTTTCGACATCGTCGCGGAAGCTGTCGCCACCTTCACCCAGTATGTTCAGGCGGTAGGCCAGCGAGCCGTCCTGGCTCAGCGGCCCGGTGGCATCGAGGGTGGCACGGTGCATGCCCTGGTCGTCGAACTGGCTGCCAAGGGTAACCTTGGACTCGGGCAACGGCTGCTTGCTGACCACGTTGAACGTACCGCCAGGGTCGCCACGGCCGTACAGGCTGCTGGCCGGGCCACGGATGACCTCCAGGCGCTCGACGGTGTTGGCATCCGGGGCATTGGGGTAGCCGCGGTTGATCGGAAAGCCGTTGCGGTAGAACTCACCGGTCGTGAAGCCACGCACGGTGAAGGTTGTCAGGCCCTGGCCGCCGAAGTTGTTGGCGCGGCCGACACCACCGGCGTAGTCCAGGCCGTCCTGCAGGCGCGTGGCGCCCGTGTCTACCAACACATCCTTGGGCACCACGCTGACCGATTGCGGGGTTTCGTGCAGCGCCGTGTCGGTGCGGGTGGCACTGGCCGAGCGGCTGGCCTTGTAACCTTCGACCGGGCCGTCCGCACGCTCACTGTCGGCAGTACTGGTGATGCTCAGGGCCTGGAGTTCGATCTGGGCAGGGTCGCTGAGCGGTTCAGGCTCGGCAAAGGCCAGCGGGGAGACAGCATGAAGCACACAAAGCGAAACGAACGTGCGGCGCATCGACGGTACGATCCTTGATTAGGGCGCTGAGGGGCTAGGTCGGTAAATGCCGCGAACATACTACGAATCATTATCAAATGCATTCATTTTTAGTGGCACTGGTGTACCAGAAACCAACGCAGATAACGCGTCAGTGACAACAGTGCCTGCAGGAACTGCGGAGGGGCCGACAGGTTATAAGCTGCTCCGTGGCTGGAAGTGCCTCTTCACATGTACAAGGTTATTCCTGCCCGGCCCCAAGGCAGGCTGCTGAAGCTCAGCGAACAGCCTTGATCGCCAACACATTGCACAGCGGGTGTTCCAGCACATGCGCTGTTGTCCCGCCCAGGAATGTCTGCATGGCGTCATGGCGATGACTGCCCATGACTATTACGTCCACTCGGTTGTGGCCGACGAACTGGGCAATGGCCCTGATCGCGGCCCCTTCGAGGAAGTGCCGGCGCTCCAGCGGAATTTGGTGGTGGTCGCCCAGGCGGTTGAACGCCGCCCGCTGCGCGGTTCGCACGCTGCCATCGAAGCCGGGCATGGTGACCGTACCGGCGCCGAAGTCGGCGATGTGGGTCTTGGCCGCGTCGCACACATGCAGCAGGTGCAGCTCGGCGTTGCACTGCAGGGCCAGGTCATGGGCGCAGTGGATGACCTGCTCGTCCAGGTGTTCGCCAGCGCCGTGGCTGTTCAGGTCCACTGCGGCGGCGATCTGCCGTGGCAGGGGCAGGCGAATGTCACTGACCAGGTGTACGGCGACCGGGCTGTCCTTGAGCAACTGCCAGTCCAGCGGCGTTACCAGCAGGCGTTTGAGTACGGGTTCGTGCTGTACGTCCTTGACCAGCAGGTCGCAGCCCAGCCGTTCGACCCGTTCCAGTACGCTGCCCAGCGGGTCGCGGGTCAACAACAGCTCGGTGGACACGTCCACGCCGGCATCGCTCAGTTGTTCCGCCTCATCCGCCAGCCATTGGCGGTTGTCGCTGAGCAGCCGCTCACGCTCACGACCATCGCTCATCAAGCCAAAGGTGTCGACGTCGTCGACGAACACATTGATATCCAGCAGGGCACCACTGGATTCCGCCAACGCCGCCGCGCGTTGCAGCGCAGGCGTATGACGCATTTGCGGGCCCAGCATGACGAACAGACGTTTGAACTGGCTCATCGCACACCTCCACGTGTGGCAGCCCCCCGGTAACCTGATCATGTTCAGTCTAGACTGCCGCAGCGTACACCGGGGCGATGTGTCGGGTATGATGCGTGCCCCATCATTGTCACGAGGCCCGTCCCATGTCCCTGAGTGCTGAACAGATCGTTGAGTATCGCGCCTTTGCCGAGCAAATGGCCGATGCTGCCGCTGCAGCGATCGCGCCGTACTTCCGCGCCAGCCTGGAAGTCGAGGACAAGGGCGGGCGTCTGTACGACCCGGTGACCGTGGCCGACAAGGCCGCCGAAGACGCCATGCGTGAGCTGATCCAGGCGCGTTATCCCGAACATGGCATTCTCGGTGAAGAGGCCGGTGTTGCAGTGGGCAGCAGTCCGCTGACCTGGGTGCTCGACCCGATCGACGGCACCCGGGCGTTCATTACCGGCTTGCCACTGTGGGGCACCTTGATTGCCCTGAATGACGGCACCCGCCCCGTGCTGGGCGTGATGAACCAGCCGTTCACCGGCGAACGTTTCGTGGGTACCCCGGCAGGCGCCTGGCGCAGTGGCACGCCCCTGAAGACGCGTGCCTGCGCCAGCCTGTCTGCCGCCACACTGATGTGCACCACGCCGGACATGTTCGACACCGCCGAGCGCAAGGCGGCATTCGAAGCGGTCGCCAGCAAGGCGCGGTTGATGCGTTATGGCGGTGATTGCTATGCCTACTGCATGCTGGCCTCGGGCTTTGTCGACGTGATTGTTGAAGCGAGCCTTCAGCCGTATGACGTACAGGCGCTGATGCCGATCATCGAAGGGGCGGGTGGCGTGATCACGGCCTGGGATGGCAGCTCGGCGCAGAATGGCGGGTGTGTGGTGGCCTGCGGTGACCCGGCGCTGCATGCGCAGGTGGTGGAGATGTTGCGCCACGCCATGTGATCCGGGTTCGTCGCTCCTAGCCTCTCGCGGGCGAGTCCCTTCTTGTGGGAGCGGGTTCACCCGCGAAGAGGCCGCCACAGGTTTTTTCCGTTCTCTCCAGCCACCGCACTTTTTCCCATTTTCGGGCTCTATGCTTGGCCAGGCCGCGCTGACTCCCGGCGCAGCCGCCGAATATCGACCCGGTGCCGATGGTTGCAAGCTACTCGAATTTCCTCCCCCGCCTGCTACTGACAGGTGCCCTGGCATGCCTGTGCGCCTGTACTCAGCAGCAAGGCCGTGACATCGTCGGCCAGTTCAGCGACGGCAAACCCAGCGAGCTGTTTCAAACCAGCGTCGACCGCCTGGCCACGCTGTCGATGCGCGACAACTTGCAAAGCCTGTACCTGCTGATGAACAAGCTGTACCTGCGCAACCCCAACCAGTGGAAGGTGTCTGGCTACCTTGATGCCGCCACCGCCGAGCGACAGATCCGCATTGCCATCGAACAACGCCGGCCGCTGCCACAACTGGGCAACCGCCGTGACCTGGCGGCATTGAGCTACGCCCTGAGCCCGGAGTTTCGCGGGGACCGGGTCGGCGCCTTCATCTACGCCATTGGCAGCATGCTGATCACCGCGCATGGCGGGCGTACCGAGTTCTACATGACCGATACCATCGACCCCCTGTTCATCAACAACGCTGCGCGCAATATCGAGAAGGCGACATGGATGCTCAGTCAGCGGCAAGATGCCAACGGGGTGCTGTTGCTGTTCTCGAACGAGATCTCGGAGGAGGGCAGCAACCTGAGTTTTGCCGTTGAGTTCGGCAAGATCGTCGCGCGGCTGGACTTGCTGGCCGAGTTGCTGGATGAGCGTTATCGGCGCATAGGCTTGAACTACGCGCAGAGCCTGTTGCTGATGAACTTCCTGCCGGTGCAGTGAATGACGGTCGTTGCAGGAGCGCTTGGTCCGCCGCCATGTGCAGGCCACGCGAGTACCGCAAGATACTGTTCGATTAACGAACAAGCATGACGCCGGACCTGTCCGCTATCCGCCCAGCCAATCCCATCGTTGCATTGCCCAACCCCCGCCTTTTTGCTGTAGTGTCCCCGTTTGCCGGCTGTCGCCTGCCCCTGCGACGCGCAGCCAGCCCGATAGAATGACCGTGATGACCGCAACCACAGCCGACAAGACGGTAGGGCGCGGCGACCAGAACAATAACGATACCGAGTGCCTTGCCTATGGAAAGCCGCCTGCTGAGCGAGCGCAGTAGCGTGTTTCACCACGCCGACCCTTACGCTGTGTCCGATTATGTGAACCAGCATGTTGGCCAGCATTGCATCGGTCTGTCCCGCACCACCCACCCCCAGGCCAGCCTCAGCCATCGCAAGTTCGCCGAGCTCGACCTGTGCCGTATCAGCTATGGCGGCAGTGTTCGCGTGACGTCGCCCGCGCTGGAAACCATCTACCACCTGCAAGTCTTGCTCAATGGCAACTGCCTGTGGCGCGGGCACAAGCGCGAGCAGCACCTGGTACCGGGCGAGCTGCTGCTGATCAACCCAGACGACCCGGTTGACCTGACTTACTCGGAAGACTGCGAGAAGTTCATCCTCAAGGTGCCAACCCGGCTGCTGGATTCGATCTGCGATGAACAGCGCTGGCAGCGGCCTGATGGGGGCGTGCGGTTCTTGCGCAATCATTACCGGCTGGATGAGCTGGATGGCTTCGTGAACCTGCTGGCCATGGTTTGCCATGAGGCGGAAGTGGGCGATTCACTGCCCAGGGTGCAGGGCCATTACAGCCAGATTGTCGCCAGCAAGCTGCTGACCCTGATGAGCACCAATATTCGCCGTGAGAGCCTCAGCTCACCGGGTGCAAGCCTGGAGCGGATCATCGACTACATCGACCGCAACCTTAAGTTCGAACTGACAGCGGAGGCGCTGGCGGAGCAGGCGTGCATGAGCCTGCGCTCATTGTATGCGCTGTTCGACCGGCACCTGCAGACCACACCCAAGCAGTACGTGCGACAACGCAAGCTGGAACAGGTGCGTGCCTGCCTGGGCGATGCCAGTTGCTCGGTACGTAGCGTGACCGAACTGGCCATGGATTATGGTTTTCTGCACCTCGGGCGCTTCTCCGAGGTGTATCGACAGCAGTTTGGCGAATTGCCGTCCGAAACCTTGCGCAACCGGCGTTAAACGGTACCGGTCTCTCGCGGGTACGCCCGCGAAGAGACGCTTGAACCTGTTACCTCAACCTGCACAAAACGGATAGCACCCCGCACAAACCGGATATTGCGACCCAATCCCAGCCTCTAACCTGACCAGGTCTAAACAATAACAAGGGAGACCCTGGCCATGTCCCTGGGATTCGACTACCTCAATGCCTTGCTCGAGGACGACCGTGAAAAGGGCATCTACCGCTGCAAGCGCGAGATGTTCACCGACCCACGGCTGTTCGACCTGGAGATGAAACACATCTTCGAGGGCAACTGGATCTACCTGGCCCACGAAAGCCAGATCCCCGAGAAGAATGACTTCCTCACCCTGACCATGGGGCGCCAGCCGATTTTCATCGCGCGCAACAAGGACGGTGAGCTCAATGCCTTCCTCAACGCCTGCAGCCACCGCGGTGCCATGCTGTGCCGGCACAAGCGCGGCAACCGTTCCAGCTATACCTGCCCGTTCCACGGCTGGACGTTCAACAACAGCGGCAAACTGCTGAAGGTGAAAGACCCCAGCAACGCCGGCTACCCCGACAGCTTCAACTGCGACGGCTCCCACGACCTGACCAAGGTGGCACGCTTCGAGTCGTACCGGGGTTTTTTGTTCGGCAGCCTGAACGCCGATGTGAAGCCGCTGGTCGAGCACCTTGGCGAGTCGGCGAAGATCATCGACATGATCGTCGATCAGTCGCCTGAAGGCCTGGAAGTGCTGCGCGGTGCCAGCTCGTACATTTACGAAGGCAACTGGAAGCTCACCGCCGAAAACGGCGCTGACGGCTACCACGTAAGCTCCGTGCACTGGAACTACGCTGCCACCCAGAACCAGCGCAAGCAGCGCGAGGCGGGTGACGAGATCAAGACCATGAGTGCTGGCGCCTGGGCCAAGCAGGGCGGCGGTTTCTATTCCTTCGACCACGGCCACCTGCTGCTGTGGACCCGTTGGGCCAACCCGGAAGACCGCCCGGCCTATGAACGCCGCGACCAATTGGCTGCCGACTTCGGCCAGGCGCGCGCCGACTGGATGATCGAAAATTCGCGCAACCTGTGCCTGTACCCCAACGTGTACCTGATGGATCAGTTCAGCTCGCAGATCCGCGTTGCCCGTCCGATTTCGGTGAACAAGACCGAAATCACCATCTACTGCATCGCGCCGAAAGGCGAGAGCGCCGATGCCCGTGCAAAGCGTATTCGCCAGTACGAAGACTTCTTCAACGTCAGCGGCATGGCCACCCCGGACGACCTGGAAGAATTCCGCTCGTGCCAGACCGGCTACGGCGGCGGTACCGGCTGGAACGACATGTCTCGCGGCGCCAAACACTGGGTCGAAGGTGCCGATGAGGCGGCCAAGGAGATTGAACTCGAACCCCTGCTGTCGGGCGTGCGCACCGAGGACGAAGGCCTGTTCGTGCTGCAGCACAAGTACTGGCAGGACACCATGATCCAGGCCCTCAAGGACGAACAGCAGCTGATCCCCGTGGAGGCCGTGCAATGAGCCTGTATGAAACCGTGCGCGACTTCCTGTACCGCGAAGCGCGCTATCTGGACGATGCCCAGTGGGACCAGTGGCTGGAACTGTACGCCAGCGATGCCAGCTTCTGGATGCCGAGCTGGGACGATGACGACACCCTCACCGAAGACCCGCAAAGCGAAATCTCACTGATCTGGTACGGCAACCGTGGCGGCCTGGAAGACCGCGTGTTCCGCATCAAGACCGAGCGCTCCAGTGCGACCGTGCCCGACACCCGCACCTCGCACAACATCAGCAACATCGAGATCGTCGAGCAGGGCGAGGGTAGCTGCCAGGTGCGCTTCAACTGGCACACCCTCAGCTTCCGCTACAAGACCACCGACAGTTACTTCGGCACCAGCTTCTACACCCTCGACCTGCGCGGCGAGCAGCCGCTGATCAAGGCCAAGAAGGTGGTGCTGAAGAACGACTACGTCCGCCAGGTCATCGACATCTACCACATCTGATACAGGGTTTTGCGAGCATTGCCCGGTGCGTCTTGTGACGCGCCGTGGCCCGGCTCGCCCGCGAGGTGCAACATGAGCTACCAGATCGCACTGAATTTCGAAGACGGGGTTACCCGCTTCATTGAAGCCACCGGTCAAGAAACCGTGGCCGACGCCGCTTACCGCCAAGGCATAAACATTCCGCTGGACTGCCGTGACGGCGCTTGCGGGACCTGTAAGTGCAAGGCTGAGTCCGGTCGTTATGACCTTGGCGACAACTTCATCGAAGACGCCTTGAGCGAAGACGAAATCGCCGAAGGCTACGTGCTGACGTGCCAGATGCGCGCTGAAAGCGACTGCGTCATCCGCATCCCGGCTTCGTCGCAGTTGTGCAAGACCGAGCAGGCCAGTTTCGAGGCCGCCATCAGCGATGTCCGCCAGCTGTCGGTCAGCACCATTGCCCTGTCGATCAAGGGCGAGGCCCTGAGCCGTCTGGCCTTCCTGCCGGGGCAGTACGTCAACCTCAAGGTGCCGGGCAGCGAGCAGAGCCGGGCCTATTCGTTCAGCTCGCTGCAGAAGGACGGCGAAGTCAGCTTCCTGATCCGCAACGTACCGGGTGGGCTGATGAGCAGCTTCCTGACCAACCTTGCCAAGGCTGGCGACAGCCTGACCCTGGCCGGGCCGTTGGGCAGCTTTTACCTGCGGCCGATCCAGCGCCCGCTGTTGCTGCTGGCCGGTGGTACCGGGCTGGCGCCGTTCACTGCGATGCTGGAGAAGATCGCCGAGCAGGGCAGTGAGCATCCGCTGCACCTGATCTACGGCGTGACCAACGACTTCGACCTGGTCGAACTCGACCGTCTGCAAGCGCTGGCGGCACGTATCCCCAACTTCACCTACAGCGCCTGCGTCGCCAACCCGGACAGCCAGTACCCGCAGAAGGGCTATGTCACCCAGCACATCGAGCCACGCCACCTCAATGACGGCGATGTGGACGTATACCTGTGCGGGCCGCCACCCATGGTGGAAGCGGTCAGCCAGTACGTGCGCGAGCAGGGCATTACCCCGGCCAACTTCTACTACGAGAAGTTTGCGGCTGCGGCCTGACAGCCCCCTCTGATTCAAAGCAATACGCCGACCCTGTGGGAGCGGGCGAGCCCGCGAAGCAGGTTGCGCGGTGGATGGCACGGGCTTCGCCCGTGTTCGCGGGCAAGCCCGCTTCCACAGTGATCGCGCAGCCTTTCAGGCTTTGAGCAAGACAGTTGCAGCCGCAGGGTCTCTCGCGAACTGGAGATTTGCATATGAACAACAGATTCCAAGGCAAGGTCGCCCTGGTCACCGGTGCTGCACAAGGCATCGGCCGTGGCGTGTGCTGGCGGCTGAAGGCCGAAGGTGCGCAAGTGGTGGCCGTAGACCGTTCCGAACTGGTCCACGAGCTGGCGGGTGAAGGCATGCTTACCCTCACCGCCGACCTGGAGCAACACACCGACTGCGCCCGGGTCATGGCCAGCGCGGTGGAAGCCTTTGGGCGCCTCGACATTCTGGTCAACAACGTAGGTGGGACCATTTGGGCCAAGCCCTTCGAGCACTACGATGTCGAGCAGATCGAGGCCGAAGTGCGCCGTTCGCTGTTCCCGACACTGTGGTGCTGCCATGCCGCGCTGCCCTACATGCTTGAACGTGGCAGCGGCGTCATCGTCAACGTTTCTTCCATCGCCACCCGTGGCGTCAACCGTGTGCCCTATGGCGCGGCCAAAGGCGGCGTCAATGCGCTCACCGCCTGCCTGGCCTTCGAAACGGCTGGCCGTGGGATCCGTGTAAACGCCACCGCGCCCGGCGGCACCGAAGCGCCACCCCGGCGGGTACCGCGCAACAGTGCAGCGCAAACCGAGCAGGAAAAGCACTGGTACCAGCAGATCGTCGACCAGACCCTCGACAGCAGTCTGATGCACCGCTACGGCAGTATCGACGAGCAGGTGGGGGCCATTCTGTTCCTCGCGTCCGACGAAGCCTCGTACATCACCGGCGTGACCCTGCCGGTAGGGGGCGGCGATCTCGGCTGAACTGCAACCTCAAGGCAAAAGCTTTCTTTCACAACAAAAACAAGAGCGACAGATGCCATGCGAACCCTTGACGTACACCCGATCATCGACAATGCGCGCTTTACCTCGTTTCACTGGATGGTCATGGCCTGGTGCGGCCTGCTACTGATTTTCGACGGCTATGACCTGTTCATCTACGGTGTGGTACTGCCGGTCATCATGAAAGAGTGGGGGCTGACCCCGTTGCAGGCCGGTGCACTGGGCAGCTATGCGCTGTTCGGCATGATGTTCGGCGCCCTGGCCTTTGGCAGCCTGGCCGACCGTATCGGGCGCAAGAAGGGCATTGCCATCTGTTTCGCCTTGTTTTCGGGGGCGACTATCCTCAACGGCTTTGCCAGCAGCCCGAGCGAGTTTGGCATCTACCGCTTCATCGCCGGCCTGGGCTGTGGCGGCCTGATGCCCAACGCCGTGGCACTGATGAACGAATACGCGCCCAAGCGCCTGCGCAGCACGCTGGTGGCGATCATGTTCAGTGGCTATTCGCTAGGCGGCATGCTTTCGGCAGGTGTCGGCATTTTCATGCTGCCGCGTTTTGGCTGGGAGTCGATGTTCTTTGCCGCCGCTGTGCCACTGCTGCTGTTACCGGTGATTCTTTACTACCTGCCTGAATCCATCGGCTTCCTGGTGCGCCAAGGCCGTATCGAGGAAGCACGCACGCTACTCAAGCGGCTGGACCCGGACTGCGATGTCCAGGCCGATGATGTGCTTCAGGCGGCCGACCGCAAAGGCAGCAGCGCTTCGGTGCTGGAACTGTTCCGCAATGGCCTGGCGATTCGCACCCTGGCGCTGTGGGTTGCGTTCTTCTGCTGCCTGCTGATGGTCTACGCCCTGAGCTCCTGGCTGCCCAAGCTGATGGCCAACGCCGGCTACAGCCTGGGCTCAAGCCTGTCATTCCTGCTGGCACTGAACTTTGGCGGCATGGCCGGGGCAATCCTCGGCGGCTGGCTGGGCGACCGCTACAACCTGGTCAAGGTGAAGGTGGCGTTCTTCATTGCCGCCGCACTGTCGATCAGCCTGCTGGGGGTGAACAGCCCGATGCCGGTGCTGTACCTGCTGATCTTCATTGCCGGCGCCACCACCATTGGTACGCAGATCCTGCTGTATGCAGGCGCTGCGCAGATGTACGGCCTGTCGGTGCGCTCTACCGGTCTGGGCTGGGCCTCGGGCATCGGCCGTAATGGCGCCATCGTCGGCCCGCTGCTGGGCGGTGCGTTGATGGGCATCAACTTGCCACTGCAACTCAATTTCATTGCCTTTGCCATCCCTGGCGCCATCGCCGCGCTGGCCATGGCCGTGCACCTGGCCAGTGGTCGGCGCCACGCCCAGGCCCTGGCGGCGCAGGCCTGAACCGAACAGAACAAGACGAGGTAACCCCCATGACCGTGAACATTTCCCATACTGCCGAGATACAGCAGTTCTTCGAGGAGGCCGCAGGCTTTGGTAATGCGGCCGGCAACCCACGCCTCAAACGCATCGTGCAGCGCCTGCTGCAGGACACCGCGCGGCTGATCGAAGACCTGGACATCAGCGAAGACGAGTTCTGGCACGCCGTCGACTACCTCAACCGCCTGGGCGGTCGCGGCGAGGCCGGGCTGCTGGTGGCGGGGCTGGGCCTCGAACACTTCCTTGACCTGCTGCAGGATGCCAAGGACCACGAGGCAGGGCGGGTTGGCGGTACTCCACGCACCATCGAAGGCCCGTTGTACGTGGCTGGCGCACCGATTGCCCAAGGTGAAGTGCGCATGGACGACGGCAGCGAGGAGGGCGTCGCCACGGTGATGTTCCTGGAAGGCCAGGTGCTGGACCCGCACGGACACCCGCTACCGGGTGCCACGGTCGACCTGTGGCATGCCAACACCCGTGGTACCTATTCGTTCTTCGACCAAAGCCAGTCGGCGTACAACCTGCGTCGGCGCATCGTTACCGATGCTCAGGGGCGCTACCGCGCGCGCTCCATCGTGCCATCGGGCTATGGCTGCGACCCGCAGGGGCCAACCCAGGAATGCCTGGACCTGCTGGGCCGTCATGGCCAGCGCCCGGCGCATGTGCACTTCTTTATATCGGCGCCAGGGTACCGGCACCTGACCACGCAGATAAACCTGTCGGGGGACAAGTACCTGTGGGATGACTTTGCCTATGCCACACGGGACGGGCTGGTCGGGGAGGTGGTGTTCGTCGAAGGGCCGGAGGGTCGGCATGCCGAGCTGAAGTTCGACTTCCAGTTGCAGCAGGCCCAGGGCGGTGCCGATGAGCAGCGCAGCGGGCGGCCGCGGGCTTTGCAGGAGGCCTGATCCACCGAGTGGGCTGTTTCGCGGGCTTGCCCGCTCCCACAACGACTACACAGGCTTCACCTGTGGGAGCGGGCATGCCCGCGAAGCAGCCAACACCCAAACAAGAGCCCGCCACAAAGGCCGGCCGCTGCCTTGCGAGACGCTTCATGAAAACGCTGATCAAAGACTGCTCTGTATCGGCCATTGTCGCCGGCTGCATTGCCACCACGATCTCCTACGCCGGCCCGTTGGTGATCATTTTCCACGCCGCCGAAGCGGCCGGCCTGTCGCACCAGCAGTTGTCGTCCTGGGTTTGGGCCGTGTCCATGGGCAGTGCCGTACTCGGTGCGCTGCTCAGCCTGCGCTACCGCGTGCCGGTAGTGATCGCCTGGTCGATCCCGGGGTCGGCGCTGTTGGTCACCGCCTTGCCGCAACTGGGCCTGGCGCAGGCCGTGGGCGCCTACCTGGTGGCCAACCTGGTCCTGCTGCTGATCGGCATCAGCGGGGCCTTCGACCGCATCATCGCGCGCCTGCCGGGTTCTATCGCTGCCGGTATGCAGGCCGGGATCCTGTTCAGTTTTGGCATCGAGGTGTTCCGCGCCTTGCCGGTGCAACCGCTGCTGGTACTGGCGATGTTCGTCACCTACGTGCTGATGCGTCGGGTGCAGCCGCGCTATGCCGTGGCTGCGGTGCTGGGCGTGGGCATGCTGGTGACCGTGGCCAGCGGTACGTTGCGCAGCGAAGTACTGGTGCTGGAACTGGCCTCACCCCAGTGGATCACCCCCCAGTTCAGCCTGTCGGCGGTATTCAGTCTGGCGCTGCCGATGGTGCTGGTGGCGCTGACCGGGCAATTCATGCCGGGTATGGCGGTACTGCGCAACGCTGGCTACGTCACGCCGGCCAGCCCGCTGATCAGCGCCAGTGCCCTGGCTGGGGCGCTACTGGCGCCGTTCGGTTGCCACGGGCTGAACCTGGCGGCGGTTACCGCCAGCCTGTGCACCGGCCAGGAAGCCCATGAAAACCCCCAACGGCGTTATGTGGCAGCGGTGGCTGGCAGTGTGTTGTATCTGCTGCTGGGCATTGCCGGGGCCACCTTGATGTCGCTGTTCGCCGCCTTTCCCGCCGTACTGATCGCGGCCTTGGCCGGTTTGGCCCTGTATGGCGCCATCAGCGAAGCCTTGGTCCGCAGTCTGGCAGAACCGGCCGAGCGCGACGCCGGGCTGTTCACCTTCCTGGTCACCGCTTCGGGGGTGGCTTTCCTGGGCCTGTCGGCAGCGTTCTGGGGGCTGCTGTTCGGCCTGCTGGCGCACGCGCTGCTGAGGCTGCGCCAACCACGTGCCCGGGAGGTGCTGCGCCGTACCCCATGAACTGCCGTGTTTCCAACGCTTTACCCATAAAAACAAGATCAAGAGAGCTTCGGAATGAACCACACCCCTTGCGTTGCCCTGGGCCTGACATTGCTCAGCCAGCCACTGCTGGCTGCCGAAGGCGGCTTCTTCGAGGATTCGAAGGCCACCCTGAGTGCCCGTAACTACTACTTCAGCCGCGATTTCTCCGACATTGTCGGGGCCAACAAACAGTCCAAGGCCGAGGAGTGGGCCCAGGGTTTCATCCTCGACTTCAAAAGTGGCTACACCCCGGGCCCGGTCGGCTTTGGCGTGGACGCCCTGGGGTTGCTGGGGATCAAGCTGGACAGCAGTCCAGACCGCGCCAATACCGGCCTGTTGCCGGTGCATGGCGACGGCCGTGCTGCCGATGAGTACAGCCGCCTGGCGCCGACCTTCAAGGCCCGGATATCAAAAACCGAACTGCGTGCAGGTGAACTGCAACCGAACCTGCCGGTGCTGACCTTCAGTGATATTCGCCTGTTGCCACCCACCTATCAGGGCGTGAGTTTGAGTTCGTCTGAAATCGACGGGCTGACCGTGCAGGCCGGGCACTTGAAAAGCACCCACCTGCGCAACGAAGGCGGCGACGGCAAGATGAACGCGATGCTTGGCCATGTGCCGATGCGGCAGGCCGAAAGCGACGCGTTCAACTATGTGGGTGGGGACTATGCGTTCAATGCCAACCAGAGCAGCCTCAGCCTTTGGTACGGTCAGCTGGAGGACATCTACCAACAAGGCTTCGTTGGCCTGAAGCACAGCAAACCCGTCGGGGACTGGGTACTCAGCGCCAACCTGGGTTATTTCACCGCGCGTGAGCAAGGCGATGCGCTGCTGGGCAACATCGACAACCAGGCGTTCTTCTCGCTGTTCACTGCCCGGCACGGCGGGCACAGCTTCCATGCCGGCTACCAGGGCATTTATGGCGATAGCCCGTTCCCACGGGTATTCGCCAACATCTCGCCGCTGGGCAACGAAGTGCCGACCTATGAGTTTGCCTACACCGACGAACGCTCGTACCAGGTGCGTTACGACTACAACTTCGCCGCCATGGGCGTGCCGGGCCTGACAGCGACCGTGCGCTACATAACCGGTAACAATGTCGATACCGGGCTGGGTTACGAGGGGCGTGATCGCGAGCGTGATCTGGATATCGGCTATGCGGTGCAGAGCGGGGCACTGAAAGGGTTGGGGATTCGGGTGAGGAATGCCATGGCGCGCTCCAACTACCGCAGTGATATCGACGAGAACCGCCTGACGCTGGTGTACACCTGGCAGCTGTTCTGAGCCATTCAGGAGAATTGCGCATCAGGGGTGTATGGGGGTAGCGTGCGGAAACGACTCTTTCAGGAATCCCCACCTTGGACTCCATCACCCAAGCCGTACTTGGCGCGGCGCTGCAAGGGACCGTGCTCGGGCGCATCCAGGGCCGACGCTCGCTGCTGTACGGTGCAGCACTGGGCACGCTGCCGGACCTGGATGTGATCATTCGCTATGCCGACCCGGTGTCGCAGATGACTTATCATCGCGGCTTCTCCCACTCGTTGTTCGTGCTCACCGGCCTGGCCTTGCTGTTGGCCTGGCTGGTCAACAAGCGCTGGCCCGGAAAGGGGTATACCTTGCCCAGGCTTTTTTTGGCGTTCTGGCTGGTATTGGTAACCCATCCGGTGCTCGACGCCTTCACGGTTTACGGCACGCAGTTGTTCTGGCCTTTGCACACCACCCCTGAAAGCTGGGCGGCGGTGTTCATTATCGACCCGGTCTACACCGTGCCGCTGCTGGCTGCGGTGGTCTTCACCCTCATGAAGGGCGTGACCCGCAGGGCTACCCGCCTGCTGACCATGGCCCTGGTGTTCAGTACCTGCTACCTGGGTTTCGGCCTGGCGGGGCGCATGGCTGCCGAGCAGCGTTTCCAGTCGGCACTGGACCAGCAAGGTATCGTCGTGAGCGAGGTGCGTGCCGTGCCGATGGCATTCAACAGCCTGGTCTGGCGGGTGTTGGCCAAGACCCCGGATGGTGATTATTACGAAGGCATCAGCAGCGTGCTCGACCAGCACCCCCCCGAAATGCAACGCTTGTCGCGCAATCTGGAACTGGCGCAAGCACTGAACAATGACCCTTTGCACCAGCGCTTGCGCTGGTTCACCGATGACTGGCTGCGTTATGACCAGATTGGCGACGCACTGGTGGTCACCGACCTGCGCATGGGTATCCCGGGGAATTACACCTTCCGTTTCAACATGGCTCAGCGCGATCATCAAGGGCAGTGGATGGTCGGTGTACCTTCGCCGTGGCGAGGCAGCGGGCCTGGCTCGCTGTTCAACGCTCAAGAGCTGATGCTTATCTGGCGACGCATTGTCGACCAGCAGCCGCCACTGCCGCTGGCTAACTGGACCGATCGCTACCTCGGGCAGACGGAAGCTGCAAGGCAGCCCCACTAGATCAGGAACCTTGCATTGCCTGAAATCGCACCCATCTATGGCGGTTCGATCAGCGTCAGGAAAACACCATGGAACCCAACCGCTTCGGCGACATCGCCGCTTTCGTCAGCGCCGCGAAGGCCGGCAGCTTCACAGCTGCGGCTGCCAGCCTGGGCCTGACGCGTTCAGCGGTGGGCAAGAGCATCGCCCGCCTGGAAGCCCGCATGGCGGTGCGCCTGCTCAACCGCACTACGCGCAAGCTGAGCCTGACCGATGAAGGCCTGGTGGCGTTCGAGCGCTGGCGGCAGATTCTGGATGACCTGGACGAGGTCGAAAGCACCATGGCCCTGCGCCGCGGCAAGCCCACTGGCACCCTGCGCCTGACCGCACCGCTGTCGCTCGGGCAGCGCCATGTATTGCCTATCCTCGACCAGTACCTCAAGCAATGGCCCGAACTGCGGGCGGATATCCGCTTCACCGACCGTTTCGTTGATCTGGTCGAAGAGGGCGTGGACGTGGCCGTGCGCATCGGTGCACCTAAGGAAGACTCGCAATTGCTGACGCGCACCGTCGCCTGGCAGCAGTTCGTGACCTGTGCATCGCCTGCGTATCTGGAGAAGCGCGGTGTGCCGCAGATGCCCGGCGACCTCTATGGCCATGACAAGATTGCCTTCCTGGCGGGCGAGAAGGCCATGCCCTGGCGCTTTCACACAGAAGCGGGGCTGCACCTGTGCGAAGATCCCGGGCGGCTGAACATCGACAGTTCCGAGGCCATGCTTGACGGCGCCCGGGCCGGTTTCGGTCTGATTCACCTGCCTACCTATATCACCGGTGACGACCTGCGCGCTGGCAATCTGGTGGAGGTACTGCACGCCTACCGCCCCCCGGCAGACCCCATTCGCATCGTCTACCCAAGCAAGCGCCACCTGTCCCCTCGGGTACGCGGCTTCATCGACTTGTTGGTGGCCAGCTGGGAGCCGGGCGTGCCTTGGGAATACTGATTGGGGAATGCCAGGCCCCTATGCCGGGCCTGAAACTGGGTTTATCGCTGGCGGCGCAGCATGGAAACTGGCAGCCATTGATAATCCCTCTGGAGACCCCATGACTGCACTGTCCGTACTGGATCTGGTCATGATCGGCGAAGGCAAGACCTTCGCCGATGCGATCGAAGAATCCCGCCAGCTGGCGCGGCATGTCGAGCAACAGCACTACAGCCGCTACTGGATCGCCGAGCACCATGACATGCCGGGCATTGGCTCGGCTGCCACTTCGCTGGTGATCAACGAAATCGCCAATGCCACCCGACACATTCGTGTTGGGGCTGGCGGCATCATGCTGCCCAACCATGCGCCGTTGGTGGTGGCCGAACAGTTTGGCACCCTCGATACATTGCACCCGGGCCGTATCGACCTGGGCCTGGGCCGTGCGCCAGGCACGTCCGGGCCGACCGTGCGTGCATTGCGCGGCGCCGCGCCAGAGCGAGATTTCAGCCAGGACATTGCCGAGCTGCGTGATTACCTGGCGGACAACGGCAAACGCCGGGTGCGCGGCGTACCGGGTGCGCACGATGTGCCGGTGTGGATCCTCGGTTCCAGCCTGTTCGGTGCTGACCTGGCGGCGAAGCTGGGCCTGCCTTATGCCTTCGCCTCGCACTTTGCCCCGCGTTACCTGCTGCAGGCCATTGCCCATTACCGCGCCAACTTCCAGCCTTCCGCGCAACTGGCCAAACCGTATGTGATGGTTGGCATGAACCTGTTCGCCGCTGTCAGCGATGCTGAGGCGGACTACCTGGCCAGCTCCCACCGCAAGTGGATGCTGGACCTGCATGTCGGGCGCTTTGGCTTGCTGCCCAAGCCGCAAGAGGGTTACATCGAACGCTTGCCGGACCACGAGCGCGCCGTGCTCGAGCAGGTGATGGCCTGCACCGTAGCCGGAGGGCCTGAACGGGTGAGGGAAGGGCTGCGCTCGCTGATTGAGCAGACCGGGGCGGACGAGCTGATGATCGACTGCCGCATCCATGACCCGCTGGCGCGGCAGCGGTCACATGCCTATGCAGCGCAGGCGTTGGCTGAACTGGGCTGACACGAAAAAAAACGGGCGCCCGCAAGAGCGCCCGTTTTTGCATCAAGCCTGCTTCAGGAACGGATAATCCGTATACCCTTCAGGCCCATTGGCATAATCGAACTTCGCCCGGTGCTCATTCAACGGCGCTTGCAGCCGCAGACGCTCCACCAGGTCGGGGTTGGCAATGTAGGCGCGCCCGAACGCCACGGCATCGATCAAACCCCGCCCGATGAGGTCTTCGCCTTTCTCGGCGGTATAGGCACCGGCCGCAATGATCACCCCGGGGTAGGCGGCGCGAATGGCCTGGCGGAACTCGTCACGCAGTGGCTTGCCGCCGGCCCAGTCCGGCTCGGACAGGTGCAGGTAGGCGAGGTTGCGCTTGGCCAGTTCGCGGATCAGGTACAGGCCGGCGGCCTCCTGGTCTTCGCCATTGTCCACACCATTGAAACCACCCAACGGGAACACACGAATACCGACCCGGTCGGCGCTCCAGTTGGCAATGGCCGCGTCCACCGCCTCCAGCACAATGCGCGCACGGTTTTCAACGCTGCCGCCGTAGCGGTCTTCGCGCTGGTTGGCACTGGGGGTGAGGAACTGGTGCAGCAGGTAACCGTGGGCGGCGTGCAACTCGATGAAGTCGAAGCCGGCTTCACAGGCGTTGATCGCGGCCTGGCCAAAGTCGGCGACGATGCCAGCGATCTCCGCTTCGCTGAGTGCCCGGGGTGCGGAGGTTTCCACGCGCGTCAGGTTGCCTTGCGCATCACGCAGGGTGGTGCGTGCGTCCGCCGGCAGCGCCGAAGGGGCCACGGGGGCCTCGCCGCCAGGTTGCAGCGAGGTATGCGACACCCGCCCGGTGTGCCACACCTGCACGGCGCTGTGGCCGCCATCGGCATGGATGCCTTGGTTGATGTGCTTCCAGGCAGCGATCTGTTCGGCGCTGTGAATGCCGGGCGAGCCAGAATAGCCCTTGGCCTGGAAGGAGATTTGCGTGGCTTCAGTGATAATCAGGCCAGCACTGGCGCGCTGACGGTAGTACTCGGCCATCAGCGCGGTGGGTACATCACCCGGCTCCAGGCTGCGCAGGCGGGTGAGGGGGGCCATGAATACACGGTTGGGCAGGGTGAGGGGGCCGATTTGCAGCGGTTGCAAGAGTTTCATTGCAGCTCCAGAGGTGGAAAACCAATGGTGCGCACGATACCGAGGTGATTGGGGAAAGGGGGGACCGGGAGCCCGGCTCAGGGCTCCCCAATGCGTCAGCTGCGCGCCAGCCGCCCACTCACATAATGCGCCACGTCATTGAAGCCCGGCGTGGACGCATGCCCTGGCGTCACCAACGAATCGATGAACGCCTCATCCTCCGCGGTAATCTTCACCGCCAATGCGCCGCCATAGGTATCCCACTGTTCCTCGGTCCGCGGCCCGACAATCGCCGAACTGACCCATTGGTTATTCAACACCCAGGCAATGGCGAATTCGACAATACCCACCCCCTTGGCCTCTGCGTACGTCTGAATCTGCCGGGCAATGGTCAGCGACTCCTGGCGCCACTCCACTTCCATGATGCGTTTGTCCTGCCGCCCTGCGCGGCTGCCGGCGTCCGGCACCGCGCCCGGCGCATACTTGCCGCTGAGCACGCCCCGGGCCAGCGGGCTGAAGGGTACGACGCCCAGACCATGGGCGGCGGCGGCCGTGAGCTGTTCGGGCTCGGCCTGGCGGTTGACGATGTTGTACAGCGGCTGGCTGACTACCGGCCTGGGCACACCAAGGCGCTCGGCAACATGGCAGACCTCGGCAATGCGCCAACCACGGAAATTGGACACCCCCCAGTAGCGGATCTTGCCCTGGCGCAACAAGTCGCCAATGGCCTGCACGGTCTCCTCCAGCGGTACCTTGTGGTCTTCGCGGTGCAGGTAATAGATGTCCAGATAGTCCATGCCCATGCGGGTCAGTGTGGCATCCACGGCATTGAAGATGTGCTTGCGCGACAACCCGCTGCGGTTGGGCAGGCCGTCGGCCGGGCCGAAGCCGACCTTGCTGGCGATGACCCAGTCATGGCGATGGCGCGCCACGGCTTCACCGACGATTTCTTCCGAGCGCCCGGCGTTGTAAACGTCGGCGGTGTCGATGAAGTTGATGCCTTGGTCCCAGGCCTTGTCGATGATGCGCAGGGCATCCTCGGTACGGGTCTGCTCGCCGAACATCATGCTGCCCAGGGTAAGGGCGGAAACCTGCAGGCCACTGTGGCCGAGGGGGCGGTAGATCATGCGCGTGGGTCCTTATGCAGTCAGCTGACCTGCCTGTTTTACACACAACCTGGATGCATTGAAAGGCACCCCTTAGCCAATGAGCGCCAAAGCTTCCTGCAGGCTCAATGGGCGCTTCAGGCGTTGCGACAGCGTCGCCATGGCATCGGAGTAACCCTTGGCGATAACGGCCTCGACGCGTTCATCCACACACTGCAGGGCAACAAAATCGCCGTTTTCCGGCTCACCGACGAATTCGATCCGGTTCCAGTCCCTGGCATGGCCTAGCACTTCATAGGTACGGCCATGCTGGTAGGTCCAGAAAAACGGTACATCGGCATAACGGCGTTGTTCGCCAAGCATGTTGGCGGCGGCGATAACCCCGTGTTGCTGAGCCAGGCGCCAGTGCTCGATGCGCACCGGGCGCCCCGTGAGCGGGAAGGTGGCAATGTCACCTGCGGCCCACAAACCGTCAGCTGCGCGCATTTCGGCGTCGACCCTCACCGATTTGTCTTCGCCAAGCGGCACCCCTTGAAGGAAAGCGGTGGCGGGTTTTACCCCGGTGCCGAACAGCACCAAGGGGGTCTGCAGCCGTTCACCATTGGCCAGTTGCACCACTTCGACCTTGTCCAGGCCTTCGATCCGCTCGACCTCGGTGGGGCCGTGGAAGGTGATGCCTTTTCGTTCATGCAGCGCGCGAATGCAGCGCCCAATACGCTCGCCCAACTGTCGAGCCAGAGGGACTTCGTGGCGCGAGACCACGTGCACCTGCACGCCATACTTGCGCAATGCCGAGGCTGCCTCCAGGCCGATGAAGCCGTCACCGACGATGACCACCGGTTGGCCAGGCTCGGCTGCGTCGAGCAACTGTGCAGCATCTTCCAGTGAGCGGAGGGTGAACACCCCGGGCAGGTCGGCACCGGGAATGTCTGGGCGCAGTGCTTGACCGCCGGTTGCCAGCAGGCAGGCGTCGTAATCGATCTGCTGACCATCGGCGAGGGTGACCTGGCGCTTCTGGCTGTTCAAGGTGCGCACCTTGCCGTGCTTGCGCTGCAGTTGGCCCTTGCGCAGGGCGTCGGCTTCGAGCAGCGCGGGGACCTCATCGGGCGGCATCTGCCCGGCAATCACGAATTTGCTCAGTGCTGTGCGATCGTAGGCCGGCTGGCGCTCCTGATCGATCCATACCAGCCTGCCCGCGAAGCCATGAGCCAGCAGGGTGGCGACGGCGGCGCTGCCGGCGGCACCGGCGCCGACCACCACGAAACAGCGGGCATCGCTGTGCCTGGGCGGTTCGCTTGCCGGCAGGGGCTGGTCATCGACCCAGACTTCATCGCCCTTGATCCACGCCTTGTAGCGGCGCAGGTCGGCGAGTGCAGGCGGCTCACAAACCACGCCATCGTCAACGGCGAACGCAGCTTTGTGCCAAGGGCAGACCAGCAAACCCCCGCAAACCACGCCTTCATCAAGGGGGGCGCCTGCGTGGGGGCAGTTGCCCTGGTAGGCGTGTACCTGATCGCCCTGGCGGATGAGGATGAGTTCTTCGTTGCCGGCCTGGACGCGCAGGGGGCGGTGCTCGTCGAGCTGGGCCAAGCGGGCCACGGCGTACTGGGTCATGGGGCTTCTCCAAAGGGGCCTTTGGAACCATTTGACGCCTGGGGCGGGAAGGGGATGCGTTGAGCTGACGATCGGTGGCGGGTGTGGATTTGGTGCGGCTTGGGTGGGCCTCATTGCAGGCTTGCCCGCGCCCACAGGCTTGAAACTTGTGGGCGTGGGCAAGCCTGCGAATGCCTCAACTCACCCGTGCAGTACTCAGCGAACCCGCTCGCGTTACACGCAAGGCCACCAGGCTACCCAATACGATCAACGCCGCGAGCGAATACAGTGCGGCATCGGTTGAACCGGTCTGGTCCTTGATGAACCCGACCAGGTACGGGCTGAGAAACCCCGCCATCTGGCCTACCGAGTTGATGATCGCCAGACCTGCCACGGCGGCTCCGGCACTGAGCAGCGCAGTCGGCATTGGCCAGAACATCGGCAAACCGGTAAGCGCGCCCATGGTGGCGATCGACAAGCCAAGAATGGCAATGCTCGGGTTGCCGGCGAAGTTCACCGCAATCAGCAGGCCGACGGCGCCCATCAGCATTGGCACCACCAGGTGCCAGCGGCGCTCGTTGCGCAGGTCGGCCGAGCGCCCGCAAAGAATCATGAACACACCTGCCAGCAGGTACGGGATGGCGCTGAGCCAGCCGATCAGCAGCGGGTTGTCGAAGCCCATGCTCTTGATGATCGAGGGTAGCCAGAAGTTGATCGCGTATACGCCGCTCTGGATGCAGAAGTAGACAAAGCCGAAGGTCCAGATCAGCGGGTTGGTCAACACGGCCAGCACGCTGTCGCTGGTGGTGCTCGGTTTGCTTGCAGCATCGGCCTGCAGGTCGGCAGCGATCAGCTGACGTTCAGCCGGGCTCAGCCAGGCGGCTTTCTGGTAGCCGTCACTGAGCAGGAACACCGCCAGTACGCCCAAGGCCACGGTCGGCAGGCCCTGGATCAGGAACATCCACTGCCAGCCGGCCAGGCCGTGCTGGCCGGCGGCGAAATGTTCGAGGATCCAGCCGGAGAACGGCCCGCCAAGCAGGCCCGATACCGGGATCGCCGACATGAAAAGGGCCATGATGCGGCCGCGCCGGGCCGCCGGGAACCAGCGCGAGAGGTACAGCACCACACCCGGGAAGAAGCCGGCTTCGGCAGCGCCGGTGAGCAGGCGCAGGGTGTAGAACTCGGTAGGGGTGGTGACGAACAGCAGGCAGGTGGACAGGCTGCCCCAGGCGATCATCATTAGCGCGATCCAGCGCCGTGGGCCGAAGCGATTGAGGGCCAGGTTGCTTGGCAGGCCACACAGTACATAGCCGATGAAGAAGATGCCGGCGCCAAGGCCGTACACCGTTTCGCTGAATTTAAGGGCGTCGAGCATCTGCAGCTTGGCAAAGCCGACGTTGACGCGGTCCAGGTAGTTGAACAGGTAGCAGATGAAAATGAACGGAATCAGCCGCAAGGTGATGCGCCGGTACAGCGCGTTGCGGGTGGTGTCCGTGCCTTGGTCAGGGGCGGGGCTGTGTGCCATGATCGGGTTCTCTGTTGTTATGGTTTTCGCCGCGTCGCCTGTTCCGGCGCTCGCCCTGACGAGTCTCGGGGACTGCGGCTAGCCTGTCTTTGTGCTTTTGCACAGCGCTTGGCCCAGGCTGCTGTGCCCGAGCCCAAAAGCCAAACACCTAAAGGACCCCGCAATGTTCGAACTCGACCATGACCTGGCGCAGGATATCGTTGACCGGGCAATGGCCATCTTGCCTTGCAACGTCAATGTCATGGACAGTCAAGGGTTGATCCTGGGCAGTGGTGAGCCTGAGCGCATCAACACCCGTCACGAGGGGGCGCAGCTGGTCTTGGCCAATGGCCGGATCGTCGAGCTGGATACCGACGCGGCCAAGTGCCTGAAGGGCGTGCAGCCCGGTGTGAACCTGCCATTGATGCTCGATGGGCGGCTGATGGGCGTGTTGGGCCTGACCGGCGACCCGCAGCAGGTGCGCACCTATGGCGAGCTGGTGCGCATGACCGCCGAAATGCTGCTGGCCCAACGCAATTTACAGGCTGACCAGCAATGGCGAAGGCAGCGCTGTGACGACCTGCTGGCGCTATTGCTCGGCGGCAGCGGTAACGCCCCGCGCTTGCTGGACGAAGCCCGTCAGTTGGGCTTGAAACCTCAGCTGGCGCGGATACCGTGCCTGTTCGAGATTACTTCGGGGCCTCCTGCCGAGGCGCTGGCCGCATGGTTGATGAGCCGTTATCCGGATAGCTGGTGCGTCAGCCCGGCCCGCCAGTCGTTGCTGTGGTGCCGCCCGGCAGGCGTGGCACTGGATGAACTGCGCCTGCTGGAACGCCTGCAACGCCACGGCTGGGACATTGAGCGACTGGCCCTGGGCAGTGAAGCGCAGAGCCTGGAGCAGTTACGCCGTGGTTACCGCCGGGTGCGTGACTTGCTGGCCTATGGCCGCGAAGTATTGCCCCGCGAACGATTGCTCAGCCTGCAGCGCTACCGGCTGCCGGCGCTGCTGTGGCGCCACCGTAACGACGATGCGCTGGACGAGCTGCTGGAGCCGTTGCAGCGCATCCGCGCCAAGGACAGCAGTGGCCAGTTACTCACCACCCTGCGCGCCTGGTGTGCACATGACGGCCAAAGCCAGTCCTGTGCCGATGCCCTGGGCATCCACCGCAACAGCCTGCGCTATCGACTGGAGCGAATAGCCGAGCTGGGTGACGTCGACCCGCTGCGCCTGGAAGGGATGCTTAGCTTGTATCTGGGGTTGCAGCTGTTGCCAGCTGACTGAAGTATTCACTTGCCGGCGATTGGGCCAGAACAGGCAAAAAGGCATCTGCCCAAACAACCCGGCCGGCGTTTTGTGCATTTGACCGAGGCCACCTGGGCAGCCACCTGTCAGCATGCCGCTCATCAGGACAGGAGAAACCCCATGAAAATCGTGATTGCCCCCGACTCGTTCAAGGACAGCCTCGACGCTGCCGGTGTCGCCCGCGCCATCGCTGCGGGCCTGAGCGAAGCGTGGCCCGAGGCTGAACTGGTCGAGTGCCCAATGGCCGACGGTGGCGAAGGCACCATGGAGACGATCCTGGCCGCCAGCCAGGGTGAACTGCGCCGCCAGGCCGTGCGCGGGCCATTGGGGCAGCACGTCGAGGCCGGCTGGGGCTGGTTGCCGCAAAGTCGCACCGCAATCATCGAAATGGCCCAGGCCAGTGGCTTGCAACGGGTGCCAACCGGCCAGCGCGATGCTTGCCGCAGCAGCACCTGGGGGACCGGTGAGCTGATTGCCGCAGCCCTCGACGCCGGCGCTCAGCGTGTGGTGCTGGCCATCGGTGGCAGCGCCACCAACGATGCCGGCAGTGGCATGTTGCGAGCGCTTGGCCTGCGCCTGCTGGATGCTGACGGGCAAGCGCTGGAAGAGGGCGGCCTGGCCTTGGCCAAGCTGGCCCGTATCGACGCCAGCGGTCTCGACCCGCGCCTGGCCGGGGTGCAGTTTGAAGTCGCGGCGGATGTCGACAACCCATTGTGTGGCGCCAACGGCGCATCGGCGATCTTCGGCCCGCAGAAAGGTGCCAACCCGCAGCAAGTGGAGGCGCTGGACCACGCGCTGAATCATTTTGCCGACCATTGTGCGCTGCTGTTGGGCGCGGATGTGCGCGATTACCCTGGTTGTGGTGCGGCCGGTGGCATGGGCTTCGCTGCCCGGGCATTCATGGACGCGCAGTTCCGCCCTGGGGTGGAAGTCGTGGCTGAGCTGGCTGGCCTTGACGCCCTGGCACAAGGGGCAGATCTGGTGGTGACGGGCGAGGGGCGTTTCGATGCCCAGACACTGCGCGGCAAGACGCCGATGGGGGTGGCGCGGGTTGCCAAGCGCCATGGCGTGCCGGTGGTGGTACTGGCCGGGACCTTGGGGGAGGGGTATCAGCAGTTGTATGCCCATGGGGTCGACGCTGCATTTGCACTGGCCAATGGACCGATGAGCCTTGAGCAGGCGTGTGCAAATGCTGCCGAGCTGTTGCAGGCCAGGGCTTGTGATATCGGTCGGCTGTGGCGCTGCGCGAAGCGAGGCTGAACACCCTGTAGAAATGGCCTTATTGTTGTGTCTCGAACATGGCAATGAAGTTGGCCAGCGCTGGCGAAGCATTCTGGGCGTTCCATTTCATGTACAGCCCAAGCCCTGGGGGTGGCTGGTCATCGATAGGGCGGATGGGGCAAAACTGCACGCGTTCGCGCGGGGTTGAGCGGACGAAGGACGCCGGCACCAGGGCCACGCCAAAGCCGCAGGCCACCAGACCCAGCAGGGTGTGGATCTGCGCCGCCTCCTGCACGACCTTGGGGTAGAACCCGGCCGATTCGCACAACGCAACCAACTGTGCGTGGTAGCCGCCGCCCAGCGCTTGCGGGGTGAACACGAAGTCCTCATCGGCAAATTCGCGCAAGTCGACGGCCTCGTGCCGCGCCTTGGGATGGCTGGCGGGCAGCGCCATGACGATCTGCTCGTCAAGCAGCAAGCGTGCCTCCAGGGTGCCGGCCGGCAGTGGTAGCCTGCGCATGAAGCCGATATCCGCCTCACCGGCCAGCAAGGCCTTGGCCTGGGAGGCGGATGGCATCTCGCGGATGGTCAGCTGCACGTTCGGATAAGTCTCCCGAAAGCGGCGCAAGCGGTTGAGCAGCGAGTCGTAATAGGCGATGGAAATGGCCGTGATGGTCAATTTGCCGCTGACCCCCGCCGAAACGCTGCGCGCGTACTCGATCCCTTGTTCCAGTTCAGCAAGCGTGCGGTAGGCGGTGTCGAGAAACGCTGCACCCGCTGCGGTCAGGCGCACCCCGCGCTTGTTGCGCAGAAGCAGGCCGAAGCCGAGCTTTTCCTCAAGCCGGTTGATCGCCTGGCTCAGCGGCGGTTGCGCCATGTGCAGGCGCTGGGCGGCCTTGTGAAAGTGCAGCTCTTCGGCCACGGCGATGAACTGCCTGAGCAAACGTGTTTCGATCATCCAGCATTCCTGCAGCGCGGCGACTCAGCGGTGATATCCATGGGATATCAAAGTTGCATGCTTTTAATATTAAGTCATTGATTTTTTTGTTGATATCGTAAGAAAGGAGAATTGAAGGTAGCCAGAAATGCCCGTTACTCACCTGGCCGGTGCGCTGTGCCATCCCACTGATTGCACCTTGCGCACCAGCATTAGCCAGCACATCGCCACGCGCTTCAACGAATACAGCAGTGTCAGCTACCCTCGGGACCTCGGCCGTGTGCAGGTGACCGAGCGCTGGCGCCGCATCAAGGAATGCAATTACGTGCCGGTCAAAGTGGCCAACACGCGCGCGGACCTTGGTGAAAGCCTGGTCTGGGATGAACGCAGTGGCGTGCTGTACTTTGTCGATATCTCTGGCGGGCGCATCAACGGCCTGACACCCGATGGCGAAGTCGATTGCCTTTACGAGTCTGCCGCGCGTATTGGCGCCCTGGCGCTGACCGACCGGGGTAACCTGATTTTCACCGAGGATGCCAGCGTGGCCATCTTCGATGTGCCAACACGCAAGGTCAGCCAGCATTCGGCATCGGTCCATCCGCGCTCGACCTACCGCTTTAACGACGGCGCCTGCGACCCGCAGGGACGCTTCGTCACCGGCCTGATGGACGAGGCCCTCAGCGGCAATACCGGGGCGCTCTTTCGTTTTGACTGGCAATTGAGCGACCAGGTGATCCACGATGACATGGCTTTGCCCACCGGCCTTGCCTGGTCTCAGGACGGCCACACGGTGTACTTCGTCGACTCGGCGGCGCGTGCGATCTACCGCGCCGAGTACCTCATCGAAGGCCGGCTGGGCGCTGTTACGCTGTTTGCCGAAACCCCCGCCGAACTGGGCCGGCCGGATGGCCTGGCGCTGGACCGCGACGGCGGGCTGTGGGTGTGCCAGTACCATGGCAGCTGCCTGCTGCGCTACGACCGCCACGGGCACCTGACCGACCAGGTGTTGATGCCAGTACCGTGCCCCACCAGCTGCTGCTTTGGCGGGCCCGGGATGAACACCTTGTTCATCAGCACCGCGCGTTACGACATGACGCCAGAAGACCTGCACCATTATCCGGACGCTGGCGACCTGTATGCCATCCGCCCGGAAACGGGTGGCGTTGCCAGGCACAGCTTCAAGGAATAAGCGGTTGCACCTGACTGGCCGGTAGCACGGCCAGTTCGCCAAAGCGTCGCGCCGAGTCGATGTAGCGCAGCGCCGACTTGGCGTCTTTCCAGCCCGTATAGCACCGGTAAACCCGCCGTGGCGCTCAGTACACGCATGCCTTGTCCTCGACGCCGTTGAAAGGCGGGTAGTGGCACAGCTGCGCCGGCGACAGAGGCCGGCTGAAGTGGTAGCCCTGGGCGATATCGCATCCGGCCAGCTTCAGGTACACCACCTGTTCACGGGTTTCCACACCCTCGGCCACCACTTGCAGGCCCAGGCGCTTGGCCAGGATGATGGTGGAGGACACGATAGGGCTGTCGTCATGGCTGTTGGACAGCGCCGCGATCAGCGAGCGGTCGATCTTCAGCTTGCTCAACGGTAGCGAATGCAGGTGGGCAAAACCGGCGTAGCCACGGCCGAAATCGTCCAGGCTGATGCCCAGGCCCGCCCCGCGCAAGGCATGCAGATGCGTAACCGCCATGCCTTCAGGGTCGAGGATGGTGGTTTCTGTAATTTCCAGCTCCAGCCGCTGTGGTGCGATCCCGTGATGCTGCAACTTGCGCAGCAGCCGGGCAGCGAAGTCAGCCTGACGCAGCTGCAATGCGGAGACATTGACCGCCAGACGTGTTTCCCGACCAGAAGTATCCCAGCTCGACAAGGCTTCACAGGCCAGCCGTAGTACCTCCCAACCCAGTTCGACAATGAAGCCACTGCGCTCGGCCAGGTCGATGAAGCGGTCCGGGTATAGCAGGCCGAACTCGGGGTGGTCCCAGCGCACCAGCGCCTCGTAGCCGAGCACCTGATGGGTGTCGAGGCGAATCTGTGGCTGGTAGTGCAGCACGAACTGGCGTTCGGCCAAGGCGCTGCCGAACGCCTGTTCAAGGGTGAACGCCTGGATATCGGCCAGGTTCAGCGAGGGGTCGAAAAAGCGATACTGCGCGCGCCCTGCCTGCTTGGCTGAGTACATTGCCGCATCGGCACTGCGTATCAGGCTGTCGATGTCCTGGCCGTCGCGCGGGCAGATGCTCACCCCTACGCTGGGGCTGGTGTTGACCTCTTGGCCATCCAGGGCGTAGGTGGCTGACAGTTTCTGCACCAGTTCGTGGACCCAGGCGTTGATCTGCTCCTCGCTGCGCTCGCCGGCCAACAACACCACGAACTCGTCGCCGCCAAAACGCGAAGCCTCATCGCCCGGCTCCAGCAGGCGCTGGATACGCCCGGCCACAGCCTGTAGCAGCAGGTCACCAATCTTGTGCCCGAGCGAGTCGTTGATAGACTTGAAGCGGTCCATGTCGATGAACAGGATCGCCATCAGTCGGCGCTTGCCACGTTGCCGAGTCAACGCCTGGCTGGCCACCTCGACGAACTGGCGGCGGTTGTGCAGGCCGCTGAGGTGGTCGGTGGCGGCGGCGTGGCTGCTGCGCCGGTGTTCGTCCTCCAGGCGCACGATCAGCTGCTGATTGACCTGCTGGGCATGTTCCAGCGCATCGAAGGCCTCCTGGCGCTTGCGCAGCAGGCGCAAGGTCCATAGCAGGCTGGCCAGGATCATCAGGGTCATGCTCAGGTTCAACCAGAATTGCCGGGAATAGGCCTGCGTCCAGGGTGCGAGGATTTCTGCCTGGCGCTGGCTGACCACCACGCTGAAGCCTCGCTCGGGTACACGGCGGTACAGGCTTTGGTAGGCATCACCCGCTACGTATTGAGTCAGCCTGCCCGCTTCGCTGTCGAATGCCGGCAGCGGGGGCTGCAATAGGTCGCCGGCAATCGCCACGCCGCGGGTATCGACGCGCAGCCGCTCCAGGCCGTCATCCTGCAGCAGACGCACCAGGCCACTGTTGCCCAGGTCGATATGTTGAAACAGCTCCGCCAGGTAGCCGATGTCCAGTTGCACCACCAGAATGGTGTCGACTTCCTGGCCGGTCGAGTTGGTCAACGGCAGCAAGAAAGTCAGGTGCCTGGTGGGCAGGGCCGAGGTTTGGCCAAGGGGCTGAATGCTGGGCAGGAAAGGTTTGAAACCGTAGCGGTCAATGTGCCGCTGCAGCTGGCGCAACCAGTCTGCCGGCAACTCGGCGGCCTCATCGGTATGGTTGGCCGACAGCAGCCGGCCTTGTCGGTCGTACAGGCTCGTGCGCTTGAACACCGGGTCTGCGGCCAGGCTGAAGTTGCCCTTGCGCAGCCCTTTCATATCGTCCTGGGTAACACGGCCCACCGCCTGGGCGCGGTCGACAAGCTGTCGCAGGCTTTCGCCCACGATGTTGGCCAGGTTCAGGTGCTCGGTGGCTTTGGCCAACAGTGCATCCTGGCGAGCGGCGGCTTTTTGCGTGACGTGCAGCCCCCAGAGAAAGGCCAGGGTCGCTGCACAGAGCATCAGGATCAGCACTCGCAGAAGGCTGGAGGAGGAAAGCGAACGGCGAATCACTGCTGATGGTTCCCGACCCTGGGTGATGCTCGAAAAATACGACAGCGAGATGACAGTCTGATGAATGATGGCTAATCGCCTTTAGGGGGTTCCCCTATTTGCCACCGGTGTCTGCAGGCGTGCCGTTTCTTCTTCGAGGTAGCTTATCAATGCGCTGACTTCGGCATCGCCCAAGCGCATGTTGGGCATGGCCAGGCGGTTGTATTGCTCGAACAGCAGCATGGCCAGGGGGTCTTTCTCGGCCAGCATCTGGTCGGGCGCTTTCAGCCAGCGGGTCAGCCAGTTTGCGTCACGCTGACGGGTCACGCCCAGCAGGTCGGGGCCGATGCCTGGCGGGCCTGGCTCGGTATTGCCCACGGTGTGGCAGGACGAGCAACGGGTGCGGAAGATCTGCTCGCCGCTGCTGGGTGCACGCATCTGCGGCGCTTGAGCGTAGTCATTGGTCATGGCGCTGGCCTGCTTCCAGTTGTGCAAGCTGTTGCCGAGGCGGTCGGCGAGGATGTACGGGCTTTCGAAAGGCGAGGCTTTCATCCAGCGGCCGGTGGCCTGGTTGCCGATAATGAGGCTCAGGTTGTGGTCTTTGGAGCGGCCGTTTTCCAGGCCATCGATCCACAGCCCCAGGCTGCGGCGTAGTTGCTCGATATCGTCAGGTTCGCCGGTCAGCAAGGTCCAGCCTGGGCCGATGCCGAACTTTTCGGCATAGCGCTTGAGGGTGGCGGGGGTGTCGTTATAGGGGTCGATGCTGATGGAGTAGAGGAAGATATCCTTGCCGACCCGGCCACCGAGGATTTTCTGTACCTGGCGTAGGCGTGCGGTTTCCACTGGGCAGGAATCGGAGCAGCCGGTAAAGATGAAGTTGATGGCAACCACCTTGTCCTTGATAAGGTCGTCGAAGAAATGCACTTTTTCGCCATCCTGGGTGAGCAGGGGGATGTTGGGGAAGTAGTTGGCTCCCCAGGGAGTGGCAGCTGCTTCGGCCACCTTTTGTTGGGGGGGCAGTGGCCAGAACGGAATGCTGGCGGCGAACAACGCGAGTACCAGCAGGAAACGCCATGAGCCGGGCATGATGCGGTCCTCGTGGGTTGGCTGAGCGGGGCCGCATGGCGGCCCCCGCTTTGCACTCACTTGTATTTGACTGGCGCTGTCACCGTCTGGCCCAGTGCCGATTTCACCGTGACCGTTGCTGGCGTGGCCGGGCCAAAGCCGGTGGTGGTCACCGCTACCCGCCAACGGGCCCCCGAAGTCGTGGCAGTCAGCGTCGCGTTCCCCAGGCTTACCGGACCACCGGTGGTTGCTGCAGTCACGCTGATGCTGTTGCCCGTGGCCACCGTAGTAGTCCCCTGCACATCCCAGGTGAAACGGTTGCCGCTGCGTTCCTGCACCGTGGCACTGGTGACCTTGAGTTCGTCGGCCGCCGCTGCTGCGGTAACGGCGATGCTGACCGTGGCCGGGGCCAGCGACTCGGCTCCCTTGGTATCACGCGCCGTGTAATTGAAGCTGGCCGTGAATGGCGTGGCGACCGCAGCGGGCGGGCTGTACGTTACGGCGGTACCGTCGGTGCTGACGGCACCCTGGCCGGAGTCCGGCTGGCTGAGGCCGGTTACCGTGAGCGGTACATTGCCGTCCGGGTCGCTGTCGTTGGCCAGCACGTTCAGGGTGATCGGCGTGCCAGCCGTCGTTGCGGCACTGTCATTGGCCGCGACGGGTGGTTTGTTGGCCGGGTCGTCATTGTCGTCGTGGGTTTTGGTGCGGAACGTTGGCAGGCCTACCGAGGCCATGTAATGCACACCATCCCATCCCGGCAGCGGGGTCGGCATCACCTGGAACTGCCCTGGGTGCTCAATATCCCAGCGCAGCAGCATCGAAGAGTCCTCGTGCTGTGTGTTGTGGCAGTGCTCCATGTAGGTGCCAGCAAACTCGCGGAAGCGAATGGCCATTTCCACCTCGATGGACGAATCAGTATCCGGCCCGATTCGGTACACATCCTTGCGCGCCCATTTTTCCCATTCTGGTGGGGCCTTGCCGTCGCGGCTAAGAATCACGCCTTCCTCGAAGTGCACGTGTACCGGGTGGCTCCAGCCATTACCGCCGTTGACGATTTTCCACACTTCCAGGGTGCCGTCGCCGCTGAAACCAGCGTCGGTGGACTGGTTGGCCAGTTGCGGTGCTGCACTGATGCGGCGTGGGTCCATGCTGTAGCCAAAGCCGCCGTCGGTCTTGATGGTCCACGGGGTGGTGTCCGTACCGTCGGAGCGGCCAAAGATGAACTCGCGGTGGCGGGCATCCTTGAGCTTGGCCTGGTCGGCTGCGGCATCGCGGTCAATTGGCAGGGGCAGCATTTTCAGGCCTGCAGCCTTGCCTGGCTTGGCCGGCTCATAGGCTACCGGGTCCATGCTCAGGTCCTGGCCGGTGTACGGTTGCACCCACAGTTGCAGAAACTTGCCGACTGCCGGATCGCCGTTGTCCCACTGCGGGCCTTTGCTGGTCTGCTTGATTACCGCCTTGTATTTTTCCGACAGCACGTCGGCCAACGGGATAGCTTGCTTCGGACCTTTGCCGGAGTCGTGCTCCATCAGGTTGACGAAGTACAGCTTGTCGCCTGCCTTGATGCCATTCCTGGCGAAGTTGATGATGATGTCGTAGCGCTCGGCAATGCCCTGCAGTGGCAGGATGCCGTTGTTGTCTTGCAGGTTGCCGTCACCATTGAGGTCCATCGTGCCGTCGAATGGCACCGCGTGTTCCATGATGTTGCCGTCGTTGGCGATCATGTGGAACGGCACCCGCGCATACGACACGTTGGAGCCGGACGGGCCTTTGAACTCACCACTGTTACCGGCAATTTCCCGCACCACGGCGAACTTGAAGTAGCGTGAAACCGAACCGTTGAGGATACGAAAACGGTAACTGCGCGCACGCACCTTGAGCCTGGGCTGGTACTGCCAGTTGACCAGGATCTGGTCACCGAGGAAGCCGTCAGTGTTGAACGGGTTGAACCACAGCTGGCCGTTTGCATCCCAGGCCTTGTCGGCTATTACCAGGTTGACGTCATAGTCACGGTTACCCCAGGGCATGCCCGAACCGCTTGGGAAACGCAGGTTGACACCGTCCTGCAGGGCCTCGTTGCCGCGGTCCAGGGCGCTGTAGTAGTTCATCATCACGGCGTTGCCTTTGTAGACGTTCTGCGCTGTGAAATCCATCATGTGGTCGTGGAACCAGTGGGTACTCATGGTTTCGCGCCAGTCGCCACGAATCTTGATACTGCCGTTCTCGCAGGTTTTCAGGCCCGGTGAACCATCGTTGACGAACAAGGTTTCACCCGGCGAGCAGGGGAAAGCTGCTCGCGGGTCCTGGGCACGGGTGTTGATGGTGTCGTAGCCGGCCAGCTGCACCGGCCAGCGGTAGTCGTAGTACTGGCCGGGGAAGAAGTACGCGTTGGCAAAGCCGTCGCTTTCGGCCGGCGAGTGGCCGTTGTGCTCGTGGGTCGAGATGGTATGCAGGCCAAAGCCGCCGTTGGCCGACGGGTCAATCGGCAGGGCGTTGTAATGGCGCATCAGGATTGGCTGGCCGTAGCGCACCATCAGCAGCTTGGGCGGGAAAGTGCCGTCGAAGGTCCACAACGATTTGTGGTTTTGCAGCGGCATGTTCGGGTGGAAGCGTATGTCGATACCCTTGGTGGTGCCCAGCGTGGTCGGAATGTCCGACGTCTGGTAGTACAGGCCTCCCGGGGCAAATTCACCGACGGCATAGTTGTGCAGTTGCTTACGGTCGCGCAGGCCGAGGTTGATGCGCGCACCGGCCTGGGCGGTCTTGAACGCTGCCTGCGGGTAAAACTCGTTCCAGCGCTGGTGCGACCAGCCTTTTCCTGGTGGCCGGCCTTCAGCGGGCGAGCCGACCGGCTGGCGGTTGAGGAACATCTCGATCTGCGCCTTCCATGGGTTGCGGTCCAGCACGTTGGCGTACTGGGTCGGGAACGGGTACAGGCCGGGTTGCTTGAGGAACGCTTCCAGAGCGCTGCCACTGGGTCCGCTGCGTGCCACCACGTTGGGGTCTTGCGCGGGGGCCGCGCCGAGGGTGGGGACCGGGAAGGTCAGATCGGGCGCCGGCGTGGTCGGGTCGAGCTTCTCTGGCCCGAATTCTTCGAACAGCAACAGTTGCTGGGTGAAAGGTTGCGCCCCGAACAACGGGCTGGGTTTGCCGTTGGTAGGGTACTTGTCCGACGTTTGCAGGGCAGGCGGCAGCACGTTGTCGGTGCGTACCGTGCTGCGGTCGCCATACACGCCATCGGTCAGCTCCAACGAGCCTTCGTTGGCCTCCGGCAAGGTGTTCAGCTCAAGCAAGGCAGGGGTCGGGTCGTCCGGTTGGTCGGTGTAGGCCGACGGGTCGGTCGGCGGTGGCATGCTGTTGTCGTCGAGGGGGGATGCCATGGCCGTGATCAACCCGAGGCTGATCATCAGCGCAGTGACGGAGGACAGATGGAACGCGCGCCTGGACGCGTGGCTCATGGCGGATGTTTTCATTGGCTTAAGCCTCTTTTGCGGCCTTACGGCCTTAAGCCATCAATGGCGTTTTGCCCGTTAAATGGCCATCAGCAACAGCTATGCCAACAGATATTTCAGTAATGCTTTGACATACAAAACCTTGCAGCGCCTGGCGTGCACTAAATGATGGCGCGTCAAGAATGGGGACAGATGCCCATTAGCGGGTCACCATTGCCCACAGTTTGGGAAGCTGGACTAGTGACAGACGTGGCGCCCTCGGGTATACCTGAGCGCCACCAAGGGGAGCCCGGCAATGGGCTGAGAAACCGCTGAACGCTACAGCGCGGTGACCCTTCGAACCTGATCCGGATCATGCCGGCGAAGGGATGGGGCTTGTAACCTGCCTTTTTGCCGGCCTCACTGCGAGGCCAGTCCATGTCAATTGCCACGGTCTCGCTGTCACCCTCATCAAGGACAGCAACATGACCGAACGTTTCAGCCAGTCCCTGCGCCGCCAGTGCGAGCCGACCTGGTCGGCGGCCGTTGGCCACCGTTTCGTGACCCGATTGTGCGACGGCAGCCTGCCTGACCCGATCATGGTCGACTACCTGGTCCAGGACCACCGTTTCCTCGACAGCTTCCTGACCCTGCTGGGCGCGGCCATTGCCACCGCTGATACGTTTGAAGCCCGCCTGCGCTTCGGCCGCTTTGCCGGGATGATCTCCAGTGACGAGAACACCTATTTCCTGCGTGCCTTCGAGGCCCTGGGTGTCAGCCCGGCGCAACGCAGTGAACCGGCCGATACCGCGCCTACCGCAGGTTTCAAGGCGATCATGCGCGAAGCGGCAGCCACCCGTTCCTACGCAGCGGCACTGGCGGTGCTGAACGTCGCCGAAGGGCTGTATCTGGACTGGGCGCTCAAGGCGCCAAAACCGATGCCGGACAACTTCGTCCATGCCGAGTGGATTACCCTGCACGACAACCCGGCGTTCCAGGCATTCGTCGCTTTCCTGCAGGCCGAGCTGGACCGCGTCGGCCCGCAGGAGGCCGCATTGGCCAGTGACTTCTACCAGCGCACCGTGGCGCTGGAGCTGGCTTTCTTCGATGCAGTGTATCCGGAGGGCAAATGAGCATGGATATCTTCGAGCGCCTCAAGGCCGCCGCCACGCCACAATGGAACAGCTACGTAGACCATGACTTCGTACGTCAGATGGGCGAGGGTACGCTGAGTGAGGAAGCGTTCCGGACCTACCTTGTGCAGGATTACCTGTTCCTGATCCAGTTCGCCCGCGCCTGGGCGCTGGCCGCCTACAAAAGCCGCCGCCCGGCCGACATTCGCGCGGCGCAGGCCGGGCTGGCGGCGATCCTGGATGAAACCGAGCTGCACTTGCGGCTGTGCGCACGCTGGGGCTTGACCCAGGCAGACATCGAAGCCGCGCCAGAGCACCAGGCCACGGTGGCATACACCCGTTACGTGCTGGACTGCGGCGCTGCCGGCGACCTGCTGGAGCTGCATGTGGCACTGGCACCTTGCGTGATCGGCTATGCCGAAATCGGCCGGACCCTGGCCGAGCGCATTGGTGACTTGAGCAATCACCCCTACCGCGAGTGGATTGGCGAGTATGCCGGGGAGGGCTACCAAGGGGTGGCAGCGGCAGCGCGCAAGCACTTGGATGAACTGGCGGCGCGCAGCATGACCGAGCAGCGGTTCGCCGAACTGGCAGGGATTTTTGGCCAGGCATCGAGCCTGGAGGCTGATTTCTGGCAGATGGGGCTGGACGGAGCTGTGTAAACCGCCGTGGGCTGGGTGATTACTACCCAGCCTGAGCCCGCTTTGGTGCATGAACGCCTCAAAATAAGTCGTCCCGCACACTCCCTATCGTCAGATTGCGGCTTTAATGTGCACAGTGCATATAGATTTCTGGGCGACCAGCCCGATTTTTCCGGGTGGCGGCGCAGTAAAAAAGCGGCCCGCATATTGCTCTTTCAGCTCCCAACTACAAACCCGGAGCCCCCGTGCAATGAGCTCACCCAGCGAATTCCCCCTCAGCGAAGCCCCGCAGTCCGCCCGTAGGGGCCTGTTGCCGATCGCGATGGTCTTGTTCAGCTTCACCTTCTTTACCGGCACGATGTTCGCCGGCGGCAAGCTGGGCATGGCATTCAGTTTTGTCGACATGCTGTGGGTGGCCACCCTCGGCAACAGCCTGCTTGCCTTGTATGCCGCAGTGCTGGCCTTCATCGCCTCGCGCAGCGGGCTGAACACCGTGCTGATGGGGCGCTTCTGTTTTGGTGAAGCAGGGAGCCGGCTCTCGGATTTTCTGCTGGGTTTTGCCGAACTGGGCTGGTATGCCTGGGGCACGGCCACGGTGGCCATCGTGCTGGTCAAGCTGCTGGGGCTGGCGGATGGCTTCGGCATGCCTTTGATGGTGCTGTTCGGGCTGGGTTTCAGCATTACGGCCATCATCGGTTTCAAGGGGCTGGATGTGTTGTCGCGGGTGTCGGTGCCATTGATGTTCGTGCTGCTGTTGGTGTCCATGTACATCGCCACCCGCGATGCCGGTGGCTTTGCCGGCCTGGCTGCCGTTGTACCGCATGAAACCATGACTTTTTCGGCGGCAGTCACCATGGTTTTCGGCACCTTCGCCAGTGGCGCCACCCAGGCCACCAACTGGACACGGCTGGCACGCAGTGGCCGGGTAGCGGTGACCGCCAGCGTGGTGGCATTCCTCCTTGGCAACGGCCTGATGGTGGTGGCCGGCGCGTGGTGCGCGATGGTTTACCAGCAGGCCGATATCGTCGACGTGATGATGCTGCAGGGGCTGTCGTTCGCGGCGGTGGTGATGCTGTGCCTGAACCTGTGGACCATTCAGGGTCCGACCATCTACAACGTGTCGGCCGCCGCCTGCCACTTGTTGCGCAGCGAGCGCCGGCGCACGGCAACGCTGGTGGCAGCCGGGGTTGGCATTGTGCTGGCGATGGGTGGCATGTACGAAATGCTGATCCCGTTCCTGGTGCTGCTGGGGTCGATCATTCCGCCGGTGGGTGGAGTAATCATGGCTGACTTCTGGTATCGCCACCGCGGCAAATACCCGGCGCTGGGTGCGGCAAACCTGCCACGCTACAACCTCACCGGGCTGCTTGCCTATGCCGTGGGCGCTGTACTGGCCTATGCCTCACCGTGGGTCGCGCCGCTGGTGGGCATCGCCGCCTCGGCAGTGTGCTACATCGTCATTCTGGAGCTGGGCGCACGCCGCCGGGCGCCAGGCCAGGCGGGTGTCGAGCCGTGAGCCTGGCGCTGGACGAGATCTTGCATTTGCCCGGCCTGCACGAAATGCATGTGCGGGCCGGGGCGCGCAACCTGCAACGGCGGGTACGCTGGCCTTACGTGGCGGAAAACGAGGGTATCGCTGAATGGGTGATGGGCGGTGAGCTGGTATTCGTCACCGGCATCAACCACCCGCGCGGCGAAGCCAACCTGCTGAGCCTGGTGGAGGATGGCGACGCTGTGGGCATTGCCGGCATGGTAATTCTCACCGGCGGCAGTTTCATCCAGAGCATCCCGGCGTCCGTAATCGCGCGCGCCGAGCAATTGGGCTTACCACTGATCGAGCAACCCTACGCGCTGAAGATGGTGGTGGTCACCCACCTGATCGGCACTGCACTGGTGCAGATGAGCCAGGTGCGCCGCTCGCGCAACGACATCCTTGGCCAACTGCTCACGGGCGACTACCCGAGCCTGGCGATTGCCCGGCAGCGTGCAGCGCACCTGCAACTCGCCCTGGACAAGCCGCAGCGCCTGCTGGCATTGCGCCTGACAGGCGTGGACGGCTTGTTCGAGCGCCACGGGCTCGCACACGGCGAGCGTACCTGGCAAGCCACCCGGCAGGCCCTGGAAGACCAGCTGGAAGCCTGGTGCCGCCAGCGGCCTGACAGTGTGACGGCGCAGCTGCCGGGCGACCTGTTCGTGGTGCTGCTGGCCGATACGCACGACTTACCCGAGACGTTGGGTGCACTGTACCGGCAGTTGCAAGCCGCGACAGGTGAACTGGGCCTTTACATGGGCCTGTCGAGCCTCGCTGACGATTGCGCGCACTACCGCCAGGCCCTCAACGAGGCACGCCAGGCGCTGGATGTGGCGCAGCATCTGCGCCCGGCCAACGGCTATTGCAACTTCAGCGAGCTCGGCGTGTTGCGCCTGCTGCAAGGTATTGTCGACCGCTCGCTGGTTGACGATTTCGTCAGCCGCACCCTCGGCCCGCTGATCGCCCCTGGGCGCAAACACGCCCATGCTTTGGTGCATACCCTCGACGCCTTGCTCATGGAAAATGGCAACGGGCTCAAGGCCGCACAGCGTCTGGGGCTGCACCGCAACACGATCAATCAGCGCATCCAGCGCATCGAACAACTGAGCGGGCAGTCGCTGGACGACCCGCTTTTTCGCATGAATGCTTCGGTCGCCATGCTGGTATGGCGCATGAGCGAAGCCCACGGCAAGGAGTAACAGCATGAACATCATCAACGCACGCCTGCGCGGCAAGCCTGGCCTGTTCCGCGTCGAACTGAACGGCGAGCGCATTGCCGCCATCGTGCCCCAGCCCGACGTCGTGACGCCCGCTACGGTCAATGATCTGGACGCCGGGCAAAACCTGGTGGTCGCGCCTTTTGTCGAGCCGCACATTCATCTTGATGCCACGCTGACCGCGGGCGAGCCGAAGTGGAACATGAGCGGCACGTTGTTCGAAGGCATTGAGCGCTGGTCCGAGCGCAAGGAAATCACCACCCACGACGACATCAAGACCCGTGCGAAAAAAACCATCGGCATGCTGGTGGACCACGGTATCCAGCATGTGCGCACCCACGTCGATGTGACCGACCCGAAACTCACTGCGCTCAAGGCCATGGTCGAGGTACGTGACGAGGTGCGTGAGCTGATCGACCTGCAGATTGTCGCCTTCCCGCAGGAGGGTATCGAGTCGTACGCCAACGGCCGGGCGCTGATGACTGAAGCCGTGGCGATTGGCGCCGACGTCGTCGGCGGCATTCCGCATTTCGAAAATACCCGCGACCAAGGGGTATCGTCGGTGAAGTTCCTGATGGACCTGGCCGAGCGTACCGGCTGCCTGGTGGACGTGCACTGCGACGAGACCGACGACCCGCAATCACGTTTCCTCGAAGTGTTGGCCGAAGAAGCGCGGGTACGCGGCATGGGGGCCCGGGTCACGGCCAGCCACACCGTGGCCATGGGCTCGTATGACAATGCGTATTGCTACAAGCTGTTCCGCCTGCTCAAGCTGTCGGGCATCAACTTTGTGTCGTGCCCGACCGAGAGCATTCACCTGCAAGGGCGCTTTGACAACTACCCGAAACGTCGTGGCGTTACCCGCGTCGCCGAGATCGACCGCGCCGGCATGAACGTGTGCTTCGGCCAGGACTCCATCGTCGACCCGTGGTACCCACTGGGCAATGGCAATATCCTGCGCATTCTCGAAGCCGGCCTGCACATCTGTCACATGCTCGGCTATGAAGACCTGCAGCGCTGCCTGGACCTGATTACCGACAACAGCGCCCGCACCCTGAACCTGGGCGAGCGCTATGGCATCGAGGTGGGTCGGCCGGCGAACCTGTTGCTGCTGTCGGCGCCGGATGATTACGAGATGGTGCGCAGCCAGGGGCACGCGTTGGTATCGGTACGCAATGGCAAGGTGCTGATGCAGCGCACGCCAGCGCAGGTGCAACGTTTGCGCTGACGCTGTTGTCGCCTCAGGTGCACAGGGCTGCCAGGGCGTAGCTTGCGACTTGTGCATCCTGCACTGCCACACCGGTCAGGTCCGCCAAGGTAATCTGGCTGTCGTGCTCACGCCCCTTGGCACGGCCAGCCAGCAGCGTACCCAGCTCGATCAGCTGGTGAGCGTCGATCTGGCCACTGCCGAGGGCATGGGCCACTTCGCCGTACTGGCTGCACTGCGCGATGGCGTCGACGATGATGCGGTCCGCCCTGGCCACCAGTGCCGGGTCCAGTTCCTGCTTGCCGGGCGCATCGGCACCGACGGCGGTGATATGCGTGCCCGGCTGGACCCAATCGCTGTGCAACAGCGCCTGGCGAGAAGGCGTGGTGCAGACGATCAGGTTTGCCGCGCCCGCAACCTCGGCAGCATCCTGCGTGCTGTGCACTGCGAAGCCCAGCTCGCGGGCAAATGCCGTATAGGCCGCAAGCCCGCGTTCATGCCGACCCCAGACAATCACCTGGCGACAATCAGTAACAGCGCGAAGCTGCTCAAGCTGCATCTGCGCCTGCATGCCGGTGCCGAGGATGCCAATGGCCTTGACCTGGGCCGGCGCCAGCAGCCGGGCAGCGATACGCCCGGCCAATGCGGTGCGCATGGCAGTCAGCCAGCCTTGGTCCTGCAGCAGTGCCAGCGGCTGACCGGTGTGTGCAGACAACACAAGCATCAGACCGTCATTGCTCGGCAGGCCCTTGGACGGGTTGTCGTAGAAGCCTGTCGAAAGCTTGACGGTGAAGGTCGGGCTGCCTTCGATGTAGGCCGACTTCACGCAACAGTCACCGTTCGCGCCCTTGAATGCGAAGCCCTGCACGGGCGGCACCTGCACCTTGCCTTCGGAATAGGCGATGAAGCCTTCCTCCAGTTGGCTGACCGCGAGCTCCGGGTTGAAGCGGGCGATGATCTGCGCCTTGCTGAAGACCTTCATTGAACGGCCTCGAGGAACTTTTCCAGCAGGATGTTACGGCCACACAGGATCACCGCGACACGCTTGCCCTGATAGCGCTCGGCGAGCTTTTGCATGCCGGCGACCGCAACCGCTGCAGCGCCTTCGATGATCCAGCGCTCACTGCTGGCGATGTCGCGCATGGCGCAGCGGATTTCGTCCTCGCTGACCAGCACAGTATCGGTGAGCAGCGCCTGGCAAAGCGGGAAGGTGATCGAGCCTGGCTCGACGCCGCCAGCCGTGCCGTCCGACAGCGTTTCGCAGGCATCCAATTCGATGATTTCACCAGCCTTGAGTGATTGCTGCAGCGTTGGGTCATTCGCCGGCCAGCAGCCGATGATCTCAGTGCCCGGCTTGAGGACGCGCAGGGCGGCGCCGATGCCGGAAATCATCCCGCCACCGCCCACGGCAACGAACACCGCGTCCAGGTCTGGCGCCTGCTCGAACAACTCCATGCCGATGGTGCCCTGGCCGGCAATGACTTGCAGGTCGTTGTAGGGGGACACGAAGGGTACGCCGTGGGCCTCGGCTTGCCTGGCTGCTTCCAGCTCTGCACTCAGCGGGTCGGTAGGCAGGCAGACCACTTCGGCGCCCAGCGCGCGCATTGCCTCTATTTTGTATGCCGATGCGCCCGTGGTGGTGTAGACCTTCACTGGCACGCCAGCCATCTTGCCGGCCAAGGCCAGTGCCTGCCCATGGTTGCCGGAAGAGGCGGCTATCACCCCCTGCTTGCGCACCTCAGCCGGCAGCAGGCGCACCTTGTTGCTGGCACCGCGAAACTTGAATGAACCGGTGTGCTGCAGGTGTTCGCATTTGAGCAGCACTTCACAGCCGGTCAGTGCCGACAGACGGGCGCTGCGTGTCAGCGGCGTGATGCTGACGGCGGGGCGCAGCGCGCCGTGGGCTTCCCTTATGGACGTGTACAGTGCATCGAGGTATCGGGCATCGACAACGGTCGGTGAAACAGTAGCGACTGGCATGCTGCGCTCCTTGTGGAATATTTATCCACAGTAGAATATCAATCTACTCAAGGCAAGTGGGCGAGGGCAATCGCTGGCAACACCCTGACAGGCTGCCAGTTCGGCCAAGCGGCGGGTAGTTAGCCCTTGAGCTCTTTCAGGTACTTGTAAACGGTGGCTCGACCCATGCTCAGAACGTTCGCGACATAGTCAGCACCACTTCGCCCTTCGAACGCGCCTTCAGCGTACAGCGCCTGCACCAGGCTGCGTTTATCCTTCATCTGTAAAGTCTGCAGCGACAAGCTGCGCTCTTGCAGCCAGGCATGCAGGAAGGTGTTGATACGTTCCTGCCAGTCATTGCGGAACAGCGAGTCAGGTTGCGGTACCAGCCGGCTCATCTGGAAGAACGCATCGAGCGCCACGCGGGCTTGCTCCAGTACCGACACGTTCAGATTGATGCACATCAGGTATTCGGGGTCGCCCTGCGAGTTGCGCAGTACGGTACTGATAGAGCGGATCTTCTGGCCGTTCCAGTTGAGCTTCTCGTAAGGGCCAAGGTTGGCACCGGCAAGCACATCGTCCAGTTCGTGATCGATCGCCGAATCATCGCCCAGCTTGCGCCGGGAGAAGTTGTTGGCGATGTGCACGACCGTCTGGCTGTGCAGTTCATGGACGATGACTTCAGCGTGCGGATACAGCAGCAGGGCGATGCTGTCGGCGATTGCCTTGTAGTTTTCCAGGGTCATTTTCTGTCGGTGATCGGTGCTGGACTTCCATGGTGGCGGCAAAGCGTTACCGACACAAGGTGGCGAGCCTGCAGCTTCCGTTGCCGGTCACCACTTCAGCAATGCCGGTTTCGGTGGCTGCATCGACGGAATCATCGGAGTGTGGGTCTGGCGCTGACTTCAACCATTGATGAGTTGTAGCACTTTAGCAGGCTCGAGTATCGGCAGCGGCAAAACGACAGATGCCCAATAATAATAATGATCGTCCTCAATGTCTCTCGCCAGCCAGACGGTAAAAGGGCTAGGTTGGTCAGCGGCAGGGGTGAAAACGCCACTTTTATCGATATTGCCATTCCCTGTGATTCTGACCCATTGGGTATTTTCCGCACTGACTTCAATCGGTTCATCGTGTTCGAAACTTGAGTAGAACAGGGTGAGTTTGACTTTTCCTGAAGAAAGGGATGCTTTAAAAAAGTGGGTCTCCCCGAACAAGGGTGTCAAGAACGTCGACGTCGCGTATTGACTGCCAACTTGCGCCTTGATTACATCGGCGACCAATGGGTATTCAGGCACTGTCGCCGACAACGCTGCGGGGACATTGGTTTTGTTGTTTACCTCAAGTATGACAGCAGGGTCAAGAGGGGCGGGTGGGTAGTAAAACCAGCTTCCGCTCTCTTGTTTCAGCTCACCCAGTGCCTCACCGTCAAAGGTGAATTGGCTATTGGGGGTTGCAGGCTCCAACGTGAGCGCCTGCTTTTCAGCACCCGCATACACTTCCTTCAGTAGTGGGTAGATTGACGCAGGCACTGCAGGTTCAGAGGCGCTATCTGTAGCCTCGAACGCGCTATTCAGCGCGAATTCGGCAGAATAAGCACCGCTCGCTGGATAGTAGGCGCCATTCATGAAATCTATCATTTCCTTCGGCGCGAACAATGACACAGCTGTGTCCCTGTCTCGGGGTGGGTGACCCTGCTTCAGCTCGGGGAAGGCGGTGTCCTGATAGATAATCCCAAACCCCACAGGTCCGGTTAGTCGTTCGCCGTTAACGCTCAAGGTGTCCGGGCTTGAGGGCGTCGAGGGCGCTGGAACCTGGAACAGCATGAGGGGGTCGCCGTCTGTGAACTGGCCGATGGTATCACCCAATAGTATCCCGGTGGGTGGCACGGCAGAGGGTAGTTTAATACCGCGCTCTTGTATGAGGTCGTCCACCATTTCTTTAGGGTAACCACTGCCGTTATGGTGAATTGTAGCCCCAGCGGGCAGCCTAAGCGTAAGGCTTCCTTCATTGTCGATTGTATACTTGAGTGGCGCTGACAAGGTCATCATCACGACAACGTCGGCGTCAGAATACCAAGCCTGATTGATTTCATAAATGCGCTGGGTGATGGTGCCTGAGCGTATTCTTGTGCGAAACCCCATGTACCTCAAGACGCGCTGAACGACCAGTAACAGGTCTTCGCCGAAGCGCATGAAGGCGGTGCCTAGATCGAGCGCTCCAAACTTGTAAACGCCGAAGTCGGCCTCCTCGTCATAGATGATTTTTTCGCTGAGGGTGTTGCGTTTGCGTGACGCATGGCGCTCCCAGTACTCGTTTAAATCTGGCTTGGACAATATCGTCATGATCGAGGGTTGACTCAAGTCCTTGGGGAGCATCGCGATTCACCACTGTTGTGTACTTGTAGCCGATTAACTCCCGAAAGTGGATTGCAGTAAACCGTTAGAAATGGCAGTTGACAGAGGGGCATATTTGCGACCAAGGCACCAGGCGCGCGCATGCAAAAAAGTGATTATGAGGCGGTAGGAATTATTTGCAGGTGCCATGCGTTATCTCCATAATTGGCATGTCATTACGTGGTACATAACATAGTACGAATTTTTAGGAGCACGCATGGCCCGGGGCGGTATCAACAAGGTGGTAGTGCAGCAAGCGCGTCAGGCGCTGATTGCCCGGGGCGAGAACCCCAGCATTGATGCCATACGTATCGAGCTGGGCAATACCGGCTCCAAGACCACGATTCACCGCTACCTGAAGGAACTGAACGGCCAGCAGCCGATGGCTTCCGAAGGGGGCGCCGCGCTCAGCGATGTGCTTAGTCGGCTGGTCGGGCAGTTGGCAACCCAGCTGCAGGACGAGGCCGATCTGAAGATCGAACAGGCCGAGAGCACTTTCACGCAACAGCGCGAGACGCTTGAGGCGCAGCTGGAAATCGCCCAGCAGGCACGGGCTGCAGCGCACCAGCAACACAAGATCGATGCAGCAGCATTGGCTGCAGAGACAGAAAAACTGTTGTCCACGCAGAGCACGCTGCAAGCCGAACAGCTGCGCAGTGCCAGCCTCAACCAGTCGCTGGGTGAGTTGCAGGTGCGCCTGGCTGACAAGGACGAGCAGGTCAAATCGCTGGAAGACAAGCACCGCCATGCCCGTGACGCCTTGGAGCACTACCGCAATGCCAGCCGTGAACAGCGTGAGCAGGAACAGCGCCGCCACGAAGCGCAGTTGCAGCAGATGCAGGTGGAATTACGCCAGTTGCAGCAGGGCATGATCATCAAGCAGGACGAACTTACCCGCTTGCACCGTGACAATGAGCGGTTGCTGGGAGAGCATCGTCAGGCGGCCAGTGAATGCCGGGCGCAGGATGAGTTGCTGGAACAGCGCGATGCGCAGATCCAGGGCCTGCGCACGATCCTGGCCCAGGCACAAGGCGCCAGCGAAGAGATGCGCCGCCAGTTGGATGTGCAAGCCCAGAGTCTGGAAGCCAGACGGGACGTGTGCGCCGAGCAGGCGCGGCAGTTGCAGTGGCTCGAGGAACAGTTGAAGGCACGCGACGAGGCGTTGGCGCAGTGTCGGGCGCAATTGGGCTCGGTTGCAGATTAATCAAACTTTTCCTGGCGGGTGGTTTCTTCCTTAGACACTCACCGGAGACAACGCCATGCCTGGATCTCAACCACCACGTAAAGAGGGGCCTCACTCGACCGAGCAGGCCGATAAAAAGACAGGCCTTGGTTTCGACCCCGACTCCCCGGATGTCGAAGACCCTCAAGTCGACCCGCAGGGCCCGGCCAAGCCGCCTAGAGACATTGAGAAAAAGCAGTGAACCACGGCCTTGATGACTGGCCTCATCGCCGGCAAGCCATGCGCTATCCCTCGGGGCGGGCTTGCTGGCGACAAGACCAGACCAGGTAAGTGTCAGCCCTCGGCGCGCCTGGCGGCCTCTACGCCTGCCGCCGACAGCTTGATCGGGTAGTGCACGCTGATCTGATGATCACTGCTTACCGCCACGCTACCGTCGTGAATCAGACCGGCTTCCTGCAGCGTCTTGAGCATGCCGGCCACCGCCTTTTCGCCGCGGTAGTTGTCCAGCACTTCCTTACCCAGCCCTTCGGGGTGGGCATGCAGCAGGCGGGTAAGTACTTCGGTCTTCAATGCATCGTTACTCATGAGGGGCCTCACTTGCCGTGCTTGGACTGAAGAGCCTTGGCCTGCTCCAGGTGCTGTTCGAGTTTGGGCAGCGTTTCGCTGGCAAAGGCTTTCAGCTCGGCCTTGTCGGACGAAGCAGCCTCCTTCTTGAACAGTTCCACCGCTTTTTCGTGAGCGTCGACCTGATTGTTGAGGTACGCCTTGTCGAAGGATTCATCGCGCCATTCCAGGATCATTTTCTTGACCTTGTCGGTCATTGCGGCCTCATCCGGCACGGAAATGTCCAGTTTGACGGCTATGTCGCTGAGTTTCTGGTTGGCCTGGGTGTGGTCGGTGACCATTTGCCGGGCGAATGTCTTGATCTCGGCGTTCTGGCTTTTCTCCTGAGCCAGCTTGCCAGTCACCACTTCGGCAATACCGGCCTCGGTGGCCGCTTCGACGAAATCATCGGAAGTCGCCGCCATTGCGTGTACCGATGCCAGGCCCAGCACCATGGAGAAACCAACGCGTCTGATGAAGAGACTATTCATGCTTCACTCCTTAAACCGTGGCGCGACCTCAGTGTCGCGTACGGTTGAGGGTGAAGGCGTGGCAAAGGTTTAATCTTTTTCGCTGCCGGTTTAGACCGCGCGACACTGAACTATAGGGTGAGAGGCGGCGAAACGCGCAGACGCATTGCACAACGCCCACTGTGACCGTGAGCATGCTCGCTCGCGAGGATGCTCTGGAGTCGTTCGCAAAGCCGGCTTTCCTGAAGCATCTCAAACCCGAAACGTGCATAGAACGGCGCATTCCAAGGCACATCCACAAAGGTGGTCAGTGTCAGCTCACGTACACCGGCGCAGCGCCCTGCATCGACCACTTGCTGCAGCAACTGGCGCCCGACACCTTGCCCTTGGGCCTCCTGGCGCACCGATATTTCATGAAGGTGCAATGCATGATCCGCCAGCCGGGCGCATGCAAAACCCACAATGCACCCAGCCCCGTCCTGCGCCACCCAACTACCACCTGCCTCGACGAAAGCCCTGTGCGCCGAACAGTCCATGACTTCGCCTTGCGCCAGCCAGGCCAGTGCCGGCCAACTGACAAATGCCTGGGCTGCCGAGCGCTCGACGTCCGGCAGCCACTCTATGTCCTGTTCAAGGGTAGGGCGGATAAGCATGAATCACTCCTGTCGTTCTAATCCGTCGCCAGCACCTGCGGCTTTAATTGCCAGCGCACCGAGCTTACACCTTTCTCCAGGCTGACCCTGCTGACCAGGCGCTCCAGTTGCGCCGGCGCCTGCGCGGTGCCCAACAGCTCCGCGCGCACTTCCAGGCGCGCAGGGTTGTCCAGGTCCTGGCTCTGCAACGACTGCAGGCGCAGTTGTGGGTCGCCCAGGCTATGCAACATCAGGCTACGCACCTGGATCTCATCCTCGCCGCGACAGACGATACGGACTTCGAAATGCTGTTCCACCTCGTTGGCCGGCACCACATCCTGACGGTCGAGGCGCTGGGCGATATCACGCAACAAGATGTTGGCGCAGAGCACCACCAGGCTGCCCAGTGCCGCCTCCATCATCAGCCCGAGGCTGCACAGCACGCCGACCGCAGCCGTGCACCACAAGGTGGCCGCGGTGTTCAGGCCACGTACATTGAAGCCATCGCGCATGATGACACCACCGCCGAGAAAGCCGATGCCCGACACCACATAGGCTGCGACGCGCGACGCATCGGCAGGCGCCATGCCTGGCACCGCCTGGGTCATCAATACGAACAGGCAGGCACCGGTACTGACCAGCGCATTGGTGCGCAGGCCGGTCAGGCGCTGGCGCAATTGCCGCTCGGCACCGATCAGCGCCCCCAGCACCAAGGCAATGCTGACGCGCAGCAGAAATACTTTCCAATCCATAGCAAACCTCTTCCGCAGGCATACGCCCGCATGAACGCCATCAGTTGGCGCGGTTGAAAAACCAGAAATTGCGCAGGACCACGAGGAGGGAAGGAGAAGCGGGGTTACAGGAAACCACCGTCTTGCCGGAGCGGCCAGACAGTGCAGAACACTGCCGGGCTAGCGCGCCACGCGGGCCTGTCGCAAGCGACTGGGGCTACTGTCCAAGGCAGGTCTCCTGTTGAGGAAGGCAAAATTGCGTCGCGGACCATACGCCGCGTGGCAGAGCAGGTCAAGGGCAAAAACATGACAATGGCTTCATGCGGGAACGGCCTGCAGCCGGTCACGCCCACATGGAAAAAAACCTGGGCAGCCGGTAACCTTGCGCCTCCCTTTGCCATCACCCGGACCGTTCCATGCTGTTCAATCTCGCCGTATTGTTCGGCACCCTGGTGGCCATGGAGGGCGTTGGTACGCTAGCTCACAAGTACATCATGCATGGCTGGGGCTGGTGGCTGCACCGCTCGCACCATGAGCCACACCTGGGCATGCTCGAAACCAACGACCTGTACCTGGTGGCCCTGGGGCTGATCGCCACGGCGCTGGTGGCACTGGGTAAAAGTGGGTATGCGCCTTTGCAGTGGGTGGGCGGTGGTGTGGCAGGCTATGGGGCGCTGTATGTGCTGGCCCACGACGGCTTCTTTCACCGGCATTGGCCGCGTAAGCCGCGGCCGGTCAATCGCTACCTGAAACGCTTGCACCGTGCGCACCGCTTGCATCATGCGGTGAAGGGGCGCACGGGGGGTGTGTCGTTCGGTTTTTTCTATGCGCCGCCGCTGAAGGTGTTGAAGCAGCAACTGCGCAGCAGGCGCAGCCAATCGTGACGCATCCCTGACAGGCCCGGCACCTCCGGGCATTGAGTGACGTCAGTTCACTGGTTCACCCTTGGGGTCTGCCGCCACATGCCCGCGGCTCACCCACCAGCCAAAACCGGCCGCGGTAAAGAACATGATCAAGCTGTACAACGCAGCCGGCACCGCCATGGTCGCGTTGTTCAGCAGCGAAGGGCTCAACGCCAGGGCAATCGCCAAGGTCCCGTTATGGATGCCAATCTCCATACCAATGGCAATCGCCTGACGCTTGGGAATGTTCAACAGCCGCGGCACCCAATAGCCCACCGTCAGGCTCAGCAGGTTGAACAGCAGCGCCGCCAGGCCCACCACCGGTGCGTACTCGACCACCGTCTGCCAGTCCTTGGCCAGTGCCAGGACGATGGTGAAGGCCAGGAACAGCGCAGCCACCAGCTTCATCGGCTTTTCCATGCGCGCAGCGAACGCCGGGGCAAAATGGCGAATCAGCATGCCCAGCGCCACCGGCAGCAAGACGATGGCGAACACCTGCATGACCTTGGCGAACTGCAGTGGAATAGCCTGGTCCGAGGCCATGAACCAACTCAGCGACAGGTTCACCAGCAACGGCATGGTCAGGATCGCGATCAGTGAGTTGACCGCCGTCAGGGTGATGTTCAACGCCACGTCACCGTGGGCCAGATGGCTGAACAGGTTGGCCGTGGTACCGCCCGGCGAAGCAGCCAGCAGCATCAACCCCACTGCCAGGGCAGATTCCAGGCCAAAGCCGTTGGCGATCAGGAAGCACACCAGCGGCAACAGCAGGATCTGGCACACCAGGCCCACCACCACGGGCTTTGGGTACTTCACTACACGAGCGAAGTCAGCCAGGGTCAGTGACAAACCAAGGCCAAGCATGATGATGCCCAAGGCTAGCGGGAGAAACGCAGTAAGCAGGGGCGAGGCGGTCATGAGTGGACTCTCGGGCGAAGGATCTGCAGCAGTGTAGGTCACCCTTGATTGATAGCTAATTGCAAAGGGCCAGCTCTTGGTAACCGTTTGTTACCAAGCACAGCTGCTGCCGAGGCTGCATGCCGCATTGCAGCAGGCATGCAGGCGAAGTAGCATTCCGCTTTTACCCTAGGATTAGCCTGATATGCCGTTCCAGCAAGGTCTGCTTGCCACCCCGGTGCCGGCCCACGCCCGTCACCTGTTCTTCACCCTGCAGTCGCCCGAGGCGTTGCCTGCCGCGCTGGATGCCTTGCTGCCGCAGGTCGATGGCGAACAACTGTTGCTCGGCATAGGCGCCCCCTTGGTCAAGGCTCTGGGCCGTGAAGTACCAGGCCTGCGCGCTTTCCCGCTGCTGGATGCCGCAGTGGAGAACCCCAGCACCCAACACGCCCTGTGGCTGTGGCTGCGTGGCGACGAACGTGGCGACCTGCTGCTGCGCGCCCAGGCCCTGGAGCAGGCGCTGGCACCCGCCCTGCAGTTGGCCGACAGCGTTGATGGCTTCCTGCACCGCGGTGGCCATGACCTTACCGGTTACGAAGACGGCACCGAAAACCCGGTGGACGAAGATGCCGTACAGGCGGCCATTGCCGCCGATGGTTCCAGCTTTGCCGCGTTCCAGCTGTGGAAGCACGACCTGGAATACTTCAAGTCGCTGCCCCAGGCTGACCAGGACAATATCATCGGCCGCCGCCTGAGCGACAACGAAGAGCTCGACGATGCCCCCGAGTCCGCGCACGTCAAGCGCACTGCCCAGGAAAGCTTTGAACCCGAAGCGTTCATGGTCCGTCGCTCGGTAGCCTGGGCCGACCAGCGCGGCGCCGGCCTGGCCTTCGTCGCCTTGGGCAAGAGTTTCGATGCATTCGAAGTGCAATTGCGGCGCATGAGTGGCCTGGAAGACGGCATCATCGACGGATTGTACCGCTTTAGCCGCCCGCTGACGGGTGGCTACTACTGGTGCCCGCCGATGGGCGAGACGGGGGTTGATCTGGGCCCATTGCTGCATGCCTGATCATTAAACATCCAGATACAGAAACACCCGCAGGCGAGTGACAGAGCGGCTAGCCTTGAAAGTTTCCGGTTCGTGACGGGAGATTTTCCGTGTACGCACGTCGTGATGTCCTACGCGCAGGTGCAGCTTTGGGGTTGCTGGCTGCCGCCAGCCGTTGGCTGCACGCTGCGGTGCCAGCGGGTTTGCTGGCCCGTAAAGTACCGTCCACCGGCGAAGCGTTGCCGGTGATCGGTGCCGGTACTTCCGGCAGTTTCGAGGTAGAAAGCGGCTCCCCCCAATATCTTCAGCTCAAAACCGTGCTGAAGGCGTTCTTCGAAGGCGGCGGCCGGGTGATCGACACCTCGCCCAACTACGGGGGGGCCGACAGCATTCTCGGCCAGTTGCTGGAAGAGGGCGGCTGGCACCGCCAGTGCTTCATTGCCACCAAGATCGCCGCCAATAGCCGGGCTGAAGCCCAGGCGCAGTGGGTCGGCAGCCTCAAGAGCCTGCGTACCGACAAGGTGGACTTGCTGCAGATTCACAACCTGCGTGACTGGCAGACCCAGCTGCCTTATGCCCGCGAGCTGAAGCAGCAGGGCGGGACACGTTATGTCGGCATCACCCATTACCTGAACAGCGGCCACGATGACGTCGCCCGTATCGTGCGCAGCGAGCCGCTTGACTTCATCCAGATCAACTACGCGGTCAACGCCCCCGCCGCCGCCCGTGAACTGCTGCCACTGTGTCAGGACAAGGGTGTTGCGGTACTGATCAACCGGGCCTTCGACGATGGCCGACTATTCGCCCGGGTCAAGGGCCAGGCCTTGCCGGGCTGGGCTGCCGAAGCAGGCATAGGCAGCTGGGCACAGCTATTTCTCAAGTTCGCCATCAGCCACCCGGCAGTGACCACGGTCATACCTGCTACCAGTCGGCCTGATCGCCAGCTCGATCAGCTCAAGGCGGGGCATGGGCCAATGCTCACCCAGGCGCAGCAACAGGCGCTGATCAAGCAGTTTGCCTGACACCATGCAAGCCTGGCGGCGCCTGGACCAAGCGCTGAACATCCAGCCTGGGGAGGGGCCGGCGGTAGTCGCCGGTTTGCTTGTGTTCTACCTGCTGTTCACCGGTTACTTCATGCTGCGCCCGGTCCGCGAAACCATGGGCGTTGCCGGTGGCGTGGAAAACCTGCAGTGGTTGTTCACCGGCACCTTCATTGCCACGTTGGCGTGCCTGCCGCTGTTTGGCTGGCTGGCCTCCAAGGTGCAGCGCAGGCATATCCTGCCTTGGACCTATGGTTTTTTCGTCAGCAACCTGTTGCTGTTCGCGGCACTGTTGGCCGGTAACCCTGACGATCTCTGGACCGCCCGGGCTTTCTACATCTGGCTGTCGGTGTTCAATTTGCTGACGATCTCGCTGGCCTGGAGCGTGCTCGCCGATCTGTTTTCCACCGCCCAAGGCAAGCGGCTGTTCGGCCTGCTGGCAGCCGGGGCCAGCCTGGGCGGGCTCAGTGGTCCCATGCTTGGCACCTTGCTGGTGGCGCCGCTCGGCCATGCCGGGTTGCTGGTGCTGGCGGCGCTATTGCTGCTGGGCAGTGTCGGCGCGACACTGTTTCTGCAACGTTGGCGAGCACGCCAGCCCGTGCCGATGCAAACCCGGCACCAGGACTCTCGGCCGCTGGGCGGCAACCCGTTTACCGGCGCCACCGCCGTCCTGCGCTCGCCCTATCTGCTAGGCATCGCTTTGTTCGTGGTGTTGCTGGCCAGCGTCAGCACATTCTTGTACTTCGAGCAGGCGCGTATTGTCAGCGAAACCTTCACTGACCGCACCCGGCAGACACAGGTGTTCGGCCTGATCGACACAGTTGTGCAGGCCCTGGCCATCCTTACCCAGGTCTTTGTTACCGGGCGCCTGGCCCGTCGGCTGGGGGTCGGTGTGTTGCTGGTTGCAGTGCCGCTGGTGATGGCTGCCGGTTTCTTGTGGCTGGCACTGGCCCCGGTTTTCGCCCTGTTCGTGGTGGTAATGGTGGTGCGTCGGGCGGGTGAATACGCATTGGTACGGCCGGGGCGGGAGATGCTGTTCACCGTGCTGCCCGCCGAGGACAAGTACAAAGCCAAGAACTTCATCGACACGGTGGTCTACCGTGGCGGCGATGCCCTGAGCGGCTGGGTCAAGCGTGCGCTGGACGTGTTGGGCGAGCACCCGCAATTGGCGATGCTGATCGGTGCGCTGCTTGCCGTGGGCTGGGCCGCGACAGGTGGCTGGCTGGGTCGCCGCCAGGCGCGCATGGATAGCCCGCCGCACCACTGACACGCGCGCCAAATATGGCAATGTCGCTTATTTAATGCCACCGGTCCGAACCTCTCGTAATAAAGCGAATCTGCCGATATCGCCGAACTCCGAATCTGTGTACGGCAGCTTGCCGTGCATTCCGAAGTCATATGAGGTTTGAACACCATGGCCACTAAAGACAACAGCCGCACCGGCAATCAGCAAGGGAGCCAAGGCGGCAACAAGAACCCGGGCAATTTCGCCAATGACCGTGAAAAAGCTTCCGAAGCCGGTCGCAAGGGCGGCCAGTCCTCGGGCGGCAACATGCCCCACGACCGCGAGTCGGGGCACAAGGGCGGCCGTTCGTAACTGTGTTTGTAACTGACCGAGGCGCAGTGCCGGGGCGACCTGGCACTGCAATCATCGAAGGGGGTACCCATGCGACTGACTCCACTGATCATCCTGATGGGCTCGCTGAGCTTGGTCGGCGGCTGTTTCGACCGCGACAATGACCACCCCGGCAAAGATTCCGACCCCAGCAAACCTTCGCTGCAGATGCAGCAACCTGATTCCAAGCCTGCACCGCAGCCTGCGCCCGACCCCGAGCCGATGCCGGGCCAAAAGCCGAGCCAATAAGTAGACAAGGAGCACGGCATGACGGTGATGAACCGCAACACCGCAGGCGCTGCGCAAGTGGCCATCGAATCGACCAGCCTGCGACAACGCTACCAAGCAATGCTCGCAGGCCAGGATGCTGGCAGCGCCTCATGGCTGGAGGAGCAACTGGCGGGTGCAGCGAGCATGCCGGACGACTTGCCCGACACACCGTCCGAGTTGCCGGCCTGGAGCAGGATGCACACTGCCAAGGTTGCCAAGGCCTACACCCATTACCGGGCACAACGCCGTCAAGGCATGCCACGGCGCTACTTTTCCAACCGCGCCCACGCATTGTGGTTCCTGCAACAGGTTGCGCCGACCAAGGCCGTGGACGGCGCCTGGCTGCAGGGCACCCTGTATCACTGGCGCGATCCACGTTATCACGGGCTGATTCGCACCTATCTGGAAGAGCTCGGCAACGGTGATCCACGCTGCAACCATGTGCTGATCTATCAGCGCCTGCTTGGTCGCCTGGGTTGCGTAGAGGCCATGCCCCTGGATGACACACGTTATCTGCAAGGGGTCCTGCAACTTGCCTTGGGGCGGCACTGCGACACTTACCTGCCAGAGTTGGTTGGCTACAACCTCGGTTATGAGCAGCCACCGCTGCATTTGCTGATCACTACGTACGAACTGGCCGAACTGGGCATCGACGCGCAGTATTTTCAGCTGCATGTGACCATCGACAATGCCGCCAGCGGCCACGCCCGCCTGGCAATTCAGGCGCTGAACCAGCTAAGCCCCGCGCATGATACGCAGGCGTTCTACGCCAGGGCGCGCATAGGCTACCGCCTGAATGACCGGGGTATCGCCACGCCAGACCTCATCCGCCAGTTCGACCTGCAAGGCGAATTGTTTGCAGCCCTTGAGCGCAAGCGGGTCTATGGCCAGTTGATGCATGCCGACCATTGCCGCCTGCAGCAGCGCACGATCAATCAATGGCTGGCCGAACCCGGCGCCATGCCCGCATTCGTTGCCGCATTGCAGGCTCAGGGTTGGATCCGCAGAGGGCAGCCGCCAGTAAACAGTCGCTGGTGGACGCTGATCGACGGGCCGACCGCGGCGATGTTCGGGGTGTTCAACGCCTATGAAAAACAGCTATGGCATGACTGGATCGCCGACGATTGGCAGCCGTCCATCCGCCGCGTGTCCCCTGGCAGTTGGGGGCTGCCCGAGGTGCCTGAAGATATACCCAAGGACGCTTTGAATGTGCCCCCCAAGGCCTTGATCCAGAGGATGGCCGGCAACCACCACGCCACGCCGGACGGCTTGTGTGCCACGCGCGCCTACATGCGCGTAACCGGGCTGCGCCAGGAGGAACCACGTTGATGATGCTCGCTCACAGGCAAATCGAGGCAGACCAGGCGTTGCTACAACTGGGACAGCGCCTGCGCGCCGATGGATACCGCTTTACCTGCGTGACACCCGCCACTCACGCGCGCGTCAATGCCCGCGAGGGCTGCGTGCAGGCCAGCACCCTGCGCGATATATTCGGCTGGAGCCGACCTTTCGAGCCAGGTTTGCTGTCGGCAGATCAGTTACTGTTGCTCGAACGTGCGCAGGCGTTGGTTGCACAGGGTGAACGGCTGATCAGCACGGTACGCTGGTCCAGCCTGGATGAATTACTGTTGCTGCATTCGGCGTATCCAACCGACGCCAGCGATGCCGTGTTCTTCGGCCCGGACAGTTACCGCTTTGCCCAGGTCATTCGCGATCACCTCCAGCACTGCACCGAGCGGGTCGAGCATGCAGTGGATATCGGTTGTGGTAGCGGGGTGGGCGCCTTGCTGATTGCCCGCGCCGCCCAGCACGCGCGGGTCAGCGCCGTTGACATCAACCCTCTGGCGCTGCGCTATACGGCAATCAATGCAGCCTTGGCGGGTGTGAGTAACCTTTCGGTCGAGCCCAGCGACTTGCTGGACGGTATCAGCGGTACGTTCGACCTGATCGTTGCCAACCCGCCCTACATGCTTGACCCCAACGCCCGCATCTACCGTCACGGTGGCGGCGCGCTAGGCGTCGACCTGTCACTGCGTATCGTGGAGCAGGCTCGCGAACGGCTGAGCCGCCACGGTACATTGCTGCTGTACACCGGCGTGGCCATTGTCGAAGGCCGCGACGCCCTGCTCGAAGCCATCCGCCTGCGCCTGGCCGGTCCGGACTGGGCTTGGGTGTATCGGGAAATCGACCCCGACGTATTTGGCGAGCAACTGGCTGAGCCAGGCTACGAACAGGTCGAGCGCATCGCCGCCGTGGCGCTCACCGTTACCCGCAGCCGCTGAGGCAGCATGATACGGCCCTGCACGTGCTGCGTCATGGTACCCATGCCGCTCTGCCTGGCACAGGCCAGGGCAGACGGGCTTGGCAAAGGGCAGGCGTTAAGCGCCGTGGTGGCTGCCGGGACTTGCATTTAGCCCGGGTTGACCGACAATGGCCGCGCCCTTTGCAGCCACTCGGAAACACCTGCTCCATGATGCTGATCAAGCGATTCCCCGACATTTCCCTGGATGACACGCTGTTCGTCTTTGCCCTCGAGGCCGAGGCTGGCGATGTCTTTACCGAGGTGAACACCGTGTTCACCGGCATTGGCAAGGTCAATGCCGCTATCGCCCTGACCAAGGCGATTGCAACGCGCAGGCCCAGACTTATCGTCAACCTGGGCTCGGCTGGCAGCCAGCGTCATGGCAAGGGCGAAGTCGTGTGCTGTAACCGCTTCGTACAACGCGACATGGATGTGACCGCGCTGGGCTTTGCCCGCTATGAAACGCCCTTGTCCGATACCCCGGTGGTACTCGAGCACGGGGCGATAATTCCCGGCCTGGCGGTGGAAACCTGTGGAAGCGGTGACAGCTTCGAAATCAACCATGGCGACGCGCCTTACGACGTGGTCGACATGGAAGCCTACGTGCTGGCATTGATCGCGCGTGACGAAGGTATTCCGTTCGTGTGCCTGAAATACATTTCCGATGATGCGGGCAGCGAAGCCGCGGGGGATTGGGCGGTACAGGTGCACCTGGCGGCCGAAGCGTTCAAGCGGGTGCTGTTCAGCCAGGCGTAACGGTTGCCGCAGGGCAGGGCAGCTAAACCTTTGTCGCCGGGCGCAGTCACTTCTGGTATCAGCAGGCAACCCTGGGAGCACCCTCATGGCTCGGGCAATCTGGAAAGGCGCCATCAGTTTTGGCCTTGTGCACATCCCCGTGGCACTCAATACCGCCGTGCGCACCGAGCGTGTGGATTTCGACTGGCTGGACAAGCGCAGCATGGAGCCGGTCGGCTACAAGCGGGTGAACAAGGTGACCGGCAAGGAAATCGACAAGGACAATATCGTCAAGGGCGTAGAGTTCGAGAAGGGCCGCTACGTGGTGATCAGTGAGGAGGAGATCCGTAAGGCCCGGCCCGAAGCGACCCAGACCATCGATATCTTTTCCTTTGTAGAAGCGGGCGACATTCCGCTGCAGCATTTCGATACGCCGTACTACCTGACACCGGACCGCCGTGGCGGCAAGGTGTATGCCTTGCTGCGCGAGACGCTGGAAAAGACCGGCAAGGTGGCCCTGGCCACCGTGGTATTGCATACCCGGCAGCACCTGGCGCTGCTGCGGCCCCTGGACGATGCGCTGGTGATGATCACCTTGCGCTGGCCTGAGGAGGTGCGAGGGCTGGAAACGCTGGAGCTGGACTCCAGCGTCACCGACAGTAAGGTGGAGAAGCGCGAGCTGGAGATGGCCAAGCGCCTGGTAGAGGACATGAGCGGGCCCTGGAAGCCTGAGGATTATCATGACGCCTTCCGCCAGACGATCATGGACCTGGTGGAAGAGAAAGCCAGCAAGGGCAAGATCGAGGCGGTGGAGAAGGGCGACGCAGGTGGGGCCGAGAAAGGTGCGGACATCCTCGACCTTACCGAACTGCTCAAGCGCAGCCTGGGTGGCAAGAAACCGGTGAAAAAAGCGCGCAAAGCTTCATGAACACTGCCGAAATCCCAGTGATTTCAGGACTGCGCCTGTAACCCGGCTAAATAATCCCCAAACCCCTCGCGGGCGCGGCTATCGCGCCGGCTGCTGGTGGCCACACTATGCCTGGCGGTCCAGACGATCTGGGCACCGCTGGCCTGCAGGTCGCTGACCAGTTGCACATCTTCATGCGCCGCCAGGGGCTGGAAGCCACCTACACGCTCATAAGCATCGGTACATACCCCCAGATTCGCGCCGTGCACATGCCGATGCCCTTCACACGCCTGGTAGCGGCTCTGGTACAGCTTGCGCAGCGCGGCGGTCTGCCAGGGTTGCCAGTAATCGACATGCACGGTGCCGCAAACCACCTCGGCGCTACAGGCCAGCTGCGACAGCAGCCAGTGCGCAGGGACTTGGCTGTCCGCATCGGTGCACGCCAGCCACGTGGCGCCACGCTCGACCATGTGCGCCGCCCCAACACGACGTGCCATGCCGACATTACCGGCATCCACCTCCAGCGTGTGTACGCCGAAACGCCGCGCCACGGCGGCGCTGCCGTCGCTGCAGCGGTCCAGCACTACCAGCACTTCCACGCGCAGTCCCGCTTGCTGCATCTGCCGGGCAGCCACCAGCACCGCCCGCAGGCATCGCCCAAGGCGGCGGGCTTCGTTATGCGCAGGGATGACAACGGCGATCATGGGCACGTCTCATCGAGATCGACAACGCTTGGCTGGCATGACCAGCACTCCAGCAAAAAGTCCGCCTCCTCATGCCGGAACTGCTGATGCAACGGCAAATGCCGGGTCAACATACGGTGCACCTCGCGACCATCCTGCGGGCAACCCGCGATAGGGTGCTTCCAGTGGCAGGCCAGTAGCGTGCCGTCGTAGCCAAGGCTGGCCACCGACTGTTCGATCACCTGCAGCCAGTCGGTGGGATCAAGGTAATAGCCGACCTCGCTGAGCACGATCAGGTCAAAGCGGCCGCCCGGCCAGTCCCCTGGTAGCCGGGCCCGCTCGACCGTAGCATTGTGCAGGTGCGCCAGGCGTTCCCGGGCCAGGCCTACGGCCGTCGGGTCCAGGTCCTGGCATAGCAGGTCAGCGCAGCGCTCGGCCAGCAGCGCACTGAGCTCGCCATTCGCGCAGGCTGGCTCGAACACACGCTGATAGCACTGCCGTGGCAAGCTGGCCATCACCAGCTCGCGTTTGCGCTTCTCATACCAGCGGGTGCGAAAGGCCCAAGGATCTTCATTGGTGGCGTATAGCTCGGCAAAATACTGAGGATCGAGGCTCATGACAGCTCCATTCAAAGGAACACCAGTTCGAAAGGTTGCAGAAGGCAATCCAACAGGTGCGGCGGTAGCACCGGCGGCTGCTCGCCGTCCGGCTGCAGCTGGCTGACGTGAGCGGCCAAGGCTTTGCGCTTGCGTGCCAAATGGCTTTCATCGAGCTGCAGACGGTGCGCACGGGGCCATGGCAGGCGCGGGTCGTCAGGCTCAGCCCAGTGCCAGGCCCAGACCGGTACCTCAGCCAATTGCACCCCACGGGCTGCAGCCGCCTGCGCAGCAGCGCGGCCGACGGCCTCGTGATCGCAATGGCCGTCACTGCGCCAGGTGGCCATCAGCAGATCATTGGGGCGAAGTAACTGCGTGAGGTGACTGGCCAGAAACGCTTCTTCGCGCGGCAACTGGCCGTCCTTCAGATGGAGCCTGCGCCAGTCCAGGCGCTCAAGGTCAAGGTCGAGCTGTTGCAGGGCCTGTCGGCTTTCCTGAGGGCGTTGGCGGCGCAAGCGATGCTCGGTCCAATGGCTGGAGCCGGGGTGGCTGCCTTCGCCGTCGGTGGCGGAGATCAGCACCAGCTCATCCTCGCGCCCTTTGAAGCCTGCCAGCAGGCCGCCGGCCATGAGAATTTCGTCATCCGGATGCGGCGCAATCAATACCAGCCGGCGCCCCGGCGGGCACAGTTGGCGTGCGTCGAGCCAGGTTGCACGCGCCAGGTGCGCGCTATGCTGCCAGGCTGTCCAGGGCGTGCCACCGGCGGACTGGATCAGGTTCTGGTTCATAGCTGCCATACCCCCGCTGGCAAGTGGACCAACTGCTGGCCCAGCATCGCCAGATCGCGCTCGGCATGGCTCTGGCGAAGGAACACCGGCAGGTCGGCGCTCAGCCGGGCAAAATGACTGCTGCGACAGAACGGCGTGGCCCCCAAGGCACGACCGACGTGGCTGATAACCTGCTCTACGGCCTGTTCTACCTGGGCGCGGGTGCGGCGAACTTCGAAACTGGCATCCACGCCGGGCTGTTGATCGATCCAGGCAGCGCATTCACGCAGTGATGCACGGGCGCCATGCAACGCAGCGTCCACAGCCCCCAGATGCGCATCGGCATGCGGGTCTGGGCGGGGTTTGCGGCAATGCTCACGCAGGTAATCCGCCAGCGCCTCGGCCGCGCCGTACCAGCAAGCGGCGATACCCGCACCGCCTTGCCAGAAACCAGGACGCGAGAGGTATTGGCCTGGCGTGCCAATGAGCGTGCCTGGAGTATCGTTGAAAGCCACCTCGACACTGGCGGTGGTGGCCATGCCAACGGCCTGCCAGTGTTCGATGTTCAGCCCCTGGCTTGGCTGTGACAGCTCGATTGCCACCAATTGCGGCTGCTCGGCCTCATCCCAGGCGGTAATCAGCGCGCGATCGATCTGCAAGGCACCTGAACACCAGGCTTTGGTGCCGTTCAGGCGCACCTGGTCGCCTTCACGCGCAGTGATGTGGACACGTGCATCGGGCGGCTCTGCCGCCCACACGCCCCAAATGCCGTCGTTGGCGTGGTGCGCTGCGCCACATTCCGCCAGGATCGCCAGGGCATCGGTATGGCCCTCATAGAGCTTGGCCAGCGCCAGGTCGCAACCGGCCACCCGTGCCAAGGTCTGCCAGCGACGCAAGGTGTTGCCTTGCCCCGGCAGCGGCAGCAGGTCGAGGTGATCAGCTTGCAGCGCCTGGATCAGTTGCCGCAATTGGGTATCCAGATTGAGCGGTAACTGGCGTTCGCCAAAGGTGCGTAGAAGGCGGTCAAGGGTGGTCAGATTGAAGTCCTGAACGATGCTCATGGTCGGGCCTCCCGGGTCGTGTCCAATCGCTTGGTCGTCATCATTCGAGCCCTAGCTGCTTGCGCATGCGCGCGGTGATCGACTGGCGTACCTTGCCCATGTCGGCCCAAGGGTCGTCGACCTCCGCCAGGCGCTCGCGCAGGTTGGTGATGTTCCATTGGTTGGCGGCTTTGATGTGCGCCAGCTCATCACGCCAGATAGGCACCGATACAGGCAGCCCCTCACGGGCACGCAGTGAGTAGGCGCACGCCGTGGTGGCGCCCTTGCCGTTGCGCAGGTAGTCGATGAAGATGCGTCCCACGCGATTTTTCGGCCCCGACACCGCGCTCAGGCGCTCCGGAAACAGCTTGGCCAGGTTACCGACGATGGCGTGGCTGAAGTCTTTGACCTCGTCCCAGCCGGCTCGCCGGGTCAAGGGGACAACGACGTGAATACCCTTGCCACCACTGGTTTTCAGGAACACCTTCAGGCCCAGTTCGTCTAGCAGGGTGAGGGTCAGTTGGGTCGCCTCCACCATCGCCTTCCAGGGCAGCGCGGGGTCAGGGTCCAGGTCGAGCACGAAACGGTCCGGTTTGTCGAAATTCTTGTCCGTGGCGTTCCAGGTGTGCAGTTCCAGCATGTTCATTTGCACCGCGCCCAGCAGCGTGTCCGGGCGATTGATGACCATCGCCGCCTGGCCTGCCTCGTCCTTTTCGTAGCTGAGTACGTTGGGTATATGCAGCTGGCCCGCGTTTTTCTGGAAGAACAGCTCTCCGCCCAAGCCGTCCGGGGCGCGCACCAATGCCACCGGGCGGTGCTTGAGCTGGGGCAGGATCCACTGGCTGATGCCGGCGTAATACTCGGCAACCTCGCGCTTGGTCACCCCAGTTGAAGGATCGATGACCCGGTCGGGGTGGGTCAGCCGCAGTTCACCCAAGTTTTCAGGCGCCTTGGCCTGCTTGTTGCGGTTGGATACAGTCTTGGCGGGCATGGCGCGCTCCAGGTCAATGGCGGTTGCTGCCTTGTCATCGCGCAGGCCGTGGAATACCGAATGGCGCACGATGCCGTCACGGGTCATTTGGGCATAGGCAACTTCGGCCAACAGCTGCGGCCGCAGCCAGTGCACACCACGCGCCTGGGCACCGGCGGGCGGCGAGGGCAGGGCTGGCTTGGCGATTTCCAGGGGTTTGAGCCGCGCGTGGATGCTGGCCAGTGTCGTGGAATTGAAGCCGGTGCCTACCTTCCCGGCATAGCGCAGCTCGCCACTGTCATTGTCGTGCAGGGCCAGCAGCAGGGCCCCAAAGCCGCTCCGGCTGCCTTTGGGGTCGGTGTAGCCGACGATCACGAATTCCTGGCGTTGCTTGCACTTGAGCTTGATCCAGTCCGGGCTGCGGCGGCCGCTGTAAACACTGTCAGCACGCTTGCCGATCAGGCCTTCCAGCTTCAGCCGGCAGGCACTTTCGAGCAGTGACTCGACAGGTTCGTCGAAGTCGGCGGAGTACTTGATGACGTCGGAATGGTTGTGCTCAAGCAGTTGGCGCAATGTATCGCGGCGATTTTGTAGCGTTAGCTGCCGCAGGTCTTGACCGCCCAGAAATGGCAGGTCGAACAGGTAATAGGTGATGTGTTCGTCGTGCTCGGTATCGAAGGCGTTCTGCAACGCCTGGAAGTCAGCCATGCCATTCTCATCAGCCACCACCATTTCACCGTCGAGCCAGGCCGAGTCGATACCGAGCGCGCGCAGGGCGGCAACCTGCCGGGGCATCTTGCTGCTCCAGTCATGGCCGTTGCGGGTGAACAGGCGGATGTCCTGGCCCTTGATGCGGGCCAGGATACGGTAGCCATCGAACTTGACTTCGTAGCGCCAGTCGCCGCTGGGTGGAGAATCCACTAGCGTGGCCAGCTGCGGCTGCAACTGCGCTGGCAACGGTGCAGTCTGAGCTTTGCCGGGGCGTTTACGACTACTGCGCGGTGTAGCGGCTTTTTTTGCAGCGGGTTTGCGCGGCACCAGCGTGCGCTCGCTGAGCACGCTGTCGGGCAGGGCCTCGACAATGCTGTACTCCGCTTCGCTGCGCGCCTGGGCATCGTGTGACTTGACCAGCATCCATTGCTCTTTCTTGCCGGCCAACTGGGTGCGGAATAGGTTCCACACGCCGCCAAGCTTCTCACCTTGCAGGCGGAAACGCAGCTTGCCTTTGGCGTAGGCTTCATGCGCATCGCCTTCAGGCTCCCAAATGCCACGGTCCCAGACGATCACATCGCCTGCACCATAGTTGCCTTCAGGGATATGCCCCTCGAAATCGGCGTAGTCCAACGGGTGGTCCTCCACATGCACTGCCAGGCGGCGCACCTTGGGGTCCAGCGATGGGCCTTTGGGGATCGCCCAGCTTTTCAAGGTGCCATCGAGTTCCAGGCGGAAGTCGTAGTGCAAGTGGCTGGCGTCGTGTTTCTGGATGCAGAACTGCAGCGCATGAGCCCGCTTGCCCCGGATGCGTTTGCCGCTGGGCTCGGGTGTGGCGTTGAAGTTGCGCTTGCGCGTGTATTCCTGCAGGGGCTTGGCCATGGCGGGCTCCGGGCAGATCACAGTCTCTAAGGTGGGAGGCGTCGGCCGAGGCGGTAGTTCAAAAAACTCTGAATCTTCCGTGAGCTGGCGCAGTCGACCGAATGAAGCCAACTGATGGAGAACGCACATGGCCCGACCCGATGAACCTAAGCCGTACACACCCACCGAAATCGATGACACCGAAGACCGCATGGGCAGCGTGCATGAGCTGGATTTCGATGAACGCCTGGATGAGCGTGAAGGGCGTGTGGGCGACGAACGACCGGCCGCCGAAGTCGCCCGTGAGTTTCCCCCCCGACGCGTGGCGCAGAGTGGCATGACCGGCGGCGAGGCGCTGAGTGACAGCCTGCATGAGGACAATGTCACCTACGACGATTTGAGCCCGGACACGCTGCTGGACGAAACCGGTGCCCGCGATCCCCACGAGCCGGGCGGCAGAGGCGGCCCGACAGACCAACGCCTGCGGCAGGTGGATGCCGATGAGATTGGTGGCGGCATTGGCCTGGACGAGGCCGAACTGGCCCGATCCGCGCCGCTGGATGGGGTGCCCTGGACCGATGATGTGATTGACGACGAGGAGAGCAAGCCATGAACGATCAACGCTGCGCGTGCACGCACTGTTCCTGCACGGTGGATGCCAATGCCTTGGAGCGCGACGGCAAGGCATATTGCTGCGAGGCCTGCGCCACCGGCCACCGCAATGGTGAGCCATGCCGGATGCAGGACTGCCATTGTGGTGACAAGCCGGGCGAGAGCGCGGTGGACAATGCGCTGGATGAAACCTTCCCGGCGAGTGATCCGATCTCGCCCTGAAGCCGATAGGCGGGCTGCCCTTGCAGGCGCTCGCCCATCAGGGCACAAGGTGCTCTGGCACCGGCTTTGCCGGTGCCACGCAACGCGTCACATTTGCCCCAGGGCACATCAGGTCTGAGCAGGCTTGTCGCGTAGGCGCATGGCCTTGGCGCGCTTTTCCAGGATCAGGTAGGTCACCACCGCCAACAGCAGCGGAATCAGGTAGTACAGCGTGCGGTAGCCGAGCAGGGCAGCCACCAGCGTGCCTTGGGCCATCTGCTCGTGCAGCAAGGCCAGAAACACCGCTTCCAGCACACCCAGCCCCGCCGGAATATGCGCCACCACGCCGGCGACGCAGCTGATTAGCAATATGCCCAGAATCGACGGGTAGAACGCTTCGCCCGGCAGCAACCAGAAGATCAGCAGCGCCATCAGTGCCCAGTTGCTGGCACCCAACGCCACCTGGCACAGCGCCAGTCGCAGCGAAGGCAGCGTCACTTCGTGATCGCGCCAGCTCCAGGTGCGCTTCTTGGCAACACCACAGGCCAGCAGGTAGCCGCCCGCAATTGCCAGCAACAGCAGCCCGATCAGGCGCAGGCCTGTAGTGCCTACCGCCCAATTGCCGGGCATCTCGACCAGGCCCAGGGCGAAGACGGTGCCGGCAAGCAGCATATAACCCATCCAGTTGGTCAACAGGCCCAATGTGAGGATTCGCGTAATGGTCGCGGTATCCAGGCCCAGTCGGCCATAGAGCCGGTAGCGCAAGGCGACCCCGCCGACCCAGGTTGTGAAGTTGAGGTTGAAGGCATAGCACACGAACGCGACTGGCAATACCTGTCGGGCAGGTAGTGTATGGCCGGTGTAAGCCCGGGCCAGCAGGTCGTAACTGGCGAACGCGAGATAGCTGCACAACGCGATCGCCAAGCCGATGGCCAGGGTGCCAGGTTTGTAGGCCAGCAAAGACTGGCGTACTTCATTCCAGTCCAGATTACGCGCCAGCAGGTACAACAGCACAGGGATCAGGATCAGGAACGCAAGCGTAAACAAGCGTTTGCCCCAGGTTTGCCAGCTTTTGCGCGCCATCAGGAGTTGCCCTCGTGCAGTTTGCCCTGGGGTTCGACCTCCGGCTGCAACGAGCGCAAACGCTGCCGATGCGCAGGGAACCAGCCCGCAATGCGCGGGAAGTGGCGGATCACGTGGAAGCACGCGAAGATCAACGGTGCCCGCCACCAGTAGCCGCGAATCATGCGCTCCAAGGTGACCGGTTTGCATTGCTCGCTGGCCAGAGCCTGCAAATGCTGGTGCAGTTGCTGGTTGAAGGCCCGATCACGAATGAACAGGTTGGCCTCCAGGTTGAACGACAGGCTCAGAGGATCGAGGTTGCTGGAGCCAACGGTGACCCATTGGTCGTCCACCAGTGCCACCTTGCCGTGCAACGGCCGCTGGCAGTACTCATGAATCATCACGCCGTCGCGCAGCAGGTAGTTGTACAGCAGGCGCGACAATGCCCGTACCCAGCGCATGTCAGGCTGGCCCTGCAAGATCAAGTGAACCTCCACGCCACGCCGGGCCGCGTTACGCAACTCACGCATCAACCGATAGCCTGGAAAGAAGTACGCATTGGCGACCACGATGCGTTGCCTGGCCTTGCGAAAAGCCTGAAGGTAGTGCGCTTCTATATCGTTACTGCGCATCCCGTTGTCGCGCTCGATCAGCACAGCGTCGCTACCCCCGGCAGGCTCGGTAACCGGGCGTACAGCACTGGGGGGCTGCAGCACGGGGGACATCAGGCGCTTGCTGGAGGCATGTACCTGCGCGACCACCGGGCCGGTGACCTCCACGGCATAGTCCTGCTTGGCCATGGCACCAAAGTCGCCCAAATGGTCGGCGCTGTAGTTGATACCGCCGATGAAGGCCCGCTCACCATCGACCACCACGATCTTGCGGTGCAAACGGCGGAACAGGTTGGTTCGCATGCCCAATAACCGGGGTTGTGGATCGAACGCGTGAAAGCTTACGCCCGCGTCGGTCATCGCTGAAATGAAGGCCGCCGGCAGGTCGGCTGTGCCGTAACCGTCCGCGGCCACTTCCACGCGCACCCCGCGTCGGGCAGCGTCGATCAACACCTGCTGCAATTGCTGACCCACCTTGTCGTCGAAGATGATGAAGGTTTCCAGCAGTATTTCTTCCCGCGCCTTGGCCATGGCCTCGAATACGCGGGGGTAGTACTGTTCGCCGTTGATGAGCAACTGCACGCTGTTGCCTTCTACCCAAGGTCGGTTCACAAGTTGATCTCCGCAGCCAGTGGTACGTGGTCGGACAGATGCGACCACGGGTATTTGGACAGCACCTGAGCAGCGCCCGGTATGGCGTTACGCACGTAGATGCGGTCCAGGCGCAACAACGGCAGGCGCGCCGGGAAACTGCGCGCCGGGGTGCCGAAGGCCTCTGTCAGGTGTTCGCTCAGCACCGCGTCCGCCTTCAGCCGCCAGTCGTTGAAATCGCCGGCGATGATGACCGGTGCTTTGGGCGGCAGGCTGGCCAGCAGGTCCAGCATCAGCTTTACCTGGCTCTGCCGGTGGGCCTCCCGCAGGCCCAGGTGTACGCATACCGCATGCACCTCGTCATGGCCCGGCACCTCCAGCTGGCAATGCAGCAGGCCACGCTGTTCATTGCCCTGCACCGAGACATCCAGGTTGTCGAAGCGGCTGATGGGGAATTTTGACAGCAGCGCGTTGCCGTGATCGCCATGGGGATACACGGCATTGCGGCCATAGGCGAACTGCGGCCACATGCTGTCGGCCAGAAACTCGTATTGCGGCGTTTCTGGCCAGGCAGGGTGGCGCAGGGCATGCTGCTTATGACTGCCGTGCACCTCTTGCAAAAACACCAGGTCGGCGCCGGTGGCCCTTACGGCCTCGCGCAACTCGGGCAAGATGAAGCGCCGGTTGAAGAAGGTGAAGCCTTTGTGCACGTTCAGCGTCAACACATTGAGCCGGCGTACAGCGGTTACCTTGTCGATGATGCAGCGTGGGGTGGGCAGGGGCTTGTTCACAAGGCCACCTCCGGCACCATGCCAGGCTCGGTCATCAGCTCATGATCCAACGACAGCTTTTGCAGCAAGCGCCTGGCGTCGTATGGCGCGTGAGCCTTCTGGTCGTTGTCGAAGTAGCAGTATACATCCCGTGCCGCACGCCGAGGCGGCGGCCCCGGCACGACCAGGTGGGCATCGTCCGCCTGGGTACCTTCGCTCCATTGCTGGATACGCTGCTTCCAGCGCCGCAGCGCGCGTGCGGTATATCCGCTGCTGTACAACTCCACATCCCCGTGCAGGCGCATGTAGACGAAGTCGGCGGTCACATCTTCGACACAGGGCCACTTGCCGGCGCTGTCGGCAACTACCAGTGCCACGCGATGCTTGCGTAACAGCTTGATAAAGGCTTCGCAGAGAAAACTCTCGTGGCGGATTTCCACGGCGTGACGCAAGCGTGCATTGCCCTTGATGGCAAGGCTGCCATTGCCCTTGAGGCGTTCGGCGCAGCCTTGGGCGCGTTCACGGGCCGCTTTGCGGGTGTGAGGCAGCAGCTCGAAAAACCGGGCAAAACGGTCTTCATCGAACTTCATGCTGGGAGGGAACTGCCACAGGAATGGCCCGAGCTTTTCGCCCAACAGCAGCGGCCCGGAGGCAAAAAAGTTGGCTACTGGCTCTTCGATGTCCTTCAGCCGCCGCACATGGGTGATATAGCGCGGCCCCTTGACCGCGAACACGAAGCCGTCCGGTGTTTGTTCACGCCAGCCCAGATAACGCTCGGGCGTTTGCAGGCTGTAGAACGAGCCATTGATCTCGATGCTGTTCACCGCCCGTGAAGCGAATGCCAGTTCATCGTCCTGCTTCAGGCCTTTGGGGTAGAAATCCTTGCGCCAGGGGCCATAGCGCCACCCGGAGATACCGATGCGAATATCGCTCACGCTGCCGTCCTCACTGCCGGTTCCTTGTTCGGTCGCTCTGAAAGTGCGACCGGCAAGGGCCGGCAAGGGTTCACAACGCTTGACCAACGGAACTGCTGACGCCGAGTTGAACTTTGCGGCAACTGGCGTCTCCACCGCATACCCGCTTCATGGCAGGGTGCCAGGACCAAGTTCGACCGTTTCGCCTTCTGGCAAATGGCCGGGCAGGGTGACGATGTGCAGAAGAACAAGCAATGACCTGCCACCCCTGGAGGCAAGCATGGCCAGACATATCATCCACTTCACCGGACCGATCAATTCGTCCACCTGCGGCAACCTGATCAATACCTGCTCGCGAGCATTGCAACAGGGTGCCGAAACACTGCAACTGAACATCGCCACGATGGGCGGCGAGTGCAGCTATGGGTTTACCCTGTACAACTTTCTGCGGGCGTTACCCGTGGAGGTGCATACCCACAACCTGGGCACGGTGGAATCCATGGGCAATATCCTCTTCCTGGCCGGAGAGCGACGCACGGCTTGCAGTTTCAGCAAGTTTCTTTTCCACCCGTTTCATTGGACCTTGCATGGCTCGGTAGACCATTCGCGGATGTCCGAGTATGCAATGAGCCTGGATTACGACTTGCGTCTGTATGCGCAGATCGTGGCCGAGCGTACAAAAGGCGCGACCGAGGTACTGGATGTAACGCGGTATCTAATGGCCTATCCACGGATACTGGGGCCGCAGGAGGCGCTGGAAGCCGGGATGATCCATACAATCGATGAAATGCCGATCGAGACGGATGCAACTCAATGGAGTGTGCACGCTTAGTTTAACGAACTGACGCCGCAGTGCCCGGGTCACAAGCCAGCAAGGAGCGGATCAGGGACTTGATCTCGCCCTTTACCGTAGCCACCTGGTCCAAGTGAGCAAAGCGGCAATCGGAAATTTCATGCCGGGCCTTGGGTTGCGGTGCGTCGGCAAATTCCGCTGCGAACACGTAATGCATCCGCTCTGGCGTTTCGTGGCGCATCAGCAAAATCAGCGACTCAGCCTGCAGGCCGGTCTCTTCCAGCAACTCCCGCTCAGCGGCCTGCATTGGCGTCTCGCCGGCCTCGATCTTGCCGCCTGGAAGGGTCCAGGGCGCGTTGGGCTTTCTCACCCACAACCATTTATGGCGCTGCTTGCCATGTCGGCAAATGATGGTGGCGCGATGCTTGACTGGCTTCATTCCGGCTCCTGGGCAATTCCTTTATTGCATGAAGTTTCGGCCCTGGCTGGCAATAAACGTTGCGTTGAAGCTGACGAACGGTCACCTCCGTGACGCAAACATCTTGCCTGCGTGTTTTTCGTGCCATCGGTCAGCTGACTGCAAAGGCAATGAGCGCAACGAGGAGCTGGACTCTCGGAACCTAGGCAGGGCACACGTTCGGCCACTGGTACCAAAGGTTCGACAAAATTTTGAATCTTCTGGTCACGGCCCGATCAATCAGAATGTCATCCATGGAGAAGAGGAGGCCCCCTGCGATGCCTAGCCCACAGCTGTACATAATTGATTACAAACTGCATGGCCAGCCGCGCAGTTTCATTATTCGCCTGGAACGCCTGGATAATGCCGAGGCCTGGCATTGGGCAAGTTGTGATGCGGGCATCGGCATCATTCCCAAGTTCGGTCGCGAGAAGATCAGGAAAGTCAGTCGGCCGATGGCCGAGCGTTATGGCGTTACCGCCGTGAGTTGGCGGATTTCGGGGAGCAAGCCCAACCAGTCGGTGGGTGGTCCGGCGGCGGTGGTTTAATACCTCGCCTGCACTTGGAACAGGAAACTGCAGGAGCGGACGTGCCCGCTCCTGCAGGATACGATGATGCTCATGTTGTCATGCGCCGGACTCAGGGTCGCTGGCTGGGACGCCAGGGCGGTTTTCATCGTCATCCGTCACATTGGGGTCGGCATCAGGATCGTCTGCCCGATCGTTGCGTCTATCAGGCTCCAGCTCCGGCCAATCATCTTCAACATTGCCGCCGCCCATTCGCAGTAGGAAATCCATTGTGCAGTCCTCGTTCATGATCCTCATGAATTGTGATCGACAGGTGCACGCCAGAGATCCACTGGGCAATGGCAGTCGCTGACCAACGGTTTCAGTTGCCTGAGTACTTCACTACAACCACGTACGCGCACTTCCCAAGTGCCTTGGGCAGCTACTGGCCTCTTCGCGGGTGAACCCGCTCCTAAGAGGGCGCTGTGCAGTACCGGGCAAAGGCGGCTTGCCCGGGAAGAGGCCGGTAGCTTCAACCCATCATTCTGGCTTTTTCAGCACCAAGGTCAGGATGTCATAGCTGGCCACCAGTTCACCCAGCTGATTGGTTACCTCCACATCCCATGCCACCACCCCCTGCGGCTGCCCCAGCGGGCTGGTCTTGCCCTGGTCGATCTTGCGCTTGCAGGTCAGGCGCGCCTGGATGGTATCGCCAATGCCCACCGGGTTGATGAAGCGCAGGGTGTCCAGCCCATAGTTGGCCAATACCGGTCCGGCGCCGGGCGACACGAACAGCCCGGCCGCTGCCGACAGTACGAAGTAACCATGGGCAATGCGTTTACCGAACTGCGAGGCCTTGGCGGCGATTTCGTCGAAGTGCATGTAGAAATGGTCGCCTGACAGGCAGCCGAAATTGACCAGGTCAGCTTCTGTCACGGTGCGGCGATGGGTGAGCAGCGACTCGCCGACACGCAGCTGCTCGAAGTAGCGACGGAACGGGTGCACTTCGGTTTCGATCACTTCGCCGCCGCGCACGTACTCGCCGGTGACCGCCGTGAGCATGCTCGGCGAGCCTTGTACTGCGGCGCGCTGCAGGTAGTGCTTGACCGCACGCAGGCCACCCAGCTCTTCACCACCACCGGCGCGGCCCGGGCCACCGTGCTTGAGCTGCGGCAGCGGCGAGCCGTGACCGGTGGACTCCTTGGCGGCCTGGCTATCGAGCACCAGCAGACGGCCATGCCAGGCAGCAGCCACCGGGATAGCCTTGGCGGCCACGCTGCGGTCGGCGGTAACCAGGGTCGCCACCAGGCTGCCTTTGCCACGGGCAGCCAGTGCCAAGGCTTCGTCGAGGTCGTCATAGGCCATCAGCGTACTGACCGGGCCGAACGCTTCGATGTCGTGGGCGCCGCCCTCGGCATGTGGGTCGCGGGCCTGCAACAAGGTCGGGGCAAAGAACGCGCCTTCAGCCACGCCTTCACCACGTGGGGCAAAGCCATCGCTGGCGCCAAACAGTTGATCACAACTCTGCAGCAGGCTGCGCACCCGCTCGCCAACGTCGCGCTGCTGGTCATGTGAGGCCAGGGCCCCCATGCGCACGCCTTCCAGCGACGGGTCGCCAACCACGACCTTGCTCAGGCGCTCGCGCAGGCGGGTGGCAACGGCATCCAGGTGCCTGGCCGGAACGATCGCGCGGCGGATGGCGGTGCATTTCTGCCCGGCTTTAGTGGTCATTTCACGCACCACTTCCTTGATGTACAGGTCGAACTCTTCGCTGTCCGGTGTCACGTCCGGGCCGAGGATGGCGCAGTTGAGCGAGTCGGCCTCGGCAGTGAACGGCACCGAGTTGCGAATCAGGTTGGGCGTCACGCGCAATTTGGCAGCGGTATCGGCAGAACCGGTGAAGGTCACCACGTCCTGGCCTTGCAGGCGATCAAGCAGATCGCCGGTGCTGCCTATCACAAGCTGCAGGCTGCCTTCGGGCAGCAGGCCGGAGGCATTCATCAGGCGCACCACGGCCTCGGTCAAATAGCTGGTCGAGGTCGCCGGCTTGACGATGCAGGGCATACCGGCGAGAAACGTCGGGGCAAACTTTTCCAGCATGCCCCAGATGGGGAAATTGAACGCGTTGATGTGCACCGCAACGCCTGCCCGTGGCACCAGGATGTGACTACCGGCGAAATGGCCTTGTTTGCCCAACGGTATGGCAGGCCCCTCGTGCACCAGGTTACCCGAAGGCAGCTCGCGACTGCCGATGCCGGCATAGGAGAACAGCGTGGCGTTGCCGCCTTCGATGTCGATCCAACTGTCGGCCCGGGTGGCGCCGCTGTGGTGCGACAGGGCGTAGAGCTGCTCCTTGTGCTCGGCCAGGTACAGGGCCAGGGCTTTGAGGCGTTGGGCACGTTGTTGGAAATCCATGCCCATCAGCGAGGCAAGACCGCGTGCACGCGCGTAGTCCACGGCTTCGGCGAAGTCAGGGCGCTCTTCATGGCTGTAGGCCAACACGTGGCCGTCGAGGGCGCTACGCAGGGCCTGGGCGCCGTGCTGGCCGAGCCAACGGCCGGCGATGAAACTTTGCAGAGTAGGGGCGGCAGACATGCTGTTCTCCATGCTGTTCAAAATGTGAGGGGCGCTGTTACCACAGCGCCAGGGTGTAGCCGATGATCAGGCGGTTTTCGTCCACGGCGTTGGTCAGGCCGTTGCCGGAGCGGAAGGTGACATTGCGCCAGCGCAGGCTGACGTCCTTGAGCGGACCGCTCTGAATGACATAAGCGATGTCGGTATCGCGCTCGCGCTCGCGGCCATTGGTCACGGTGGCAGTTTCGGCGTGGCGACCGTCGGTGTAGCGGGTCATGAAACTCAGGCCGGGGAGGCCCATGGCTACGAAGTCGTAGTCGTAGCGCACCTGCCAAGAGTCCAGCCCGGCCCGGGTGAAGGTGTTGTAGGTGACCAGGTTGACGGTGAACGGGTCGCCGCCGTTGACGAACGGGAAGGCGCTGTCACCGGACATCTGCTGCCAGGTGGCGGTGAACTTGTGCGCCCGCACGCCCAGGGTGAACATGGCGTTGAAGTTACGGTTGTCGATATTGCCGGCACGCTCGGCACCGTCGTTGCGGCTGTCGAAGTAGCGCAGGTCACTGCGCAGGCTCACACCTTCTGCCAGTGGGCGGGTATCGATCAGCCCGACAAACTGCTGACGGTAGATGTCCTGAAGCTTGGCGTAGTAATAGCTGACCGTGGTTTGCGGGGTGATGGCGTAGCTGCCACCACCAAAGTCCAGGTGGTCACTGCTGGCTGCGCCATAGCCGATATCATCGCGACCAGAGGAATCGCGCAGATTGGCCTTGGTCAGGCGTCCGGCATTGAAGGTGAGGCCATCAAGGTCCTGACTGGTGAGCAGCCCCCCCTGGAAGGTGGACGCCAGCAGGCGGGTGTCGTTGTACACCACCACCGGCAGGATCGGCTGCAAGGTGCCCAGGCGCAAGGTGCTCTTGGACACACGAACCTTGCCGGTCAGGCCCAGCTCACTGTAGTCGTCGACCGGTTCGTGGCTGTTCGGGCCAAACGGCAGCAGGCCGGTGTTACGACGGTCGCGGCTTGAGTCGAGCTTGATGCCCAACTGGCCCAAGGCGTCCACGCCAAGGCCGACCGGGCCCTCAGTGAAGCCCGACTCCAGCTTGGCGGTAAAGCCCTGGCCCCATTCCTCGGCCTTGGCCTGCGGTGCGTTGCTTTGGCGGAAGTCGCGGTTCAAGTAGTGGTTGCGCAGCTCCAGGCGAGCATGGCTGTCGCCGATGAAGTCGGCCAGCGCGGGCATGGGCAGGGCGAGGGTGGCCAGCCAGGCGGCTGACAGGAAGTGTGTGCGGTTCATTGTTGTTGTTTTACCCGACATGTCTGTTCGTCCTTGAAGTCAGTGTTTGCTGGCGCCAGCTGCGCCGATACCGGTCATGGAGCGGATGAACTGGCCCAGGTAGCGACCACGCTCTTCAACGGCACGTTCGGAGCTGTCGGTAACCGAGAATACCCAGGCACTGAGGAAAGCCAGGCTCATGGAGAACAGCGCCGGGTTGCTGTAGGGGAACAGCGCCGTTTCGTTGTGCAGCACGTTGACCCACACCGCCGGGCCCAGCACCACCAACAGCACCGCCGAGACCAGCCCGGCCATGCTGCCGCACACCGCGCCGCGAGTGGTCAGGCCTTTCCAGAACATCGAAAGGAGCAGCACCGGGAAGTTGACCGAAGCGGCCACCGCCAGTACCAGGCCGGAGAGGAAGGCAATGTTCTGCGACTCGAACATCAGGCCCAGGATCACTGCCAGCAGGCCGATGACCAGTGTGGCAATGCGCGACACGCGCATTTCCTCTTGCTCGGTAGCCTTGCCTTTGCGCATCACGCAGGCATACAGGTCGTGGGACACTGCCGAAGCCCCGGACAGCGCCAGGCCGGCGACCACCGCCAGAATGGTGGCGAAGGCCACGGCAGAGATGAAGCCGAGGAACAGGTTGCCACCCACGGCCTGGGCCAGGTGCACGGCGACCATGTTGCCGCCGCCGATGATTGCGCCGGTGGCGTCGCGGTAGGACGGCTCGGTGCCGACCATGACGATGGCGCCAAAGCCGACAACGATCAGCAGCAGGTAGAAGTAACCAATGAAACCGGTGGCGTAGAACACGCTCTTGCGTGCTTCCTTGGCATCACTGACAGTGAAGAAGCGCATCAGGATATGCGGCAGGCCAGCGGTACCGAACATCATGCCCAGCCCCAGTGAAATAGCGTCCACCGGGTTGGACAACAAGCCGCCTGGGGCCATGATCGCCTGGCCCTTGGCATGCACGGCCACGGCGCTGGCAAACATGGCCTCGGTGCTGAAGCCGAAGTGCTTGAGCACCATGAAAGCCATGAAACTGGTACCCGACAGCAGCAATACCGCCTTGATGATCTGCACCCAGGTGGTGGCGAGCATGCCACCGAAGGTGACATAGGCAACCATCAGCACGCCAACCAGCATCACGGCGTACAGGTAGCTGATGCCGAACAGCAACTCGATCAGCTTGCCGGCACCGACCATTTGCGCCACCAGGTACATCAGCGCCACAACCAGAGTGCCGAAAGCCGAGGTCAAGCGCACCGGGGTTTGCGCCAGCCGGTAGCTGACCACATCGGCAAAGGTGTACTTGCCCAGGTTGCGCAGGCGCTCGGCAATCAGGAACAGGATGATCGGCCAGCCTGCCAGGACACCGAGGGCATACAACAGGCCGTCGTAGCCGTTCATGAACATCATCGCGGAAATGCCCAGGAACGAAGCGGCACTGATCATGTCCCCAGCGATCGCCAGGCCGTTCTGCATGCCGGTCAGGCCGCCGCCGGCGGTGTAGAAGTCGCTGGCCGAGCGGGTACGCAGGGCAGCCCAGCGGGTGACCAGCAGGGTGAAGCAGACAAACACCATGAACATCGAAATGGCTGTCCAATTCATTGTGCGCACTCCTGCTTGACCTTGTCGTTGAGCGGGTCGAGCACGTTGTTGGCGCGGTGCACGTAGATGCCGGTCAGGGCAAAGGACAGCAGCACCATCAGCACGCCCACCAGCATGCCGACCGTGGTCACGCCGCCGCTGAGGGACTGGCCGAGGGTGCTGGGCGAGAACGCGACCAGCAGGACGAAGCCGTAGTAGACCACCAGCATGGCCAGGGTCAGGCTGCCGTTCAGGCGGCGTTTGCGTCGTACCAGGTGCTGGAAATCGGGGTGGTTGGCGATGCTTTCTATGCGTTCGGGTGTCATGGCAAGCGATCTCTTGGTTTTGTAATTGTTTTGTTGAGGTCACGCGGGGTATTGCGTTGTTGCTAAGGCCCTCTTCGCAGGTAGGATGCTGCCCCAAGGCCTTGCGCAGGCCTTGCAGGGGCGGGTTTACCCGCGAAGCAGTCGATTCGGTCTACAACTGGTCGAAGTCAAGCACCACCTTGTCGCTCACCGGGTAGGTCTGGCACGACAGCACATACCCGGCCGCCACTTCGTAATCTTCGAGGGCATGGTTGCTGTCCATCTCCACTTCGCCCTCGATCACCCGGCACTTGCAGGTGGAGCACACACCGGCCTTGCACGAGTACGGCAGCTCGGCGCCAATGGCGTTGCCGGCGTCCAGCACGTTCTGTGTGTTGCGCGGCAGGTCGAAGCTCAGTGCCCGGCCATCGCTGATCACGGTGATATGGCTAAGCGCCGAATCCGCCTGGCGTGCCGCCTCACGGGCTTCGCGGCGGGCCTCGCTGCCGGCGGCGGCGAACAGCTCGAAATGGATGCGTTCCTTGGCCATGCCGTTGGCCTGCAGGCTGTCACGCACGGTCTCGGTCATCGCCTGCGGGCCGCAGATGAATGCTGCGTCCAGGCCGGCAACGTCCAGCCAGCGCGAAAACAGCTGGCCGCATTTGTCGGCGTCGATGCGGCCGTTGTACAGGTCGACGTCCTGCTGTTCGCGGCTGAACACGAAAATCAGGTTCAAGCGGTCGAGGTAACGGTTCTTCAGGTCCTCGAGCTTGTCGCGGAACAGCGCCCCCGAACTGGAGCGGTTGCCGTACAGCAAGGTGAAACGGCTGTGCGGCTCGCTGGCCAGCGTAGTGGCGATGATCGACAGTATCGGGGTGATGCCGCTGCCGGCGGCCACACCCAGATAGTTGCCCTGGCGAGCCGGGTCCAGCGGCACGAAGAAGCTGCCCGATGGCGGCATCACTTCCAGCTGCTGGCCTTCCTTGAGCACCTCATTGGCAAACGCCGAGAAGCGCCCGCCCGGTACGCGCTTGACGGCCACGCGCAGTTCGCCGTCCTGCACGGCGCTGCAGATGGAGTAGGAACGGCGGACTTCTTCGTTGTCCAGCTGGGTACGCATGACCAGGTACTGGCCCTGAGTGAAGCGGAACTGGTCCTGCAGGTGCTCGGGCACATCGAAGGCAATCGATACCGCATCACGGGTCTCATTGCGCACTTGCTTGATGGTCAGGCTGTGAAACTGGCTCATGGTGGTCTCCACGGCTCAAATGCATTTGAAATAGTCGAATGGCTCCAGGCACTCGCGGCAGCGGTACAGCGCCTTGCAGGCCGTGGAGCCGAACTGGCTGAGCAATTCGGTATGGGCGCTGCCGCATTGCGGGCAGCACACCTGGGGCGCTTCGCCGAGCAGGCTGCGCTTGCTGGCGCTGCCTTGCGGCGGCGCAATGCCATAAGCGCGCAGGCGCTCGCGGCCCAGTTCGGTGATCCAGTCAGTGCTCCAGGCCGGGGTCAGCCGGCGCTCCAGGTCTGGCGCGGTGAAACCGGCCTGCTCCAGCGCCTGGCGGATATCCCCTTCGATGACTTCGGTGGCCGGGCAGCCAGAGTAGGTAGGGGTAACCACCAAGTGCAGGTGGCCAGCGCGCCAATCGACATCGCGCACGATCCCCAGGTCGACCACGCTGACCACCGGCACTTCAGGGTCCATGACCTGGCCCAGTACCGCCCAGGCCCGGGTCAGGTCGTCACCTTGCTGTGCCCGCGCGCCGCGGTCACCGGCAATCAGTTCACCAGGTTGCATCGGGGTAGGCCCTTGGCAGGAACTGCATTTCGGCCAGCAGCAGGCCCAGATGCTCGGTGTGCAGGCCTTTGCGGCCATCCAGGTAGAAGTGGCTGGCGGCCTTGGGCAGCGGCAGTTCGACCGAAGCAAAGGTCTCCGTGACCTGCTTCAGCCAGGTGGCGCCGACGGTCGCTGGGTCGGCGGCGATACCGCATTCCGCCAGACGGACTTCGTTGTCGCTGCCAGCAGCGAGTTCGACGGTGAAGCGCCACAGTGCCGGGATAGCGGCGAGCATGCGCTGGCGGCTGACATCGGTACCACCGCCCAGCCGTTGTACCCACTCGCTGGACCGGCGCAGGTGGTAGGTGACTTCCTTCAGGGCCTTGGCGGCAATCCCCGCGATTCGCGCGTCGCTGGACTCGACCAACCCCTGCAGCACGGCGAAGTGCCACGCGTCGTAGAGGAACTGCTTGCTCATGGTCACGGCGAAATCACCGTTGGGTTGCTCGACCAGCAGCAGGTTGCGGTAGGCGCGCTCGTCACGGCGGAACGCCAGGGCATCGGCATCCCGGCCATCGTCGAGCAGCTCGGCGGCATACTCCAGCCAGTTGCGGGCCTGGCCGACCAGATCGAGGCCGACGTTCATCAGGGCCAGCTCTTCCTCGATGGCCGGGGCGCGGCCACACCACTCACAGAGGCGCTGGCCCTGGACCAGGGCGCTGTCGCCGAGCAACAGCAGATAGGGGATAAGGGCTTCTTTATGCATGGCCCACCTCACATGTGTCCGACTTCGTCGGGCAGCTCGTAGAAGCTGGCATGGCGATAGACCTTGTCGTCCGAGGGGGCGAACAGCGGGTCTTTCTCGTCGGGGGAGGAGGCGGTGATCAGCGCCGAAGGCACCACCCACAGGCTCACACCTTCGCTACGGCGGGTGTAGAGCTCGCGGGCGTTCTCGATGGCCATGGCGGCATCGGCGGCGTGCACGCTGCCGACATGTTTGTGGTTAAGGCCGTGCTTGCTGCGCACGAACACTTCGTAGAGGGTCCAGACAGACATTTTCGATCTCCGCATCAATCGCCGCTCAGGCGGCGTTCTTGTTCTGTTGCTTGCGCGCATAGGCCACGGCGGCCTCGCGTACCCAGGCGCCATCCTCGATGGCCTTGCGCCGGGTGGCGACACGTTCCAGGTTGCACGGGCCATTGCCCTTGATCACTTCGTAGAACTCGTCCCACTGGATTTCACCGAAGTCGTAGTGGCCGCGCTCGGCGTTCCACTTCAGCTCAGGGTCAGGCGCAGTGCAGCCAAGCAGTTCCAGCTGCGGCACGGTCTGGTCGATGAAGCGCTGGCGCAGTTCGTCGTTGGTCTGGCGTTTGATCTTCCAGGCCATCGACTGGGCGCTGTTGGGCGAGTGTTCATCGCTAGGGCCGAACATCATCAGTGCCGGCCACCACAGGCGGTTGATGGCGTCCTGAACCATGTCGCGCTGGGTTTGGGTGCCCTGGCGCATCATGGTCAGGAGCATTTCGTAGCCCTGGCGCTGGTGGAAGCTCTCTTCCTTGCAGATACGGATCATCGCGCGGGAGTAGGGGCCGTAAGAGGTGCGCTGCAGTACCACCTGGTTGACGATGGCGGCGCCATCCACCAGCCAGCCCACAGCGCCCATGTCGGCCCAGCTGAGGGTGGGGTAGTTGAAGATGCTCGAGTACTTGGCCTTGCCGCTGTGCAGTTTGGCGATTTCTTCGTCGCGGTCAGCCCCCAGGGTTTCCATGGCGCTGTACAGGTACAGGCCATGGCCGGCTTCATCCTGGATCTTGGCCATCAGCTGCAGTTTGCGCTTGAGGCTGGGGGCACGGGTGACCCAGTTGCCTTCGGGCAGCATGCCGACGATTTCAGAGTGGGCGTGCTGGGAGATCTGCCGGATGAGGGTCTGGCGGTAGGCCTCGGGCATCCAGTTCTTGGCTTCGATCTTGATTTCGGCGTCGATCTTTTCCTGGAAGTTGCGTTCCTCGGGGGACATTTCTTCCAGCGTCTTGACGCGCTTGACTCCGGTTTCCACTAGCTGTGCGTACATGTGCTGCGACTCCTGCTAAGGCATGAGTCATTTGTAAGCGATACAAAACATAACGTCAAACACATTTATGTGTATCAAGTAAGATTTATGTATCACATTGACAGCCAAGAGGGCTGTCGGGCAGCAGCGTGTGCCCAGCAGAACGCAGGCAAAAAAAAGGCCCCGGACAATGCCGGGGCCGAAATGGCAGCCGAATGGGTCAGCTGGCCAACCGTCTGTCGAACACGTGGCACGCCTTGCCCTCGGAGCGCTTGAGCGTGCCGCAGGGCTGCAGATGAACCTGGGTGCTGATGCCAATGTAAGTCTTGATCTGTTTGCTCAGCTCGCCGATCACCAGCTTGCGCTGGCCCTCATCAAGGTGCTGGCACTCGCCACGCAATTCCACATGCACCTCGACGCTATCCAGGTTGCCGTTGCGATACAGATGAATCTCATAAAGCTCAGATAGCTGTTTTATTTTTAGGACCTGTTCCTCGATCTGGGTCGGAAACACGTTGACCCCGCGAATGATCAGCATGTCGTCACTGCGGCCGGTGATCTTGCCGATCCGCCGCATCGGCCGAGCGGTGCCGGGCAGCAGCCGGGTGAGGTCGCGGGTGCGGTAGCGCACCATCGGCAATGCCTCTTTGCTCAGCGAGGTGAATACCAGCTCGCCCAGTTGGCCATCCGGCAGCACTTCACCGGTAGCAGGGTCGATGATCTCGGGATAGAAGTGGTCTTCCCAGATGGTCGGGCCGTCCTTGGTCTCGATGCACTCCATTGCCACCCCGGGCCCCATGATTTCCGAAAGGCCATAGATATCGAGGGCATCGATACCCAGGCGCTGCTCGATCGAGCGGCGCAGTTCATCAGTCCAGGGCTCAGCACCGAAAATCCCCAGCCGCAGCTTGAGGTGGTGTGGGTCGATGCCCTGGCGCTCGATTTCATCAGCCAGGTTGAGCATGTAGGACGGGGTGACCATGATGATGTCGGGCTGGAAGTCGCGAATCAGCTGCACCTGCTTTTCGGTCTGGCCACCGGACATGGGGATCACGGTGCAACCCAGGCGCTCGGCGCCGTAGTGCGCGCCGAGCCCGCCAGTGAACAGCCCGTAGCCGTAGGACACATGCACCTTGTCGCCTTTGCGCCCGCCGGCCGCACGAATGGAACGGGCAACCACATTGGCCCAGGTGTCGATATCGTTCTGGGTGTAGCCGACCACCGTCGGCTTGCCGGTGGTGCCGCTGGAGGCATGCAGGCGTACCACCTCTTCCTGGGGCACGGCAAACATGCCGTAGGGGTAGTTGTCGCGCAGGTCGTTCTTGCCGGTGAAGGGGAACTTCGCCAGATCTTCCAGGCACTTGAGGTCATCGGGGTGGGCGCCATACTCGGCAAAGCGCTGGCGGTACAGCGGCACATTGTCGTAGGCGTGCTTCAGGCTCCAGCGCAGGCGCTCCAGCTGGTGTTGGCGCAGGGCATCGACGCTGGCGGTTTCCATCGGGTCCAGCAGGGCACGATCGGCATCATGGTACATGTTCATGGCTTCACTCGAATTGTTCTTGTACGCCGCGCGCCAGCGGTTGCAGGCCACGCGGTGAGTGTCATGGAGGCAGCATATACGGCTGCGTTCAGTTCGGTAACAAGCGCAGGGCCTGAACCGCTCAGAGGCGCTCGATGATCATGGCGATGCCTTGGCCTACGCCAATGCACATGGTGCACAGGGCGTAGCGGCCGGCCGTTTCTTCAAGCTCGTGCAAGGCAGTGGTCACCAACCGGGCACCGCTCATGCCCAGTGGATGGCCCAGGGCAATGGCGCCGCCGTTGCGGTTGACTCGCGGGTCGTCGTCGGCCAGGCCCAGCTCGCGCAACACAGCCAGCCCTTGGGCGGCAAAGGCCTCATTGAGTTCGATGACATCCATGTCAGCCAGTGTCAGGCCGGTGAGTGCCAGCACCTTGCGGGTCGCAGGCACCGGACCGATGCCCATCAGCCTGGGCTCGACCCCGGCCACCGCCATGCCGACGATGCGCCCGCGCGCTTTCAAGCCATGGCGGCGGGCTGCGGCGCTGCTGGCCAGCAGCAGGGCGCAAGCGCCGTCATTCACGCCGGAGGCATTACCAGCCGTTACACTGCCGCCTTCACGAAACGGCGTGCCGAGCCGAGCCAACTGCTCCAGCGTGGTGTCGCCGCGTGGGTGCTCGTCATGCGCGACCACTTTGGCCGGGCCTTTGCGTTGCGGGATTTCGACCGGCACGATTTCCTGTGCCAGGCGGCCGCGGGCCTGAGCGGCTGCAGCCTTGTGCTGGCTGCGCAGGGCAAACGAATCCTGGTCGGCGCGCGAGATGCCGAACTGTTCGGCCACGTTTTCGGCGGTTTCCGGCATCGAATCGATGCCGTAGGCGGCCTTCATCAGCGGGTTGACGAAACGCCAGCCTATCGTGGTGTCGAACAGCTCGGCCGCACGGCCGAATGCCTGTTCCGACTTACCCATCACAAACGGTGCACGCGACATGGATTCCACGCCACCGGCCAGCATAAGCCCCGCTTCACCACAGCGCAGGGCGCGCGCCGCATTGCCGATGGCATCCAGGCCGGAACCGCACAGGCGGTTGATCGTGGTCCCTGGTACTTCGAGTGGTAGCCCGGCCAGCAGGCTCGCCATGTGAGCCACGTTGCGGTTGTCTTCGCCGGCCTGGTTGGCACAGCCGAAGATAACGTCATCAATGGCTTTCCAATCCAGTTCGGGGTGACGCTGGATCAAGGCTTTGAGCGGGATGGCCGCCAGGTCGTCGGCGCGCACGCTGCTCAGGGCCCCGGCATAGCGGCCAATGGGGGTGCGCACGGCGTCGATGATCAAGGCATCGGCGTGGGTCGGTTCATTCATCTTGCGTCTCCTGCGCCAGCACGGTGCCGCGCACTTTGTAGGATTTGCCATGGAACATCGCCACCAGCTCACCGCGCTGGTTGTCGATGCGCACGTCGTACAGGCCGGTGCGGCCTTTGCGGCTGACTTCGCTGGCGTGGGCGGTGAGCACGTCATCGCGCAGCGCCGGGGCCAGGTAGTCGATGCTGCACCCCAGCGCCACCGTGGCCTGGTCGTAGCTGTTACAGGCGAAGGCAAACGCCGAATCAGCCAAAGCGAACAGGAAACCGCCATGGCAGGTGCCATGGCCCTGGATCATGTCGGCACGCACCGGCATGCGCAGGCTGGCCCGGCCTGGGCCGGCAGCCAGCAGGCTGATGCCCAGGCCCTGAGTGGCTGGGTCGCGGGCGTACATGGCGTCGGCACAGGCTTGTGCCAGTTGCACTTCAGTCATGAAGGGTGCCTCCTTTGGCTTCGCAGCGACGTAACAGCAGGGAAGGGCGATAGCGGCTTTCACCGTAGCTGCGCTGCAGGTTGTCGAGCACGCGCAGGGTATGGGCAATACCGATGTTCGCCGCCCACGCCAGCGGGCCGCAGGGGTAATTGACGCCGGCGCGCATGGCCAGGTCGATGTCGGCGGCGCTGCCGACGCCCTGAAGCACCGCATCGGCGGCCTCGTTGGCAAGCATTGCCACGGTACGCAGGACCACTAGGCCGGGCAGGTCGGCGATGCCGGTCACTTTCAGGCCGGCGCGCTGCAACAGGGCTACGGCCTGGTCACGGGCGCTGTCAGTGGTATCGGCGGACCAGCTGATGGCAAGGCGGGTGGCGCTGCTGTAGTCCAGCGCCAGGTCGAGCAGCACAAGGTTGCGCAGGCCGTCTTCGCGGGCGCGCTGGCTGGCCAGACGGCCATCGGACAGGGCCAGGGTGGCATCGCCCACCTGAATCAGGCCACTACCGGCGCGTTGGGTCACGGCAATACCGCGTTGGCGCAGGCGCTCGACCAGCGGCTGCATCACCCCCAGGTTGCCCTCGACAACGCAGGCCTCTGCGCAGGCGGAGCTGTGCAGTTCGGCCGGCTGCGGACGCTCGACGCCTTCGGCATAGCGGTAGAAGCCTTGGCCGGTCTTGCGCCCCAGGCGACCGGCGTCCACCAGTTCCTTCTGCACCAGCGAAGGCTGGAAGCGGAAATCGCCATAGAAAGCATCGAATACTGAACACGTGACAGCGTAATTGACGTCATGGCCAATCAGGTCGGTCAGCTCGAACGCCCCCATGCGGAAGCCACCCGAGTCTCGCATCAGCGCATCCAGGCTGGCGCAATCGGCGGCACCCTCTTGCATCAGGCGCAGGCTCTCGGCATAGAACGGCCGCGCTACACGGTTGACGATGAAACCCGGTGTAGAGCGTGCATGTACCGGCTGCTTGCCCCAGGCCTGGGCAGTGGCGTAGATGCATGCGGCCACTGCCGGGTCGGTTGCCAGGCCCGACACCACCTCGACAAGCGCCATCAGCGGTGCCGGGTTGAAGAAGTGCATACCGACCACGTGCTGCGGGCGTTCAAGGCCAGCGGCGAGGCTGGTGATGGACAGTGACGAAGTGTTGCTGGCAAGGATACAGTCGGCTGCGCACAGGGTTTCGAGCTGGTTGAACAACGCCTGCTTCACCTGCAGGTTTTCGACGATGGCTTCAATCACCAGGCCGGCATCTGCCAAGGATTCGAGTGTATCGACCGGGCACAGGCGGGCATTGATTGTTTCGCGTTCAGCGGCCAGTAACTTTCCTTTGTCCACCAGCCGGGCCAGTTGCCGATCGATACCCGTCACCGCCTGGGCGGCAGCACCCGGGCGGTTATCGTAGAGCTTGACGGGGTGACCGGCCTGGGCCGCGACCTGGGCGATACCGGCGCCCATGGCGCCGGCACCAATCACCGCCACCTGCACATTGCTTGCGAGTGCGCCCATGTTCAGCGCCCCTTGAAGGCTGGCGTGCGTTTGTTCATGAAGGCGTTCACGCCTTCGCGGTAGTCCTCGCTGCGCCCGGCCAGGCGCTGCAGGTCGCGCTCCAGCTCCAGCTGCGCCTCAAAACCGTTGTCGAAACTGGCATTGAGGCTGCGCTTGATCAGTGCCAGGCCGTAGGTGGGTTGGGCGGCGAGGTGGCGGGCGAGGGTGAGGGCTTCATCACGCAGCGCGGCATCATCTACCACGCGGTAGATCAGCCCCCATTGCTCGGCCTGTTCGGCGCCAAGGCGCTCGCCCAGCATGGCCAGCGCCTTGGCTCGGGCCATGCCGACCAAGCGCGGCAGCAGCCAGGTACCGCCGGAGTCCGGCACCAGGCCGATCTTGCAGAAGGCCTGGATGAAACTGGCCGAGCGGGCGGCCAGCACCAGGTCGCAGGCCAAGGGAATGTTGGCACCGGCACCGGCCGCCACGCCGTTGACCGCACAGATCACCGGCAAAGGCAGGTCGCGCAGGGTACGTACCAGCGGGTTGTAGAACTTGTCGATCGATTGGCCCAGGTCCGGCATTTCGGCGCCTGGGGCAACGTTGCGGTCGGACAGGTCCTGCCCGGCGCAGAAGCCGCGGCCTTCAGCCGTCAGCAGCAGCACCCGCGCGTCACTGCTCTGGCGCACTTGCCTGAGCGCTTCGCGCACCTCCAGATGCATGGCCGTATTGAAGCTGTTCAGCTGCTCGGGGCGGTTCAATGAAAGGAAGGCAACGCCGTCCTCGATGGAAAACAGGATGTGCTGGAAAGTCATGACAGACTCGCTCCGTCAGTCGAGAGAATGATGTTCAGCGCCCTTGGAAGCGGGCCTGGCGCTTTTCCTGGTAGGCGCGGATGCCTTCATCGCGGTCGGCGGTGCCCGCCAGCAGGGTGAAGGCATGGCGCTCGAAGCGCAGGCCGCTGGCCAGGTCGGTATCACCGGCCTTCAGTAACGCCTCCTTGGCCAGGCGAACGGCCAGCGGCGCTTTGGCGGCGATGCTGCGGGCAACCTGCATGGCGCGTTCTACGGTGAGTTCGGGCTGGGTGATTTCGCTGACCAGGCCCGCCTGCTGGGCGCGGAGGGCAGTGATGGCTTCCCCCGTCAGCACCATCTGCATGGCCAACGGCTTACCGACGGCACGTAACAGGCGCTGGGTGCCGCCAGCACCGGGGATGATGCCAAGGTTGATTTCCGGCTGGCCGAAACGGGCGTCGGTACTGGCGATGACGATGTCGGCGCACATTGCCAGTTCGCAGCCGCCACCCAGGGCATAGCCGTTGACTGCGGCAATCAGCGGTTTGGCGAATGCGGCGATGCTTTGCCAATGCGCTACGCGCGGGTCATTGAGGATGCCGACCAGGTCGCGATCAGCCATCTCGCGGATGTCGGCGCCTGCGGCGAATGCCTTGGCACTGCCCGTAATCACTACAGCTCGGACAGGCTCGTCGTCCCCGGCAGCCTGCAGCGCAGCAGCCAGTTCTGCCAGTAGCTCGGTGCACAGGGCATTCAAGGCCTCGGGCCGTTGCAGGGTAATGAGCTGAACGCCGTGTTCGGGCGCCTGCACATCGATATATCGCGGCATCTCGGGTTCCTCTGGCTGCACGCACGGCACATCGCGGGGCCGGCATTTCTTGGAATTGTTTGCAGGGGCGTAATGCGGGATCACGACCAGGTGAGGTCAGTATATGCCCCATGTGATACAGCTATGCAAGCCTAAATGATATTTTACGTATCTCTTTTTCGTTTTCCTGTGATCACGGCTCCAGTGCAATAGTTGTAGAAGAATCGTTTAATCTAGGCGTTTTTGAGCATTTACAGAGGGTTTCTGCCTTGCAGTATTGACTCGGCACAAGTGATACACGATTGACGACCAACTAGGTTCTGATACAAGATCGACTGACATTTCAAATCATTTCAAGAGTGTTGCCATGCCTTGCTATCGACTGGACGGCCTGACGCCTGTGGTTCACCCGACAGCCTACGTGCACCCCAGCGCAGTCCTGATCGGCGACGTCATCGTCGGCCCCCGCTGCTACATTGGCCCGCTGGCATCGCTCAGGGGCGATTTCGGCCGCATCGTGCTGGAGGAGGGCGCCAACTTGCAGGACACCTGCGTGATGCATGGTTTCCCGGGGGGCGACACCGTAGTGGAACGTAATGGGCATGTCGGCCATGGCGCCGTGCTGCACGGCTGTCGCGTGGGCGAAGATTCATTGATCGGCATGAACGCCGTGGTGATGGATGGCGCCCATGTAGCACCACGCAGCATCGTTGCGGCCACCGCCTTCGTCAAAGCTGGCTTCGAATGTGCGGCGCAGAGCCTGGTGATGGGGTCGCCAGCCCAGGTCAAACGCCCGCTGACCGATCAGGAACTGGCCTGGAAACAGCGCGGGACGGCGGAGTACCAGCACCTGGCGCAGCGCTGCATGAACAGCATGGTCGAATGTCCGCCGCTGACCGAGGCAGAGCCGGGACGCCCGCGCATGGAAGACACCGGGGTCAGGCCCAAGGGCCAGGCGAGCGCATGAGCCTGGCAGCGACACGCAATGGCCAGGCGGCCCACCGCACAGGTATAGTCGGTGCTTTATCCGCGCACAGTTCGCCCATGAGCAATCTCGCCCCACTGAACCACTTGATCACCCGCTTTCAGGAGCAGACGCCAATCCGCGCCAGCTCCCTGATCATCACGTTGTACGGCGATGCCATCGAGCCGCACGGCGGTACAGTCTGGCTCGGTAGCCTGATCAACCTGCTGGAACCGATAGGCATTAATGAACGGCTGATACGCACGTCGATCTTTCGCCTTACCAAAGAAGGTTGGCTCACTTCAGAAAAGGTGGGGCGACGCAGTTATTACAGCCTGACAGGCACTGGCCGTCGGCGCTTCGAAAAAGCCTTCAAGCGCGTCTATAGCCCGAGCCAGCCAGCCTGGGACGGGGCCTGGACGCTGGTGTTGCTGTCGCAACTCGAGGCGGGTAAACGCAAGGCCGTGCGTGAAGAGCTGGAGTGGCAGGGCTTTGGTGTCATGGCGCCGAACCTGCTAGGTTGCCCGCGGGCAGACCGTGCCGACCTGGTGGCCACGCTGCGTGACCTTGAGGCCGGCGACGATAGCATCGTCTTCGAAACCCACACCCAGGAGGTACTCGCGTCCAAGGCCATGCGCGCCCAGGTGCGGGAAAGCTGGCGTATCGACGAACTGGGGCAGCAATACAGCGAGTTTATCCAGCTGTTCAGGCCACTGTGGCAAGGTTTGAAAGAGCAGCCGTTGCTTGATGCTCAAGATTGCTTCCTGGCGCGTACGCTGCTGATTCACGAATACCGCCGCCTGCTGCTGCGCGACCCGCAACTACCCGACGAGCTACTGCCAGGGGACTGGGAGGGAAGGGCAGCGCGACAGTTGTGCCGTAACCTCTACCGACTGGTGTTTGCCAAGGCTGAAGAATGGTTGAATGCAGCGCTGGAGACGGCAGACGGTCCATTGCCGGATGTGAGCGAGAGTTTCTACAAGCGTTTTGGCGGTTTGGCCTGAGGGGAGTGCTTGCGTGACAGCGCCGTGGCCAACATCTACGGCGTCGAACCGGGTGCCTTCAGGGGCCCTTGACCTCACATTCACCGCCGCCTTGTTCCAGTGCCATGAGTGCAGGCATATCGAGAATTTCCACCAACCTGCCATGCAGGTCGACGAGACCCAGCGCCCGCAGGTGCGCGATGGATCGGCACACGGTTTCCAGGCGTAATCCCAGGTACGAAGCCATGTCTTCTCGGGACATCCGCAACATGAAGCCATGGGCAGAATAACCGCGGCTGACGAAGCGCCTGGAGAGCCCCACCAGAAAGCTGGCCAGCCGCTGTTCTGCTGTGAGGTTGCACAGCATCAGTACACGCCCGTGCTCACGCACGATCTCCCGGCTCATCAAGCGATTGAGGCTTTGCTGCAGGACCGGAAAGTCACGCGCCAGGGTTTGCAAGCGGCGATAGGGGACTGGGCAGACTTCGCTGTCTTCCAGGGCAATGGCGTCGCAGACATGGTGCTCTGTGGCAATGGCATCGAGGCCGAGTACATCGCCCGGCATCCAGAAGTTGATCACCACGCCTTGCCCCTCAGCGGTGTTCAGGCTGGTCTTGAAACTGCCGCAGCGTACGGCATAGAGCATGGTCAGCGGATCGTTGGCGTTGAATAGCGCGGCGCCCTTGCGAATGCGTATGCGTGGGCCTATCAACGCGTCCAGACAGCTGTTGTCGTGAACCGGCAGGCCGGTGGGGAGGCACAGGCCGCTGACCCGGCAATCCATGCAGTGGGTCGCCAGCGGTTTCAGGTGAATAGGGTTTGCCTTGCACGATTCGTTGGACGAGTCGAGTAGTACGACCTTCAGCTGGCCAGGCATCTTCAGGCCTCCTTTGCACTTCGGAGGCCGCTTTGGGCCCCCGCGCCATTAAGCGCACCGTGCCCGGCGGCATCCCCGGTATGGGGCGACCAATCGGCCAGCATGTCACGCGAGTGGGGGGCATTGAGGCGGATTGTAAGTCGCTCGACAAACCGCTCGGCTTCGGCAGCCGTACTGAAACTCACCCGCCAGTGATCCATGCGCACCCAACAGCGTCCCTGCTCAGTGTTCTTCTCGACGTAAATGTTCATCAGGGCCTCCAAAGCATGTATCGATAGACAATGCAGAATGAAGGCGTCCCTGCCGGCAGCGGAGGTGAAGCTCAGGGCGTTATCGCCATGGCACGCCTGCGGCGCCTGAAGTTGTTGTTGATCTGGGTACAGGGTGCGCCAGCGAAGGGTCGAGACATTGATCTGCGTCAGGTTCTTGCGCCATGGGCAATGCCGTTTGTCAGAAGGCGCTCCAGTTGATAAACATCAAATTCGCAAGACCTGCGTGGCAGATGCTTGAGCTACATATCGCAACCTCAGAGGTGTGCCATGGAAACTCCGCAAAGACTGCTGCTGATTGCCTCCCCCCTGATGCGCCGAACCCCGGTCTATGACAGGGCTGCCGCGCTGGCCAAGGCCAAGGGGATGGCGCTGCACATTGTCGCTTTCGACTACGTGGAAGGGCTTGCAACGGCGGGCCTGGTGAATGACCAGGCGCTGGCAGTCATGCGCGAGGGGTATGTGCAGCAGCACCGCGAGTGGCTGGAAACCCAGGCGACATCGATGCGCCGCAGCGGTGTCATCGTCACAACCGAGGTGGTGTGGGTGCAGCACCCCTTGAACGAGATCCTGGTGCACTTGCGTGAGCAGCCGTTCGCCATGCTGATCAAGGCGTTCGAGCATGAGCCCTGGTGGATGCGCGCAATGTTCACCTCGCTGGATATCCAGTTGCTGCGTGAAACGCGAACCCCCTTGCACTTGGTACACAAGGCCAGCCACGCGTTGCCACGAAGGATTCTTGCGGCGGTGGACCTGTCCAGGCCTGAGGATCAGTTCGAAGGTTTCAACGACCAGATCATCAGCGAAGCGTTGAAACTGACATTGCAGTGCAATGCCCAGATCGAGCTGCTGTATGCCTACGACTTGGGTTCCATGTACCTGGACGCAGGCGGCAGCCGGGAACATTCGTTTCTGTTCGATTCGAACCACGCCCAGACCTTGCATGACGCTCAGAGTGCTGCCTTCCAGGAGCTTGCCGAACGCAACGGGATCGCCGCCGAGCACCGCCATATGCGCATAGGCGACCCGGCAAAGGCCCTGGCGATCTTCATGGATAACAATGATATCGACGTGCTGGTCATGGGCAGTTATCACCACCATGGCATCGGCTGGTTCATCGGCAGTACTGCCGAGCGGGTTTTGCATCGGTTGTCCAGCAGTGTGCTGGTGATTTCTCCGGAGCGGTCCCAAGGCTGAAGCACAAGGCCCGCAAGGGCCTAATGCCAGTCAGTTAAGGTTTCATCCTCATTAACTGGGGCCGCTTTGCGGCCCTTCGCGGGCAAGCCCGCTCCCACAGGTACAGCGCAAGCTTGAGATTTTGCGCAATCCTGTGGGAGCGGGCTTGCCCGCGAAGGGCTGCAAAGCAGCCCCATTTGGCTTAACTGACCGGCATTACGCAAGGGCCTTGTTTTTTCATGGCCGCAGGTCAAGTTCGTGCAGGATCTCGCTCACATCCCCGCCAGGGTATCTTGAAGTGAAGCCCAGAGCCTTGACCAGCCGGTGCATGGCATAGTTGCTGGCCAGATCCCTGGAGACCATGCACTGAAAGCCATTTCGTCGTGCGGCTTCAATCAGGTGTTGCATCAGGCGCTTGCCCAACCCCTTGCGCTGCCAGTCTTCGCTGACCGCTACTGCACATTCGCACCGCTGACTGCCAGGTATGCCTGCATAGCGGCTGACGCCGATTTGTTGCAATTGACCGTCTACATGAACCAAGGCGACATAGGCCATGCGCTGGTGATAGTCCACGGGCATGTCTTGCGTGTCCAAGCTAGGCAAGCCGCCGCTGAGCCCGGCAATGAAACGAAAACGCCGTGATTCATAAGCGATGGTGCTCAGAAAACGCTTGTCCCGTTCGCGGTCTTCTTCGCGCAGTGGGCGGATCAGCACCGCCGAACCGTCCTCGAGGTTTTCGACCCAGTGTTCGCAGGTCTGTGGCTGTGCTGTTTGCTGCCCGTTCATGACGCCTCCCGTTGCTTGATCAGTACCTGGTGCAGCCGTTTTAACGTGGCGGGCCGTTTCGGTTCTGACAATCATCAAGTTCAGCCTGGGTAGCGGTTTTCTGATCTGCATCAAGCAACATCGACCCTGCGCGCGGAACATCGTCAGCATCACATCCACTGACGCAAGCGCGGAGGTTCACCATGGGGCAATATCGACAATTGCTGGTGCTGCTGACCGAGGTAGATCCGCATTCCGCCGCTTTGCGCAGAGCCCTTGCCTTGGCGCATGTCAGCGGCGCCAGCGTGCATGTACTGGGTTTGTTCGAGCCGAGCGATCAGCACCTTCTGCGCGAAGAGCGGCTGAATGAGGCCGATATCAAGCGCCAGTACGAACACTATCGCGTTCAGTTGACGGGATTGGTCGAGCGGCATCGCGGCAGCGGTATAACGCTGACGGTCGACAGCCTGAATGCGGAGGATATCCGCAGCCAGGCGATCGATTACATCAGTGAACTGCAGCCCGATATGGTCATCAAGGACAGCGAGGCCGCATCGGCCCTGGCGCGCGTGTTCGGCACCCCACTGGATTGTGCGCTGATGCGAGGTTTCAAAGGCGTCAGCCATTTCGTGCCGGCGGGGGCCATCTCATTGCCGCGGCGTGTCCTGGTCGCAGTGGATACGGCGTTCAGCGAGACGCCTGCTGTGCAGGCGTGCTTCAACCGTGGACTGATTCGTGCTGCCCAGGCGTTGGCCTTGCAGTGTGACGCGCACCTGCATCTGCTATCGGCCTACAACCTGGCAGGGGTATTCGCCTCGGACATGAATGTCACCCAGGCGTGGATCGACGAGATGCGTGAGGCACTGCAGGAGCCTTTCGAGGCGCTGGCCGATGCCGAAGGCGTCGCGCCGGACCGCCGACATTTCATGGAAGGAGGCCCGGTACAGGTGATCCGTGAACAGGTCGCGGCCTTGGACATCGACGCGGTGGTGATGGGCGTGGTGCAGCCCAAAGGCCTGGACAAACTGTTGGGAGACACCACCGAGCGTATCGTCAGCCGCCCACCGTGCAGCGTGCTCGCCGTTCATCCCCAAATAGCCGAAAGTTGGGAGCCTTGGCCATGCAACTGACTTTTCTTGGCGGTACCGGCACCGTTACCGGCAGCAAATTCCTGTTGACCCGTGACAGCACGCGGATATTGGTCGACTGCGGACTCTTCCAGGGGTTCAAGCAACTGCGCCTGCGCAACTGGCAGCCACTGCCCCCGGCGTTGCGGGCACTCGATGCCGTGGTACTGACCCACGCCCACCTTGACCACAGTGGTTATCTGCCGGTGCTGGTTCGGGAAGGCTACCGCGGGCCGATCTACGCCACGCCGGCGACTTGCGCCCTGGCGGAAATCCTCTTGCTCGACAGTGCGCGGCTGCAGGAGGAGCAGGCCGACCATGCCAATCGCCACGGTTACTCCAAGCATGCACCGGCGCAACCGCTCTATACAGAGCAGGATGCCAAAAGGGTCCTGGCATTGTTTCACCCCGTAGAGTTGCATCAGGTGACCATGATCGCCGAGGGCATGGAGTTGCTGTTGCGTACCGCCGGGCATATTCTGGGGGCGGCCACGGTCCAGATCAGCGCCGAGGGGCAGACCGTGCTGTTTTCGGGTGATCTCGGGCGCCCTCAGGATCCGATCATGCGTGCGCCTGAGCTGGTCAGGACGGCCGACGTGCTGTTGATCGAATCTACCTATGGGGATCGCCAGCATCCCGCCGAATCGACCGAGCAGTATTTGGCCAAGATCATCAACGAAACGCTCCTGCGCCACGGCATTACCCTCGTGCCGTCATTCGCCGTCGGCCGTGCCCAACTGCTCATGTACTACCTGTACACGCTCAAGCGCGACCGGCTGATCCCTGATATCCCGGTCTACCTGAACAGCCCGATGGCCACCGACGCCACCGTCTTGTACCAGCAGTACCGCAGTGAACACCGGCTGACCGCAGCCGAGTGCGCCGCCATGTGCATAGGCACGCACATCATCCGGACGGTCGATGAGTCCAGGCACCTGGACCAACTGCGCGAGCCCGCAGTGATCATCGCCGCCAGTGGTATGGCGACCGGCGGACGGGTGCTTCACCACCTCAAGGCGCTGGCCCCCAACCCACGCAACAGCATTCTGTTCTCGGGCTTTCAAGCCGGGGGTACGCGGGGAGCCGATATTGTAGCGGGTGCCCACAGTGTGCGGTTGCACGGCGAGGATGTGCCCATCCGTGCACAGGTGCATGCGATGGAGAATCTTTCTGCGCACGCCGATGCCGACGAAATCATGGAATGGTTGCGCGGGTTCACCCGGCCGCCCCGTCAGACCTATGTCATTCATGGCGAGCCACACGCTGCCGATACCTTGCGGCGGCGGATCAGCCTCGAACTCGGCTGGCAGGTGTGCGTGCCTGAGTATCAGGAAACGGTTGCCATCGACCCAGTGCGCTAGGGGCTGCTTTCAACGCAGCATCAACGAGTTTCAAGGCTTCTCATACAGAGCCTGGGTCGGCGCGGGAGGTATTCATGAACACACAAGCAAGGGCAAAACTCAGAGCCTGGATGCATCGTCCAAAGGGCAGCCTGGGTTGGATCGTGGCGATTCTGGTCTTGCTACTCGCCGCATCGGCCTACCACGGGCTGAGCCCGACCTGGCGCCTGCCCATGCACGATCCGGCCGTGATACTGGCCTTGCTGGCCCTGAGTGTGGCGCTAGGCTGGGCGGTGCAGCGAGGCGTGAAGCGCACTGTCGGCAGGGCCATTTTCAACGGCCAGGAGACAGGCTGGCAGGCCAGGCTGGCGTTCCTTCGCTCGGTGGCCCGGGAGTCGAACATCCTGCTGGTGGTGCTGTTGTGCCTGGGGCTGCTGGGCACAGGCGCCTTGTGGTTGGCAGGACGCTCAGTGACGCAGATCGTGGCGAACTGCGAGGCCAACCTGCAGGCTCAAGTGGACGTACCCGAATATGAAAAACTCTCCACACTTGTCGGCAAACCGGTGTGCACGTGTCTGGCACAGACCTTCATGAAGCGCAACGGGGTGCTACGCATGGCTTTGTTCGAAACGCCCATGCAGGAGGTGAGCGGCTTGAAGGTACTCACACCCGATGATGAGCAGCGCTGCCTCAAACAGTTCGACCTGTTGCCCGAGGAGCCTCAGGCAACCATGCCTTGAATCAGATGCTGGCCGCCGCGTCAGGACAAGTCATGCCGCGGCGGCTTTGGTTCAGCTCAGTACAAGCCGGTGGATTACCTGGCTCGGATCATCAGGGTCGGTGGTCGTGGTAAATCCTGCTGCCTTGGCCATGTCACGCATTGCCTGATTGGCGGCGGAATCGATCGAATACATCTGCCGAAATCCTTTTGCCCGTGCATGATCAGTCAGGTGCTTGAGCAGCAAGCGGCCGAGGCCATGGTGTTGCCAGCTGTCGAGGACCGTGACCGCACATTCGCATTCATCCTTGGCGTCACAGGCAGCGTAACGGGAAATGCCCACTTCTTGCAGTTCGCCGTCGACATGCGCGAGGGCGACGAAGGCCGCTTGTCGGTCCTGATCGACCGCCATCAACTGGTCGAGCATGGCTTCACCGGGCTCCTTGATCTGGCACAGGAAGCGAAAGTGCCGTGATTCAGGTGACAACCGTTCGATGAAGGCTCTTTCGCGCTGCCTGTCCTTGGCTTGCAACGGCCTGATCAGTACATGGGTACCATTGTCCAAAGCATCGATCCAATGCTCGCCGGCGGGCACCGGAAATGAGGTGGGGGCAGGTTGAGGGGAGGGGTTGACTGGAGCCATGGCGGTATCCTCACACGTCTGGAATGAACAGTGGAGATACAGTTTCGTTGCGTGGCCTTGCACCGACTTGATAGTTGTCAATTGCTCGGCTGACAACTGGATTTTGCTGTCAATTTGAGGGAAGAGCGGATGTTACCGGTTCGCACAGCCCAATTGGCCGATGGTAAACAGGCAGCCGGCTTGTGGTCACCGCCGCACCCGGTACTCCATTATTTGGCTTTCCAGTACTTCTGCATTTCCAGGAAGAGGAACGAAGCGGTCCAGGTGATCAACACCAGGCCGGTCAATGCCTGCAGGCCAGTAAGGTACTTGAGGTGCCCGCTCGGGGTGATGTCGCCGAAACCAATGGTGGTATAGGTGGTGAAGGAAAAGTACACGCAGTCCAGGAAACTCCCGTCGAAGTTGCCGCTGAGCGTGCCCCAGCCGTCGGCATGGGCCATCAGGTAATACACCAGGGCAAAGCACCAGACCTCAAGCGCATGGGCCAGTAGTGCGCCGAACACGCCCGCTACGATGCGAAACCGGCTCCAGAGTTTGAGCCGTGGTAGCCAGTCATTCAGGCGCAGCAGGCATTCGTAGTGAATGATCACCACCAGGATCACGACCAGCATGTTGATCAGCGTGACAGTGAGCATCGCAGGTACTCCTGCCCTGATTGGCGGTTCATTTCAAGTTGTCGACCAACGCATGGATGGTAGCTCATTGGCCTGCCGCAGCAACGGCAGGAACTCAGCACACGATTGACAAATGTCAGGCTGCTGCAGGCGGCGTTACCGATACTCAGGGTGACTTGGCACGCACGAGGGTATGGACATGCAACGCTATCTGCTTTTGGGGTTGACGAGCCTGTTACTGGCGACGGGGTCAGGCTGCAGCCCTTGGCACACCGAGGAATACGATGCGCGCCTGGCGTCAGCAGAGGACAATGCTGCCACTGCGCGGTTGCGTGCCGATCAGGTGTGCTACCGCATCGATCTGGTAGAGCAGACTGCCAACGAGGCACTGCGCAGGGCGACCCTGGCTCAGGACCAGGTTCAACAACTGCTGCAGCAGTCCAGACGCAAGTAGCCGCCATGGCACAGCGTTGGTTGAACTCCAGCCTGTTGTTGGTGTGTGTGCTGGCTTTGCTGACTGGCGGCTTGGCCTACCTGGCGCAACAGCCCGCTTGGGCGGCGCTGGCCTGGGCGACTGGCGGCGCCTTCATGGCACTGGTACTGGTGGTGGAAATGGCCAGACGCCTGGCCAGGGGGGAGGCGGGCATTGATCTGATAGCCCTGCTGTCGATAGGCGCAGCCTTGATCCTCGAGCAGATGCTGGTCGCCGCGCTGGTTGCGTTCATGCTGGCCACCGGCCGTGCGTTGGAAGCCTTCAGCTTGCGCCACGCCGAGCGCGAATTGCGCGCGCTGATCCAGCGTGCGCCCCAGCGTGCCTGGGTCCAGGAACACGATGGGCTGCGCGAGGTTGCGGTGGATCAGGTTCAGCCTGGGCAGACCCTGCTGGTGCGTCTGGGGGACATCGTGCCGGTCGACGGGCAGTTGAAAAGTGACCAGGCCATCCTGGACGAGGCCGCGCTGACCGGCGAATCGTTACCTGTAACGCGCCATGCTGGCGAACACGTAGCCAGCGGGGTGTGCAACGCCGGCGCGCCGATTTGGCTGCTGGCCACGCACACGGCGGCACAAAGCACTTATGCGGGCATCGTGCGCCTGGCCGAGGCGGCACGCCAGTCACGGGCACCTTTCGTGCGCCTGGCCGACCGCTACGCGCTGGCGCTCATTCCGCTGACGATGCTGGTCGCTGCGCTCGCCTGGTGGATCAGCGGCGACATTCAGCGGGTACTGGCCGTTCTGGTTGTCGCCACGCCATGCCCGCTGATTCTGGCGGTGCCGATTGCCATCTTGTCGGGTATCTCGCGTGCGGCACGGCGGAACATTCTGGTGCGCGATGGTGCAGTGCTGGAAGCGCTCGCCGGGGTTCGCCAGGTGTTTCTCGACAAGACCGGCACCCTGACCAGTGGCCATGCCCGACTGCAATCGATCGAGGTCAAGGGGGAGGGGGTACCGCTGCAGATTCTGCAGCGGGCCGCATCGTTGGCCCAGGCATCCACCCATCCAATTTCACAGGCCATCGTTGAGGCTGCCCGTTCGCGAGGCTTGCCACTATCAACGCCGGAAAACGTCCAGGAAAGCCCGGGCCAGGGGCTTGCCGGGCGAGTTCAGGGCAAAGCCGTGCGCGTGGGCGCGCTGGCTTATGTACAGGATGGCAAGGACGAGGAGGCGTGGGCACGGACACGCTTGCAGCAATTGGACTATCTGGCCAGCAGCGGTAGTTTCGTGGCGGTGGACGGTGAATTGAAAGCGCTGTTGCGGCTGGCCGATGATGTGCGCCAGGAAACGCCCCAGACCCTGCGTCGGCTCCGTGCGCGTGGCATCGAGAAGATCGTGATGCTTACGGGCGATCGCCCACAAACGGCCGAAATGATCGCGCTGACGGCAGGCATCGACGAGCTGCATTCAGGCCTCTCGCCTGCGGACAAGATCCGGCTGGTGCAGCAGGGCTGCCGCGAAGGTCAGACCTTGATGGTTGGTGATGGCATCAATGATGCGCCTGCGCTGGCTGCTGCCGATGTCGGGGTTGCCATGGGTGCTGCCGGCGTCACCGCCTCGGCGCAGGCAGCCGGCGTAGTCTTGCTGGTTGACCGCCTGGACCGTTTGATCGAGGCGCTGGACATCGCCCGGCATGCGGTGCACATCGCCCGTCAGGGCGTATGGGTGGGCATGACCCTGTCGTTGCTGGCCATGCTGGCCGCTGCTGCAGGTTACTTGCCAGCGGTGATGGGAGCGCTACTGCAGGAAGGCATCGACTTGCTGGTCATCGTCAATGCGTTACGCGCCCTTGGCCCTTTGGCCGGGGACGGGCGAAACGGGCTTGGGGTAGCGAACCTGGAGCGCATGAGCGACGAACATCGGCAACTGCAGGGGCTTCTGACCGAACTGAGCCAGATGGCCGGGGATTTTTCCAGTCGACCCACCGTGCAGGCCCGGACCGACCTGAATCACCTCGTCGCCGCCCTGCATGAGCTACTGGAGCGTCACGAGCGGGATGATGAACAACGCTTGTATCCATTGTTGAGCCGCTACATGGCTGGTGATGACCCCCTTTCGGCAATGAGCCACTGCCACCGCGAAATTTTCCGTCAGATCCAGTTGCTGTCACGCATGAGCAAAGATTTTGTCCAGGCAGCGGCCAGCCCGAGCGCTGACGATATCCAGCACCAGCTCATCCGTCTGGACACACTTGCGCAATTGCACTTCGACCAGGAAGAAGCGTTGTATCGCTATCTGGACAAGCGCTGAATCAGTGCCTGTCGAAACAGCCCGGCGCGCTTGACGCCGCCCATGGCAATAGAGCAACGCTCAGCACTACCAGGTGCGAGGTGGCGTCTGGGAGCCTTGATATTTATCAAAAACGAACCTGCACCTGCTTCGATAATGACAATCGCATGCAACCCAACAGCCGCGCCGGGGAGGTGTCCCATGAAGCCGTATCGCCGGATTCTGCTAATCATGACCGAGGCCCGTGCCAATGCCGCGCTGCCCCGGGCCATGGCATTGTCTGCGGCGTCGGGGGCGAGCTTGCAAGTACTGGGTATCCACGAATCGGGTGAACTGCGCCTGCGTCATGAATTGCAGGAGGACTCGCTACCTTCGGTCTCATTCGTGCACTTCAGCACCGAACTCAAAGCGCTGCTGGATGAGCATCAATTCGTTGGGGCTCGGCCAGGTTTCGAGGCCGTAGAAACCTCCAATCCGCGCGATGAACTGCCAGCCTGCATTGCCCGCTACGCACCTGATCTGGTGATCAAGGACTGCCCGGGCCATTCCCTGCTCGACCAGATAGCCCGGACCTCGCTAGACCAAGTGTTGCTGCATGGAAGTGAGACGCCGTTGCTGTTCGTACCGGCGGATGCCCCAGCCATCCCCCAGAACATTCTGGTCGCAGTGGATGTCGCCAACCCGTCGCCACACAACGACGCCCTCAACCATGCCTTGGTCGCGGCAGGTCAGCAACTGGCGACTCAATGCAAGGGCCAGTTGCACTTGCTCTCGGCTTACGACCTGCCCATCGCCATGTTGGCCAACCCTGACCTTGCCGGCCCCTGGGCGAACCAGTTACGCGAGTCACTGCAGTTGCCTTTCGATGCGTTGGCCGATGCACATGGCGTTGCCCATACGCAACGGCATTTCAGCGAAGGCGCGCCCCTGCGCGTGATCAAGTCCTACATCGCCACGCTGAAGATCGATGTGGTGGTGGTCGGCGTTGTGCAGGCCAGGCGTTGGGCCAAGGTGATCGGCGATACCACCGAGCGGCTTGTAAGCCATGCACCGTGCAGTATCCTGACGATCAAGCCTGCGCCGGTCAGCTGACTTCATTGTCTCGCTTCTATCGTTTCCGCAGCAGGCTTGAACGCGGGCACCGCGTGCAGGGAAGTGTCATGAGGTCGTTCTCTAGCGTTAAGATGGAATCTGTTTTTGTCTCTAATTCGACAATGGAGCGCTGAGATGTTTGTTGATATGGCTGCCTTCACGCCGTGGTCGGCATTGGCAGGCGGGGCACTGATCGGTTTGGCCGCTGGGCTGTTCGCCGTTGCGAACGGGCGCATCGCGGGCATCAGCGGTTTGCTCGGTTCTCTCCTGCAAAGTGGCGGGGAAGGGCGGGGTGAAAAAGTGTGCTTCTTGTTGGGCCTCATTGCAGCGCCACTTTTATGGCAACTGTTCTCGGCAATGCCTCCGGCTCACTTCAGTATGGCGCCTTGGCTGCTTATAGTCGCGGGAGTTCTGGTAGGTCTCGGTACTCGCTATGGCGGTGGCTGCACCAGTGGCCATGGCGTTTGTGGCCTGTCACGCCTGTCGCCCCGTTCGGCAGTGGCGACTCTGTGCTTCATGGCCGCCGGCTTTGCCACGGTCTTTGTGGTCAGGCATCTTTTTTCAGGAGCGTGAAATGAAGCGGATCAGTGGCTTCATTGCAGGGTTGCTATTCGGCATGGGAATACTGCTATCCGGCATGGCAAACCCCGCCAAGGTGTTAGGTTTTCTCGACATTGCCGGGCAGTGGGACCCGTCGCTTGCACTGGTCATGGTGGGTGCGATAGGTGCCGCACTGTTGCCTATGACTTGGGCGCGGCGTCACACCACTGCTGTGCTGGGAGGTAAGATACAGCTGCCTGCCAGGCGTGACATCGACCGTCGACTTGTCGGCGGGAGCCTCGTCTTTGGCATAGGCTGGGGGCTTACCGGCGTTTGTCCGGGGCCAGCGCTGGTGTTGCTCGCCGGGGGGTACTGGCAAGCCTGGCTGTTCGTGATCGCGATGCTCGTCGGTATGGGGTTGTTCAATGTTGCGGAAAACTTTCGCAGTCGTCAGGGCAGGGTTTGACGATACACAAATTAGTCTTGATCGAACTCATTACCAGGCACTTACTGAGTGCAACTCTACTAAATGAATATTTAGTAGAGTTATTTCTTAAATTCATATTATAAGGGCAGGGTACCAGAGCTTATCCCGCTATGCTATGCGGCCGTTGGCTGTTGCTACCAGCCACAGCTCCAAGCGAAGGTCCACTTAAGACGCCATATGAAGGATGACGTCCCACTGCCCAATACTTGGGCTATAGAGGAAGCCCAGACATTTCTGCAGGCAGCTCAAGTGCTTGAGGTGAGAGCGAAAAGTTCCCCAGATAGAACGCGTTACTGGCCAGCTGTGAGGAATTCGGCGCTCGCTTGAGAGCTGTTTCTCAAGTCGCTTCTGGTTAAGGCTGACCCGCGTTCCCCAGATCTGAATATGATCCTGATGGGCACCTGCGACTGCGCCTGAAGCCACGTGGTAATGGACACTGCTTGTCTGATCTGTAAAACGCAATTCCTAGCGACCTAGCCAGCCAGTTTCGTGCGATTCACAGAGCCTGGCACCAGGCTTTGAGTTGGACAAATGAATAAGTACTGCGTCGAATCTGTTCTCTGGCACGCGGTATCCGTACGAAGCCGATTCAGTTCTAGGCGTAGACTTGGACGTGTTGAACCTCGCGTCGCAACTTGAGGTACTGGGTCAAATGACGCAACGTTGGCCGAAAAGCCAACGGCGACCGTAATTTCGGTGCCCGCGAAAATCGTAGTGCGATCTGGGCTCTGAAGTTTCACCGTGGATTTTTTCACCGTGAAAAACCACCGGCAGAGCTGTCTGCAGCGACTTACTTCGGAGCTGATGCGTGTTGCTGGTAGCAACACCTGAAGCCGGCTGAACTGGTAGTACACGGAAGAAACGATAACCCCATCCCCGGTAGCTACTTTAACCAGACAAATCAGTGAGTTGGGAATTTTCATCCCGATATTCGGTGAGTTAGTCGGTAAAAATCACTTCCAGCATTGAGAAGTAACTTCGACCCCATCGCATCGTTGAGAGGTAAATTAGACCCTATGGCATCACACGTCATTAGGATTCACTAAATGGAATGACTATCTCATAGTTTTTGTGAAATAAGCCTTGTAGTTGGGAGTTTTTATATCTTAATGCTCTTTAAGCGGCTTCGAAAGTAGCAAATCAGTCCTAAACGGCTCCGTTCGTCGTACTAAAATTCAGGAAGCAATTTCGTACCTTGGTATCCACTGAGGCCTATCCAAAATGCCATCACTCAAAGGGCACCGCCGCAAGCAGCTGGCAGCTAGCAGAAAGACGAGTGCTCACAACCGAAGCTTATGGATGACGTACAGCCCCAAAATGGATGCTGACCTCATCATCCTGGGTGATCTAGAGATCATCCATTGGGCTACGGAGCTTGAGACTTCTTCCGACGTGCTGACCTACCGGTTCGATGAGGACGTTAATGTAAGCGTGGATGCGGAAGGGGTAGAGAGTTTCAAGGAGTGCGATCCATGAACCCCACCTTCTAAAAGATAGGGCCTCAGCTTACCGTGGTATCTCTGGCGAGCAGTTCCATGGCAGCAAGGCTTCGTAGTCTGAGACCGACGACGCATACGGCAGGCGCTCAAGTACGTGGCGCAGCCACGTATAGGGCTCCTGGCCGTTGACCTTGGCGGTCTCGACCAAGCTGTATATCTGCGCACTTGCCGTGGCGCCCTTGGGCGTGTCACTGAACAGCCAAGCCTTGCGCCCAATGACAAACGGTTTTATCGCACGCTCTGCCAGGTTGTTGTCGATTGGCAAATGGCCCGCTTCGACATACCGTTCCAGGCGGCGCCAGTTGTTTGCCAGGTAATGCACCGCCTTGCCCAATACGCTTTGCGGCGTCACCTGGGCGTACGTCTTGTCCAGCCAGCTTTTCAGCTGACCGAGGATCGGTAAGCTTCTTTCCTGGCGACCGATGAACCGCTGTTCGTCGCTGACCTCCTTGAGGTCGCGCTCGATGTCATACAGCTTATTGATCATCGTCAGCGCCACATCGGCTCGTCCGGTCTTACCCTTGGGCTGCACCTTTTGTGCTTCGACGAACTTGCGGCGCGCGTGAACCATGCATGCCAGTCGCTCGATACCGGGCTGCAACGCCAAAGCGTTGTAACCCGCATAATCGTCGGTCATCACATAGCCGCGATAGCCTTGCAGCAGACGCAATGGTACTTCCTGCGCACGGCTGGTGGTGTAGTCGAACAGCACAACTTGTCGATCAGGCGGGCCACTGGCTTGCACCCACATCCAGGATTGGCTGGTCGGGTCTCGATCCGGTTCTTTCAACACCTGGACGCGGGTCTCATCGCAATGAATCACCGGACTTTCCAGCAGCCGATCACGCATCAGGTTCAACAGCGGCTGGAAGTATTTACTGCACTGGATCACCCAACGCGCCAGGGTTTGTCGTGGAATCTCGATGCCGTGGCGGGACAGCACACTTTCAAACCTGTGTAGCGGCAAGCCATCGACGTACTTGGTCGTCAGCAGCATGGCCAGCACGCTTGGGCTGGCCATGCTTTTTTCGATTAACTGGGCGGGCTTGTCAGCAGTGACAGGAGCAGTCTCGCAACCACGGCAGCCATAGATCTTGCGCACGTGTTTGAGTACGCGGATCTGCATCGGCACGATATCGAGCTGCTCGCTGGTTTCTTCGCCGATGACATGCTTGCGGCAACCGCAGGCGCAGGTCAGTTCGTGTTCGGGCAACTCATGGATAACTTCGATACGTGGCAGATTAGCCGCCAATGACTTGCGCTTGCCACGGCGCTTGACCGGGACAACGACTTCTTCATTGGCATCATCGACTACAGCCAGCAGAGGGTCATTTTCCGCTTCATCGAACATGGCCAGTTGCGGCGTTTTGGGATCGACGGTTTGCTCGGACTTGCGGCCAAAGAAACGGTCACGCCATAACTTGATTTGTTCTTTCAGATCGTCAATTTGGACGATGTGGGCCTGATTGACTTCCTGCTCGCGCAAACGGGCAGCATAGCTCTCAAGCAATAATTGCTTGAGCAGGGCAGGATCGTCTGGGAGATTGTCGGGCACGGAAATCATGCCGCGGATTATACCGGGTCAGGCGACGTAGCGCGGAGTCAAAACCTGATGAGGACGGTTGCGCCAAAGGTCGAAACCGTCGAGCAGCCAATTGAGTTCTTGGACGGTCAGGACAATCGCTTCGTCGCTGGGCTCAGGCGACATTTTGAAGCGCTCGGCTTCCAGGCGCTTGAGCCAGAGGCAGAAGCCGTTGCGCTCCCAGTACAACACTTTGATCCGATTACGCGCCTTGTTGAGGAAGACGAAGAGCACGGGGTCGAACACGGCGACTTTGATATCCAGTTCTACCAAGGCAGTAAGGCCGTCGATGGACTTTCGAAAGTCCACAGGCTTGGGGTAGAGGTAGACTTTTTCGACTTTGCTGTCGGGGCGCATCATGCAGGGCTGGCTCCAGAAGGAAATCGGGAGCACAGCATCGGGCATCAGGTAAGCGCTTTGAATGTGGGGTTCATGGAGCACTTACAAAGCTTCAACCCCTCCACTGAATTAGCTAGCAATGCAGTGAGCCTTATCGCAGCTCCGCGCTCGAAGAGCCGGCTATGTGATGGGGAGGCCTTCTATGCTGAGATCAGCATGGCATGGGTTGAGCTGAGTATCTACGCCGGCTGTTTATCGAGTAAGAGGTGTACATGAAAGTCGCTGAGCTGATTCAGTTGCTGCAGGCGTTCAATCCTCAGACGAAGGTGTTGATGACGCGTTCAGACTCCGGCCTGGAGGACGTTGTGGATTGCTATGAAGATCTGGTTTGCCAGGGGCGGGTGTTCAGATATGACCAGCTCGATGATTACGTCCTTTCCAAGGGCGCTGACGCAAGCACTGCTGAGAGTGTGATCGTCATCGACATGTGTGAGCGACTAGAAGACTGGAACAAGAAGCAGTGACGCCATCGCACCTGCCCGTCTCATCCCTCCAGCTTCCTGATGAGCCCCCCAAACTGCTGAGCCGGCTCCACATAGCGAAGGGCTGATTTCATGTCGCTCCAGCCCACGTACTCCATGAGCGTCTTGATGTCCCATCCTGAGCTTGCTGCCCACGTAGCAAACCCGCGTCGGATGGAGTGCGCACTGTAGATCTGGGAGGGTAGGCCACAGCGCTCAAGAGTGTCGCGAAGCAGCGGGATCAGACTGTGGGCTGCAAGTGGTCTCTCGCTGATGTTGCCCCAGCGATCAATACCTCTGAACACACTTCCGCGGGTAAGGCCAGCAACCTCGATCCAGTTCAGGTAAGCCTCAACCGGGCAAAGCTTGCTCAGAGATGGGGTTTTGTACTCGCGCCCGATGTTCTGTCGATCTCCCTTGCTAGACCCCAGATAAAACCTAATCCCGACGTAGCGCTCGGCATGCGTGTTCTCGATCGTGAGCCTGGCAAGCTCATCCCCGCGGAAGCCTCTCCAGAACCCAATCGTGAGCAGGGCGATGTCGCGACTCGCCTTGAGAAGAGCGCCCATGTTGCCGGAGGATCTTGCCTGAGCAGCTTCATCCTCAAGATACGCGACTGCCTTCTCAAGATGCAGCAACGCTAGCGGGGCGGCTTGCTTTTGCTGGACGGGGTGAAGCGCCCTAATGCCTTTGAGCAACTGCCTGACCTTCGGTGCCTTGGTCGGATCTGGGAACCCGTTGCTCTGATGCCAGTTGGCGAGCGCAGCCAGACGCTGCTTAAGGGTACTAAGCGCCAGCTGGTCAGCGTATTCAGCGATGTACCTCACGACCGACTCGGTGGTGGTGGGCAGATAGCCGCCCCATGTCACCTCAAAGTGGGAGAGGGCAGCTGCATAGCTCTTCGAGGTGTTCTCTCGAACGCTCGCCTCCAAGTACTTATCTGCCTTGCTGGCCCGCTCAACCACGTAATCCTCCAATTCCAGCCCTCGGTGGCTCTGTTTTGCCGTTTGTAGGCTTTCGGCTCATTTTACCCTCGACCATAGCCTTGACAAGCGATAATCCTCAATTATGTCTTGCCAAAAATTAAAGAATTCTTAGTGTTTGAAGGTGTTAAAGTGGCACGTAATTACATGAAACGTAAAACAGTACGTAATCGTAGGGGCAGACATGGCTAGAGGCGGCATTAACCTGGTACTGGTGCGCAAGGCTCGCGAGGCGCTGCTGTCGAGAGGGCAGAACCCTAGCATCGACGCGATACGCATAGAACTTGGGAATACTGGCTCAAAGACAACAATTCAGCGCTTTTTGAAGGAGATTGAAACGCATGACCCCCGACCATCAGCTTCGCCATCGCGCTTAAGTGATGAGCTCACGGAGCTGGTGGGCAAGATGCTCGAGCGCTTGCTAGAGGAGGGGAACGAAGCCTTGGCGCATGAGCGAGCCGTATTTGAGCTTGAACGAAAAGCGATGAAGGCTGAGAGCAGTACACTTCAAAGTAATCTTGAGCAATCGCAGTTGGAGATCGCCAAGCTGCAGTCAGCCCTGCAGGCTCAGGACGAAGAACTCAAGATCGTTCAATCCAGCCTTCAAACAGAGATCACTCGAAACGCCCGGATCAGCCAGAGCTGCAGCGACCTTGAGATTCGCGTGCAAGAGAAGGACGCCCAGATCGAATCTCTGGAGGAGAAGCACACGCATGCCAGAGAAGCACTCGAGCACTACCGAGTAGCGGTAAAGGAACAGCGCGACCAGGATCTAAACCGTCACGAAACTCAGATCTACCAGATGCAGCAAGAGGTGACAGTCCTCCAACAGACACTCATGGTTAAGCAGGAGGAGGCCACTCGATTGATTCGCGACAACGAGCGATTGATCGCCGAAAACCGCCAGCACGCCAAGGAGGCCAGCCAGCATCGTGACGCTATCGAGCATCTGAGAGGCGACCTAGGCATCGCCAATGCTGCAACTGCTCGCGCGGAAGGGGCCAAAGAGCTGCTGGCTCACCAGCTCGAAACCAAGAGTAAAGAGGCTACCGATGCCCATCTGACTGGAACAGCAGCACAGCAAAAGGCAGAAGAGTTGAAGGCACTGCTCGAGCAGTCTGAAACCGAGCTAGAAGCACTTCGCGCTTCGATTGAAACCAAAGAAGGGTCAGAAAGTCAGTAAGCCTCGAGCCGAGACGTATTAGTGGAGTACAAATGTACTCTATCCGTATTTCAGGCATACGCGCTTCTCTACACGTTCACCTAAGAGGTGCTCAGTTGCGATTACCTCAGGCGGCGCATCACGCTCTAAAATGATTTCCATCGGCTAATCGATCATGGATGTAAGTGAAGAGGCAATTTATGGATCGCGAAGGCCCTGGCACTCCAGGCACCTTTGATGCTCCGGCATCACCGAATCAGGATCACGCATTTCCGACAACCGCCTCGGAGCGCCTACAGCTGGCGCTCGATGCTGGCGCCAGCATCGGCACATGGGTATGGGATATCCGGATAATCGGGTTACCGCTGATGAGCGGTTCTCCCGCTCCTTCGGGCTGGCTGCGGACAGGTGTCTGGCCGGCATCCCGATCGAAGAAGCGTTTTCGTCCGTACACCCTGATGATCGTGAACGAGTCTCGGCTGACATCCAAGACGCCATGCGCCGCGGTGGCGCTTATCGGTGTGAGTACCGGGTGAGACAGCACGAGGGCGGCTACCGCTGGGTCGAAGCTAACGGCCGTGCCGAGCTCAATTCGGACGGCCTGGCTGTTCGCTTTCCGGGGGTGCTTCTGGACATCGAGTCACGCCGCTCTGCCGAGGCTGAGCGCGACAGAATGTCAGCCTTACTCCGCACTTTTGCCGCGGCAGTACCTGGCGTTGTCTATGCCAAAGACCTGGAAGGAACACTGCTGGTCGCGAACCATGGAGCCAGGCAGCTAATTGGTAAGCCACCTGAGTTTTACCTTGGCAAGACAGACCTGGAAGTTCTGGAAGACAAGGCCCAGGCCCGTCAGATCATGGAAATCGATCAGCGCATCATGCAAAGCGGGAAGGCCACTCAGATTGAAGAGCGCGTCGACATGCCGGATGGCTCGGCTACCTACTGGCTTTCAATGAAGTCTCCTCTTCGCAATGAATCAGGTGAAATCATCGGCCTGATTGGTTCATCCATTGATTTAACGGCAAGGAAGCAAGCGGAATCTGAGCTGCTGCAGCTCAATCACACGCTGGAAGCACGCATAGAACAGGCCATTGCCGAGCGTGAAGCAGCTCAAGCGGCGCTTCGCCAGTCACAGAAAATGGAGGCGGTAGGGCAACTGACCGGAGGTATCGCTCATGACTTCAATAATTTGCTGGCTGGCATTACAGGCAGCCTGGATTTGATCAGGCTTCGCTTGAAGCAGGGGCGCATTTCGGACGTCGAACGTTACGTGACAGTCGCACACGGCGCGGCTCATATGCACTGCAACCGCGCATTTGATGGCAGTCCGCTGCAAACGCCACGTGCACCTGCAGAACGGTAAGCTGATAGCTTCGCGGCATGCTTACTCATGCCTCAAAATCTGGTAAGAGAATGGTTCGAGTTCATGTTTTGCTGTAAGGGTCGATTGCTTACAGCGATGTGATTGCGTATCACCTTGATTCCATTACCCCTGGTTCGTTACTTCACGCGTCGAAGCACACGGGTGAGCGCGAGCTGGCGCTGGCGGGGAGCACTCGGTTCAACAACCGAAATCTGGTATCGCTGGCTCAGCAATTCGGCACCATGGCCTCCGGCTCAGGGAGTTCGAATTAGTGAAGTGCCCCTAGGATGGCCAGTCGCCCAAGGCTTAGACTTGAGATCATCCGAGGGCTTCGTATCACGTTCTTTTGAGACGAGGTTAGGGAATCTCCGAACAAGCCTTCAGTTATGCGAGAATCCCCGCAACACCTGATCCGAGCCGCCCATGAGCCAGATGAGCTTTTCCGACTTTGAGTACGCCGGCAAGCGCAAGCAAACCCGCCGAGAGCGCTTCCTCGCCGAAATGGATCAGGTGGTGCCCTGGGCAGGCCTGCTGGAGCTGATCGAACCGTTCTACCCCAAGGCCGGCGGCGGTAGAAAACCCTATCCTCTGGAAACCATGCTGCGCATCCATCTGTTGCAGAACTGGTTCTCCCTGAGCGACCCGGCCATGGAAGAAGCGCTCTACGAAATCACGCCCATGCGCCAGTTCGCACTCCTGACGCTGAGCGCGCCAATCCCCGAAGACACCACGATCATGAACTTCCGGCACTTGCTGGAGAAGCATCAGCTCGCACCGGCAATCCTTGCGGTCATCATGGTTATCTGCAGGAAAAAGGCCTGTCGCTGCGCCAAGGCACCATCGTCGATGCCACCATTATTCATGCCCCAGCTCGACCAAAAATAAAGAAGGCAAGCGTGATCCGAGATGCACCAGACCAAGAAAGGCGGTCAGTATTTCTTCGGGATGAAGGCGCACATCGGTGCCGATGTCGAGTCCGGCCTGGTGCATCACGTCCATGGCACCGCTGCCAATGTGGCCGATGTCACGCAGGTGGCTGAACTGCTGCATGGCGAAGAAAACGCCGTGTATGCAGATGCCGGTTACACCGGTGTCGAAAGGCGCGAAGAGCATGAAAATCGGGGTGATCTGGCAGATTGCAGCGCGTCGCAGCACCTATTCCAAGCTGAACCAGCGCAGCGTACTGTACAAAGCCAAGCGCAAGATCGAGTTCTGCAAGGCTCAGACACGGGCCAAGGTCGAGCATCCGTTTCGCGTGATCAAGCGGCAGTTTGGTTACGTGAAAGTACGTTTTCGTGGGCTGATGAAAAACACGGCTCAGTTGACCACGCTGTTCGCCCTGGCAAACCTGTGGAGGGTTCGAAAACAGCTCATGGGTATGGGTGAGGTTCGCGTTTAACACGGAGAACCGGTCGAAAAAGCTCTCCGTACATGATTTTTCGGTCACTTTTCGTCCAATGACGCTGTAGGTGCCTGGAAAATTGCAACTTGCCGCGGCTGCACGACAAGTTGATCGGAGCATCCTTAGAGAGACCAACAACCCGCTGCGGCTCGCTAGATTATACGAGCACAAATTGCATCAGACTTTTCCCGCGAACTCCGCACCTTAACAGGCGCCTGACTGCTATTCGTCAAATGACCAAACAGTCGAAACCGTCCTGGCCCTCATCGCCAACTTCAGGCAGCTCTGATATTTGCGCATCAATGTTATCTAAAAGTTTTGCGCCACCGATAAGCAAGGCTTCCAGCTTCTGTTTTCGGTCGTTGAGCATACGCCTCCGATTCACGTTAGTAGACGATGCATTCATAAGATCGCTTCGCTGTGCAATGATTCTTATCAAGGTGATATCGTCGCCCTCGTCCAGCCGAGCATCACTTGCGAGCTGTACCCACTGCTTTGAGCTGTCGAGAGCCTCCTTCGCCGCTTCTGCTAAGTAAAAGCTGACGATCTCCCTGGCTGCTTGATCGACTAGTTTGGCCATTTCCACGCATGTCTTTACCCCTTCCGACTCCTCATCACTATCGTTTGGGGCGCGAGATGGGGAGAAGTACCGAAATCGGATCGCATCAGGGGCTAGGCTCTCTAGCGCCTCGAAAATTGGTTTCATTCCTTCGAAAGGATTTCGTCCTGACGCAAACGCGTGCCGATGTGTCCACAATGCTAAAATCGCTTCACGTACGGCTTTCTGCTTCGTAAGGCGTTCTACCTCCGTCGCTGATTCGGCCTCATGAATTAGCTCGGCAATGTGATGAGCCATCCAGCGGCCAAGCGTATCCACTGAGTCGTCAAACCCCTGTTCGGTGACCAACTGTTTCCCTAAAGTCAGGATGGCCTCTGAGACTTTGGACTGTTCCGTCGTTTCTGAAGATGTAGATTCGATTGCTGGGGAAGTGTGTGAGCTCATCGTCGTTTCGGACTCGATAAATTTGGTGGCGGGCGTTCTGCTGAATTTCTACTTCGACAACCAGATGTTTGCCTGCTGCCTGTAGGTATTCGATGACAAAGTCGATGGAGGCTTCAAGACTATGCCCGTTGGCCGTCTCAGCGCTGTCATCGACGTCGGAATCCCCCCATGTGCGGGATCTCATGACGGGAGTAGAAGAGGACGGGAGGAACCATTCCCTCCGATCAGGATCAGTCGTTAGGCTCATGGCCTCAATGACGAACGCAGCTGGTTCCGGTACGGGGAATGGAATGTTGCCGCCCCAAGGATCACTGCTATCTATCCCTGATTCGTCGTGCAAATGCTTTACCCACCCTTTAAGTAGATAGGGTGGGGTATCGATCTCCAACTCGTCTTCGGCACTTGGTATACGGAAGTCATGTGGATGTCCAACCGTCTGAAGGGCTCGTAGCAGCGATGAAGACGTGCCCGGTGATACCAGGGCCGAATGCACAGAGATTGTCTCGATGTGATTTGGATTGATTCCTGACCAACTCCCCCACAGAGTCATCAAGCCTGAACCAGGGTAGAGGGCGTGGTCAAAGTCATTAATAGAGATCGATCCTAGCCAATCCCCGACCTCATCACACCTAGGCCGATCGTAGTAGCTCAACGGGATTGGGTCGCGCCGATCTGCGATCCATCGTCCATTGGGGCGGGCCAGATCGTGGCGGGTTAGCCATTCCCCAAATCTATCTTCATTCGAGCCCTCTCGATTGACCTGCGCAACGGTTGATAGCATCTGGGATGCGGTCATCATCATTGCATGATAGGAATAGTAAAAACTCAAGTTATCTACGCGCGGATAGCTGCCGTGCCTACAAGTGGTATCTTCATAGCGAAACAGCTCAGCCTGGTTCCGCGCATCCTCATCCCAGCGATGTATTCCTGTGTAACCCAGTTCGTCGCGCCTCATGCTGTCCGCCTCGTGAACTACTTGTGCTAGCCTCAGCCCAAAACAGCGTCCAAGCGGCTTGAGCCAGTACTGTTCAACATCCCAATCGAAGGAGGAGCGGTCGCCCTCGATGGTATCCTTACTTGCTGACATAGGAGGTGTCACTGAAGGACTCGCATCCTCAGGCCGCACGCCTAACGTTGAGCAAATATTCACAAGTCCTTGCTGAACCTCGCCTGAGATCGCGGTCACTCCGTGATAGGTCAGAACCATTAGGGTTCGAGCCGCAAACAGCTGGATCATTAAGTGACGGGGATGCAGATCAGCTTTAGCTAGGAGGTAGTCAATATGCGGAATCAGGGCTTTGGGATACTCCAACGCCGCTCGCGCGGCAGCTATCAGTAGCCACTGGTGAGCATGAAGGCTGTAGAACTCGAATCGAGCGTCCCCGTATGGACTAGTTACATCCCTTGAAGCGTGGGCGAAGAGTTCGTCGACAACTCGCGTTCTATCAAGCGCGCACAACGCAACCACGGTATGGGCCGCTTCCCACCGAGTGGCAGCTATAGGGGATGCTAGAGCAGCCCATACGTATCCAGCCACTGCTTCTTCGACGGTAGCAGGCGGAGTGAGATCCTGAGTCCATTCACCATCCCCGTCACGCTCCTCAAGCACTGGTTCGAATAGCATCAAACCATATGACAGGGTTTTCAGTGCCTCGTCCTGGGTCAGCTTTTCTGCGAGCAAGCCGACGAGACTGAAGAGGTGGTCTGCACCTACCTGCTCAGCCGACTCAGCGATGGCCTCTAAAATTGTGTCCAATAGCTCATCTTTGCCGATACCAGATGATTGATATGCAAGCTGAAACGGCATGACTTCATAGTGCCGGCTGCGCCTAATCACCATGCAATGCCGTCGAGTAATGACCTTCAGCATACTTTGGAGTGCATTACGGATTGCAGGCCTTGCAATCCAGTGGGCTGGAAGTGCCTCGAGAAAATATCGCAAATGCCACAGATCGAATTGAGTCGAATCTGCAAACGCAGTGATAAATGACGGCTCCTTTCCTACCTGCACACGCCTGGTAATCTCGCTGAAAAATTCTTCCGTATTGAACGGCGGTGTATCCTCCTTAAACCGCTGATGCGCGATCAAAATACCCATCGCCATGGAAAGGTCGCAATCCCGAAAAATGGCGTCCCAGTCACGCTTGGTACTGGAGAGGCTAGATTGGAGGGGGGGATGTGAGGGCGAACGTTTTTTCTGGATGGCTTCGAGTTTGATGGCCCCTGCTAGGCTTAAACTCAATCCCGGCAGAGACACAGACGCCGAGTTCGCCACGAACGTCAGGGCTTGCCACTGAGCAGCAGTCTGAGTCTTCAGCGTCATGTAGCGATAGGTAAGTCTGAGGGCAGTTTCCCTTATGTGTGGCTCAGCACAGCTCTCAAGCGCGGCAGCAACCAAACCAGGTTCATCCCAGTCGGCGCGGAAACTTATCATGGGCAAGGCGTCCAACGCGTTAATGACTTTTTTTGCCAGTAACGCTCGAATCGTTCTTTTCAGGATCCTGTCGTCACTTCCAAAGTGGCGATCACGCCAGCGACTCGCAATGGTTAGGGCGGAGGTAGGGCATAAACCAACCAGCGCGTCGATCGTTGCAGTCCAAGCGAAGTGTTTATCACGGTCTACGTAATCTCGGGTCACCTCTGCACAACGTGCAAAATTGTAGGCTACTTCTGAAGCCGGGCGTGCTTCACTCGACGCACGATCTGCTAATTCGATAACTGCATCCCAGCGAGCAAGATTTTCATCCCCTATCCTGCTCGCAACGCCAACTGCCTCATCGAAATAGACCTGAGCATCCTCAGGACTGATCGCCAGTAACGAACGAGCCACATCAACTAGCCCCTCCACCAGGTGGCGAGCATCGGAGCGTTCGGAACGGTGCAGCGAGGCGGCTGTATTAGCCAACGTGAATGCGAAGTCCTCAGATCCCCTTACGCTACTGAAGAGCCGCGTTAAGCGATTCAGCGTCGGGGTAAAAAGCGGACGACTCAAATTGTTTGCCCACTCTATCAGGTCGTTATAACTGCCACGTTCGGTGACCTGGCTCACCAAAAGCGTATCCATCCATAAAACTGCGATCGCATCGGTAATGTGCGGGAAGTCGTGGCGATTGTACGTCGCGGTTGAAGCAGTTGAGGATACAGCCTGTGATATGGCCTCCTGCAAGCTCGATTGAGATGGTGCGCTGACAACCGACTGGGCCCATAAATTGATCCAAGGAATGAGTACCCCAACGCTTGATTCAAATTCCCGCAGCTCCTGCGACTTGCTATGAGATTTGCTGTTCTGCATTTCCTCTTTGATTCCGGGAGAAGCGACATCTGTCACATCCAGCTTACTGCCTGCAAGCGCGGCTTGCAGAGCGTAAGCTCGAAGGTTCGGACTCACCCCGAAGTGAGATGACATCCGCGTTGGGGGAGGGAAGGGAAGGAACCGAGAGAGCACACATATAGCTTTTTCTGAATCACAAATATTCTGTCGGAAAGCAGCTTCGACTATCGCTGAAATCGCGACTAATGGAGGAGATCCATCCCACTTGTCTGGTGCATCGATAAACCGTACGCGGGAAAGGAGCCTGAGGGCTCGCCTTGTCACCTCTGTCGGTAGCGCTCGGTTCAAATTGCACGCTTGCTCAGCTAATCCGAGTACTAACGCCAAGTCATTCCCTGCGGCTAACGCGAGTGCGTCTAACTCGTCATATAGTCCGTGATCAAGCAGGCGCTTCGCCGCGATACAACCGGCTTCATAGGACAGAGATCGTGGGTGCCACCGACGCAAGCTTTCAGCAGCTGGGCCAGGGCCATCAATACGGAGGAAGGCGATCGTCATCATTGCCCGATCTGTATCGGTGACAGGCTCCTGCTGTCGATCTTCAGCTGGCAATTCACTCCAATTAATCAGCCATTCTTCAGCCATACGAAGACGGCTGCGGGCTTCACCTTTAAGATCGGGATACCCAGACAGTACGACCGCCTCGTACAGGTGGTGCGAACCAACCCACCCGGAACCGAAGGTACGACGCGACACGATTTCTTGAGCGCTATTACTGTCCATGAACGGCGAGACCAAATCAGCGTTCTCTCGTAATAGAGTACGTTGTCGTTCATTTCCCGCACTTTCACCGCCAGCCTTGAGAGCAAGTTTGGCGGCTTCAGGATATCGATGGCTGCGCAAGCTTGCTTTCAGCGCAAATTGAAGGCGTTGGAGTTCGATATCACGACGCTCCACTGGCCCAGACCCAGGAAGCCCTTCTGAGGTCAGAGCCAAATCTACAAGTTCAGAAAGCTGGCCAGCTTCGAGCATCAACTGTGGCAGCACGCTTGCCACGTACGCACTGGAAGAGCTCAGGCTGGCCAAGCGCTCCACGAAGTCTCCCAAGCGTGATGCCTCGGGTTTGAATCGCTCACGAAACCAAGTCTCTGCAGGCTCGTCATAGAATTGAACTGTTTCATCGTTGACTATAAGAGGGCGGCCTAAATCAAGCGCGAAGCTTCTGACTAGCGCTGGGGTTACGCCCGATATACCTGCAAGAACTGCTATAGGTACCAACGGGCGTAACGAGGCAAGTGCTGCGCAAATCAAATCAATTTGTGATCGCTCTAGCGCGCCTGCAGTATCGCGTAGCTTCGCGATGGACTGCTCCAATATACCGTCGAGGGCGCTATCCACTGTAGTAGGGTTCGGCCCGAGAAGCCTGAGCATGTCGGGAAGCGGTAATCCACGAGAGAGTGCGAGGGCTTGAACTCGGGGGTTTTGTGAGCTTAGTCGGTGGAACTCTTCGACGTCCTGGTCAGTGGCGAGTGGGAAACTTTGACGCAAGTGCGCCGCCGTTTCGTCGAGAATAAATGCATTCAAACCGAGCAACAGCGCATGAGGAGGAGGGTCGAGCATCGCCTCTCGATGAGGCCGGCACAGGGCAACCAGTCGAACACCTTCTGGAAGCGCCTCACGCAGAAGGTCTCGAACAAACGATCGAGGCTCACCTATATCCTCGGCCGCCATTTGAGCGTTGTCAGCAGCGTCTACTATGAGGCACAGCAACGCATCTGCATTCTGCGCTTGAAGCAATGTCACGGCCTGTTTTACACGGTACAGGAACGCTCGCATGTAGGCAGTACTATCTGCGTTCGGGCTCGGAATCAGTGGGTGACAAAGACCAAGCGCAGAGAGTTCGTTCGCTAATTGAACGAGAGCAATTCTGTGGCGGTGGCGGTAGCCCGTTACGCTGCGGTACTGCCCGTTCCCGAAGCAGTCGTAGAGTAAACTGACTGACCCTTCAGGCAGGTTCTGGCCAATTCGGGTAGAGAGCACTGACTTTCCGACGCCTGCATCTGCATGAACGATTACAGGATGGTCGCTGGCATCAATGACCGAGCGGATGATTCCTAGTTCTTGCTGTCGGGGTATTGCGTCGGCAATTTTCCCAATCAGGCAGGGTGCTGGGAAGAGGTGGCCCTCGTCTGTCCGCAACTCCCGCAGCACGTCCATTTTGGTGATAGTGGGATTGGCCGCGCTCTCTGATAACGCCTTTTTGTTAACCAGCTCTTTGAGTCGAACTGGCGCATCTACGTCTACATCGGGGAGATATCCAAGAACGTCCTGAAACAGTATGTTTCTTTGTGTCCAATAGTCATCTTGCAAGCCTTCCAGGTGGAGCATGCGGCAGAATGTGGCAAGCGCATCACCATTCAGCGAGGTGAATTTTTCGAGTTTTTTGAGGTTGTTTGGGTGACGGGCCTTCCGCTGGGAAGCCGCATCCTCAACTGCCTCTATGAAATCTGCGCTTATAGGGCGATTGGTAACAAACCAGAACTCGAGTATCTCGCTCAACGAGGTATCAGGTAGCTCTTTCTGAAGAGCCTGGTAACGTTCCGCAAAGCCGCAGATCGTCTTCTCCAGGCCGCTGGGCTGCCAGATCTCATCCACGCGAACCGTAGAGTGTTTGAGCTGCAGATAACGAACTCTGGTCGCGCTTCTCAGCTCGGTACTGCCGTAATACTCGGCAATATCGATGAGTTGCTCACCTACCTCTGAGACCTCGGCTTCCGAAAGTTCGTCGGTGGCAGCGCCCTCGATGGCAATTGCTACGAGACCGGATTGAGGCGTTAGCAACTGCAAGGCACGGCGTGCCGCCCACAAATAATGAAACTGATCGCCATCTCGGCTAGCACGAACGAGCATGCTTTCGGACATACGGACACTTCCCTGATTCATTCCGGCAAATTCTGTCATGTCCTGGAAAACTGGACACCGACGATGTTGACTTCCTGCGCGCAAGATCCACACCATAAGGGCGACGAGGTCTGGCGCATTACCTAGGCTGGGGCTGAGAAAGTCGGAGAAGCTAGCCTCACAATCATGCTTAAGCTCGGAAAAGCCTATGGTAAACAAGCGCTCAGAATCGCCTAGATCTGGACATCCCTTGATGATCCCACGCCACCGCTGTGCGGCGATAACGGTTGAAACGGTTCAAAACTGCATAGGTAATCGATAGCGGCTGGCCCAAAAAACTGAGCCCGCCATACGCTGGGCTATCGTTCGTAGGAGTCACCACCAGTACTGATCTTGTAGATGGTCTCGGAGTAGGGCAGACGCGCAATGATGGTGGTAGCGTTCACCACAGCCCCCATCGTCATACCGCGGCAAAGCAGGTTCACATAGCCCTGGATGCGAACGCACATCGCATCAGCGCTATCGATGAAATTCGTCTTGTTGAGGCGAAGCATGATTACTGTCCTTCCTTCTGGTACCGCTCCAATTGGCGGTACTGAGAAGATCGTAATCTGGGTGTAGATAACCAAGCAGAGTAGGGCGATGCCCGCTGCGATGAAAGCCTTTTTCATGGGATGAGAGTCCTATCTCAGAATCAATCGATGCGCTTGACGATGCCGAACCGGCCTTCTTTGAAATCGCTTGCCCGGAGCACAGCGGGAGCAGCTTGGTCACAGCTGTAGGTTGAGTAGCTCACGGGCGGATTACCGAATCGATCCGAGCTACGATCAGCGCAACCTGAAGACGAGGCAACGATGTACAGCGGCTTAGTGATCGCTTCATTAGGGACTTGGAGACCCATTGAGAATCTGATGCTTGCCTTGTGAGCAAAATCGTTAGCGTCGTCGTGGTAGTTTCCCAGGAAGGTCGCATAGCTGCTCCAGCTAACGAACTCGAAACCCATGACTCCAAGCCGCTTAAGCTCACCACCATTTGTTGCGTAAACGATCAGAGGGGCCAGGCGGGGATCTTTGCTCTTGGACGAGTAGGTCACCTTCGCGGTGATGTACCGAGAGCCGCGCTCAGCCGATCGGTATTCGTACTCATCCCCGTGATCGTTGAAGCTCCATTGGCCGGCCACTTGAGCAGACTGAAGCGAGACAGCGCTGTCGTCCGCGGTGAACGAGCCTTTGACCGGGATCGCTTTCATACCAAGAGCCGCCAGTCGGCGCTCTTCTTGTTCCTTGGCTTCGCGATCCTTGACCATTTTTTGCAAAAGGTCTTTTCCGATCGCAGCTTCAGCGGAGTCGGCGTAGCGGGAGGTTAACGATGCCAAGGCTGCTTTCGCGGTTGTCTCGTCCCCGGCATCCACAGCCTTTCTTACCTGGGCTAAGAACACTGCCGGTGTCTCTTTGAGAGTCTTATTTTCCTGTTCGAGCTGGGTGATCCTGGTTTTCGCAGCTGCAATCTGTGCTTGCAGAGAACTGACGTCCTCGCGAAAGCTCTCTGCCTGCTTTCTGTAGGCTTCGCCACCATCTCCACACCCCGTAAGGGAAAGAGCCATACAAGAAACCAGCAAACCATTCCTCACGAAACACTCCTTGGGCATCCCAGTACCAGAACTGGCAATTTAACATCATCCCGCAACCGCCGAAACGTAATGGTTTTCCTAGAGAGGAACCCCAGTTAATCATCTGCTTGCGTCGGTGCCGTCCACGCCATAAAGGGGCTTGCCGTCTAGCACCGATTGCCATGCTGCACGCGCTGGATAGGCCAGGGTTTCATCTGCGAGTCGCTTGGAAGCATGCTGACGCAGGGTCTTCAGTGGGCAAAATGCTTTGGTCACTCCCTCATCACTTGGCAGGGCGTAGGCTTGACCGTTGCTCGAATCCCAACTGTTACGTAGGAAGTGGAGAGCGAACTGATCAAGAGACTTTTCGGACGCTTCCACGATACGGAAGATTTTCCTGCATGCTTGAGAATCAAGGCGCGCAAGTGTCCAGAGAACACGACTTGGAAGGTTGACCTCAAAAAATCGCTTCTCCTCTGTCGCATTCAGCACGTTTTGAGCAAAGGCTTGTATCACAGCGTCCTTGTTGTCCTGCTCAAGCAAAAGATCGCTGTCGTACCTCCTTTGATTCGGTACGTAGCTCACTCGAAGCAACTCGGCCGCGCAGCTCAGTGCGTATGGGTCAATAGCCACTTGGGTGTAGATTGCTGAGGCGCTCATGGAGTCAAAGGAAGCTGTAAGCAGCTTAATCTGTCGCAAGGCTAGGTCGTCAGGACTCATTCCAAAGACCCCATCACGGTGTCTTCCACGCTTTACAAAAACGGAAGAATCAACAAGCCGAGCGAGCGATACACAAACGCTTGAAATATCGTCGAGTTGATCGCTCGGCAAAGAGGAACCGATTTGGCCGAGCATGTCCATAAATTCATGGCACACGTCAGGAGTGAGAGCAGCAACTATGTTCTCCCGCTGGGCGGGATTTTCTAGATACTGTCGAGCTGTCTTGATGCTCACATCACCATCTGTTATGCCCAACTGCAGCGCGACGAGCAGCCGTGAAGGATCTGAAATCACTCCATCAGTGTACTTACCGTCACCCATTGAGAAGCCTTCTTCTGCCGCTGCCACCTCAGGAAACAGGAAATGAACGACTTTACGAATTGCGTCAGTGCGTCCGTGTGCATATGCAGTTGCTCGCTCAGCTGAGCCGTCAGCGACAAGCTTTGTAGAATCACCAGGCCCAATCTCACTTGGCAGACGCCCCACGAACAGCTGTGGCTTAATCCTCAACAGCTCATACACCTGCGGAGCTTTCACCGACAACGCAGCTAGCCCAAGGATGTCAGCAAACACAATCTCACCCCGTAGAAGGGGCTCAATCATTCGCACAGCATTGAATACCCGGGCAAGATCTCGGGGCTGCTCCAACAAGTCCCGTAACCCCAGTTGATACAGGAAGCCCAGCCGCTTGGTTTGCCCCTCGAAGTAAGTTTGGATCGCCTTCGGATCAAGACTCCCGACAGCCGAGTCAAACAGCTTTGACCGGGCGCTCAAGGACAGGTTTGGCAGCGGCATCCTGACTTGAACGATCTTGTCCAGGTACGAGCTCGATTGAGGAACCTTAACGCTTGAGAGAGCTGCAGTAACGTATGCGGAATCCCAAGCCACGACATATCCGACCCTTGGCAGTCCCCCGACTGCTTTGATGATTCTGATCATCTCAAATACTTCAGCAGGGAAAAGACGGTCGACATCATCGATGAAAACTATGACAGGGCGATCAAAGCTCCTAAGCGCAGCCTCAACTCGCTCCTTTTGCTCCTCAAGGTCAGGCGATTTGTACTCTGCAACGGCTTCACTGGCATCGCCTGCAGCATCCATTACCGACTTAACCAGGGACGCCCACGGCTCCACGCCTGGTATGAGTTTTAGGACATCAAAAACCTTTGAGTAAGCTTTGAGCTCTTTGGCTACCTTCCGGCCATCCTTGCTGTGATCGCTCAATTTAACGGCCTTAGCAATGCTGGCGAGAAACTGGCGGAGCAGGGCATCCTTGTCGCCAACCAGCCAGGGGTTAAAATGCACAATCACTGGCTGACGCTTCTTGTCCTCACGGTTGAGCAGGGCCTGAATCATCGCGAGAACTGAGCTTTTTCCGCTTCCCCATGGGCCTTCAATTGACAGCACGAAGCCCGACGTCGAAGGCACTTTACGAAGCGAGGAGGTGGCGATTTCAGCGAACCCTACTCGGGATAGCTGATCGGTGTCGATAGCAGATTCGGGTAGAAGAGGGATGTCGAAATCAATTCCCTCAACATGCGTTGCCCCTGTTGCGTGCTGCTTGCCCATATTTGCTCCTTCCAAGAGCGTGGAGGCCCCATGCGCGAAATCAAAAGGCCAGCATAGGATATTTGGGAAGCAGTCGAAAGTAGAGCAGACATACTACCTAGCCGAATGCACAGGCTGCCGAAGGTTGGCTTCTAGATTCTGGCGTTTGCTGCGCGCTGCTCCGAAGTTCGCAGCCGAGGGCCTTGCCGTAGGATATTTTGTGTCTATCGCACCTTCGGTCTCGTAGAGACCGGCTAACGAGCATCACCATAGGAATAGGCGGGTTACACCTGTGCAGCGTTCTAAGTGCAACGCGGTCATACCCAGCTACCTGTGTGGAGCCATGTTGCAAGCCAGCGGCTTAGCCGGTCATGAGGGAAGGGCGCCGAGATCTCGAATCTATCGGAAATTCGGGCTCGAAGAGACCGGCTCATAGCGAAAGGCACTGATAAGAAGTGGTCGTATAGGTCTGGAGCATAAGCCGGACGCCCATCCCGGTTGCGACCAAAAGCTCGGCCTTAAGTGATTTTGGTTCCACAGACGGACTGTGAGCCTGCTTCTTGTGCTTTCACCACCTCACCGATAGGGCACAGGCCTGTACGAGCCACGCAGACGCGGGAACACGCCGTAATCTCGAAGAAGAGATTAAACGCATAAATTGCCAGCGTCGGGATAAGCATGGCGAAGGCCAGTGCGATGGATGCTTCAATCTAGGGCGCCGAGCACTTGCTGAGGATGAATTCGTATCAATAAACGCTATTAAATGACGCGTGTGCCGCAAAAAATATAGGGATATTTTCTGTCAACAAATAGCTAGTAATCTCAGAAACCCGATTCTTATCGATTCGGATGCGGCTCATTAATAAGCCTAAAATGTCACCTACCCGCCGGAACGGCGGCTCGATACCCGTCAATAAACGATATTACGCGGACTGTTACCGATTCTGAGATGATGACAGCCGACTCAATGCCAGGGGATTTCCTTACCTACCCAGGTGATTAATCTTACCTATCGTGACGGCACCAGATCAGACAGGCGGCAAGGGTTGCCCGCTCTGTACGCTACAATTTGAGAAGGAGACTGTGGAGCCAAGCCCCCTTATGAATGCCCCAAACCGCCACGAGGCCATACGCCTCGCTCAACAGCGCATATGTGAGCTGGAGCAGGAGATTAGTGTCCTCCAGGAAAGGGAGGAGACGCCAGATGCAGATTTCTCACAGAAGCTCACCAAGCTGATGAAGAAATACCGGCTCAGCGCAGAGGAGGTGTGAATCGCCCCTGGTTTCGTAGACACCTCCAAGCCTCATAATGAGGCCCAAATAGGAGGTGCCATGAGTCGTCAGCGTTACCCCGAAGAATTCAAGATCGAAGCGGTCAAGCAAGTGACCGAGAAAGGCAAACCTGTCGCCGATGTCGCCCAGCGCCTGGGCATGTCCGTGCACAGTCTTTACGCCTGGATCAAGGTCTACAGCAAGCCCCAAGAGCAGCGTCAGCAAGACGACGATCAGCAGGCCGAACTGCGCAAGCTACGCGCTGAACTCAAGCGCGTGACGGAAGAGCGAGACATCTTAAAAAAGGCCGCCGCGTACTTTGCCAAGGAGTGCGGCTGAAGTACGCCTTCATCAAGAAGCACTCGACTGATTACCCGGTGCGGCGCCTTTGCCAAACCCTCAAGGTGCACCCCAGCGGCTATTACGCCTGGCTGGCCGAGCCTCAATCTGCCCGAGCAAAAGAAGATCAACGTCTGCTTGGCTTGATCAAACACGCTTGGCTGGAAAGCGGAGGTGTATACGGCTACCGCAAAATTCACGATGACCTGCGTGAGCTGGGAGAGGAATGCGGCCGAAATCGAGTCAGGCGCTTGATGCAGGCGGAGGGGCTGCGTTCTCAAACGGGCTATCGGCGGCGTCCAGGGTTCTATGGTGGAAAACCAACAGTGGCCTCGCCCAACCACCTCGCGCGGCAGTTCAAGGTAAGTGAGCCGAACAAGGTCTGGGTGACAGATATCACTTACATCCGCACCTATGAAGGGTGGCTCTACCTCGCGGTAGTGCTGGATTTGTTCTCACGCCAAGTAATTGGTTGGTCAATGAAGCCAAGGATGTGCAGCGACCTGGCTATCGACGCGATGTTGATGGCTGTTTGGCGACGCAAGCCTCAGCAGCAAGTTATGATTCACTCAGATCAAGGTAGTCAGTTCAGTAGCTCGGATTGGAAAAGCTTTTTGAAGGCCAACAATGTAATCAGCAGCATGAGCCGGCGGGGAAACTGCCACGACAATGCCGTAGCCGAGAGCTTTTTCCAGCTTTTGAAGCGAGAGCGAATCCGACGAAAGATCTACACAACCCGTGAAGAAGCCCGAAGTGATATTTTCGATTACATCGAGATGTTCTATAACCCTAAACGCCGACACAGCAGTGCTATGCAGCTGTCTCCAGTAGAGTATGAGAAACGCTATTTCCTGAGCTTGGAGAGTGTCTAGAAAACCAGGGGCGATTCAGTGATAGCGCTCTTGCTTGTCAGAGGTGATGTGGATCAAAAATCCGTGAGCCTAGAGACCGTCTTGAAGCTTCGGTACATCCTGGGGCTCAAAGACGTCCAGGCATCACACAGCTCTGAAAAACCTTTTCGGGTGAGAGGTTGGGTCAATGTCGATGTCGAGTAAGCGCAACAGAGCACTGGATGGGCTTGTCAAAGAGGGCTTTTTCGATGTCGAGAGTGTCGCGCGCCTCTTCGAAATTAACAGTGTCATCGGTCAAAAATACGCAGAGGCATGCGCCGAACTAGAGGTACCCAGAGTAGCAAGCATGGTGCGCTTCTTGGCTGAGTTAGATAGCCTAGCGAAAAAGCATTCTGTCTCACCTCAACAGGTCATAGCTTTGCTAGATCCTGATCACTTTCAGCGAAAGGGTAAACATCCGAAGGGCGGCGAGCATCAAGAACGTTGAAATAACTCGACTAAATATTCATTTAGTTGAGCTGGAGTCGAGAACGTATAAAAAAGAAGGGGAGTTTGGCAGTTTATTGGCTATGAATTCAACGAATCCGGGAAGTATTCCTAAGATTTATAAGCGTCGACATCTGCTCTCGATGGTTCACAGTGCGCGCTAACTAGCAGCCTGGCGGTTGAAGTGGCAAGGCTCTGTACGAAAGGTCTTGAGACGCAGGTCAGGCAAGGCGAAAACAGTCGAGGAATCGGAGTGTACTAGAGTACATGAGCATTCCGAGGCTGTTTTCAACGCAGCATGAACAAGTATCAAGGTTTTTCGTACAGAGCCTAGACATCGTATCAACAATCTGGCGTAGACGCCTCAGCGTCAACTGGCGTTGATACCTGCTCTTGCATAGTGATCCACAGGCCTCGTTGCCATTCGGTTAATCGATGCGGCTTTTGGATACTCAATCCACGCTATCTGCCTGCCATACACAGGTGCCGTAGCGCCTAAATTTCTTCTTGAGGCAGTAAGGTTAGAATTGCTTCTGATCCCAGATTTCGGCCATTGGTCAGGAAAAATGCAGGTCTCAACGGTGCTGTGGTTTCATCGATAGTTGATCGTGGTTTACCACCGCAAGTCGACTGGTGCGGCTGAGGCTCTGCTAAGCACGATTGAGGTTGCATGTGCGCAGCGGAAACGTACAAAACCTTCTAGATGCAAGGAAGATGTAGCCGAGAAGCAAGATTGCACCCATGGCATCACTGGACAGAATTTAGAAATCGGTCTACCAGGTGCGGGGCCAATCTGACCAGGCAATGGGATCAGAATGTGGTTGAAAATGGGCTTAGGCCGATTTACTTCCGCGATTGGGGTCAGAAAGGCTTCCGTGTACTCTGGTCATTTTTTCGCGTCTGCGAAATTCGCACTGCGAACTGGCTTCCAATCTGGCCAACCCACGGCCCGGTAACTCCATACGCAGGTGCTCATAATGCATATTATGTTAAATGATGTCCTCTGTAAGGGCCAGGGGTCAGTGTCCAATCCCACATACCTCCGATCAAATCCCCGCAAACCCCCGTTTCCCAAAAAATCAGAAGCTTGGGTTCCATTCATAATCCTATCTCTGCGCACGGTATGCCCTACATTGAGAGCATCTGCAGAGACGCTTTGCCATGCTCATCAGCCGAGAGCTGGAGCAGTTCGGTATCCGGGAGCTCACAGAGGACGACATGCCCAAGTCTAAACGAGTGGGTCACGCGTTCGCCTGCGCTGACCTTCAGCTTCCATGCGCGCGATCCAGACTTTCTACGCCTATGCCGAAACTCGAGCTCTGGATGTAGACGAGACCATTGGCTTGCCAGCTTGAGTCGATTCTCTCGCCACTGGATGGTTACGCCCTCTGGCTGCAAGGCTGCCGCCGAGCGGACAATACAGTCGCCCGAAAGTGTACTTCGCTCAGTTTTCATCTCCTTCCGCTCTAGCTCAAATACGGCTCGTTCATGTGCCAAAGCTTCGTTCCCCTCCTCCAGCTATCGATCGAGCATTTTGAGGACGCTGCAGCACCGGGCAGTACGATCATGAAGATATCTGGGCAACGCATGATGCTCGAAGCCATCAATGGTTTTCTTTCGAGAAAGCTGCTCATCGTCCTGGTCGTCGGACTAGGCACTTATTTCACCCTCAAAACACGCTTTGTGGACGATGCCCGAATGAGATGCTGCTGACCATCATCAAAAGCGCCTGAAGACCTATCAACCGTATTCGCGTTTGCCGACATCACCATGACCCTTTCCGCCTTGGTAAACCTGGTCGCCCTGACGCTACACCGCTAAATCGGGCTGTGGCGACGGGGCCCGTTACATGGCCCCGTTGCCTGCTTCGCAGGTATGCTTCGCCCGGGGGAATATCTGCACTCCGACGTAACCACTAAAAATTTCAGAAACAATCAGGGGTATTGAGGAGATCAATCTGGGCCTGGGCCGCATGACAGGTCTCTACAACCCCCTTGTGATTTGTCCGATCAGCTTGGCCAACTATCTGCGGACACATTGGCTTGCCACTTGATTGTCGAAGTCGGTGTCCATTCCCAAGCGTGTCTGCGGGATACCTGCTACCCCATGCGCAGTCAACAACAGCAAAAAATGTTTCCTTAGATCTGTGCCTGGCCACCGTCTACGAACAATTCAGCCCCGTTCACGAAGCTTGAGTCTTCACTGGCAAGGAACACGGCTGCATTGGCAATCTCGATGGGCTCACCCACCCGCCCCATTGGCACCTGCGAAGCCAGGTAGTCGAGCAAGCCTTGCTGTTGTGTTGTATCTGGGCCAGCCAGGTCGACCAGGCCGGGCGTACGCGTTGCGCCCGGGCTGAGGGTGTTGACCCTGACAGCGCGATCTTTCAAATCCAGAATCCAGCTCCGTGCAAAGGCCCGAACAGCCGCCTTAGACGCGGAGTACACACTGAATGCCGCAGTGCCCGAGCTACCGGCCGTGGAGCCGGTCAGAATGATCGACGCTTTCGGCGCCAGTAGCGGCAGCGCCTTCTGAACCGTGAACAACACGCCTTTCACGTTGCGATCGAATGTATCGTCGTAATGAGCTTCGGTGATCTCACCCAAAGACAGCATGGAGCCGCCGCCGGCGTTGACAAACAGCACGTCGAGCCGACCATGGTTTTGGTTAATGCGGGCATACAGCGTATCGAGCTGCTCGAGCTTCGTGGAGTCGACGGCAATACCGGTGGCGTTGCCAACCAGTTCCACCGCCTTGTCCAATTCAGCTTGACGGCGACCGGTGATGTAGACGTGAGCGCCCTCTTCAGCGAAGCGTTTGGCGGTGGCCAAACCGATGCCAGTGCTTCCGCCAGTGACCAGTGCGACTTTACCTTCCAGTTTCTTGCTCATGGTGTTTCTCCCGTCGAGATTGCGATTTGGTGTGGGAGAAGCGTATCGACCTCTAGATAATTTCAAAATAGAATCATTTGAAAGTCATCATTGCAGAATTGAAATGTCAAAAATTCCGGATTTTGAAGGGCTTGCCATGTTCGCCAAGGTGGCGGAGGAAGGCTCTTACGCGGCCGCCGCCAGGGCAATGGGTGTGTCGGTTCCCACGGTATCGCGGGCGGTTGCGCGCTTGGAGGAGCGCCTGGGCGGTCGCTTGTTCAACCGAACGTCACGTCAACTCTCTGTGACCGAGTTTGGTCAACGTATGGTTGACCAGGCCAGTGCGTTGTATCGCCAGGCTGAAGAAATGGAAAGCGAAGCCCAAGAGCTGTCGGTACAACCACGCGGGTTGGTGCGGCTGGCTGTGCCCATGTCGTTCGGCTTGCGCTGGGTCGCGCCGTTACTCCCAGCGTTGCTGACGCTCTATCCAGAGCTAGAGCTTGATCTACACCTATCTGATTCGACAGTTGACCTGGTGGCCGATGGTTTCGATGCGGCATTGCGGATCGCGGCCCTCCCCGATTCCTCCCTGGTGGCTCGCCGAATTTGCTCGGTGACCCAATTCCTCGTAGCAGCCCCGTCATATCTGGCCCGGCGTGGCCATCCATCTCATCCCCGCGACTTGGCCGCTCATGCGTGTATGAGCTACGCCTATCGAGCACGGAGCCAGGTGTGGCGTTTCACTCACGATAATGGCAGCGAGCAAGATGTGGCCCCGCGCGGCCCCCTGCGCGTCACCAACTCGGATGCATTAGTCGCACCTTTGCTGGCGGGGGTTGCAATCGCTGAGCTTCCGGAGTTCATCGCCGCCGAATATCTCGCCGATGGACGTCTACAGCACATCTTGCCTGAGTGGCGCATGACGCAGGGCGGTCTGTATTTCGTGACGCCATCAGCCCGTGCACGGCCGAGAAAAGTTCAGGCCCTTTCCGACTTCTTCGCGGAGCACCTTTCAAGCCCAGCCTGGAGGTAATCAGCGCCAAGCTGGCGCAGGGAGTATGTTAGTCGCGTGAGGACATGGCGTCTTACCTCCTGGCCCTCCTGAAGTTTTCACCCACAGCGGCGGAATGACGTGGATTTCAATCCCGTATTCCTACCGACAAATATCAATGCCCCGCATCAGGACAGTTTGTACGTAAACCCCGCCCGCGCAAGCTCGACGGAGGTGCTTGATATTTATCAAGTCCGTCTACCTACATTCGTCGAGACTCTTTACCAAAGGACATCGGAGCGTACGCAGAAGCTCGACCTCGAGAAACACAGTTTGGCCCCCACTAAACAGCCGAAGAACCTCCCTTGGGAGCGCGCAAGGAAAGAAGGGGCAATGATGGCAACCGTCACGCGGAAACCCGGAAGGAGCACTGATGTATTCGAGCATCTTTTTCGCGTGGGGGCTGGCAGCCATTACCGTGGTTGTGCATGCCGTCGGTCTGGCCTTGATGCTAAAGTTTCTGTCCCGCAGAAACAATGTTCCCCTACGGCAACTAGGCGCCATCAGCGCGCGGTTGGTTTGGGTTGTCTGCTACATGATCATGCTGCATTTGATCGCTGTCTCGATTTGGGCGACATTCTATGTGTGGCAGGGATCTCTGCCTGATTTCGAAACGGCGCTTTACTTCTCTGGAGTGACCTACGCGACCATCGGCTACGGTGACGTGGTGCTGGTGAAACCCTGGCGCCTATTCGGGCTGATTGAAGGGTTGACGGGTATCATCATGTGCGGCTTATCCACGGGTGTGTTCTTCGCCGAGGTCAATCATATCTACCAAATGACCCATGCCGACAAGGACCGCGGCGAAAAAACCTGAAGTATTGCGCTACCAGGACTTCATGACTACGACGCCGTCAACGGCGTGGCGTCCTGATCCTGATAGTGCAGGATCGCAGCATGAGCGTTGAACAGCATACGCTCGCTCCCGAGTTTTTCGTCGAACCCAGCACGCCGTACCATTTCAAGTACACCAGGGTTCAACCCCGCCAGCCAGAGACTGGCACCGAGTTCGCCCAAGTGTTTTTCGCCTTCAATCAGAGCTTGCAGTGCCGAGTATTCGATGTCGGGAACGGCACTCATGTCCCAGACCACCACATGTGGATGGTACTGCGCTTCCAGCGCGATGACCTGCTCCTTGACATAGTCCGCGTTAAGGAAGAACAGACGTCCCTCCGGTCGCACGATCAACAGCCCCGGGAAAGTCTCATCATCTGGGTGGTCCTCCGATAAAGGCCGAAGCACGTCGGTACCGCGCTTGCGACCCAGGACGTACACATGCGGACGAGCCGTCTGATAGGCCAGACTGACCAACGATACGACGATTGCCACCGTGATGCCCTGCAGCGTGCCAAACAACAGCACACCAAACGTCGCTACGAGCGCCCAGTGGAACTCCATCGGGCGAACCTTGCGAATAGCCAGGAATTCCCGGGGTTGAATCAGCCCGACTGAGTAGTAGATGACGATGGCCGCCAATGTAGCGTGAGGCAGATACCCGAGAAGCCCCGAAAGCAGCAGCATCGTGGCGAAAGCCATGCCGGCAGTGACAATCGAGACCGCTTGAGAGTGGCCTCCGGTGGCACGGACAACCGCCGTCTGCGAAGTACCTCCACCGGCGGGCATCGCCCCCAGCAGTGCGCCCCCGAGGTTACCCAGGCCGGTAGCAACCAACTCGCGGTTTGCATTGATCGGGGGATCGCCTGGCCGGACAAAGGCACGACCTGCTGCAATCGTTTCGGTAAAGCTCATCAGCGCGATCCCGAGCGCACCCGGTATCATTTGTTCAACCAATGTGAGTTCGGGCAGTGTGATTGGGGGTAACCCTGCTGGAATCAAGCCGACAGTCGAAACGCCGAGCGCCTGCAGGCCGAAGTACCACGAGGCGGCGATACTCCCTGCCACCACAACAAGTGGTGCTGGCGAATGTGGCCACACGCGTTCCATTGCGATGAGGATCAGGAACGCCGCTGCAGCGACCGCGATCGTGATCAGAGAGCTCCCGGGTACGTGATGCACAATGTTGAGGAGATCGAGAAAAAAGCCCTGTTTGGCGATGTGGATGCCGAGAAGTTTTGGTACCTGATCCAACACGATCACAAGGCCGACACCTGCTTTGAAGCCGCTCAACACCGGGGAGGAAATGAAGTTCGCCAGAAAACCCAGGCGTATCAGCCGCGCCAACAGCAGCATGGTGCCCACCATTGCGGTCAGTGTTGCCGTGGCCGTGATCAGCTTCCCGGGGTCACCATCGGGCACCGCCAGACCGATCTGCGCACCGGCCAGAATCGCCAGCGTGGCGGAGGAGCTGACGCTAAGCACTCGCGACGTGCCCAGGAATGCGTAAATCAACATTGGGACGAAAGCCGTATACAAACCGACGGCAACAGGCAAGCCGGCGACAGTCGCGTAGGCCATTGCCTTGGGTAGTACCACTGCAGATGCCGTGAGCCCTGAAACGACGTTGAGGCGAATTGACGCCGTGTCAGAGTGAGCTGTGCTTGAGGCTTTCAGATGCAGTTTCACACGGCCGCTCCTGATGGGTTCTATTGCCTGGAACGCGCAAAGACTCTAGGCATTCGCGCTGACACGGGACTGACCCGCAAACTCATTTTAAAGTGACCCTTGATCAGCTCAATCTCGCGGCCAACCTTCACGTTTTCTCTCTTCGGATATGCCGATTACGAATAAAAACCTTCACGCCGAAGGGCGCTTTGATTCTGTTGACTATTAACGACAGCGTTGTAACGCCGCCGAATAATTTTCGTAAAATTACGGGTTGCCTACCAAGGCGGAGTATTTATCGACCGCAGATGCATCGAAGTTTCTGCCGGACAAGTGCTAGAGACTTGAGAAAAATCAAATATTCCCAATAAACGCATAGTCATCGCCTGCGTCATTCTGCTCAGTACTCATCCAGGGCGCTCACGGTTAGCGCGTACTGCAACTTGATTTTTGTCAGAAGTGCCACCCTCTGCGGGTGCTAGCGTTGTGACAAGAGACGGGTTATGCATCTGTTCAAGTAAGCTTCACGGAGTAGGGTATGCGCTGGAACATTAATGTTGTCAGACAGCCTGTCGGCTTGCCCATCGCCATTGCCCTAGGCGCTTTCAGTCTAGTTGCCGGCTGCGGCAAAGAACCCGTTTCCCCTGCGCATAACCCGCCTGAAGTCACCGTGATGACGGTCACCGCCCGTGACACGCCGGTGACTTTCGAATTCGTTGCCCAGACCCAAAGTTCCCGCGAGGTGGAAATCCGTGCTCGCGTGGCCGGTTTCCTTGATAAGAGGCTGTACACCGAAGGCGATTTGGTCAAAGCCGGACAAACGCTGTTCCAGATGGACCGTAAACCGTTTGAGGCCGCGCTGTTGTCGGCGCAAGGCCAACTGGCCCAGCAACAAGCTCGCTGGGAAGTGGCCAAGTCCACGTTGGCGCGGGTACGGCCGCTGGCGGCGCAGAATGCGGTCAGCAAGATGGACCTTGACAATGCGGTGGGCAACGAACGTGAGACCCATGCCGCCGTATTGGCTGCAGAGGGTACTGTGCGCACCGCGCAGTTGAACCTCAGCTACACCACCATCAGCTCACCCCTTGCCGGACTTTCGAGCTATGCCAAAAAACAGGATGGCAGTTATGTGACGCCAGGTGAGTCGGGGTTATTGACTTCGGTGTCACAGATGGACCCGATGTACGTGAACTTCAGCCTCTCGGAAAACGAGACGCTGAAATACCGCGACGAGATAGCTGCCGGTCATCTTATTTTCCCACCGCGCAGTGACTTTATCGTTGAAGTGGTATTGGCTGACGGCACCGTCGCGCCCAACACTGGCAAGGTGAATTTTCTGGCACCTTCCTACAGCCAGGATACTGGCACCTTCCTGGTTCGGGCAGTGCTCGCCAACCCCGATGGCTTGCTGCGTCCTGGTCAGTTTGTGAGAGCCCTGGCCAAAGGCGCTACGCGACCCAATGCCATTCTTGTGCCGCAAAAGGCCGTGCTGGAAGGTTCCAAGAGTCACTTCGTGTGGGTTCTCAATGCCGAGGGAAAACCTGAGCAACGCGTGGTTGAAGTGGGTGACTGGCAAGGTGACAACTGGTTCATCAACAAGGGGCTACGGGTCGGCGAGCGCATCGTGGTCGATGGCGCGATCAGGGTCACGCCAGACGGGCCATTGAAGATCGTCGATATACCTGGCGCCTCGTCAACAAGCTCAGCCGATGAGCAAACCGCAAAAGCCGATGAGGGGAAAAGCCAATGAGCATTTCCCACTACTGCATTGACCGGCCGATCTTCGCTTCGGTGATCTCCATCATCATCACCCTGGCCGGTGCGGTGGCCATGCTCAAGCTCCCTGTTGCGCAGTACCCGGATATAACGCCGCCGCAGATCACGGTGGCCGCGACATACCCCGGTGCCGATGCGCAAGTCGTGGCCAACAACGTGGCCGCGCCCATCGAACAGCAAGTCAATGGCGCCGACAACATGATCTACATGAACTCGTCGAGCTCCGCGACGGGCAACATGACCCTCAATGTTTTTTTCGAAATAGGCACCGACCCTTCGTTGGCGCAAGTCGACGTGCAGAACCGGGTCAACCTGGCCCTGCCGCAACTGCCCTCCGCCGTGCAGAACCAGGGCATCCAGGTACAGAAAAAATCCTCGGCCTTCATGATGGTGCTTGCGGTGTATTCCGCCGGCGACCGCTACGACAGCACCTATGTCGCCAACTACGCCAACCTTTATATCCTCGATGCGATCAAGCGGATTCCAGGGGCGAACCAGGCCAGTATCTTCGGCACGCCGGACTACGCCATGCGGATCTGGCTAAAGCCTGACCGTATGGCCCAGCTGGGCATTACCGCCGCCGATGTACAGAAAGCCGTCGCCAATCAGAACCAGCAGTTCGCCGTAGGCAGGGTTGGCCAGTCGCCTACGGGGCAACCCGTGGAGCAGTCGTTTGCCGTAACCACCAAGGGACGCCTGACCGAGCCTTCGGAATTCGAGAACATCATCTTGCGTGCCAGCAACAACGGCGCGGCGGTTGTTCGACTCAAAGACGTTGGACGCGCCGAGCTGGGGCAAAAAGACTATTCCTTGCGCAGCACCTATCAGGGCCGGCCGGCGACGCTGATTTCCGTGTACCAGCAACCCGGCGCCAATGCCCTGGATGTTTCCGCAGCAGTGACCAAGACCCTCTCGGACATGAAGGCCACGTTTCCCGAGGGCATCGAGTACAAGATCGTGATGGACACCACAGCCTTTACCCGAGCTTCGATTTCCGAGGTAGTCCACACCTTCTTCGAAGCCCTGGTACTGGTGGTTATCGTGGTCTACATCTTCCTGCAGAGCCTGCGGGCCACGCTCATTCCGGTGCTCGCAGTGCCGGTGTCGATCGTCGGCACGTTCATCGGCATGTCCGCCCTCGGGTTTTCGGTGAACATGCTGACGCTGTTTGGCATGGTGTTGGCCATCGGTATTGTGGTGGATGACGCGATCGTGGTGATCGAAAACGTCGAACGCAACATGCAGGTGCACAAGATGACGCCCAAGGACGCGGCAAAACGGGCGATGGATGAAGTGGCAGGCCCGGTGGTGGCCATCGTCCTGGTACTGTGCGCGGTGTTCATTCCGGTGGCCTTCATGGGCGGCATCACCGGTCAACTCTACAAGCAGTTCGCGATCACCATCGCCATATCTGTAGTGATTTCCGGGCTGGTCGCCCTGACCTTGTCCCCCGCCCTGGCCTCCCTGCTGCTCAAACCGCAGCACGGTAACAAGAACGCCTTTTTCCGCTGGTTCGAACGCAATTTCGAGCGCTTGACCGAGGGCTATTCACGCTCGGTGGCGTTCATGATCAAGCGCTTCGTGCTGGCATTGCTACTCTTTGCCGGCATGATCGTGCTGATCCTGTTGATGGCCGAGCGCATCCCCAGCGCGTTCCTGCCACCGGAGGACCAGGGCTACTTGCTTGGCGCGGTGATCATGCCCGACGCTGCCAGCCTGGATCGCACCGCCGAGGTCGGCAAACTGGCCAGTGACTTCTTCATGAAGGATGAGGCCGTCGAAGGTGTCGCGATTGTGAACGGCTACAGCCTGCTCGACGGCCAGAACAAGAACAATGCCGGTGCGTTTTTTGTCGGTTTCAAGGATTTCGAGGGGCGTTACAAGGACGCCGAAACCATCAAGGCACAAAGCGCCCCCGCAGTGATCCAGAAGGCCACGCGGGCGTTTTCTACCGTTCAGGGAGGGATCATCTTGCCGGTCAACCCACCGTCCATTCCCGGCCTGGGTACGACCGGAGGCATGGAAGTCTGGGTTCAAAGCAAGGGCGACGGCAATGTCGACCAACTGGCGGAACTGGTCGCCAATCTGGTGGCGAAAGCCAAGACACGTCCGGAGCTGGGCGTCATCACCTCCACCTTCAACGTGTTTTCCCGTCAATTGATGGTCGACGTCGATCGCGAGAAAGCGGAATCCCTGGGCGTACCGGTCGAAGATGTCTACAGCGCCATGCAGACCATGTTCGGCTCGCTCTACGTCTCGCAATTCAACAAGTTCAGTCGCCTGTGGCAGGTGATTCTGCAGGCCGAACCGGCCTATCGCTTGAAGGCCGAGGACCTGCAGCAGATCTTCGTGCGCAGCAAAAACCTCGACATGGTGCCGCTAAAGGCCTTGCTGACCACCCGCTACGTCACCGGTCCCGACCTGCTAACACGTTTTAACAACTTCCCGGCGGTCAAACTCACAGCGAACCCGGCGCCAGGCTACAGTTCAGGCCAGGCACTCAAGGCTCTGGAGGAAATCGGCGCGGAGATCATGACCAATGACTATGCGCTGGCATTGAGTGGCGAGGCATTCGAGGAAAAAAAGAGCGGAGGTGCCTCGTCCCAGGTATTCATCTTCGGTCTGGTCATGGTGTTCCTGATCCTCGCGGCTCAGTACGAAAAGTGGTCACTGCCCGTGGGTGTGCTACTGGCCGTACCCTTTGCCTTGTTCGGCGCCCTGCTCGCCGTCCTGCTTCGGGGCTTGAGCAACGACGTCTATTTCCAGATCGGCTTGACCATGCTGGTGGCGCTGGCCGCCAAAAACGCCATTCTGATTTTCGAATTTGCGGTATTGAACCGGGAAACCGGCATGTCGACCTACGATGCCGCGATGACCGCAGCAAAAGAACGTCTGCGCCCTATCGTAATGACGTCCCTGGCGTTCATCCTCGGCTGCGTGCCTCTGGCCATTGCCGTCGGCGCCTCGGAGAATAGCCGTCACTCCATTGGTACCGGGGTAATTGGTGGCATGCTGGCGGCGACGGTGATCGCGATCTTCTTCATCCCTCTGTTCTATTACCTGGTGGAGCGAATGTTCGGGGAAAAGGACAACGCCCAAACAGCCGCCAAGCCAACTGCTTCGACGCAGGCTCCGACGATTCCCGACGGTGCGGCACAAAACCGACATGAGGGGGATTGAGATGCGTAAGCCTCCTATCCCGCTGATGTTGTGCCTCAGCCTGGCGGGTTGCATGGTGGGGCCAGATTACCAGCCCCCGAAAATCGACACCCCCGCTGCCTACCGTTATGCGGACAAGGAAGCAAAAGACCTGTCGAATACGCTGTGGTGGGAGCAGTTCCACGACCCGGTTCTGAATGAACTGATCCGCACGGCGCTGCTGGAAAACAAGGACATCAAGATTGCCGCCGCGCGGGTCGAAGAATTCCAGGGCCGTTACGGCCAGACCCGTTCTCTCTTGTTTCCACAAGTCGGTCTGGGCGCCCAAGGGCAGCGCTCCCGTTCGCCGCGGGACACCGGTCCGGTCTCGCTGGACCCGTCGGTGGATCCGGTGTTCAACAACTACCAGGCCATTCTCAGTGTGAACTGGGAGCTGGATATCTGGGGCCGGTTGCGCCGCCTGGATGAATCCGCCCGTGCCGATTTGCTGGCCTCGGAAGAAGGCCGTCGAAGCGTGATCTTGAGTCTGGTCGCTTCGGTTGCGTCGAGCTACGTGACCCTGCGTGACCTCGACCGGGAACTGGAAATCGCCCGCACGACCGCCAAGGCTCGCAGTGAGTCCTACGAAATATTCAAACTGCGCTACGGTGCCGGCACCATTTCCGAAATGGAACTGGCACAGAATCAATCCGAACTCGAGCGCACCCAGGCGTCAGTTGCGCAACTCCAACCCCTGGTCGCGCAACAGGAAAACGCCTTGGCCGTGCTGCTTGGGCGTAACCCTGGGCCAATCATCCGCGGCCGTGACCTGGCCCAACTGAATCTGCCAACGGTGCCGGCCGGCTTACCATCAGACTTGCTTGAACGGCGACCGGACTTGCGTCAGGCAGAACTGAATCTGATATCGGCCAATGCACAGATCGGCGCTGCCAAGGCTCAATACTTCCCGACTATTTCCCTGACCGGCCTGTTAGGTTCCGCCAGTAACCAACTGTCGAACCTGTTCACTGGACCCGCTTCTACCTGGTCCTATGGTGTGGCGGTAAGCATGCCAATCTTCACAGCCGGCGGTATTGCCGGGCAGGTGCAGCAAGCTGAAGCCATCCAGAAACAGGCGCTGCAAATTTACCAACAGTCGATTCAATCGGCGTTCAGGGACGTGGAAAATGCCTTGGTCGCATCGAGCAAATCCAGAGAACGGATGGCCTACCAAGCCAGGCAAGTCGAGGCACTGAGCACTTATGCCCATTACGCACGGTTGCGCTACGACAACGGCTATACCAGCTACATCGAGGTGCTGGACGCCGAGCGCAGCCTGTTCGACGCCGAATTGGATTACACCCGCACCCGCGGTTCGGTGTTCACCAACATGATTGATCTGTACAAGGCGACTGGTGGTGGCTGGGTGACCGAGGCGGACAAACTGACAGCAACTGCCAATCAAAAGCGACCATGAGCATGATGGAGACACCGTGTCGGCAGACCGGTTTAGCCGTGCCAACGCCAGCGGTAGCTGTACCTTGGCCCTCTCGAGGTTAAACACTTGCGCTGGAAGGACAGTGGCGCGGGATGACGGATCCGGCTCACAGGCAAACCACAAAACGCTCCCGCCAAGGCTATGAAATGTGGTGTTTTCCAAGCGGAGCATCCACGCAGCTCAGGGGCAGGCTGCTACGCTTTTGTGATGGGACCGAACCATAACGCGATCTTGCTCCTGAACAACTTCGACTTCGTTGAGTAAAGGAGTGGAAATGTCTCCCAGTAAGAAGAAATCCGTCCAGGGTGCGGCTCGAGAACCAAAGTTCGGAATTTACGAGCCGACTTTTCGCTCGCGAAAAGAACGCCTGAACGCAGGAGAGCGGATACGCGAGAGCCTGCCACACTCATCTCACGCAGTGTGGAAACCACCGCGCAAGCATCGTAACCCTATCGATCTCCTTGAAGCGTCCAATCGATATAGACTCCCCAGTCTAGTGCCCGTGCGCTATGGACGCATGTTGCGCAGCCCCTTCACCTTCTTGCGCGGTTCTGCGGGATTGATGGTTCATGACTTGGCCAGCCTCCCCAACACCGGCATTCGGGTACAGGCGTGCGGTGATTGTCACCTGTTGAACTTCGGACTGTTCGCGACACCCGAGCGCAATCTGATTTTTGACATCAATGATTTCGACGAAACCCTTCCCGCCCCCTGGGAGTGGGATGTCAAACGCCTGGCGATCAGCTTCGCCGTCGCGGCTGCAGATAACAGGCTCAGCGAAAAAGATGCCCACGCGATCGCCGTCAAATCCGTTAAAGCTTACCGGGAACGTCTACGCGAGCTTTCGAAATTGAGCCCGCTGGAAGTCTGGTATGACCACCTGGATGCACAAACGATCATCGATATGGCCCCCAATGCCAAAATCAAAAAAAACCGTGAGCAATTGATAGAAAAAGCCAAGGTTCGAGTCGGCGATTACCTTTATCCCATGATCAGCAGTGAAGTGGCGGGCCGTCGACGCCTGATCGATCAACCCCCTGTTCTGTTTCATATCTATGAAAAGGACTTTGATAAACGGGTGCATGCGGCACTGCAAGACTATCGATTATCGCTACCCCATGAACGCCGCATACTGTTTGATCGGTACCGTCTCGAAGACTTTGCCGTCAAAGCCGTCGGAATAGGGAGCGTCGGCACCTATTGTTTTGTCGGCCTGTTCTTTTCCGCGGAGAACCACCCCCTGCTTCTGCAATTCAAGGAAGCGTGTCCTTCCGTGTTGGGGCCTTACGCGGGAAAAAGCGAGTACGAGAACCAGGGGCAACGCATTGTCACAGGGCAGCGGCTGATGCAGTCTTCCAGCGACATTTTTCTGGGCTGGACGCAAGGCCAAAAAGGCCGCCATTTCTTTGTGCGGCAGTTGCGAGACATGAAAATGTCTGCGCCGATCGAAGGCGCAACGACCACACAAATGAAGCTGTACGCCGAGCTATGCGGTCGTACCCTCGCGCGTGCCCATGCAAAATCCGGGGATGCGGCACTGATTAGCGGCTATTTGGGTAAGTCGGACTCCTTCGACCAGGCCATCGGCAAATTTGTCATGACCTATGCAAAGCAAAATGCAAAAGACTATGCCGCGTTGGTAGCCGCAGAAAAATCCGGACGGATCAAAGCATTGAGAGAAGAAGACTGACACCGCCGCCCCGTACTGTTGCCTTAACCAACCGCGCTGAATGCCATTATCTGAGGCCCACAAAAAATGCGTCATGAGGCAACACTATGGATCACCAGACCTCTGTGCCGAAGATCACGCACCTGCCGCACCGTATCCGCCTGTTGGTACTGGTCGCCACTGCGTGCTACGTTGGGGGCTGCGGTACGCTGGGGCCGACCTCGATACAGCGCGATCGCACAGACTACGGCACGGTGATTGCCACGACCTGGAAAGAACAGACACTGCTCAATATCGTCAAGTTGCGCTACGCCGATGCACCGGTGTATCTGGAAGTCTCTTCGGTGATCAGCTCCAGCGCCATACAAAGTCAGGTCAACCTCGCAGCAGGCTGGTTTTCGGGATTGCCCAACGACGGTAGCAGTCAGGCCATAGGCGCATCCGGCGTTTACACAGATCGTCCAACAATCAGCTATACACCGCTTTCCGGGGAGCGGTTCTCACGCTACTTGTTGCAACCCTTATCTCCTGAGGCCGTTTTTTCGCTTATTCAGGCAGGCTACCCGGTCGACCGCGTGCTGCAATTGACCGTCCGAGCAGCGAATGGTGTGTACAATCGATCGGTATCGCCTACACGCTTGCGTGCCGCAGATCCACGTTTCTATGAGCTATTGGATGCGTTAAGGCGGATACAGCGTTCGGAATCGCTAGGGAAGGTCTGAAGTAGCCCTGTATTTCCGGTCGACTTCAGCCCTCGCTGCTTTTGAAAGCGGGCCGTCGATCAAATTCGACCAGGTAACCCGCTCAGTTCTCCGTTTTTGGCCGCCGCGAGCACCTCGCAGCAGCCATTTTCCGCATTACAGGTGCACCTTTCCTGCGGTAGTCAGCAAATGTCGGCGCGCCATCCATAGGTTCGACAGCGCGAACAGCGTCACCAGCTGAGCGGTGTTCTTGGCCAGGCCACGGAAGCGCACCTTCACGTAACCGAACTGGCGCTTGATCACTCGAAACGGGTGCTCGACCTTCGCTCGCACTTGTGCCTTGGCCTTCTCGATCTTGCGCTTGGCTTTGTACAGGGCGCTGCGTTTATCGAGCTTCTTGTAGGTGCTGCGGCGTGCTGCGACCTGCCAGATCACTTCGCGGCCAGCATGTTCGGGGCGCTTTTCGACGCCGGTGTAGCCGGCATCGGCGCAGACGACGTTCTCGTCACCGTGCAGCAGTTTGTCGACCTGGGTGATATCCGCCACGTTGGCTGCCGTGCCTACCACGCTGTGTACCAGCCCCGACTCATCATCCACGCCGATGTGCGCCTTCATGCCAAAGTAATACTGGTTCCCTTTCTTGCTCTGGTGCATTTCCGGGTCGCGCTTGCCGTCCTGGTTCTTGGTCGAGCTGGGCGCGTGGATCAGTGTGGCATCGACGATAGTGCCCTGGCGCAGCGACAGGCCGCGATCCCCCAGGTAGCCATTGATTACGCCGAGGATGCCGGCTGCCAGCTCATGTTTCTCCAGCAAGCGACGGAACTTGAGGATGGTGGTTTCGTCGGGAATACGCTCGAGGCTCAGCCCGGCGAACTGACGCAGGATGGTCGTCTCGTAGAGCGCTTCTTCCATGGCCGGGTCGCTGTAGCCGAACCAGTTCTGCATCAGATGGATACGTAACATGGCCATCAGCGGATAGGCTGGACGACCACCTTCACCCTTTGGGTAGTGTGGCTCGATCAGGGCAATCAATCCCTTCCACGGCACCACCTGATCCATCTCGATCAGGAACAATTCCTTACGGGTCTGCTTGCGCTTGCCGGCGTACTCGGCGTCGGCGAAGGTCATCTGCTTCATGGAAAAACTCGGCTGGCGGGATCGGCGTATTTCACCAGATTCAGGAAGTCTTTTTCAGACCTTCCCTAGGTGTAAGAGTCAGTACCCGCGCCAACGAAAGAAGCGAAGTGCTCATGATCGAACGTGACATCCCCGATGATGTGGAGAAGGATCGCCTTACCGTACGAAAGATTCTTCACTTGCGGCCCGACAAGGATGAACTGACACTGACTTTCGGTATGGTATCCAGGAGCGATACCGAGATTGCGCTCCTGACACGCTCCATGTCAGAAATCTTTCTGGAACTCGCCGCGACGATCGAGGCCCCTGCCGCGCATTTGCAAGATGGGCGAGCAAACCCCATGCCTCCCGTGCCCGATCATCCCAGTCCGTGGGACGATCCTCTGGTTCGCATCCATTCGAGCGAAGAGCGACCCGCTGATGCCTATGCTGCTGTGCACTATCGCGACTATTGGTTTTGGATCGACGACCACGACATGAAATCCAAATCGGAGTTCTTGTTCATACTGGTACTGTTCTCTCTTGCCGAAACAGGCGTGGCGCCGCAAGCCCCTGTGATCACCGTACCCGCTAACTGATGTGACAGTCATTATCCATAACCCGCCAAGGTCATATCAAAGGCGCTGCCGGTTGGACGAAGTGAAATAGGCAAGGATCATTGATCTTTATCAATTGTTAACGGTTAATCGAGTTCACGCTGATAACGACGTAACGCCGCACCGCCACGGAGTACCCGCCGTAAGCAATCCATCGTCGATTACCTGTTGGCGATAGCACTGTTCGATGGCCCTTTCCCGGGCTTTGAACCTGCCAACCTGCTGTCAAGATCAAGCGAGACTGCCAGGTGCGCCCACCCTGCAGAGTTTACGTAGTCAAGCATTGAGCATTAGCCCCCTATTCGGCCACGCGTTGCACGTTGCCGGACCAAGGTTCAAAACATTGAACGCGGCAAGGAGTTTGCGATGGCTGATTCAAGCAAAAAAATGAGCCTGGTCGGGCTCACGACGCTGGTGACAGTCAACATGATGGGTTCGGGGATCATCATGTTGCCTACCAACATGGCTCAACTGGGTGCCGTCTCGCTGTTGTCGTGGCTTTTCACGGCAATCGGCTCGATGGCCATCGCTTATTGTTTTGCCCAGTGCGGCGTCTTCTGCTCACGCTCTGGCGGGTTGTCCGCCTACACCGAAGAGGCTCACGCGAAGTCGGGTTTTTTCCTCTGCTCGTACCTGTACTTCCTGTCTCTGGCCATCGCCAACGTAGCCGTGGCCATCTCTGCGGTGGGCTACATGACCGCTTTCTTGCCCTGGCTGGGTAGTGGTGCCATCCCGTTGTGCATAGGCACCATCGGGCTAATCTGGCTGACCACCTTCGCCAACTTCGGCGGTCCCGGCATCACCGGCAAGATCGGTGCTTTCACGGTCTGGGGCGTGATCATTCCGGTAGCAGGCCTTTGCATCATCGGCTGGTTCTGGTTCAAGCCCGATGTACTGGTCGCCGCCTGGAACCCTAACGATCTGCCGATTTCCGAGTCCATCGCCAAAGCCATTCCTCTGACCCTGTGGGCGTTCCTGGGCATGGAGTCGGCGGCCCAAGCCACCGATGCCGTGGAAAACCCCAAGCGCAACGTGCCACTGGCCTGCCTGTTCGGCACCTTGGGGGCTGCCGGTGTCTATATACTGTCGACCACCGTCATCCAGGGCATCATTCCCAATGCCGATCTGGCCAAGTCCACGGCGCCCTTCGCGCTGGTCTACGCCACGATGTTCAATCCATTGGTAGGCCATATCGTCATGGCCCTGGCAGTCATGGCGTGTGTCGGCTCGCTGCTGGGGTGGCAATTTACCTTGGCGCAAACTGCCAAGATGACCGCCGACCAGAACCTGTTCCTCAAGTTCTTCAGCAAGGTCAACGCCATGAACGCCCCTGTCGTCGGCATGATCGTCTGTGGCGTGCTGCAAACCTTGATGGCCCTGTCGACCATTTCACCGGATGCCGCCGCCCAGTTCAGCAAGCTGGTCAACCTGGCGGCGGTGACTAACCTCATCCCATATTTAACCGCGCTGACCGGTCTGCTGGTCATCATGTACAAGGCCGGTGTCTCAACGACGATCTACGCGCGCAACCTGGTAGTGCTGCTGGTGGCGGTGACGTACTCCTTGTATGCCCTGTATGCCTGCGGCAAGGATGCGGTGATGGGCGGCACCCTGGTACTGGCCTTCGGTTACCTGCTCTACGGTTTCCTCGCCAAGCGTTTCACCGACACGCTGCCAGCCGAACAGGCCGGGGCCGGCAATCCTTAGGCGCGGCAGCCAGGACTGCACAGACATCTGCATACGGGGAAACCGGACATGAACGTACCCTTGATCAAAACCACCCGTTTTTTGCTCGCTCTGGCGTTTTTGACGCTGCCTTTGATGGCCAGTGCCTCCACACTTGAACGCGTGCGCAGCAGCCACAGCTTCACCATGGGCTACCTGCCAGACCTGGCCCCCTTCAGCACGCAGGAAGGCGACAAAGCCAGCGGCTATGCCATCGAGCAGTGCCTTAAAGTTGCAGACAAGCTCAAGCGCGAACTTGGCCTGCCGGACCTGCAAGTGCGCTACCAGCCGGTTACGGTTTACGAGCTGGTCAGTGCGGTCAGCCAGGGGAAAGTCGATATTCTCTGCACGCCGACTCCGCCCACTCTGGAACGGCGCAAGACGATCAGTTACGCCATACCGATCTACACCGCCGGTCTCTCTGTCGTGGTACGCAAGGATGCCCCCGAATCGCTGCTCAATGTACTCAATGGCAAAGTCGCCAATAGCGGACCCACCTGGCGAGCAAGCATCAACAGCGGTCTGGCCAACCACACTTACGCCACCATTGAGGGCGGTGTAACGGAAGACTGGATTCGCGAAAGGATGCGCCTGCTTGGTGTAATCGCTTCACTGGTTACCGTGGCCAACAACGATGAGGGCATCAAGCTGGTCGCTGACGGCAAGGCGGACGCGTTCTTTGCCGAGCGCATGTTGCTGAGAAACGAAATAGCCAAGGAAGGGGCTCCCAAAAACCTGATGCTCCTGGACCGCATATTCGAGTACTCGCCGGTGGCGATGATGGTGGCGCGCAATGACGACGACTTCCGCTTGCTGGTCGATACGGCCCTGAGCGAAGCCTATCGCTCGGGCTCCATTGAAAAGGACTACGACAAATACTTGGGAGGGACCGACGATATCGTGAAGAAATTTTTCAGGGTGTATGCGGTGCCCAAGTGACATCAATCGCTACAGGCCGTCAGCGGGCAGCCTTCTAACCTTGGCCACAAGCACATACGAGAAACGCCATTTCCTGAGCGTGGCGAGTGTCTGGTAAACCAGGGTCGGCGTGGTGAGGCGACGTTTCTTATCGGTCTTGCCAGCGGTGATGATCAACTCGGCAAGACTCGCTAAAACGTCAGCACGACCTTCTCGGACGAGTACGCATAGCGTTCGTGGTGGTACGAGCCGGCCTGGATACCATGCTTGCGGAGCTTGTCCCTGCTCTACCGTTCAGCGGCCTTAATTATTCAATGAGCGTTAGCGGACGCTCGGGTTTTCCAAAGCGAAAGCAACACGCCGCCAATCAGAAGGCCGATTGTTACGCTCAACGATATTTCGGCTGGCACTTTACCCACCACGTCATGAAGGAAAATTTTCGAGCCTATAAAGACAAGCACCAGAGCCAGCGCATATTTAAGGTAAATAAAGCGACTGATCATGGCAGCCAATGCAAAATAGAGCGCTCGCAAGCCGAGAATGGCAAAAATATTCGACGTATAAACGATGAACGGATCCTGTGTGATAGCAAAAATCGCAGGTACGCTGTCAACAGCAAATACCAAATCTGCACACTCAATCAAAATAAGTGCAAGGAAGAGCGGTGTCACCCATAGCATTCTTTTTCCTGACGCGTCAGGCAAGCGAACCAAAAAACGTTGACCGTGCAATTCCTTGGTGATGCGCAGGTGTCTACGTAGGTATTTGACGAAACGGTTGTTTTCCAGGTCAGGCGCATGATCGACGCGAGCGAAGAGCATCTTTACCCCGGTGAACACCAGGAAGGCGCCGAAGCAGTAAAGTATCCAACTGAACTGGGCGATGAGCGCAGCCCCAAGGCCGATCATGATAGCTCTCAAGACGATGACCCCCATGATCCCCCAAAACAATACTCGGTGCTGGAACTCCCGAGGAATGGCCAGGAAACTGAATATCAGGGCAATAACGAAAACGTTATCCATTGACAGGGATTTTTCAATCAAGAAACCCGTCACATAGTCCATGCTGGCATCGCTGCCTTTCTGGAAGTACACCCAGACCGCGAACAAAAGGCCCATACTGATGTAGCCCGCAGACAGCAACAAGCTCTCTTTAACTCCAATCTCCCGATTCCCGCGATGGAGCACACCTAAGTCAAGCGCCAACAGTGTTAGCACAACAGCGAAAAAGGAAAGCCAAAGCCAGAGGTCAGTACCAAGAACGTCTTGATAGAGATACGCACTAAGGGCAGACATGAGCCCCTCCTGTATAGTCGTAGTTGAACAACTATGACTCCGACATGGCGGTATAACCGTCAGAGGGGCCCGGCGTCACGAATAAAGAATTTATCGAGCGCGAGTAGGCTGCAAGTAGAAAACATTTACAAATCGTGTCCATGACAAGCCAAAAGGCTTGCAGTGAAAAACTAACTTCGAACACCTGATTGCACCAGCCTCATGGGTGCCCCGCACGTTATCAACGCCTTCATTGGAGCAAAGCGTCGCTCGCTCGCGTCGACCTGATGCAGCGCCTTCCGTCGCTCAGAAGGCACCCTCACACGCGCGGCAGGCCGAACAAAAGGGTAAACACTATAAAAAGGAGTTTCGCCATGACACCGGCAAAACCTTATACGTTACTGCTCACGCTGTGCCTGGGCTGCGCTTCACCACTTGCTTTGGCCGCCACAGACCTGAACCATCAGCACGCCCCAGGCATGCAATCGAACGACAATGGACAAATGCACGACCAAAGCGGTGCGACTGGCTCGGGAACGCCAGGCGATGGCATGGGTACGGGTGATGGCGGTACTGACGACAATGGTACGGACAATACCGGCGGTGACGGTACCGACAGCGGCTCGGGAACCGGCAGCAATGGCTCTGGTGATAGCGGCGCAAATGCGGGTAGTGGTAGCAATGGCTCAGCCGGAGGTGGATCAGGCGCAGGTTCCGGCAGTTAGCTGAAAGGGCCGATGGCAACGGATCACTTATCCATCGCCCGGTTCGTCGGTTCTACCCGGGTTCAAACCGTTCATGCAACCCACGCAGGAGTAAATACCATGCCACGCGGGGACAAAGACAAGTACACGGACGCGCAGAAACGCAAGGCCGAGCACAAACAAACAATCCGGTGGCGGTGAGAAGCACGGAGGCTCGGGAAGCAGGACATCGTCGCGGGCGAAGAAGACCGCACGCTCGGATTCGGCCAAACGCGCCGCTGAATCTCGCCAGGGGCATTCGCGGATGTCGCACGCGTCGCTGGAATCGCAAAGCAAGGAAAGCCTTATGAAAGAGGCACGCAGCAAAGACATCAAGGGGCGCTCGACCATGACCAAGGCCCAGTTGATTGACGCCCTGCAAAAACACGGGTGACGGCCAGATGTGATCGGCAACTTGGCAAGCGGGCTGAACGTTTAGTCAACCGGCCCGGTCGCACAACAGAGACGCAGCCGACTGCGCAAACCCTGACCGTGAGGACCTTCCATGAGCGCGATCTCTCCCAATGGGGTTGAAGAACACCCCATCTGCCTGACCCTGAATGGTCAGCGCCGAACATTGCAGGTGAATCCCTGGACCACCCTCCTCGACCTTTTGCGTGAGCAGTTGGACCTGGTTGGCACCAAGAAGGGTTGCGACCATGGCCAGTGCGGGGCCTGCACGGTGCTGCGCGATGGCAAGCGCGTCAATGCCTGCCTGACCTTGGCCATCATGTGCAATGGGGCCGAATTGGTGACCATCGAAGGGCTGGCCGTCGGCGACGTTCTGCACCCAATGCAGCGCGCATTCATCACCCACGATGCCTTCCAGTGCGGCTACTGCACCCCGGGGCAGATCTGCTCCGCAGTCGGGCTTGCCCGTGAAGGGCGTGCCGACACCCGCGAGGCCATTCGCGAACAGATGAGTGGCAACCTTTGCAGGTGTGGTGCATACGGCAACATCGTCGCTGCGGTAGAAGAAGCCCTACCGTTGATGACGGACCTGGCCCAGCCTCAACGAGGGCCGAATCCATGACGCCTTTCAGCTACCACAAGCCCGCATCCATCAGCGAAGCCGTGAGCCTGGCAGGCGCCAGCTCGCACTTCATTGCCGGCGGCACCAACCTCGTCGACCTGATGAAAGAAAACGTGGTTCGCCCCAAGCGCCTGATCGACATTTCCGGCCTTGGGCTGAACGGCATCCACCTCACGTTGAACGGTGGCTTGTTGATCGGCGCATTGGTGAGCAATGCCGACCTGGCCTGGCATCCAATGATCGAGCAGCACTATCCATTGCTGTCAGACGCCATCCTGGCTGGGGCATCACCGCAGCTGAGGAACATGGCCAGCACCGGTGGCAACTTGCTGCAACGTACCCGGTGTTACTACTTCTACGACACCGGCACCCCCTGCAACAAACGTGAGCCCGGCAGCGGATGCCCGGCGCGTACAGGCTCGAACCGTATCCACGCGATTCTCGGCGCCAGTGATGCCTGTGTCGCGACCCATCCCTCGGATATGTGTGTGGCATTGGCAGCGCTCGAAGCCGTGGTGCATGTGCAGGGGCCGCGCGGAGAGCGCCAAATACCTTTTGCGGCGTTCCATCGTCTCCCCGAGGACACCCCGGAGCGAGACAATCAGCTGGCAGTCGATGAACTGGTGGTCGCCATCGAGCTGCCACCCCCGGAGTTCGAAAACCATTACCGTTATCTGAAAATACGCGACCGCGCCTCCTACGCGTTCGCGCTGGTGTCGGTCGCTGCAGCCTTGAAATTCGATGGTGAGGTGATCCAGCAAGCTCGCCTGGCGCTGGGCGGCGTTGCCCACAAGCCGTGGCGAGACCCGGTTGTGGAGCGCATGCTGGCCGGCCAAGCGCCTAGCGAAGCACTGTTCACCCGCGCCGCGCAAACGTTGCTGCAAGACGCAAAACCCCTGAGCCACAACGGGTTCAAGGTCACGCTGGCCCAACGTGCGATTGTGCGGGCACTGAATGACGCGGCCTACGGCGCCGCTTGCTGGAGGGCACGACCATGATCAACTCCACACCAGTAGTTGGCACGCCCCTGGACCGCGTGGACGGCATGGCGAAGGTCACCGGGCAGGCGCGCTACGCGGGCGAATACCCCGAGACAGGCCTGCTCCATGGCAGCGTCGTGTCCAGTACCATCGCCCGCGGTCGGGTACTCAACATCGACAGTGCGCAGGCAATGCGCGTGCCGGGGGTGATCGCCGTGCTCGACCATGCACATCGTCCGCATATTTCCAGTTATGACGACAACTACAGCGACGCCGACTCCGCGAAGGGGGCGCCGTTTAGGCCCTTGTTCAATGAACGAGTCCTCTACAATGGGCAACCGCTGGCGCTGGTGGTTGCCCAAACCCTCGAACTGGCCCGGTATGCGGGTTCGCTGATCAGGATCGAGTATGCCGAGGAGGCCCACCAGACCGACCTGGGCGCATGCCAACAGTCGCATGCAGCACTCACCGAGACACCGGCGCCGCGTGGTGACTTTGCCGCTCAGTTTGCCGGGGCCCCGGTGCAGGTGGATGCCACCTACCTGACAGCCAACGAGTACCACAACCCGATGGAGCCCCATGCGTCAACCGTACTCTACAAAGGCGACGGCACGCTGGAAATCCACGACAAGACCCAAGGCACACAAAACTGCCAGGACTACCTGCACAAGGTGTTTGGCCTGCCCAAGGCAAACATCCGCGTGCGCGCGGCATTCGTCGGCGGTGCCTTCGGCTCGGGCTTGCGTCCGCAGTACCAGTTGCCGCTGGCAGTGATGGCGGCGTTGCACCTGCAGCGTTCGGTGCGCGTCACGCTGACTCGCCAGCAGATGTTCACCTTTGGCTACCGGCCCCGCACCGAGCAGCGCCTGCGCCTGGGTGCTGACGCAAACGGGCAGTTGCTGGCGATCGCCCACGATGCGCTTGGCCAGACCTCCCGCTTCGAGGACTTCACCGAGCACGTGGTGGAATGGAGTGGCATGCTCTACCAGTGCGACAACGTTGCCCTCAGCTATCGCCTGGCCTCGCTCGATGTGTACACCCCGTTGGACATGCGAGCGCCTGGCGCCGCGTCGGGGATGATTGCCCTGGAATGCGCCATGGATGAGCTTGCCTGTGCAGCGCAGATTGACCCGCTCGAGCTGCGCCGCCGCAATTTTGCCGCCAGCAATGCCAACGAGGGCAAGCCCTACTCCAGCAAGGAACTGCTGGCGTGCTACCGGCAAGGTGCCGAACGTTTTGGCTGGCAAAACCGTAATCCGCAACCGCGCAGCATGCGCCATGGCAACCAGCTGGTCGGTTGGGGGATGGCCGGCGGCGTCTGGGAAGCCATGCAGATGAAAGCCAGCGCCAAAGCGCGCTTCGATGCCAAAGGCCACCTCACCGTCTGCAGTGCCACCACCGATATCGGGACCGGCACTTATACCGTCATGACGCAGATCGCAGCCGACGCGGCTGGCGCCAGGGTGCAGGATGTCACCTTCGTGCTGGGTGATTCTTCACTGCCCACCGCACCCCTTCAGGGAGGATCGTTCACGGTGTCGTCGGTCGGCTCGGCCGTCCGCCAGGCCTGCCATATACTGCGCACCAAAGTGCTGGAACATGCGCGCAAGATGTACCCCCAAGTGGCCAGCACGGCCCGGGAGCAGATCGTGTTCGCCGATGGCTACCTGCACGCAGGCAGCCATCGCCTGGCCTTGGCGGACATCATCGCCAGCGCCCCCGAAGGTGAGTTCGAAGTGCAAGTCGACGCGGAGCCCGGCGCCAGGCGTGAACCGTTCTCCACCGCCACGCATTCGGCGGTGTTCGTGGAAGTCCACGTCGACGAGGACCTTGGCACGATCAAGGTAGTACGGGTGGTCAGCGCCGTGGCGGCGGGACGGGTAGTCAACCCGAAAACCGCGCGCAGCCAGATCTTGGGAGGCGTTGTGTGGGGCATGGGTATGGCCCTGCACGAAGCCGCGCTCACCGACCATCGGTTGGGTCGCATCGTCAACCACAACCTGGCGGAGTACCACATCCCGGTCAACGCAGACTGCGGGGATATCGAAGTCATCTTCGTTGAAGAGCACGACGACATCATCAATGAACTGGGATCCAAGGGCGTAGGTGAAATCGGCGTCGTCGGGGTGGCAGCCGCGGTAGCCAACGCGGTCTACCATGCCACGGGCAAGCGTGTGAGAGAGTTTCCGATCACGCTCGACAAGGTGCTGTGACTGGGCGAGGGGGCAAGCCCCCATCCCCATTCGAGCCGTCGAGATAACGATGGGAACTGAAGCACCAATCGCAACGCCTGCCCGAGCGTTCTGGAGCGAGTTGTCACTGCAGCGTTCCGGCCTGCACGTTGCTGGCCCCGTGCGGGTGGGGAAATCCTCCACCATCACTACCATTAAGGAGGGTGACCACCCTCCTCCCAATGCGCGATAGGTAGTTACTGCAGCACGGGCCGCCTCTGTTTGCGCGACCGCTCGTGAATCTGAAGCCCAACGCGCTTCAGGTCAGCGTCGATCTTATCCAATAGTTTTTTCTCCCGCGCCAGCAGCCTCAAGCGAAGCGGCTTCCCGCCTCTGCCTGCTCAAGAGTCAGGACGTGATTTGCAACCTGCCCTTATTGTTATGTTATAACTCAGCCAGTAATCTGAAACTGATTCATACCCCTTGCTGCCACGTGCAAGGCTCCCACCACTGGATATAAATGATGAGCTCAGCACTACCCGACGTTTCCGTCACCGACCTGGCCCCCAGCCTCAGCCCGCTGCAATGGGTCGGCATGCAGGGTATCGACCTGCCGGTAAGGATCCAGGAAGCGACCTACCAGCGTGAACTGCACGCCCGGGCGGATGTTCAGGTCGACCTGCCGGCACCGCACGTCAAAGGCATTCACATGTCCAGGCTGTATCGCCTGCTGGACGCATGGGGGCAGGCTGCGGCGGTGTCGCCGGCAAGCCTCTTTGCGCTGTTGCAGGAGATGATCGACAGCCATCAGGATTGCGAAAGCCGCAATGCCAGGTTGCGCCTGGATTTCGACTTGCTGGTTCGCCGCCCTGCACTGGTGACCGAGGGTCTCTCTGGATGGAAGTCGTACCCGGTTCACGTGCTCGCGACGAAGGTCGGCGGGGCGCTGAACCTGAATATTGAGGTCAGGATCGGCTACTCCTCGACCTGCCCATGCTCGGCCGCTCTCTCCCGGCAGTTGATTGAAGACAGCTTCCTGCGAACCTTCAAGGACCAGCCACTGCTTGAAGCCGGCGCCGTCGCGCAGTGGCTGCGCAGCAACGCGTCGCTGGCGACGCCTCACAGCCAACGTAGCGAAGCTCGGGTGCGCGTCGCGGTGCCTGCCGATGCTCCGGATCTCGGGTTGCTGGCCTTGATCGACCAAGTCGAAGGCGCTTTGCGCACGCCGGTTCAGACCGCCGTGAAACGGGCTGACGAACAGGCTTTCGCAGCGCTCAACGGGCAGAACCTGATGTTCGTCGAGGACGCTGCGCGGCGCATACAGGTATGCCTTAGCGCTTATCGCGACACCCAGGTGCACGTCCGCCACCTGGAAAGCCTGCATCCGCACGACGCCTCGGCCTGGTCTACTCCGCAGGCCCCTGGCTAAGCCGGTTTGTCGACGGTTTCGACGAAAGCGCTCGCAGCAATCGTCGTTGCCTGCGAACGCTCCTCGGCAGCTACCATCGGGGCAGCAGGCATCCGGTATTGGTTCTCCCACTTCGCCACAACCAGAGGCGCCAGTGCGTTGCCCAAGACATTCAGCGCCGTGATCGGCATGTCCATCAAGCGATAGACTCCGGCGATGAACGCAATACCTTCCACAGGCAGACCGGCACTGGTCAGCGTAGCGGTCAAGATCACGAACATGGCCCCCGGAACGCCGGCTGCGCCCTTGGAGGTCAGCACCATGATGATGATCAGCATCGCCTGGTCAGCCAGGCTCAGGGGAATTTCATAGAGCTGCGCGATGAACAGCGTGCCGATGCCCACGAAAAGCGATGCGCCATCCAGATTGAAGGAATAACCCGTAGGGATAACCAACGTAGCAATCGAACGCGGCGCACCGTAGGCCTCGACCTTTTCAATCAACTGGGGCATGACAGTCGCCGAGGCGGCAGTACTGAACGCCAGGATCAACTCATCCTTGATCGCCTTGATCAGGTCGAAGATGTTGATCCCTGCAACCTTCGCGATGCCGCCCAGCACGACCACGCCGAACAGAATGACCGCGATGTAGGTGACGGCAATCAGTTTTGCCAGAGGCAGCAATGCGGAAAGCCCGAAGTTGGCGACCGTCACGCCGATCAGGCCAAAAATCCCGATGGGTGAGTAATGCATCACGATATGCGTCACTTTGAACATCGTCGCGGAAATGGCATTGACTACCGCGATCAGCGGCATTTTCTTCTCTTTGTCCAGAGCACTTAGCCCAAAGCCGAACATGACCGAGAAGAACAGGACAGGCAGCAGCTTTCCTTGCGCCATTGCACCGACGATATTGTCCGGGATGATATTGAGGATGACTTGACCAAACCCTGTGCTCTCCGAGGCAGAGGGAAGCGAGAGCGTTTGGGTGTTTGCAAGGGTGGTCAAGTTGGCACCTACGCCCGGCTGCGCAAGATTGCCAACCAGCAGGCCACAAACAATTGCGATGCTGGTCACGACGAAGAAGTAGAACAGGGCTTTCACCCCTACCCGCCCTATCGCCTTGTTATCACCATTGCCTGCGATCGCGCCGACCATGCACGCGAACACGAGGGGTACGACAATCATCTTCATCATCTTGATGAAAATATCGCCGACGGGTTGCAAAAGGTTGCTGGTTATCCAAGCTTTGTACTCGGGAAAGAAATTGAGAAGTGCCCCCACTACAACCCCGAGCACAAGACCTGCAATAATTCTAGTCACTAGACTAGTCTTCGCCATACGTCCTCCAGTTATTATAATTTGGACTGTACATTGGCCGGCAAAAATGCCAAACACATCGTTGGAACCTGTTATTTTTATTGAGTGGCCACTTACCGATACACGCCTCTTACTTCATGCAGACAAAGCGGGGGAGCGTCCCGGACGTTTTTGCCAATCAGGTGGCAAAAACACCTTCAAAGTCCTTGAACCCTTTGATCTCGATCGGGTTGCCACTGGGGTCCAGGAAAAACATCGTTCGCTGCTCCCCAGGTTGGCCAGGGAATCGTACAACCGGCGGTATGTCGAACTGCACACCATGAAACGCCAGGCGGTCTGCCATCGCGAACCAGTCATCCAGATGCAGCACCAAGCCGATATGCGGCATCAGCACTTCATGGTCGCCAACCTTGCCGGTACGGGTAGTTGGAAAGGGCACACCTTTGTGAAGCGAAATCTGGTGGCCGAAGAAATCGTAATCCACATAAGTTTCACTCGTGCGGCCTTCTTTGCAGCCGAGAATGTTACCGTAGAAGTTACGCGATGCTTCGAGATCTGTAACATGGTATGAAACATGAAATAACGATTTCATAACTACCCTCTTTGGTTTCTGATAGAACTTTTGGGGAGGTTAGCGTAGCCTCGCGCAAGTGCTAAAGCGCATTTTTCCATCTCTCAGCGAAAGGAAATGTTTTGGACACTCGATTTCTCGAAAGCCTGATTGCGGTAATAGAAACTGGCTCGATTGCAGCGGCTGCTCGACGGGAAAACCTGACAGCACCTGCAGTCAGCCAACGTATACAAGCACTCGAGAAGTCACTGGCGTGCGAACTCCTGATCCGAAGCGCACACGCTGTCGAACCGACCGAGAAATGCCTGTCGTTGCTGCCGAAGATTCGAGATCTGATCCAGGGGGCAGCAGAGCTAAAGGAGGATATGGACACCAGCAGCCTGTCCGGGTATCTCAAGATTGGCGCGATTTCTACCGCGTTGACAGGCATATTGCCGGAGGCCATGAACCAGCTATCAACCATTGCTCCGCAATTGAGGCTACGCATCACCCCGGGGGACTCGCGCAGTCTTTACGAACACGTGGCTTCCGGAGAGCTTGATGCGGGAATCATGGTATGTCCGCCCTTCAACGTCCCCAAAACCTTGCGTATGCAGGTGCTTCGAGAAGAACCCCTGATGCTTTTGACCAAAGACCCCATTGACAAGCGCAACGTCCGCTCGACGATTCTTGGGCGAAACCTGATTCGATATGACTCAAATGCCTGGGGTGGGCAGATTGCACAGCAATACCTGAATGACAATAACCTGCAGCCCGATGTGCTGTGTAATCTGGATGCGCTAGATGCAATCCACATCATGGTCGCAAAAGGCATGGGGGCTTCTGTTGTCCCGTACTGGGCGGGATTGAAGACTGACGACGTACATGCAACCCCCGTGTCGGAGGCTGACAGTTACATGCGCCAGGTCGTCCTGCTTTACAAGTCCACCCCCAGAAGGCCTAAAGCTGTGGAGGTTTTGAAGGAACAGCTTATGAATAACTGCAACTTCCCCTAAGGGCCTACACTCTCGGCAAAAAGGAGGACTTCATGATAGCTCGCTGGCGTTGGTTGGCTACGAGAATTGCCAAGCGTCTCTGGTTCAGGGCAACGCTTTTCTCCCTGTTGGGGGTGGTTACGGCGTTGGTGGCCGTGGTGCTCAAGGATGCGGTCCCCGTCACCTTGCCTGCCCGTATCGGTGCAGATGCGGTTGACAAGATATTGGGTATCATCGCCTCGAGCATGCTGGCCGTCACAACGTTTTCGCTGAGTACAATGGTCTCGGCCTACAGTGCCGCCAGCAGTGGCGTAACCCCGCGCGCCACTTCGTTGGTCATGGAGGACGCCACGACCCAGAACGCTCTGGCGACCTTCATCGGGTCCTTTCTCTTCAGCCTCGTCGGTATCATTGCACTGAGTACCGGAGCCTACGGTACACAAGGTCGTGTAGTGCTTTTCACCGTGACGATTGCGGTTGTGGTCCTGATCATTTACACCTTGCTGCGCTGGATTGATCACCTCTCCAAGCTAGGGCGCGTGGGCGAGACGATCGACCGTGTCGAAAAAGCTGTGATCAAAGCCATCGAGCAGCGTGTTGAACACCCCTATCTGGGCGGTGCAGCCTACCCGCCTGACCTCAAGCTTGCTGGGGCAGCCCATGAAGTGAAAAGCGGCCAGACAGGCTATGTACAGCACATCGATGTCCTTACGCTAAACAGGATTGCGACGGACACCAAGATTCGAATTTATCTCGAAGTCCTGCCTGGCACCTTTGTCCATGAGGGTATGGTGGTTGCGCGGGCCTTGGCCGTGAACGGTGAGCCGCTCAATGACAATGGCGCGCTGGACATCGATATTTTCGCTGCCTTGAGCATCGGCCTCAGGAGAACGTTCGAGCATGACCCGCGCTTCGGGCTTTCGGTGTTGTCCGAGATTGCCTCGCGAGCGCTGTCCCCTGCGGTAAATGATCCCGGTACAGCCATCGACATCATTGGGCGCGGCATTCGGTGCTTGACGTGTTGGGGGAAACTGCATCCCGTGGCGCAGAGTACGGATAACGAATGCGCGCAGGTCTATGTGCGTGCACTGGTGGCGGATGACCTGTTTGACGATTTCTTTGCACCGATCAGCCGGGACGGCGCAGCTTTGCACGAGGTCAATCTGCGCTTGATCAAAGCCCTTGTCAGCCTGGCGCACATCAACCCCCATGCATTTCGGCCCGCCTGCAGCCGGCATGCCGCGCGATTGCTTGCACACGCGGGCAGTGGGCTTGTGCTTCAACAGGACAAGGACGAACTCCGCGCGCTTGCTGCCGAACTCATAGGTGTCCACTAAGTCTCGTGCGCCTGTACCCGATTGAATATTCGCGCTTGAAAAGTCCCCCTGTTCAGATACCTCAGAAGATGTAGAATCCGTCGCCAACTCCAAACCTGATCATTCCGTTGTCACGCCGAGTCCCGTCATGAAGCTGGCCCACCACACACGATCACAGGTCGCCTGGGTGCTGTATTTCAGCATCCTGTTCGGCTCGTTGTTGTGCGCCATGGGCCATGGGCAAATGGCCGGGTTGCGCCTGGCTGGCATGGATGATGCCGCTTGGTGCACGGCTGACAGCAGCGGCATGTACCAAGGTGAGCAAGACTTAAGCGATTCGGCCCTGCCTGCCGGCGGTGACTGCGTGATCGCCAGCCTGTTCAGCGCCACGCTGCTGGCCGTATTTTTTGGCCTGCTGACCTTGCTCGCCGGCGAGCCGGGCAGCCCCTTACCCAACCAACCTCCACCACGCCTGCCCAAGCAGCGTTGGCCACTGGTCAACCCCCGCGCCTCTCCTGCTTCGCTTCTCGCGTTCTGACATCGCCACGTCCCCGTGCCGCCTGATCGGCAGCGGACGTGTGCTCACCGATTTCAGCCAGGAAGCCTTGCATGTTCCGCATGACCACTTTGGCGCTGCTCGTTGGCAGCGCAACCTGTGCCTGGGCGCAGGATGACACCCTGACCCTGCCGGCCAGCAATGTCACGGCCACAGCCAATCAACCCACGGAGGCAACCCGCCTTGACCTTGATCGCCCCATCGAAAGCGGCTCGCGGCTGAACCTCAGCGCCAGGGAGAACCCCGCTTCCGTCAGCGTTGCCGACCGCAAGACCATGGAGCGCATTGGCGCACGTAACTTCCAGGACGCCGCCAATGCACTGCCCGGGGTTAACGCCTCGGCTCCGCCCGGCTGGGGGGGGTATGTGTCGTACCGAGGGTTCAACGGTGCCCAGATCAGCCAGTTGTTCAATGGCATCAATTTGCAGTATGGCGGCGCGGCGCGCCCGGTGGGCGCCTGGATCTACGACCGCGTCGAATTGCTCGGCGGGCCATCCTCATTCCTCAACGGCAGCGGCGCTGTCGGTGGCAGCCTCAATTTCATCACCCGGCTGGCAAGCCGTGACGAAGACACCTTCGAAGGGCGCGTCAGTTATGCACGCTACGACACCATGGAAACGTCGGTCGCCTTCAACAAGGCGCTGAACACGGGCGACGGCCCGCGCCACTATGCGCGCCTCGACTACAGCCGCACCAGCACCAACGGCTATATCGATCGGCAGGAGAATGGGGCCGGCAATCTGGCTTTCTCGCTGCTTAGCGACATCAACGATCAGCTCTCGCACACGCTGGCCATCGAATACCTGGAAGAGCAAGAGGACAGCCCCTACTGGGGCACACCGGTATTGCAGCCACTGGTCGGTACCTTGCACATCGACAAGCACAACCGTTTCAACAACTACAACGTCGAAGACGGTCGCTACGAGCAGCGCACCCGGTGGCTGCGCTCGATCACCGACTACCGCTTCGACGACAACACCCAACTGCGTAACACCTTCTACCACTACAACGGCCAGCGCGATTACCGCAATCTCGAAGTGTATCGCTACAACGCCGACAACAGCGCCATCGCTCGCTCGGGCGGCTATCGCCAGCGGCACGACCAGGAGGTCAACGGCGACAGGCTTGAGCTGACCCACCAGGGCCAGTTGTTCGGCCTGGCCAGCGACTGGGCGTTCGGCATGGACTACAGCACCAACCAGCAAACCAACTACCCGCTGTCCAAGGGGGCGTTCGACACGGTTGACCCGAACGGCTTCGAACCCGGGCACTTCCTCGATATCCCCGGTATGGACGCGCCCATAACCAAGGGCAGAACCACCACCACCGACACCACCTCGGCCTTCGTCGAGAACCGTACCCGCCTGACCGATCAGCTGTCATTGATCACCGCACTGCGCTACGACCATATCGACTTCGACGTGGTCGACCATGTGGCGCGAGCCAGGCTCGACCGACGCTGGGACGCCATCACCGGTCGCCTGGGCCTGGTCTATGAGCTGACCTCCAACGTCAGCCTGTACACCCAATACAGTACCTCGGCCGAACCACCAGGCGGTACCCTGACCAGCGCCTCGATCAACCAGGTCGGCGACTTCGACCTGAGCACCGGCCGTCAGGTCGAAGTAGGCAGCAAGTTCGACTTCCTCGACGGCCGCGGCTCGGCCACGGCAGCGGCGTATCGCATCGTGCGCAAGGATATCTCCGTGCCCTCCTCGACCGTGCCGAACACCACCGAGCAGGCGGGCCAGCAGACCTCCACCGGCATCGAGCTGGCAGCCTCGTTCAAGGTCACGCCCAAGCTGCTGGCGGCAGGCAACTTCAGTTGGGTAAATGCCGAATACGATGAGTTCAACGAGACCATCAGCGGCGTGGTGTACTTGCGCAAGGGCAAGAACCCGGTCAACATCCCCGAGCGCGTGGCCAACCTCTGGTTGACCTACGACCTGGCGCCCGGCTGGCAGGTCGGGGCCGATGCCCGCTACGTCTCATCGGTGTACGCCAACACCGCCAACACCGCATGGGTACCGTCCTACACCGTCTACGGGCTGTCCATGACCCACGACCTGGACAAACACGTGCAAGTCAGCGCGCGGCTGCGCAACCTCACCGACGAGGTATATGCCCGTTTCATCCACCAGACCAACACCCAGTACTACCTGGGTGAGCCGCGCAGCCTGGAAGTCGCTGTGCTGTGGCGCTACTGATGACACCGACCGGGCGCCTTTCGTGTTTGGCTGCGGCCTAAGCGATTGTCGCTGTTCTCTGAAAAACAAAAGCCGGGACGGTAATACGCCCCGGCTTTTGTTTGGCCCGATGAGAACCCTGCCAAGAGTAAAAGACCGGAAGGGATAACCACTCTCTTGGACGCTGCATTCCAACAAAAAACCTGAGCCGAACGTTCATGATGGCCGCCTGCATGCGCAGTCGTTGAGCCCTCAGCGTGGTACGCCCGCGACAAAATGGCGCACCACGGAACTTGTACAGCCGGCAACGGATGCGGCTTAATGCGCGCCATATTCGTTCGGGTGACTCATGCTTTCACGTGCTCGCGCACATCTTTGTCTGTTCGCCTGCTTCGCCCTGCTGTTCAACCTGCTGGCGATGCCGCTCGATCGTGCCTTGCAATCACCTCGCCTCGACAGCCAGTCGTTGATTCTCGGCAGTTTCTGCAGCATTCACGGTGCCCAGAGCCTGCCCAAGTCAGTGTTGACCCAGCTCAAGGCAGACCTGTCGCAACTCGACCATTCCCCTGAACCCAAGCACCAGAGTGGTGACTGCTGTTGTGGCCATGCCGGCCATGCCTTGGCAGGCGGTGATTACTACCGCCATCTGTTCCCCCGCTACTGGCCGGCCGACCTTCTACTGGGAGACCGTCATGCCTTGCCGCTGCCACGAGAACAGTGGCCTCGGCTGAACCCCCGCGCCTCACCCCTGGCCTGAACCGTCGCTGCTGTCTTGTGGTCATGGCGTGCGCTGCACGACGCCTGACCTTGCCCGACCGTTTTTGCCAGGAAACCACACATGCCTGCGTTCCGTTGTACCGCATGCGCCGTACTGCCCGTGCTCGCCTTGTTCGGCCTCAACCCGCTGTCACTTGCCATCGCTGAAACACTGCCTGCCGAAAACTCGGTACTCACCCTCGGCGCGGTCAATGTGACCGGCACCAATAGCGGCCCCTTGGCGACGACCAGCGTGCTCAGTTCGGTGGATATTCTGGGCGGTGACATCCTCGAGGAGATGCCGGTTGCCTACAGCTGGGAGCTGTTCCGCCGGGCACCGGGGGTGATGCTCACCGAGTTCAACCAAGGCACCACCTCCGGCAAGCTTTCGTTCCGCGGCTTCAATGGCGAAGGCGAGGTCAACGCCGTGAAACTGTTGATCGATGGTATTCCCAGCAATACCAATGACGGCAACATGCCCTTCATCGACTCGGTGTTCCCCATGGACATCGACAACATCGAAGTGGTGCGCGGCACCAGCGACCCGCGCTATGGCCTGAACAACATCGCCGGTAACGTCAACATCAACACCCGCACCGGCGGCAACTACAACAAGGCGCGCCTGCGCTACGGCAGCTTCAACACCCGCGAGGTGCAACTGGCCAAGGGCATCGAGACCAGCAACTGGACGCAGAACTACTTCTTCGCCCGCCAGCAGGTCGACGGCTACCGCGACCATGCCGACACCGAACGCTACAGTTTCGGCGGCAAGTGGTTCTATACCCCTGACGATGGCAGCTACCGCCTTGGCCTGATCGCCCGCCACTACGAGTCCGAAGCCCAGGAGGCCGGCTACCTGACCGAGGATGACGCCCGCCATCATCCGCGCATGAGCAATGACTACAACGCCACGGACAAAGGCACGCGGCGAATGAACCAGGTCAGCGTGCACTTCGACACCGACCTGGCCGAAACGCTGTCCTGGTCAGCCAAGACCTACCTCAACACCTATGACGACCGTCGCTGGACGCAGTACTGGCGCACCAGTTCACAGCAGGAGCGCGATACCTACGAGGACCAGTACGGTGCCATCACCTCGCTGACCTGGCGGCCACAGGTGGACTGGCTGCACGCCTTTGCGCTGGAAGGTGGCAGCGATGTGCAGAAGCAACAGAACCGCAGCGAACGCTACCGCACCGTGGAGCGTGTACGCCAGGCGCAGACACGCGACCAGGACTTCGACTTCAACACGGTCGGTGCCTATGTGCAGGCGGAGATCGAGCCGTTCGAGTCGCTGAAGATCGTGCCGGCCTACCGGGTGGACAAAATCAGTGGTGACTTCACCAACAAGATGACCGGGCAGGACTCCGACATCAACGACTACGGGCTGATCAAGCAGCCCAAGCTCAGCATTGTCTATTCGCCGTGGAAGTTCGCCAGCGTTTACGCCAACTGGGGCCGCACCTTCCAGGTCGGGACGGGCGCCGCAGCCTACAAGGTGCCGCCGCGCAACGAGGACCTGGACCCTTCTATCAACGAAGGCTGGGAAACTGGCATCAAGTTCACCCCGGCCAGCTGGGTCGATGGCCGCGTGGCCTATTGGCGTCAGGACGCCTCTGGCGAAGTGAGCCGTCGCCTGAACGACCCCAGCGGCGAGTCGGACAACGTCGGCGAAACACGCCGCTGGGGCTACGACCTGCAGGTCAACCTGCACCCGGACGAACGCACCGAGGTGTGGATGTCCTACTCCTGGCAGTACTCCAAGATCCTTGAACCCAGCAGCGTGTTACCAGGCAGCAAGGGCCAGGAAATCGATCACGTGCCACACCATCTGTGGAACACCGGCATCAGCTACCAGGCCACCCCTGCCCTGCAATTGACGGCCTGGATCAATGGCCAGACCAACTACTACCTGGAACGCGAGAATACCCAGGGCCGGTATGGCGGTTACGTGCTCACGAATCTTGGCGCGACCTACAAGGTCAACGAAACGATGAGTGTCGACCTGCAATTTAAGAACCTCACCAACCGCTACTACGAGTACGTGTGGTACGACCCGGATGGTGCGGATGCCTCCCTCCACTCCCCGGGTGACGGTCGTGCACTGTATGCCGGCGTGACGTTCGATTTCTGAAAGCTGCACGTTGGTCGGCGCCAGTGGTTCGGGCAACACCCTCAGTTGCCTTGGCTTGCTCGAACACTTGTTGGCCGTCGCGATCGATCGGCTTTCGAATTGCCGGAAAACAGGCTATGTTCGTGATACGGAACTTGCGAGGGAAACCTGGCCTTCGGCCAAGGAAGGGATCCGCGCAACGACATGAAATGCGGAAAACGTCGCAGGTGCCGTAGCCGTGGTGATAGCCAGTTCTGCACTGCCACTACCTACCGCAACGCTTTCTGAATCCAGCAATCAAACATGGCGAAGGGCATCACATGTGAACGCCAGGAGGCTTTTCCAAGGCGCCATCAAAGTGCAGGTATCCGCTACCGGTCACGAGTGGCGTCACCAGCCATGACAAACCTTGATCCCCGCGATGAAATAGCGCGCTCCGTACGGACGGATCGGCTCGAACAGCTGTTCGTCCAGTCGGCGCCTGCGGTGCTTGGCAGCTTCCTGGCCGCCATAATGCTGTGCTGGTTGGGCTGGGAGCGTTTCGACCAGCAAAGGGTCATCGTCTGGATGACGTTATTGGGCCTGTCGACCGGCGTGCGTGCCGCCATGTTCTTGGCCTATCTGCGAGCACCGGCCAACCTGCGTACGGCCGAACGCTGGGAGTGGCGTTACTGGGTCACACTGATGCTGTCGGCGGCTATCTGGGGTTGGGGCGCATTTGCCGTAATGCCCGCCGACGACGCGCTGGGGCAGACGCTGATCATGCTGTTTGCCGTCGGGATGTCTGTCAGCGCGGTGTCGTGCTACTCCTCTTACCGCAACATGACCCTGGTGTCGATGGGCCTGGTCTTGCTGCCTTCTACGGGCTGGCTACTGCTGCAACCTTCCACGCTGCAACAAGGGATAGCCTTGGCGGTATTGGTATTCGCCTGGTTCGTGGTCAGCGCGACGCAAAGCCTGTCCTCTGCATTGACGACGGCCTGGCGCCTGAAACACGAAATGCAACGCGCGCATCGGCTGGCCATGGTGGCCTCGTGCACGGACGAACTGACTGGCCTGAACAACCGCCGTGCTTTTTTCGACAACGCCTCGACGCAACACGCCCGGTGCAAGGACGCAGGTGCATTCATGGCCGTGTTGATGCTGGACGTCGACCATTTCAAACAGATCAACGACACGTTCGGGCATGCCGCAGGCGACCAGGTGCTGCAGCGCATCGGTGCAGTGATCAGTGCCAGCCTGCGTGACAACGACATTGCCGGCAGGCTGGGCGGCGAGGAGTTCGCCATCCTGCTGCCCAATACACCGTTAGCCACGGCCATCGAGGTTGCCGAGCGCCTGCGGGCCCTGATAGCCAAACTGCGTGTAAATGAGCAACACCCGGTCACCGCAAGCATAGGTTTAGCGTTCGCGAAGGCCCCTGCCACTGAGCTCAGCGCCTTGCTCAGCAGCGCAGACAGCGCCATGTACCTTTCCAAGGTATCGGGCCGTAACCGGGTCACGGTCGCCGAACCGGAGCAGGAAGCATTGCGCAAGCAGCACTAGCCCATCCAGGGAGTTGCTATGCAGGGTCCTGGGCCGCAGTCTCACCCGGCGCTGGGCGCAGCGTGCGCACGGCATCGTCGAACAGGTGCTGGTTGGCATGGGCCTGCAGCCGTTGCGGCAAGCGTGCGTTGGCAATCGAATCCCGCAAGTCGTGCCAATGCTGAACAAACTGTTGCAGTTATTGAAAAAAATCTACCGAGACTGACTCCGTCTGCCCCGCGCGGTGAAATCCGATCGACCTGTAGCGCCTCTTTGACGTCCCAAGAAAGCACCTTGGCAAATCAACCCAGAGGCGAGGTACTCATGAACGACCGCATCATCGCGTTTTTCAGCGACACCACCGTATTTGGCATCTCCATTCTCAATCTGCTGGTGGCGCTGACAGTCGCCATCGTGACCTTCATGGTCGCCCGTGCCGCAATCAGTTTCCTGATACGCCGGATACGGCGGTGGTCCGAACACGAAGGCCCATTGAGCCAGGTAATGGCCAAGGTGCTTTCCGGCACCAGCAACTTTCTTTTGTTGCTGGCCTCATTGCTGGTGGGCCTGAGCATGCTCGACCTGCCCGAGCGCTGGCTGAGCAGGGTCAGCAGCCTGTGGTTCGTGGTCGCGGCCCTGCAAATTGGCCTGTGGGCCAACCGCGCCATCGGCCTGGGCCTGAGCCGCTACTTCGCCCGCCACCGTACCGACGGCCTGAACCAGGGCAGCGCGCTGGCTACCCTTTCGGCCTGGGGCGCGCGGGTACTGCTGTGGTCTGTGGTGGTGCTGGCGATGCTGTCGAACCTAGGGGTGAACATCACCGCCTTCGTCGCCAGCCTTGGCGTGGGCGGCATCGCAGTGGCGCTGGCTGTGCAGAATATCCTCGGCGACCTGTTCGCTTCGTTGTCGATCGCCGTGGACAAGCCGTTCGAGATCGGTGACTTCATCGTCATCGGCCCCCTGGCGGGTACCGTTGAACACGTCGGCCTCAAAACCACGCGCATCCGCAGCCTTGGCGGCGAACAGATCGTCATGGCCAACGCCAGCATGATCAGCAGCACCATCCAGAATTACAAGCGCTTGCAAGAGCGTCGCATCGTGTTCGAGTTCGGGCTTTCCTACGACACGCCAACCGAGGCTGTGAAGAAAGCGCCAGGCATCGTAGAAGACGCCATCAAGGCCCAGGAGCAGGCGCGTTTCGATCGCGCTCACCTGCGCGGCTTCGGCAAAGAGGCGCTGGAGTTCGAGTGTGTCTACATCGTCCAGGACCCAGGCTACAACCTGTACATGGACATTCAGCAGGCGATCAACTTCAGGCTGCTGGAGCGGTTTTCGAAAATCGGCGCAAGGTTCGCCGTACCGGTACGTGCGATCAAGGTCACGGCATTGCCGGAGGCATCCGGCCTGCATGGCCAGGCTCGCGAAGGCCTGGGCATCAGAGGGGCTTGAATCTGGCAACTTGCCCAGAGCGCCAGACAGGCGCGACGCAGGGCGTGCTCACGGACGCGCCCTGCTCGTCCTGAAACGTTATTTCACTGCCGCGATGAAGCTGTCTTTCAGCACCTCGAGAAGAAAGTCCGCATTGGCCCGGCTGAAAATCATCGAGGGCCGCATTTTCAGCACGTTGTCATGCGGGCCTTCGGTGCCGATCAACACGCCGCGCTCCCGGGCACCATCCGCCACTTTTCTGGCCAGGGCCGTGGCTGGCGCCTTCGACCGGCGGTCGGCAACCAGCACGACGCCGAGAAACAGGCCCAACCCGCGCACATCACCAATCACCTCGAACTGCTGCTGAAGCTTGCGCAAACCATCGAGCAGGTAATGGCCGACGTTCAGGGCGTTTTCTTTCAACTGGTCGCGTTCGATTGCATCGAGCACCGCCAGACCTACCGCACATGACACCGGGTTACCGGCGAAGGTATTGAAATACTCCATGCCGTTGTTGAAAGCATCGGCAACCTCGCGCGTGGTCACTACCGCCGACATCGGATGGCCGTTACCAATGGGTTTGCCCATGCTGACGGCATCCGGGACCACGCCCTGGGTCTCGAATGCCCACCAGTGGCTGCCGACCCGGCCAAACCCCACCTGAACCTCATCGGCCAGGCACAGCCCACCTTCGGCTCGCACCATGGCGTACACCTCCTTGAGGTAGTGTTCGGGCAAAAACACCTGCCCCGCCACGCTCGGGATCGACTCGGCAATGAAAAAACCGGGGCGCTTGCCTGCCTTGCGCATGGCATCCAGCTGCTCTGCCACCGACTCGGCAAAGCGCTTGCCGTGCGCTTCCACGGGCCAGTGCTCGGGGGCGTAGTAGCTGTCCGGGACTACGGCCTCGTAAACATGCGCCGCCCTGCCCTTACCCGCCTTGCGCTTGTACTTGTAAGGGCTCAGATCGATCAGTTCCTGCGTGGTGCCGTGGTAGGCCCAGTCCAGCACGATCGCCTGATCACTGCCTGTGTAATTGCGCGCCATACGCAGCATCAGGCTGTTGGCCTCACTCCCCGAGCAGCCAAAGGACGCTACGCAAAGGCCCTTTGGCAAAGTGCCGGTCAGGCGTTCGGCGTATTCGACGATATTGTCGTGCAGGTAGCGGGTATTGGTGTTGAGCAGCGCAGCCTGGCGGGTGAGGGCCTCGACCACGTCGGGATGACTATGGCCCAGGTGGCAGACGTTGTTGAAGCAGTCCAGGTAGGCCCGCCCGAAGTTGTCGATCAGCCATACGCCATCCCCGCGCACGAACTTGATCGGATCGGTGTACGAAATGGACAGGTTAGGGAGCAGCAGTTCCTTGCGCCTGGTAATGATCTGGGCCTTGGTCATCCCCTGCTGGCTGTAGGTCTCTGGCGGGATACCGGCCAGGGCCGAAGCATCGGGGAACAGGTCGGCCCACGCGTCGCGGTACGCTGGCTCACCCACGCCAATGACCTCGTGCGCGCTCAGCCGGGTATCAGTGACCACCTGCAGATGCAGGTGGGGAATCCAGCCGCCGTTCTCGTGATCGCTGCCCATGTAGCCGACCAGGTCGCCAGCTTCAAGCTTGTCACCGGCCTTCAAACGGCTGAGCGCCTCGTGGGCCATGTGCCCCCACAGCGTCAAAAATGGCGGGCAACCGGGTGGGGTATGCTCAAGCATCACCAGGCCGCCATAACCCAGCGGGCCTGGCTCGACCTCGACGCTTCTGACGGTGCCGGCGATCGGTGCGTACAACGGGGTACCCGCTGGCATCACCAGGTCTACCCCGATATGCAGGGTACGGTGCTGCCCCTTGATGAAGCGAGACTCGAAGGCGCTGTCGGTATAGATGGCACGTATCTCGCCCCATGGTCCGATGGCCAGCGGCACCTTGTGCGCGGCAGAGAATTCATTCCACCACCGCGTCGCATCTGCCGGGCGCTGCTGGGCCGAAGCGATGGTCATCTCATGGCTGGCATCGCCAAACGGCGCGATCACCTTGTCGAGAATGGCGGCTGACGGGCGCACCAGGTCGGCAAACGACTTGAGGTTGTCGGCAATCCAGCGGCGGACCTCCCCCGCACCTTCGATGGCATCGAAACCACAGGCCTTGCGCAGAATGCCGGTGGCCAACCGTGGGTTCATCGAATCAAGCTGCTCCAGCAGGCGCCAGGCAGGCGCTTCACTGATCGCCAGGTAAGGGTTGTCGTCGGTCTGGTCCTGCCGGGAAGCGGAGAACGTGACGCTGATGACCAAGCGCATGGCTATCAGGTTGAACAACACATCAAGCTCTTGCGCTTGCAACGGGTACTTCTCATGGAAGCCGGCCACCAGCGCAGCCGCAGCGCCGATCGGGTCGTCCATGTCGAGAATGGCGTAGGCGCTGGCGATCGCTACCTCGGCAATCAGAACGGTGTGCACGGCATCGCCAAAATCGATGAAGCCAGTCACGTTACCGGCCGTTTCGGCATCGACCAGGATGTTCCAGTCGTTGGCGTCGTTGTGGATCACCTGGGCCCGAAGGGACGCCAGCTTCGGCTGTACAGCCTGTTCGAACCGGGCGATGAAGCGCTCGGCAATGGCCCGGCGATCAGGGTCCTTGATGCAGTGCAGCCGCGAGCGGGAACGCGCAGCGTGGCGTAAGTCCCAGTCCAGGTCGCGGACTGCGCCCGGGTGCATGAAGCCTTGCAGGGCACGGTCAAGTTCACCGAGTGCCTGGCCGAAGTTTCTCATCAGCGCCATGGAACGACTGGCCTTGGCAAGTGGCGTGCCGGCCAGCCAGCTGACCAGGCGCACGGCGTGCTTTTCACCGGTGCTGCTGGCCACAGACGGCAGGTAGTCGCCAGTCACGCTGGCCCGCAGGTGCGGCACGCCCAAATGCGCGCCATGCACGGCCAAGTGATCGAGTAGCGCGGTTTGAAACTCGCTTTCTACCCTGGGCTCGCTGGCATTGACGATTTTCAGTATCCAGCCTGCATCTACGCCCGTATCCAGCCGGTAATTGCGATCACGTTCCCCATCCAAGGGCGTTGCAGTGCCGGTGACATTGAAGAAATCTTTTGCAAGGCCCTCTGCATCGCTTGCCGAAAACCGAGGTGCCGGGTGGGAAAGGTCTGTCATATCATCAGGTTCCGAGCGCGCGAATTGTTTTTGCAATAGCTTGTCATGCACAGCCGAAACGGACACCCTGCATACGGTCGGGCGCAACAGGCATAATGCCGGTTCCGACCGGCATAATGACGGCAAGTTTATCAAGGGGGTGGAATGCGTGATCTGGACGCTAAAGATCGTGAGATTCTTGAGGTACTGTCAAAGGACGCGCGCATTGCGCTCAAGGCACTAGCCGGCCGCATAGGCCTTTCCAGAAGCGCCACCACCGAGCGGGTAGCCAACCTTGAACGCAGCGGAATCATTCGCGGTTATCGCGCTGACATCGGCGAAATAGACGCCAACGTCATACGCGCCATCTTGCTGGTGACGTTGCAGCGCACGCCTGCCATGGGGCTGCTCGACCAGTTGGCAACGGACGCGCGCGTGCGACGGGTTTCATCGGTGAGCGGTCAGCTTGACCTGGTGGTTGAAGTGGAGACCCGGACGATCGACGACCTCAACCAGGTACGCGACAACGTGGCACGTCACGAATCGGTGGATGACATCACCACGTCGGTAGTCCTGCGCCGTGACATCGACCGGCAGGGCGCCTGATACCTGCAAAGGCAGTATTCACCCCTGCCTCAGAGGTGTCGAAGCACGCCCTGAATCTCGCGAACGACCTGCCGCGTTGCCTCGTCGACAGTCCCTTCATTGCGGCACAGCACCCAGCCTTGCTCTGTAACTGCACGCTCGAACGCCTCGGTACAGGCAACCTGTTCATCCAGGTTATGGATCACCGTACTGCCCAGCCCACGTGTGCGCGCCGCGGCCCTTGCCCATGAGGTTTCAGGCGTTGTGACCACACCGACATGCAGATCGGGTACTTGCACGTTCCGTTCGAGGTTCAGGCGCAGGATCTTGTCAAACGGCACAGTGCGGCGAAATGCAGCGTCAGAGGGGTACCAGCGATCAATCAGGATGATGCTGTCAGCGGGCTGCCTGGGCAGTACATGCCGGGAAATCCAGGCGCGGCTTTCAGCGAAGCGCTCGCAAACCTTGAACTCAAGGTCCTGGCAAGGGCTTCTGGAAAGCTGGTTGACCAAGGCCATGGTCTCGCCCCGGTGAGGGTCATTCTTTCTTTCGCAGAGGCGGATCACCTTGTTCCCGTCCAGCCGCAAGGCTTGAGTGACGGCCTCCAGCAGCGTGGTCTTGCCGGTACCCTTGGGCCCATCGATGGAAATAAACAGTGGGCGGTTCATCTTGCAATACCAGTTGGCTCAAGCGCGGGATGAGACCATTGATCGCAGCTTGCCTTCAAGCGATTCTCGAAAAGAGCACATCTGTACTCCAAAGCTGACTCATCAGCAGCAGCGCACTGCCCTGGACTGGAGCGGCCCGCCATCCCCAAGGCGTGCAATGCCTGCTAGGCTGACGCACGATGGCGGACCTGCTGCCCGCCTCCCCTTACCCACAGGCACGGGCCAATGACCTACAATCCCCAAGTTAACCTGACCAACTGCGACCGGGAGCCCATCCAGATTCCCGGGAGCATCCAGCCCCATGGCTGCCTGCTGGCCTGTGATGCCTCAGCGACCGTGGTGCTGCGCCATTCGGTCAACGCCCCACAAGTGCTGGGTGTACCAAACGATATCAATGGTCAGAAACTGCACGCGGTGCTGGGCGACGAGGTCGCGCATACGCTTCGCAATGCACTAGCCCGTACCCGGGACGCCTCGCGGCCCGCGCTCAGTTTCGGCGTGACGCTGCCCAACGGCGAGGCCGTCGACATCGCCGCCCACTTGTACAAAGGCACGGCAATCCTCGAATTCGAGCCCGCTGGCGCGAGCATCGCCGAACCGATCGAGCTGGCGCGCACGCTGATTGCCCAACTACGCGAAATCGACCAGACCAGCAAGCTGTTCCGCGATGCCGCCCGTTTTGTCAGGGCGGTGCTCGGTTACGACCGGGTAATGATCTACCAGCTGGGAGCAGACGGCGCCGGCAAGGTGGTTGCCGAGGCCAAGCGTGGCGACCTCGAAAGCTTCATGGGCCAGTACTTCCCGGCCTCCGATATCCCCCAGCAAGCCCGCGCGCTCTACCTGCGCAACCCGATCCGGGTAATCTCCGACGCCCAGTTCAAAACGGTCGCCATCAACCCGGTGCTCGACCCCTCGGGCGAACCGCTCGACCTGTCCTACGCGCACCTGCGCAGTGTCTCGCCGATTCATTGCGAATACCTGTGCAACATGGGCGTGGGCGCCTCGATGTCGATTTCGGTCATCGTCAACGGCGAGCTGTGGGGAATGATTGCCTGCCATCACTACGCACCGCGCACGCTGGCCATGGGGCAACGTGTGGCCGCCGAAATGTTCGGTGAGTTCTTCTCCCTGCATATCGAGACCCTGCGTAGCCGGCAAAAACTCGAAGCCGCCGTGCGCATCCACAAAGCGCTGGACAGCATGCTGCGCGACGCCAACCAGGCTGCGGACATCGATGGGTTCTTCCATGCACGCCTGCCCCGATTGATGTCGCTGATTCCCTGCGACGGCATCGGCATGTCACTGCTGGGCCGCTGGTCGTCCGCAGGGCTGGCGCCGCCCCAAACGGCCGTGCCTGATCTGCTGCGCCTGGCAGACATGGTCAGCGAAGGCCGAATCTGGGCGTCCAATCGCCTGTCGACAGTGATCCCGTCGGCCCAGGCGTATTTTAATGATGTGTCGGGTGTGCTGATCATCCCGATGTCGCAACACCCAAGGGATTACTTGATCTTCTTCCGCAAGGAGGTGGTCGAGACACTCGACTGGGCCGGGGACCCGAACAAAACCTATGACAGCGGCGCGTTGGGCGATCGCCTGACGCCACGCAAAAGCTTCGCCATCTGGAAAGAAACCGTTCACCAGCAGTCGCTACCCTGGACCGAGCAGGACCGCCAGTTTGGCGATGCCATCCGTACAGCTATCGTTGAAGTGGTGCTGCACAACAGCGAGCTGCTCGCCAGTGAACGCGCCAAGGCTGAAGTGCGCCAGCGCATGCTCAACGAAGAGCTCAACCACAGGGTCAAGAACATCCTGTCGCTGATTGGTGCGCTGGTTGCCCATCCGACCCCGGAGAGCCAGACCCTGCAGGACTATGTGGCAACGCTGAAAGGGCGTATCCAGGCATTGTCGTTGGCCCACGACCAGGTGGTGCGTGGTGACGGTGGCGGGCGCCTGACGAATCTGCTGGAGGCCGAGCTTTCGCCCTATCGCACGGCTGCCAGCGTGATCGAATTGCAGGGCCCGAACGTCATCCTCGATGCGCGCGCGTACTCGGTCATGGCGCTGGTGCTGCACGAACTGGCCACCAACGCGGCCAAGTATGGTGCGCTATCGCGGGCCGGCGGCAAGCTTTCGGTGAGCTGGGCAATCGACGCCACCCACGCCTGTGCCATCAGTTGGCGTGAAAGTGGTGGGCCAACGGTACGCCCGCCCAACCGCAGCGGCTTCGGCACGGTGCTGATCGACCGCAGCATCCCGTTCGACCTGGGTGGCACCAGCACGGTGGAATATCACCCCGAAGGCCTGCAAGGCTTTTTCAGAATCCCGGCCAAGCACCTTTCCGTAGCCGAAGCGGCAGAAACCGCTTTCCCGGCCACGCCTCTGGCCCATGCAAACGGTGCCTTTTCAGCGTGCTCGGGCTTGCGTGTGCTGATACTCGAGGATCAACTGGTGATTGCAGTAGGCCTGGAGCAAATCCTCAATGATGCGCAAATCAAGGACGTGATCACCGCCAGTTCCGAGGACCAAGCCATGCAACTGCTTGGCAGCCACAAACCGGACGCGGCAATACTGGATGTCAACCTGGGCACCGGAACCTCCATTTCCGTAGCGGATGAACTGGTTCGCCGGCAGGTTCCGTTCCTCTTTGCCACCGGCTATGGCGAAGGCATCAGCATTCCCGAGCATTTGCAGCATGTGCCCGTCGCGCGCAAGCCCTACGACGCCAATGCCATTCTGGCCAGCCTGCAAGGCCTGCTTGATCTGCGGTGAGTGGGATACAGAGGCAGCCTTGTGCCATGAAAAAGCCCGTAAAGCCGACATATCACTGTCAGCTATACGGGCCTCTTCGCAGCACAATGCCGCCCCTGAAAAAGGACGGCGCCGACCTGTCAGGGCTTACACCGCCAGCGCGCGCTCACGCAGCTCGCTGTTGAGGATGCGGTCGTTCTCGCTGTAATCGACCGGGCAGTCGATCACGTGCACGCCCGGGGTCTTGATGCAGTGCTCCAGCAGCGGCAGCAGCCCTTCGGCACTTTCCACGCGGTGGCCGTTGGCGCCGTAGGCTTCGGCATACTTGACGAAGTCCGGGTTGCCGTAGTCCAGGCCGAAATCGGTGAAGCCCATGTTGGCCTGCTTCCAGCGGATCATGCCGTAGCCGTCGTCACGCAGGATCACCACGGTGATGTGCATGCCCAGACGTACTGCAGTTTCCAGTTCCTGGCTGTTCATCATGAAGCCGCCGTCGCCGCACACCGAGATTACCGGGCGGTCCGGGTGCACCAGGTGCGCAGCCATTGCCGATGGCAGACCGGCGCCCATGGTCGCCAGGGCGTTGTCCAGCAGCACGGTGTTCGGCTTGTGCGCCTTGTAGTTGCGGGCGAACCAGATCTTGTAGATGCCGTTGTCCAGGGCGACGATGCCTTCGGATGGCAATACACGACGGATGTCAGCAACCATGCGCTGTGGGTAGACCGGGAAGCGGTCGTCGTCGGCGCCTTCGGCGATCTGTGCTTCGTTGGCTTCACGGATGGCCATCAGGCGGGTGAAGTCCCAGTGCGAAGTGTCATTCAGCGCTTCGCTGATCTGCCACACGGCATTGGCGATGTCGCCGATCACTTCCACCTGCGGGAAGTACACGGCATCGACTTCGGCAGAGCGGAAGCTGATGTGGATGACTTCGGTGCCGCCACGGACCATGAAGAACGGCGGCTTTTCGATAACGTCGTGGCCGATGTTGATGATCAGGTCAGCCGCTTCGATGGCGCGGTGAACGAAGTCACCGGACGACAGGGCAGCGTTACCCAAGAAGCGCGGGTGGCGCTCGTCGACCACACCTTTACCCATTTGGGTGGTGATGAACGGGATGCCGGTCTTGTCGATCAGTTGCTTGAGGACCTTGGCGGTCATCTTGCGGTTGGCGCCGGCACCGATCACCAGGATCGGGTTACGCGCGTTCTGCAGTTTTTCTATAGCGGCTTCGATGGCCACGTGCTCGGCCAGCGGGCGGCGGTGCAGGCTGCGCGGGATCGGCAGCGCGTCGGTCTGCTCGGCGGCGATGTCTTCCGGCAGCTCCAGGTGCACCGCGCCCGGCTTTTCTTCTTCGGCCAGGCGGAAGGCTTCGCGCATGCGGGCCGGGATGTTGTCGGCCGAGGCGAACTGGTGGGTGTACTTGGTGATGGGGTCCATCATGCCGCACACGTCAATGATCTGGAAGCGACCCTGCTTGGACTTCTTGATCGGCTTCTGCCCGGTGATCATCATCATCGGCATGCCGCCCAGGTAGGCGTAGGCGCTGGCGGTCACGAGGTTGGTGGCACCAGGGCCGAGGGTCGACAGGCTGACGCCGGTCTTGCCGGTCAAGCGACCGTAGGTGGCAGCCATGAAACCTGCAGACTGCTCGTGACGGGTCAGTACCAGCTTGATCTTCGACTTGCGCAGGGATTCGAGCAGGTCGAGGTTTTCCTCGCCGGGGATGCCGAATACATACTCGACACCTTCATTTTCCAGGCATTGCACAACGACATCGGCGGCCTTGGCCATTTGGGGTACTACCTCAAAATCTTTGTGGGATTGCAGATTTATTAAACTGCGTGACTGAGATGTTGCAGGATGTCTCAGTGGCGCGCATCGTAGGCCCTCTGGTTAATAATAATAAATATATTGTTATGATGCTTAGCATCACAGTTCGTTATAAATGCATCTCGCATGAAAGGTAGCACCCCTCAATGAACCTCAAGGCATTGCGCTGCTGTGTCGAAATCGTCCGCCAAGGCAGCTTCACCAAGGCCGCGCAGCACCTGCACATCGCCCAGCCAGCGCTGAGCATGGCCGTTACCCGGCTGGAAGAAGAACTGGGGGTAACCCTGTTCAACCGCACCACGCGCAAAGTGATTCTCACGGCAGAGGGCGAGCAGTTCTTGCCGCGCATTGCCTCCGCCCTGCGCGAAATGGACATTGCCCGACAAGAACTGCGCGACATGGCCGACCTCAAGCGTGGTGAAGTACGCCTGGGTATTCCGCCGATGTTCGGCCTGCACTACGTCCCCGGGTTGATGAACGCCTTCCGCCAGTTGTACCCGGGCATTGCGATGACCGTGTTCGAAGGCAGTGCCGAGGACATTGGCCACCGCCTGGAGCAACGGGAAATCGACCTGGCGCTGCTGGAGTCCCGGCGTGTGCCGCCCGACAAGGAGTCGATCCTGCTGGGCAGCGACGAGATGCTGGCGTGCATGCACCCTGATCACCCCTATGCCGGCAAAGCCTTCCTCACCGCCGAAGACCTGCGCAATACCGACATGGTGGTGTTTGATCGCACCTTCGTTCAACGCCATCTTCTGGATGCGTTCTTCGCCGAACATGGCATCACTTATCAGGTGGCGCTACAGAGCAACTTCGTCTCGCTGGTGGTGCAGGCCGCGCTGGACAACATGGGGGTGGCGACCCTGCTGCGCTCGGTGCAGCAACGCACGCCAGGCATCGTCGGCGTGCCGTTCCGGCCAGCACAGCAGATGAGTTTCCGCTTGTGCTGGCGCTCGGGGGAATACCTGTCGCTGGCCAGCAAGCGGTTCATCGACTTTGCTGCACAGACGCATTACCTGGAACGCTAAGGGCCTGTCGGGGGCAGCGTCCTCGACGTTGCTGCCATCGATTGACTATCATCCCGCCTTGAACGTTTCAGCATGTTTCAATAGGGATACAGATGTCAGTCCAGGAACGCCCCCCGCTACCCAGTAAAAGCACCGTCGCCAAGATGGAAGCCGCCATGGCACTGGGCAGCTTTGCCATCGGCACCGGCGAATTCGCCATCATGGGCCTGATGCCCGACATTGCCAGCAATTTGCAGTTGAGCGAGCCGCAGGTGGGCCATGCCATCAGCGCCTATGCGCTGGGGGTGATGGTTGGCGCCCCGACGCTGGCCATTCTCGGTGCCAAACTGCTGCGCAAGCACATGCTGCTGCTGTTGATGCTGCTGTATGCCGTGGGCAACCTGGCCACTGCCTTTGCCCCCGCGTTCGGTGGCCTGGTCGCATTCCGCTTCATCAGCGGCCTGCCCCACGGCGCCTACTTCGGCATTGCCGCAGTGGTGGCCTCAAGCATGGTCGCCAAGGATCAGCGCGCGGGGGCCGTTGCCCGGGTGATGATGGGACTGACCTTGGCCATGTTGCTCGGCAACCCGGTTGCCACCTTCCTGGGCCAGTACTTCGGCTGGCGTTCGGCATTCGTGCTAGTCGGCGCGATCGCCCTGTGCACCATCGCCCTGGTCTGGCGTTTCGTGCCCCAGCGCCACGATGAAACTCGCAGCGACCCGCGCAAGGAGCTACAGGCCTTTGCCCTCCCACAGGTATGGATGGCGCTGGCCATCGCTTCGATCGGTTTTGCCGGCATGTTCTGCGTGTTCAGCTACCTGGCACCGACCATGCTGCAAGTGACCCAGGTGTCGCCACAGTGGATTCCGTTCGGGCTGGCGGCGTTCGGCGTGGGCGGCATCGTTGGCAACATCGCAGGCGGCAAGCTGTTCGACCGCCTGCAGTTCCGCGCTGTGGGGCTGGTACTGATGTGGTCGATTGCCGTATTGCTGTTCTTTACCTTCGCCGCCCAGGCGCTGTGGAGCCTGCTGCTGGGCATCGGCCTGGTGGGCACCATGATCGCCCTGGCGGCACCGCTACAAATTCGCCTCATGGACATTGCCCATGAAGCGCCAAGCCTGGCAGCGGCGTCGAACCATGCGGCGTTCAACCTGGCCAATGCCCTGGGGCCATGGCTGGGAGGCATGGCGATTACTGCTGGTATGGGCTGGACCAGCACCGGGTACATCGGCGCCGCGACTGCGCTGGCTGGCCTGGGCATCTACCTGGTGGCGCGGCGGATGAAAGGCGGGCATTGAAGCCGGCCTGGTCATAAAGGGTTACCCTACCCCGTTATGCACCCGCCACTGCCGAGTCATTCATGTTCGATTGGGAAGACCTGCGCCATTTCTCCGCCTTCAGCTCGGCCGGCTCGCTGTCGGCCGCCGCCAAGACCCTGGGTGTCGACCACGCCACCGTGGCCCGGCGCATCGCCTCGCTCGAAGCGTCGCTCAAGCTCAAGCTGGTCGACCGGCGCCCCCGCGCCTATGCCCTCACCCACGAAGGCCAACGTGTTGCGGAACTTGCCGAGCAGATGGCCATGTCCTCTTTTGCCCTGGAGCATTTCGCCAGCGCCGGCCAACAGGCAGTGGAAGGTGAAGTGGTGCTCTCGGCACCACCGGCGCTGCTGGGCAGTATCGTCGCCCGGCGCCTGGGCGAGCTCTACCAGCGCTACCCACAGCTGCGCCTGAAACTGGTAGGCAGCAAATCCAAGGCATCCCTGGCACGCCGCGAAGCGGACATCAGCATCGCCCTGGCCAGGCCGACAGAGCCAACCCTGGTGGTCAGCCTGCTGGGGCACCTGGATTACCGGCTGTACGCGTCGCCCGGTTACCTGGCCAGCGCAACGGCAAGGCGCTACATCGGCTACGACGAGTCCCAGGCCCGTTCACCACAACAGCTATGGCTCAACCTCCAGGCCGGCCAGCAGCCGTTCGCATTGCACAGCAATGACCTGCGCATCCAGGCCCAAGCCTGTGCCGGCGGCATCGGCATTGCCTGCCTGCCCGCGTTCATGGCACAGGAACACGGCCTGAAGGAAGCAGGCACCGCCGAACAGACCATGAGCATCGAAATCTGGCTGGCAGTGCATAAAGATGTGCGCGCCACACCACGGATCAAGGCGGTTACCGACTTCCTTCAGCAGCAGGTGCGGCCGATGCTACGCTTGTGAATTCTTGCAGATGGCGCCTGCATCAATACGGAATTTTCGCCCAAGCCTGCCAGCGTTAGGCTAACTCCATCACTCACGCCCTTGAAGGAGACGACGATGCAGTACGTAAAGCTGGGTAGCACCGGGCTGGACATTTCAAGGCTGTGCCTGGGCTGCATGACCTTCGGTGAACCCGACGCCGGCACTCACCCCTGGACCTTGGGCGAAGACGCCAGCCGGCCAATCATTCGCCACGCCGTCGAGCAAGGCATCAACTTCTTCGACACTGCCAACAGCTATTCCGCCGGCACTTCGGAAATCATCCTCGGCAAACTCCTGAAGGAGTTTACCCGCCGCGAAGAAACCGTGATCGCCACCAAGGTGTTCTTCCCTGCCAACATGTGGGAAGGCGCCAGCCGGCCCAATGAGCAAGGCTTGTCACGCAAGGCGATCATGGCCAACATCGACGCCAGCCTCAGCCGCCTGGGCACAGACTACGTCGACCTCTACCAGATCCACCGCTGGGACTACCACACCCCCATCGAGGAAACCATGGAAGCCCTGCATGATGTGGTCAAGGCCGGCAAGGCGCGCTACATCGGCGCATCGTCGATGTATGCCTGGCAGTTCGCCAAGGCGCAACAGGTAGCCGCCAGCCACGGCTGGAGCCGCTTTGTGTCGATGCAGAACTACCTCAACCTTATCTACCGCGAAGAAGAGCGAGAGATGATTCCGCTGTGCCTGGATCAAGGCGTCGGCCTGATGCCTTGGAGCCCCATGGCGCGCGGCCGCCTGACCCGGCCGCATGGGCAGCAGACCGAGCGCACGCGCACCGACGTGTCCGGGCAGTCGTTCTATGAAAAGACCGAGGTGGAGGACGGCCGGGTAATCGATGTGGTCGAGCAGATCGCCAGCGAACGGGGTGTGCCGATGGCCCAGGTTGCGCTGGCCTGGGTACTGGGTAAGGCCGGCGTTAGTGCCCCTATCGTCGGCGCCTCGAAGCCCGCCCACCTGGACGATGCCCTGGGCGCACTGTCACTGCAGCTGAGCGAGGACGAGGTGGCGCGCTTGCAGGCCCCTTACGTTCCCCACGCGGTCACCGGCTTCAAATAGCGCGGGCTTGCGGCAGTTGGTATGGGTCCGCGAGCTGGTCAGCCTCGCGGAAACCATTACAATGCGCGGCCCAACCTGAAATATGTTTTCCCCATGAAATCACTGCTTTACGCCATAACCTTATTATTTTTCTTTACCCTCCCCGCCTTGGCCAACCCGCCGGCCACCTTCACCGAAGCCAAAGTGGTGGCCAAGCAGAAGGTCTACCTGGACCAGGCCAGCAGTGCCCTCGGCGACCTGTACTGCGGGTGCAAATGGACCTGGGTGGGCAAGTCTGGCGGGCGCATCGATGCCGCCTCGTGTGGTTACCAGACGCGCAAGCAGCAGAACCGTGCAGAACGCACCGAGTGGGAACACATCGTGCCCGCCCACACCTTCGGCAACCAGCGCCAGTGCTGGAAGAACGGCGGCCGTGAGCACTGCGTGGACAACGACCCGGTGTTCCGCGCCATGGAGGCCGACCTGTTCAACCTTTACCCGGCCGTGGGTGAGGTCAACGGTGACCGCAGCAACTTCAACTACGGCATGGTCACTGGCAATGCCGGCGAATACGGCCAATGCACCACCAAGGTCGATTTCGTCCAGCGCACCGCTGAACCGCGTGACGAAGTCAAAGGCCTGGTGGCCCGCACCACCTTCTACATGTTCGACCGCTACAAGCTGAGCATGTCGCGCCAACAGCAACAGTTGCTGATGGCCTGGGACAAGCAACACCCGGTGTCGGCCTGGGAGAAAGAACGCGACCGGCGCATTGCCGCGATCATGGGCCATGCCAACCCGTTCGTAAGCGGCGAACGCAAGTGGACTGCCGGCTACAAGCCGGTTGGCAGCGGCGTGGTAGAGGCGGTGCCGGTAAACGCGGCCAAGCCAGAGGCCAAACCAAGCCTGGCCAGCGCCGGTTCGGTCGGCGCCGTGCTTGGCAACCGCAACAGCCACGTCTATCACCTGTCAGTCGGCTGCCCAGGCTACAACCAGGTTGCAGCGAAGAACCAGGTTTCCTTCGCTAACGAAGGTGAAGCGCAGGCAGCAGGCTATCGCAAGGCAGGTAACTGCCGCTGATCATTTCAAAGGCTGCGCGGCCCCCGTGGCAGGGGCGCGCGTCAGCCGTTGACCAGGTTTGCCGGCCGCTCACCGGCCAGCGCGCTGAGCAGGTTATCCACCGCGCAACGCGCCATGGCCTGGCGGGTTTCCTCGGTCGCCGAGCCGATATGCGGGGTCGCTACCACGTTATCGAGCTGCAACAGCGGCGAGTCGGCCGGCAGCGGCTCGTGCACGAACACGTCCAGCCCCGCACCGCGGATGCGCCTGGCCCGCAGCGCTTCGATCAGCGCCTGCTCATCCACCACACGCCCGCGTGAGATGTTCACCAGGATTGCCTCAGGCTTCATCAACGCAAGTTCCCGTGCGCCTATCAGGCCTTCGGTGCTGGCGCTCAACGGCACTGTCAGGCAAACGAAGTCTGCCTGCTGCAACAGCTCATCCAGGCTGCACTGGCATGCGGCATAGCGTGCTTCCACCTCGGGCTTGGCACGCTGGCTGTGATACAGCACGCGCATGCCAAAACCCGCGGCCGCGCGCCGGGCCAGGGCCTCGCCAATGCGGCCCATGCCGACGATGCCTAGCGTCTTGCCGTGTACATCACTGCCAAAATGCGCCGGCCCCAGGTTGGCCTGCCAGCGGCCGTCACGCACCCAGTTCGCCAGCTCCACCACCCGCCTGGCGGTAGCCAGGATCAAGGCAAAGCCTGTGTCGGCGGTGGTTTCGGTCAACACGTCGGGCGTGTTGGTGAGCATCACACCACGCCTGCTGAGTTCAGCAATGTCGTAGTTGTCCACGCCTACCGAAACGCTCGACACCACTTCCAGTTGCGGGGCAAGGTCGAGCAGGCTGGCATCCAGGCGCAGGCTGGCCCCCAGCAACCCGTGCGCCCCCGGCAACGCATCACGCAGGCGGGCCAGGCCATCGGGCCGGGAGGTATCCACCCAGGTCACCTCGACGCGATCTTGCAGGCGTGCCATCAAGTCGTCAGACAGGCGTTTATACAGGACGATTCGCTTCTTCATTGCAGGTTTCCTAATGGTTCATGGCCAGACGCGAGTTATCGCGCTTTGCCCGGCCTGACGTCTGGGAGGTATTGAGCGCAGCGGTTAGCGCCACTGCAGTCAGTAGCGCACCGCACATGAACAGATAAGAGGCACCGGGCCCGCCCGTAGCACCGTTGAGGTAGCCGACCAGCCACGAACCGCCGAACGAGCCCAACGCACCCATGCTGTTGATCAGCGCCATGGCGCCGCCTGCGACGTTGGCCGGCAGGATCTCGGGCACGATCGCGAAGAACGGGCCATAGGGTGCGTACATGCAGGCGCCGGCGACCACCAGCAACGCATACGACAGCCAGAAATGCTCGCTGCCCAAGGCGTAAGAGCCATAGAACGCAACGGCGGCAATCAGCAGCGGCGGCCAGACGAAGCGCTTGCGCTTTTGCAGGCGGTCCGACGCCCAGGACACGCCCACCATCGCCAGCACCGCCGCCAGGTAGGGCACCGAGGCCAGCCAGCCGGCCTGCACGATATCGACGTTCGCCGCCTGCTTGAGAATCGATGGCAGCCACAGCACGAAGCCATACACACCGATGCTCCAGCAGAAGTACTGCAGCGCCAGGATGATCACCTGCGGCGAGCGGAACGCTTCGCGGTAGTTCTTCACAGGCTTGATACCCTGCTGCTCGGCAGCCAGCGCCTGCGCCAGGGCGGCCTTCTCCTGCTCGCTCAGCCACTTCACCTGGGCCGGGCGGTCATCCACCAGGCGCCACCAGAAGAACGCCCAGATCACAGCGGGCAGGCCTTCGATGATGAACATCCAGCGCCAGTCGTAATGCTTGATCAGGTAACCCGACACCACCGACATCCACAGAATGGTCACCGGGTTGCCCAGCATCAGGAAGGTATTGGCGCGCGAGCGCTCGGCACGGGTGAACCAATGGCACAGGTACACCAGCATGGCCGGCATCACCGCAGCCTCCACCACCCCGAGCAGGAAGCGGATACCGATCAGCATGTAGACGTTGCTGACCATGCCCGTGAGTGTGGCAAGGCCGCCCCACAGGATCAGGCAGACGAAGATCAGCTTTCTGACGCTGCGCTTCTCGGCGTAGATGGCGCCAGGCACCTGGAAGAAGAAGTAACCGAGAAAGAACAGCGCCCCCAACAGCGATGACATCACCGGGGTGATGTGCAGGTCTTCAGCCATGCCGGAGGCGGCGGCGAAGCCATAATTGGCGCGGTCCAGGTACGCCAGGCTGTAGGTAACGAACACAATCGGGATGATGTACCACCAGCGGCGAGGTGCCAGGCTTTGGCTTTGCATGGTTTGTTTCTCCTGAGCTTGTTGTTTTTGTTGCAACAGGTGATTCGGGGTCGACTCATGCGCTTCTGCGCAGGTCATAGGCCTCCAGTTCATGACGCAGCGGCAGCCCTTCCATGTCGCCTCGTGACTGCACGGCACGGCTGCCGCACCAGTTGCCGCGCGCTACCGCCTCGGCTACCGGACGGCCCTCCAGTAGCGCGCTGAGCACACCGACGGCAAACGCATCACCTGCACCGACGGTGTCCACCACGCGGCTGACTGGCACCGGGGCTACCTGCCCTTCGCCCTTGGCGCTGCGGAAGTAGGCGCCCGCGTCGCCCAGCTTGATCACCACCAGTTCCACCCCTTGGTCCAGGTAGAACGCGGCGATATCGGCCGGGGTGTGCTGACCGGTCAGCAACCGCCCCTCCTCCAGCCCCGGTAAAACCCAGTCGGCCTTCGCCGCCAAGGCATTGATTTCACGCACCATGCTGCTTTGATCGGGCCACAGCGAGGGACGCAGGTTGGGATCGAACGATATGCTCCGCCCGGCTGCGCGCATCCCGTCCAGCAGCGCGTGAGACAGCGCCCGACAGCTGTCCGACAACGCCAGCGGAATACCGGTAGCGTGTACGTGGCGAGCCTGCAGCCAAACGGGGCTCAACATCGCAGGAGACAGCCTGCTGGCCGCCGAACCTCGGCGAAAGTACTCCACTGCCGGGTCGCTGCCATCATCGCTGCGGGCCTTGAGCTGAAAACCCGTCGGGTAGTTGGCATCCACCTCAACGCCGGCACAGTCCAGGCCTTCGCCGCGCAAGCTCTCGAGCACGAAACGGCCCAGCGAATCGTCACCAACCCGGCTCAGCCAGCGTACCTTGAGACCCAGCCGCGCCAGGCCGATCGCCACGTTGCTGTCGGCGCCGGCGATGCGTTTGCCGAACTGCCCGACACCGGCCAGGTCACCGGCTTGCTCGGCAACGAACATGGCCATGGTCTCGCCGAAACACAGCACGTCATGTTCATGCATGGTCCAACTCCTGCGCCGCGCCCAGTGCAGAAAGGTGACGCACCTGGGCCCGGGTCAGCGCCAGCAGGTCTTCGCCCACCAGGGGGTACTCGACGGCGCGCACCACGCCCGGCGCAAACTCGGCCATCAGCGCTGCCCACTCCTGCAGGTCCGCCGCTTGCGGCGGTATGGCAACCAGACGGCCATCGGCCCGACGCTGCACAGCCTTGCAATGCACATAGCGCACCCAACGGCCTAGCTGCCTTGCAGCTTGCCGCGCAGGCTCACCCTGCCACTGCCAGTTACCGATATCGAACGTCATGCCCAGGCGCAGCCCAAGCGGGTCGACGCGCTGGAAGAACTGCAGCATCGGTTCGAGCCTGCCACCTTGTGCGGTCTGATCGTTTTCCACCAGCAACAGAGGCCCCTGCGCAGGCAGCAGCGACGCCAGGGCCATCACATCGCAGTGCTCATCGAAGTGCCCCAGGGAAACCTTCAGCGCCACCGCGCCAAGCGCCCGGGCAATTTCCAGCTTCTGCACCAGTAGCGAGTCGGGCACGCCTTGCGCGGTCCACAGTTCAAGGGGGGTGGAGTACAGGCATTCCAGGCGCAGCGCGGCAATGACCCTACCCAGCGCAGCGGCGTCCGGTGCACTGGCGAACAATTCTTCGCGCAGTTCGACGCGGCTGACGCCAGCGGCGGCCAGCAGGTCCAGAAACTGCTCCTGGCCACGTTGGCGCACAAAGTCGGCGCCGTAGCTGGAGAGACTGATGGAAACGGGGTTCGCGTGCATTGTTCTTGTCCCTATGAAACCGGTTTCATTTTTTAATCAACAGCAGCAGGCGCAAACCTGCTGTTTCTTACTGGGGTTGGGTTGAACCGCGGATGATCAGGTTGGCCTTGAAGTCGATACGCCGTGCTGCGCCGCTGTCGCCGCGCAGGCGACCGAGCAGGCTTTCGAATGCCGCCACACCGATGCGCTCGGTGGGCTGGGCCAGTGCGGTGATGCCTTTGCCGACCAAGGGGTACCAGTCGAGGTCGTCGAGGGCAATCAACCCGACATCGGCAACCAGGTTGCGCCCGGCCTCGAGCAGGGCCCGGGTCACCGCCAAGGTGGCAACGCCGTTGAAGGTGAAGATGGCTTGCGGACCATGGCCACTGTGGGCAAGAAACGAAGCCAACTGGCCCTGCAGCCCTGCGCTGATTTCAAGTACCTGCTGACGCATGCCTGGCCGGCGGCTGATCGACGCGCCGAACGCCTGCACCCGCTCCAGGCGTGAACTGGTGCCATCGAGGGGTTCGCTGACCGCCAGGATGTCGCGGTAGCCTTGGGCCTGCAGGTGGTCAAGGGCTTGCTCGACTGCGTCGGCATTGTCCAGGCCGACAAGGTCCACATTCAGCTCGGGCAATTGGCGGTCGACCAGCACCATGGGGATGTCACGCCGCAGGTTGAGCAGTTCGCCGGGGTGGTGACCGAGCGTGTTCACGATCAACCCTTCGACGTTGTAGCTCTGCAGGGCCACCAGGTGGTGACGCTCCTGCTCGTCGTCGCGGTTGGTGTTGCACACCACCAGGCTGTAACCATGCTGACGGCAGGCGGTTTCCACGCCGTGCATCACGGCCACTGAATAGGGGTTGAGAATATCGGCCACCAGCATGCCGATCAGTCGCGTCTGGCCGCGCTTGAGGCCGCGAGCCATCTGGTTGGGGCGATAACCGAGGCGTTCGATGACCTCTTCCAGCCGCTTGGCCGTGGCTTCGGCCAGCAATTGGCGGTCGCCACCGATGTAACGGGAGACGGTGGCTTTGGAAACGCCAGCAACACGCGCCACTTCGCTGATGGTGACCCGTTCGCGGGTATGGGCAGGCGCGTCGGTCATGGGTTTTCCTTATGATTGTTTTAATAGTGATGAAACCGGTTTCAATACAGCAAAAATGCACGGGTTCGTCAACATGCCGTTGGTCGGGCACGAAGACCGTAAATGTTAAATCGCATTAATAATATTGCATAACTCATTGATTGTTATAGATTCATATCTGTGGAATAGGGCTTACCCTGGAATCTGATTACGTTAGGGGATAGCACGGGCCTCGCCCGTGTTCGCGGTTAAAACCGCTCCTACGGGCGAGGGCGCAGAAAAACACGTCAGCGAAGCGACTTCACGTCACCGGCCGTGACGGCGCTGCCTTGGTTACCCCAACTGCTGCGAATGAAATTCACCACCTCGGCAACCTCCTGGTCGCTCAGGCGCCAGCCGAAAGCCGGCATGGTGAAGTTCGACGGCGCAGTGTGCGTTGCCGGTACCGTGCCACCGGCAAGCACCACATGGATCAGCGACGTGGCATCCGTAGTCTGCACCACCGGGTTGCCGGCCAAGGCCGGGAACACGCGGGTGTAGCCCTGCCCGTCGGTGCGGTGGCAGGCCGCGCAGTTGTCGATGTACACCGCCGCCCCAGGCTTGCTGTCGTCACCCTTCCATAACGCATCGGCTATCTGCTTGTCGTACACATGCGGCTGGTCGTCCGGATTGCTCGGCGGCAGGGTTTTCAGATAGCGGGCGATAGCGGTCAAGTCGGCATCACTCATGTGCTGCATGCTGTGCTCGACCACATCGCTCATGCCGCCGAACACGGCGCTGCGATCACTGCGCCCAGTCTTGAGAAACTGCACCAACTGCGCTTCGCTCCAGCTGCCCAGGCCGTCTTTGTGATCGCCACGCAGGTTCTTGGCAACCCAGCCTTCCAGCGGCGCGCTGCCGGCCAGAAACTGCTCGCCATCGGCCGCGCTCAGGGCCTTTTCCTGCATGGTCAGTGCCCGCGGCGTATGACAAGCGCCACAATGCCCAAGGCCCTCGACCAGGTACGCCCCGCGGTTCACCACAGGGTCGGCTGTAGCTAATGCCTGCCAGGGCTTGGCCTCTGGGGCGAACAGGCCGCGCCAGATTGCCAGCGGCCAGCGCATGCTCAGCGGCCAGGGAATGTCAGAGGCCTTGTTCGCCTGCTCGACTGGGTCCACGCCCTTCATGAAATAGGCGTACAGCGCCTGCATGTCCTGCTCGCTGACCCGCGCATACGACGGGTATGGCATGGCCGGATAGAGCGTACTGCCGTCCTTGGCGATACCCCTGCGCACGGCCTGGTCGAAGTCTTCGAAGCTGTACTGGCCGATGCCACTGGCCGCCGGGGTGATGTTGGTGGAGTACACCGTGCCAATCGGCGTTTCCATCGGCAACCCGCCGGCAAAGGGCTTGCCGCCTTTGGCGGTATGGCAGGCCACGCAGTCACCGGCGCGGGCCAGGTACTCGCCCAGGCGCACCTGCGCATCGTCATTCGCTGCGGCCTGCAAAGCCGCGCCGGCACCCAGCACCAGAGTTGCGATCAACAGTGTCTTCATGCTCATCGCTCCTCAAGCCTGGACCAACGGACCGGGGTTTTTCAGATACTGCTCACGGATGGCACGGGCCGACCAGTAGGTGAGCGCGGCCACCAGCCCGGTCGGGTTGTAACCCAGCCCCTGCGGGAACGCCGAAGCCCCCGGAACGAACACGTTGTGTACGTCCCAGCTTTGCAGGTAGCGATTCAGTGCACTGGTTTTGGGGTCGGTGCCCATGATTGCCCCGCCGTTCAGGTGGGTGGTCTGGTAACTGGTGGTGTTGAAGTGGTCCTTGACCTGCTTGCCCAGCACGGCAATGGCCTTGGGGTTCATCGCTTGGGCGATCTTGCTCAGCTTGTCGACCATGAACTGGTTCATCTTGATGTCGTTTTCCTGCCAGTCGAACGTCATGCGCAGCAGCGGCTGGCCGTAGGCATCGCGGTAGGTGGGGTCCAGGTCCAGGTAATTGCCACGGTAGGACTGGTGTGCGCCGTGGGCATCCATCGACACCTGGTGGGTGTAGTAGTCGGCCGTGGCCTTCTTCCAGGCACTGCCCCAGGCCGGCGTGCCCGGCGGGTTGGAGGTGCCGGCAATCGGCCGGCTGCCGGCCTGGTTCACCCACATTGGCGAACCGCCGACGAAGCCGTGCGGGCCATGGTCGAAGTTGTCGGCGTTGAAATCGTCGATGGCAATGCCATTGCCACCCGCGCCGATGAAGTTGTTGGTGTAGGTGTCCTTGTCGAAGAACGCCTTTACCGTACCCATGTTCTGATAGGCGAAGTTACGCCCGACCACACCTTCGTTCTTCACCGGGTCGTAAGGCTTGCCAATGCCGGAAAGCAGCATCAGACGCACGTTGTTGAACTGGAAAGCCGCCAGAATCACCAGCTCTGCCGGTTGCTCCACCTCGCGCCCCTGGGCATCGATGTAGGTCACGCCGGTAGCCTTGCGCTTGCGGTCGTCCAGGTTCACCCGCAGCACATGGGCATTGGGCCGCAACTCGAAGTTGGGCACCTGGCGCAGCGCCGGCAGGATGTTCACGTTGGGCGAGGCCTTGGAGTACATGTAGCACACGTAACCGCTGCAGAAACCGCAGAAGTTGCACGGCCCCATCTGCGCCCCGTAGGGGTTGGTGTATGGCCCGGAGGTGTTGGCCGACGGCAGGTTGTAGGGTTTGTAGCCCAGGCTGGTGGCAGCCTTTTCGAACAGCCTTGCCGATACAACGTTCTTCTGCGCGGGCAGCGGGAACGGGTTGGAGCGGTCCGGCGCATAGGGGTTGCCGCCCTTCCCTTCACCGACCACCTGGCCTCTGACGGTCCAGGCCTGGCCTGAAGTGCCAAAGACCTTTTCGGCAAAGTCAAAATAGGGCTCCAGTTCTTCATAACTGACGCCGAAGTCCTGAATGGTCATGCCTTCGGGAATGAACGTGCGCCCGTAGCGCTCTTCATAGTGGCTGCGCAGGCGCAACTCGACGGGGTCGACCCGGAAGTGCACACCCGACCAGTGCAGGCCCGCGCCCCCCACGCCCTTGCCCGGCAGGAATGCGCCCAGCTGGCGATTGGGCAATGCCACATCATTCACGCTATGGCGGACAGTGACGGTTTCTTTCGACACATCGACGAACAGCTTCTTGCGCACGCTGTAGGTCAGCTCATCGATCACCTGCGGGTAGCTGCCTTCGGGGTAGGTATCCTGCATTGGCCCCCGCTCCAGGGCTACCACGTGCAGCCCGGCCTCGGTCAGCTCTTTGGCCATGATCGCACCGGCCCAGCCGAAGCCGACGATCACCGCATCCACTTTGTTCAACACAGTCGCCATGCCTCAGGCCCTCTCACCACGAATCGATACAGCCGGGAACGGGTAAGGCTCGTTGCGCTCGACCCAGTCCATGAAGTCGGCGCGGGCGCCGGGGAAGCCGATCTGGGTCCAGCCGACCATGCCTTTATTGCCGCCATGAATCGGGTCGCAGAAGAACCCTTCGCGCGTGTTTTGCACCAGCAGGCTGAAGAACACCTTGGCCGGAACGGTTTCGAAAACCACCTCTCCTGCCTCCAACGTACTGAGAATGCGGTCCTGGGTAGCGCTATCTTGCGCAGCAAAAACCTGTCCGCCATTGGCTTTGCACCAGCCGTCCACGGCAGCGATGCCCAGGCGGTAGATTTGTTGCGGGCTGAGCTGCAACTGGTAGCCCAGCTCGGGCGGGGCGTCGGCGTTGAACGGCCCTTGCATGTACCACTGTGCGCCCGTCGCGTAGGGGGTGTTCATTTGCCTGTCGATAAATTCGGCGGCGCCCGCTTCGAGTGCCCCTGGGCCAAGCTCATCGGCCGGGATGATGCGGGAAACGGCAGCTTGTAGAAAAGCCCATTCTTCGGCGCTGAAGAATGTCGGTTGATAATTGCCCGCAGGCGGCGTAGCCGGCACTTTCGGTTGCTGATGCGGTTGCGGGGCCGCAAGCAGTTGGCTGGCGCCCACGCCAAGCCCTGTACTGGCCACTGTAACGACAGGGATCAGAGTCAAGGTCTTGCGCAGAAAATCCCTGCGCGGGTTGTCTGGGGCATGCTCAGGCATTGCGAATCCTCATCGGCTTTGGGGTGGCCTTGATAAGCGCCATCTGATTTTCAATAAAGAGTTGATCTTGATAGGCCATCAAGAAGACAGCCGAATAATCTAGCGCGTTCAGAAATGTTTTGAAACCGGTTTCATTCTTACCCTCTCACCCGGTTTGACCTCCACCGCACACCCATCAGCGAAAGGCTTTTTTCACACCCGCCTCACCCTCTGCCGACATTCCACTGCCTACAGTGCCGACGCTCTCGCATGGAGCAAACTGACTGGAGTGGCAAACATGCTGCACGACCTGATCGACGACTCCCCCGCTTCACGGCTTGGGCCGATACACCGATGGCCTTGGGGAGCAGCGCAATGGGTGGTGTTGTGCCTGCTGCTCTTGCTCGGCGTAGCGGCAGCCTGGGCCCAGCAGCGCGCGGCCACCCCCAACCTGGGCAATCCGCATCACCTGCAGCACAGTGGGCTGTATACCGATTGGGCAAAAGGCTCGGTGATTGTCGTACTGCGCCATGCCGAACGCTGCGACCGCTCCAGTGATGCGTGCCTGAACGACCCCAGCGGGATCACCGTCGCGGGCAGGCAGGCGGCCACCGATGTAGGCCTCGGGTTGCAACACCTTGGCTTGGGCGAAGCTGATGTCTGGACCAGCCCAGAGGTGCGAACCCGGCAGACCGCACAAGCCATGTTCGGTAAAACCATCGCCACACGAGACTGGCTTAATCAATGTGACAGCCACTTTGCCGAAAAGGCCTTTGCCCTCAAGCGAAGTGGCCACAACCTCGTGCTGGTCAGCCACAGCGGCTGCATGGATCAACTGGAGCAGGCGCTCAAAGCGCCTTCTAGCGCAACATCGAACAGCTATGCCAGCGCCCTGTTCATCACGCGTGGCAACGATGGCAAGACGAAGGTGCTGGGCCAAATGGCGGCCAGTGAATGGCACACACTCATTGATGCCAAGGAACTCTGAACATGCCCTTGGAAAACAACCGGGAGCACTGGCTTATATCCAGAAGATGACTCACTCAGCATGGGCATGCGACTAGGCCTGGTCTGGCACCCCAGCCGCACCGGCCTGCCTCACATGGAGATGGCCCTGCTGGGCAAACAAGGCCAAGGCGGCAGCGAACTGCGTGATGAGTGGGAATTCATCCGCCGTTACATGGAAGAAGGCCCACACGCCGTCCCTCGCCCCCGCCTGAGCACCCAGCTACCCTCACCCATCCAGGCATTCAGCGCCCAGTTCGAAGGCCTTGGGCGTTTCTTCCGCAAAAGCAGCTGGCTGTTCAAAATTGCGCTGCTGTTTGTCTGGCCCGCCTTCGTCATCATCGGCACCGGCCACTGGCTCAGCCTGCTGCTGTGCTGGCGACCGCGCTGGCCGAAGGTCATCCGCGAGGCCGGCCTGCCCGGCAAGCCAGTCCCACCCGTGACAACCCTGAGCGACTACCCACCCGCAATCCAGGCACGCCTGCTCGCCAACGCCGACCGCTGGCAGCTCAAGCCCGGCAAGCGGCCGGAGAAAAAGTCACGCAAACCACAAGGCTCCAGATCGCAAGAATAACCGGCCGCGCCTACTGCCTGATCCTGACTGCATTCAGAACTCGGCTCTGCATCGAAAACCGGGTTGAAATTACCGGCCCCCAATCCCCAACCTTGGGGGAACGCTGCCCACCGCCAGCGGCTTGCAAAATCCCCCGCGGATAGGCTCGCCCCCTTGCCCCCCAAGGCCTGCAGCGCAACTTTCAGATATTGGCACAGCTCTTGCCGATCTCCTCCCAGACGCCCCAAGTCCATGGGCCCGTTTGCAGGAGGAATTGACTCATGCACCGACCGATACCCCACCCGCTGGCAGTGGCGATTTTCGCCGGCATGCTCCAGCTCCCGGCGCAGGCCGCCTTGAACGCTGTCGACCCAGGCGCTTACGTTCCTGCCAACGGTGGCTTCCCCGCCTGGTACCAGGACAGCCACGGTCGTACCCTCGACCTGTGCCTGACCAAGGCGGTCAGCTCCCGGGTCGCCGGCGCGCCCGGCGCACCTTCATACATGTGCACGCTGCTGCCCACGCCTGGTGTGTTCGACGATACCCAACCCATCGTCTTCCCCACCAACTTCCCTGACGAAGCGTTCTGGTTCACTGCCGACGCTGCAATCGTCGACGCCGCCCGTGGCATCGACCTCAGCTACGGCACCGCGATCGAAGCGGCATTCGCCGCCGAGGAGCCTGTCGAGGGTGACCAGGTCAGCTTCGCGCGGGTCCGTATCCGGGTCGACGTACCCACCGCGGGCACCTACGTGGTCACCCACCCCTACGGGGTTGAAGTGTTCGATGTACCCGCTGCAGGACGCCGTGCGATCAACATGACCCGCGACATCGGCATCGCCGGCGCAGGCGACTTCACCGGCGCACTCAAGGGCGATGTCGGGCCGTTCCTGCGCAGTGTCAACGGCCCCTACACCGAAGGCAACGAGCGCTTCATCGGCGACCCGAACCTGGAAGAGCAGGTCACCGGCAGCCCATTCAACACCAACTACGTACGCATCGAAGGCCCTGGTGGCATCGACCTGCGCACCGAGCTGTTCGCTGTCTCCGGCAAGCTTTCCGAAGTGGCCCTGCCAACCCCGCTGATGCCACAACGCAGCACTTACTCACGCCATACCGAGAACGGCGACCTGATCGCCCAGCAAGACATCTTCGTAATGGCCCCGCCACCTCCGGCAACTGTCACCCTGACCAGTCAAACACCCAACCTGAACCTTACCGAAGCCGATGGCACTGGCGCCTGGTACGGCCAGTCAGCCCTCAACCCGGCGGCCGGAACCATCGTCACACTGTCCGCTGACAACAGCGTGGCCGTCCCAACCAGCAGCCTGGCCACTACTGACCTGCCACTGACCGACCTGGTCACCATCACGCAGGCCCAGTACCGCTTGTCCACTGGCGAGCTGACCCTGGTGGCCAGCACCAGTGACGAAACCACACCTCCAGTACTTACCGCACATACCGGCAACGGCACGTTGATCGGCAACCTGGGCGGTACCGGCGCCGTGAAGACGTTGAGCATGACCCTCTCGCCCATTCCGCCAGCCAAGGTGCAGGTCACCAGCGCCAACGGTGGTAGCGACACCGAAGACGTGGTGCTGGTGCCATGAACAGACAAAGGCTCAGCCTTCAAGGAGGCAGCATGAACACTTGGTCGCGCCGTGCGCTGTTGGCCGCCGGTTTCTCTCTTACCGTTACCAGCGCCGCATTCGCCGCGCTGTCTGATGTCGACCCGGGGCCCTACACCTTCGCCACAGGTGGCTATCCGATGTGGTACAAGGACAGCCTCGACCAATCCCTGGAGCTGTGCCAGTCACGTGCCACCAGCACCCGTGCGCCAGGCGCGCCAGGGGCGCCGGCCTACATGTGCACCTTGTTGCCCGAGCCCGGTGTCTATGACGATGCCCTGCCGCTGGTATTTCCAGATAACTGGCCACCGGAGATGTTCTGGTTCCTGGCCGAAACCTCGATACCACAAGCAGGTAACAGCGGTTATGAGCTGGAGGTCTACGTTGCCGGTATTGAGGCAGCCTTCGCTGCTGAAAACCCGGTAGACGGTGATCAGCAGAGTTTCGCGCGCATCCGTATCCGCGCTTCGGTCCCACGCACCGGCACCTACACCATCACGCACCCTTACGGGGTGGAGACGGTCAACGTCACCACGGCAGGACGTCGCGCGATCAACATCACGCGGGACATAGGCATTGGCGCTCCGGGCAACTTCCAGGGGGCGCTGGAGGGTGCGATCGGCCCTTGGCTGAAGGGGGTTGGCGGGCCGTATACAGAGGTCAACCCTGACACTGGTACCACCGAAACCTACATCGGCGACCCCAATATCACCGAAGCGGTAACCGGTAGCCCCTTCAATACCAACTTCGTGCGCATCGAAGGGCCCGCTGGCACCATTCAGACCAACACGTTCACAGTGTCTGGCAAGGTGCTGGACCAGCGGGCACAAACCCCGGTCACCCTGGAGCGCGCCACGTACTCGCGCAACGGCAGCGGCACCCGCGTGGAAGTGTTCGCCAAGGCCCCGAATGAGGCCAGCCTGTGTATGCGCAATGGCCTGGCACTGATCGGCACGCCGCCTTCGCCTTGTCAGTTCACCCTGACTTCGGACAACAACGGTTTGTTCTTCAGCCAGCAGTTCAACCAGTCGGCGCCGCCAGAGGTGGTGGTTGTCACCGCCAGCAACGCAGTCGGCGGCACCCAGCCGACTGCGCTCTCGAGCAAGCTGAGCGACGTGGTCAAAGTCAGCACCGCACGCTATGACTGGGCCAACAAACGCCTGTTGATCGAGGCCAGCTCCAGCGACGAAGTAGCGGTCCCCGACCTGCTCGCCCAAGGCTACGGCCGCATGTCGAAATCGGGCACGCTGCAAAGCATCACGGTCAACGACCTGGCGCAACCGCCCGCCACCGTTACGGTCAAGTCTGCCCGCGGCGGTAGTGATGTGGAGCCGGTGATCGTGGTTGGCAACGCCCCGGTCGAGGCCGCCAACCAGCCACCGCTGGCCCAGGCCGACATCGGCAACACCAGTGTCGGTGTACCGATCACACTCAACCTGCTGCTGAACGACAGCGACCCGGATGGCGACGTGCCGCTGACCATCAGCGACCTGACCCAACCCGGGACCGGCCTTGGCGGCGTCGTGATGAACGGCACCACCTCGGTGACCTACACGCCGCCGAGCGGGGCCACACAACCGCTGGTAGCCACCTTCAGCTACCGGGCGATGGATGCCAAGGGCCTGAAGTCGGAACCGGCCACCGTCACCATCAACGTAGCGCCTAACCAGGCACCGACTGCCAACCCGGAGACCGTCGCCACCCTGGGCGTGCCATTGACCATCAACGTGCTGGCCAACGACACCGATCCAGAAGGCAACGTGCCGCTGAGCGTGACCAACATCACCCAGCCGGCCGCCGGCCGCGGCACGGTCAGCACCGACGGCACGACCGTAACCTATACCCCACCGGCCACTGTAACCACAGCCTTCACCACCACCTTCACCTACCAGGCACGTGACTCGCTGGGGGGGCTGTCCACCCCAGGTACGGTCACCGTCAACGTGTCGCCTCGGCCTGCCGCTGAAACCTTCGCCGTCACGACAGCCACAGTCACGGCGCGCTCCAACAACCGTTACAACTGGGACATCAGTGGCACCTCCTCGGTGACTACCGGCAATACCGTGACCGTGCAGGTAACCACTACTACCGGTGTCCAGACCTTGGGTACGGCCACGGTAGCGCTGACCGGCCGCTGGCGCCTGGTGGTCAGCAATAGCACCACGATCATCCCGACTGCGGCACCGACGGCGACGATCACCACCAGCCAAGGCACCACACGCACCGTCAACGTAATCGTGCAGTAAAAGCCGGAGGCTTCGATGAAACGGCTGTACTCCCTGTTGCTCTGCCTGGCCCTGGTGGGCCAGGCCTGCTGGGCAGAGGACCTGATGGACAATGCCGACCTCGCACCCGGCAACGACCTCGGTGAACCAGTGATCATCCGCCTGCTGCCGGCCGGTGCCGGTCAGGCTGCGGTGATCGAGCAACAAGGGTCAGGCAACCGCGCCGCCCTCGACCAGAACGGTCAGGCCCTGCTGGGCCGTATCGTCCAGTCTGGCGGTGCCCAGGAAGCGTACATCTTGCAGGAAGGCAGTGACCTGATGGCCATCATCAGCCAACAGGGAAATGGCAACAGCGCGTCGATTCGCCAGAGCGGCAGCAGCAACAGCGCCGCCATCGAGCAGATCGGCAACGACAACAGCGCCAGCATCGTGCAGTCCGGCTCGGGGCTCAACAGCTCCGTGACCCAGGCTGGCAATGGCCAGCATGTTCAGATCACCCAATACCGATAGACCTGGAGGCACCACATGTACAAGCTCGCTCCGTTAAGTGCCGCTATCGTCCTGGCCCTCGCAGGTCAGGCCATGGCTGCTGACAGCACCTCGTCCCAGACCCAGGACGGCAAGGAAAACATCGCCGAAGTCTCTCAGAGCCAGGCATCCTTCGCCTCCGCCACCCAGACCCAGACTGGCAAGGGCCACAATCACCTCGCCGTGCAGGCCGAAAGCACCAGCGATATTCAACAGAGCGCCACCGGCCAGTACAACGCCGGCTACGCTGAGCAACTGTTCGAGAACGGCAGCCAGATCACCCAGCAGGCCGCAGGCAGCTACAACGATGCCTTCGCCAGCCAGTCGATAGGGTCGAACAACGAATCGCTGCAAACCCAGCAAGGCGTCGGCAATAGATCCACCGTGTGGCAGGACAGCCAGGAAGGCAGCAAAGCCACCAGCTGGCAATCCGGCCAGCGCAATGAGGCGTTCATCGAGCAGACCTTCGGTGGCAGCAACAATCGCAGCACCGTCAACCAGACTGGCCATGACAACTTCGCCACCACCGAGCACCTGAACCATGTCGGTGGCGATATCCAGATCTACCAGGATGGCCACGACAACTGGGCCTATGGCGACCAGCGTGAAGGCACCGGTGGCACCATTGCCATTGGACAGTACGGAGGCGGCAACTCGGTGGAAGTGTGGCAGGACACTCAGGTGGGTAGCCAGGCCTCCGTGGTCCAGACCGGCCAGCTGAACGAAGGCTATATCGACCAGAGCTTCGGCGTCAGCAACAAGGTCAGCCTGTCGCAGCAAGGCAACGCCAACGCCAGTTGGTCGGACCAGTTCGAGACCAACAATGCAAACACCACCATCACCCAGACCGGCAACAACAACCTGCATTTCACCTATCAGAATGGTGAAAACCTCAACCTCACCATCAACACCCAAGGCAATGGCAACAGCATCACCGCCAGTAACTGGAAAGGCGCCAAGATGGGTGGCCAGTTCGGTACCAACCAGAACGCCACCATCAACCAGACCGGCAATGGCAACGGCGTCAATCTGACCCAGAAGGGCGCTGACCAGCTGGCCACGCTGACTCAGACGGGTAAAGGCAACCAGATGTCGACCAAGCAGGATGACGTCAGCAACGAGCTGTACTTCGAACAGAACGGCACTGACAACATTCTGATCGCCGACCAGCGTGGTACCGACAACTATGCCTACGGCAGCAGCCAGGGCACCGGCAATACCATCACCCTCGACCAGTCCGGCTATAGCAACCAGAGCTACACCAACCAACTTTACGGAAGCGGCAACGAAGCCACCATCAAACAGACTGACAACATCAACGTCGCCTACGTGACCCAGGGAGGCCAAGGCAACATGGCGTTCGTCGACCAGAGCGGTGTCGCCCAATCCGCCACCATCACCCAGCTGGGCAACGCGAACCTGGCCACTGTGACCCAGCAGTAAACCGCTCCCCCTTGAACCGCGGTGCTCCTCTCCCTGGTGCCGCGGTTCCTTTTTCTGTTGTCCCGCCCTCTGCAATGTTTCGATCCGGTCAGCATGTGCAAGCCCTTGGGTTGTATCTGTCGAGGTACAATGGCAAACCGATCGAAGATGTGCAGCCGCATGATCCAGTCCGACCTCGACCTGTTCGGCCCCCAGCCGCAACCCCTGGCCAGCCATACCGTGCTGCTGCCTGGCTTTGCCCTGGCCGAAACCGAGGCGCTGCTCGATGCCCTGCGTCCGGTGTTGCGTGCCGCGCCGTTCCGGCACATGTACACACCAGGAGGCCTGCGCATGGCAGTAGGGCTGACCAACTGCGGTACGTTGGGTTGGGTGAGTGATCAACACGGCTACCGATACAGCCCCAACGACCCACTCAGTGGCCAGCCCTGGCCCGCCCTGCCCCCGGTTCTGCTCGCGTTGGCCTCCCGCGCGGCAGCCATGGCCGGGTTTGACGGTTTCGTGCCGGATGCCTGCCTGGTCAACCATTACCTGCCAGGCACACGCTTGAGCCTGCACCAGGACCGCGACGAGCAGGATTTCGGCCAGCCGATCGTGTCGGTGTCGCTGGGTTTGCCAGCCGTGTTCCTGTTTGGCGGCCTGCAGCGTGCCGACAAGGCTCAGCGCATTGCACTGAGCCACGGCGATGTGCTGGTCTGGGGCGGCGAAGACCGCTTGCGCTTCCACGGCGTGCTACCGATCAAGCCCGGTGTCCATCCGCGCCTGGGTGAACGGCGGATCAACCTGACCTTGCGCAAGGCGGGTGCCTGAACAGGGTCAGTCCTCTGCCGCCCAGCGCAAAACAAGATGAACCCACATGAAACACATTGAACATCTTGGCCAGGCAAGCTTCGAATGATAAGCCGCCTACTTTTGTCTGGAGCCTGCCATGCCAAACCTGCCTGGTTCTTCGAGCCGCTGCACCGGAGCCATGTACCGATGAAGATGCCTGGCCGCGCCCCCAATGCCTCGCTGCAGCTCGATTACGTACGCGACACCCTGTTCGGCCCCGTGGCGCAAAGTGTGGAATGCCAATGCCAGCTGGCCACCCTCAACCTGCAAGGCCTCCCAGGGCTGCGCTTGCACATTTGCCCCCCATTGCCCGACAAGATCGACCGCGCTCACAGTGTGGCCTTCGTCTGGGATGGACGGAGTTACCATGGCGTGGTCCGTGACAAGGGTAAGTGCGGAGACGGTGGCCTGAACCTGTTGCTGGAACTGCAATAAGCCGAACAGCGGCAACCGGGGCGGCGCTGAGGCTGCCAGCGCTGATATCTGCGCGCTCTAATCAGCAGCCAGAATGCAAGAGCCCGGGCCAGCCTGGGCTGCCCCGGGCACGACAGGTGCGCTCAGGCAATGGCCTTGAGTGACGTCGGGTGGCTGTCACGCAGCGCATGCAGCTGCTCCACCAGGTTGACCAGATCACGGCAACTGTTGAGATCTTGCAGGGCGACCCCACTGAGGGTCACCCCTTGATCGAGATCCTGGCCCTGACCCAGGCGGATGGTCAGGTTGACGCCGTCCGGGCAGCTGACTTCACAGCGATCTGGCAAGCAGGCCTGCTCGATCATTTGCCGCATTTCTAGTATCGAAACGCCTATCAACGACATGGTACGACCCTCTCTGCGGGATGGCCTGTTGTTTGGGAGTACGCCTTTGTCGGGCGGGGCGCCAATTGATATTGCACATGCTCGGCCAGCTTTCCATGCGCCCGGGCAATGAGCTTGCGAGGAATCCTTTAGCACCTTAGTGGAAGATTCTCTGCGTGCGCCGTATGTTCGAATGCAATTGCAGACTTGACGACGAGTGGTCTCGGACGACACCGCATTGGCCAGGATCCAGCCGGGTCGCTGGGGAGATGGCCTGCCAGCGAAAGGGCCGGGGCAGGCCACCCAATCAACAGGATCAGTGCGCGGCACCTCCCCTCTCATCCTGCATCTGCCCAAACCGCCCGGCATGGAAATCATCGAACGACTCGGCAATCTCCGCCTGACTGTTCATCACGAACGGGCCGTAGCCGACAATCGGCTCATCGATTGGCTCACCGCTGAGCAGCAGCACACTGGCGCCGTCCAGCGCCTCGACGGCTACGTCTACACCCTCCCGGTCGAGCAGCACCAGGCTGGACGGGCCTGCTTCGCGCTCGCTATTGATTCGAACGTTACCACGCAACACCACCAGCGCCGCATTGCGACCGGCAGCAACCGGCAACTGCAGGGTCGCGCCGGCGTTGAGCCGCAAATCCCACACATCCATCGCCGTGAAGGTCCGCGCCGGCCCCTGGTGCCCATGGTAGTCACCAGCAATCACCCGCAAGCTCCCGGCATCACCGTCCATCGCTACCACCGGAATTTCGCCGGCCAGCAGCGTCTGGTAGGCGGCCGCTGCACGCTTGTCCCGCGCCGGCAGGTTCACCCACAACTGGACCATTTCCAATGTGCCACCACTGCGGGCAAAGCCGGGAGAATGAAACTCTTCATGGATGATGCCGTTGGCAGCCGTCATCCACTGCACGTCACCAGGGCCGATCAAGCCGCCAGCACCGGAAGAGTCACGGTGCTCCAGTTCACCCTGGTAGACGATGGTCACCGTCTCGAAGCCGCGATGCGGATGCTGGCCTACACCGCGTCGGGCCTGGGTCGGGGCGAAATCATGCGGACCGGCGTAGTCCAGGAGCAGGAACGGGCTTATCCGGCTGGCCAGGTTGTCGTAGGTGAACAGGCTGCGCACCGGAAAACCATCACCCACCCAATGGGCGTGAGGGCTGCGGTGAATACCCAAAATCTTTTTCATGAGAAGGCTCCTCTCTTGGTTGAGATAACCTTATCAATGATGCCAATCAAGCGGTAGCTGACTAAAATGGCATGCTTCGTCCCACCTGCAGAACAGTCAAACCTGCAAGAAACCGAGCACCTGCTCGGCCGCCATGGCCGGGTCTTCCTGCATGAAACAGTGCCCACCGGGAACTTGCCGTGCGGTCACATTGCGGTTTAACAGCGCCAGGCGATTCACCGAGTGTGGCACAAAGGGATAGGTGTCTTCGCCATACAACACCCGTGTCGGCGTCCTGATTGCAGTCAGGCTGGCCCACATGCGTTTAGGGAACGAGCTGAAGATTTCCACTTCACGGCTGGGCCGGCACTTGAGCACCACAGCCTCGCCACAATCCCCGATGGCATGCTCGACATAGGCCTGCAGTGCCGCATGTGTCCAGCCTTTGAAGATGCCGCGCCCTTCCAGCGAGGCCAACGCCGACTCGCGATCGGGCCAGTGGCTGCGGCGGCTGGCAGCCTTGCGGGCCAGGCCGTGGCGCTGATGCAGGCCGACCAGGGCTGCCGCCCCCATCACGCCGATCATGCGTCGGCTGAACAGTACCGGGTCGAGCAGCACGGCACGTGCGAACAGTTGCGGCTCACTGCCCAGGATCAGCCCTGTGAGCACGCCACCGAAGCTGTGACCTACGGCAAACCGCTGTACGTCGCCATATTCGCCACGCCCGCCCTGAAAGGCCTCCACCGCCAAGGCAGCGGAGCGGTTCCAGCCGCGAAACACCCCGCCATGGTCACTGTCGCCATGGCCTTGAACGTCGCAAAGCCACAGGTCGAAATGCTCGCCCAGGCGCATCAGCAGCGGTTGATAGGTCAGGCAACAGAAGCCGTTGCCATGCAGGAAATGCAGCAGCGGTTTGCCACTGGCCGGGGTTCGCCAGCCACGCAGGGTGAAACCTTCGGCGCATTCGTGGGACCAGGGAATCAACTGCATGGGCTTACTGTACTCTCGGGGTCAGGAAAACGCTGATTCTACAAACAGCAGCGGGTACAGTGAAATCACCAGCAACAGGGCCATCACGACATTGAACAGCATCAGCCAGCGCGAATGCTGCAACAGGTTGCGCAGGGCGCTGCCGAACATCACCCATACCCCCACGCTCGGCAGGTTGACCAAAGCGAACAAGGCCGCAATGACGATCACGTTGGTTACATAGCCTTGCGCGGGTGTGTAGGTGGTAATCGCCCCCACCGCCATCACCCAGGCCTTCGGGTTGACCCACTGGAACGCCGCTGCTCCCCAGAAGCCCAGCGGTTTGCGGGCACTGGACGAGGCCGTGCCGACCGGCCCGGAAGTGGCGATCTTCCAGGCCAGGTACAGCAGATAGGCGGCGCCAGTGTAGCGCAGCACTGTGTACAGTGGCGGCCAGGCCTTGAACACCTCGCCCAGCCCCAGGCCGACGGCCAGTACCATCACCATGAAACCAAAGCTGATACCCAAGGCGTGAGGGACCGAGCGGCGCACGCCGAAGTTTACCCCCGAGGCCAGCAACATGGTGTTGTTGGGGCCTGGCGTGATGGAAGACACGAAGGCAAACAGCACGAAGGCGGTCAGCAGGTCGGCAGAGGCAAGCATGGCGGGCATTCCACTTTCTTTATAGGTGCTGTCACACTACCGGAGTCGCCTTTCCCAGCGACTGGTACAGTTTGATTAAATTACGTAGATACACATCACTGTATCGCCAATCCGGACCAAGGAAGCCGTCACCATGAGCCTCACCATTCGCCCTGCCGTGCATACCGATGCCGAGCAGATCCTCACCTTCATCACCGAACTGGCCGAATACGAACGCGCTCGCCACGAGGTAGTCGCCACCCTTGCCGACATCGAGCACAGCCTGTTCGACGAAGGCAGCACTGTGCACGCCCTGATGTGCGAGCGTGATGGCCGTGCAATCGGCTTTGCCGTGTACTTCTACAGCTACTCGACCTGGCTCGGGCGCAATGGCATCTATCTGGAAGACCTGTACGTAACCCCCGAACAACGCGGCGATGGCGCTGGCCGGCAGTTGTTGCAGCACATTGCCCGCGAAGCGGTGGCGAACAACTGCGGGCGCCTGGAGTGGAGCGTGCTGGACTGGAACGAGCCAGCGATCGGCTTCTACCAGAAACTGGGGGCCGAGGCGCAGGATGAGTGGGTGCGTTACCGGCTGGATGGCGACAAGCTGGCGGCATTCGCCCGCGGGTGAACGCCCGGTTCCTGCACTTCTGCCTGCGGGCCTGAGCCTGTAGTACCTGCTGTTCGACAGCCTCGCGCTGTGTATGACATTGACGCCAAGCCCGCCCCATGCTCTCCTTATGCCTCGCGTTCAGGTGCCCCTCACGGGGTGAAACGGGAAACCGGTGCGTCCCAGGCCCTTCTGCAGGGCCGGACAATGCCGGTGCTGCCCCCGCAACGGTAAGCGAGTGAAGCGTCTATACCACTGTGCCTTGTAGTACGGCATGGGAAGGTGACGCGTTCCAGGAGCCCAGCTCTTCCTCGCAAGCCCGGAGACCGGCCTGACGTTCATGAACACCCCGCGGTGGGCGGGCGCTGTTGCATTCCCTTGGGCGACCACGTCCGGGGCTGCCGCGCTCGCCCGTTGCCCACAAAAAAGCAGAGGATCGCGTCATGCCCGTCACCAGCGCCAAACAACACAGCCTTGCTACCCCCGTTACCCTCAGCCGGCGTGTAACTATCGCCGTCGGTGCCAGCTTGCTGGGTCTGTGCCTGGTCTACTTTGCCGGGTTCTCGCACATTGAGGCCGTGCACAACGCCGCCCACGACACCCGCCACAGCGCCGCCTTCCCCTGCCACTGAGTACGCCTGATGATCACGCGCATTGCCCGTACTGCGGGCTTCAGCGGGCTCCTTGCAGCCCTGTTGCTGACCTTGCTGCAAAGCTTCTGGGTTGCTCCGCTGATTCTGGAGGCGGAAACCTACGAGTCCTCGGCCCCGGCCGCACACCACGAACACGGTAGCGAAGTGGCCGCTCATGAACACAGCGCCGAAGCCTGGTCGCCGGAAGACGGCTGGCAGCGCGTGCTGTCCACCACAGGCGGCAACCTGGTGGTCGCGGTCGGCTTCGCCCTGATCCTCGCCGCCCTGTACAGCCTTCGCGAGCCCAAACGCGCCGCCACTGGCGCATTGTGGGGGTTGGCTGGCTTCGCCGTGTTCTGCCTGGCCCCAACCCTGGGCTTGCCACCAGAACTGCCAGGTACTGCGGCCGCCGACCTGGGGCAACGCCAGACCTGGTGGGTCGGTACAGCCAGTGCCACAGCGCTGGGCCTGGCCTTGCTGGTGTTTGCCCGCCACTGGCTGCTGAAGGCGCTGGGCGCCGTGCTGCTGGTCATGCCTCATGTCATCGGTGCGCCGCAACCGGAGGTGCACGAAAGCCTGGCCCCCGAAGCATTGGAAACCCAGTTCAAAGTCGCCTCCTGGCTGACCAACGCCGCCTTCTGGCTGGCCTTGGGCCTGCTCAGCGCCTGGCTGTTCCGCCGTTCCAGCCAGGCTTGATGCCTGCCTTCTACGCTGGTTTTGGCTGCCGCCGGGGTTGCCCGGCGGACACCTTGCATCGCTTGCTGCACCAGGCTCTGGACGACCAGGGCCTGGCGTTGGCTGACCTGCGCGGCATCGCAAGCATCAGCCTGAAGGCCGACGAGCCCGGGTTGTTGCAACTGGCAGAGCACCTAGGTTTGCCTTTGGTGCTGTACCATGTCGCGCAACTGCAACCCTATGAACCACTGCTCAGCCACCGGTCCGCCGCTGCCTACCGGCACAGCGGCTGCTGGGGCGTAGCCGAGAGCGCGGCACTGGCCCTGGCCAGCCAGCGGCAGGGTACAGCCAGCCTGCTACTGACGCGCCAGGTACTGGGCCCGGCGACGCTCGCCCTGGCCTGCTGAACGTTTCGTACCCTCTTTCTTGCCAGGACTTAGCATGACCATCTACTTTATCGGTGCCGGCCCCGGCGACCCGGAGCTGATCACGGTCAAGGGCCAACGGCTGATTCGTCAGTGCCCAGTGATCATTTATGCCGGTTCACTGGTGCCCGCCGCCGTGCTCGAAGGCCACCAGGCCGAAACCGTGATCAACAGCGCCGAACTGCATCTGGAACAGATCATCGCTGCCATGCGCAGCGCGCACGAACAAGGTCAGGATGTGGCCCGGGTGCATAGCGGCGACCCCAGCCTGTACGGCGCCATCGGTGAGCAGATCCGCCACCTGCAGACGCTAGGCATCGATTACCAGGTCATCCCCGGCGTTACCGCCACGGCAGCGAGCGCCGCCCTGCTCGGCTGCGAGCTGACCTTGCCTGAAGTGGCGCAGACGGTGATCCTCACCCGTTATGGCGACAGTTCGCCAATGCCACCTGGTGAGCAATTGGGCGACCTGGCGCGCCATGGCAGCACCCTGGCAATTCATCTGGGGGTCAAGCACCTGTCGCGCATTGTCGATGAGTTGGTGCCGCACTATGGCGCGCACTGCCCGGTTGCGGTGGTGCATCGGGCCACCTGGCCAGACCAGGATTGGGTGCGCGGCAACCTCGGTGACATTGTCGAACGCGTAGCGGCCAAGGATTTCCGGCGCACGGCGCTGATCCTGGTAGGTCATGTACTGGGGGATACGCCGTTCGCCGAATCGGCCTTGTACCGTGCCGGGCATGCCCACCTGTACCGCCCTGGCGACTGAACATTGCCAGCCTTGCCTCGGGCGTAGCAGACTCCGGGTTTCCGCCTGCGAACAGGAGTCATGCCCATGCTGGAGTTACGCCCCAACTGCGAGTGTTGTGATGCCGACCTGCCGGGTGACAGCCCCGACGCTCTGATCTGCTCCTTCGAATGCACGTTCTGCCGTGCCTGTGCCGAAACCCGCTTCCAAGGCCGCTGCCCGAATTGTACCGGGCAGTTGGTAGCCCGCCCGACGCGGGTCGGGCAGGCATTGGCCAACAACCCTGCCTCCACACTGCGTATACACAAACCGCACGCAGCCTGCGCCTGAGCAACTGCAAAGAATCGGCATCACCGCTGTTTCAGGGTGATGTCTTTCCTGTTTCTTGTAGGATTTTTCAACAATAAGCACTGAGGATTTCAACACTTCTATACTCGGCATTACCAAACTTCGGGAATGGTCGTATCGTGCAGCGCTTCCGATAACCCCACTTGCAGACGTATTCCTGAGTGTTCCAGGAAGCGGACCACATCCCTACAGGAGTTTTCCTCATGACAACCGTGCTGATCGTCGACGACCACCCTATTGTCCGGCTGTCCTTGCGCCTACTGCTCGAGCGCGAGCGCTTCCATGTCGTCGGCGAGGTCGGCAATGGCAGTGAAGTGGCTCAGGTAGCCCGCGAACTGCGCCCGGACGTGGTCATCCTCGACATCGGCCTGCCTGGCCTGGACGGTATGGAAGTCATCAAGCGATTGCAGAGCCTGGAGCCGGTACCGAAGATCATGGTGCTGACCGGCCAGGCCACTGACCTGTATGTACGCCGCTGCCTGGATGCCGGGATAGGCGCCTTCGTCACCAAGGAAGAGGACCACGAGGCTCTGCTGTTCGCCCTCAAGGCCCTGACCAAGGGTTATTCGACCTTTCCGCAGATGTCGGTCAACAGCAACTCGCTGGAGAGCGAGCCAGTGCGCCTGGCCAGTCTCTCCAACCGGGAAATGGAAGTGCTGCGGCGCCTCGCGCGCGGCGAGAACAACAAGAACATCGGCACTTGCATGAACCTCAGCGCGAAGACAATCAGCACCTATCGGGGCCGTATCATGGAAAAGCTCAAGACCGAGTCGCTGGTGGAAATGGTCGACCTGGCCAAGCGCAACAACGTCTATTGAGCGCTCGGCTGCCATGAAACAGCTGCTGGCGAGCGTCCTTCTGGCTCTAGGTCTGGCCAACTCCATGGTGCTGCAGGCCAGCAGCGAACCACGCCATCTGCTGGCACGCTCAATCAGTGCCGCTGCCCCGCTGGCGTTATCCGGCGAGGATCGCAACTGGCTGAAACAACACCAACGCCTGGTACTGGGCAGTGCGCGCCCCGACTACCCCCCGTTCGAAATCAACGTGAGTCAGCATGACTATGAGGGGTTGAGTGCAGACTACGCCGGCATCATCGGCGAACAGCTTGACATACCCATTGAAGTACGCCGTTTTGACAGCCGTCACGAGGCCATCACTGCCCTGCGTGATGGCCGTATCGACTTGCTGGGTAGCTCCAACGCTTTCGAAGCGGCGGACGCCCAACTTAGCCTGAGCACCCCCTATGCCGACGACCTGCCAGTGATCGTCACCCTCGAGGGGCGCAGCTTGAAAAGCACGCCCAACCTTGCCGGCCTGCGCCTGGCGATGGTCGATCATTACCTGCCGGCCGCCAGCGTTCGCGCCCAGTACCCCAAGGCGCAACTGAGCCTGTACCGCTCGACCCTGGCCGGGCTCGCTGCCGTCGTGCTGGGCGAGGCAGACGCCTATCTGGGCGATGCCATCAGCACCGACTACATGATCGGCAAAAGTTTTCAGGGCACGTTGAAAATCGACCATTTCTCCCAACTGGCCCCAGAAGCTTTTGCCTTCGCCATCGCCAGCGACAACCCGCGCTTGCATCGGCTGGTGGACAAGGCGCTGTCACGTATAAGCGAAAGTGAACGTTTGAACATTCTGCGCCGTTGGAGCAGTGGTAACACCAGCCTGCTGCTGCAGCGCCACCTCACTGCCTTGAGCGAAGAAGAAGAATCCTGGATCACCGCCCACCCCACGATCAGCGTACTGGTCAATACCTCGCTGGCACCTTTGACGTTCAATGATGCTCAGCACCGCCCTAGCGGTATCACCCTGGACCTGCTCAAGCAGATCTCATTGCGCACGGGGCTGCAGTTCAAACCGGTCGAGAGTGCTTCATCGCAGGTCATGATCGACCGCCTGGTCCACGGCGAGGCACAGATGATCGGCGCGCTGGGCTATGGCGCCGACCGCTTGAAGCAACTGCGCTACACCCGCCCCTACCTGGTCAGCCCGCGCGTGCTCGTCACCCGTGACGACGGCGAATCATCTGCACAGGCCAAGAACCTGGATGGCAAGCGCATCGCCTTGGTGCGCGGTTCCCCCCAGGAGGCCGTTTTGCAACAGCGATACCCACAGGCCGAGCTGGTCGAAGTTGACAACCCCCTCGCCCAGATGGAGGCCGTGGCCAACGGTGTTGCCGACGTGGCCCTGAGCAGCCATATCAATGCTACCTATTACATCAGCCATGTGTTCAAGGAACGTTTGCGCATCGCCGGCGTGCTCGACGATGCCCCGGCCATTGCCGCTTTTGCCGTAGCCGCCGACCAGCCCCAGTTGCAGGCCATTCTCGACAAGGCGCTGCTAAGCATTCCGCCTGAAGAACTCGACCAACTGATCAACCGCTGGCGTACCAGCACACTGGTGAGCGACAGCCCATGGCGCGACTACCGCACCCTGGCCTTGCAGGTGCTCGTACTGTCGGCCCTGCTGCTGGCCGGGGTGGTGTTCTGGAACAGCTACCTGCGCAAGCTGATCAACCAGCGAACCGAGGCACAGCACGCGCTGCAGGCACAGCTTGCGCTGAGCCGCGGGCTGCTGGAGCAGTTACGCCAGGCCAAGGACGACGCTGAACAGGCCAGCCAGACCAAAAGCACCTTCCTGGCCACCATGAGCCATGAAATCCGTACCCCGATGAATGCCGTGATCGGTCTGCTGGAACTGGCCCTGGAAGATAGCCGCAGCGGCCGCAGCGACTCCCAGACCTTGCAGACCGCCCATGATTCGGCCATTGGCCTGCTTGAGCTGATTGGCGATATTCTCGATATTTCTCGCATCGAATCCGGGCACATCAGCCTGCAGCCGGTGCCTACCAATCTGGTCGAGCTGGTGCGCGCCACGCTGCGGGTGTTCGAAGGCAATGCCCGGGCCAAAGGGTTGCATCTGCAGGGCGAGCTGCCGGCAGAACCGGTATGGGTGCTGGCTGACCCACTGCGACTCAAACAAATTCTGTCCAACCTGATCAGCAACGCCATCAAGTTCACCGACCGTGGTGAAGTCCAGGCATGTCTGCTGCTACCCAAAGTTGCCGGCCACGGCAATCTGGCAATCGAGCTGAATGTGCGCGACACCGGCATCGGCATCAGTCCCGCCGACCAGGCCAGGCTGTTCAATGCCTTCGTTCAGGTCGATGGGCCCAGGGCACGTCAAGGGGCTGGCTTGGGGTTGGTCATCAGCCGTACCCTGGCCGAACTGATGGGCGGCTCCTTGAGCCTTCAGAGCGTCGAGGGCGTTGGCACCCGGGTGCAAGTCAACCTGCAGTTGCCCGTCTGCGCAGCACCGGCACAAGCGCAAGAGCAACTCACGGCGCCTGAAAGCAGCAGCGGCCCGCTCAATATCCTGGTGGTCGACGACTACCCGGCCAACCTGCTATTGCTGGAACGGCAACTGCAAACCCTGGGGCACCACGTGACACTGGCGGAAAATGGCGAAATCGCCCTCGCACGCTGGCAGGACGCGAGTTTCGACCTGGTGATTACCGATTGCAGCATGCCGGTCATGGACGGGCATGAACTCACCCGGCGCATTCGCAGCCTGGAGGTCGAGCGCGGCCTGCCGGCAGGCCGTATTCTTGGGGTAACCGCCAACGCCCAGGCCGAGGAGCGTACTCGCTGCCTGGCCAGCGGCATGGACGAATGCCTGTTCAAGCCGATTGGCTTGCGCACACTCAAGACCCATCTGCCCCTGGTGCACCCTCAGCAGCCGTCGCCGGCCCCCTGCCATAGTGGGTTCGACCTGGCCGAATTGCGCCACCTGACCCAGGACGACGAACAGTTGACGCGGCATTTGCTGGAGCAGTTGTCGATCAGTGTCGGTGAAGACCTGGCCGCCCTGCGCGCCTTGGCAACAGACGCCCCTGATGACGCAGTGCGTGCCTTGGCCCACCGCATCAAGGGTGGCGCCAAAATGATCAGGGTGCGCACCGTGGTCAAAGACTGTGAAGCTATCGAACACGCACACGCACTAGGGCTGCCGACCGCCAAACAACGCGCGCAACTGCAAGTCAGCCTGCAGGCACTGCTTGACGAGATGCGCGAGGCGCTCAATGCAATTGCAGCGTCGAGCTGATCTGGCTGATGGCATCCACGACGTGCCGTGAGCCTTGCTGGATTTCCATGATCACCGTGCCCGCCTCATTGGCCAACGCCACGCCGTGACCGGTGCGGTTGAGGCTCGATTGCATGCTGGCCACTGCCAATAGCGACAGGTCGTGGTTCTGCCGCACCACATCGACAATTTCCAGGGTGGCCTTGCTGGTTCGCGCGGCCAGGTTGCGCACCTCATCGGCCACCACGGCAAAGCCGCGCCCGTGCTCGCCGGCACGTGCAGCCTCGATGGCTGCGTTAAGGGCCAACAGGTTGGTCTGGTCGGCAATGCCACGGATGGTCAGCACAATCTGCCCGATCACATCCGACTGCTTATTCACCGCATCGATGCTGCGCGCTGCGTCGTTAAGCTCTTGGGAAATCTGCTCGATTACCTGCACCGCCTGTTGCACCACCTCGGTACCTTTGCGCGCGCAGGCATCGGTCTGCACCGAACTGGCATGAGCGGCATGGGCGGCGCTTTGCTGGGTGCAGACCTGCTGGGTGATGTCGCTGGCAAACTTGACCACTTTGCACAGGCGGCCCTTGCTGTCGAAGATCGGGTTGTAGGAGGCCTCCAGGAAGACGGTCTGGCCTTGCTTGTTGACGCGTTCGAAGCGATGTGAATGGTACTCGCCACGGTTCAGAGAAGCCCAGAACTCGCGGTACTGGGCCGATTCGCGTTCTTGCGCCAGGCAGAACAGCCCGTGGTGGTGGCCAACCACTTCATCGAGGCGGTAGCCCATGGTGTCGAGAAAATTCTGGTTGGCCTTGATCACCCGGCCTTGTGGGGTGAACTCGATCACCGCCATGGAGCGGCTGATGGCCTTTAGCAGGCTTTCGCTCTCGTGCTCCAGCACCACCCGCTGGGTGATGTCAGATGCCACCTTGATTACGCTGGTGACTTGCCGTTGCTCGTCCAGCACTGGCATGTAGCTGGCTTCCAGCCAGACTTCGCGCCCCGCCTTGTCGATGCGCTCGAACGTACCGCTGATTGCCTTGCCCTGCCCCAACTCGCGCCACAGTTGCTGGTATTCGGCGCTTTTTGCATAGTCCGGCTCACAGAACAGCCGGTGGTGCTTACCTCGCAGCTCCTCGGCGCTGTAGCCCATGGCCTGGCAGAAGCGCTCGTTAGCGTCGAGAATAGTACCGTCAGGGGCGAACTCGATCATCGCCATGGAACGGCTGATAGCAGCCAGTTTGGCTTGCGCATCGGCCAGCGCCTGGCGGCTGCGCTGGATTTCTGCCAAATCAGACTTGCGATGGAAATCGAACATGACGCGGGGCTCCCTATGCGCGGTTTCTTGAGCATAGAACGCCGTTGGCAAGTCGTGGCATTTGTGGCGCCTCAGAGAGCCAGCGCCGCCCGCGCGGCGCATCGCGAGCAAGCTCGCTCCTACATTTGTTTCGGGCCAGTATCGCCTGTGCCTGCGCGCGCGACCGCCCTGTTTGTTCCCCGCGATATCGAGGTGAGCGCCAAGGGGACGTGCGCGTCTGCCCCAGGAATAATTGGCCCGAAACAAATGTAGGAGCGAGCTTGCTCGCGATGCGCCGCGCGGGCGGCGCTGGATCTACGCATCCAAGGCAGGCACCTTGCCACCCTGACACAAACTGTGCCTGCGCGCGCGACCGTCCTGTTTGTCCCCACGATATCGAGGTGAGCGCCAAGGGGACGTGCGCGTCTGCCCCAGGAATAATTGGCCCGAAACAAATGTAGGAGCGAGCTTGCTCGCGATGCGCCGCGCGGGCGGCGCTGGATCTACGCATCACCGTAAAAACCAAGGCAGGCACCTTGCCGCCCTGACACAAACTGTGCCTGCGCACGCGACCGCCCTGTTTGTTCCCCGCGATATCGAGGTGAGCGCCAAGGGGACGTGCGCGTCTGCCCCAGGAATAACTGGCCCGAAACAAATGTAGGAGCGAGCTTGCTCGCGATGCGCCGCGCGGGCGGCGCTGGATCTACGCATCACCGTAAAAACCAAGGCAGGCACCTTGCCGCCCTGACACAAACTGTGCCTGCGCGCGCGACCGCCCTGGTGTCCCCACGATATCGAGGTGAGCGCCAAGGGGACGTGCGCGTCTGCCCCAGGAATAATTGGCCCGAAACAAATGTAGGAGCGAGCTTGCTCGCGATGCGCCGCGCGGGCGGCGCTGGATCTACGCATCACCGTAAAAACCAAGGCAGGCACCTTGCCGCCCTGACACAAACTGTGCCTGCGCGCGCGACCGCCCTGTTTGTCCCCACGATATCGAGGTGAGCGCCAAGGGGACGTGCGCGTCTGCCCCAGGAATAATTGGCCTGAAACAAATGTAGGAGCGAGCTTGCTCGCGATGCGCCGCGCGGGCGGCGCTGGATCTACGCATCACCGTAAAAACCAAGGCAGGCACCTTGCCGCCCTGACACAAACTGTGCCTGCGCGCGCGACCGCCCTGTTTGTCCCCACGATACCGAGGTGAGCGCCAAGGGGAAGTGCGCGTCTGCCCCAGGAATAATTGGCCCGAAACAAATGTAGGAGCGAGCTTGCTCGCGATGCGCCGCGCGGGCGGCGCTGGATCTACGCATCACCGTAAAAACCAAGGCAGGCACCTTGCCACCCTGACACAAACGGGCATGAAACACCTCAGAAAAGCTTGACCGCCAACAGAGAATCTAAATCTACAGCGCCTGTCTTGAGGACGCGCCGACGCCTTGACGGTCGCTCTCAGGAGCTCTCGCGCACCATCAGCTCAAAGCCCAGATCCTGCTGCGCGTTCGTCACCCGCTTGCCATCCAGCAACGCCAGCAGCGCTTGCGCTGCGCCCCGCCCCACCGCAGCCCGTGGTGTGCGAATCGAGGTCAGCCGCGGCACCATATGCGCCGATGCCGGCAAATCGTTGAAACCGACCATCGCCACCTGACGTGGCACCTCCACCCCTTGACGCAAGGCCTGCAGCACCGCGCCTTGGGCCAGGTCGTCGTTACAGAAGAAAATGCCGTCGACATCCGGCGCCTGCTGCATCAGCTGGCTGAACAGCGCGCTGCCCAGGGCAATCGACGATGGCTCCGGGGCCAACACCTCCAGCTCGGCGGCCTGCAAACCGGCCTCTGCCAATGCCTGACGGAATCCCTCGGCACGCTGCATCACCCTCGGGTCCAGCTGCGCGGCAATGAATGCAAGGCGCTTGCGCCCGCGTTCGATCAGGTGCCGTGCAGCAGCACGTCCGGCCTGATGCTGCGAGAAACCGACCGACAAAGCCCCTGGCTCGCCATTGAGCTCCATCATGTGCACACACGGCACGCCGCTGGCAGCCAGCATCTGCCGCGCAGCATCGCTACGCTCGAAACCGGTCAACAAAATGCCGCAGGGCTGATAGGCCAGATAATTGCGGATCAAGTTCTCTTCTTCGGCAAGGTCGTAGTGATAGTTGCCGATCAGCACCTCGAGCCCGCGCGGGCGCATGACCTCGTGAATGGCCTCCAGGGTGTCGATGAACAGTTGGTTGGACAACGACGGGATCAACACCACCACCGACTGGCTGCGCGCCGAGGCCAGCGCCCGGGCCGCCGGGTTGGCCACATAGCCGAGGCTAGCCGCCGCCGCGATGACCTTTTCCACCAGGTCAGGCGCAACCGTGCTGACCCCACGCAAGGCGCGCGAAGCGGTAATCGGGGAAACCCCGGAAAGCCTGGCAACTTCAGCCAGGGTGGGACGACCTGTAGTACGGGAGCCGGTGCGGGACATGAATGTTGTAATTTTACTACTTGCAAGGATAGGGAACGGCCACTAAGGTAGCGCTGTCTCAGGATGCAGGCAATGTAATCTTTGGTAGCAGCCACCACGCGCTTGCCACCAGGCGTCCATACTGCGTAAGGACAAGACCAATAACACCGGGGAGGTGTCTGTTCGTCAATGGCGAGACAGCGCTATCTCACCCGCAGGAGGTACTGATGAATTCTCCCCTGTCCGCCATTGTGGTGATGGGCGTGGCCGGTTGCGGCAAAAGCTGCATCGGCGCCGCCATCGCTGCCAAAAGCGGCGGCCGCCTGATCGAAGGCGACGCTTTCCACCCTGCCGAAAACATCCGCAAGATGAGTGCTGGCATCCCGCTGGATGACAGTGACCGTGCCGGCTGGCTGGTCCGCCTTGGTAAAGAGTTGCAAACCACCACCCAAGCCGGGGAACGCCCGATCCTGACCTGCTCGGCACTCAAGCGCCGCTACCGCGATACCCTGCGCGATGCCATGCCCGGGCTGGTGTTCGTGTTCCTCGAACTGTCGCCTGCCGAGGCTGAAAAACGCGTGCTGGCTCGCCCAGGACACTTCATGCCGGCCAGCCTCATCGACAGCCAGTTCGCTGCCCTGGAATCGCCACGTGGCGAGCCCCTGACACTTGCTCTGGACGCCACCCAACCGATCGAAGCACTGGCCGAAGCGGTGGACCGCTGGCTAAAGCGCTGCGGTGAGCCGGGCCTGGCGCAAACCGCCTGACCTCGGTGGTTTTTCCGTCTCACCCAAGACAGCGCTACCCCGACCCGTAAAGCGGGCAAAGACTCCAAAAAGCTACGCCCAAAACAACGATAAGACCGAGGCCTTCAAACCATGTTCGGACTGGCTACTGATACTTTCCTGCTGCTCGACGCGATGGTTACCATCGTCGGACTGATCCTGCTGATCACCCACTTCAAGGTTCACCCCTTCGTCGCCCTCACCCTCGCGGCCGGCTTCCTGGGCCTGACCTCCGGCATGCCGGTGGCCAAGGTCATGAAATCGTTCCAGGACGGCTTTGGCGGCGTACTCGGCTTCGTCGGTATCGTGCTCGCCCTGGGCACCATGCTCGGCAAGCTGATGGCCGACTCTGGGGGGGCCGACCAGATCGCGCAAACCCTCATCCGCGCCTTTGGCAAGAAGAACGTGCATTGGGCGATGATGTTCGCCGCCTTCTTGGTGGGCATCCCGCTGTTCTTCGAAATCGGCTTTGTGCTGCTGATTCCACTGGTATTCATCGTCGCCCGACGCTCCGGCGTATCGCTGGTGAAGATCGGCATTCCGCTGCTGGCCGGCCTGTCGGTGGTGCACGGTCTGGTGCCACCACACCCGGGCCCCTTGCTGGCAATCGGCATTTTCCATGCTGACATTGGCAAGACCATCTTCTATGGTCTGCTCGTCGCACTACCCACCGCGATCATCGCCGGCCCTCTGTTCGGTAACTTCATCTCCCGCTACATCCCGGGCAACCCGTCCCAGGAACTGATGGACCAGATCGCCAAGGAGTCCGACCAGGGCAACCTGCCAAGCTTCAGCATCACACTGATCACCGTGCTGCTGCCAGTCGCGTTGATGCTGCTGAAAACGTTCGCCGACGTGGTGCTGCCTGCCGAGCACATCGTGCGCCAGTGGATGGACCTGATCGGCCACCCGATCACCGCCCTGCTCGCCGCCCTGCTGCTGGCCTTCTACACCTTCGGCTCGGCTCGCGGCTTCAATCGCCAGCAGATCATGAAGATGCTCGACCAGAGCCTGGCACCGACTGCAGCCATCGTGCTGATCGTCGGCGCTGGCGGTGGCTTCAAGCAAATGCTGGTGGACACCGGTGTGGGTAGCGTGATCGGGCAAATGGCCGTGCAGGCGGAAATTTCGCCGATCATGCTGGCTTGGCTGGTGGCGGCGGTGATCCGTATCGCGACCGGCTCCGCCACCGTCGCCACCATTACCGGCGCGGGCATCGTGGCGCCGGTGATCGATCTGGTGCCGGGGGTGAACCGTGAGCTGTTGGTACTGGCCACCGGTGCCGGCTCGCTGATCCTGTCCCATGTGAACGACGCCGGCTTCTGGCTGGTGAAACAGTACTTCAACATGACCGTGGCAGAAACCTTCAAGACCTGGAGCATGATGGAGACGATCCTGTCTATCGTCGGCATCATTTTCATCATGTTGCTGTCGCTGGTGGTGTGACCGTTGATCGGGGTAATGGCACCTTCACGTTTCGGGTAAGGCCAAAGGGAAGTATGAGCCCTACCCGTATAGCAAAGGAGCCTGCCATGCCCCGCTCAATCATCCTGTCGATTGCCCTGCTCGCCTCGCCGCTGGCTTTTGCTGTCGGCACAGGCCCGACCTACCCCGACGATCCGCACAATACAGCGCCACAGCCAGGCGTGGACAGCACCCTCAACCCGATCGAGAAGCCCTTGCCGCGGGATACCGACCCGCGCATACAGGGCAACGAACCACAAAGCCCGCCAGCCATGCAGAATGACAACCGCAATCTGCCGGGGATGGATGGCAGTGGGTCGGAAGGTACCGGCCGGCAAGGAGAAGGCAGCTCGGGCACAGGTAACCGTTGACGACCCTGCCTGTACTACCACTGACGCTTGTCGGGCCGGGTCAGACCCAGTTTTTCGATCCGGTAACGCAGCATATCCCGCGACAACCCCAGCATCCGCGCTGACTTGGTCACGTTCCAGTCGGTGCGGTCCAAGGTCTTGCAGACAAGGTCACGCTCCATGTCAGGCAGGCTTGTACCCGGTTCTGGTTCGTGCCGCGGCATTTCGAACATGGCCGCCATCGGCTGCTGCGCCAACGGCTCGTCAACCAAGGTCATGCACAGGTTCAACTGATGCGCCTGCACGACTTCGTTCGGCGCCAGCAACACGGTCTGCTCCAGCATGTTGCGCAATTCGCGCACATTGCCAGGCCAGCTATAACCGAGCATCAGGTTCTCAGCCTCGGCAGAAAAGCGCAGGTTTGGCTTGCCATAACGGCGGCTATGGTGGGCAAGGAAATGCCGCGCCAGTAGCAGTATGTCCTGGCCACGCGAATACAGGCGCGGCACCTTCAAGGCGATAATGCGAAGGCGGAAGAACAGGTCACGGCGGAACTTGCCCTGCTGCACCATTTGTTCCAGGTTACAGTTGGTGGCGCTGATCACCCGCAGATCGACCTTGCGCTCCTTCACAGCACCAATCCGGCGGATGCTGCGGTCTTCCAGCAACTTGAGCAGCTTGGCCTGCAGCACCAAGTCCATTTCGCCGATCTCGTCAAGGAACAAGGTGCCGCCATCGGCAGCCTCCACCAGTCCCACCCGGCGCTCCTTGGCATCGGTGAACGCGCCCTTCTCGTGGCCAAACAGTTCGGCCTCAAGCAGGTTGGCAGGGATCGAAGCGCAATTGAACTCGATGAACGGCCCTTTACTGCGCGAACCATCAAAATGCAGGGCGCGGGCCACCAGCTCCTTGCCGGTACCGGTCTCGCCTTCGATCAGCACCGGTGGCAGGTCGTCACTGGCCATGCGCCGCTCGGCATCGAGCACCTGGCGCAGGGTGTGCTTGAGGGTGAGCATCACCGGCGAGTCGCCGATCAATGCCTGCAACCCGGACTTCTGCGCCTCGCGCTCCTGGTAGAACGACAGCGTGCGTTCCATACGCTCGGTAGCCAGGGCCTTGTCCAGGGTCAGTTTGAGCTCGGCCAAAACCACCGGCTTGGTCAGGTAATGAAAGGCGCCCTCCTTCATCGCCTGCACGGCATCTTCTACATTGCCGTAGCCGGTCATCATGATCACTTTCAGGCCTGGCGCCTGGGCCACCAGGGTACGCAACAGGTCGTGCCCGCTCATGCCTGGCAACGAGTTGTCGGTCAGCACCGCGTCAGGCTGCGCCCGCTTGATCTGCTCCAGCGCCAGCTCTGCGCTGTGGCACACGATGACTTCGTAGCCCTTGAGGCTGAGGTAAGTGCGAATGTTGTCGGCAAGGATTTCATCATCCTCGACGACCAGGATGCTGTGCTCCATGTTCCCCTCCCGCTGCAATATTGAATGTAAGGCTGACGCGGGTTCCTTCCTCTTCGCGGCTGCTCAGGCTGACCGAGCCGCCAAAACGTTCCATGATGCGCTTGACCAGGGCCAGGCCTACGCCGAGGCCACCCTGTTTGGTCGTGAAGAACGGTTTGAACACCATCCGCTCCTGCTGTTGGCTCATGCCTTTGCCGGTGTCGGTCAGCACGAACTCGGCACGCAGGCCTTCTTGCACATTGACCTGGGCATTGAGCATCCCGCCAGCGGGCATGGCCTCCAGGGCGTTGGAGAACAGGCTGTTGAGAATCTGCGTGAGCTGCAGCGGCTGGCTGACCACCCACTGCACGTCAGGCCCTTCGAAATGGAAGCGCACGCCATTGCGTTCGATCTGCTGAGCGAAGGCCAGGTGGGTGTCCTCGATGGCCGCCACCAGGTCCACGGCCTCGGGTTCATCACTGGCCGGGCGCAACGACACCAGCAAGTCGCGCACCCAGCGCGACATGCGGTCGACCTGGCTGATGATGTCAGTGATGTTCTTCTGCGCAGCAGGGTTGGCGGTCTCCTGGGCAAGTTCGGCGCTGGAGAGGATATTGGCCAGCGGATTGCGCATGCTGTGAGCCACTGCCGACGACATTTCACCCAGCGCCACATAGGTTTCGCTCGCCACCAGCCGCTCTTGCTGCAGGCGCAGCATGTGCGCCGCCCGGCGCACGATCCAGAACAGCCCGAAGTAGATCAACGCCCCGCCCACCAAGGTAGAGGCCCAGATCAGCAAATAGCCGCGCTGGATGCGCCGGATCAGATCCTGCGGCTCCTTGTAGATTTCCACCATGGCCAGTACCTGCTCGCCCTGGCTGTCGAACAGCGGGATGTAATTCTCGATGAACAGGTAACGCGGTGCGCGCTGGAACTTCTGCTCTTCGCGATCCTCGGCGGCCTTGTGATAACTGGCCGACACCGCCTTGCGCGAGTGAAAAGCGCGCTCAAGATCACCATCATCTCCTATTCGCTTGCCGATCAGCTCGACGTTGGTGGACCAGACAATGGTGCGGTCGCGGGCGTAGACATTGGCCAGCAAGGTATCCGGCAGGTGTTTGACATGATCGAGGAACTCGACCCGGGTCGCTTCGGCCAACGCCGGGGTGAACTGCAGGTGCTGCAGATCCAACTGCGGGTCCAGCAACTCGCCCATAGTGGTGCCCGGCGGCAATTGCGAATGGCGCACTTCGGCCTGGGCCATTGCCTGAATGAACTGCGCGGTGAGCATGGCATCGCGCTGCACGCTGTCGCGCACCACGAAGCGCGTCGAGACGTAACCCAGCCCACCGGCCACCGTGGTGATGATCAACAGGCTGATCACCGAAAACCAGCGCAGCAGGTTGAATTCACGCAAGGGTACGGCCAGCCCGCTGGCGGTCGCATTGGCCTTTTCGGGCGCTTCGTTTTCCAGCATCTGCATCGCGTAGTTCCCGCGCAGGGCGTACGTTCAGAACTGCATCAAGGCCAATGGCAGTAGCCAATGGTTAGCAATCCACCCGGCAGTCGCAGCTGCCCTTTGTCGTGTGTCGCGCTTCACAAATTACGCTGCAAAAACTCAGCCAGCAGGACTATTACCTATTAAAACTGTTATTTATCAGTAAGTTGAAAGAACTTTCTAGATTAATTTTGAGGAGTCTTCCCCACATTTGGGTGATTTTGACCCAAAACGCTATTACCTTTTATATCAAAATCTTACATCCCTTTATTAATGTGTCTTGGTGCTTTCAGGTCAGTCGGAAACTTAACGAAACCCTCGTGCCATGGCCCTCGCTGCTGCTGAGCCGAACCGTACCGCCGAAGCGTTCCATGATGCGCTTCACCAGCACCAGCCCCACCCCCAGCCCACCTGGTTTGGTCGTGAAGAATGGTCGGAAGGCCATTCGCTGCTGCTCGTCGTTCATGCCATTGCCATTGTCGGACAAGCGCAAGGTCAGGCTGCGCCGGTTGTGACGTACCACTTCGATACGCAACCGCCCGCCCTGCTCCATCGCTTCCAAGGCATTGGCGATCAGGCTACTGAATACCTGGCGCAGTAATACCGGGTGCCCCAACACCTGCACGGCCGGTAAGGGTTGCAGGTCCAGGCTTACTCCGCTGCGCGCCAGCGGCACAGCGTAGGTCTGCAGGGCCTCCTCCAGCGCCTGCGGCAAGTCCACCGCCAACGCCTCGTCGTTCAGCGGGCGCAGTGACTGCAGCATCTGGCGGATCCACTGCGACATGCGATCGACCTGGCTGATGATGTCGTTGACCTGGCTCTGCGCCGGGCCTTCGTCGAACGCCTGGGCCAGTTCGGCACTTGAGCGGATGCTGGCCAGCGGGTTGCGCAGGCTATGGGCCACTGCCGACGACACCTCACCCAGTGCCACGTAGGTTTCGCTGCTGATCAGCCGCTTTTGCTGCACCGCCAGCAGCCGCGCGGCGCGGTGCATGATGCCGTACAGGCCGACATAGACCAGAGCAGCGCCGACGGTGATGGCCAACCAGATCAGGATCAGGCCACGCTCGATGCGTACGATCAGGTCATGGGGTTCCTTGTAAATCTCGACCATCGCTGTGACCTGATCGCCATCGGCATCGAACAGCGGAATGTAGTTCTCGATGAATAGCTGCTTGGGCGGGGTGATGAACTTCTGCTCGGTGCGGGCCTGTTCGAAATTGTGGTAGCTGGCCGAAACCCGCATCTTGTACTCGAAAGCCCGATTCAAGTCTTCGTCGCCTTCAATCAGCTTGCCGATCAGTGCCGGGTTGGTGGACCAGATCACTGTATGGTCCAAAGCATAAATATTGGCCAGCAGAATATCGGGCAGGTGAGCGATATGGTCAAGGAACTCGCCACGGGCCATGCGCCGGGCTTCCGGGTCGACCTCGGGCAAGTTGTTGCGGTCGGTGCGCGGATCGAGCAGTTCGCCCATGGTCCGCACATTGGGGATCGACACATGGCGCACTTCGGCATCGGCGATGGAGGTGATGAACTGTGCGGTGAGTAGCGCATCACGCTCGACACTCTCGTCGATGATGAAGCGGCTGGAAATCAGCCCCAGCCCGGCCGCCACCGAGAGAATGATGGCTAGACTGACCCAGGCATACCAGCGCAGCAGGTTGAACGGCTTGCGCGGGACGGCCAACTCGCTACCGGCAGGCACGTCAATAGTGTCGGAACGAGGGGCGACGTCCATAACGGACACCTCAGTTGGGCACCTTTAGAAGGTTATAGCCCAGACTTGGGGAATCCATGGTATTAAATTGATGGCATCCGCCGAAGGGTATTGATCCCCTCCTCACTTCACCCTACCCGATACAGCCGAAGGTGGCGCTGCCCCTGTGGAATACGGGAGCTGCAAGCCAGGTGTTACAAGGGCGAATCATCAGTCAACCCTTGCAACTTGCGATATTCGCGCAGCACCGTGGGCACATAGCGCCGGGTCTCGGCAAACGGCGGCACGGCACCGCGCCGCAATACAGCATCCGGGCCGGCGTTGTAGGCCGCCACAGCCAAGGTGATGTCATTGTCGAACAGGGTAAGCATTTGCTTGAGGTAGCGTGCCCCGCCTTGCACATTGTCTTCAGGGTCCAGCCGGTCTTGCACCCCCATCTCGCGGGCGGTATCCGGCATCAGTTGCATCAACCCAACTGCCCCCGCCCGCGAACGGGCTTTGGGGTTGTAGCCGGACTCGGCCTTGATCACCGCGTGCAGCAGCGCCGGCGGCACGTTGTGGATGCGCGCAGCCGTGGCGACGACCTCGGCGTAAGGGCGGCCAGTGATCATCTGCGCCTTGACCGGCCCACCCTGGGACAGCGGCTCGTTGATCACCTTCTCATAGTGGCGCCCTGGTCGATGGACATTGGTCAGCACGTAGCCACCCTTGGCATCGATTGAGATGTACACATCGGCCTGGGCAGCACCTGCCGCCAGCCAGATCAAACCGAGGATGAGTCCACGCATGCCGGTCGCCTCTTCGTCGTGGCCCCGATGTGGGGGAAATGCCCCGGAAAACCCGAGGACAGTCACCACGACGCAAGCACTGTGCCGCTTCCTGTGCCCCATGGCGCAAGGCCCCGGGGCAGACGTGCACGGCTGTTGCATGGTGCATGTCAACGCTTGTCCCCATAGCAGTGGAGGGCTTCACCATGCAGCGCAGAACCAACCCGCAACGTGGCTTCACTCTGCTTGAACTCCTGGTGGTACTGGTGGTACTCGGCCTGCTGGCCGGCATCGTCGCGCCCAAGTACTTCAGTCAGCTAGGCCGCTCCGAGGCCAAGGTTGCGCGGGCGCAGATTGAGGGGCTGAGCAAGGCCCTGGACCTGTACCGCCTGGAGGTCGGCCACTACCCCAACAGCGAACAAGGCTTGCAGGCACTGGTGGTCGCCCCCAGTGGCGAGGCTCGCTGGACCGGCCCGTACCTGCAGAAGGCCGTGCCGCAAGACCCGTGGGGCCGCCCGTATATCTACCGGCAACCCGGCGAGAACGGCGGTGAGTACGACCTGCTGTCGATGGGCAAGGACGGCCAGCCGGGTGGCGATGGGGAAAACGCCGAAATTACCAGCTGGCAGTAAGGAGAGCGGCCATGCGCTACAGCCTCAAGGCCCTGGGTAGGCAGGGCGTGGTGCAGTTGCAGATCGATGCCGAGGACGCGGACCAGGCCCGCCGCCAGGCCGAAGACCAAGGCCTGCGTGTGCTCAGCCTGCGCAGCAGCGGCGGCGCCTTGCGCGGCATGGCCTGGCGCCGTGAAGCGGCGTTCGACCTGGTGCTGTTCAGCCAGGAACTGTCAACCTTGCTCAATGCCGGCCTGCCGCTGATCGACGCACTGGAAAGCCTGGCGGAGAAGAGCCCGGCAGCGACAGCGCGCAAGGTGCTCGCCGAGCTGGTACGCCAGTTGTACGAGGGCCGCTCGCTGTCCCAGGCACTGGGCCAGCAACCGCGTGTATTCCCGCCGTTGTATGTGGCGCTGGTGCAGTCCAGTGAACGCACCGGCGCCCTGGGCGATGCCCTCACCCGCTATATCAGCTATCGCCAGCGCCTGGACCTGGTCCGACAGAAGCTGGTGGGTGCCTCGGTCTACCCGTTGCTGCTGTTGCTGGTGGGGGGTGGGGTGGTGCTGTTCCTGCTCGGCTATGTGGTGCCGCGTTTCAGCCAAGTGTTCGAGGGCATGGGCACCGAACTACCCTGGTTGTCACGGGTACTGATGCAGGTCGGCCTGTTTCTGCATGCCCAGCAAGCGCCCCTGGCGCTGGGCAGCGTCGGTGGGGTCGCGGCGCTTTGGCTGCTGCGTAGGCACCCGCGTGTACGGTACTGGGCCTCCTGCCAACTGCGGCGCCTGCCAGCACTGCACCAGCGCCTGATGATGTACGAGCTGGCGCGCTTCTATCGCTCGCTGGGCATCCTGCTGCAAGGCGGCATTCCCATCCTCACCGCCATGGGCATGGCCCGCGGCCTGCTCGGCAACGCAGCAGCGCAGGGCCTGGAGCAGGCCTGCCAGCGGGTGGGCGAAGGGCTGCCGCTCTCCGATGCACTGGCGGCCGGGCACCTGGTGACGCCGGTTTCACTGCGCCTGCTGAGGGCTGGCGAGCAGTCCGGCAACCTGGGCGAGATGCTGGAGCGCTGCGCCGATTTCCATGACCAGGAAATCGGCCGCTGGGTGGAATGGTTCGTCAAACTGTTCGAGCCGTTGCTGATGACCTTCATCGGCCTGCTGATCGGCCTGATCGTGATCCTCATGTACATGCCGATTTTCGAGCTGGCCTCAAGCATTCACTGAATGGCCAGGCCCAGGTTTTCGCGTAAAGGGATGCCTGCACAGGCAGTGCGCTTCGCCCAACCATGGCCGTCATCGATAATTGATCCCCACCTATCATTCAGCGTGATATTAACCTTCGCCCCGTTCGATTCGTACCTCACGCGCAACACACTCACACTCCGCCCACTACTAATACATTGGCGGAGTTCTCCATGGAACAATCACTCAAACCCTTGCGCTTCCCCCTCGCTGCCCTGGCAGTGGTGGTGATCAGCGCTTGCGGTCGAACCCCCGACGCCGTGCAGGCGCCCGCCGCGCCGAAGGTAAGCGTGGCCAAGGTGATCGAGCAACCGATCACCGAATGGGACGAGTTCACCGGCCGCCTCGAAGCCCCGGAAACCGTCGAAGTGCGCCCGCGGGTCTCCGGCCAGATCGACCGGGTGGCCTTCACTGAAGGCGCCCAGGTCAAAAAAGGCGACCTGCTGTTCCAGATCGACCCGCGCCCGTTCCAGGCAGAAGTACGCCGCCTCGAAGCCCAGTTGCAACAGGCCAAGGCCACCGCCATCCGCAGCGCCAATGAAGCCCGCCGCGGCGAGCGCCTGCGTGACAGTAACGCCATTTCCGCCGAACTGGCCGAATCGCGCAGCAGTGCTGCCGCCGAAGCCCGTGCCGGCGTCGATGCGATCCAGGCCCAGCTCGACCTGGCGCGCCTGAACCTCAGCTTTACCCGCGTCACTGCGCCCATCAGTGGCCGTGTCAGCCGCGCCGAGTTCACCGCCGGCAACATCGTCACCGCCGATGTCACCCCGCTGACCAGCGTGGTATCCACCGACAAAGTCTACGCCTACTTCGACGCCGACGAGCGCGTGTACCTCAAGTACACCCAGCTGGCCCGCGAAGGCCAGCGTGGCCAGAGCACCCCGGTATACCTGGGGCTGACCAACGAAAGCGGCAACCCGCACCTGGGCCACATGAACTTCGTCGACAATCAGGTCAATCCGCGCACTGGCACCATCCGGGGTCGCGCGGTATTCGACAACAGCGACGGCGAGTTCACACCAGGCTTGTATGCGCGTCTGAAACTGGTCGGCAGCGCCCAGTACGACGCCATGCTGATCAACGACGAAGCCGTGGGTACCGACCTTGGCAAGAAGTTCGTGCTGGTGATGGGCAAGGACAACAAAGCCACCTACCGCACCGTGGAACTGGGGCCGAAACTTGAAGGCTTGCGCATCGTCCGCAGCGGCCTGGACAAGGGCGAACGCATCGTGGTGAAGGGCCTGCAGCGCGTGCGCCCTGGTTCGCCGGTAACCCCGGAGGAAACACCGATGGCCAGCGAGCAAACCCTCGCCGCTCTTGCACGGCAGCGTCAGGCCCTGGAGGCCAGCAACCCGGCGCCGAAAATGGCGGGCAATAACGTGAAAGTCGCCGGCGCCCAGGCGCCACGCGGTTAAGGGACCCTACCGATGAACTTCTCGAAATTCTTCATTACCCGGCCGATCTTCGCCGCGGTGCTGTCGCTGGTGCTGCTGATTGCGGGTTCTATCTCGCTGTTCCAGCTGCCGATCAGCGAATACCCCGAAGTGGTTCCGCCCACCGTGGTGGTGCGCGCCAACTTCCCAGGCGCCAACCCCAAGGTCATCGGCGAAACCGTTGCCGCGCCGCTGGAGCAGGCCATTACCGGAGTGGAGAACATGCTGTACATGTCCTCCCAGTCCACTGCCGATGGCAAGCTGACGCTGACCATCACCTTCGCCCTGGGTACCGACCTGGACAACGCCCAGGTGCAGGTGCAGAACCGCGTCACCCGTACCCAGCCAAAGCTGCCCGAGGAAGTGACCCGTATCGGTATCACCGTCGACAAGGCCTCGCCTGACCTGACCATGGTCGTGCACCTGACCTCGCCGGACAACCGCTACGACATGCTCTATCTGTCCAACTACGCCATCCTCAACATCAAGGACGAGCTGGCGCGCCTGGGCGGCGTAGGTGACGTGCAGCTGTTCGGCATGGGCGACTACTCGCTGCGCGTATGGCTGGACCCGAACAAGACCGCTTCGCGCAACCTGACAGCCAGTGATGTGGTAGCCGCCATCCGCGAGCAGAACCGCCAGGTGGCCGCCGGCCAGCTGGGCGCACCGCCTGCCCCAGGCTCGACCAGCTTCCAGCTGTCGATCAATACCCAGGGCCGCCTGGTCAACGAGGAAGAGTTCGAAAACATCATCATCCGCGCCGGTGCCGATGGCGAAATCACCCGCCTGAAGGACATCGCCCGGGTCGAACTCGGCTCCAGCCAGTACGCCCTGCGCTCGCTGCTGAACAACCAGCCGGCGGTGGCCATCCCGATCTTCCAGCGCCCAGGCTCCAATGCCATCGAGATCTCCGACGAAGTGCGGGCGAAAATGGCCGAGCTGAAAAAGGACTTCCCGGAAGGGATGGACTACAGCATCGTCTATGACCCGACCATCTTCGTGCGCGGCTCCATCGAAGCGGTGGTGCACACCCTGTTCGAAGCCCTGGTGCTGGTGGTGCTGGTGGTGATCCTGTTCCTGCAGACCTGGCGCGCCTCGATCATCCCGCTGCTGGCTGTGCCGGTCTCGCTGATCGGTACCTTCGCGGTCATGCACCTGTTCGGCTTTTCACTCAACGCGCTGTCGTTGTTCGGGCTGGTGCTCGCCATCGGTATCGTGGTGGACGATGCCATCGTCGTGGTGGAGAACGTCGAACGTAACATCGGGCTGGGCCTGAAGCCGCTGGAAGCCACGCAGAAAGCCATGAGCGAAGTGACCGGGCCGATCATCGCCACCGCCCTGGTACTGTGCGCTGTGTTCGTACCTGCTGCGTTCATTTCCGGCCTGACCGGGCAGTTCTACAAGCAGTTCGCCCTGACCATCGCCATTTCGACCGTCATTTCGGCGTTCAACTCGCTGACCCTGTCGCCAGCCCTGGCTGCGGTGCTGCTCAAGGAACACCACGCACCCAAGGACCGCTTCTCGCGGTTCCTCGACAAACTGCTGGGCAGCTGGCTGTTCTCCCCGTTCAACCGTTTCTTCGACCGTGCGTCCAACCGCTACGTCGGTGGCGTGCGCCGGGTCATCCGCTCCAGTGGCATCGCCCTGTTCGTGTATGCCGGCCTGATGGGCCTGACCTACCTGGGCTTCTCGTCCACCCCGACCGGTTTCGTGCCGGCCCAGGACAAGCAGTACCTGGTGGCCTTCGCCCAACTGCCGGACGCGGCCAGCCTCGACCGTACCGAAGCGGTGATCAAGCGCATGAGCGAAATCGCCCTCAAGCAGCCTGGCGTGGCCGACTCGGTGGCCTTCCCGGGCCTGTCTATCAATGGTTTCACCAACAGCCCGAACAGCGGCATCGTGTTCACCCCGCTCAAGCCATTCGATGAGCGCAAGGACCCGAGCCAGTCAGCGGCAGCCATCGCAGCCGCACTGAATGCCCAGTTCGCCGACATCCAGGACGCCTACATCGCGATCTTCCCGCCACCGCCGGTACAAGGCCTGGGCACGATTGGCGGCTTCCGTCTGCAAATCGAAGACCGTGGCAACCTGGGTTACGAGGCGCTGTATAAAGAAACCCAGAACATCATCGCCAAGAGCCACAACGTCCCAGAGCTGGCCGGCCTGTTCACCAGCTACCAGGTCAACGTGCCACAAGTCGATGCCGCCATCGACCGGGAAAAGGCCAAGACCCACGGGGTGGCGATCACCGACATCTTCGACACCCTGCAGGTCTACCTGGGCTCGTTGTACACCAACGACTTCAACCGCTTCGGCCGTACCTATCAGGTCAACGTCCAGGCGGAGCAGCAGTTCCGCCTTGATGCCGAGCAGATCGGCCAACTGAAGGTGCGCAACAACCTTGGCGAGATGATCCCGCTGGCGACCTTCCTCAAGGTCAGCGATACCTCGGGGCCGGACCGGGTCATGCACTACAACGGCTTCATCACTGCCGAGATCAACGGTGCCGCCGCACCGGGCTACAGCTCTGGTCAGGCGGAAGCTGCAATCGAGAAGCTGCTGAAAGAGGAATTGCCCAACGGCATGACCTTCGAGTGGACCGACCTGACCTACCAGCAGATCCTCTCGGGCAATACCGCGCTGCTGGTGTTCCCGCTGTGCGTGCTGCTGGCGTTCCTGGTGCTGGCCGCCCAGTACGAAAGCTGGAGCCTGCCGCTGGCGGTGATCCTGATCGTGCCAATGACCCTGCTGTCGGCCATCACCGGTGTGATCGTATCGGGTGGCGACAACAACATCTTCACCCAGATCGGCCTGATCGTACTGGTGGGCCTGGCGTGCAAGAACGCGATCCTGATCGTCGAATTCGCCAAGGATGAACAGGCCAAGGGCCTCGACCCGCTGGCTGCGGTGCTGGAAGCCTGCCGCCTGCGTCTGCGGCCGATCCTGATGACCTCGATCGCCTTCATCATGGGCGTGGTGCCCCTGGTGTTCAGCTCCGGTGCAGGTTCGGAAATGCGCCATGCCATGGGTGTGGCGGTGTTCTCGGGGATGATCGGCGTCACCGTGTTTGGCCTGTTCCTGACCCCGGTGTTCTTCTTCCTGATCCGCCGTTTCGTCGAGCGTCGCCAGGCCCGCAAGGCTGAACACGCTCAAGTGCTGGAGAACCACGCATGAACCTGCTCAAACCCCTGACCCCAAGCCTGCTGGCACTGGCCCTGGCGGCCTGTGCGGTAGGCCCGGACTACCAGGCGCCAGCTACCGAACCTGCACAACTGGGCAGCGATGTGCAGGCCAAGGCCTACGACCGAAGCCGCTTCGAGAGCCTGTGGTGGAAGCAGTTCGACGACCCGGTGCTGAACCAGCTGGTGCAGGCTTCGCTGGACGGCAACCGTGACTTGCGCGTTGCCTTCGCCCGCCTGAAATCGGCCCGCTCGATCCGCGAAGACGCCGAGAACGACCCGTTCCCGGTGGTCACCAGCCGTGCCAGCAGCGATCTCGGCAAGGGCCAGATCCCCGGCCAGACCACGCAGCGGGTGAACAGTGAGCGCTACGACCTGGGCCTGGACATGGCCTGGGAACTTGACCTGTTCGGCCGCATCCAGCGCCAGATCGAAGCCAGCGAAGCCCAGGAAGCGGCGGCCGCCGCCGACCTGCAACAGCTGCAGGTCAGCCTGATCGCCGAACTGGTCGATGCCTACGGGCAACTGCGCGGTGCCCAGTTGCGCGAAAAGATTGCCCTGGCCAACCTGAAGACCCAGCAGGAATCACGCACCATTACCGAAACCCTGCGCGATGCCGGCGTGGGCAATGACCTCGACGTGGTGCGTGCCGATGCGCGCCTGGCCGGGGTCGAAGCCACCGTACCGCAACTGCAAGCCGAACAGGCTCGGGCTCGGCACCGCATCGCCACCCTGCTCGGCCAGCGCCCTGACGCGCTCAGCGTAGACCTGTCGCCCAAGGCACTGCCGGCCATCGCCAAGGCGTTGCCGGTGGGTGACCCGGGTGAGTTGCTGCGCCGTCGCCCGGACATCCGCAGCGCTGAACGCCAACTGGCGGCCGCCACCGCCAACGTTGGCGTGGCCACCGCCGACCTGTTCCCCCGTGTCAGCCTCAGTGGCTTCCTCGGCTTTACCGCCGCCCGCGGCTCGCAGATCGGCTCTTCGGCGGCCAACGCCTGGGCGCTGGGCCCGAGCATTACCTGGGCAGCCTTCGACCTGGGCAGCGTGCGGGCCCGCCTGCGCGGCGCCAAGGCCGATGCCGAAGGGGCACTGGCCAACTACGAACAGCAGGTGCTGCTGGCCTTGGAGGAGTCGGCCAATGCCTTCAGCGATTACGACAAGACCCAGCAGCGTCTGCTGTCGCTGATGCGCCAGAGCGATGCCAGCCGCAAGGCAGCAGAACTGGCCTCGATTCGATATCGCGAGGGCACCGTGGACTACCTGGTACTGCTTGATGCCGAGCGCGAGCGGCTAAGTGCTGAAGATGCGCAAGCCCAGGGTGAAGTCGAGCTGTACCGCGGCATCGTCTCGATCTACAAGGCCCTGGGCGGCGGCTGGCAACCAGAGACGGTGGCCAGCGCACACTGACACACCCCGTTTCAACGGCTCCTTTGGTTGGCTCCTCCCCCAACCGCTTGCCCCGCAGGCCATGGTCTGCGGGGCTTTTTTACGTTTGCCATTTATTTACAACAATACACAATGCATGGAATGCCAGCGCAGGCTTGGCTCATGGCAAGCGCCTTGGCCGGCTCGGTTGCATTTACCCCCCGGCTGGCCCAAGCTCAGCCCTTCCCGCCGCCACGGATCGTCCGATGCCCAGACGCAACCGCTACCTGATCGCCCTGCTGTTGTTGGTTCTGGTATCGGCCCTGTTCGGCTACCTGTGGCGCGACGCCCCGCCAACCCCGCCGAACTTGCCAGCACACAGCTACGCCAAGGCGCTACGCCTGGCCCACGACGGCCAGCCCGGTGCCGCACGGGTGCTGTACCAGCAATTGCAGCGTAACGACCTGCCTGCCATCCGCCGGGCGGCGCTCTACGCCGAATTGCCCAACTACCCCTCGCCACAGGCATTGAAACTGGCCAGACAGGACCTGGAACAGGCCGACCCGTTGGTGCGCCGAGCGGCCATTGCCAGTATCCGCCGCCTGTTACCGCCCGCACAGCGCAGCCTGGTACTCGGCCCGCTGCTGGACGACGGTGAGCAAAGCGTGCGCTTTGCCGCCGTGGATGCCCTGCTGGGCCTCGATCCCGACGCCATCGGCCTCTATTTCGGCCCGCTGCAATCAGCGCTGGAACAATACCAACAGGCCCTGGAGCAACAACCCGAAGATGCCGACGCCCAGGTGCACCTGGCGCGCCTTTACCTGCACGAAAACGACTACACGCACGCCGCGGCGGCCCTGCACCGTGCGCTCGCGGTCGCCCCCGGCAACCTTGAAGCCTTGGCGACTCAGGTACGTCTGCTCGAGCGCCAGGGCCATCACGATGCCTCCCGCCAGGTCCTGGGCAAAGCCCTTGCGCTGAGCCCCGACTCGGCCTTTCTGCAGTATGAGCTAGGGCTTTGGCTCAATCGTCACGAACAGCGTGAGTATGCCTTGCTGGCGTTGTCCCGCGCCGTGGAACTGGACCCGGACAACGCCGACTACCGCTACACACTGGCGGTCACCCTGCATCAGCTGGACCAGCTCGACGCCGCCCAGAAGCAACTGGAAACCATACTCAATCGCCAGCCAGCCAATCGCCGGGCACGGGTGCTGCTGATCCAGTACTGGAAAGAGTCCGGCCAACTGCAGAACGTGCAAGTATCGCTAGCCGAGCTGGAGCGCCAAAACCCGGACGACCCTGCACTGCAACAAGGCCTGTAGGCAGAACCTGGATTCAGTTGAACCCTGAGGTTGTAGCAAGGTCCAGTGGGTATCAGGCCACCCTAAAGGAGAGTCGTTTTGGCCAGTTCGTTGGCGCTGGATGAACGTGCCTTGATCCTCGCACCGCCAGAACTGGCGGCGGACACCTCGCGTCTGCTGACTTCTGCGGGCATCAACAGCCTCTGCGCGGTCGACCTGGCCAACCTGCAGGCGCGTCTGGCCGAAGGCGCAGGCTTGGCGATCATTGCCGAGCAGGTGTTCAACCAAGGCCCAAGCGCCTTGCTACAGGCATTCATCGACCAGCAACCGAGCTGGTCGGATTTGCCCATTGTGCTGGTGACCCAGGGTGCCTGGTCGGCAGCTGGCGTGAGTCATCATCCGGTGGGCAATCTTCTATGGCTGGTCGCGCCTTTCGAGAATGCCCAATTGTTGCACATGACCCGGTCCGCGCTACGCAACCGCCGGCGACAGTACGTCACCCGTGACCAGCTCTATGGCATGCAGCAGCGCCTGGACAGCCGGCCTTCAACGCCGGAAAAAGAGCAGGACCGTAGTGAATTCGCCCGCTGCCAGGCACGCAAGATGGAGGCCATCGGCCAACTGGCCGGCGGCGTCGCCCATGACTTCAACAACCTGCTCACCAGCATCAGCGGCAGTTTCGAACTTGTGCAGCGGCGACTGCGCCAAGGCCGCAGCGACGGCCTGGATGGCGTTCTGTGCATGGGCCGCGAGGCCGTTTCGCGCGCTGCCCGCCTGACCCACCGCCTGCTTGCCTTCTCTTCCCGCCAATCGCTGCACAGCCAACGTATAGACCTGCCTACCTTGCTCGATGTAAAGCGCCTGAAGGCTTGCCTGAGCCCGGCAATAACCCTGCAAGTGCACGCGGCTAAAAACCTGTGGCCCGTGGAGGCGGATGACCAGCAGTTGCAAGAAGCCCTCGACAACCTGCTGCTCAATGCCAGCGAGGCCATGCCCAACGGTGGCCTGCTACGCATCGAGGCAAGCAATCATCGCATCTCCACCGAGCAGTTCGGTGACGGCGCTTTGCGCACCGGCGACTATGTGCGCCTGCGAATCATCGACAGCGGCCAAGGCATGGCGCAAAGCACGCTGGAGCACGCCTTCGAGCCGTTCTTCAGCACCAAGGCGACCGGCCAGGGCATTGGCCTGGGGTTGTCGATGGTGTACGGCTTCAGCAAGCAGTCCCACGGGCATATCACCCTCAGCAGCGAGATTGGCCAGGGAACCCAGGTGGAGCTGTATTTGCCACGCAATGTCGACCAGGCCCTGCCCTCCAGCGAGCCTGTGCCCCCCAGGCAAGACGGCTGCAGCCGACAGGTGCTGATTGTCGAGGACGATCCCCATGTGCGCCAACTGCTCTGCCAGGCGCTGCGCGAAAACGGCTTCCCCTGCCAAAGCGCAGCCGACGCCAACGAGGGCCTGAATGTGCTGCGCTCGGCACAACCGGTGGATTTGCTGGTCACTGATGTGGGCTTGCCCGGCATGAACGGCCGGCAACTGGCAGAAATTGCCCGCAGCCTGCGCCCACAATTACCGGTGCTGTTCATCACCGGTTACGCGGAAACAGCCATGGCCCGTGAAGGCTTCCTGGGCGCGGGCATGCACCTGATCTGCAAGCCGTTCGAGTTGCAGCAGTTGCAGGCTCAAGTGACACAGATTCTAGGCAAACCTTGAAACGCTACGCGTCAAGCATGCGTAGCGCCTCATCGGCAAGGTGTGCCAGCGAAAACGGCTTGTTCAATAATGCCGTGCCAGGCTGATCGAGCAATCGCGCTTCGATAGACTGGTCCGCATAACCGGTGATAAACAAAATTTTCTGTTGTGCAAGCTGCATGCGCATGGCCTTGGCCACTTGCCGGCCACTGAATCCACCTGGCAAACCGATATCGGTTATGACCAGATCGAAAGGGCCGCCATTGCGGAAGCGCTCCAGTGCGGTATTGGCATCGCCCACATCCGTGACATCAAAACCACGCTCAGTCAGGTACTCGCGCATGACCGCGCGCAGATCAAATTCATCATCCACCAGCAGCAGGCGCTCGCCCCGTGCCATGCGCTGCGAAAAGGCTACTGGCAAAGGCTCATCGGGAACCGGCTCATGGCTCCTCGGGAAAAGCATGGAAACCTTGGTGCCCTGTTCCGGCGTCGACTCGATCCAGGCATAGCCGCCTGACTGACGGACAAAGCCATACACCATCGACAGACCAAGCCCGGCCCCACGACCGAGCGGCTTGGTGGTGTAGAACGGTTCAAAAGCCCTGGCGATATCCACTGCTGACATGCCATGGCCATCGTCCTCGACATGCACGGCCACGTAGTCGCCTGGCGGCAAGCCACCTTCATCCGGAAAGAAGGCTGTCAGCCGTTCGTTGACGCTGCTGATGGTGACATTGCCCTGTTCCAGGCACGCTTCACGCGCATTGGCACACAAGTTGATCAAGGCATTCTCGAGTTGGCGCACATCCAGGCTCACAGCCCAAGGCGTAACATCCAGTTGCCAGTGCAAACGCATCTCTGCCCCCAAGGCTCGCAGCAACAGAGGTTCGCTCAGAGGTAATTGCCGATTGAAGTCCAGTGGCCGAGGGGCCAATGGCTGAGGACGGGAAAATGCGATCAACCGATGGGTCAGATCCATGGCCCGCTGCACTGCGTCGCGCGCAACGTCCACGTAGGCTCCAGCACGCTCCAGCCGCCCCTCCTGCAGGCGCCGTTGCAGCAGTTCGAGGCTGCCACCGATACCGGACAGCAAGTTGTTCATTTCATGGCCCATGCCACCTGCCAACTGGCCAACCACCTCCATGCGCTCGTTGTTGCGCATCAGCGCCTCTGCCTGGCGCGCCGCCTCTTCACGGTCTGCGGTGATGTCCCGGCCAACCGCAGTCAGCAGGCTGCCGTCAAACCGCGCGCTCCAGCGAAACCAGTGGTAGTGGCCATCGCGGTGTCGCAGGCGGATCTCCAACTGCTCCGCCTGGCTGCATTGCAGCAGCCCGGACATTGCCAATTGGACTTCGGCACGCTCTGTCGGGTGCACCAGTTCCATCACCGACATTTCCTGCACCTGCTCTTGTGTCCAGCCCAGAATGCGGTACCAGGCCGGGTTGGCGGCATGCAGTTTCAATTCAGGGGTGAGCATCATCATCGCTTCGCGCGACAGCAACCAGAACTGCTCTCGCTCGGCCACATGGCGCTCGACCTGGCGCTCAAAGTTCTGCACCTGATCACGCCAATGGCGGTGCGCCTCGACGCTGGCTGTGGTCTCGATCACCGTATGCAGAAACCCGGCCACGTTACCGAGCTCATCGTGCAGGGGTGCATAACCGAATGCACACCATAGCGGTTCGGTCCCCTCACTGCGGGCGATGCGCAGGGGTGGGTCTTCGACAAAATTCGAGTGGCCTTCCAGTGCCTTGAACACCCAGGGCCCCACTGCTGGCCAGATATCATTCCACAGGGTATCGAACGCCATGCCCAGCGCATCCGGTAATGCCCGCAACGCCCGGTAGCCGTCGTTATGCACCACACACAGGTCTGGCCCCCAGACCACCGCACACGGGAAGGGCGACAAGTGCATCATGTCCACGGCAATGCGCAACGAGGCAGGCCAGCGCGACAATGGCCCAAGCGAGGTACGCCACCAGTCGAACTGGGCTATCCGCTCGCCCATCGGCTCGATCGATGGCAAAGCAGGCGAATGCAGGATGACCTGCGGTGCAGGCTCGCGTGGCGTACCGTTTGCGACCAATATCGTGACTCCAGCAATGCTCAGGGTTGACCACAGCGCCGCCAAGCCTGGCACGCGCGCCCGTGGATGGATTCAAGTTAGCACAGCACGTCCGGCACACCATGGCGGACTTGCTGGCGGCAGCTATGCTATTTAGGTTTTCCCTCGGGCCAGGGAGCACCGGCCCATTCAGGTTGCCGACGGGAGCAGGGTCATGAGCAAGAAAATTCTGGTGGTGTTGACCAATACAGCGAAGTATCCAACCCTCAAACGGGCAACCGGGTTGTGGCTGGGTGAAGCCGTTCACTTTGTCGAGAAAGTCGAAAAGGCCGGCTACACGGTCGATTATGTCAGCCCACAGGGCGGTTACGTTCCCGTCGACCCGAAAAGCCTGGAGATGGCCCCTGACCTGGACTGGCAGTGGTACGACGACAAGCGCTTCATGACGCGCCTGGGCAGTACATTGGCCCCAGGGCAGGTGAAGGCCGACGAATACAGCGTCATCTATTACACCGGTGGGCATGGGGTGATGTACGACTTCGCCGATAACCAGCCGTTGCAGGAACTGGCACGCAAAATCTACGAAAAAGGTGGCATTGTCGCAGCAGTCTGTCACGGCGTTGTCGGCCTGCTGAACATCAAGCTGAGTAACAACTGCCTGCTGCTCAAAGACCGCAAGGTGACCGGCTTTTCCAACATAGAGGAAAAACTGGTCGAATTGAACGACGTAGTGCCTTTCTTGACGGAGATCGAGCTTGTAGGTCGCGGCGGTAAGTACAGCAAACATGATGAACCGTGGAAGCCGTACGTGGTCGACGATGATCGGCTGATCACCGGGCAGAACCCCGCTTCCACTGCCTTGCTGGCCGAAGCAGTGCTTAAAAAGCTCAACGGCAGTTAGCTACATCAAGGCGCTCGATTTCCTACCGTTTCAACTGCAGCCGGACTACAGCAGCCCGGACAGCAAATACATAGGCTCAGGGCTCAGCTGTTCACCACGAACAGTTTCAGAGCGGAGAACTATTAGCCTATGTCGAAAATCATGCACGCAGGGCGCAGCATGGTGGAGCTGCTGCTGCTCATTGCAGTGGCGCTGGTGCCTGTGGTTTCCGGTTTGCTGGTAATGGCTTTCCAGCTGGAAGCGAAACTTGCGGAAAACGCCAGCATTTCCGTTCAGGAGGCGGTTTTCAGCGTCGATAATGCACTGGACAGAATGCACGAGACAGCCCTACGCACCCTGCCCTTTGCAGGGGAATCTTGCGATAGCGTCAAAAGTGCCTTGCAGGACCAGGTTGCCATTCGCTCCATGGTCAGGTCATTGACCTTACTCAAAGACAATCAACCTTACTGCAGCACGGCTTCAGGTTCGCTGGAGCATTATTCATCGTTCGCGTTGTCCGGCCAGCGGGTCGCACTGTCCTACGGCCCTCCTGACACGCGCCAGAAGCTGCTGGTCGACTTTCATCAAAAAGGCAAGAACAATGGCGTGATCGTGACAGCCTATGCCATGCAGATTCGCAACGAACTGGATGGCTTTCAGGATGGGCTGACACTGCTGGTCGAGTTTGGCGACCGCTACATATGGAGCAATGGTGACAGCCGCGGCCTCGAACGCCCTTCACAGGCCGAGTTTTTTACCAGCGCAATGTCGGCCAGATATGGCTACACGGTCAAAGGTGGCTACCCGGAGGGCTTCACCGCTCAGGAAATCCGCCAGTCGGTGCTGCAGATCGCGCCCTCGCTGATGCTGGTGGGGATCGTGACCGGCTCGATCGTTTATCTGGCCCTGTTCAGGGCACGTGCAAACAGGCGGGGTACCGCCGCCGAACGAGCATGACGACGACGGTACTCCAAGGCGGTCAGTCTGTGCTCAGCACGCCACGGCGTACCTGGTCACGTTCGATGGATTCGAACAGCGCCTTGAAGTTGCCCTCACCAAAGCCATCGTCACCTTTGCGCTGGATGAACTCGAAAAAGACCGGGCCAAGCAGGGTTTCCGAGAAAATCTGCAGCAGCAGGCGCTTGTCTTCGGGTTGCGAGGCGCCATCGAGCAGGATGCCACGCGCTTGCAGCTGGTCGACCGGCTCACCATGGCCAGGCAAGCGCTCTTCGAGCATTTCGTAGTAGGTTTGCGGTGGCGGGGTCATGAAGCGCATGCCCAGCCCCTTCAGGGCATCCCAGGTCTTGAGCAGGTCATCGGTCAGGAAGGCCACGTGCTGAATACCTTCACCGTTGAACTGCATCAGGAACTCTTCGATCTGCCCCGCGCCCTTGGACGACTCTTCGTTGAGCGGGATGCGGATCATGCCATCAGGAGCAGTCATGGCCTTGGAAGTGAGGCCGGTGTATTCGCCCTTGATGTCGAAGTAGCGGATTTCACGGAAGTTGAACAGCTTCTCGTAGAACCCGGCCCAGTAGGCCATACGCCCGCGGTAAACATTATGGGTGAGGTGGTCGATGATTTTCAGGCCAGCCCCCACCGGGTTGCGATCCACGCCTTCGATAAAGTTGAAGTCGATATCGTAGATCGAGCTGCCTTCCTCGAAGCGGTCGATCAGGTAGAGCGGTGCCCCCCCGATACCCTTGATCGCCGGCAGGCGCAGTTCCATCGGGCCGGTTTCGATTTCTACCGGCTGGGCGCCCAGTTCCAGGGCGCGGGCATAAGCCTCATGGGCATTGCGCACGCGGAAGGCCATGCCACACACCGACGGGCCATGTTCAGCGGCGAAGTACGAGGCGATGCTTTTAGGTTCATTGTTCAGGATCAGGTTGATGTCACCCTGGCGATACAGGTGCACATCCTTGGAACGGTGGGTGGCCACTTTGGTGAAGCCCAGTATCTGGAATACAGGCTCAAGTACGCCCGGGGTCGGCGAAGCCAGTTCGATGAATTCGAAGCCCATCAGGCCCATTGGATTTTCGAAGATATCAGCCATGTTCATGTTCTCATCTGCAGCGAAAATTATTGATTGCGTGGGATGTGGAACAGGAACGGCGGTGAGCACGGAATGCCCCGCACACTACGGGCGAGGTAGTCACCTATGATCAGCTTGAACCCATGGTATGTCATATGGACCCATTCTCGGCGGGCTTGATCCTTCGGAAGTGAAGGACCTTATTGTTGTATTCGTAAATCGATTCTACATTGCGTAAAATGGTTTGTCGCGTTTTAGTTACTCGTACGCGCCGACAAACGGCTATCCTCTCGTTTTACTTCATGATAGTCAGGTCAGCATGCCCCTTACCGTCAAACGCCGCGCCGCCCTCAGCTGGCGCACGCTGTTGCCCTGGGTCGTCGGCGTGCTGCCGGTCATGTGCGGCCTGGCCGTGATGAACTGGCAGGTCGAGCGTGAAATGCAGGCCAGCAGCCAGGCCACCACCCGCCAGGCACTGGAGCACGTCGAACACATTCTCGACGACCTGTCCCGTGCCGCCAATTCGCTGCTTCCACTGACTGACAGCCCATGCGAGCAGGTCAAGCTTATGCTACGGGCCCAGGTTACCCGCAATGCCTTCGTGCGCTCGACCAACCTGTTCAGGCACAACAACCTTTATTGCACTTCGCTGTTCGGCGAGTTCGAAGAACCGGTCAATCCTGGCGATTACGTCGACGGCAAGTTATGGCTGATGGACGGCAACTCGGTTACGCCGGGCCACCCGCTGCTGGTCTACCGTGCCAGCGACGGCGACCACGGTGCAATCACCACGGTGGATGGCGACCACCTGCTGACTGCACTACGCCTGATCGGCCCCGATGAAGAACTGCAGATCCGCGTGGGCGACGCCTGGATGGGCAAGGACGGGGTGGTACACAAAGGCGTCTCCCCCGCAGCACCCAGTGCCAACGTGCTGATTGGCTCAACCCGCTACCCTTTCAGCGTGCAGGGCGGCTACGGTGCCGACAAGCAAGGCCAACTGTTACGCAGCCACTACCCTGGCCTGCTCAGTCTGCTGCTGGTGCTGGGTGCCCTGGCGGCGCTGGTATGCCGCTGGCAGATTCGCCGCGCCACCTCACCGCGTGCCGAACTGGAGCGTGCCCTGCAGGCCGATGAATTCCTGCCGTATTTTCAGCCGGTGGTGCGCAAGGGCGATTACCGCTGGGCTGGCGCGGAAGTGCTGATGCGCTGGCACCACCCGCGAGAGGGCCTGGTTCGCCCCGACCTGTTCATCCCCTATGCCGAACACAGCGGGCAGATTGTCGCCATGACCCGCGCGCTGCTGACACATACCGCGCAAAGCCTGGCGCCCTATGCCGGCCTGTTGGAAGACGGCTTCCATATTGGTGTCAACATCACCGCTGACCACTGCCGCGACCTCAGCCTGCTGGATGACTGCCGCACATTCCTGCAGCACTTTCCGCCCGGTCGGGTGGTGCTGACCCTGGAGCTGACAGAGCGCAAGCTGATCGAGCCCACGCCGGTCACCCTTGAACTGTTCGAAAAGCTGCATGCCATGGGCGTGATGATCGCCCTCGACGACTTCGGCACCGGCCAGTCGAGCCTCAACTACCTGCGGCAATTCAAGGTCGACTACCTGAAGATAGACCAGAGCTTTGTTGCCATGATCGGCGCCGATGCGCTGTCAGTACACATTCTCGAGACCATCATCGAGCTATCAGGAAAGCTGGACCTGGGTATCGTCGCCGAGGGTGTGGAAACCGCCATGCAGCGCGACTACCTGGCCGCGCACGGGGTGGACTTCCAGCAGGGTTACCTGTTCGCCAGGCCCATGCCGGCCGCCCAGTTCCTCGAAGCCCTGGCCACTCGCCCGGGCGCAACGCAGTTGCCGCAAGGCGCGCCCCCTGAGATCATGCGCGGCTGATCAACCCGCTCAATTCCCTTATTCGAGGCATTCGTGTCAAAAGGCATTGTTTCATCGGTCATGGCGTCCTGTTTGTTCGCTGTGATGTACTTCTATACCTCCCTGCTCAAGCCACTCGATGGCGAAGAAATCTTTGGCTGGCGTACCCTGCTGACACTGCCCTGCCTCACCTTGTTCATGCTTGTCTCGAAAGACTGGAAGCGGGTGGGCGAACTGATGGGGCGGGTGAAACGCACACCGGTGCTGTTGCTCGGCATGGTCGGCACGTCCTGGTTGATGGGGGTGCAGCTGTGGCTGTTTTTATGGGCGCCCCTGCATGGGCGCAGCCTGGAAGTGTCGATGGGTTACTTCCTGCTGCCACTGGCCATGGTCCTGACCGGGCGACTGGTATATGGCGAGCGCCTGTCACGCCTGCAGACGGTAGCCGTGGCCTGCGCCGCGCTGGGCGTGGGCCACGAGCTGTACCAAAATGGCAGTTTTGCCTGGGAAACCCTGCTGGTCACGATGGGCTACCCGATCTACTTCGTGCTGCGCCGACGCTGCCGCACCGACCATCTGGGTGGTCTGTGGTGCGACATGTGCCTGCTGCTGCCGTGGGCGCTGTACTTCGTGATCCAGAGCCCACTGTCCAGCGCGGATCTGCAAGCACACCCGGGGCTCTACGTGTTGATCCCGATCCTTGGCGCGATCAGCGCTTCGGCGCTGATCGCCTACGTGCTGGCCAGCCGCATGCTGCCATTCAGCCTGTTCGGCCTGCTCAGCTACGTCGAACCCGTGCTGCTGGTGGGCGTGGCGTTGCTGCTGGGCGAAACCATCGGCCCGGATCAGTGGCTGACCTACCTGCCAATCTGGGCCGCGGTACTGGTGCTGGTGCTTGAAGGCTTCAAGCACCTGCTACGTCAGCGTCGCCGTTCGGTGTAAGCCGAACCTGGCGCACTCGTCGCTCTTCAACCGCCTCTACGGTCAGCATCCAGCCATTCCAGGCCAGCCGGTCACCGACCATCGGTAGACGGTCGAGCAAGCTCATCACCAGGCCCGCAAGGGTCTGGTAATCCTCGGTAGCACGGGCACTGAAGCCAGTACGCGCCTGCACCTGGCTGAGGTTCAGCGCACCGCTGACCACAAAGCCTTCACCCTCCTGAACGATGCCCGGGCCTTCAACTTCGCTGGCATCCGGCAGCTCCCCGGCAATCGACTCAAGGATGTCGGTCATGGTCAACAGCCCGGTGAAGTCACCGAATTCGTTGACCACAAAGGCAATATGCGTCGACTGACCGCGCATTTGCTCCAAGGCATTGAGGATGCTGAAGCTCTCCAGCAGGTTCAACGGCGCCCGGGCCATGTTTTCCAGGTCGGGCTGGCTACCCGAAAGCAGCTCTTTGAGCAGTTCCTTCTTGTGCACAAAGCCCAAGGGCTCGTCCACACGGCCATCGCGGATCAGCGGCAGGCGCGAGTACGGCGAATTGGCCAGGGCCTGGGCAATGGCATCAGCCGGTTGCGCCAGGTCGATCACATCAACCTCGGCACGGGCAGTCATCACCGTACGAATCGGTCGCTCGGCCAGGTTCAGCACGCCGCTGATCATGACCCGCTCACGCCGGTCGAACAGCACCTGTTCCCCGCCGCCCTCGACCAGGTCGGCAATTTCCTCGCCTACCTCGTCAGCCTCGACCCGGCGGCCGCCCAGCAGGCGCAGCACGGCATGGGCAGTCCGTTCGCGCAACGGCCGATGCTGTTGCAAGCTGCGCTTGCGGCGGGCACGGGCCAGTTGGTTGAACATCTCGATCAGGATCGAGAAGCCGATGGCCGCGTACAAGTAGCCTTTCGGGATATGGAAACCCAGGCCTTCTGCGGTGAGGCTGAAACCGATCATCATCAGGAAGCCCAGGCACAGCATGATCACCGTGGGGTGGGCGTTGACGAAGCGGGTCAGCGGCTTGCTGGCAACGATCATGATACCGATCGAGAAGATCACCGCGATCATCATCACGGACAGCTCATCGACCATGCCCACCGCCGTGATCACGGCATCCAGCGAGAATACCGCGTCCAGTACCACGATCTGGGCAACGATCGGCCAGAATGCGGCATGGCGCAGTGTGCCACTGGCCTGGGTCACGTGACCTTCCAGGCGTTCATGCAGCTCCATGGTGGCCTTGAACAGCAGGAACACACCACCAAACAGCATGATCAGGTCACGGCCAGAGAAGCTCTTGCCGAACACTTCGAACAGCGGTGCGGTCAGGGTGACCATCCACGAAATGCTGGCCAACAGGCCCAGGCGCATGATGAGCGCCAGGCTCAGGCCAATGACCCGCGCGCGGTCGCGCTGGTGGGGCGGCAACTTGTCGGCGAGGATGGCGATGAACACCAGGTTGTCGATACCCAGCACCAGCTCGAGGACGATAAGCGTCAGCAGGCCTAGCCAGGCCGTGGGGTCGGCTAGCCATTCCATTAGCGGGTACTCACGAGGGAAAAGTCACGAGGACGGGGGAAGGATGGCCAGAAAAGCCGAAAACTGGGGGGCTCCGCGAAGGTGCTCATATAGACCTTGATAACAAATTGGGAGAACGATGCTACAAGCACAGCAGGTTTCTGTAGTAGCGCAAAACTATTACAAAACCTGTACCCCCCTGCATCGCCATTAGCCCAACAAGCGCGAGTTGTGCGCAGGTACTTTTGTTCAATACATCAGAACACCAGCCACGCGAGGATAACGCCTTCCCTAAACACCTGGATCTTCCTCATGAGCCTGTACTTGTCCATGGCCGCCTTCGCGCTTGCGGCCTCGATCTCCCCCGGCCCGGTCAACATCGTCGCACTTGGCAGTGGTGCCCGCCATGGCCTGCGCGCCAGCGTGGCACATGTAGCCGGCGCCACGCTGGGCTTCTGCCTGTTGCTGGTGCTGGTAGGGCTGGGCCTGCATCAACTGCTGTTGCGTTGGCCCCTGTTGGGCCTGATGTTGCACTGGGGCGGTGTGGCGTTTCTGCTATACATGGCGTGGAAACTGGCCAGTGACGACGGCAACCTGAACAACGCACAGCCTACCCATGCCCCTTCAGCCTGGCACGGCGCAGCGATGCAGTGGCTTAACCCCAAAGCCTGGTTGGCAGCCGTTGCCGGGGTGGGAGCCTACACCGGCGGTGAACAGCACTTGCTGTGGCTGTTTACCTGGATCTACGGCCCAATCTGTTTCATCTCGGTGGCCTGCTGGGCCTGGGCCGGCAGCGTGATTCGCCAGTATCTGGACAGCCCACGTCACCTGCGCATGCTCAATCGGAGCCTGGCCGTGTTACTGGTCGCCAGCGCGGTTTACCTGATCCTTTAAGGCTTGCCCGGCTCCTGCAGGAGCGCCCAGGCTAGCGACGGCGTTTCTGTAATGCCCCGGTGTCGCCGCCAGGTGCTGTTTGAATGCCCGCTGCAGGTGCGCCTGATCAGCAAACCCGGCGTCCTGCGCAACTTCAGCAATTGAGCGGCCCTGGCGCAACTGCGCCCGGGCCAGTTGCACGCGCTGGTCCAGCAGGTAGCCATGCGGCGTCAGGCCAAAGCTTTGGCGAAAGGCACGAATCAGGTAGGACCGAGACAGGCCACAAGCCCCGCAGATATCCTCGAGGCTGAGCGGGTCACTGCGATGGGCGCGTATGAACGCTGCCGCTGCATCCAGCCGTGGATTGCCCTCGCCACCCTCGCTGGCATTACCGCCAAGCATGCCCGGCAACTCGTGAAACAGGGCCGCCAGGCGGGCTTCGCGATCAGGCAGCCTGGCGTCGAACAGGTCGGCAAATGCCTGCAACAGCCGCCGATACAACACAGGCGAGCGACTCCAGGTCTGCGTGGGCAGGGTAAAACCCACTGCCTGCAACCAAGGCTGATCGACGAACAGCATCAGGTAAGACCAGGGTTCCCCGGCAATAGGGTTGCAGGTATGCACCACGCCTGGGTTCATCAACACCGTGGTACCCGCCCCAACCTCAATGCACTGGTCACTGTTGATGTAAGTGCTACGCCCCCCCGTGATGACACCGATGGAGAAGCTCTCGTGGGAGTGCGCGGCGTAGCACACCTTGCGCCCGTCCCCTACCCGTCGGGCTTCGACGAACGGCAAGGCAGGGTCGCGCCAAAACCGTGATACCTCGATCATCCTCTACTGCCCTGTCCGCCGCTGATCCATGCACGGATACTACACACTTATCGTGGGAACAGATCCAGCGTGCGCTCCACCTCGCCAATATCAATCCTGAAACCATCACCTTCCGGCAGGCCAACCACAAAGCCGAAATGCTGGTGATCACGATCCGTCAGGTACTTGTAGTAGCTGACGAAACGGTTCGGCGGCTGCAAAGTCAGCAGGCAGCCTCCAGCCTGGAGCACATTCACGCCATGCACTAACTGGCTACCCTCTACCCCGATGACCACCTTAGCCCCGGCGCACGCCGCGACAATGCTCGGCAGATCGGACTTCAGCGGGTTGACGATGCGAAAACCGCGGGTCGTGCGCAGGTGTTCGGCAAGCTCCAGCTCGTTGCGCAACAGGCGCAGGTCACCATCACCGCCCCGCAACAGGAAAACCCCCGGGTGCTGCGTGTACGACACATGCGACAGCAGTTTGTCACCCATGGCTCGGTAGCGAGCATGCCGGCTGCGGTTGTTGCTCTGGTCATCGAACAGCACCAGCTCGCGAAAGAACGCACTGCGCAGGCGCAAAGGTTTCATGTCCAGCCAGTCTTCATAGGCCGGTGCCTGGGTAAACAGCGGATACCTGGCAGAGGGGGCGGTGGTCACCGGGATGCCTTCGTTGCAGGCCAGCGCATAGGTCGGGCAATCTTCCATCAGCCAGGTGCCGAACCAGGCGTTACCGTTTTGTGTGCAATAGATCGCGGCGCGGTCGATTTCATTGTCGATGAGGATGGTCGGGAAGGTATTCGGCTTCTGTGACAGCCAATGGCTGGCCTTGCCCTTGTACAACGCCCCATCGACCAGCCACACATCCTTGATCAGGTAGCCGCGGGTTGGTCCTTGCAACGCATTGACGCCTCCCGCCATGGTCTGCGCCGGGTGCACGTAGGGGTAAAACCGCTTGCCTTCCCAGCCCGTCACCCGCTCCAGCTGGCCGGGCAGGAAAATGGCCGGCGGCGAAACCGTGGCTTCGCCCGGGGCGATGTCCCAGCTCTTGGTGGCGAGGTTCTTGATGTCGATCGCCGCTCTTCTGCCAAGTCGTTTGCGCAGCATGTAGCGGTAGGCGGCCAAGGTCCAGGTGTGTTGCCTGGCTGCGGGCGATGCACTGAACTGCGAGATGTCGCTTCCCATGAAGCGTCCTCCCCTGATGACGAAGTCTGGACCCCGGCGCCAGGCGCCAGATCAATGCATCCCTGGCTGTCACTCAATCACTCGTGACTCTTTCCATGGTGGGCGGTGATTGCAAGTTGGCGTAACGGCTGCGCAACGTTTCCACGAACGGTTCGCCAGCCCCGCTGCCTCCATAGAGATAAATCTTGTGCAGGCCACCAAACACCATTTCGTGATAGCGGCTGGCAACTTCCTCATCGCTTGGGCCATCCGGCAGCCCCAGATGCAACGTCAGCTTGTCGCCTTCGACCGCGAACATCGGCGTATCCCACAGGAACTTTGCCGTACCGGTCTTGGGCAGACGGACAAACAGGTACGCATGGTTACCCAGCGAGTCGATATCACCACCGCGGCGGCGCTTCCACTTCAGCAGGCCGTCGTCCGGGCGCGCCAGACACAGGCCGATATCGTAATAATCGAAGCCCTGCTCCAATGCCCATTCGAGCGCCATGAAGGTGGTGATCGAGTTCACCTCGCGCAATTTCTTCGCATCGGAAAACACCGCTTCACAATAACCAAAGCGCAACGTGCTCCAGTAACGCTTGCCGCCGCGCACCACTTCACACCCCAGGTGGCAGCCAATCACCTCATCGCCCAGCATGATCAAGTCAAGCCGGCCGACACTCTTGGCAATACGGAACACCTCTTCGGTAGGAAACTGCGCGGCATGAATGCCCTGCCGGGCCGAAGCATAAGGGCGCAGCAGATCCCGGTCGGCCATGGCGATTTCTTCGTCCGAAAGGGTTTGGCGCATGTGATAGAGCGGCCGGTTCTTGCGAATGCTGCGCCGCAGTTCGCTGTCGTAACGGGCAGTGATGTCTTCCAGCGAGCGCCCCAACGGCACCACGGCGCTCAGGTAATGCGGCACCGACAACGCCCCCGACGTGGGCATTTCGCTGATGACCACTACGTGGCTGGCAGCCGCCGTGGCATTTGCACCGTCTACGATCGATGCGCTGCCTTGGCCCTTGCCACCGATCAGCAGCTTGGCCATCTCCCGTTGCTGCTTGCGGCCGATGTAGAGGATTTCGTACGGGCTCTCCTGTTGCGGGCGAAACCTGGCAACTTCCCAACGCCAGAGACAGGCACGCGCCAACATTTCTCGCACTTTGCTGGACAGCAGCCTGATTTCGTAGCGCGTGGAGGGCGACAGGAGCTTGCGCGCCACAGTCGTCAAGGTCTTTTTCATTTCTTCTTCGACGTCCTTTTGAAGTGCACTATTGGCCAATCGGAACAAGAGAAAAAACCCGCAATAACACTTAACACTTTGATTTTTATTGTTTTACTTGAAACTTAATTATCACATTCAGTAACAATTTAAGATGCCTGCAAACGCTTTGGCAAGCGGCTTCTGGCTGACTTTAGATCAAGTTTCATGGCGTCAAATTCCCCGCATCAAACCGATGCTCAGCAGCACTTTTGCTATAACCGTGCCCATCAAGCGTCCGCCGCCCACTTTGCTATCAATGAATAACCTTTGGCGCCTTCTCTAGCATAAACGACCGTCAGGCCGCCGACTGCTTGCCGGTAGGCATGGGCGGCCATGTTGAGCCAGACTGGTGTTTTTCCGGCAGCCAGTGCATGCTCTGGCTGAAACGATTCAACTGACTTGAAAACCGCCCTTTGATGTGAGGTGCAGTACCCATGGACCGTTTGCTCGATTCACTCTTCCCCAGCGCCGAGAACATCCCGGAAACCTGGCGCCTGGGAGCCCCACTGGAACAACGCGACTACCTGGTCAACGGTGAACTCAGGCGCTGGGACGGCCCGTTGGCCACGGTGCGCAGCCCGGTGTGGATCAAACAAGGCAACGAAGAGCATCAGGTCATATTGGGCAGCGCCCCGCTGCTGGATGCCGATACCGCGTTGACCGCCCTCGATGCCGCCGTGCAGGCCTATGACAAAGGCCGTGGCGCCTGGCCGAACATGCGCGTGGCCGAACGTATCCAGCATGTCGAAACCTTCCTTGCACGCATGCGTGAACAGCGCCAGGCCGTGGTCAAGCTGCTGATGTGGGAGATCGGCAAGAACCTGAAGGATTCGGAGAAGGAATTCGACCGCACCTGCGACTACATCGTCGACACCATCAACGCCCTCAAGGACCTGGACCGACACTCCAGCCGCTTCGAACTGGAACAAGGCACCCTCGGCCAGATCCGTCGCGTCCCGCTGGGCGTGGCACTGTGCATGGGGCCCTACAACTACCCCCTGAACGAGACCTTTACCACACTGATCCCGGCGCTGATCATGGGCAACACTGTGGTGTTCAAGCCGGCCAAGTTTGGCGTACTGCTGATTCGCCCCTTGCTTGAAGCGTTCCGCGACAGCTTCCCGGCAGGCGTGATCAATGTCATCTATGGACGCGGCCGGGAAACGGTTAGCGCGCTGATGGCCAGCGGCAAGGTCGATGTATTCGCCTTCATCGGCACGCACAAGGCCGCCAGCGACCTTAAGAAACTGCACCCCCGCCCGCATCGCCTGCGCGCCGCACTGGGCCTGGACGCCAAGAACCCGGGCATCGTGCTGCCCCAAGTCGACCTCGACAACGCTGTCGAAGAGGCCGTCACCGGGGCGCTGTCGTTCAACGGCCAGCGCTGCACAGCGCTGAAGATACTGTTCGTGCACGAGGATGTGGTCGAGGCCTTCCTCGACAAGTTCCAGCGCAAACTGGCCGCGCTCAAGCCCGGCATGCCCTGGGAGCCTGGCGTGGCACTGACGCCGTTGCCCGAGCCCGGCAAGGTTGACTACCTCGATGGCCTGGTAGCCGATGCGGCGGCCAAGGGTGCACGCGTGCTCAACGAAAATGGCGGGCAAAGCCGTGGCTCATTCTTCTACCCGGCCTTGCTGTACCCGGTCAGCCGGGAAATGCGCGTGTACCACGAGGAGCAGTTCGGCCCGCTGGTACCGGTGGTGCCCTACCGCGACCTGCAGACGGTGATCGACTATGTGCTGGACTCCGATTACGGCCAGCAACTGAGCCTGTTCGGCAACGACCCGGCCACCATCGGCAGCCTCGTCGACATCTTCGCCAACCAGGTCGGGCGCATTAACATCAACGCTCAGTGCCAACGCGGGCCGGACACCTACCCGTTCAATGGCCGCAAGAACAGCGCCGAGGGCACGCTGTCCGTGCATGACGCTTTGCGTGTGTTCTCCATTCGGACGCTGGTCGCCACACGCTTCCAGGAGGCCAACAAAGCGCTGATCAGCGAGATCATTCGCAACCGCCAGTCGAGCTTCCTGACCACCGACTACATCTTCTGACCGCCGCGCTTATAGACAATCGATCTAGCGTCACTGTCGATTTTCCATCTGGGCGAACGACTCTAAGCAACAGGGCGCCCTTCGGCGCCCATTGCACAGGAGAGTCGAACATGGCAGTCAAACCCATCCCCGAAGGCCAGCGCAGCATCACGCCCTACCTGGCCATCAACGACGCCGCCAAGGCCATCGAATTCTACAAGCAAGCTTTTGGTGCGAAGGAAATGTTCCGCCTCGATGCCCCGGGCGGTCGCGTTGGCCATGCCGAACTGAGAATCGGCGATTCTTCGCTGATGCTGGGCGACCCCTGCGACATGGAAGGCGGGCTCACCGCCAGCCAGAAACTCAGCGGTGCGGGTGTAGGTCTGCACTTGTATGTTGAAGACTGCGACAAGGTCTACGCCCAAGCCTTGGCCGCCGGGGGCATCCAGTTACATCCCTTGACCGACCAGTTTTACGGTGACCGCAGTGGCACCCTGAAAGATCCGTTTGGCAACATCTGGTTCGTTTCCACCCACAAAGAGGACCTGACCCCCGATGAGATTCGCGCCCGTGCCGCGAAGATGTTCGGCGGTAGCCAAGCGGCGAGTTGAAAGCAACGCGACTTTGCTTGAAGCTTGGGGCTCGTAGCTTGGAGCTGCTTCATGCGAATCATCGACAAAACCGCCACCCAGGTACGCAGCCTGACCCCCGCTGAAGAGGAACTGCTGGTCGGCTTTGCCACCGGCAGCCTCGCCGGCCCGCGCCTGCTACAGGCCAACCAGCTACTGATGAAAGTGCGCAACGCCAACCAGTGGCTGGCTTGCGACTGCCGCAACGATGCCTTGCCGGTGCTCAACGTCACCCTCAACGGCAGCACCGGTACGCTCTTCCTCAAGAACAACCCAGGCACTGCCGAGCACGCGCCAGGCTGCCCGTTCACCAAGGACGAGCGGGAAGCCGCCGAACGCGAAAATGACCCTGTCCCACCCGCCGCCTGGCTGCCGCCCGACACACCCTTGCGCCTGATCAGCGACTTCCGTGCTGGCACGGCCGGTGCCGTCGGCGATGGCAACGACAAACGCGAACAGCAGCGCCTGTTGTCACTGCTGCTGACCTGGATCGAAACCAGCGGGCTCAACCTTTATGCCACCCACCTGAAAAAAGACCTGACCACACAGTTTGCCGAGTTGCGCAGCGTGGCCAGCCGCTATCCGCTGCTGGAGCGGGTGCCCGCCAGCAACTACCTGGAAACACGCCTGGACATGAAGCACATGATGATGCTCAAGTCCCGTCTGCGCGAAGCCTCTATGTTTGGCAACCATCGCCGCCACGGCCTGCTGCTGGACTGCGTCGACCAGATCAAAGGGCGCAAGCTGCTCAACAACCGCAGCGAGGAAGGCTTCGATTTCCAGGGGCATCACCTGTACTGGGGCGGAAGCCGCACCACCGGGCCGTTGCTGGCGCTGATGATCTACTCGCCGACCAGCGCCGGTAGCCATTTCTATGAGTTGATCCATGTGGCCAGTGTGCCCGTGCTGTCGCGCGCGCATCTGTTCCCGGTGTACCGCGATGAAGAGCGCGAACCGCTCAAGGCATTGGTGTCGCTGATCGACTGGATGGCCAGTAAAGGCGTGAAAGTGCAGATGCGTCGCCCCGTGATCGGTGGGCAGGTGATGGATGAGCTGGTGCTGACCTCGGACCAGGACCGGGTGTTGTCAGTGTCGCTGCTGGAACAACCCATCGGCCCTGAGCCGGATACCGAGAACTTCAAGCGCTACGCCGACTTCAAAAGCCTGGAAACGTTCCGCAAGTTCGTTGCCGGCTTTTTCATGCGCGAGCGTTGAAACCCGTTCGTTGGGCTCACGCAGCGATCAAAGGTGGCAAGCAAGCGGCTAGACACGCTTGCATTGCCCACACGTGTGCGTCATCCCAGGAACAGCCTGTACGCCGGGTTGTCAGTCTCGTCCCAATACTGATACCCCATCTCATCCAGCGTCAACGGCAAGCCCGCCAGCTCGTCCGCTGGCACTTCCAAAGCGGCGAACACCCGCGCCTGCGCCGCACCATGGTTGCGGTAATGGAACAGGCTGATGTTCCAGCGCTTGCCCAATCGCTCCAGAAACCCCAGCAACGCCCCTGGCCGTTCGGGGAACTCGAAGCGCATTACCCGCTCATCAGCCCCTGGCGCGGCATGCCCGCCCACGGTATGGCGTACGTGTAGCTTCGCCAGCTCGTTGTCGGTCAGGTCCAGCACGCTGTACCCCTGCTCCCGCAAGCTGGCCAGCAACTGCTCACGTGGGTCGTGCACCGGGTGGGTCTGCACGCCCACGAACAGGCGCGCCTCCTTGCCGGGGTAGAAGCGGTAGTTGAATTCGGTGATCTGCCGCTTGCCCAGTGCCTGGCAAAAGGCCCGGAAGCTGCCCGGCTGTTCCGGAATTGTCACGGCGATGATCGCCTCGCGCTGCTCACCCAGCTCGGCCCGCTCGGCCACATGGCGCAAGCGGTCGAAATTGACGTTGGCGCCAGAGTCGATGGCCACCAGGGTCTGCCCCTGCACACCCTCACGCGCCACGTACTTCTTGATACCTGCCACAGCCAAGGCCCCGGACGGCTCGGTGATCGAACGGGTGTCGTCGTAGATATCCTTGATCGCCGCGCACAGCTCGTCACTGCTCACTGTCACCACCTCGTCGACGAAGTGGCGACACAGCTCGAAGCAATGGGCACCGATTTGCGCCACCGCCACGCCATCGGCAAAGGTGCCGACCTGCGGCAGGATCACGCGTTCGCCGACGGCCATGGCAGCCTGCAGGCAGTTGGAATCCACCGGCTCGACGCCGATCACCTTCACTTCTGGACGCAGGTACTTCACATAGGCGGCGATACCGGCGATCAAGCCCCCACCGCCCACGGGCACGAAGATAGCGTCCAGCGCCCCCGGGCGCTGGCGGAGAATTTCCATGGCCACGGTACCCTGCCCGGCGATCACATCCGGGTCATCGAACGGTGGCACGAAGGTAGCGCCTTCGCTGTCGGCCAGCTTCAGTGCGTGGGCCAGCGCATGCGGGAAGCTCTCGCCATGCAGCACCACATGCCCACCGCGCGAACGCACGCCTTCCACTTTCAACGATGGCGTGGTGGTGGGCATGACGATGGTTGCCTTGATACCCAGATGCGATGCCGCCAAGGCCACGCCCTGGGCATGGTTGCCCGCCGAAGCGGTGATCACGCCGCGCTGACGCTGCACATCGGTCAGACGGGACAGGCGGGTATAGGCCCCCCGAATCTTGAACGAAAACGTAGGCTGCAGGTCTTCGCGCTTGAGCAACACCTGGTTGCCCAGGGTGGCAGACAAGGCCGGAGCCGCTTGCAGGGGCGTTTCGATGGCCAGATCGTACACCGGCGCGGCAAGAATGCGCCGCACCTGCTCCGACAGCAGTTGCTGAGGGGTGACGGTAGTACGAGGGACACTGAAGCTGGTCATCGATGACTCCTTGGCTATTTTCACGTTGCCCAGGAGTCAGAGAGAAGAAACCCGCCTCCAGGGCGGGTTCGGTGCACGTACGCGCTATCCCGCCAAGCTGATAATGGCGGTAATAATAATGGCGTTCACGTGCGGGAATGTATTCATGGTGCTGGAACTTAGCCTGCCTCGCGGCCGAAAGTCAACACTTGGCCTGCTGCGCCGAAAGCGGCACATCGAACACCTTGTCGAAGCCCCACTGGAAGACAAAGGCGTAAACGAAGAAGAACACGAACAGCGCCAGGTTGGTCAGCAGTGCCGCCCACAGGCTCACATCCAGCCAGTACGCCACCAGTGGCAGCAGAATCACCACCAGCCCACCCTCGAAGCCCAGCGCATGCAGCAGGCGCCGCAAGAAGGTGCGCTCACGCTTGTGCTGACGCGCTTCCCAACGTTCGAACACCCAGTTGTAGCCCATGTTCCAGCTCATCGCGATGCCCGACATCAGCACCGACAACACGGTCGACTGCGCCATGCCGGCCCCGAACGCCAGCTCCAGCGCAGGCGCCACGCAGGCGACGGCGATGGCCTCATAGAGAATGGCCTGGACGATCTTGCGGGCCTTGCCTTGCATGTTCAGCTCCCTGAATGAACGACCTGTAAAGCTACAAGATGTAGCTCGCAAGAAAAAGCCCGAAATTTGGACAATCCTACGTTCGGCTGCTTGTATCTATTCCGTACCTGACAGTGACATCTCCTGCAACTTCGTCGAAGGAACGAGCGAGGAAAAGACGATGGCCCACTCTGCCCTGTCGGTGGCTGACACATGAGCCTGGTATTTATCGATTTTCTCACTTACGTGCTGTTCGGCCTGAAGCTCCTGGCGATCACCCTCGCCTCGCTGATGTTTCTGCTGGGCCTGGACGACCTGTTCATTGATCTGTGCTATTGGGGGCGCAAGCTGATCCGGCGTTTTCGCATCTACGACAAGTTCGAAAAGGCCGATGAGAAGCGCTTGTACGAAGCCCCGGAAAAACCTTTGGCCATCATGGTCCCTGCCTGGAACGAAGTCGGCGTGGTCGGTGAAATGGCCCGCCTGGCCGCTTCGACCATCGACTACGAGAACTACCAGATCTTTGTTGGCACCTACCCCAACGACCCGCAAACCCAGGCCGACGTGGACGCGGTGTGCCTGCACTACCCCAACGTGCATAAAGTGGTCTGCGCCCGCCCCGGTCCCACCAGTAAGGCCGACTGTCTGAACAACATCATCGACGCGCTGCTGCGCTTCCAGCAGGACGCTGGCATTGAGTTCGCCGGCTTCATCCTGCATGACGCCGAAGACGTGATCTCGCCCATGGAGCTGCGCCTGTTCAACTACCTGCTGCCGAACAAGGACATGATCCAGATCCCGGTGTATCCCTACGCACCGGAGTGGAAGGGCTTTACTGCCGGCCACTATGTCGACGAGTTTGCCGAAAACCACGGCAAGGACGTGATCGTGCGCGAAGCGCTGACCGGCCAGGTGCCCAGTGCCGGCGTCGGCACCTGCTTCAGCCGCCGCGCCATCAGCGCACTGCTCGAGGACGGTGACGGCATCGCCTTTGACGTACAGAGCCTGACCGAAGACTACGACATCGGCTTTCGCCTGAAGCAAAAGGGCATGAAGTGAATTTTCGCCCGCTATTCCATCACCGACCCAGCGCTGACACTGAAGCAGGAATGGCGCCCGGGCATGAGCCGCGAATTCTCCCAGGTGATTTGCGTGCGCGAGCACTTCCCGCGTGACTGGCAGCATGCCATCCGACAGAAGTCGCGCTGGATCGTCGGCATCGTGTTCCAGGGCACCAGCAATCTCGGCTGGAGCCGAAAAGGTGCGCTCAACTACTTCCTCTGGCGTGACCGCCGCGGGCTGTTTGCCTACCTGCTGAGCTTCCTGGTCAACCTGTTATTGCTGGTGTTGCTGGCCATGTGGCTAGTCACGGTGCTTGCGCCGGAGTCCTGGCGCTTCATGTCGATCCTCAGCGACAGCTGGTTGCTGTCGAACCTGCTGTGGCTGAACGGCCTTTTGCTGCTCAACCGGCTATTCCAGCGCGCCTGGTTCGTCACCCGTTTCTATGGCATCGGCGAGGGCTTGCTGTCGGCGCCGCGGATGATGTGGAGCAACTTCGTCAACTTCTTTGCCAACCTGCGTGCCCTGCGCCAGGTAATGGAAATGGGAGATTCGCGGCGCGTGGCCTGGGACAAGACCACCCACGAGTTCCCCGCCATCGCCGCCCCGGCTCGCACACCACTGGGCCAGCGCCTGGTGGCCAAGGGCCTGATAACCGACGAACAGCTGCAGCAGGCGATCACCAGCCCGGTTCGTCGGCGACTGGGCCGCGAATTGCTACTGCGTGGCTGGCTGAACAGCGAGCAGTTGGTGGCCACCCTGGCCGAGCAACTGGATCTGCCCTGGGCACCGCTGAACCCCTTCAAACTCGACCCGCAACTGATCGCCAAACTGCCACGCAAGCTGGCCACCCATTATGGCGTACTGCCAGTGGACGAAGACGGCGACACGCTGATCCTGGCCAGTGAAAGCCCGGTCAGTCAGGTGTCGCTGGGCGTGATCAGCCGCCAGCTGAAGCGCCCGGTCAAGGCACGCCTGGCTCCCCAGGGCCGGGTAACGCTAGGCCTTCGCTACCACTACCCAAGCCGCTGGCAGCATCAAGAAACCCGAGACATGCTGGCCGTGCTTGAACGCCATCAGGACGACGAAGCGCTGCTGGAACGGGTCTGCCATCATCAAGTGATGCTAGGCGCGCTACTGCAGGTGCGCGGCATGGTCCCTGTCACCCTGTTCAACCAGGCGTTGATCGACTTCGACCCCGAACACCAAAGCCTCGGCGAGCACCTGATCGCCCGCGGCATCATCACCAGACAGGTGCTGGAGCAGGCCCTGATCGAACAGGCCAGTGAACAGCAAGTAGCGATTGATCTGACCCGGGAGGTGGCATGAAGCCGCGTTTTTCCCTCACCTTTACTGGCCTGCTGCTATGCTCCGCCGCACTGCCCGTTGCCGCTTCGGCGCCGATGACCGACTTCCAGCGGTTCACCAGCTTTCCGTTCATGGACCGCAGTTATCGCGAGGCCAGGAAAGACAACTGGGCTGAAGTCGAGCGCCTGACCCGCCATGTGCTGGGCCGGGTGCCGAACAACGACGAAGCCCGCGCCCTGCTGGTCGAAGCGCTGGCCCACCAGCGCCGTTACAAGGAGGCCCAAGCGCTGGCCGAGCAGCTAGGCAACAGCCCCGAATACGCTGACGCCCTGCTGGAGCTGCGCCTGACCTGGATCGAGCAGGACCCGCCTTCGGCCAGCCAGGTGGAGCAATGGCTGGGCGCCAGCGACGGCAGCCACCGGATACGCCTGTGGCAGGCCTACAGCCTGAGCCTGGCCAAGTTTGGAGGCGCTGCCAAAGCACTGGAATGGCTCAACCAGCTGCCGCCCGGGGAGGACGGCCAGGTACTGCGCCTGGCCCGGGCCAACTTTGCCGAACAGTTGCGCAACTGGAAAGAAACCATCGAGCAACTGCAGCCGCTGGCCGACACAGGCCAGTTACCTGCCGAAGACTGGCAACGCCTGGCCAATGCCTATATCCAGCAAGTCGACGAGAAGGGCCTGACTGCGCTGCTGGCCCACGCCCCCTCCGCCGCAGCGGCCAACCAGGCGCGGCTGGCCATGGCCAACCGCGCCATTGCCGTCGGCCACCATCAACAGGCCCAACGCTGGCTGCAGTCGCTACCGCCTGATCAGCTGCAGCACCCCGAACAGCGCCAACAACTCTGGCAACTGGCCCGCGAAGGCGACGATGCGCCGCTGGTACGGCGCCTGAGCAACGATCTGCAGCGCCCCTGCCTTGAAACGGTCGACTGGCTGTCACATCAAGACCCGGACCTGGCCCGGGACCAGTTCAAGGGCTGCTCCGCCAGTACCGACCCAAGGGCTTATGCCGTGCTCAGGCAGCGCCTGTATGGCGCCCCACCACCACCCCCGCAGCCGCGCACCGCCGCAGAATGGGAACAACGCTATCGGCAGACCGGCGACCTCGCCGCACTGGAGCAAGCCACCTTCCTGTTGACCGAGCAGGGCTACGGCGATCACGCACGGCAATTGCTGGAGCAGGCCTACGACCGCCACCTGGGCCGCCTCGACCCATCGCTGCTACAGCGTCTGGGCAACCTGTATGCCCGCAGTGACGGCCCACTGGACAGCCGCCGCATGCTCGGCCTGATACCCCGGGTAAACGCCAACACCCGCGCCCAGTTGCTCGGACGGCTGGCCGAGGCCGGCCAGTGCGATGCCGTGCGCCAGGCAGTGCCGGCCAGCCCGAGCGAACCGGGCCAGTACCGCGCCCTGGGCCGTTGCGCCATGCCCGACCAGCCGGGTGAGGCGGTGGTCTACTACCAGGCTGCCGAGCGCCTGGGCGGTCCTGGCAATCGTCTGCCGCTGGCCTACGCACTCGAAGCGGCCGGCGACTCCGAAACCGCCCGGCCCATCTGGCGCAGCCTGCCAGACAGCGCCTTTACCGATAATGCCCGCCTCACCGCCGCACGCGGCGCGCTGAATGCAGGCGACGCGGATGCAGCGCGCCGCTACTGGGATGCTGCCGCGCACCAAAGCGCCGACGACTGGGCGTTGGGCGCCGCCATCGCCCAGCGCCAAGGTGACCCGCAGACCGCGCTGGGCTTCCAGCGCCAGGCCCTGGCGCACAACCCGCGCGCCGATCACTACTACGCCGCATCCAGCACCGCGCAACTGGCCGGCAAAAGTGCGCAGAGCACCGCCTGGCTAGCCGAAGCCGTGCGCCTGGCTCCCGACCAGCCGCGCTATCGCGCCGACTACGGCATGCGCCTGGCTGGCTCGACGGACAAGGCTCAGCGCATGCAGTCGATCCCCTACCTTGAGCGCGCCACTCGCGACTTCCCCGAGGACTACCGCCTTGGCGAAACACTTGCCTTGCGCTACGACGAACATGCAGACAGCGCTGCGGCACGCCGCGAACTGCGCCGCATCCTCGACGTAGAGCAGAACCTGGTCGACGGTGATGACGAATACGGCAGCCTGGAGGCCCGCAAGTACCGCCAGCGCCGCGCCCACGAGAGCCTGTCGCGTCGCGACACCATTACCCTGGCCAGCACCTGGTCGCCGGCCGGCACCTCGACCAACGACAAATTTCTCGACAACGGCCAGCGCAGCAGCAGCTCGCGCCGGGCGCAATCGCAGAACGTGCAGTTGGCCATGTGGGACCATGCTCTGGGCGAGGAGCCCAGCCGCAATGGCAGCACCCTGTCAGTGTATGGCCGGGTACTGTTCGGTGGCCAAAGCCGCACCGACTATGCCCAGAGCATGGGTACCGGTGTCGGCCTGCGCTACAAACCGCTCGGCCAGGCCAACCTCAACCTGTATGCCGAGCTTTACCACCAGCGGCAGATCGACGAAACCCACTACCGCGGCCTCAGCCTTGGCCAGTTGCTGAGCCCGGCCAAGGTCGGCGGCAACTGGGGCGATTTGCGCCACCACGCCGAATCGAGCAATGACCTGCTGCTACGCGCCACCGCCTCGTTCCTCGACCAGGGAGGCTGGCGCAACGACTGGCGCATCGATGAGGACGACTGGAACGAACGGTTCCTCTACCTTGATGCTGCCTGGTGGACCCGTGCCGGCGATCATGCCTGGCTGTCGCGCTACCAGCAGGGCCACGCCTGGAAGCTGCCGGGCAGCTCGCCGCAAACCCTCATGCCCTACGGCTTTGTCGAGTTCTCCAGCCAGGACCCCAGCAACGACTGGCGCCAGGACGCCCGCGCCGGGGTTGGCGTGCGCTGGCAATGGTGGTTCGACGACGACCGCTACAACGCCTACCGCGGCTCGCTGAAAGTGCGTGCCGAGTATCAGCAATCGTTGGGCGGCAACCTTTACGAGCGCGCCAACGGCGTGCTGGTCGGTGCGGAGATGACCTTCTGATGCGTGCGCTCATCACCTTCTGCCTGCTGGCCCTGTGCCTACCGGCCACAGCTGACCAGCGCCTGTTCTACCAACCCCTGAACCGCGATGCCAGCGTCACGCCCGCCCAGTGGCAGCACCTGTGGCAAGCCACCGCGGCCCAAGGTGGCAAAACCCTGATCGTGCAATGGAGTGCCTATGGCGACAGCGATTTCGGCGGAGCCAAAGGTTGGCTGGCCAACAGCCTGCGCACGGCGCGTGCCGAAGGCCTGCAGTTGGTGCTGGGGCTGTACATGGACCCGGCCTACTACCAGCGCCTCGACGAGCTGGATGGCGAAGGCCTGAACAGCTACTGGAAAGCGCAGCTGGGGCGCTCGCTCAGCCAGTACCAGCAACTGCGCCAGGCCTGGCAGTTGCCAGTGGATGGCTGGTACCTGCCCATGGAACTGGACGACCAGCATCTACGCGAGGCCGAACGGCGTGATGCGCTGTACAGCCAGCTACAGGCCTTCAACCGCCAGTTGGACAAACCGTTGCATATCAGCGCCTTCAGCACAGGCAAGCTGTCGCCGCGGGTCAATGCCGTCTGGCTGGATCAACTGGCCGGCTTGGGCTTGACTGTGTGGTGGCAGGATGGCGCCGGCACCGGGCGTTTGCCGGTGTTGGTACGTCAGGGCTATGAGCAGGCCCTACCGTGCCGGGTGGGAGTGGTGCGCGAGGCGTTCCGCCAGGTGAGCGCACCGGATCAGGCGTTTCGGGCAGAGCCTGCCGAGCCCCGGCTGGGTAGCGGGTGCCATACCGAGGCAGTGTTTGCCTTGCGCTACCGGCCCTGGGCCCAAGGTGTCTTGCCACAGCAATGAGTCGCCAGGGCCGGCCTCTTCGCGGGTGAACCCACAGGCCCCCAAACCGTACGTTCCCTGTAACAGCGGGTTTGCCCGCGAAAGGTCCAGGCCTGAAAAAGTAGTAGCCTCAGGAGCCCCCGATGCTCAAGACCATCGAAGCACACGTACGCCAGCAGGTCGCGCCTGCGGCGCTGCGCGCCGAGTTCCGCCAGCACGAATTCGAGTCCATGCGCTCGTTCTGCCTGCTGGTGTTCTGCATCAGCGTCCTGATCTGGCTGGTCTTCGACCTGATCGTCAGCTTCCTCGGCGGCCAAGGCTTCACCTGGCTGTCCTTTCTGTTCATCACCCTGCTCGGCGGCCTGATCGTGGTGCTGCGTTTCACCCGCCGCAGCCATCACTTCGACGTGCTCAACCTGCTGTTCATTACCGTCATCACCCTGGGCATGCGCCTGGTGATCGAAGGCATCCCGATAGCCCTGCGCCCGGTGTGGTTGGTGCTTGGGGTATCCACCGTGCTGTATGCCATGTCGGTGCTGCCGGTGCGGCGTTGGTCATTCTTCTGCGCCATGGTCATCACCTGGGTGGTGCTCTGTCCGTTCTACCACACCCGCATAGCGCCCGACGGGCTCGAAGGCGCCATGCTGATCAGCTATGCCGTGTTTCTAAGCGGCCTGGTCAGCTACAGCTACCTGCAGATCCGCAAAACCAAGCTGCACAATTTCTACCTGTCCAAGGTGTTGCTGGAGCAAGCCTACGTCGATGCCCTGACCAACATTCCCAACCGCCGCTCGTTCATGGCCCAGGCCGACCGCCAACTGCGGATGGCGACGTCCGGGCAGTTCCTGGCGATGATCGATATCGACAATTTCAAGCGGGTCAATGACCGCTTCGGCCATGACGTGGGCGATGAAGTGCTCAAGCGCGTGGCCCTGCATATCAAGGCGAGCATGGCCGATCAAGCGTTTGCCCGGCTGGGGGGTGAAGAGTTTGCGATCTTCTTTGAAGGGCTGGATCAGCAAGGAGCCGAGCAGCGAGTGGCAGCGCTGTGCCAGCGCGTGCGCGAGGACGTTGGCGAGCACCCGGTCACCATCAGCATTGGTCTGGCCAGGGTTGACCGGGGAGAGAGCCTGACTACAGCACTGGTCCGCGCCGACCAGGCGCTATATGAAGCCAAACACACCGGCAAGGATCGCTTTGTATTGTGGTCCAGCCAACTGGCAGAGCAGGATTAGCAGGCCCGGTCCCTGCGCGGTTGCAGCCAACCTATCATCCGGCGGGCAAACGAATCCTGAACTGCGCCCCACCCAGCGCCGACTGCGCCAGAGTCAAGGTGCCACCCTGCCCCTCGATCGCCCGCCGGCTGATTGCCAACCCAAGGCCAAAACCACCGGTGTTGCGATCGCGGCTGCGGTCCAGGCGATAGAACGGCTGGAACACCCGCTCGCGCTCCTCCACAGGCACGCCAATCCCGTCATCCTCCACCGTCAGCAAGCAGGCGCCATCGGCTTCCAGGCGCAAGCGCAGCAACAGGCTTTCATCGCAATAGCGCATGGCATTGCGCACCAGGTTCTGCACCGCACGCGCCGTCAGCCGCGGGTCCAGTACAAAGCGCGGCAACTCACCCTCGGCCCGCACTTCCCACTGGATACCCCGGCCATCGAGTTCCTCGGCGAAGCCGCCAAGCACACTGTCGACCAGCTCCAGCAGCGATACCTCCACCCGCTCCCGCGCCTGGTCGGCGTTGTACAACCGGCTGTAGGACAGCAGTTCCAGCACCAGCTCATCCAGCTCGCGCACATGCCCGACCAGCTCCAGCAGGCGCTTGCGGCTGGCTGGCGGCACTTCGTCGAACAGCAGCACCAGGCCGAAATCCAGCCGGGTCAGTGGCGTGCGCAACTCGTGCGATACCGCATTGAGCAGCTCACGCTGCTGGTTGACGTGGCGTTCAAGGTCACTGGCCATGGTGTCGAATACCCCGGCCAGTTCACCAATGTTGGAGTGAGGCGAAATGTGCGTGCGCTCGGCCATCTGCCCCTGGCCCAGGCGCCGAGCGGTCTCTTTGAGGCGCTCCAGATCACGCCAGTGCGGCCAAACCCACAGCAGCAGGCAGCCTAACATGGCTGCACCGATCAATACGGTTACACCCCACGACAGCACGTTGATGTCCAGCGGGTCTGGCGGGGAATGCAGGCGTACCAGCCACTCCCTGTCCAGCGGCGCCAGCACCGTTTCGTAATAGCCCCACTCAGCAATGCGCACTGCGTGCAGACCATGCTCCAGTCGCGCCTGCTCTTCATCGCTCAAACCGGCCTGGTCCATGCGCAGCAGCTGCAGTTGCAGCGGCGCGAAATCACTGGCCAGCTCTTGCTCCACCGCTGGCCACTGCTCACGCGGGGCCTGGCGGAACTGGCGCACGATCAACGCTTGTACACCCTTGGCCTGGTCCAGGTTGTAGGCCATGAACCGGTCGCGGAACAGGCCGACGATGGTGTCAGGGATGAACAGCAACGCGCCGGCGTAGGCGACGATGATCACCAGGTACAGCCGCACCAGGATCTTGAGCATGGCCGGTCAGCACTCCCACTCGACACGGCTGAACAGGTAGCCCTTGCCCCACACGGTCTTGATCTTGCGCGCTTCGCCGGCGTTGTCGTCGAACTTGCGCCGCAGTTTGGAAATGGCCACATCAACGGAGCGATCGGTGCCATTGAACTCTATGCCACGCAACTGTTGCAGGATACGGTCGCGGTTCATCACCTCACCGGCATTGCGCGCCAGCACCACCAGCAGGTTGTACTCGCCGCTGGACAGCTCCACCTCTTCGCCGCGCCAGCTCACCGTACGCTCAGCCAGGTCGATGCGCAGGCCACCGATCAGGATCAGGTCGTTTTCCAGGCGCGGCTCGTGGACACTGCTGCGGCGCAGCAACGTGCGCACGCGGGCCAGCAGCACGCGTGGCTCACAGGGTTTGGTCACGTAGTCGTCGGCCCCCATTTCCAGGCCAAGCACCTGGTCATGGCTGTCGTCGCGGGCCGTCAGCATAAGGATTGGCAGGGTCTGCGACTCCTGGCGCAGCAGCCTGCACAGCTGCAGGCCATCGATGCCCGGCAGCATCAGGTCAAGGATGACCAGGTCAGGCCTTTGCCGACGGTACTCGTCCAGCACATGATCGCCCCGGGCGATCACCTGGACATGGAAGTCGTTGCGTTGCAGGTAGCTGGCGATCAGCTCGGACAGGGCGCTGTCGTCTTCGACCAGGAAAATGTTCGGCATAGGTGCTTGAGAGTCTGGGTTGAAATAAGCCTGTGCAGAATATAGAACCCGACCACTCGACAGGATCATTCTTCACACTTTTTCACACTCGCCCTACAGGTATTAACAGCCGCCCAGGCAGCGTCTGCCTTAGCATATACACGGTCATCATCGGAAGATCCGCATGCCTACTACCCTCTCCCCGTGCCTGCGCCCGTTGGCGCTCATGGCATTGCTGAGCCTGTCCCTGGCCGGTTGCAGCGACAGCGCCGAACCAGACGAACAGGCTCCCACTGCGCAGGTGCGCGTGGAAACCCTGCAACTGCAGCCACTGGCCATCAGCAGTGAACTCAGCGGCCGTATCCTCGCGCCACGCACCGCCGAAGTGCGTGCGCGGGTCGCAGGTGTGGTGCTCAAGCGGGTGTACCGCGAAGGCAGCGACGTCAAGCAGGGTGATGTACTGTTCCTGATCGACCCGGCGCCGTTCAAGGCCGACCACGACAGCGCCCGCGCCACGCTGGCCAAGGCCGAGGCCACCCGGTACCAGGCGCGCCTGCAAGAACAGCGCTACCGCGAACTGGTCGACGACAAAGCCGTCAGCCGCCAGGAGTACGACAACGCCAAGGCCAGTTTCCTGCAGGCCGATGCCGAAGTGGCCGAAGCCAGGGCGGCGCTGGAGCGCGCCCGGTTGAACCTCGGCTATGCCACCGTGACCGCGCCGATTTCCGGCCGTATCGGCCGCGCCCAGGTCACCGAAGGCGCGCTGGTCGGGCAAAACGAAACCACCCCGCTGGCGACCATCCAGCAGCTGGACCCGATCCATGCCGATGTCACCCAGTCTACCCGTGAGCTCAACGCGCTGCGCCGCGCCCTGCGCGCTGGCGAATTGCAACAGGTGGGCGACGGCCAGGCACGCGCCACGCTGATCCAGGATGACGGCAGCGCCTACCCGCTGCCGGGCAAGCTGCTGTTCTCCGACATCAGCGTCGACCCCAGCACCAACCAGATCACCCTGCGCAGCGAGTTCCCCAACCCGGACCTCGACCTGCTGCCTGGCAGCTACGTGCGGGTACGCCTGGAGCAAGCGGTGCAACCCAAGGGGCTGAGCGTGCCGCAACGCGCCATCCTGCGCGACAGCGCCGGTGTGCCCAAGGTGCTGGTGGTAGACCCGCAAGCCCGGGTCAGCGACCGCCAGGTTGTACTGGGCAGCGCCCAAGGCGACCGCTGGATCGTCAGCGAGGGCCTGGCGGCCGGCGAGCGGGTGGTGGTCGAGGGCCTGCAGCACGTCAAGGCCGGTGACCAGGTGCAGGTCGACAATACGCCCGCTGCCCCACCCATCGCACAGCATACCGGCCAGTGAGGGCCTGATTCATGCCGCAATTCTTCATCGATCGCCCGGTATTCGCCTGGGTGGTCGCACTGTTCATCCTGCTGGCCGGCGCGCTGGCCATCCCGCAACTGCCGGTGGCCCAGTACCCCAACGTGGCACCGCCGCAGGTGGAAATCTACGCCGTGTACCCAGGTGCCTCGGCGGCGACCATGGACGAAAGCGTGGTCAGCCTGATCGAGCAGGAGCTCAATGGCGCCGACAACCTGCTGTACTTCGAATCGCAGAGCAGCCTGGGCAGCGCCACCATCACTGCCACCTTCGCCCCGGGCACCCACCCAGACCTGGCTCAGGTCGATGTGCAGAACCGCCTGAAGGTGGTCGAGTCGCGCCTGCCACGCCCAGTTACCCAACAGGGCCTGCAGGTAGAGAAAGTGTCCACCGGCTTCCTGCTGTTGGCGACCCTCACCTCCGAAGACGGCAAGCTCGATGAAACCGCGCTGTCGGACATCCTTGCACGTAACGTGATGGACGAAATCCGCCGCCTCAAGGGCGTCGGCAAGGCCCAGTTGTATGGCTCCGAACGGGCCATGCGCATCTGGATCGACCCGCGCAAGCTGATCGGTTTCAACCTCACGCCCAACGATGTGGCCGAAGCCATCGCCGCGCAGAACGCCCAGGTCGCCCCTGGCAGCATCGGCGATCTGCCCAGCCGCAGCACCCAGGAAATCACCGCCAACGTGGTGGTCAAAGGCCAGTTGAGCAACCCCGAAGAGTTTGCTGCGATTGTCCTGCGTGCCAACCCGGACGGCTCAACGGTCACTATAGGGGATGTCGCCCGGGTTGAAATCGGTGCCCAGGAATACCAGTACGGCACGCGCCTGAACGGCAAACCGGCCACCGCCTTCAGCGTGCAGTTGTCGCCCGGCGCCAACGCCATGGGAACCGCCACCCTGGTGCGGGCGAAGATGCAGGACCTGGCGCGCTACTTCCCGGAAGGCGTCAAGTACGACATCCCCTACGACACCTCGCCGTTCGTCAAGGTGTCGATCGAGCAGGTCATCAACACCCTGTTCGAGGCCATGCTGCTGGTGTTCGCAGTCATGTTCCTGTTCCTGCAGAACCTGCGCTACACGCTGATCCCGACCCTGGTCGTGCCGGTAGCATTGATGGGCACCTTCGCCGTGATGCTGGCCTTGGGCTTCTCGGTCAATGTGCTGACACTGTTCGGGATGGTGCTGGCCATCGGCATTCTGGTCGACGATGCCATCGTGGTGGTAGAGAACGTCGAGCGCATCATGGCCGAAGAAGGCTTGCCCCCCAAGCAAGCCACGCGCAAGGCCATGAGCCAGATTAGCGGTGCAATCGTCGGCATCACACTGGTGCTGGTGGCGGTATTCCTGCCCATGGCCTTCATGCAAGGCTCGGTGGGGGTGATCTACCAGCAGTTCTCGCTGTCGATGGCGGTGTCGATCCTGTTCTCGGCGTTTCTCGCCCTCAGCCTGACCCCGGCTTTGTGCGCCACCCTGCTCAAACCCGTGGCCAAGGGCGAGCACCATGAACGCAAAGGCTTCTTCGGCTGGTTCAATCGCCGCTTCGAAAGCATGAGCAACGGCTACCAGCGCTGGGTGGTGCAGGCGCTCAAGCGCAGCGGCCGCTACCTGCTGGTGTACGCGGTGCTGCTGGCGGTGCTGGGCTACGGCTTCAGCCAGCTGCCTACGGCGTTCCTGCCCACTGAAGACCAGGGCTACACCATCACCGACATTCAACTGCCGCCGGGCGCCAGCCGCATGCGCACCGAACAGGTAGCTGCGCAGATCGAGGCGCATAACACCGAAGAACCGGGCGTGGGCAACACCACCTTGATCCTGGGCTTCAGCTTCTCCGGCAGCGGGCAGAACGCGGCGCTGGCCTTCACCACCCTCAAGGACTGGTCCGAGCGCAGCGCCGACGACAGCGCCCAGTCGATCGCCGATCGCGCGACCATGGCCTTCACCCAGCTCAAGGACGCGATAGCCTACTCGGTACTGCCGCCGCCCATCGACGGCCTCGGTGAGTCGACCGGTTTCGAATTTCGCCTTCAGGACCGTGGCGGCATAGGCCACGCCGAGCTGATGGCTGCCCGTGACCAGTTGCTCGAAAGCGCCAGCAAAAGCAAGGTGCTGACCAACGTGCGCGAAGCGTCGCTGGCGGAAAGCCCGCAGGTACAACTGGAAATCGACCGCCGCCAGGCTAACGCACTGGGGGTGTCGTTTGCCGATATCGGCACGGTGCTGGACGTGGCCGTGGGCTCCAGCTACGTCAACGATTTCCCAAACCAGGGCCGTATGCAGCGGGTGGTGGTGCAAGCCGAAGGTGACCAGCGCAGCCAGGTCGAAGACTTGCTGAACATTCACGTGCGCAACGACAGCGGCAAGATGGTGCCACTGGGCGCGTTCGTTCAGGCCCGGTGGGTCAGCGGCCCGGTGCAGCTGACCCGCTACAACGGTTACCCGGCGGTGTCGATCTCAGGCGAGCCAGCCGCCGGCTACAGCTCGGGCGAGGCCATGGCCGAAGTCGAGCGGCTGGTGGCGCAGCTACCGGCCGGTACCGGCCTGGAATGGACCGGCCTGTCACTGCAGGAGCGGCTGTCCGGTAGCCAGGCCCCCCTGCTGATGGCGCTGTCGCTGCTGGTGGTGTTCCTGTGCCTGGCTGCGCTGTACGAAAGCTGGTCGATCCCGACTGCGGTGCTGCTGGTCGTTCCGCTCGGTGTGCTCGGTGCGGTGCTGGCGGTGACCTTGCGCGGCATGCCCAACGACGTGTTCTTCAAGGTTGGCCTGATCACCCTGATCGGCCTGTCGGCGAAGAACGCCATCCTGATCATCGAGTTCGCCAAGCATCTGGTAGACCAGGGCGTGGACGCCGCCGACGCCGCCGTGCAAGCGGCCCGCCTGCGCCTGCGGCCGATCGTGATGACTTCGCTGGCGTTCATCCTCGGCGTGGTACCTCTGGCCATCGCCAGCGGCGCAAGCTCTGCCAGCCAGCAGGCGATTGGCACCGGGGTGATCGGCGGCATGCTCAGCGCCACGCTGGCGGTGGTGTTCGTGCCGGTGTTCTTCGTGGTGGTGATGCGCCTGTCACAGCGACGCCAGGCGCATGACAGCGACGGGCAACCCGTGCCCCGCGAAAGCTGACTGGACAAGCCCCGCGTGAAATGGGAGGGTTCCCGGCAATGACTGCCCGGAACCCTTTTTCATGCCTGACGCACTCCCCCCCTGCTCCATCCTCATTCTCGCCGGTGGCCGCGGCCAGCGCATGGGCGGCCGCGACAAGGGCCTGGTGGACTGGCAAGGCGAGCCGTTGATTGCACATGTTCATCGAGTGGTGCGGCCACTGAGCGACGACCTGGTGATTTCCTGCAATCGTAACCAGGCGGCTTACCGGCCATACGCCGACCGGTTGGTGGGCGATGCAGAAGCCGACTTCCCCGGGCCGCTGGCGGGGGTGATTGCCGGGCTCAGGGTGGCGCGTCATGGGTGGGTGGTGGTGCTGGCCTGCGATGCGCCGCTGGTTGATCGCGAATTGATCGAGGGCCTGCTGCGGCTGGCAGTGACCGGTAACAGCGCGGCAATGGTGCGTCAGGGTGGTTTCTGGCAGCCGATGTTCAGCGTACTGCCCAAGCGGGTGTTGCCGGTGTTGGAGCAGGCCTGGGCAGCAGGTGAGCGAAGTTTGCAGAAGGCCCTGCTGCGCGAGGCGGTGCAAGGGCTGGAGTGCGCCGAGAGTGATCGCCGGCTAAGCAACTTCAACAGCCCGGACCGGCTGCAAGACTGAGGGCATGACATCGCCCCAACAGGTAATCCACAACACTTAAGGACTGTGTTGCCTTCAGCTTGCGCACGTAAAAGGTCATCTGGAAGACAGCTCTTCGACACTAATCTCGCGCATCCGGAATTTCTGCACCTTGCCCGTAACCGTCATCGGGAACGCGTCGACAAAACGGAAATACCGGGGCACCTTGAAGTGTGCAATCCTTGCCCTCGCCCACTCACGCAACGCTTCTTCACTAGCAGTATGCCCCGGGTGCAGCCGCACCCAGGCCACGATCTCTTCACCGTACTTGCTGCACGGCACGCCAATCACCTGCACATCGGCCACCGCCGGGTGGGTGAAGAAGAACTCCTCCAGCTCGCGCGGGTAAATGTTCTCGCCGCCGCGAATGATCATGTCCTTGCTGCGCCCGACAATACACACATAGCCATGCTCGTCCATCATCGCCAGGTCGCCGGTGTGCATCCAGCCGTCTACGTCGATGCTCTCGGCGGTGGCTTTGGGGTTGTTCCAGTAACCCAGCATCACGCTGTAGCCGCGAGTGCACAGTTCGCCGATCTCGCCACGCGGGACAGTGTTGCCTTCGGTGTCCACCACCTTGCTCTCCAGCCGGGGCTGGGTGCGACCGACGCTAGTCACGCGACGCTCCAGGTCGTCAGCGGCACCGGTCTGCAAGGACACCGGGCTGGTCTCGGTCATGCCATAGGCAATCTGCACTTCGGCCATGTGCATCTCGCCAATCACTCGGCGCATCACCTCGATCGGGCAGGTCGCGCCGGCCATGATCCCGGTGCGCAGGCTCGACAGGTCGAATTCACTACGCTGCGGATGGTCCAGTTCGGCAATGAACATGGTCGGCACGCCATACAGCGCAGTGGCTTTTTCCTGCGCCACTGCCCGCAACGTGGCTAGCGGGTCGAAGGCATCGCTGGGGTATATCAATGCGCTGCCGTGGGTCATGCAGCCGAGGTTGGCCATGACCATGCCGAAGCAGTGATACAGCGGCACCGGCACCACCAGCCGATCGTGCTCGGTGAGGCCCAGGCTTTCGCCGACCATGTACCCGTTGTTGAGGATATTGCTGTGGCTAAGGGTGGCTCCCTTGGGGAAACCGGTGGTGCCTGAGGTGTACTGGATGTTGATCGGGTCGTCGCAATGCAGTTGTGCCTGGCGTGCGGCCAGGGCCTCCCCGCTGACAACCTCGGCACGGGCCTGCAATGCGTTCCAGGCCAGAAACCCGGGCGGTGGCGACAGCGCCAGGCTGACCACGCCACGCAGCTCGGGGAAGCGCTCACAGATCAGCGCGCCCGGTTGGCTGCTGGCCAGGCCCGGGAGCAGGCCCTGCAGCATGGCGTGGTAATCGGAGGTCTTGAAGGCGTCGGCACAGATCACCCAGCGGCAGCCGGACTGGCCAAGGGCGTAGTCCAGTTCGCTGGAACGGTAGGCCGGGTTGATGTTGACCAGGATCGCGCCAACCTTGGCGCTGGCGAACTGGGTAATGCACCACTCGGCGCAGTTGGGTGCCCAGATGCCAAGACGGTCACCGGGCTGCACGCCCAGGGCCAGCAGCGCGCGGGCATGCTGGTCGACGGCGTCGCCCAGTTGCCGCCACGTGTAGCGCAGGGCCTGATGGTGCACCACCAGCGCCTCACGGTCGGGGAAGCGGGCCACGGTGGCGTCGAAGGCGTCGCCGATGCATTGGGTCAGCAGGGGCTTGTCCTGGTTGCCCTGGGTGTAGCTTGGCTGGGGCATGGGCGTTCTCTTGTTGTTCTTGTGTTTTCTGTGCTGGCTTCTTCGCGGGTGAACCCGCTCCTACAAAAAGCTGCACCGGCCTCAAATGTGGCGCCGTCCTTTGTAGGTTTACCCGCGAAGAAGCACACACCGTTTTAGCGAACGAACACCTGCGGCGTCGTGGTAGACATGTCACCACCCGGCAGCTTGATGTTCTTCACCTTTTCCAGCGTATCCGGGTTGAACACCGCCAGGTCATTGAAGGTGCCACCCAGGTAAAGCTTGTCGCCCTTCTTGTCGAACGTCACGCAGTAGTAGGTGTGCTCCAGATTAGCCGCCTTGATCAGCTTGCGCTGTTTGATGTCGTACTTGGCCAGGCGGTTGAGCACGCCGTAGATCTGGTTCGGGTCCTTGGGCGAGCGCAGGCCGGTGAAGTACAGCTCGGTCAGGTCGGCGAACTCCTGGGTGTGGGTCTTACCGGTCTTAAGGTCGATGCTCAGGTAGCCATACAGCGGTTCGGCGGTGGCCGGGTCCTGCTTGTCATCCTTGAACTTGGCAATGGTGTACAGCATGGTGAACTCATGGCGCGGGCTCTGGTGCGGCCAGAAGTACAGCACATCCGGGGCGCTGTAACCTTTGCGGTTCCAGTTGCGCAACGGCAGGGCCACCGTGTATTTGCCGGTCTTCACGTCCATCTTGTAAATATCCGGCCCGGCAACGTACAGGCTGCCATCGTCGGAGGCGCGCATCAGATACACCTGGCGCGGCATCGGGAAGGTGCGTACGGGCTTGGCCTGAAGGCCATCAGCGGTGCTGAACACCTCCAGCCGCGGTGGTTTGACCACGTAATGGTCGTTCAGCATCTGGGTCGGGTTGACCGTGGCGTACACCTCTTTGCCATCGGGGCTGATGGCGAACGAGTATATCGACCGGCCAACTTCACCGGCTACGCTGGACAGGTTGGCGTGGAAGGTGTTCTTGCAGGTGTCCAGGTCAATGCCGTAGATGTCGCCGTAATGGTTGTTGAGCACGTAGGCGGTGCGGTTGTCCGGCGCCATCATTGCGGTGCCAGGGCCGAACTTGTCGGGCATCCGGCAGCTTTTGAAGACCGTGTCACTGGCCACATCGACCACATGCAGGTTGTTTGGGTAGTTGGTCACGATCATGTATTCGTGGCCAGCCTTCAGTGCCGGGCCAGTATCGTCGGCCTGTGCCAGCCCGGCGCAAGCCATGGCGGCGATGGTGAGCGCCAATGGCGCGCAGCGTCCAGCTTTCATGCGGTTTCCCCTTGTCATTCTTGTTGGGCCGTCACTTGTCTTTCGGGAACACGGTGCCGAGGTTGCGCCAGTCCTCTGCCGAGTTGGTCGCCTGGGCGTTCCAGTCCTGGTAGGTGCTCATCATGTCCGGCACCTGGGCCGGCCACCAGCAAGGGTCGGAACAACCATAAAGGTCAGCCTCCATCGGCTGGCACAGCGAGCTCACGCCGCCAAAGGCGTCCACCTCCCAGCCCGGGTCGGTAGTGGCCGTGCAGCCTGCCACCGCGCTCATTGCCATCACTTCTTCGACACGGTCTTCGGCGGCGGCCTGCTCCAGGATGCGCGCCTTGTTGTTCAGGGGCTTCAAGTGCTTCATGTCAATGCGCCTTCCGCGGGGTGATGTAGCGATCGATGAAGGCCGGGTTGACGGCCATGATGCGGCTGTAGACTTCAATGCCGAAGTCCACCCAGTCGCGCATCAGTTCGCAGTAGTGGTAAGTCGGGTGCTGCGGGTCGCCGTAGCGCGCATAGCTTTCGTGGTAGCAGCCGCCGGAGCACAGGTTGCGAATACGGCAGCTTTCACAGCCGGTGTTGCTGCGGTCCAGGCGCTGCGACAGGAAGTCGTTGAGCTGCGCCTGCTTCACGCCCTGGTGCACGTTACCGAAGGTGGGCAGGCTGGAGCCGGTGAAGCGGTGGCACAGGTTCAGCTCACCTTCGTGGTCCACCGCCAGCATCTTCAACCCGGCGCCACACGGCAGGGCCTTCTTGTGGCCTTCGTGGATGTCGGTGATCAACTGGTGCAGGTTGGAGAAGCCGATGTTGCGGTGCTCCAGTGCCGCCTCCAGGTAGCGCCGGCCGAGTGCCTTCATGTTGGCGAAGACCTGCACCAGCTCTTCGCCAGTCAGGTTGAAGTCGGCCATGTCGCCGGAGGTAACCGGGGCAAAGCCAACCTCGGCGAATCCCATTTCGTTGAACAGGTGGTTCCAGATGGTTTCAACGTCGGTAATGCCACGGGTCAGCGTAACCCGCGCCCCCACCGGCCGGCTGGTGTAGCGCGACAGCAGCAGGTCGGCCTTGCGCCGCACCACGTCATAGGTGCCCTGCCCGCCCACGGTAATACGGTTGCGGTCGTGCACGGTCTTGGGGCCATCGATGCTGATCGACAGGCCAAAGCGGTGGGCGTTGAGCCAATCGATGATTTCTTCGGTCAGCAAGGTAGCGTTGGTGGTCATGATGAATTCCACCTGCTTGCCTGCCTCGGCGAATCGCCGCTCGCAGTAAGCCACCATGTGCTCGATCAACGGCCGGTTGGACAGCGGTTCGCCACCGAAGAACACCACGCTGTAGCGCTGCTCGTCAGGTGATTCCTTGAGCAGCATCTCCACCGAGGCTTCGGCGGTGGCGGTGCTCATCTTTTTGCCGGCGGAAGGCTTGTCCAGGTCTTCCTTGTAGCAATAGGTGCAGCTGAGGTTGCAGCCGGTGTTGACGTTGAGCACCACGGTGTTCAGCGCGGTGCGCTCGACCTGCCTGAGGGCGATTTCCGGGGTCAGCGGCGAGCCGTCGCTGACCAGCTCCAGCGCGATCAGCTCGCGCAGGGTGTCCTGGATATCGTCTCCGGCAAACTGCTGGCCAAGGCGCTGCATCAGCTCCTCGGCCGAGCAGCCTTGCTGGCGCAAGGTGTCGATGATGCCGCCGGTCACCGCATCAGCGGTGAACAGCGAACTGCTGGGGATGTGGAACAGCATGCGGTCGGCATCAACCTGTACTTCGTGCAGGTTGCGTTCGACCAGGTTCAGTAGTACGCCCATGGCGACCTCCCGATAATCGATCCGTTGGAAAACCGTTGCAGCCTGCCGTTATGGCAGCGGCGGGTTGTTCCAGCGCTGTACGGTGACGATCATGTGCCCTTCGCCGGTCTGGCCACCGTCGGCCAGCGTGGCGATGACCTTGAGGTTACCGGCGTTGTTGGTCATCATCTTGCGCTCCGGGTTGGGCCCGGCGCCGCCTGGCACGAACACGCCATCGGCCTGCATCTGCCCGGCGAACTTGACGTCTTCATCCTCGACAGCACGCTCGTTGAACGGCTCGACCTTCCAACTTGCCGGCAGGTAACCGATACGCAATGGCTGGCCATCGGCATCCTTGCCCCAGGCTTCAGCCTCGAAACGCCCCTGCACTTTCGGCACGGAGGCGCCGTTCTCGCCAATGCGCGCGATGGAGAACGCCGGCACGACCTTCACTTCGTCGACTTTGTCGTAAACCGCCAGGTTCACGCCCTTGAGCGCACCTACCGCCACCTCGCGCAGGCCTGGCCTGGCATCGGCCGCGGCGCGGGCCTTGACCCTTACCAAGGTCGGGGTCTGCTCCAGCACTTCGGTCACTTCCACCCCGGCGCCCAGGTCCGGCTTGCCAGACAGGCCGCTGCCAACCAGGGTAATTTCGCTTTCGCCGCCGGCCTTGATGAACGCCGGTTGCACCGCCAGCAACTGCGCCTTGCCTTCCTTCACGGCGCTGAAGTCCAGGCCGCGCTCATCGTGATCGGCTTCGAACATACGGCCTTTCATTTCGCCATCCAGCGCAGCGAACACCTGACGCAGGTTGGTATCGCCAACCTTCACATTGCCGCGCCATTCATAACCGTTGTACAGGATGGCCGAGCCGCTGCCGTTGAACGGTGTACCGTCGGCGTAAGCACCCTTGACCTCGACCTTGAAGGTATCGCCCTCTCCGGCCGTGACGCTCATCACCCCACGTACATCGCCCTTGGCCAGCATATGGCCGCTGAATGCCCACTGCCCCGGCAGTACGTCCGCCTTGGGTTTGGCCTTCTGCCATTCGGCCCAGGCGGTGCTTTCCATCGGGTAACGCTTGGCAAGGTCCGGCACCACTTGCTGCAGGGCGATCGGCAGCCAGTCGCGGTCACGCGCCTGGGCCTGGTATTCAAGGGACGGCCATTGGCCAAGGTGGAAGTTGACCAAGTGTTCCCACTCCTTGGCCGGACGCCGTTGCAAGGCAACACGAGCACCCGAGTGGCAACGGCCACAGGTCTCGCTGAGCTGGGTGTCGAAGTGCTCGACGGTATTGAGCCGGCGCTCCATGGCGTAACGCACGCCATCGGTTTCGCTAGGCGCCAGGCCCTGCTTGTCGGCCAGGTATTTGACCAGCGTGCGACGGTCGTCGTCGCTGATCTGGAGGCCATGCATCACCTGCATGCGGGCGATGCTCATCAGCCAGCCTTCCGGCGTCTTGCGCTGGTGGCTGATGCGGCTATAGGTGTCGTTGCCTTCGGGGATATGGCACCCCATGCACTTGTTCTGCAACAGGCTCGGGCCCTGCTCGGCCGCCATGGCCTGGGTGCTCAGCAGCGCGGCGGCGACCAGCGCCAGTTTGCCCGCATGCCGCCGGAGTCGAGTCGTCTTCAAGGTCAGACCTCCACGGTTGTTGTTCTTATCGTTTTCGCACGCTTTGGTACAGCAGGTGTGCATGTGACGGTTGTGATACAGGAACTGTGCCAGTTGCGGTAAAAGCGTTTCCTTTCAACCTTTTAAGCGGTTTTCGAGGTTTGGCCAGCAGCCAAGTTGGCCATTTGCAGCGTGCCATTTCGCGACAGGGTGTTTCATGTTGAGACAGGGCCCGCGAAGACGCCGAACAGCCACTGTTTCACCACCGTCTCACACCGTCTCAATGTGCAACAGCGCAACCCGGCAATCGCGACCTTGCGCTCAGGCAAAACCCAACGCCCACAACGCTTTGCGGCCATCTGCCCACGTTGGCACGGCCATTGCGCCAGTGCCCGTCACATCCAATGACAAGAGGCACAGCCCCATGCTTTCCGAACTGCCCATCCTGCCTGCCACCCGCGCCTTTCTCGAACGCAAGCTGAAGATGCGCATCGGTGCCGACTGGCAGGACGCCGCCAGCGGTCGAACCCTGTCGTTCCGCAACCCGGCCACCGGCGAGGTGCTGGGTGAAGTGCCGGCCGCCGAGGCCGAAGATGTCGACCGCGCCGTGCGCGCTGCGCGCCAGGCCTTCGACGACTCGCCCTGGAGCCGCATGCGCCCACGCGAGCGGCAGAACCTGCTGTGGCGCCTGGCCGACCTGATGGAGCGCGATGCGCGTCAGCTGGCCGAACTGGAATGCCTGAACAATGGCAAGAGCGCCGCCGTGGCCCAGGTGATGGACGTGCAACTGGCCATCGACTTTCTGCGCTATATGGCGGGCTGGGCCACCAAGATCGAGGGTAGCACCGTCGAAGCCTCCATGCCGTTGATGCCCAACGACCAGTTCCACGGCTTCGTACGCCGCGAGGCAGTGGGCGTGGTTGGCGCCATCGTCGCCTGGAACTTCCCGCTGCTGCTGGCTTGCTGGAAGCTCGGCCCGGCACTGGCCACCGGCTGCACCGTGGTGCTCAAGCCTGCCGATGAAACCCCACTGAGCGTGCTCAAGCTGGCCGAACTGGTCGACGAGGCCGGCTACCCGGCCGGCGTGTTCAACGTGGTTACCGGTACTGGCCTGAACGCCGGCGCCGCGCTCAGCCGCCACCCCGGCGTAGACAAACTGACCTTCACCGGCTCCACCGAGGTCGGCAAGCTGATCGGCAAGGCGGCCATGGATAACATGACCCGCGTCACCCTGGAGCTGGGCGGCAAGTCGCCGACCATCGTCATGCCTGATGCCAACCTGCAGGAAGCCGCAGCCGGTGCGGCCACGGCGATCTTCTTCAACCAGGGCCAGGTGTGCTGCGCAGGCTCGCGACTGTATGTGCACCGCAAGCACTTCGACAACGTGGTGGCCGACATCGCCGGGATCGCCAATGCCATGAAGCTGGGCAACGGGCTGGACCCGGCGGTGCAGATGGGCCCGTTGATTTCAGCCAAGCAGCAGGACCGCGTCACTGGCTACATTGAACTTGGCCGCGAACTGGGCGCCACTATCGCCTGCGGGGGTGAAGGATTCGGGCCTGGTTACTTCGTCAAGCCGACGGTGATTGTCGATGTGGACCAGCGTCATCGCCTGGTGCAGGAAGAAATCTTCGGGCCGGTGCTGGTGGCGATGCCATTCGATGACATCGACGAAGTGATCGGCATGGCCAACGACAACCCCTACGGCCTGGGTGCAAGCATCTGGTCCAACGACCTGGCCGCGGTGCACCGAATGATCCCACGCATCAAGTCCGGCTCGGTGTGGGTCAACTGTCACAGCGCCCTCGACCCAGCACTGCCGTTTGGTGGCTACAAGATGTCCGGCGTCGGTCGCGAGATGGGCGCAGCGGCCATCGAGCATTACACCGAGCTGAAATCGGTGTTGATCAAGCTCTGATCCTTTTCCTGTGCCGGCCTCTTCGCGGGTGAACCCGCTCCTACATCAGATAACACATGCCTTGTAGGAGCGGGTTCACCCGCGAAGAGGCCGGTACAGGCGATACAAAAACAACAATAACAACCATGGAGCAAACCCATGAGGCACACACTCGCCTGCACATTGGCCCTTCTGTTAACCGCCCCCGCCACCCAAGCCTACGAGCTGTACAACCACGATGGCACCAGCCTCAACGCCAACCTCGAAGCCCTGTTCGGCGTCTTCCATAGCGAGGAAAGCTTCAACCAGGCCGGCAACCACCAACCCGGCAGCACCGCCTGGCAGGAAGGCTACGTAAAATACGGCCTCAGCGGCAGCCAGACCCTGGCCGATAGCGGCACCCTCTACGGGGCCTTCAGCCTGCTCAGTTCCGCCACCTGGGGCGATGGCGACGCCGCCGGCCTGACCTTGGGCGACGAACGCCGCACCGCCATCGAAGACTTGTACCTGGGCTGGCGCTCGGCCAACCTGTTCCCGGCGCTGGGTGAAGATGGCGTGGACATTTCCGGTGGCCGCCAGGTTGTCACCCTGGGCGATGGTTTCCTGATCCAGGGTGACCCGGTCAACCTTGGCAAGGTCGACCTGGGGGCCAACTTCGATCGCGGCGGTGCCTACTACCTTGCTGCACGCAAGGCCTTCGACCGCACCGCCGTGCTGCGCCTGGGTGGCAACCAGGGCTGGCGCGGTGACCTGATGTGGTTGAAGTCCGACAACCACTACCAGGCCGACACTTCCCTGGCGGTAGCCAACCTAGAGCACGTCACCGACACCGGTACCGTCGGCCTGAGTTGGATCCGCGGCCTCGACGTGGACCAGCGCTATGCGCAGATCATGGGCCTGGAACACCGCGACGGCATGGACACCGCCAGCCTGCGCGGGCGCGGCAACCTGGGCGTCAAAGACCTGGAGTTGGCCGCCGAGTACGTGACCCAGGACAAGACCGGCGGGCGCGAGAATGCCTGGTACCTGGAGGGCAACTGGACCTTCTCCCAATTGCCCTGGTCACCTACGGCCACCTACCGCTACAGCCGCTTCTCCGAAGGCTTCGACCCGCTGTTCTATGGCCTGAGCCGGGGCTACGGCACCTGGTTCCAGGGTGAAGTGGCAGCCAACTATGCCGGGCCGTTCAACAAGAACAGTCAAGTGCACCATGTAGCGCTGAAGGGCAAGCCACGGGACAACCTGACCGTCGGCGCACTGTACTTCGACTTCGACACGCTGGACACCGACCAGGGCAACCTTGGCGGGCGCGAGCTGGACCTGTATGTGGAATGGATGGTCAACGACCACCTGCTGATCAGCCCGGTGGTGGGGTTCTACAAGCCGGAGCGCAGTGCGGCCAATGGCGGCACGCAGCTGGGTGGGCGGGATACCGGGACTTACATGCAACTGGTCGTCGGTACCTTCTTCTGATCCGACATCCTGGGGCTGCTTCGCAGCCCCGACAATCTCAAACCAACCCCTGCTCCCCCAGCCACCGCCGCACCATCCTCTGCTGTTCACCCGCAAGCCCTGACAACACCGCCTCAACAGGCCGGCCACTGCGTATTTTTTGCACCACAGGTGCCAGTTCCACCCCCTGCAAATGCCACACCCCCAACGGCTGATCCGCTGTCACGACCACCTCTGCTGCATCCACCAGCCCATCACGCAGTACAGGCCGTCGCTCAACCCGCACCGCTTGCCAATCAGCCGCCTGATGCAGGGGGTGCGCATCCGGCCAACCCTGGCGCCGGGCCCAGAACGGTTGCCCCACCCGGCGTTGTTCCTGGGCATAGAAATCCCGGCCAATGCGGGCAAAACGCAGGAACAGCTGCTCGACCCGCTGCTGGTGAAACTGCCGCGCCAGCTCAGCCCGCTCAGGCCTGCGCAGCAACGTATTGATCACCACCGGCGCCTGCAATGCCGAAGAGAGCGACTGAAAAATCCCGTTGCCCGACAGCGGGTCAACGGCCATCGCGGCATCCCCCACCCGGATCCAGTCCTGCCCGACACATTCACCTGCCAGAATGGCGGTACTGCTGCGTGCATGCACCTGTGCCGGGATCAATGCCTGACCGTCGAACAGCTCGGCTACCAACGCGCTGCGGCCCCGCAACGCCACGCAGTAAGCTGCCAACCCAGCTTTCCCCGGCAGCCCGGCAGCCTCCTGGGTGACTTGCCAGTAACAGCGGCCATCTTCCAGCCGTGCCATCCACGCCCAACCATCCTCCAGGCTCTCCACCGCCGACGCAGGCGCACCGGGGCTACCCTGCCAGACATTGAGCAGGCTGACCGTTTCCGGCCCACGCAGTCGGTCTGCGGCCAGGGGCGCCTGTCGGCCTCGGGCCTCAACCAGGAAATCAGCGGTCAGCACCTGCCCATCGTCCAGGCGCACATGATGACCGCCCCCCTGCACGACCTCACGCACCCGGCCCTCGACCACACGCACGCCTGCGCGCTGAAGGTCTTCGCGCAGCGCCTGGTCAAAGCGTTGCCGGTCGAGCAAAAACTCCTGGTTCATGTGCAGGTGCTGGCCGTTCCAGTGCACCTGGCGGGTGGCCGGCATGGCCGCCTGGCTCAAGGCCCCGCCAAGGCCTGCGTGCCGCAAGCCCTCCAGCACCCGCTGCGAAACGCCTTCAACTGCCGCGAAACGGCGCCACTCCGACACCACTGTCACGGTGTGACCCAGCCGCCGCAAGCCAATGGCCGTGGCTGCACCCGCAGGGCCGGCCCCCAGCACCACAATGCGCGGCTCAACCATGGCTGGGCCCTCGACGCTCTGGGCCGATGAAAGCCGCGTGATCGCGCAACCAGTCATGGACCTGCTGGCGATCCCTGCCCGGCTCGTCACGCAGCAAAGCCGCAATCCTTCCGCTCAAAGCCGCACAGCCCAAGCTCGCACCCGCTCGGCCGCCCGCTCCCACATAACCGCCAAAGTCCGCCTGCCGGGTGCCAAGCCAGGACCACTGGCCGGGCGCACAACGCGCATCACCGGTCAGTCGAATCACACCCGGGTAGCTGGCCGGGTATACCGGCCCACCCTGTGCCGGGCTGGATGCACACAACAGCACGCCAGCCGCCAGCGCCTCGGCACAAGCCTGATGCAGCACGGGCCGGTCCTGCTGCAAGCCCAGGCTGAGATTGACCAGCGTGGCCCCCGATTCCACCAGCCACAGCAATGCGGCAGCCACCTGCAACGCACTGGTGCTGGCCTGGGCGCTGAACACCTGGGCCACCAGCACCGACACCGGACCGGCCTCGTGTTGCAAGCTGGCGAGCACCGCACTGCCGTGCCCAAGTTGGTCGGGGAGCATTTCACCTTCGCGCAACTGGCCGTCCTCCAGCCAGAAACGGCGGGCGCCCAGCAAACCGTTGGCCTGCGCCGGCGAGCAGCCGCTGTCGATGATGCCAACACGTACGTCAGTGCCCATGTTTGATCACCTCCTGCGCCAGATTCTGCAACTGGCCGTCATGCAGTTGCAGGTGCAGGTCGGCATCGGCCAGGGTCGAAGCCCGGTGGCTGATCAGAATACGCGTGCGGCCAGCGAACAACTGGTCGATGGCCGCGATCACTTCACGCTCGGTGGCTTCGTCCACCGCCGAAGTGGCCTCGTCCAGCACCAGGATCGCCGGGGCCTGCAATACCGCGCGGGCGATGGCAATACGTTGCTTCTGCCCGCCAGACAACTGCTGGCCACGCTCGCCCAGCAGGCCGTCCAGGCCCAATGGCAGGCTGTCGACCAGGCTGTCCAGCCGCGCCAGGCGCACCACCCGCTCCAGTTCGTCACGGCTGGCCTCGGGCACGCCATAAGCCAGGTTCTGCGCCAGGGTGCCACGGAACAACACGATGTCCTGGCTGACCACAGCGATTTGCCTGCGCAATGCAACAAGGTCGAGGTCGCGCAGGTCGACACCGTCCAGCAGGATGCGCCCGGCATCCGGGTCGTAGAAGCGCTGCAGCAGGTCGATCAGGGTTGACTTGCCCACCCCGGAGGCACCGCTGATGGCGACTTTCAGGCCACCCGGGATGCTCACCTGCACGTTTTTCAGTACCGCACCCTGGCGCCCCTCATGGGCAAAGCTCAGCGCCTCGAGGCGTAACTCGCCGGGGCCAACGGGGATGGGCTGCGGGTTGGCGGTCTGATGTACCGCTACCGCTTCCTGCTTCAATTCCATCACCCTTCCCAGGCTGACAGCCATGCGCTGCACCGCCACGTACAAGCCCAACAGGCTCTGCACCGGCCCAACCGCCATACCCATGTAAGTAGAAAAAGCGATCAGCGCGCCCAACTGCCAGGTGCCTTGGATAACCCACCAACCACCCACCAGGAACGCGCAGGCGCGGCACCACGAGGTCAATGTGCCGGGGATGGCCTGGGTGAAGAATTCGGTCACCTGCACCTTCAGCAACTGGCGCATGTAACCTTGCCCAAGCTGGTCCAGGCGCCCTGCTTCCCGGCCTTGCTGGCCGGCCGCCTGGATGAACTTCATCGCCGGCAGGGTCTCGACCAGAAAAGACGACACATCCGCCGAGCGCTCACGCAAGTTGCGCACTTCGCGCTCCACCTTGCGCCGCATCCAGCGCAGCCACAGCACCTCGATCGGCACCAGCAGCGCCAGCAACAGCGACAACTGCCACGACAGCATCAGCATCAACGCCACCGCACCCACCAGGCCGATCACCGCCGACACCGCCGAGAACAGCGAGTCCACGGCAAAGCGCTGGATCTCTGCCACATCGCCATCCAGCCGCGAAAGAATGTCGCCGATACGCCGCCGCCCGTAGAAGGTTGGCGACAACTGCTGCAGATGGCGGTAAAGATCGTCGCGCAAGGCGAACAGGATGCGCCCCGACAGGCGCGTATGCAGGTAGCGGTTGACGCCGGCCAGCACCGTGCCCAGCAGGCCCGCGCCGATCATGATTGCCGCCATGTGCCAAAGCGTTTGGTAATCCTTGGCCAGCAGCCCTTCGTCGATCAGAGTCTTGACCAGCCAGGGTTGCGCCAGCGCCAGCAGTGATGCACCCAGCGACAAACCGAGCAACAGGCCGATGGCACGCCGGTGTGGGCGCACGAAACCATACAGCCAGGCCAACGCCTGGCGCATGAGTACAGGGTCGCTGGAGTCCACCAGCCTTGCGAACAGGCCGCCCACGTCAGCCGCGCAACTGCTTGAGCTTGCGGTACAGCGTCGCCCGGCTGATACCCAGCGTCTCGGCGGCGGCCGAGACGTTGCCCTGGTGGCGTGCCAGAGCACCGCGGATCTGCTCCAGTTCATTGTCCTTGAGGCTGCCGGAGGGCGCTGTGCTGCTCGCCAGCTCGTCCAACAGGCAGTCGGTAAGGTGATCGAGGGTCAGCACCTGCTCGCCATCCTCGCGCATGGCCAGGGCGGTGCGCACCACCATTTCCAGCTGGCGGATGTTGCCTGGCCAGTCGAAGCCTTCGAGCAACGCGGTCAACGCCGGGTCAAGGGTTACGCCACGCGCATCGGCCTTGTCCAGCAGGCCCTGGATGATCGCCGCCAGGTCATCACGTTCGCGCAGGGCCGGCAGGCGCAACGACACACCGTTCACCCGGTAGTAAAGGTCTTCACGGAAGTGTTGTTCCTGGACCAGGCGCTTGAGGTCGCGGTGGGTGGCGCAGATCAGCGCCACGTCAATGTCCTGCTCGTCGCCCGCCCCCAATGGTGCTACGCGGCGCTCCTGCAATACCCGCAGCAGGCGTGCTTGCAGGGCCAGCGGCATGTCGCCGATTTCGTCGAGAAACAGCGTGCCGCCATGGGCCTGCATCAGCCGTCCGACCATGCCGCCCCGGCGCGAACCGGTGAAGGCGCCCTCACGGTAGCCGAACAGCTCGGACTCGATCAGCCCTTCGGGAATGGCCGCGCAGTTGACTGCCACAAACGGTTTGTCGGCACGCGGGCTGGCCTGGTGCAAGGCGCGAGCGACCACTTCCTTGCCGGTACCGGTCTCGCCCAGCAGCAGCACCGGCAGGCCATTGCCCAGCCCCTGGCGGGCCATGCGCAAGTTGCGCGCCAGCCGTGGATCACCACCGGCCAGGGCGTCGAGTGCCGGCGACTGCTTGCCCAGCACCGGCTTGCTTGCCGGCGTGCTGCCATTGACCCGGCCATGGCGTGGCAACTGCAAGGCACGGAAGTGGAACTCGCCCTTGGCCGTCTGCACACTGCTCACACCGCCCTGCCACAGGCGCGCAATGAACGCAGGTGACCGTTCACCGAGCAGGTCAGTGCTGCGCCGGCCAATCAGCTCATGGCGCGGCACCTGCAACAACTGGCAGGCACTGTCGTTGGCGGCCAGCACTTCACCGTCCAGGCTCAGGGCCAACAGGCCGTGCCAGGCACTGTTGAGGTACTGCGGGCGGCTGTGGAAGGCAAGCACCAGCTGCTCTGGGTGGCACAGGCCAAACAGGCGGCTTTCAATGTTGCCGGCCGCCAGCATCAGGGTCGACAGGCTGTCCTGCGGTTGCGCCATCACCCCTTCGCGGGTGATGTCGAGCACGCCGATCACCTCGCCGCGCGGGTCGCGCAATGGCACGGAAGTACAGGAGAACGGGCTCAGACGGTCAAGGTAATGTTCGCCGCAGTTGATCAGCGTCGGCCGGCCTTCGACCACGGCCGTGCCGATGGCGTTGGTGCCACGCAGCGATTCGCTCCAGCAACTGCCCGGGTGCAGATCGCGCAGGCCCTCGCGCTGCAGCACGTGCTTCTGGCCTTCGATGGCCAGCACGTTGGCCTGGGCGTCGCCGAGGATGACGATGCCAGCCTTGCCCTGGCGCGCGACCAGGTAGTCAAGTTCTGGGGTGACGGCATCGATCAGCAGGCGGTTGCGCTCCAGCAGCAGGCGCAGGTCATGGCCCTGTTCCAAACCCAGGCCGACCTGTTCGCCCTGCAGGCAGTCCAGGCCGTGGCCCAGGCTTCGGCGCCAGGAGGCGTCGATCTCATCACGCAGCATGCCCAGCGGTAGTTCGCCTTCGCTGGCCAGCTTCAACCGGGCCTCGCGGGATTCGTGCAACGGGTCGTGGGCGTTTGTTATTAGTTGTCGCGCCATTTTCTACTCCGGCTGTGCCCCGCAATGTGACGGGGTACGGGCTTGGGAATTTTCCGCAGTGTGCGGGAGAAATGGCTGGCCGTCATCTGGTTGATGGTTCGGGGGGTGGGACCAAAATCTTGGGTAGGAGCAACTGTCTTGCTCAATTTCTAAAAGCTGGCGCCATCCCTGTGGGAGCGGGCTTGCCCGCGAACAAGGGCGAAGCCCGTGCCATCCACGACGGCGACGGCAGGAATACTGCGACGATGAAGGTGCTCCTCGCCAAGACCCCGCCTTTCCTGATTTCGGACACGGATCTGAAAGACGTGGTAATCCAGCGTGTTTCCACCGGCCTGGAGCATCTGCGTGTGAAACGCCAATTTTACCCTTGGGCAGATTCGTGAAAGCCAGCCAGGGCCAGAAGCGGGCGCTACTGGCCGGTAACTGCTGATTAATGAAGCTCTGGAGGCTAATCGCTTACCAACTGGATAACCGTCTTGCCCCTGCCACGACCTTCCGCGACCTGTCGGAATGCGTCGTTGACCTCGTCCAGTGCAAACTGGTGCGGGTCCACCCGGATCGTCAGTTGCCCGGCATCGGCCAGAACAGCTGCTTCGCGCAGGATACTTCCGTGGTGTTCGCGCCCCTTCCCGGTCAGTAGCGGTGCCAGGGTGAATACACCCGAGTAGGTGGCACTTTTGAAGGATAAAGGCGCGAGACTGTGCTGGCCCCAACCGAGGCAGCTGAGTACGTGCCCGGTATACGGTTTTACTGCCTTGAATGACGCATCCAACGTGCTGCCGCCGACGGTGTCATAAACGATGTCGAAACCTTCTCCAGCCGTATATTGTTCGACATAGGCCTCTACACCCTGCGCCTGATAGTCAATCGCCGTGGCCCCCAGCGAGCGGATGAAGTCTAGACTGCTCGCGGAGCCGGTGGCGTAGACTTCGGCACCGCGAGCCTTGGCCAATTGCACCGCAACTTGGCCGACGCCACCTGCGCCGCCATGAATCAGCACCCGCTGACCACTATGAACATTGGCCCGATCAACCAGACCTTCCCAGGCGGTGATGAAAACCAACGGCAACGCGGCAGCCTCACGCATGCCGAGCGCATGCGGCTTTGATGCAATCAGCCTGGCATCCACGGCGATGTATTCGGCCAGGGTGCCTTGGGCGCCGCCGATGCCGCCGGCCATGCCGAAGACCTCCTGGCCAGGCGTGAAACCATCAACCGCCTCGCCCAGTTCAACGACCGTACCAGCGAGATCCAGGCCGAGCACGGCCGGCAGCGCCTGGCGGGCATGAGCGCCTGCACCGACAGCGATCTTGGTGTCGAGCGGGTTGACCCCTGCGGCGTGAATCCGCACCAGGACCTGCCCCTTGCCGGGTACAGGACGGGCGATGTGGCGCACGGCCAGCGGGGTCTGGGCGGATTCGGCGATAGCGGCAAGCATGGTCTGATTCATGACGGGAACCTCTGAATGAGTGGACGCTTACAGGTTGCACCGTCTTCCTCATTCCGATAAGAAACTAAATTTGCATATTACTTATTCCCCCAAGAGGCCCAATAGCGATGGATCTGTTCGACAGCATGCGCATCTTCGTGCGCGTCGTGGAGCGTGGCTCGTTTTCGGCAGTGGCTCGGGAGCTGAACATGGGGCAGCCGGCAGTCAGCAAGCAGGTCCGTGCGTTGGAGCAGTACCTGGGCGGAGCCGTGTTTGCCCGCAGCACCCGGCACCTCGCCCTCACCGATCAAGGGCAACGTTTCTACAGCCACTGCCAGGAAATTCTCAGCCAGCTAGAGCATGCCACGCGCAGCTTCGCCAGCGGCCAGGAGCAGATCGCCGGCCCCCTGCGAATTGCCGCACCGGTCAGCTATGGGAGGCTATGTATAGCGCCCCTGATCGGGGCTTTTCTACAGCGACATCCCGATGTGCAGATCGACCTGCGCCTGAACGATTACAACGAAGACCTGCTCATGGAAAACATCGACCTAGCCATCCGCATTGGCGTGGTGAAGAGCGAGGGACTGGTGGCCGTGCCCCTGGGCACCAGCACACGGCGAGTCTACGCTGCACCGGCCTATCTCGATCGCCATGGCCGGCCACGCGAGCCCGCCGAACTGGCAGGCCACAACTGCATCGCCTTCACCTTGCTTGAGCATTACGACCGCTGGCACTTCACCCGTCGTGGCGAAGCACTTGAGGTTGCAATCAAAGGCAACGTCACCAGCAACAACAGCGAGGCCATTCGTGAAATGGTCCTCGCCGGCCTGGGCATCTCCCTGTCTCCGCAATGGCTGTTTGCTGCGGACTTCGAGCAGGGTGGCGTGTGTAGCCTGCTCGACGAATACCAGACGACCGCGCTGCCGGTCAGCGCCGTGTTCAGCTGTGAGCGGCGACGCTCGGCAAGGACGATGGCGTTCATCGAATTTCTTCGGGAGAACGTATAAGCCACCTCGTTGGGGCACGGGACCTCGCTCATTGCCTCGCGCGCAAATCTGTCGAGCAGGCGTTATACCGCATCCTGCTGCAGCCATTGCGTCGGGCTTGCGCCCACCTTGCGGCGAAAGGTTCTGGCCAGCGCAGAAGGGCTTTCGTAGCCGACCTCATCGGCGATCAGGGCAATGGGGCGCCCTTCGCGAAGGCGTTTCTGCGTCAGGCTGATGCGCCAGTTCGCCAGGTAGTCCGCGGGGGTGATACCCACGATCTCGCGAAAGTGCGCGGCAAAGCTTGCCCGCGACATGCCCGAAAGATTCGCCAGTTCCGCCACGGACCAATTGCGCTGCGGCTCATCGTGGATCCCCACAAGCGCGCGGGACAGCTGAGTGTTGGCCAACCCGGCCATCATTCCCGAGGCGATGCTGCGGTTGGCGATGAGGTGGCGAAGCAGTTGAATGATCATCAGCTCGAACAAGCGATTGAGAATGACATCACGACCACACTCATCTCCAAAGGCTTCTTCGAACAGCCAGTGAAGGGTGCCATCAAGGCCTTGCAATTCGCCGAGGGGCTTGATGATGAAGTCCGGCAAAGCCAGGGTCAGCGGGTTGTTGGCGCCGCCATCGAAATGCAGGGTGGCGCAAACCAATTCCGCCTCATCGGCTTCGGTGGCCAGCAAGTGGTGCTCCTGCGGGCGCACCGCCAGAATCAGGCTGGGTTCGGTCAACTCGATCAGCTGGCCACGCTTGCCCCTGAAGGCCAGACGCCCCGAGCGCAGCAGGTGGGCGTGGCCGACACTGTGTTGTCCATAAAGGTGGGTTGTTCCGCAGAACCCACCCTGGTGAAACGTGGATGCGTGCAGGTTGAAGTGCTTGAGCAGTGTCGATAGTCGGTCCATAGCGCGCTCAGATTTAGACGATCTGTTGCATACCTTCGACGATCTGAAGCCGAAAGAAAAGTCTGCCTCCCTAGTATGGACTCCAGGCTTGATAGACAAGCCGTTTGATCAACCTAGTGGAGAACTACCATGACTCGCATCGCTACTCTCTCGCTGGACCAGGCCCCTACTGGCACGCGCGCAGCCCTCGAAGGCATTCAGAAAGGTCTCGGCTTCATCCCCAATGCATTCAAGACCCTGGCTCACTCTCCGGTCGCACTCAACGGTTACCTGGCCCTCGCCCAAGCCTTGGGTAAAGGCTCACTGAGTGCCGTCGAGCGTGAAGTCGTTGCCCTCGCCACCTCGCAAATCAACGGTTGCGACTACTGCCTGGCGGCACACACCTTCTTTGGCGGCAAGGCTGGGTTGAGCGATGAGGCCGTCAGGCAAGCCCGAGCCGGCACACTCAGCGCGGTTGCCGCGCTGGCGCAGCAGATCACCGCGAGTCGCGGCCAGTTGAGTGACGAGCAGATCGCTGCAGCGCGTGAGGCGGGCCTTACGGATAGCAAGATCGTGGAGGTAGTGGCGCAGGTCACGCTGTTAACCCTGACCAACTACCTGAACAACATCGCCGCTACCGATATCGACTTTCCGCCATCGGCAAGCTAGGAAGGTAACCACCATGAGCCACGTGACGATCTACACCACCCAGCACTGCCCTTACTGCGTGAGCGCCAAGCGACTGCTGTCGAGCAAGGGCATTACCCCTGACGAAATCGACGTTGAACAGTCACCCCGGCACTTGGCGGAAATGATGCAGCGATCCCAACGCCGAACCGTCCCACAGATATTTGTTGGCAAGGTGCATGTCGGCGGCTTCGATGACTTGGCGAGTCTGGATCGCAAGGGCCAGCTCGAAGCATTGCTTAGCGCTTGAAGTGTAAAGACAAGTCGTGGACGCCAAGCCTGACCCTGTTTGCCCTCCGCTCTTGCGTGTGCCTACGTGCCGATGCTGCTGGCAGTAACGCCACAGTGGCCAAGGCCTGGCCTGCCTCAGGGACAGGGCGCAACGGCAGATGACACCGGGTCAAGGAAGATCAGTTGCAAGGGCTCCGCCAACAACTGTTCGGCCTGCTCGGCAAACCGCTGGAAGTGAGCGGTGGTCAGGTGCGCGTCCAGGGCCTGCTGGTGGTCGAACGCCTCGCGCATGTAGAACGTCCCGGGCTCGTCGCTGCGTTCGAACAGCATGTAGTCGCGGTTGCCGGGCTCCGCCCGAGTCGGTTCGATCAAGGCCAGCAAGGCCGCTTTCAGCTTTGCTCTCTGGTCTGGCTTGGCCTTGAGGATGGCGAGGGAAACGAGGGGGTAATCTTGTTGGTTCATATCAAGCTCCTGGTCAGTTGCAAGGCGCAGGCGCGGTACTGCCTGCTTCAAGGTGTGCATGCGTTTCGCCGGGCGTGGCGCCGTGAGTAAGCGCGGCGCAGAAAAACACGGTTCGTTTAACCCTGCTTGTTCCTGACGGGCCGGATCGGCCGGTCCGCCGTGGTCTGTCATACGCGTTTCAGAAGCCCTCCAGGACGATCTTGCCGCGCGCCTTGCCACTCTCGACCAGCGCATGGGCACGGCGCATGTTGGCGGCATTGATGAGGCTGGCGACTCTGATCTCCGGGCTTGAACAGGGTCACCTGGGCCCCGACTTCGCGGACGATTCCGGCCGCGTCCCAGCCGAGGATTTTCGGCTCTCCCGTGAAAGTTCCGGCGCGTACCTTAGTGTCGACAGGGTTGACCGACACGGCTTTGACCTCGACCAGAAGGTCCCGGGTCCCAGGGCTGGGTTTAGGCATAAAGATGTCTTGAAGAGACGCAGGGTCTTCGATAGGCAAGCCTTTGTGGATGTAACTGATCGCTCTCATAGGCACTCACTGCTGAATGTGGTTTGATCTGGCATTGAGTCTGGCGTGCCAGGCGGCCGGAAAAAACGGACCCTGCCCGTCAACACTTTCATTGCAGGAGTGATAATGATCCGTCTCGACGACCTGGGCATCTTCGTTCGCAGTGCCGCGCTGGGCAGCTTTACCGCGGCGGCCCATGAGGCCGACCTGCTGCCCGGCCAGGCAGCCGAGGCAGTCAAGCGCCTGGAGCGTGAACTGGATGTGCGATTGTTTGCCCGCACCACACGCAGCTTGCGCCTGACAGCCGAGGGCGAGCAGTACCTTCCCTCGGCCCTTGTCGCCCTGGAAGCCCTCAGGCACGGGCGCGACAACCTGCGTCAGGAAAGCGCCCAGCTCAGCGGAACCTTGCAGGTGGCCGCGCCCTCCGATCTGGGACGCAACGTGTTGTTGCCCTGGCTCACGGCGTTTCGCCGAGAGCATCCACAGTTGAACCTGCGCTTGTTTCTCTCCGACCAGATCGCCGATCTTTTTCGCGATCCGGTAGATATCGCCATCCGCTATGGCCTGAACGCCGACGCCAACTATATAGCCCTGCCACTGGCGCCCTGGAACCGCAAGGTACTGGTGGCCTCGCCCGAGTACCTGGCGCAGCAAGGCAACCTGCAAGCCCCTGAAGACCTGCTCGAACACCAGTGCTTGCTGTACATGCAGCAGGGCCGGGTCTACGACAAATGGCAACTGGGAACGCAGACCGTCCAGGTGCGTGGCGCCCTGCTCTGCGATGACGCTGATATCGCCCGGCGCTGGGCCGTGGCCGGCGAAGGAATAACCTACAAGTCCTGGCTGGATGTGAGCGACGATGTACTGGCAGGAAGGCTTGTCGTGCTATTGCAGGATCACCCCGGGCCGGCCATGCCGCTGAGTCTGGTGTGCCCACACCGCAAGCAGTTGTCGCCTGCGGTGAGGCACCTTCACGCCTGGCTGTCCAGCCGCTTCGCCGAACTGGAGCGCGACTGATCAGCGGGAAGCCCCCCCCCTGATCGAAAGCATTCCGGCGCCCCGCTTGCGCGCAATCGAATAATTTCAAGAGATGCTTGACCAGGGAGAACGATCGTTCTACTCTGACTACATGGATAAGCCAATGACCGACACACGCGAAAAAATCCTGGCGACTGCCGAGAAGCTTATTTACGAAAACGGGATTCATGCCACGGGCATGGACCTCTTGGTAAAGACCTCTGGCGTAGCACGTAAAAGTATTTATCGTTATTTTGCGAATAAAGACGACGTAGCCGCAGCGGCACTCAATGCACGCGATATACGCTGGATGAAGTGGTTTAGAAGTGAATGCGAAAAAGCGCAAACGCCAGAAGCGCGCATCCTTGGAATTTTTGATGTACTCAAAAGTTGGTTCGAGTCTGACGGTTTTCGCGGATGTGCGTTCATCAACACAGCCGGAGAGGTTGGTGACGCAGACGATCCTGTTCGGCAGATCGCAAAACTGCATAAACAAAAGCTGCTGGACTACACGCTAGAGCTGACCAGCGCATTACGGATTAACGATCCGGCTGGCTTGGCCAAGCAACTTTTTTTGATGATAGAGGGCACGATAACCGTGGCCCACGTCATGGGTGACTACACCGTTCTCGATAGTGCAAGAGAAATCGCAAAGATATTACTCAAGGACGTACAGCACGCAAGCGTTTGACGTTAAAGCAACACCCACTCAACTTAACCATCCAGAAGATTGGAGGCACCACCATGTCCAACGAACACACTCGTCCGCCACTTCCTCCTTTCACTCGCGAATCGGCGATTGAAAAAGTCCGACTCGCCGAGGATGGTTGGAATACTCGCGAACCCGAAAAGATTGCACTGGCCTATACGCCGAACACCCAATGGCGTAACCGTACCGAGTTTGCAAACAATCGTGAAGAAGCTCAGGAATTCCTCACTCGCAAGTGGAAGAAAGAGCTGGACTACCGCTTGATCAAAGAGCTCTGGGCCTTCACCGACAACCGCATCGCCGTCCGTTACGCCTACGAGTGGCACGACGATTCGGGCAACTGGTTCCGCTCCTACGGCAACGAAAACTGGGAGTTTGAAGCCGATGGCTTGATGCACCGCCGTTTCGCCTGCATCAACGACATGCCCATCAAGGAAAGCGAGCGCAAGTTCCATTGGCCCCTGGGTCGCCGGCCGGATGATCACCCAGGCCTGACTGAACTGGGCCTGTAGGTCCTGCTAAACCTGATTCTTTTACATAGAGGATCAGGTTTTTTTGTTTGCCAGAAGCCCATCTTGCTCAGGCCGTCCTCAACCGCGACCTCAGCCCTGACCGCGCCGAGCGACGGTATCAGTTCCAGCACGAAGACCCATGGCCTCGACGATCACCGGGTTAATCGTAGTAGTGGAGATCGCGTTGTACCTACGCGGCTTCACGCCTAAAGATCGCTGGATACTTCTTTAACCAGTTCGATGAACACGCGCACGGCTGCGCTCAAAAAGGCCTCTTTTCGCCGCATGAGTACGGCCGTTCGCTGCAAGCGTTCTGGCTCCAGCGTGATGGCCACCAGATCGTCATGGGCCAAGGCAATTCTGGCAGGCAATAAAGTCGACAGCGTCGTCCGGCGAATGATTTCAATCACTGCGCCAAGGGCATTGACCTCCATCTGCACTTGCGGGCGAATTTCGTGTTTGCGGAAGTAGCGGTCAATTTGTTCGCGAGTGGCAAACTCTGGACTGAGCAGAACCATAGACTCAGCACTCAGCGCCTGCGATGCAATGGACCGCTCCTCGGCCAGGCGGTGTCTGCGGCTCACCACTAAAGCGAGGGTTTCGCTCAGTAAGGAAACGGCCTCGATGTCCGGAGAATTTATTTCATCGAACGCAATACCTACGTCCAGTTCTCCCGCCAAAAGCAGCTCCTCGATGCGCTCCTGAGAGATCTCTTTCAGGTTGAGGGTGATGTTTGGATACCGGAAGTGAAACGCCTCGATCAGCGGCCCCACCAGATAGGTCGTGAATGTCGGCGTGACGGCTACGCGCAATGAGCCGCGGCTGAGGTCGCTCACGTCATGGATGGCACTTTTACCTTCCCGCAGTTCCTGCTGAGCACGGCGCGCATAGTGAAGATAGACGTCTCCGGCATCCGTCAAACGTGTTGCGCGGCCTGAGCGGTCGAACAACTGGGCGCCAAGACTTTCTTCCAACTGCCTTACCTGCTGGGAAAGGGCTGGCTGAGATACGTGCAGCGCCGCTGCAGCCTTGGTGAAACTGAGGTGCTCCGCCACCGCAAGAAAGTACTGGATATGTCGAGCGAGCATGGCCTTACCCATAAGATTATCTGATTGTATGCATAATAAATGAGACTTTTACCTTATGTCATGCGCTGCTTAATCTTTGTCTCACACCCAGCGACATCGAGACAGCCACCATGAAAGCGATCATCGACGGTTTTCTGAAATTTCAGCAAAACGCCTTCCCGGAGCGGGTCAAACTGTTCAAGGACCTGGCCACCCAACAAAGCCCAAAGGCACTGTTCATCTCTTGCTCGGACAGCCGGCTGGTGCCTGAACTGGTTACCCAGCGCGAACCAGGCGATCTGTTTGTAATCCGCAACGCCGGCAACATCGTGCCCTCCTATGGCCCGGAACCGGGCGGCGTTTCGGCCTCGGTCGAATACGCGGTGGCTGGCCTCAACGTCGCAGACATCGTGATCTGCGGCCACTCGGACTGCGGCGCGATGACCGCCATTGCCACCTGCAAGTGCCTGGACCACATGCCTGCCGTATCCGGCTGGTTGCGGTACGCAGACTCGGCCAAGGTGGTCAACGAAGCCCGTCAGCACGCGGACGAGCCGAGCAAAATCGCTGCCATGGTGCGCGAAAACGTCATCGCGCAGTTGGCCAACATCCAGACCCACCCATCCGTGCGTCTGGCGCTCGAAGAAGGCCGCGTGACCCTGCATGGCTGGATTTATGACATCGAGACCGGATGCATCGACGCCTTTGATGGCAGTACCGGGACCTTCGTGTCTCTCGCAGCAAACCCGGAAGTCCACGCCGTTTCCCAGCAAGCCAGGCACGTTGCCTGAAACCTTACCTGTACCTTTGCCTACCCAGGAGATTCACCATGATCCAGACTCAAGCTACCCGCACTGCTCGCCAGGAACTGACCGAGACCATCATTTTGGCCAAGGCCCGCAAAGACCTCTCCTTCGCCGAAATCGTTGACGGCACCGGCCTGTCCGAAGCTTTCGTTACAGCAGCACTGCTCGGCCAGCATCCGCTGCCTGAAAGCGCCGCGAAGGTCGTAGGCGAGAAACTCGGCCTCGATGCTGATCAAGTCGCGCTGCTGCAATCGATGCCTATCCGCGGCAGCTTCTTCGACGGCGTGCCGAGCGACCCGACCATCTACCGTTTCTACGAAATGATGTCGGTATACGGCACCACCCTCAAAGCACTGGTGCACGAGAAGTTCGGCGATGGCATCATCAGCGCCATCAACTTCAAGCTGGACATCAAGAAAGTCGAAGACCCGGACGGTGGCCACCGCGCTGTGATCACCCTGGACGGCAAGTACCTGCCTACCAAGCCTTTCTGATGCAATTCAGCCCGGCGTCAGACGGCGCCGGGCTACATCCAACCTTGTTTGACAGGGAATGACGCTGTACTTAGGCATATTTCTTAGCCCCGTAAACGCAGATGACAGCACCCAGCGTCACGAGCAGCATCGTCCAGCTGACATGCTCGTGCAGAAGCAACGCTGCCAGCCCAAGCCCCATGAAGGGCTGAAACAGTTGCAGTTGGCCCACAGCCGCAATCCCCCCCTGGACGAGCCCTCGGTACCAGAACACAAACCCGATCAGCATGCTGAACAGTGAAACGTAGCCAAAGCTGAGCCACGCAGGGGCACTTACCCTGGCAAAGTCATCAGGGGCTGGAAGATTGACCACCGTCAGCAGCAGCATGAACGGTAACGCTACCAGCAATGCCCAGCTGATCACCTGCCATCCCCCCAATGTCCGCGACAGGCGCGCGCCTTCGGCATAACCCAACCCACAGACCGCAACCGCAGCCAACATCAGCAGATCGCCCACCGCCGATGCCTCACCTCCGTTCATCAAGGCATAGCCAGCGACCAACCCGGCACCTGTCAACGAGAACAGCCAGAACAATGGCCGAGGTCGTTCACCGCCCCGCAGAACGGCAAAGCCTGCGGTACACAATGGCAGGAGCCCGACAAAGACAATGGAGTGAGCAGAACTGATGTGCTGAAGGGCAAATGCGGTCAGTAGCGGGAAACCGATAACAACGCCGAGCGCTGTTACGGCCAAGGGCGACAAGTCCTTCCGTTTGGGTCGAGGCTGGCGTAGCACGATCAGAAAAAGCGCGCCCAGCATGGCGGCAATGGTTGCCCGGGCACAGGTGAGGAACGTCGGTTCGAAGTCGGCCACTGCCACTCGGGTTGCCGGCAACGAACCCGCAAAGATGGCGACGCCTATGAAGCCGTTGATCCACCCGCTTGCTGATTTTTCCATCGGTAAGTCCTCGATAAGCCAAGGCTCAGTACATCACCGACAGGCTCACCCAGGCCATGTACAATCCAATACACTTCAACCAAACTGTTATGCATATGACTCCAGCACAGTTGAGGGTGCGATGAAACGGGACGGAACGCGAATTCGAGCTGTCATGGGTGAAATCCAGTCGCGGATCGCCTCTCGAACCTACACACCAGGCGCGAGAATTCCCTCGGTCCGCGCTATGGCGCAGACCATGCAAGTGTCGGTTTCTACGGTTCTTGAGGCCTATGAAAGGTTGATGGCAGAGGGTGTACTCAATTCTCGCCCTGGCTCCGGCTTTTACGTAGCCGGACCAGTGGCGCCCTTGGTACTCACCGAACTAGGCCCCAGGCTTGATCGTGAAGTGGACCCGCTGTGGATCTCCCGCCAGTCGCTTGAAACCGCTAGCGATGCGTTGAAACCGGGGTGCGGGTGGCTACCTCCCTCCTGGATGTTCGAAGCGGGCTTGCGGAAAGCGCTTCGAACCGTTGCCCGTTCTGACACGCTGAAACTGACTGAGTACGCCTCACCGCTTGGGCATCTGCCACTCAGGCAATTCTTGTCACGAAGGCTGACAGGCATCGGGATCGAAGCCCCTCTCGAGCAGATCATGCTCACGGAGTCCGGCACCCACGCCATCGACCTGATCTGCCGTTTTCTGCTGGAACCGGGGGACACCGTGCTGGTCGACGACCCCTGCTATTTCAATTTTCACGCACTGCTCAAAGCGCACAGGGTCAACATCGTAGGCGTACCCTATACGGCAACGGGCCCGGACATCGATGCTTTTGGCGCTGCCCTGCTAGCGCATGCTCCCCGGTTGTACATAACAAATGCAGGCATCCATAACCCAACCGGCGCCACCCTGTCTCCGGTCACGGCGCACAGGCTGCTGAAGCTGGCCGACAACTCCAGCCTGGTGATTGTAGAGGACGACATCTTCGGGGATTTCGAGAATGCACCAGCGCCACGGCTGTCTGCCTTCGATGGTCTCTCTCGTGTCATCCAGATAGGCAGTTTTTCCAAAACCATCTCCGCGTCGATTCGATGCGGCTACATCGCGGCTCGCAGTGACTGGATCCAGAGCCTGGTCGATCTCAAGATTGCGACTACATTCGGGGGTGGCCGCCTGGCCGCGGACATCATCCATCTGGCGATTACCGATAGCGGGTACCGCAAACACATGGAAAGCGTTCGCCTCAGGCTGGCCGAGGCCATGGAGAGAACGGTAGCGAAACTAAGGGCCGTTGGTATCAAGCCCTGGATAACGCCCCAGTCAGGCATGTATGTCTGGTGCCAACTCCCTCAAGGCACGGATGCAGCCACGCTGGCCCGGGCTTGCTTGAATGAAGGTGTAGTGCTGGCGCCCGGAAATGCGTTTAGCCAGTCCATGACTGCGGGTGATTTCATCCGTTTCAACGTTGCCCAATCGGCTGATGCCAGGATTTACGAAGTGTTGAAACGAGTGCTGAGCGCCTGATAGCGAGCCCCATGGACTTTCATGATGGGGCAAGCGGTAACCAGATGCAGACTTCAAACCCATCCTGTCGACCTGTTGCCGGGGAGACCAATTTCATCCGCGCGTTTACCCCCTGCACGATGGTTTTGGCAATCGCCAAGCCCAGCCCCGAACCACTGATCTCACTGTGACCACGCACAAAACGCTCGGTCAGGTGTTCTAATACAGGCTGCGGCACTGCCGGGCCACTATTGACTACCCGCAGCTGTGCCTGCTCGGTGAGGCTGACTTCGACCGGCTGGTCCGTTGCACCATACTTCAGCGCATTCTCAATCAGGTTGCGCAGCAGGATGCCAAAGGCGTCCGGGTCAATGATCGAATACACGCTGGTCTGGCTTGGCAACCGCAACTCGATGCGCTGCCCGCTGCGTTGGTTCCACTCGTCCACGCCATGGGCAAGCAACGGGATCAGGTCTTGTGGCGTTTCGGACAACAGCCCGCCGCCCTCGGCTTTGGCCAACTGCATGAGCTTTTCTGAAAGCCTTGAAAGCTCATGCAACGCGTGTTCGATCTTCTGTGCACGTACTCGCAGCGGCCCCTCCGGCGCTTCGTGGTGTAACCGCTGGATCTGCGCCAGGGTCGAGGCCAATGGTGTGCGTAGTTCGTGGGCGCTGTTGGCGGTAAAGCTGCGCTCGGCCTCAAGGGCGTTGCGTAAGCGCTCCAGCAGGTGATTGACCGCCTCAGCCAACGGATCGATTTCTGCAGGCAGGTGCTCCACCTTGATCGGAGACAGGTCACCCACACCGCGCGCTTCAATGGCACGACGGTAAGCCAGCACGCTGCGCAGGCTGAAACGCACCAATAACCAGGTACCCACCAGGCTGACAGGAATCAACACCATGAGGGGCAACAACAACGCAAACAAGGCCTCCCGCGCGGCTTCACGACGATGACCAAGCGGTTCGGCCACCTCGATGAACAGCGTCTGACGCAATGCGCTAGCGCCATACAATCGGTACTTTTCAGAAGTGGAGAAGCCTTCAGTTGGTTGTCGGTTGAAAATCTGCGGGTTGGCGTCGTGAGATTGCATCAGAATCTTGCCCTTGGCATCGCGCACCAGGTAAGTCAGGTATTCCTTGTGCATCTTCAGTGTCGCGACGTGTTGTGCTGTCCGGGATTCTTCCCGGTTGCTGATTTCCAGCACGGCCAAGGGCAGAATGCGTTGTGCAGTTTCTTCCAACGCGCTATCGAACGCTTCGTTCAACTCATGCCGCACCACTAGCCAGGCACCCACTGTCGCCACCAGCCAGAGTAAAGTCATACCAAGCGTCAGCCCTAGACCGAGACGTATTTGCAGGCTCGAAGAAGGCTTCATGCGGACATTAACCGATAGCCCATGCCTCGCACGGTTTCGATCAGCTCGCGTCCGAGTTTTTTACGCAGACGGCTGATGTATACCTCGATGGTATTGCTCTCGATTTCGGCGCCAAAAGCATACAGCCGCTCTTCGAGCTGCGACTTGGACAGTAGCGCGCCGGGGCGTTGCACAAACGCCTCGAACAGCGCCCACTCCCGCGCCGTGAGGTCCACCGTGGCACTGCCCCGTTGCACCGTGCGGGCACTCATGTCGACCTGCAAATCACCGAGTTTGATCTGTGGATTGGGATTGCCGCTATAACGCCGCCCCACCGCTGCCACGCGGGCCGAGAGTTCAAACAGGTCGAACGGTTTGACCAGGTAGTCATCGGCACCGGCGTTGAGGCCGGCGATACGATCGGAAATCTGATCCTGGGCGGTCAGGATAATCACCGGGGTCACGTCTCCTGCCGAGCGTTGTTGACGCAGAAAATCCAACCCGCGCCCGTCCGGGAGCATCAGGTCCAGCAAGATCAAGTCGTAAGGCGTGCTGCGGACGCTGTTGCGCGCGTGGTCCAAGCGCTGTACCCAATCGACGGCGTGGCCATCATCGGCAATCTGCTCGCGCACCGCTTCACCCAGGCCAGGAGCGTCCTCGACCAGTAGAACCCGCATCTGACACCTCCTGTGATGGTTGTCTTGCAGCACCTTAATCGCCTTGCCTGACGTGAATCTGAAAATTCAGCTGGCTGTCAGGAAGGCCCTTTAGGTTATGCCACAGACGCCGCCCTCGACAGGAGACAAGTCATGAAATCAGGTTTTATTGCCAATGCCACGCTGATGGGCTTGCTGCTCAGCGGTTACGCCCTGGCCGGTGACGACTGCAGCGACCCGGTCAGCGACTGGCAACCTCGCGAAACCCTGCGTCAGCAGGTAGAGCGGCAATACGGTTGGCGCGTGCAGCGCATCAAGGTCGACGATGGCTGTTACGAACTCAAGGGCCAGGACCGCAAAGGCAATGACATCGAAGCCAGCTACTCCCCGGCATCGCTGCACCTGAGGACACTCGAGGTCCATTTCCGCAATGACGGCGACGCCAGGGACTATCTCGGCAGCCCGCTCGCCGAATGACAACTCACCTGTCTATGAATTTTCCTGCCGTTCAGGTTGCTGTCAGCCGGCAGGTCCAGGCTCTCGACCTAACGATCAAGAGGACACGCTCATGAAAAAGATCATCGCAGCAACCTGCCTCATCGGCGCCATTACCCTGCCGGCGCTGGCCCAGGCCCGTGAAGTGACCTTGACCACGCAGCTCAAGGACTACAGCGGCAATGATGCCTACCTGGCGATCTACGTCACCGACGCCAATGGCCAGTACCAGAAAACCCTCTGGGTGGCCGGCAAGAAGGCCAAATATTACAAGCACCTGGCCGACTGGGCCCGTGGCAGCGGGATGAACCCGAGCGAGTTCGACGGGGTCAGCGGCGCCAGCGTCGGCAGTGGGCGCACGCTGAAAGTCAGCGTAGAACTGGCGGACACCCTGATTGATGCCGGGTATCAGATCCGCATCGACAGCGCCGTCGAGGACAAACGCGACGCCCGCGGCGATGTCAGCGTGCCGCTGACATCCAAGGGTGCAGGCAAGCCCGCGACCGGCAGTGGCTACGTCGACTCCTTTACTTACGATCTGTAGCACCCGCCACCTCCGGAGGCTGAACATGCTTCGTCAGTTCCATTCCCTTCCTGGCCTGATCGCCGCCCTGTTGGTCATGGTATTGGCCATCAGCGGCGCGATCCTGTCTGTCGAGCCGGCGCTGGAACGTCTGCACAATACGTCCACTTCTGCCGGGCAACTCAACGTCGGCCAACTTGCCGGGCGCGTTGCCAGCCACTTTACGGGGGTGGAGCAGATCCAGCGCTCAGCGTCCGGCACGGTGATCGTCTACTACAACCAGAACGGCAAGGCCGGGGCGGAGAAGGTCGACCCACTGACCGGCCAAGGGCTCGCCCCTTACGAGCCATCCGCGTTCACCCGCTGGGTGAAAGACCTGCACCGCTCGCTGTTCCTTGGCACGCCGGGCCATGGCGTATCGGGTGTTGGTGCCCTGCTCATGCTGGCGCTGTCAGTGTCCGGCGCGCTATTGCTGGCCCGACGCCTGGGTGGCTGGCGCAACCTGCTGCGGCCGCTGCGGGGCACTTTCAGCCAGCGCTGGCATGCTGAAGTCGGGCGACTGGCCTTGCTCGGGCTGTTGTTGTCGGCACTGAGCGGGGCCTACATGTCCGCCACCACGTTTGGTTTTATCGCCGACGGCAGTCAAGGTGAACCCGCCTTCCCTGCGCACGTCAGCGCCGGTCCGGCCTTGCCGGTGGCGAAGCTGCAGGCCTTGCAGGCCACCGACTTGAACGACTTGCGCGAGCTGGTCTACCCGAGCCCCGGCAACCCCCGCGATGTGTATTCCCTGCGCACAGCACAGGGCGACGGCTACGTGGATCAGGCCAGCGGCGCCTTGCTGTCCTATCAAGCCCACGACCCGATGCTCAACCTCTATGAATTGGTCTACCAGTTGCACACTGGCGAAGGCCTCTGGTGGCTGGGCCTGTTGCTCGGGCTCTGCGCCCTCTGCGTGCCGTTGATGAGCGTGACCGGCGTTCTATTATGGTGGCGCCGCCGCAAGGCTGGCCCGAGCCTCCGCCACAACAGCCCTGCGCATGCCGCCGACAGCGTGATTCTGGTGGGCAGTGAAAACAACAGCACCTGGGGTTTTGCCAAAACCTTGCATGACGCCTTGCACCAGAGCGGCCATCAGGTGCACAGCGCGGCGATGAACGACTGGTTGGGCGATTACCGTAGTGCCCAACGGGTGTTCATCCTCACCGCGACCCACGGTGACGGCGATGCGCCGGCCTCGGCTTCGCAGTTCCTGGCGCGGCTGGCCAAAACCGGCATCAAGCCCGGCCTACCCTTTGCGGTGCTGGGCCTGGGCGACCGCCAGTTTGCGCAGTTCTGTCAGTACGCCCATCAAGTGCAGGACGCCATGTTGCAGGCCGGTGGCTCGCCATTGCTGGGGCTGGAAACCGTCAACCGCCAGTCCCCTCAGGAGTTTGCGCGCTGGGGCCACGCGTTGGGCGACGTGTTGGGGCACGCGCTGGCGCTGGTTCATACCCCGCAGCGGCCGCGTACCCATTCACTAGAGCTGACAGAGCGGATTGCCTATGGCGAACAGGTAAATGCACCGACCCATGTCCTGCGCTTCAAAGCGCGCGGCGGACTGCCGAGCTTTCTGGCCGGCGACCTGGTCGGGATTCTGCCCCCGGGCAGCCCAATCCCGCGCTTCTACTCGCTGGCCAGCGGTTCCCAGGACGGCGTGCTCGAGATCTGTGTGCGTAAACACAACGGGGGCATGTGCTCGGAGTTTCTTCACGGCCTGGACATTGGCGCGCAGATTGACGCCTTCATTCAGCCCAACCCGCAATTTCGTCCGGCATCGGGCACGCACCCGGTAATCCTGATCGGCGCCGGTACCGGTATCGGTCCTTTGGCCGGCTTTATCCGCAACAACAAGGCCCGACACCCGATGCACTTGTATTGGGGCGGGCGCAACCCGGCCTCGGACTTTCTCTACGAACCGGAACTCAACCAATTCTTGTCGGACCGCCGCCTTACGCAATTGCACGCCGCCTTTTCTCAGGTCCCGGAGCGCAGCTACGTACAAGACCGGCTGATCAGTGATGCCCTCGCCTTGCGCCGGCTGATTGAAAAAGGTGCCCAAGTGCTGGTGTGTGGCAGTCGCGAAATGGCCAAAGGCGTAATGCAGGCCCTGGATGAAGTCTTGGCGCCCCTCAACCTCAGCGTGCTGACCCTCAAGGCACAAGGACGCTACCGTGAAGATGTCTACTGAGTTGCAGCGTTACAGCCTGAACGGCGAAACCATGGGCAGCCGCTACACCGCCCTGTTTTATGCCGGGGCCGGGCTTGATACCGACGAAATTGGCCAGCAACTTGCCCGCGCCGTGGCCCGGGTGGACCAGCAAATGTCCACCTGGAAACCCGACTCGGACCTTAACCGCCTCAATGCCGCCCCCGAGCAGCAATGGGTGTCGGTACCCAACGAACTGACCACGGTGCTGTCTGCTGCATTGCGCGTCAGCCGGCAAACCGGCGGCGCCTTCGACATCGCTGTTGGTGACCTGGTGAACGCGTGGGGCTTCGGCCCAGCGGCGCGGCAGGTCACAGCGCAGGGAATCGGCACAATTGCGCCGCGCACCTGGCTGTCAGCCGACGCCGCATTGGAGGTTGAGCCACAACGCAATCAGGTACGCAAGCGCGCGCCGGCGAACCTTGACTTGAGTGGGATTGCCAAAGGTTTTGGCGTGGATGAACTGGCCCGTTGCCTGGAAGGGTCAGGTATCACTCGCTACCTGGTCGGTATCGATGGCGAAATGCGCGCCCGGGGCGTCAAACCTGACGGACAATGCTGGGTCGTGGCCCTGGAAAAGCCCAAAAGGGGCGTGCGTGAAGTCATGGGTGTGATGGAACTTAGCGATACCTCAATCGCGACCTCCGGCGACTACCGACAGTGGGTCGACGTGGCCGGTCAGTCCTATGCTCACACCATGAACCCGGCCACCGGCGCGCCACTGCGCAACTCGCTCGCCGCCGTCACCGTGGTGGCGGCCTCGTGCATGCTCGCCGATGCCTGGGCCACGGCGCTGATGGTCCTGGGCGAAACCGAAGGCCCTCGTCTGGCTCAGGAGCGCGGGATGGACGCGCTGTTCGTGCTGCGCGAGGGCGAACAGTTCAAAGAAATATCCATTGTCGGCGGACAGTTGCAGGCGCAAATTGAAACCCGCTGACGCCGGCTGCAAGTCACTTGAACCGCCTGATGACAGGGAGCCCCGTTAAACAGTGAAATTCATGCACAGACACACTGAGGTACACAGAAGCGATCGTATCGGCTGGTTGCGCGCCGCTGTCCTGGGTGCCAACGACGGCATTGTCTCTACCGCCAGCCTGCTGATAGGCGTCGCGGCCGCCGACGCCAGCCATGCCACGTTGCTGGTCACCGGAATGGCGGGGCTGATGGCCGGGGCCATGTCCATGGCCGCTGGCGAGTACATTTCGGTACATTCCCAGGCCGATACCGAACGGGCGGACTTGTCCCGCGAACGGGCAGAACTGGCCAGAGACCCGAAAGCTGAGCACATCGAACTCGCCAACATCTACATACATCGCGGGGTAGCACCCGAGCTGGCGCATCAAGTGGCCGATCAACTGATGGCTCATGACGCATTGGGCGCCCACGCGCGGGACGAACTGGGCATCAGCACCACGCTCGCCGCCAAACCCTTGCAAGCCGCCCTGGCGTCCGCCGCCAGTTTCGTGGTGGGCGCCGCCTTGCCACTGGCGGTGACTTTTGTCGCGCCGGAGCACAGCGTGGTGCCTTGGATATCGGGCATGTCATTGGTATTTCTCGGGTCATTGGGGGCTATTGCCGCCAAGACTGGCGGGGCCAGCATCATGACGGGCGCCTGTCGGGTGACCGTCTGGGGGGCGCTGGCCATGGGCGTCACGGCTCTGGTGGGCCGCTTGTTTGGCGCGGTGGTCTAGCGTAAGAAGCGGACCTCAGGCCGTGCAGTCGGCGGCCTATGAATCGATCCGCACTGGTGCAGTTCGGCCAGGGCGCTATACATCAGGTTTAAAGCGGTTTGAAAAGGCACATCATGCAACTGCATTTCCGACCTCTCAGCGACGCCTCCATCGCTGACATCATCGCGCTCAACAACAATCCCGATGTCTTACGCCAAATGCCCTTGGGTCGTCCCGACTTTGACGAAAGCAAGTGCAAGGTGTGGGTCGCCCAAAAAGAGGCCCAATGGGCACTGAATGGCTATGGTCCCTGGGCTTTTTTCGTTGAAGATGAATTCGCCGGCTGGGGTGGCCTGCAGCAGGAAGACGGTGACGCTGATCTTGCCTTGGTGCTTCATCCAGACTACTGGGGGCTTGGCAGAGTGATTTTCGATGAGATCGTACGGCGCGCTTTCCAGGAGATGGGGCTTGAGTCGATCACCCTGTTGCTTCCACCAACCAGAACCCGAATCAAAGGTATTCTTCGCCTGGGGTTTCGCCTTGACGGAGAGGTGGATATCGACGGCACGCCCTTCTCGCGCTATCGGCTACTCGCCACGGCCAAGCATTGACTTGTTGGCTGGATCGCCGGGGCACGCCCCTGCCCTTTTTGGATTGCGGTATACCCATCCGTCAGCCGCATGACGCGCTGGGTGGCGATACACCCAAGCGCTATGCTTGCTCAGGCAGGAGGGCCGCGCATGTGTGGAAGGTTGAGCCAGTACCGAGGCATACACGATTTTGTCGAAACCCTGAGCCTGCCAGAGGCCTGGCGGAACAACGTCGGCGACCAGCCACTTGGCCGGTACAACGTCGCGCCGACCACGCCGGTGGCAGTGCTGCGAATGGATGAGGCGGGCCCGCGGGCGGACCTGGTGAGATGGGGATGGCGGCCCCATTGGGCGACCGACCGTGCTGCGCCGATCAACGCCAGGGTCGAAAAGGTGACACACGGCCCCTTCTTCCGGGCAATCTGGCCGCACCGAGGCATAACGCCGATCGACGGCTGGTATGAATGGGTCGATGAAGGCGGACCGAAGAAACAGCCGTACTACATCCGACGCCGCGACGGGCGCCCTTCCCTTTGCGCCAGCATCGGCCAGTTCGCTGGCGGCGAGCATGATGGGTTCGTCATCATTACGGCCGATGCCCAGGGCGGAATGGTAGATGTGCACGACCGCAGGCCAGTGGTTTTGGCCCCAGACCTTGCGCGTGAGTGGATGCAAACCACGACGCCGGGCGAACAGGCCGAGCAGATGGCGCTCAACCTGGGCGAGCCAGCCGAGGCCTTCGAGTGGTATCGAGTGAGCACAGCCATTGGCAATGTGCGCAACCAAGGTGCCGAACTGATACAGCCGCTTCAGTGATGCGATAGTAAATTCTTCCGGCCCAAGTACCGGCAGCGCAACATCATCGAACGGATGTTTGGCTGGCTGAAAGAGAGGCGCCCTCACGAAAACGCATCAGTTGGTTCGCGAATTGGTCCGAAGGGCTTCGCCCAGCGCCTATGCCGCTCCGGCATAAAATGCTCCACGCAGGTGCATGCTCTGCCGGCAGATTGTAGCGTCAATCACCCAAAGGCCTGGTTGAGCGCCTAAATCTCGAACGTGAAAACATGGGCGCTGTCATTGAATCAAGCTGGATACAATTGATCATCTATCGAGACTGTAAGTGGCGAATGTTCTCCGCCGGTATGGAGTGTGGTATCCGTTTCAATCAACATGACCGCACATTCATCTTCGGCGATCGGTTTGTGTCGCACCCGTTTGGGAATAATGCAAAACTCCCCTGCATTCAAGACAATGGTGCGATCTTCGAGCTGAATGCAAAGCGTGCCATAGATTACTGAAAACATCTCGTCTTCATGTTCGTGCGCATGCCAAACAAATTCTCCTTTCAGTTTTGCAATTTTGACGAACTGGTTATTGACGCGACTGAGGACTCGGGGCTTCCAGTATTCTGTGAGCGTATCCAGTTCATTTCGTAGGTTGATGCTGTCCAAGGTGTTGATCATTCTTGCTCATGTCCATGTGTCAGTCTGTGCCTTGCAATCTAAAGAGGAGCGTGAACTTTGAGTAGCGACGAATTATAATGCCGGTATTAACACTGCTAATGGCTTGACATGAACAAAACTCATAACCTTGATCTGGCGCTGCTCAGAGCCTTCGTCGAGGTGGCGGATACTGGGAGCATGAGCGTTGCGTCAGTCAACCTGCACCTGACACAAGGTGCTGTTAGCCAGCGAATCAAACGTCTGGAGGCATTCCTCGACTGCCAGTTATTGCTGCGTGATACACAGGGCAGTCGTCTGACGGGTAAGGGAAAATCGCTGCTGCCAGACGCCCGTCGTCTGCTACGAATGCATGACGCTTTCTGTGCCTCCATTGGTGGAAGGGAATCAGCAGCCTCGGTGCGCCTTGGGCTCCCCTTCGATATGGCCGGAGCCCCGCTTGCCCACTTGCTCAAAGCTTTTAGTAATGCCTTTCCGAGGGTCGAGGTAAAGATCTTCAGCGCTTCTTCGACGGATCTCGACCAAGCGTTCACCAACGGCAAACTCGATCTGGTGATCAGTCAAGGCCCGACCAACGTCGAATTGGGCGAACGGTTGGCTGTGGATCAACTGGTATGGTTGGGCAACGAGGTAACAGCAGCACAGCGGCCATTGGCACTGTGCTTTCTGACTGCGAATTGTGCCTTTCGCGATACCGTTTTCCAGCGTCTGGACGAAGAAGGTATTGTTGGAAAGATGGTGTTCGAAAATGCATCAGCCGATACCACATTGACCATGGTTCGCAATGGGCTTGCGGTTACGCCTTGGCTGCAACGCCTAGCGCCCGAAGATATCATCCTGCCATTGCCGGATTGTGGGCTACCGACACTGCCCGAATTCGCGGTACGGTTGCAGTCGTTGGATGATGCTACTCGTCCTGTTTCTGATCTTGCCGATCTTATCAGGGATCATTTCAAGCGCTCAGATATCTCACTCGCCGAAAAAACGGTAGGCATTAGTTAAAGCGCCCCACATGCGTTGAGTTCGGTGGGGGCCTTGAGGTGTTCATCATGAGATTTTTGGCGCCTGCCAGATCGAGCGCCGCCCGCGCGGCGCATCGCGAGCTGCGCTCGCTCCTACGTTTGTTTCGGGCCAGTCATGCCTGTGACAGGCGCGCGCGACCGCCTGGTTTGTACCACGCGCTACTGAGCCATGCGCCAAGGCGTTCGCGCGCAAAATCCTCAGGAACAATTGGCCCGTAACAAACGTAGGAGCGAGCGCAGCTCGCGATGCGCCGCGCGGGCGGCGCTCGATCTGGCAGGCGCCAAAAACCTCATGACGAACAATTCCAGGCCCCACCGAACCCAACGCCATGATCGGGGGTCCGCATCTCGCCAACATTGCGGCGGTAGAAGTGGTGTCATTCCGACAGGTCACTGCCGCGCACATAGCCCAACGTCAGCAACACCTCGTCTCGCGCTGCCTCATTGCGATGCTCTAAAACCTCGACCAGCACATCGATCTCAGGCTTGGCTGCAAGTTGCGGCACAGCCGTGCTGCCTACATGGTGAATGGCGAGAAGCTCATCGCCGAACACCGAGGCGAGCAGAACGTTGACCGCCTCATACCGCTGCGGCCATGCAGGGTCGTAAGCCGTGATCTTGCTGGTCAGCGCCATGAGGCCTCCTTGGGCAAGTGAAAACGTTCCGATGCGCCTACACGGCAGGCACCTGCCGCCAATCAAGCGCGGTCTGGCATCTAATGGCCTTGCGCAATCTGGTCAGGCTGCGTGCCCATACTCGCGAGAAAAACATCAGTATCCCGATTGGTCCGCAGGCAAGCCACGCGACAGCCCGGCGGGGCCGTCGCCACGAATCGCTTTATCGCCTCCCGAGACGAGGTTTTCGTCCGCCACATGAACCTGAAAAACTCCGGCAGGTTGGCCAGCAACTCCGGACAGTTGTCCGGCAAGTCAGGCCGGGATCGACCGCGGTTTAACACCGTTCTGAGGAGCACGCGCCAGAATCGAAGCGGAGCCGAGCGATCAATCCATATCAACATGTCAGCGCGGGCCAGCCGGTTGTTCCATGTGGTCGAATGCCCGCCTTCGAAGATCCAGCGCTCACGGGCCTCGACCTCATGACAAAGACGCGTCTTCTCGTCCCGGCTCCGCTCGACCCACCCTGGCTGCCAATGAATCGTGTCGATGTGCACGACCGGCAAGCCAGTGCGCTCGCCAAGCTTGCGCGCCAGGGTACTTTTCCCAGCCCCTGGCTGACCAATAATCATCACCCGCTGCATTCAAGCTCCCTCTCGCCATGCCTGCTGAATTTTGGGCGCGCGATTCTACGGCAATGGGCGACGCGGTCAACTGCAAGCGCACTCATGCTCTGGGCGTCCTTCACAAGTCGGCAGCTGATCACTGCTCAAGTGGTGTAACTCATCATGGCGCTGGCCACTGAGTTCGCCGTTTGGGTGATCACGGCCGACAGCTTGGCTTGAGGATTATCGCTGACCGTCTCGAAAGCCTTCAATTGCATGTAGCGTCTTTGCAGGCGCCACGCGTCGTTCTGCACGCGGATCGCCGCAGAGAGACTGCCTGGGGCCTGGTAGTCGGCCCTGTCAGCCGCAATTGAGCGTGAAGGCCGTTGGTGTCACCAAAAGTCGGTATGGAGTTGGCAAGGGATACGGAAAACGGTGGTTCAGAGGACTGATGGGGGGCATCCCACTGCTCGTAGATACGTTCAAAATCTGGTTGCATGAGTTCGACCCATACCCCCCCGCTATAGGGCTCATCACGCTGCAATACGGGAAGAGGTAGCGTTGCCCGGACAAAGAATCGTTCGGCGGAAAACAAGCTCAATGTCATCGCTGGCGTGTTCCTTTCCGCACTCATTGCAGATCATCTCAAAAGCTCCCGTTGCATCTACCGGTTTAATGCCTTGTACAACGTTAGGTACAATGGCTGCGGTTGCCAGCGACGGCTGGATCCATCTGGACACCTTTGGCCTGTGGCTACTGGAATGACGATTCTGATCCAGATGAGAGAACACTGTGAGTCACTACGGAGCCGCTGTGCGGGCCGACTGGCTTCACTTTCTTAGTACTTTGGGCGTCGCCTGTGGCGGTCCAAAGAGCAACCCTTACCCGGGCAGAGCCCGGAGGATGGACAAATGCACGTACTGACTTTTAGCCAGGCACGCGCCGAACTGAAGCAGACAATGGATGATGTTTGCCGGGACCATGAGCCCGCCGTAATCACGCGACAGCGTGGCGAACCCGTAGTGATAATGTCCCTGGAGGACTACAACGGGATGAACGAGACCATTCACCTGTTGGGATCGTCCAAAAACGCTTCGCGCTTGCGCTCATCCATCGATCAGCTCCGGGACGGCCAGGCCTTGGCGAAGGAGCTGGACCTCAATGAGCAAGAACCAGAAGCAGCGGAACAAGGATGAAGCCCGCGACAAGGTAAGCGTGAAGTTCACCAAAGAGGGCTGGGAGGATTACTGTCACTGGCAGAGTGCCGACCTCACCATACTTGGCAACGTCAACCGCCTGATTGACGTGTGTCTACGCCCCCCCTTCACGGGTATTGGCAAGCCTGAGCCGCTGAAAGGCGATTTATCTGGCGTGTGGTCCCGTCGCATCACCCGTGAGCACCGTCTGGTCTACTTCTTCGAGGCCGGTATGCTCACCGTTCTGCAATGCCGCTACCACTAAAACGACTAAAGCACTGTACTGTGCTGTGCGCGAGCTGCCTCCGCCACTGTTACAAGGGCGGTCGGTGAACGAAATCACACGCGCGGTCGTTTGGCGCTGGGTGTCCAGTTCTTAGGGATAGGCTATCCGCAGGCTCACGCAGAGGTGCACTACCGCGCTGCACGGGAATCGCCGTTCCTCTTGCCGCCCGGTAATAATGGGGAGCACGTCAAGCAGATGTCGGACCTGCACCACCAGTAGCGGCCAATCCTGAAAGGTTTGGGCATCAGGTACCGCCCCCGTATAACTGCCGCCACACCTATGCGACAATATGCTCAATGTCTGGTCTCAACCCCGCATTTATCGCCCAACAGCTCGGGCAAGGCGTGCAGATGCTCTTATCGACTTATGCGCGCTGGATTAACTCGTCTAACGACTGGCAGGAGCTGGATAAGCTCCAAATTGGTCCGTAGCTGCGAAGAAGCCACGTAAGTTATTGATAGGTAAGCTCCTTGATCTCCACCGCTAACATCACCATGCAGTTCGGCTCCAAGCCACTGTTCGAAAACGTTTCCGTCAAATTCAACAACGGCAACCGCTACGGCCTGATCGGCGCCAACGGTTGCGGCAAGTCGACCTTCATGAAAATCCTCGGCGGCGATCTGGAGCCGTCCGCAGGCCAGGTCATGCTCGAGCCGAATACCCGCCTGGGCAAGCTGCGCCAGGACCAGTTCGCCTACGAGGAATTCACCGTGATCGACACGGTGATCATGGGCCACGGCCAGCTGTGGAAAGTCAAAGCCGAGCGTGACCGTATCTACTCGCTGCCGGAAATGACCGAAGAAGACGGCATGGCCGTCGCCGAGCTGGAAACCGAATTCGCCGAAATGGACGGCTACACCGCCGAGTCCCGCGCCGGTGAACTGCTGCTGGGCCTGGGTATTCCACTGGACCAGCACTTCGGCCCGATGAGCGAAGTGGCACCGGGCTGGAAGCTGCGTGTACTGCTGGCCCAGGCGCTGTTCTCGGACCCGGACGTGCTGCTGCTCGACGAACCGACCAACCACCTGGACATCAACACCATCCGCTGGCTCGAAACGATCCTCACGGCGCGTAACAGCACCATGATCATCATTTCCCACGACCGGCACTTCCTCAACAGCGTCTGCACCCACATGGCTGACCTGGATTACGGTGAGCTGCGCCTGTTCCCGGGCAACTATGACGAGTACATGACCGCAGCCACCCAGTCGCGTGAGCAGCTGCTGTCGGACAACGCCAAGAAGAAAGCCCAGATCGCCGAGCTGCAAACCTTCGTCAGCCGCTTCTCGGCCAACGCCTCCAAAGCCAAGCAGGCCACTTCACGTGCCAAGCAGATCGACAAGATCCAGCTGGCCGAGGTCAAGCCGTCCAGCCGCGTCAGCCCGTTCATTCGCTTCGAACAGACGAAAAAACTGCACCGCCAGGCCGTAGTCGTCGAGAAAATGGCCAAAGCCTTCGACGACAAGGTGCTGTTCAAGAACTTCGACATCACCGTCGAGGCGGGCGAGCGCGTTGCGATCATCGGCCCCAACGGTATTGGCAAGACCACCCTGCTGCGCACCCTGGTCGGCGAGATGACCCCGGATGCCGGCTCGGTAAAGTGGACCGACAGCGCCGAAGTGGGCTACTACGCCCAGGACCACGCCCACGACTTCGAAGACGACATGAGCCTGTTCGACTGGATGGGCCAGTGGACGTCTGGCGAGCAGGTGATCCGCGGCACCCTGGGGCGCATGCTGTTCTCCAACGACGAGATCCTCAAGTCGGTGAAGGTGATTTCCGGTGGTGAACAAGGTCGCATGCTGTTCGGCAAGCTGATCCTGCAGAAGCCGAACGTGCTGGTGATGGACGAGCCGACCAACCACCTGGACATGGAATCGATCGAAGCGCTGAACCTGGCGCTGGAAAACTACCCGGGTACCCTGCTGTTCGTCAGCCACGACCGTGAGTTCGTGTCGTCGCTGGCCACGCGCATCATCGAGCTGTCGGCCGATGGTGTGGTGGACTTCAGCGGTACTTACGATGACTACCTGCGTAGCCAGGGTGTGCTGGTCTGATTGAAGGCCAAGGCCTGGCCACCTTGTGTGGCTGGGCCTCTTCGCGGGCTTGCCCGCGAAGCCCCCTCCCACCGACTGACACTACCCGACGAATAATTCGTTAGCCTGCTTTCTTTTCCTTCGCGCACCAGCCATGATGGGCCCACGCCCAACCGCCCGCCCGCGAAAGAGCCCATGACCGCGCAACAACCTGCCCCCGCCAGTAACACGCTGCACATCACCCTGCAGATCCTGTCGATCGTTTTCTATACCTTCATTGCCTTCCTATGCATCGGCCTGCCGATTGCGGTACTGCCCAGCTATGTGCACGACCAACTCGGCTTTGGCGCAGTAATCGCCGGTGTAACGATTGGCCTGCAGTATCTGGCCACGCTGCTGAGCCGCCCGTTTGCAGGGAGGGTGGCGGACACCTTGGGAGGGAAACAGGCCATCCGCTTTGGCCTGCTGGGGATTGCCGGTTGTGGGGTGTTGACGTTGCTGTCAGCCTGGACCCTCACCTTACCGCTGCTGAGCCTGGCACTGCTACTCGGTGGACGTTTGCTGCTGGGCATCGCCCAAGGGCTGATCGGCGTGGCCACCTTGAGCTGGGGCATCAGCCAAGTCGGCCCCGAGCACACTGCCAGGGTTATCTCGTGGAACGGTATCGCCTCCTATGGCGCGATCGCCATCGGTGCGCCAATGGGCGTGCTGGCCGTGGACGGGCTGGACTTCAGCGTGCTGGGGCCGGCTTTGCTGGTGCTGGCAACCCTTGCCCTGCTGGTGCTTCGCAAGCGCCCCGACGTGGTCGTGGTACGCGGCGAGCGCCTGCCCTTCTGGTCGGCGTTCGGCCGGGTTGCCCCGTGCGGCCTGGGTTTGACCCTGGCCTCGATCGGCTACGGCACCTTGACCACCTTCGTCACCCTGTATTACCTCGAGCGCGGCTGGGCTGGCGCGGCCTGGTGCCTGAGTGCGTTTGGTGTGTGCTTCATCATTTCGCGGCTGCTGTTCGTCAACGCGGTCAACCGCTTTGGTGGCTACAACGTGGCGGTCGCCTGCATGGCCACCGAAGTGCTTGGCCTGAGCCTTCTGTGGCTGGCGCCGTCGCCGCCCTGGGCGCTGGTTGGCGCCGGGCTGACCGGTTTCGGGCTGTCGCTGGTGTACCCGGCATTGGGCGTGGAGGCGATCAGGCAAGTCCCCAGCAGCAGCCGCGGCGCGGGGCTGGGTGCCTATGCAGTGTTCTTCGACATGGCCTTGGCCATTGCCGGCCCAGTGATGGGGGCCGTCGCTGCGCACCTGGGGTATGCCTCGATCTTCTGCGTGGCTGCCCTGCTCGCCTTGGCCGGGGTCGGCCTAACGTTGTTGCTGGCGCGGCGCGCCCGTCGCAGCTGAACGCTCAGCCGGCGCTGGCGCACCCAGCGCCTGGCTGAAGAACGCCGCCGTTTCTCGCTGCAGCGAGCGATGGATATGCCGGCGGTCGACGCCATCGGCATCCTTGCACAGCGCTGCCATCCGCGCGTACTGCTCGGCATCGCAACGGGCCATGAATACGAAGTGCCCGGCACCGGCCAACAGGCGGTAGTCCGGTGTGACCGGCAGTTTGCGGGCCAGGGCCTCGGCATTACGGTCCACAGCCACAAGCTGATCGCTGTCGCCACTGTAGATCAGCACGGGTACCTGTACCCCGGCCAAGGCATGGCGCCCGAACAACAGGCTCAGCGGCGCCATCAACATGACCGCCCCCACTCGCGGGTCGGTCTCAGGCGCCAGTTCGCTGCGGTCGGCAATCAGTATGCCGTGGGTTTTGCAGGCGTCTGCGTCCTTCGGGCGCTCCAGGCAGTACTGACGCAGACGGTCCAGATCGGGGCGTGCGCCAGACAGGATCAACGCGGTTTCTCCGCCGGCCGAGTAGCCGATAACCCCCACCTTGCCTTCGTTCAGATAAGGCCCGACCATCCTATCAGCGCGCGCTGCGGTGATCGCCGCGCTGAGTTGTAGCGGCCGTCCATAAAGGTTGCTCAGGGTGCCAAGGCGACTGTGGTCGCGCACGTTGTCCCCCGGGTGCACAACCGCAACCACCACGAACCCTTGCCGCGCCAGCGACGTGGCCAGGTAATGCAAGGCCAATGGGCTGCCCGTATTGCCGTGAGACAGCACCAGCAACGGGAATCGGCCCATGGCGACGGGCGCCTCTTCGGCCACATCGACGGGATACCCGTCTATTCGGCTGCGACGGGTCTTGCCAATGGCCGGGTAGAACGCAAGCGCTTGCATTGGGCGGCTATCGACCGGGTCGGTCAAGGTCATAAGGTGCAGGCCGGCAACCCACGGCGCGGCCTCGGCGCGGACCAACAGGCCGCCGAGCAAGACCAGCGCCAACACGCAGCGTGCAATGGTCATCGGCCAGCGGTTCCTTGCAGGACGAGGAGATAGCTCAGCATAAAGACGGCCGGGCTCGTGCCGGATGAAAACTGGATGAAACCGCCGTCATGCATGTTGCGCCGGCGCCCCGTGCATTTGCGTATCGTATCGAACCCGTGGCATAGATGCAGGTCCACGTTGTTACGTGACGTTCTCGCGCCATTGAAGGAGATTCATGCATGAGCAAGCCTGCCTATGTGCCACCCAAAGTCTGGCGCAACGACGCAGCCTCCGGCGGCCAGTTCGCCAGCATCAACCGCCCGGTAGCCGGCCCGACTCACGACAAGGACCTGCCGCTGGGCAAGCACCCGCTGCAGCTGTATTCCCTGGCCACGCCCAATGGCGTCAAGGTCACCATTGCCCTTGAGGAGCTGCTTGCCCTGGGTCACGCCGGTGCCGAATACGATGCCTGGCTGATTCGCATCGGCGAGGGTGATCAGTTTTCCAGTGGCTTCGTCCAGGTCAACCCCAACTCGAAGATTCCTGCCCTGCTCGACCGTAGCGTGGAGCCGCCGGTGCGGGTGTTCGAGTCAGGCTCGATCCTGCTGTACCTGGCTGAGAAGTTCGCAGCTTTGCTGCCAAAATCGCCGGCTGCGCGCACCGAAAGCCTGAACTGGTTGTTCTGGCAGATGGGTGCGGCGCCTTACCTGGGCGGTGGCTTTGGCCACTTCTACGTGTATGCACCAGAAAAGTTCGAGTACGCCATCAACCGCTTCACCATGGAGGCCAAACGTCAGCTGGACGTACTTGATCGTCGCTTGGCCGAAAGCCGTTATCTGGGCGGCGAGGAATACAGTATTGCCGATATTGCCGTGTGGCCTTGGTATGGCCAGCTGGTACGCGGCAACCTGTATGACGCCGCACAGTTCCTGGCGGTTGACGAGTACCCGAACGTACAGCGCTGGGCCGAGGAAATTGCCCTGCGCCCTGCGGTGCAGCGCGGTACACGGGTGAACCGTACCTGGGGAGATGAAAACAGCCAGGTGCCGGAGCGCCATAGCGCCGCAGACCTGGCCGGTTGACGCATACGGTGTGGGGGCGGCCTTTGTCAACAAAAGGCCGCCCCGGCAAAGGACCGCGTAATGCCTGTTAATGCCCCCCGACAATGCCCCCCTGCATAAAACCATTTGCCCCTGCGCAAACCTGCGCCCACCAAGCCCTTCTTGTACACTCCTCGCATTAGCCCCTACCTGCACATTTTTTTTTGGTGAACGCATGATCGAGGTAACCGAGGTTTCCATTGCCGAGCTGCGCGACGCGCTCGAGTCGGGCCGCACGACGGCGGTCGAGCTGGTCAAGGCCTACCTGGCACGTATCGACGCCTACGATGGCGCCGACACCGCCACTGCCCTCAACGCCGTAGTGGTACGCAACCCGGAGGCGCTGAAAGAAGCCGAGGCCTCCGACGCTCGCCGTGCCAAGGGCCAGGTGCTTAGCCCGCTGGACGGTATCCCCTACACCGCCAAGGACAGCTACCTGGTCAAAGGTTTGACTGCCGCCTCCGGCAGCCCTGCCTTCAAGGACCTGGTCGCCCAGCGCGACGCCTTCACCATCGAGCGCCTGCGCGCCGCCGGAGCCGTGTGCCTGGGCAAGACCAACATGCCGCCCATGGCTAACGGTGGCATGCAGCGCGGCGTCTATGGCCGCGCCGAAAGCCCGTACAACGCCAACTACCTGACCGCGCCCTTCGCCTCGGGCTCGTCCAACGGTGCCGGCACCGCCACCGCAGCCAGTTTCAGCGCCTTTGGCCTGGCCGAAGAAACCTGGTCCAGCGGCCGTGGCCCGGCGTCCAACAACGGCCTGTGTGCCTACACCCCGTCGCGCGGAGTGATTTCGGTGCGTGGCAACTGGCCGCTGACGCCGACCATGGACGTGGTGGTGCCCTATGCCCGCACCATGGCCGACCTGCTGGAAATCCTCGACGTGGTGGTCGCCGATGACGCCGACAAGCGCGGCGACCTGTGGCGCCTGCAGCCGTGGGTGCCGATCCCGGCTGCCTCGACGGTACGTCCGACGTCTTACCTTGACCTGGCGGCGGATGCCAGCGCGCTCAAGGGCAAGCGCTTTGGCGTACCACGCATGTATATAAATGCCGACCCCGAAGCAGGCACCTCCGAAAAACCGGGCATCGGCGGGCCGACCGGCCAACGCATCAACACCCGCGCTACGGTGATCGACCTGTGGCAACAAGCACGCCAGGCCTTGGAAGCAGCGGGTGCCGAAGTACTGGAAGTGGACTTCCCGCTGGTGTCCAACTGTGAAGGTGACCGCCCAGGCGCGCCGACCGTGTACAACCGTGGCATCGTCAGCAAAGCGTTCCTGCATGACGAACTGTGGGAACTGTCGGGCTGGGCCTTTGACGACTTCCTGCGCGCCAACGATGACCCCAAGCTTAACCGCCTGGCTGATGTCGACGGGCTGAAGATCTTCCCGCACGACCCGGGCACCTTGCCCAACCGTGAAGACGACCTGGCTGCCGGCATGGACGAGTACGTCAACATGGCCAAACGCGGTCTGAAGACCTGGGACCAGATCGAAACACTGCCCGACGGCCTGCGCGGCCTGGAGCAGACCCGCAAGCTGGACCTGGAAGACTGGATGGACAAGCTGGGCCTGGACGCGGTGCTGTTCCCCACCGTAGCCGACGTTGGCCCGGCCGATGCCGATATCAACCCGGTATCGGCGGACATCGCCTGGAGCAACGGTATCTGGGTAGCCAACGGCAACCTGGCAATCCGTCACCTGGGCGTTCCGACCGTGACCGTGCCGATGGGCGTGATGGCCGATATCGGTATGCCGGTGGGGCTGACCTTTGCCGGGAAGGCCTATAGCGACAACGCGCTGCTGAGTTTTGCTGCCGCCTTCGAGTCGACCGGCTCGCGCCGGATGATCCCGCCGCGCACGCCGGCGCTTGGCTGAGTCTTACAGGGCCCCTAAAAGCAGATCGCGAATTTCAACCATATGTGTAAAAATACACAAACAGTTGATTTTGCGATCTGCCATGCCTATCACCCCCAGCGAAGAACGCCAACTCACCCTCACCGTGCTCAAGGCCGCCATCCAGGCCCTGGGCAGCGTTGCCGCGCGCAACATGGAAATTCTCCTGCACGACCTTGACCACCCCGAGCACTCGGTGGTGGCGATCGTCAATGGTCATCTTTCCGGCCGCAGCCTGGGCAGCCCGATCCTCGCCGCACCGGAGCAGGACCAGGGTTTCAAGGCACTGATGCAGGCCTCGGCCGACCAGCACGGCTGTGAGCCGGTGGTGCTGCCCGATTACCCCACTACGCTCAAAGGCCGCACGCTACGAAGTGCCACGGCAATTTTCCGTGACAGCAGCGGCCACCCGTTCGCCAGCCTGTGCGTCAACACCGACGTCACCGGCCTCGATGCTGCCATGAGCTTTCTCCAGCAGTTGCAGCCGCTGGGGGCCATACCGGCGGTCAACGAACCAGCCGACATGGAGCTGCTGATGAGCGAGATCATCCAGGCCGCCCTGCATCGCAGCGGCCAGGGGCGAATGAACAAACAGGCCAAGGTCGAGGCAGTGCGCGTCATGCAGGAACGCGGCCTGTTCATCGTCAAGGGCGGCGTCGAGAAGGCTGCCAGCGCCCTCGGCGTGACGCGCTACACCATTTACAACTACCTCGAGCAACTACGCGGAGCCAGCCAATGACCTTGCACATTCATACACCCCTGATCGAATCGCGCCCGCTGTCGTTGGCTGCCGGCCGTAATATCTGGCTCAAGCTCGACGCCCTGCAACCCTGCGGTTCGTTCAAACTGCGCGGTGTAGGCCACGCCTGCGAGGTACACCAGGCGCGCGGCGCCCGGCACTTTGTGTCCTCGTCAGGCGGCAATGCCGGTTTGGCAGTCGCCTACGCCGGACGCAAGCTGGGGGTGCCGGTGACCGTGGTGGTACCCGAAACCACCACCGAACGGGCCAAGGAGCTGCTGCACCTGGAAAACGCCAAGGTGGTGGTGCACGGCAGTTCCTGGCAAGAGGCCAACGCCCTGGCACAGACACTGGTAGGCCCGAACGATGCCTTCATCCACCCATTCGACGACCCACTGCTGTGGGCCGGGCATGCCAGCCTGGTGGATGAAGTGGCCGAAGCCGGCCTGAAGCCGGACGCGGTGGTGTTGTCAGTCGGCGGTGGCGGCTTGCTCAGCGGCGTGGTGGAGGGCCTGAAGCGCAATGGCTGGGGCGACGTGCCGGTGCTGGCGGTAGAAACCGAGGGCGCGGCGTCGCTGCATGCGGCCATGCAGGCCGGCCATTCGGTGGAGCTGGAGCGTATCGCCTCGGTGGCGACGTCGCTGGGGGCCAAGCGTGTGGCTGATCAGGCGCTGATATGCGTGCAGCAGCATCCGGTGCACAGCCACCTGGTCAGCGATCGCGCAGCGCTGGAGGCCTGTGAGCGGTTCCTGCTGGACCACCGTGTGCTGGTCGAGCCCGCGTGCGGGGCGGCGCTGGCAGTGGCCTATGATGCCAAGGCACTGGGCGCCTTGCGCAATGTACTGGTGGTGGTCTGTGGCGGCGCTACCGCAACACTGGAGCAGATCAGGGCGTGGCTGCAGCAGGCAGACTGAAGCTGCCATCTGTCGGGGGTGATTACGACAGTCACATGCACCTGATCTACTAGGCTCGCCGCAACCGAAAAGCCCTCGCAATCGCGTCAACCCTGACGAAATGCGTATCCCGCCCTTTCGGTCTGCGGCAAGTGAAGGCACAATGCGTGTCCTTTTTTTGGCCGGCCTGGCCGGGGGCCTTTAAATGATCAAGACGCCGTATTACCTCATCGATAAAACCAAGCTGCTCAGCAACATGGAGAAGATCGCCTACGTGCGCGAACACTCCGGTGCCAAGGCGCTGCTCGCCCTCAAGTGCTTCGCCACCTGGTCGGTGTTCGACCTGATGCAGCAGTACATGGACGGCACCACCTCGTCCTCCCTGTTCGAGCTCAAGCTCGGCCGCCAGAAGTTCGCCGGCGAAACCCATGCCTATAGCGTGGCCTGGGCCGACGACGAGGTCGAGGAGATGCTTGAGAACTGCGACAAGATCATCTTCAACTCAATCGGCCAGCTGCAGCGCTTTGCCGAACAGTCCGAAGGCAAAGTGCGTGGTCTGCGCGTCAACCCGCAGGTCAGCAGCTCCGACTACCTGCTGGCCGACCCGGCCCGCCCGTTCAGCCGCCTGGGCGAATGGGACCCGGCCAAGATCGAGCAGGTGATCGAACAGATTTCCGGTTTCATGTTCCACAACAACTGCGAGAACGGTGACTTCGGCCTGTTCGACAAGATGCTCACGCACATCGAAGAGCGTTTCGGCCACCTGCTGCACAAGGTCGAGTGGGTCAGCCTTGGTGGCGGCATTCACTTCACCGGTGAAGACTATGCAGTGGACGCCTTCTGCGCGCGCCTGAAGGCGTTCTCGGAAAAATACGGCGTGCAGGTATACCTGGAGCCCGGCGAAGCAGCCATCACCAACAGCGCCTCGCTGGAAGTGACCGTGCTCGATACCCTGTACAACGGCAAGCACCTGGCCGTGGTCGACAGCTCGATCGAAGCGCACCTGCTCGACCTGCTGATCTACCGCCTCAACGCCAAGATGGCCCCCAATGACGGCGAGCATACCTACATGGTCTGCGGCAAGTCATGCCTGGCCGGTGATATCTTCGGCGAGTACCAATTCGACCGTCCGCTGGCCATTGGCGATCGCCTGTCGTTCATCGACACGGCGGGTTACACCATGGTCAAGAAAAACTGGTTCAACGGGCTGAAGATGCCTTCCATCGTGGTCAAGCAGCTCGACGGCAGCGTCGAAGTCGTCCGCGAGTTCGGTTTCGAAGACTACGTTTCCAGCCTGTCGTAAGACCGGCTTTCAAGTAAGGAGCAAAAGGTAAATTGAAGAAGAACGTTCTTATCATTGGTGCAGGAGGTGTCGCCAAGGTGGTGGCCCACAAGTGCGCGCAGCATAACGACGAACTGGGTCGTATCGCTATCGCGTCACGGAACATCTCCAAATGCCAGGCCATCATCGACAGCGTCAAGGCCAAGGGTAGCCTCAAGGTGCCCGCCGACATCCAGGCCTTCTCGCTCAATGCCCTCGATGTCGAGGCAACCAAGGCACTGATCCGCGAAACCGAATCGCAGATTGTGATCAATGTGGGTTCCGCCTTCCTCAACATGTCGGTGCTGCGTGCCTGCATCGATACGGGTGCCGCCTATCTGGACACCGCCATCCACGAAGAGCCGGGCAAGATCTGCGAGACCCCGCCGTGGTACGGCAACTACGAGTGGAAACACCTCGAAGAGTGCCAGGCCAAGAACATTACCGCCATTCTCGGCGTCGGATTCGACCCGGGTGTGGTGAACAGCTACGCCAAGCTGGCGCAGCAGCAATATTTCGACAGCATTGATTCGATCGATATTCTCGACGTCAATGCCGGTTCCCATGGCAAGTACTTTGCCACCAACTTCGACCCGGAAATCAACTTCCGCGAGTTCACCGGACAAGTGTGGAGCTGGCAGAACAGCCAGTGGACCAGCAACACCATGTTCGAGGTCAAGCGTACCGACGACCTGCCAGTGGTAGGCTCGCAAAACCTGTACCTGACCGGCCACGATGAAGTTCACTCGATTTCGAAGAACCTCAATGTACCGAACGTGCGCTTCTGGATGAGCTTCGGCGAGCACTACATCAACGTGTTCACTGTTCTGAAAAACCTGGGCCTGCTCAGCGAGCAGCCGGTGAAAACCGCCGAAGGCCTGGAAGTGGTGCCGCTGAAAGTGGTCAAGGCCGTACTGCCAGACCCAGCCTCGCTGGCCCCTGGCTACACCGGCAAGACCTGCATCGGTGACCTGGTCAAAGGCACCAAGGATGGCCAGCCGCGCGAAGTGTTCATCTACAACGTGGCTGACCACGAAGAAGCCTACGCCGAGACCGACAGCCAGGGCATTTCCTACACCGCCGGCGTACCACCAGTGGCTGCCGCCCTGCTGGTTGCCCGTGGCGAGTGGGATGCCAAGCGCATGGTCAACGTCGAGGAGTTGCCAGCCGAGCCGTTCCTCAAGGCGCTGGACGTGATGGGCCTGCCGACCCGCGTCAAAGATGAAAAAGGCGATCGTCCTTGGGACGCTGAAGCCTAAGCAACAAACAGAAGGGGCGCCACATGGCGCCCCTTCTGCTTTCCAGGTCCAGGATCGTCACAGGCCTGAAACAAGCACGTAACCTGTGGGAGCGGGCAAGCCCGCGAAGAGGCCGGCGCAGGCTTACCTCTACTTGCGGGCCTCCAGAATCAGGTTGAACGGCGTCTGCGTCGCCCGGCGGAACCTGCTGAACCCCGCCTCCTCGAAGACGGCCCGCAAGCGCGCTTCTCCGGCCTGTGCGCCCAGCCCGAGGCCCACCTCCTGCGACAGCGAATTCGGCGTGCAGATGAAGGTAGACGCGGCATAGAACAACCGTCCGACCGGTGTCAGGTTACCCTCCAGCGAGTCCTCGGCATAAGGCTCTACCAGCATGACCGTGCCATCCGCCTTCAAAGCACGGTAGGCATGCCGGGCTGCCCCGACCGGGTCACCCATGTCGTGCAGGCAATCGAAGAAACACACCAGGTCATGGTCATGCCCCGGATAGTCCTTGGCGCTGGCCTGCTGGAAGCTCACCCGCGCCTCCAGCCCCGCTTCACGTGCACGCTCGTTGGCGGTTGCGATCGAAGGCTCATGATAGTCGTACCCCACGAAGGTCGACGCCGGAAACGCCTGCGCCATCACCAGCGTCGAGGCACCATGACCGCACCCCACGTCCGCCACCTTGGCGCCCGCCTGCAGCTTGGCCACCACACCCTCCAGCGCCGGCAGCCAATCCGCCACCAGAAAGGTGCGATACCCCGGCCGGAAAAACCGCTCGGTACCACTGAACATGCACGGGTGGTGATCGCCCCAGGCCAGCCCGCCATCGCCACGCATGGCGGCTACCAGCTTGTCCTTGTCATGGAACAGCGCTGCCACCACTGCCGCGCCGCCGGCCATGTAGGCCGGGGAGTCCTCCAGCGCCAGGGCCATGGCCTGTTCCTCAGGCAGCACGAAATGGCCCTTCTCATGGACCATGTAACCCGAGGCCGCCTGGGCATTCAACCATTCGCGCACCAGCCGCGGGTGGCAGCCGGTCTTTTCCGCCAGTTGCTCCGGGGTGACCGCCTGGCTGTCCGCCAAGGCCCGGTACAGCCCCAGTTCATCGCCGAGGATGACGTTGGCCAGCGTCGCCGCTGCGCCCATGTCGCTCACCAGCTTGCCCATGAAATCGTGAAGCTTTGCCTCGTCCATGACCTGCCCTCCTCTGCAAGAAGGCCATCGCCAGCGAGGGACGTCCACTCCGGGGAGGCGGTGGTCGGTTCAAGGGTGTCGGTTCGCGGTACGATTCGCTACCGCGAGCTGTCAGTAAGTTTAGATGCTCTGCCTGGGCACCGTGGAATAACGGCCTCATGGCCCACGAAACATCCTTCAGGTAACAATTCCTAAACAACGATGTGACATTTTTTTTCAGCTTTCTTATCAAGGAGCTGTCAAATGAAGGTCACGGTTTTCGGAACCGGCTACGTCGGCCTGACCCAGGCGGTGTGTCTGGCCCAGGTGGGCCATTCGGTGCTGTGCATGGATGTCGATGCCGATCGGGTTGCCAGCCTGAGTGAAGGACATTGCCCGATCTTCGAGCCCGGCCTTGCGCCGCTGCTGAAGAAGAACCTCGCCTGCGGTCGCCTGTCCTTCACCACCGACGCCGCAGCGGCCGCCAACTATGCCAGGTTGCAGTTCATTGCCGTCGGAACCCCGCCGCAAGCCGACGGCAGCGCCGACCTGAAGCATGTTTTTGCCGTGGTCGACAGCATCCTCGAACATGCCGACGGGCCCAAAGTGATCGTCAACAAGTCCACCGTGCCGGTGGGTACGGTACACCGCATCAAGGCTCGCATCGCCCAGGCCGTGGCCGATACCAGCCGCTTCCAGGTGATCAGCAACCCGGAGTTTCTCAAGGAAGGCTCTGCGGTGGATGACTGCATGCGCCCCGAACGCATCATCATCGGCGGCGCAGAGGCGCCCGAAGTGGAGTTGCTACGCGAGCTTTACCTGCCGTTCAGCCGCAACCGCGAAAAGCTTATGGTCATGGACGCGCGCAGCGCCGAGCTGACAAAGTACGCGGCCAACTGCATGCTGGCCACCAAGATTTCCTTCATCAACGAAATCGCCAACCTGGCCGAGCACCTGGGGGCCGACATCGAAATGGTGCGCCGTGGCATCGGCTCGGACCCGCGCATCGGTTATGACTTCATCTACGCCGGCTGCGGTTTTGGCGGTTCTTGCTTCCCCAAAGACCTGCAAGCTCTGCGCCACAGTGCCGAGGCAGAAGGCTTCGAGACACAGTTGCTGCGCGCAGTAGAGTCGGTCAACGAGCAGCAGAAGGGCCGGCTGTTCAGCAAGATCCAGCGCCACTACCCCGGCGGCCTGCGGGGCAAGGTGTTTGCCCTGTGGGGGTTGTCGTTCAAGCCCAATACCAATGATATCCGCGAAGCCTCCAGCCGGGTCTTGCTGGAAGCGTTGTGGGCCGCGGGTGCGCGGGTCCAGGCCCACGACCCTCAGGCCATGGAAGAAATCCGGCGCCACTACGGCCCGCGTGCCGACTTGCAACTGGTGCCCTGCAAGGACGATGCATTAAAGGGCGCAGATGCCTTGGTGATCGTCACCGAGTGGCAGGACTACCGCGTACTCAATCTGGACAAGGTGCCGCAGCAGTTGACCGACCGGGTGGTGTTCGACGGGCGCAACCTGTTCGAGCCCGAGCACATGGCCGCCGCCGGCCTGACTTATTACGGGATCGGCCGTGGCCAGGTGCAGCCAGTATGCCCGTACTGATTACCGGTGTGGCAGGTTTCATTGGCTACCACGTGGCGCGGCGCCTGTGCGAGGCCGGCATCGAAGTGGTCGGTATCGACAACCTTAATGCCTACTACAGCGTCGAGCTCAAGCGGGCGCGCCTGCAGGCGTTGTTCGGTTTTTCCAGCTTCCACTTCCATACCCTCGACATCGCCAACCCTGCCGATTTGCAACCGCTGTTCGCCAGGCAGGCGTTCAGCGAGGTGATCCACCTGGCAGCCCAGGCCGGCGTGCGCTATTCACTGGACAACCCTGGTGCCTACGGGCAGGCCAACCTGGTTGGTTTCCTCAATGTTCTCGAGGCCTGCCGAGCGCAGCCACCACGCCACTTGATCTACGCCTCCAGCAGCTCCGTGTACGGGGCCAATGCCAAGCTGCCGTTCAGCATCGACGACCCGGTCGAGCAGCCAGTGTCGCTCTATGCCGCCAGCAAGCGCGCCAATGAACTGATGGCGCACAGCTACGCGCACCTGTACCGCCTGCCGACCACCGGCCTGCGTTTTTTTACCGTCTATGGCCCCTGGGGCCGCCCCGACATGGCGCTGTTCAAGTTCACCCGCGCCATGCTCGAAGGCCGGCCGATAGCGCTTTACAACAACGGCCTGATGGGCCGCGACTTCACCTACATCGACGACATCGTCGAGAGCATCGTGCGCCTGCGCCTGAAACCGCCCCGCCCGGTCGAAGGGAAACCACCCTGCCAACTGTTCAATATCGGCCGCGGTCAGCCGGTAAGGCTGCTGCACTTTGTCGACTGCCTGGAGGACGCCTTGGGTATCAAGGCCCAGCGCGACTACCTACCGCTGCAAGCGGGGGACGTACTGGAAACCTGGGCCGACGTAAGCTCACTGACACGCTGGATCGACTTCTCCCCTGGCACGTCGCTGGAACATGGCGTCAACGCCTTCGTTGGTTGGTACCGGGGTTTCTACCGGGTTTGATCCACGCACTCACAACACGATCACAGGTAGCCTCATGAGCGATCCACTTGACCTCTCGGTACTCATCCCCGCCAAGAACGAGGTCGACAACCTGCCGTCACTGCTGATGGAGATTCGTGCTGCACTCACGGCCGAAGACTACGAAGTGTTGGTGGTCGACGACGGCAGCAGCGACGGCACCCTGAACGTACTGCAACAACTGAAAAGCCAGGGCTACAGGCAATTGCGCATCCTGCGTCACGACCGTTCGCTGGGCCAGAGCACCTCGCTGTGGCATGCCGCCCAGGTGGCCCGTGGCCACTGGCTGGCGACCCTGGATGGCGACGGCCAGAACGACCCGGCAGACATCCCCGGCATGCTAGCCCTGGTGCGCGCCAGCCAGAACCTGGCCGGCGGCGTCAAGTTGGTGGCAGGGCACCGGGTCAACCGGCGTGACAGCGCCAGCAAGCGCTGGGCCTCGCGCTTTGCCAACGGCCTACGCAGCCGCCTGCTCAAGGATGCCACGCCCGACACCGGCTGCGGGCTGAAGCTGATCGAGCGGGCAGCCTTCCTGCACCTGCCCTACTTCGACCACATGCACCGCTACATTCCGGCACTGATCCTGCGCCACAACGGCCGCATGCTGGTGCACCCGGTCAACCACCGGCCACGCCACGCCGGTGTCTCCAAGTACGGCAACCTGGACCGCGCCCTGGTCGGCATCCTCGACTTGTTCGGGGTGTGGTGGCTAATCCGCCGCACCCGCCTGCACAGCCGCCCGCAGGAGCTTGAAGGATGACCCGCGAAACCCTCTGGCTGATCATCGGCTTCGCGGGTCAGGCCGTTTTCACCGGGCGCTTCGTGCTGCAGTGGCTGTACAGCGAACTCAAACGCCGTAGCGTGATCCCGGTGGGCTTCTGGTACCTGAGCATGCTCGGCAGCGCGCTACTGCTGACTTACGCCATCTACCGCCAGGACCCGGTCTTCATTATCGGCCAAAGCTTCGGCTTTCTGGTCTACCTGCGCAACCTGCAACTGATTGCCCGTCACCAGCACCTGAAGGAATAGCCCTTTGCCTAAGTTCAAGACAATCGGGGCCGAACGCCTGGCCCTGATCGCCCTCGCCGTGTTGCTGGTGGGCGCGGGAATCGGCTGGCGTCAGCCGATGAATGTCGATGAAGAACGCTTCCTCGGCGTGGCCCTGGAAATGCTCCAGAGTGGCGACTGGTTCATTCCGCACCGGGCAGCGGAGATCTATGGCGACAAGCCACCGCTGTTCATGTGGACCGTGGCGCTGTTCAGCTACCTGACCGGCGCACCCAAAGTTGCTCTCTACCTGCCAGGGCTGCTGTCGGCGGCGACCATCACCTGGGTGCTGCATGACCTCGGGCGGCGCCTGTGGAACCGGCGCACCGGCGTGATCGCTGCCTTGTTGTTCCTGGCCACCTACCAGAGCTACAGCATCCTGCGCACCGGGCAGATCGACAGTTTCCTGTGCCTTTGGGTTGCGCTGGGCCTCTACGGCATGCTGCGCCACTTGCTGCTGGGGCCCGCCTGGGGCTGGTTCTACCTGGCTTGCGCTGCCATGGGCCTGGGCGTTATCAGCAAGGGGGTGGGTTTTGTCCCGGCGCTGATACTGCTGCCTTATGCCTGGGCGGTGCGCCAGCGCTGGCGCGGCGTTGTCGCCATGCCCGGCCAAGGATGGCGCTGGAGCCTGGGGCTGCTGTGGTTACTCGCCGGTTGCGCCGTGTGGCTGCTGCCATTGTTGGTGTCGATCGCCCATGGCGGCGGCGCCGCAGAGCTGGCCTACCTGAAGGAAATCCTGCTGCGTCAGACCGCCAGCCGCTACGCCAATGCCTGGGACCATCGCGAGCCGTTCTGGTACTTCTTCGTCAAGGTCATCCCCAAGTACTGGCTACCTCTGATCCTGGCCCTGCCCTGGCTGATACCGGCCTGGCGCCGGCAACTGCAAAAGCGCGATGGCCGCTTCCTGCTACTGCTTGGCTGGGTGGCATTGGTGCTGCTGTTCTTCAGCCTCAGCACCGGCAAGCGCAAGCTGTACATTTTCCCGGCGCTGCCTGGCTTGATTCTGGCGATGGCGCCGCTCGTGCCGTGGCTGCTCAAGCGCTGGTGGCAGCGCCGGCCGGGCTGGCGCAAGGCGTTTACCACAGTAGCCCTGGTATGGTTCGCCCTGTGGTTCGCGCGTGGTTTCGTCGAGCCCGCCAAGGAGGGCCGCAACCCGCATGAGACGCTGATGAGCGACGCCGCACAGGCCACTGCTGGTGCCGAACTGGTGCTGGTCAACTGGCGCGAGGGGCATTGGCTGTTTGCCCGGCAACCCATCGTGCACTTCGGTTTCACCGGCCAATCCAAAGTGGATGCAGCGGTCTACTGGCTGCGCCAGCACCCCACCGCCTTCGCCTTGGTTCCTGCCAACCAACTGGGCCAGTGCTTTAGCGCCGACAAGGCCCGCAAGCTGGGTGAGACCTCGCGGGCCGAATGGTATGTAGTCGGTGCAGATGCCGACAACGGCCAGTGTCAGGCCAGTGCCCCCAACAACGTCTACCACTTCGCCTGGGCCGACACGGGGCACAGCCCGCCGGCGGTTGAGGAACGGACCGGGCATTGACCAGCCGGCCCCTGCCGAGTGGGTGTTCTGGCGAATGACGACTCAAGGTCGAACTCGCGCTCCCCCGCCCATGACGCTTGCAATCCATCAAATCTCAAAATACTGTATGAATATTCAGTATAGCGAGACACCGCCATGCAACTCATCGCCAAACTCGGCATCCTGGCAGACGCCGCCAAGTACGACGCTTCCTGCGCCAGCAGCGGCGCGCCCAAGCGTAACTCGCGTGGTGCTGACGGCCTGGGTGCTACCAATGGCATGGGTATCTGTCATAGCTACACACCTGACGGTCGCTGCGTATCTCTGCTCAAGGTACTGCTGACCAACTTCTGCCTGTATGACTGCCAGTACTGCGTCAACCGCCGCTCCAGCAACGTGCCACGCGCGCGCTTCAGCCCCGAGGAAGTGGTACGCCTGACCCTGGACTTCTACCGGCGCAACTGCATCAGCGGCCTGTTCCTCAGCTCCGGCATCATCCGCTCAGCGGACTACACCATGGAGCAGCTGATCCGTGTGGCCCGGCTGTTGCGCGAAGAGCACAGCTTCCGCGGCTACATCCACCTCAAGGCCATCCCCGATGCCGACCCGCTGCTGATCGAAGAGGCCGGGCGCCTGGCCGATCGCCTCAGCGTCAACATCGAACTGCCCACCGAGGCCAGCCTCAAGCGCCTGGCGCCGGAAAAGCAAGGGCGCACCATTCGCCAGGCCATGGGCGTGATTCATCAGGGCCAGCAGGCCGTGGCCAATGAGCCCAGGGCGCCGCGCTTTACCCCGGCCGGTCAAAGCACTCAGGTCATCGTCGGCGCCGACAGCACCGACGACAGCACCTTGCTGCGCAATGCCGAATCGCTGTACCAAGGCTACGGCCTCAAGCGCGTGTACTATTCCGCCTTCAGCCCGATCCCCGACAGCCCCGGCAGCGTGCCCCTCGCCGCACCACCGCTGCTGCGCGAACACCGCCTGTATCAAGCCGACTTCCTGCTGCGTGGCTATGGCTACAAGGCTGGCGAGCTGCTGGGCCACAGCGGTAACCTGGCACTGGACATCGACCCCAAACTGGCTTGGGCACTGGCCAACCGCGACGTGTTCCCACTGGACGTGAACCGCGCCGAACCGGCGTTACTGGCGCGTATCCCCGGCATCGGCCTGCGCAGCGTACAGCGCCTGGTCGCCCTGCGGCGGGAGCGGCGCATCCGTTATGACGACCTGATCCAGCTGCGCTGCGCGCTGGACAAGGCACGTCCATTCATCGTCACCAGCGACTACCGCCCCGCCCAGGCCGAACTGCGCAGCGGCTTGCTGCGAGCGCGCTTGAGTGAGCCGCCAGCGCCCGTGCAGATGGGGTTATGGGGGTGATCGCGCTCGACTGCGACGACCTGTTCGCCACCTGGCGCGATCAGGCCCGGGGCTTGTTGGGGCATGGCATCGACCCATCGGAAGTCACCTGGTCGCAAGGCCCGATGGCGGACCTGCTGGCCGTGCCGGCAGCGCCGCCTGAAGGGCCTGGCCCTTTCCGGGCCAAAGTCCCGGCCGCACTGCTGAGCCAGTTGGAGCAAGCCTCTCGCTACCGTGGCGAACAGCGCTGGAACCTGCTGTATGAAGTGCTGTGGCGCGTCGCCCATGGCGACCGCACGGCAATGTTGGCGGGTGACCGGCTGGGCAGTGAGCTGCAACGGCGCATCAAGCAGGTAACCCGCGAGGCGCATCACTTGCACGCGTTTGTACGCTTCGTGCCGCTGCCTGAGGAACTGGCTGAGCACTTGCAGCTCGACTTGGTGGCCTATCACGAGCCTGCACACGACATTCTGCAAAGTGCCAGCGCGCACTTCGCCGACCGCCTGGGGCGTTTGCGCTGGTTGATTGCCACGCCACAGGATGGCATTCGCTTCGACGGCCAGGCGTTCGACTACCAGCGCCATTGCCCCGAGCCCTGGCGCCAGTGGGCCCGCAACGCCGAAGACCCCGGCGCCGAACTCTGGCGCACCTATTACCGCCACACCTTCAACCCGGCCCGCCTCAACCCGGACGCCTTGCGCCTGCACATGCCAGGGCGGTTCTGGCGGCATTTGCCGGAAGGCATGCTGATACCGCAGCTTGAAGGCCTGGCGCGCCAAGGCAAACAGCGGGACGGCCAAGCCCTTGAGGTAGCCTCGCAAACCGGCAAGACCATCAGCAAGCCTGCGCGCTCGGTGTAGCCGCGGAGCCTGTTGCGGCCCCGTCGAGACACAAGGCCGCAGCTACAGCGAAAACATCATGCTCAACTGAAGAGCCTGGCCAGGCAGGCCAGCTTCTTTTTGTACGAACGCCGCGCCTCCAGTGCCTGCTCCAGGCTCACCGGCAGGAACCGCGCCTGCTGGTTGGGCTGCATCTGCCCGATCAGGTCGAGGTCGGCACTGATCACCGTGCCGATCATGGCGTAGCCGCCCCCCGACACTGCATCGCGATGCAGGATGATCGGTTCCAACCCTGCCGGCACCTGGATCGATCCGATCGGGTAGCAGCTGTCGACGATATTGGACGGGTCCGACCCCGCACCGAACGGCTGCTCGCGCGGTTGGAAACTCAAGGCGCTGCCGCCTTTGTAGCGATAGCCGATACGGTCCGCTTCGGAGCCAACCGTCCAGGCGTCGGTGAAGAAACGTTGCGCTGCAGCTTCGGTCAGGCGGTGGAAGTACAGCCCAGGCACCACCCGCAACACCACCTCGCCCCCCAGGGCCTGACGCAGGGCCATGGGCAAGCTTGCACCGGCACGGGTCTTGCCGCTGGGCACGCCCACCGGCAGCAGGTCGCCCGCCATCAGTTTGCGCCCATGAAAGCCACCCAACGCGCCCAGCACGTAGGTGGACCGGCTACCCAGTACCTCGGGCACATCGATGCCTCCGGCCACTGCCAGGTAGGCCCGGGCGCCCGCTGTTGGAAACCCGAAACGCAACACTTGCCCCGCCCGCACGGCAAACGCAGTGTCCGGGCGCTGCTCGCGGCCATCGAGCAACGCTGGCATCTGCGCACCGCACACAGCGACCAGTGCGTCCTGCTGGAACTCCAGCTCCGGCCCCACCAGTGCACACTCCAGGCCCGCAGCGCCGGCCGGGTTGCCCACCAGGTGATTGGCTGCGCTCAAGGCGTACTGGTCGAGTGCGCCGGACGGAGGGATACCCAGGTGGTAGTAACCTTCGCGGCCCAGGTCCTGTACAGAAGTGGCCAGCCCCGGTTTGAGTACCTTGATCATGCCAGCACCTCCTGCAACGATTTGGGGTAGCCGACCGGGTCGGCGAGAAAGGCGTCCAGGAAAAACTCCACGGGACGAATGCGCAGGTCAAAACGGCCCTCCTCCACATCCGCCACCGCCTGGTCATAGGCACGGCGGTCGATGGGTTTGAACTGCACGATGTCACCCGGGCGGAAGAACACCATGTGCTCCTTGAGGTAGTTCAAGGTCTGTTGCGGGTCGTAGATCGGTGCCGGGGTGACGCCGAACATCTGGTAGCCGCCAGCCCCGCGCACCGAGTAGATGCAACCAAAGCAGCCGCCATGGCCCAGGGTGAGCTTGGGCGTGTCGGTACGGGGGCGCAGGTATTTGGGCACCTGCAGCTGCCGCTCGCGCTCGACCATCTGGAACATGAACGGCAGGCCGGCGACAAAGCCCACCATCGACACGAACCATGGCGCGCCACTGTGGGCGGCGATGAATGCCTCGACATCGGCCAGGCCGTTGATGCGCGCGGCGTACTCCAGGTCTGTGCTGGTCGGGTCCTGGTGGCGATCCCGAAAGCGCATCAGGGTTTCATGGGTCCAGGGGTCGTTGTACAGCACCGGGATCTCGATGATCCGCGTCTGCAACGAACGCTCGGCCACCGCCTGCGCCTCGGCGCCGCGCACGGCTTCAAGCAGTGCCTCGGGGGCGATACGGTCCGGGTCGAAGCGGATCTGGAAAGACGCGTTGGCCAGGCATACATCAAGCACGCCATCCAGGGCCAGCCGCTCCACCGCCCGGGTGACGGCCATACCCTTGAAAAAGGCCTCCAGCGACATGCTTTCGCTGACTTCGGCAAACAGGTGCTCGTCGGCGCCGAAGCTATAACGAATCGGGGTTGTAGCAAGCGGTTCGGCCATGACAGTTCCTTTTCTTGGAATCTTTATAGAAAGGCAGGCGAAAACAAAATGCACGGGCTCCGGCTTGTGTGTTTGCCGGATACCTGACGGGTTCAGCGCGGTGCACGCACCACGATGCCAGCCGTATCCAGGGCCTTGCGCGTGGCCTCGACCAGGTCCAGCGCGCCCGGGGTGTCACTGTGCAGGCAGATGGAGTCGAATTCGATGGCCAGGTCCTGGCCTTCGACCGTGCGCACCACGCCTTGGCGGCAAGCGCGCAGCACCCGCTCAGCGACCGCCTGGGGCTCGTAGCCCCGCACATTACGGGTAAACACGATCGACCCGCTCAGGTCGTACTCGCGGTCGGCGTAGAACTCACGAACTACCGGCTGGCCCAGTGCCTGGGCAATGCGACAGATCACCGAACCTGGCATGCAGAACAGCAGCAGTTCCGGCTCGATCACCCGCAGGTTTTCCACCAGCAAATGTGCGGCTTCTTCGTCACGCGCCAGGTGCATGTACAACGCCCCGTGCGGTTTGATGTGCTGCAGACGCACGCCCTGGGCACGGGCTATTTCGCGCAGCGCGCCCAGTTGGTAGAGCATGTCGTCGACCAGCTCCTGCGCCGGTGCATTGATGTGCCGGCGGCCAAAGCCGACCAGGTCACGGAACCCCGGGTGTGCACCCACCGCAACGCCCAGCGCCTTGGCGCGCTCGACGGTGCGGCGCATGGTGCCGGGGTCACCGGCATGGAAACCAGTGGCGATGTTGGCGCTGCTGATGTACCCCATCAGCTCATTGTCGACGCCATCGCCAATGGTCCACGGGCCAAAGCCCTCGCCCATGTCCGAGTTGAAGTCTACTGCTTGCATGACGGCATCTCCTGGCACTTGTGACTGCATGCAAGCCACGTTAGATTCTCCGCACCCCCTTGGGAAGATCTATAAACAGATGGGGTGTCTTCTGAAAATCAGATACTCCGGGAGCCTACCGTGTCACTCACCCTGCGCCAGGTCCGCTACTTCGTTGCCACCGCTGAAATCGGCCAGATCTCCCAAGCGGCGATCCACCTGAACATCTCCCAGTCGGCAGTGACCACGGCCATCAAGGAGCTGGAAGCGATGCTCGGTGTGCTGTTGTTCCAGCGCTCGGCCCAAGGCATGAGCCTGACCGAGGCCGGCCGGCACTTTTTGAACCGTGCCTACGTCATCCTGCGCAGTGTCGACGACGCGTTGAACAGCCCGCTTCCGGACGTGCGCGCCAGTGGCCTGTTACGCCTGGCGGCAAGTTACACGGTGATCGGCTACTTCCTGCCGCACCACCTGCAACGCCTGGAGCACTGGCATCCGGGGGTGACCCTGGAGCTGTACGAGCAGGAGCGCAGCGCCATCGAACAAGGGCTGCTGGAGGGGCGTTTCGACATGGCGGTGGTGCTCACCGCCAACCTCACCCACCCCGACATCGTCTCAGAAACCCTGTTCAACTCCGAGCGCCGGCTGTGGTTGCCCGCACACCACCCGCTGTGCGAACGCTCGGCGGTGAGCCTGGCCGATGTGGCCTGTGAGCCGTTCATCCTGTTGACCGTGGATGAAGCCGAGCAAAGTGCCATGCGTTACTGGGAGCAGGCCGGGCAGCGGCCGGGCGTAAGGGTGCGTACCAGCTCGGTGGAGGCCGTGCGCAGCATGGTGGCCAATGGCAGTGGCGTGGCAATCCTGTCGGACCTGGTGCACCGGCCGTGGTCGCTGGAGGGCAAGCGCATCGAGACGGTGACCATCAGCGACCCGGTGACGCCAATGAGCGTAGGGTTGGCCTGGCACCGGGAACGGGCATTCAGCCCGGCGATGCAGGCGGTGCGCAATTACTTCCATGATGCGTTTCTGGCGCCGCAGCAGTTGTCGGCCCGGCGCTGAGCCTGCCTTTGCAGGCCCGGCCTCTTCGCGGGCGCGCCCGCTCCCACAGGTGCAGCGCAAATCTTCAGCGGTATGGGAGCCTGTGAGAGCGGGCAAGCCCGCGAAGGAACCAACCCCCCATCTCGATCCGAACGTTCAGGCCGCAATGCCGTCATAATCTGAGCCGGTGCCGACACGCAAAGAGGACGCGAAATGACCCAGCCTGACCCGTCATACGTCAAATGGCTCGAAGACCGCGCCATGCTCAAGGCCTCCCAGGACCGCGCCAGCCTGTACTCAGGCCAGTCGCGCCTGTGGCAACAACCCTACGCCGAGGCCCAGCCCCGCCGCGCCACGGAAATCGCCTCGGTGTGGCTCACCGTCTACCCCGACGCCATCATCGCCCCTGAGGGCTGCTCGGTGCTCGGTGCCCTGGCCCACGAAGCATTGTGGAAGCGCCTGTCAGAAATCGGCGTGCAGGGCCTGCACACCGGCCCGATCAAGCTGTCCGGCGGCATTCGCGGCCGCGAGCTTACCCCCAGCGTGGACGGCAACTTCGACCGCATCAGCTTCGACATCGACCCGCTGTACGGCAGCGAGCAGGAGCTGATCCAGATGAGCCGCATGGCCGCAGCGCACAATGCCGTGACCATCGACGACCTGATCCCCTCGCACACCGGCAAGGGCGCCGACTTCCGCCTGGCCGAGATCGCCCATGGCCCTTACCCTGGGCTGTACCACATGGTCGAGATCCGCGAAGAAGACTGGCCGCTGCTGCCCGAGGTGCCCGCCGGACGCGATGCGGTCAACCTGCTGCCCGCGCAGTGTGACGAGCTGAAGGCGCGCCATTACATCGTTGGCCAGCTGCAACGGGTGATCTTCTTCGAGCCGGGCGTGAAGGAAACCGACTGGAGCGCCACGCCACCGGTCACGGGCGTGGACGGCAAGACCCGCCGCTGGGTGTACCTGCACTACTTCAAAGAGGGCCAGCCGTCGCTGAACTGGCTGGACCCGACCTTCGCCGCCCAACAAATGATCATTGGTGATGCGTTGCACGCCCTGGACTGCCTCGGTGCCCGCGGCCTGCGCCTGGACGCCAACGGCTTTCTCGGCGTGGAAACCCGCGCCAGCGGCACCGCCTGGTCGGAAAGCCACCCGCTGTCGATCGTCGGCAACCAGTTGATCGGCGGCATGATCCGCAAGGCCGGCGGTTTCAGCTTCCAGGAGCTGAACCTGACCCTCGATGACATTGCGCAGATGTCCAGGGGCGGTGCCGACCTGTCCTACGATTTCATTACCCGGCCGGCCTACCAGCATGCGCTGCTGACCGGCGACACCGAGTTCCTGCGCCTGATGCTCAAGGAGATGCACGCCTTCGGCATCGACCCGGCCTCGCTGATCCATGCCTTGCAAAACCATGACGAACTGACCGTGGAGCTGGTGCACTTCTGGACACTGCACGCGCACGACATGTACCTGTACAAAGGCCAGACCCTGCCTGGCAGCATCCTGCGCGAACATATCCGCGAAGAGATCTACGAACGGCTGTCGGGAGAGCATGCCCCGTACAACCTGCGTTTCGTGACCAACGGCATTGCCTGCACCACCGCCAGCCTGATCGCCGCTGCACTGGGTATTCGCGACCTCGAACAGATTGGCGCAGCGGATATCGAATTGATCAAGAAGGTGCACCTGCTGCTGGTCATGTACAACGCCATGCAGCCGGGGGTAGTCGCCTTGTCCGGTTGGGATCTGGTCGGCGCCCTGCCCCTGCCCGCCGAAGCGGTTGCCGAACGCATGCTCGATGGCGATACCCGATGGATTCACCGGGGCGGCTATGACCTCGCCGGGCTCGACCCGCAGGCAGAGGCTTCAGTGCGTGGCATGCCGCGCGCCAGGGCGCTGTACGGCAGCCTCGACAGCCAGCTGGACGAGGGTGATTCATTTGCCTGCAAGGTGAAGAAACTGCTGGCTGTGCGCCAGGCTTACGGCATCGCTACCAGCCGTCAGGTGCTGGTACCTGAGGTGAGCAGCCCGGGGCTGCTGGTGATGGTGCATGAGCTGCCAGCCGGGCGTGGTATCCAGATCAGTGCGCTGAACTTCGGCCAGGACGCGATTGCCGAGGAACTGCTGTTGACGGGGTTCACACCTGGGCCGGTGGTCGACATGATCAACGAGACGGTTGAAGGCGATTTGACCGAGGACGGGCGCCTGATGGTGAACCTGGACCCGTACGAGGCACTGTGCCTGCGGATCGTCAACAGCAGCGGGCATGTTTGAATCTGGTGTGGCCCTGCCGTCGGCAAACCGGCTTCGCCCACAAGCACGCCGCCTGCCCAACGCTGGCGCCAGACCTGCAAGCCGGCTTGCCAACCAAGAAGCCGGTCTTGCATTTACTGCGCTACGGGCATAGCGTTCGGAAGTTTTCTTTTCCGTGCCCAGGAGCAACACCATGTACACCGGCATCGTCCAGGCCGTCCGCCCTCTGCTTGATGTGACCACCTATCCGGGCCACAACCAGTTCACCATCGACCTCACCCCGGAATTGCTCGACGAGCTGAAAATCGGTGCCAGCGTCAGTGTCGAAGGTACCTGCCTGTCCGTGACCGAAATCGACGGCAGCCAAGTCAGGTTCGACGCCATGACCGCTACCCTCGAGCGCACCAATCTGCGCAACTTCAAGCCCGGCCAGCACGTGAACATCGAACGTTCAGCGAAGATGAACGCCGAAGTCGGCGGTCACCTGATGGCCGGCCACATCGCCACCACCGCCGAAATCGTCGAGCTGTCGATCAAGGAAACCGGCGCCTTCATCAAGTTCCGCATGCCGCCGCAATGGGGCAAGTACGTGTTTCCCCGCGGTTTCATCGGGGTCAATGGCTGCAGCCTGACGGTCGCTGACGTGGAGGACAACGTGATCACTATCAATTTGATCCCGGAAACCCTGCGCCAGACCACCTTCGCCAGCTACCGTGCCGGTGAGCTGCTCAATATCGAGGTCGACCACCAGACCATGGTGCTGGTCGACGTGGTGGAGCGCACCATCAAAGGTACCCTGGCCCGCGAAAACCTGCTGCCCTGAGGCCTGCGCATGCTCCCTAACGCCCTCCCCGCGCGCACAGCCAGGCGTTTGCGCCTGCAGGTAATGCGTGGTCGCGTCGGCCTCGGCCTGGTCGCCGCCCTGTCGGTGCTGGCCGGCATGACCGATGCCATCGGCTTGCTGGCACTGGGCGATTTCGTCTCGTTCATGAGTGGCAACACCACACGCCTGGCGGTGGCCATCAGTGAAGCAGACCTGGCCCTGGTACTGCGCCTCAGTGGCGCCGTACTGGGCTTTGTCGCGGGCAATGCGCTGGGCGTGCTCCTGGCTCACGGATTGCGCCGTCGAGCCTGGCCGGTGCTGCTGGTGGTTGCCGCACTGCTGGCTTTCGCGGCAGCGTGGCCGTTACCAGCCACCTTCCCCGCACTGTTAGCCGCCACGCTGGCCATGGGCATGATCAATGCCGTAGTCGAACAGGTGAATGGCCTGCCCATCGGCCTGACTTACGTGACTGGCGCCCTTTCGCGTTTCGGCCGCGGCCTGGGGCGCTGGCTGCTGGGCGAGCGGCGCAATGGCTGGCGGGTGCAGTTGGTGCCTTGGGCAGGCATGCTGCTGGGCGCCGCACTCGGCGCCTGGTTGCAACAACACCTGGGCCTGCAGGCGCTGGCCGGCAGCTGCGCGCTGGCCTGCGTGCTGGCGCTGGTATCGCGGTTCATCCCGCGGTCCTGGCAGCGTGGCTACATGCCGCGCTGATCATTCGATACGCGGGTGCTGCAGGGCCAGTTTCTCGCGTTTGGCTTCCAGCTCGGCGATCTGCGCATCGATGTCCTCGATTTTCTGCTCGATGTTGTCGTGGTGCTCCTGCAGCAGTTCACGCGCCTCTTCGATGTCCGATGCCGCGGGTGCCGCGCCGCGCAGGGGCTTGTTGGCAGTTTCCTTCATGGTCAGGCCGGTGACCAGCCCGACAGCGGCGATCACCATCAGGTAATAGGCCGGCATGAACAGGTCGCCTGTACTCTCCACCAGCCACGCAGCGAGGGTCGGGGTAAGGCCGGCGATCAGCACCGAGATGTTGAAGGCGCTGGCCAGGGCACTGTAGCGGATGTGCGTGGGGAACATGGCCGGCAGCGTCGAGGCCATCACGCCGATGAAGAAATTCAGCAGCACGGCAATGATCAGCAGGCCGGCGAAAATAAGCCCGAGCACACCACTGTTGATCAGCATGAACGCCGGAATGGCCAAGGCCAACAGGCCGACACTGCCGACGATGATGAACGGCCGTCGGCCGAACTTGTCGCTGAGCAGGCCGATCATCGGCTGCACGAACAGCATGCCGACCATGATCGCGATGATGATCAGCACGCCATGGTCTTCGCTGTAGTGCAGGTTGTGCGACAGGTAGCTTGGCATGTAGGTAAGCAGCATGTAGTAGGTGACGTTGGTGGCAATCACCACGCCGATGCAGGTCACCAGGCTGCGCCAGTGCTGGGTGGCCACTTCCTTGAACGACACCTTGGGCCCGGAGGCCAGGCCTTCACGATCGCCCTGCTCCAGCTTGTCGACGTGCTGCTGGAACGCAGGTGTTTCTTCCAGTGCATGGCGCAGGTAGAGGCCGATGATGCCCAATGGCAGGGCTAGGAAGAACGGCAGGCGCCAGCCCCATTCGAGGAACTGTTCTTCACCCAGCACCGTGGAAATGAGCACCACCACCCCTGCGCCCAGCACAAAGCCGGCAATCGAACCGAAATCCAGCCAGCTGCCGAGAAAACCGCGCTTGCGGTCAGGTGCGTACTCGGCAACGAAGATTGAGGCGCCGGTGTATTCACCGCCCACCGAAAAGCCTTGGGCCATCTTGGCCAGCAACAACAGGATCGGCGCCCAGATACCAATGCTCGCGTAGGACGGTATCAGGCCGATGGCGAAGGTGCTGAGGGACATGATCACGATGGTCGCGGCGAGGATTTTCTGCCGCCCGAACCTGTCGCCCAAGGCACCGAAGAACAGCCCGCCAAGAGGCCGGATCAGGAACGGCACCGAGAAGGTGGCCAGGGCCGCGATCATTTGCACGCCGGGGTCGGCGTTGGGGAAGAACACCTTGCCCAAGGCATAAGCGACGAAGCCGTATACACCAAAGTCGAACCACTCCATGGCGTTGCCCAGCGCGGCGGCTGTGATCGCCTTCTTCATCTTGGCGTCGTCGACGATGGTGATGTCCTTCAGGCCGATTGGCTGGACGCTTTTCTTGCGAGGTTTCATACCCGTATCCCTGTCGATGAATGCTCTAAGGGATCAGATACAACAGGACACTAAATAATTCAGCGCTTACTGTTTTTTTGTGCGTTTGCGGCACCACCAAACGGCGCCCAAAGAAAAGCCGCTGCAATGGCAGCGGCTTTCATGCCGAAGGCCTGGCTTCAGATACCTTCGCGCGCCAGGTCCATGGCGAAGTAGGTCAGGATCAGGTCGGCACCGGCACGCTTGATTGCGCCAATGCTTTCGCGCACCACCCGGCCTTCGTCGATGGCACCGGCCAGGCCGCCGAACTTGATCATCGCATACTCGCCGCTCACCTGGTACGCCGCCAGTGGCAGGCGCGAAGCGGCGCGGATGTCGGCGATCACATCAAGGTAGGCACCGGCCGGCTTGACCATCAGCACGTCCGCCCCTTCCTGCTCGTCGAGCAGCGACTCGCGCACCGCTTCGCGGCGGTTCATCGGGTTCATCTGGTAGCTTTTGCGGTCGCCCTTCAGGGCGGTGCCACCGGCCTCACGGAACGGGCCATACAACGACGAGGCGAACTTGGTGGAGTAGGCCATGATCGCGGTGTCGTGGAAACCGGCACCGTCCAGGGCGCTGCGGATTGCCTGCACCTGGCCGTCCATCGCCGCCGAAGGGGCAATGAAGTCGGCACCGGCAGCGGCGGCGATGACAGCCTGCTTGCCCAGGTTGGCCAGGGTGGCGTCGTTGTCCACGCCATGGTCATGCAGCACGCCGCAGTGGCCGTGGCTGGTGTATTCGCAGAAGCAGGTGTCGGACATCACCACCATTTCCGGCACGGTGTCCTTGCAGATACGCGACATGCGCGCAACCAGGCCGTTTTCGTTCCAGGTGTCGCTGCCATCGGCATCCAGGTGGTGCGATACGCCAAAGGTCATCACCGACTTGATACCGGCGCGGGCATAGCGCTCGATTTCCTGGGCCAACAGCTTCTCGGGGATACGATTGACACCGGGCATGCTGGTGATCGGCACGAAATCATCGATGCCCTCTTCGACGAAGATCGGCAGGATCAGGTCTTCAAGGCGGAACTCGGTTTCCTGGAAGATCGTGCGCAGGGACTCGTTCTGGCGCAGGCGGCGGGGACGAACGGACGGGAATTGGTTGGACATGACAGCTCCAGGGAATTTGAACGGCGTATACCTTATGCCTGTCGCGCGCCAGTGAAAAGGCTAAATGACGAGATTGTGTCTTGCGTCAATGGCAACGCCCGGGGTTTGCCTGTGTTGGCCTCTTCGCGGGTAAACCCGCGCCTGCAAATCCCGTAGGAACGGGTTTACCCGCGAAGCGGCCGGCACAGGCACTGAATTACTGCAGCCAGGGCGGCGTCACCTCCTCTGCCTTGGCCGGCCCATGCTCAGCTTCGGCGCGTGCTGCACGGCGGCGAGCGTCGTCCATCCGGGCGGCGTCGATCTCGCGCATCACCCCGGTTACGTCAGCCTCATGTTCATCATCCTCGAACACCCCGGTCAACGGGCTGTCGGGCAGCAACTCGCCGGCCTCGTACAACGCCCACATCTCCTGCGCATAGCGGGTGCTTTTCAGCTCCGGGGCAAAGCGCCCGAAATAATGGGCCATGTTGTCCACATCGCGCTGCAGCATGCTGAAGGCGTGGTTGTTGGCGGCGGCATCCACTGCCTGCGGCAGGTCGATGATCACCGGCCCGTCCGGGCCGAGCAGCACGTTGAACTCGGACAAATCGCCATGCACCATTCCGGCGCACAGCATCAACACGATCTGGCGAATGACGAAGGCATGGAACGCGCGGGCATCTTCAACTTCCAGGTGTACGTCGTTCAGGCGCGGGGCCGCATCGCCATCGGCATCGGTCACCAGTTCCATCAGTAGCACGCCGTCCTGGAAGTCGTAAGGCTTGGGCACCCGTACACCCGCACCGGCCAAACGGAACAGCGCAGCCACTTCGGCGTTCTGCCAGGCATCCTCGGCTTCTTTGCGGCCGTACTTGCTGCCCTTGGCCATGGCCCGGGCCTGACGGCTGTTGCGTACCTTGCGGCCTTCCTGGTATTCGGCGGCCTGGCGGAAGCTGCGCTTGTTGGCTTCTTTGTAGACCTTGGCGCAGCGTACCTCGCTGCCACAGCGCACCACGTACACAGCGGCTTCCTTGCCACTCATCAACGGCCGTAGTACTTCGTCGACAAGGCCGTCTTCGATCAACGGTTCGATTCTTTTAGGTGTCTTCATCAGGCTGCGTTCAGGGTCCTGGCTTTGTTGGCGGACATCCTCTCACAGCCTGATGCGACTTGCTCGTCTGTCTTCAGGCCAGACGAATCAGGCGCGCTGCCCTACGCCAGCAACCGCCGCCCCGCGCGCCCGGCGTCGGGTCACCAGCACCCCCGAGCACACCACCAACACCGCCAGCACCATCGTCGAGACCACTTCCAGGCGATGATCCGGGCGGAACAGCATCAATACCAGTACGCCGCTGATGAACAGGATCACGCCCCAGGTCAGCCACGGGAACAGCCACATGCGGTAACCGAGCGTCTTGCCCTGTGCCGTCAGGCGCTGGCGCAAGCGCAACTGGGAAATGGCGATGACCAGATACACCAGCAGGGCGATGGCGCCGGAGCTTGCCATGAGGAAGCCAAACACCTTGGCCGGCACCAGGTAGTTGGCGATCACCGCCAGGAATGCAGCCCCCGTCGACAACAACACGGCCACCACGGGTGTACCACTGCGGCTGGTTATCTGGGCACAGGCCGGGGCATCACCACGACGGCTAAGCGAATAGACCATGCGCGAGGCGGTGTACAGCGACGAGTTGAGGCAACTGGTCACCGAGGTCAGCACCACGAAGTCGATGATGGCCTTGGCATTTGGCACGCCCAGGGTGTCCAGCACCGTGACATAAGAGCCTTCGGTAGCTAGGCGTGGGTCAGTCCACGGTACCAGTGCGATGACGATGAAGATCGACAGGATGTAGAACAGCGTTATCCGCCAGATCACCGAATTGGTGGCCTTGGAAATATGCTTGCCCGCCTCGTCGGATTCAGCCGCAGCAATGGTCACCACCTCGGCCCCGAGGAACGAGAACATGGTGATCAGCATGGCGCTCAGCACCGCACCAAAGCCGTTGGGCATGAAACCACCGGTATCCCACAGGCGCGAGACGCCGCTGACGCCGGACCCAGGCAACAGGCCGAAAATGGCGCAAACACCCAGGGCGATGAAGCAGACGATGGCCACCACCTTGACCAGTGCCAACCAGAACTCGAACTCACCGTAGTTCTTCACGCTGAACAGGTTGGTGGCCGTTAGCAGCAACGTGATCACCAACGACAGCACCCAGATCTCCAGCTGCGGGACCCAGGAGTTGATGATGGTAGCGGCGATATTGGCCTCGATCGGGATGATCAGTACCCAGAACCACCAGTACAGCCAACCGATGGTGTATCCGGCCCATTTGCCGATGGCGAGGTCGGCGTAGGTTGAGAACGAGCCGGTGTCCGGAGAGGCAACGGCCATTTCGGCCAGCATGCGCATCACCAGCACCACCAGACCGCCCGCCAGGATATAGGCCAGGATGGTGGCCGGCCCCGCTTCGGCGATGGCGCGGCCAGAGCCGACAAACAGCCCGGCGCCGATCACGCCGGCAATGGACAGCATGGTGACATGCCGTGATTTCAATCCATGACTCAAATTGTTCTTGTGGGTTTGCATGGCGCTACCTTGTTGTTTTTGTCATGCCCACGCAGGGGCCGCCGGCTGCACGTCACCGACGCAGGCGCGAAAAAGCCCGCCCTGCCCTGAATGGTGAGCAGGGCAGTACGGGTTGAGTAAAACGAAACCGCAGAAGGTGTTACCGGGCTGTCAGCTGGCAGCCCTCTGGCTGGCCGACAGGTCGGCCTTGGGGAAGTTGCCGCCCTGCAGGCCGACCTGCTCGCACACTTTCTCGACGATGTAGGCGCCGATCGGTATGGCCGAGGTAGCGGCTGGTGACGGTGCGTTGCACACGTTGACACTGCGTGCAGTGTTGACGAACAGGAAATCGTCGATCAGCTTGCCGTCGCGCGACACCGCCTGGGCACGCACGCCGGCCGGGTAAGGCGTGAGGTCGGCTTTGGTAATGCTCGGGCAGTACTTCTGCACCTGCTTGAGGTACCCGCCCTTGAACAGCGAGTTCTTCATCTCGATCAGGCCCGGGCGGAAGTTCTTCGCCAGCACCTTGAGGATGCCGGGCGTGGTCAGGGTCTGGAACAGGTCGCTGGGGCTGACATCGGTCTTGCGGTAGCCCTCGCGCTTCATCGCCAGGACGGCGTTGGGGCCTACGGTGACGGTGCCGTCGATCATGCGGGTAAGGTGCACCCCCAGGAAGGGCATCGACGGGTCGGGAATCGGGTAGATCAGGTGGTTGACGATCTGATTGTGCTGCTTGGGCAACAGGTAGTATTCGCCACGGAACGGGCAGATCACGAACTCGGTACGCAGCCCGAGCATGCCCACCACGCGGTCGGCCATCAGCCCCGAGCAGGTCACCAGGAAACGGCTGCGCAGTTCATCACGCTGAGTGCGCACGATCACTTCATTTGCCTGTTCCTGCAGGCCGACCACTTCTGCGCCATAGCGGATTTCGCCACCGGCACGCTGGAACTCTGCGGCCATCGCAGCGGTTACCTGGGCGTAATTGACGATGCCGCTGGACGGTACGAAGATGCCCCCCATACCAACGATGTTGGGCTCACGCTCGCGCAACTCCTCAGCCGACAGCCAGTAGCGCTCCAGGCCATTGGCCGCCGTGCGCTCCCACAGCGCCTTCATGCGCTGCATTTCCAGATCGTTGGTGGCGACCAGCAACTTGCCGCACTCATCGAAGCGGATGCCATGTTGGGTGCAGAAGGCTTTGGTCGCCTTGTTGCCTTCAAGGCAGAAGCGCGCCTTGAGGCTGCCGGGGGTGTAATACACGCCGGCGTGGATCACGCCGCTGTTATGGCCGGTCTGATGGCGGGCCGGGCCAGACTCTTTCTCCAGCAGGAGCATCTTCGCATCCGGGTAGACCTTGATCAGGTGCATGGCCGTGGACATGCCCACAATCCCGCCGCCAATAATGATGAAATCGTACACAGCCTTACCTCACACGCAGGCATTGCCTGGCAGGCTCACCAAGGCCCGCACGGGGCCTGGTGGCATTGTTATGTGCAAAAACGCGTGGGCGGGCGCCCGCCCCGCGCCCTGTCATTATTGCCCGCGCTGGTACAGCGGCTTGGGGAAGGCGACGTAACCACGCTGGCGCATCAGTTCGCGGCGCAGGCCCTCGTGCGGGGTGAAGCGATCGCGGCCATGCAGCCAGAACAGGTTGTTGATCAGCAGGAAACTGCCTACGCCAACCGGCACCGAGACTTTCTTGCCGCTGCCTTCCAGCGACTCGGACAAGGCATTCAGCCAGATACCTTCCTCGTAGTTTTCCGGCTGCACGAACTGGTCAATGTAGCGCATGGTCGGCCGGCCTTCGGCATCGGTGTCGAATACCGAATGGAACACATCTTCGGCAACCTTTTTGCTCGGTGGTGCGGTCCAGCGCATTTCGCGGCGGGCCATCGGGTGACGGAAGAACGCCTCGCACTCCTCCCAGTCGTCCAGGTGCAGCAGCAGCGAGTTGCCCCCTTCCATGTTCTTTTCGTCGATCTTCAGCATCAGCACGTAGTCGGTGATCTGGTTCACGAACGTGCCGTCGTTGTGCAGCTCCATGACCCGGTGCGGCTGGCGCAGGTAGCTGTCGGAGTTGTCGCTGTTGACCACCACGAAGCGCGCATAGAACTGGCCACTCATGGCGTCATAGTTGGAACGGCCGATCAGGTGGGCGCAGGCGGTGGTGAACTTGACCATGTCTTCGGCCTGGCTCACATCATCCAGGCCGATCGGGGTAATCAGCATGCCACCTGTGGCGCGGTCGAGGATGGTGTTGAGCAGCACCGGGCGCAGCGTGCCCTGGCACAGCTCGTCAAGGATCTCGCCTACGCGAAAACGCAGGAACGACTTGTACTCCAATGCCTGCACCGGCCATTGGGCAACGGCCTGCATGAACGCTTCGACGGTTTCCCGGGCAAAGGTCAGTTCCAGCAGGCGCGGCGACTGTTTCGAGGGGGCGATGGTATAGCCCTGCGGTTCGAGTGGCAGCGGCATGACAAGTTCGTCGATCTGCGTAAAAGCGTTCATGGCAATGTCCTGGCTAAAAAAGTAGGTGGCGCCGTCCGGTCATGACCTGGATCAGTGCGGGCGAGGTAAAAATATCGTCACTAGATTAAAATGTCTACATTTTTATGTTTCGGCGACACTGCTTGCTTTTGTCCATTGTTTTTCGTGGGCAGAGGGTTTCGGTATGATCGGCAAAACGTTTTGAGGAACAGGATCTTGGAAGCGCTCGCCCCCCGACAAAACTCAGCATTCAGCGGGTATGAGAGGCTCAAACAGGACATCATCCGCGGGGTGTTCAAGCCCGGTGAAAAATTGCTGATGAGCGCCCTCAAGGAACGCTACGACCTGGGTGTGGGCCCGCTGCGCGAAGCGCTGTCGCAACTGGTGGCCGAGCACCTGGTCAACGCGATCAGCCAGAAAGGCTACCGGGTAGCGCCCATGTCGCTGGATGAGATGAACGACATCTACGACGCCCGCGCCAACCTGGAAGCGATGATCATTGCCCTGGCCATCGAGCGCGGCGACGACGCCTGGGAGGCGTCGGTGCTGGCCCACTCGCATACCCTGGCCAAGGTGGTGGAAGTGAAAACCCGCGAGCAGCGGCTGGATGTGTGGGACGAGCGGCACAAGGCGTTCCATACTGCCATTGCCTCGGGCTGCGGCTCCAAGCACCTGCTGCAGGCACGCACCTACCTGTTCGACCAGGCCGAGCGCTACCGCCACCTGTGGCTGACGCAGACTGTGTTTTCCGAACAGGCGCTGGCACTAAAGCGCCAGGAGCATGCGGCACTGGTCGAGGTGATCCTCGCCCGTGATGCCAAACGCGCCAGTGCCATGATGCGTTCACACCTGATGACACCGGTGCCAATCATCGCGCAGATCATGCATGCCGAAGGCATTGGCGCACGCTAGATGAATTTTTCTTAAATCGCCGGTTGTCTATTCTTTGGCACAATCAAATCTCCATTAGATGCCCGGGAACCAGCATGCCTCGCGTACTGACCATCGAAGACGACGCCGTCACCGGCCAGGAAATCGTCGCCGAACTTACCAGCCACGGCCTGGAGGTGGATTGGGCCGACAATGGCCGTGAAGGCCTGGCCAAGGCCATTGCCGGCGGCTACGACCTGATCACCCTGGACCGTATGCTGCCCGAGGTCGACGGCCTGACCATCGTCACTACCCTGCGCAACCTCAAGATCGCTACGCCGATCCTGATGATCAGCGCCCTCTCCGACGTCGATGAGCGGGTGCGCGGCCTGCGTGCCGGCGGAGACGACTACCTGACCAAGCCGTTCGCCTCCGACGAAATGGCCGCGCGAGTCGAGGTATTGCTGCGCCGCAACAGCGTGCCCATGACCCAGACCCGCTTGCAGGTTGCCGACCTGCAGCTGGACCTGATCAGCCACGAGGCGCGCCGCGGTGACAATACCCTCAACCTGCTGCCCACCGAGTACAAGCTGCTGGAGTACCTGATGCGCCACAGTGGCCAGGTGATCACACGGATGATGATTTTCGAGGAAGTCTGGGGCTATCACTTCGACCCGGGCACCAACCTGATCGACGTGCACATCGGCCGCCTGCGCAAGAAGATCGACTCCCCCGGCCAGTCGCCGCTGATCCGTACGGTACGGGGCTCCGGCTATGCCATTGCTGAACCCGTCTAAGGGCTGGAGCTCCTCTACCAGCCGCCTGCTGGCACTCTACAGCTTTCTGTTCGTGGCCTGGAGCAGCATCCTCATGGGGGTGCTGTATTTCGAAGTGTCCAGCTACCTGAGCAAACTCACCCGTCACTCCATGCTGCAGCGCCAGCACCTGTTCGCACACATGAGCGGCAAGCAGCTGGACGATGCCCTGATTGCCAGCCAGGCCTTCGAGGAGCGCAGCTTTGACGCCTACGGCCTGTTCGACCCCCAGCTCAACCCGATTGGCGGCAGCGTGCGGGCCTTGCCCCCAGAGCTCAGGCTGGACGGCAAGATCCATGAGTTGAAACGCTGCCTGGATGCCGATGACCCTCGCATGCCTCGCGACAGCTGCGACGCGGTGGCAATCAAGGTACAGGATGGCCGGTGGCTGGTGCTGGTGCGTGACAACGGCTCGCTGTTCGTGGTTACCCGAATCATCCTGCACGCCCTGCTCTGGGGCATCTCGCTGACTCTGATCCCGGGTTTTGCCGGTTGGTACCTGCTAAGGCGCAGGCCGCTCAAGCGTATACGTGCGATCCAGGCCCAGGCCGAACTGATCGTCGCCGGCGACCTGACCCACCGCCTGCCTCTGTCGGCCCGCCGTGACGAGCTGGACATGCTTGCGGCGATCGTCAATGCCATGCTCGACCGTATCGAACGACTGATGCACGAGGTCAAGGGTGTGTGCGACAACATTGCCCATGACCTGCGCACACCGCTGACCCGCCTGCGCGCCCAGCTGTACCGTATTCGCCAGCAAAGCGCCGTGGATTCTGCGCAAGCCGAAGCACTGGACCAGGCCATCGGCGAAACCGACACCTTGATGGCGCGTTTTCGCGGGTTGTTGCGCATCAGCGAGCTGGAAGACCGCCAGCGCCGTGCCGGCTTCGTCCAGCTTGACCCGCACGAACTGCTGGTAGAACTGCACGATTTTTACCTGCCGTTGGCCGAGGATGGCGGCATTCACCTGCAATTGCACCAACCTGCGCAGCTACCGGCACTGCACGGCGATCGCGAACTGCTGTTCGAGGCCTTGGCGAATCTGGTGGGCAACGCGATCAAGTTCACACCCGAGGGGGGTCGTGTGCGCATTGCCGCCACGCAGGATGACAACGGCGTGCACATGGCGATCGAGGATAGCGGGCCTGGAATTCCCGAAGCAGAGCGAACGGCTGTACTGAAACGGTTCTATCGCAGCGATGAAGGCCACCGCCATGCCGGCTTCGGGCTGGGGCTGTCGATCGTGGCGGCGATCGTCGACCTGCATGGGTTCGGGCTGGAGATTGGCGAGAGCGAATTGGGTGGGGCCAGGCTGGTACTGCACTGCCCGCTTGCGGGTCTAACTAAATAGAAGCAGGGGCCGCTTTGCGGCCCTTCGCGGGCACGCCCGCTCCCACAGGTTGGCGCGACATTTCAAGTGTGCGCAATCCCTGTGGGAGCGGGCGTGCCCGCGAAGGGCTGCATCGCAGCCCCAGTTACTTCAGTCAGCCAGACGCCAGGTAGTCGTGCCCTTGCTGTCTTCCAGCACTACACCCATGGCGGTCAGCTGATCGCGAATGCGGTCGGACTCGGCCCAGTTCTTGTCCGCACGTGCCTGCAGGCGCGCCTGGATCAAGCCCTCGACTTCAGCCGCATCGACCTTGCCTTCGGCACCGGCACGCAGGAAGTCATCGGCCTCCAGCTGCAGCACACCCAGCACATCCCCCAGTTCACGCAGTCGACCGGCCAGACCGGCAGCCGCTTCCGGGTCGCTGTCACGCAGGCGGTTGATCTCGCGCACCAGGTCGAACAGAACGGCACAGGCTTCGGGGGTGCCGAAGTCGTCGTTCATCGCCACGCTGAAGCGCTCGACAAAGGCTTCGCCACCCTTGGCCGCCACCCGTGGCAGGCCGCGCAGGGCGTGGTAGAAGCGCTCCAGTGCGCCCTTGGCATCCCGCAGGCTGTCTTCCGAGTAGTTGATCGCGCTGCGGTAGTGGCTGGCCACCAGCAGGTAGCGCACCACCTCCGGGTGGTACTTCTCGAGCACGTCGCGGATGGTGAAGAAGTTGTTCAACGACTTGGACATCTTCTCGCCGTTGATACGGATCATGCCGCAATGCATCCAGGCGTTGGCGTACTGCTTGCCAGTGGCCGCCTCGCTCTGGGCAATCTCGTTCTCGTGGTGCGGGAACTCCAGGTCGCTGCCGCCGCCGTGAATGTCGAAGCTCTCGCCCAGGCAGCAGGTGGACATCACCGAGCACTCGATGTGCCAGCCTGGGCGACCCGGGCCCCATGGCGATTCCCAGCTCGGCTCGCCCGGCTTGACGCCCTTCCACAGGACGAAGTCGAGCGGGTCCTGCTTGGCTTCGTCGACCTCGATGCGTGCACCGATACGCAGGTCTTCGATCTTCTTGCGCGACAGCTTGCCGTAACCGACGAACTTGCCGACCCGGTAGTACACGTCGCCATTGCCTGGCGCGTAGGCGTACCCCTTGTCGATCAGGGTCTGGATCATCGCGTGCATGCCGGCGATATGGTCGGTGGCACGCGGTTCCTGGTCTGGCGGCAGGATGTTCAGGCGGCGTTCGTCTTCGTGCATCGCGTCGATCATGCGGGCGGTCAGGGCGTCGAAACTTTCGCCGTTCTCGTTGGCCCGGTTGATGATCTTGTCATCGATGTCAGTGATGTTGCGCACGTAGGTCAGCTCATAGCCACTCTTGCGCAGCCAGCGGGTGACCAGGTCGAAGGCCACCATGCTGCGGCCATGGCCCAGGTGGCAGTAGTCGTATACGGTCATGCCGCACACGTACATGCGCACCTTGTTGCCATCCAGCGGCTTGAAGACTTCCTTGGTTTTGCTCAGGGTGTTGTAGATGGTAAGCACGGCGGTTCCTCAGCTGCCCCAGGAGTCACGCAGGGTGACAGTGCGGTTGAACACCGGGCGACCCGGCTGGCTGTCTTTCAGGTCGGCGCAGAAGTAGCCTTCGCGCTCGAACTGGAAGCGGTCCTCGGGCTGCGCCTGGGCCAGCGACGGCTCGGCACGGCAACCGCTGAGCACTTGCAGCGAAGCAGGGTTGATGTTGTCCAGGAAGCTGCCGCCCTCCTCGGTCTTTTCCGGGTTCGGCGAGCGGAACAGGCGGTCGTACAGGCGCACTTCGCACTCGACGCTGCCCTCGGCCGGCACCCAGTGGATCACGCCCTTGACCTTGCGGCCTTCAGGGTTCTTGCCCAGGGTGTCCGGGTCGTACGAGCAACGCAGTTCGACGATATTGCCGTCTGCGTCCTTGACCGCCTCGTCAACACGAATCACGTAGCTGCCGCGCAGGCGCACTTCACCGGCCGGTTCCAGGCGCTTGTAGCCCTTGGGCGGTTCTTCCATGAAGTCGTCGCGGTCGATGTACAGCTCGCGGGAAAACGGCAGCACACGCACGCCCATGTCTTCCTTCGGGTGACGTGGCAGCTCAAGCTGCTCGACCTGGCCTTCCGGGTAGTTGGTGATGACCACTTTCAGCGGGCGCAGCACGCACATGGCGCGTGGCGCGGTGCGGTCCAGGTCGTCACGGATGCTGAACTCGAGCATCGACATGTCGACCACACCGTCGGAACGGTTGGTGCCGATCATTTCGCAGAAGTTGCGGATCGAAGCCGGCGTGTAGCCACGGCGACGGAAGCCGGACAGGGTCGACATGCGTGGGTCGTCCCAGGCGTCGACATGCTTCTCGTCCACAAGCTGCTTGAGCTTGCGCTTGGAGGTGATGGTGTAGTTCAGGTTCAGGCGGCTGAACTCGTACTGGCGCGGGTGTGCCGGCACCGGCAGGTTGTCGAGGAACCAGTCGTACAGCGGACGATGCCCTTCGAACTCCAGGGTGCAGATCGAGTGGGTAATGCCCTCGATGGCGTCCGACTGGCCGTGGGTAAAGTCGTAGTTGGGGTAGATGCACCACTTGTCGCCGGTCTGGTGGTGGTGGGCATGGCGAATGCGGTACAGGATAGGGTCGCGCAGGTTCATGTTTGGCGAGGCCATGTCGATCTTGGCCCGCAGCACGCGCTCGCCGTCCTTGAACTCGCCGGCCTTCATGCGGGCGAACAGGTCGAGGTTTTCTTCCACGCTGCGCTCGCGGAACGGGCTGTTCTTGCCCGGCTCCTTGAGGTTGCCGCGGTATTCCTTGGCTTGCTCAGGGGTGAGGTCGCAGACATAGGCCTTGCCACGCTTGATCAACTCGACCGCCCAGTCGTGCAACTGGTCGAAGTAGTCGGAGGCATAGCGCACGTCGCCGCCCCACTCGAAGCCCAGCCATTTGACATCGCTCTGGATGGCGTCGATGTACTCCTGGTCTTCCTTGGCCGGGTTGGTATCGTCGAAACGCAGGTGGCAGACGCCGCCGAACTCCTTGGCCAGGCCGAAGTTGACGCAGATCGACTTGGCGTGGCCGATGTGCAGGTAACCATTGGGCTCCGGCGGGAAACGGGTGACGATGCTGCTGTGCTTGCCCGAGTCCAGGTCGGCCTGGATGATCGGCCGCAGGAAGTTCGCAGGGACAGCGGGGGCGCCTTTGGCAGCGGCGTTGGGCGCGTTGTCGGCAGTGGGCTTGCTCATAGGATCCTTGAATGCGTGTGTCCAGCCTGGGTAGGCCGATTGAATCAAAGGGCCTATCATAGCCGAAGCAGTCAAGCTGCTGACAGCCGCGCCCGGACAAACTGATGTGATTTATCACGGCTTTTTGCCGCAGCCTGGCAAAATGGCCGGTGCGCGCCATGTGTCGCGATCGCCTGATCCTGCGTCTGGTGATAACCCGCGCCCTGCGCACCCTATTTCTGATTGCCTTGAAAGAGCGAGTTTCAGCATGTCCAAAGTCAAACTGACCACCAACCACGGCGACATCGTCCTGCAACTGGACGCCGAGAAAGCGCCGCTGACTACCGAAAACTTCGTTCAGTACGTCAAGGACGGCCACTACAATGGCACCGTATTCCACCGTGTGATCAAAGGCTTCATGATTCAGGGCGGCGGCTTCGAAGCCGGCATGAACCAGAAGAAAACCCGCGCCAGCATCCAGAACGAAGCCGACAACGGCCTGAAGAACAAGAAGTACAGCATCGCCATGGCCCGCACCATGGAGCCGCACTCTGCCTCGGCGCAGTTCTTCATCAACGCCTCCGACAACGACTTCCTCAACCACAGCGGCAAGAACGTGCAAGGCTGGGGCTACGCCGTATTCGGCGAAGTGATCGAAGGCCGTGAAGTGGTCGACGCCATCGAAAAGGTCGCCACCGGTTCCAAAGCTGGCCACCAGGACGTACCGGCAGACGACGTGATCATCGAGAAAGCCGAGATCATTGAGTGATTCTGCTGATCTCTGATCTGCACCTGCAAGAAGAACGCCCGGATATTTCCCGGGCGTTTCTTGATCTGCTCGATGGCCGCGCCCGCCACGCCAAGGCCCTGTACATCCTTGGTGACTTCTTCGAAGCGTGGATTGGCGACGATGCCATGACGCCCTTCCAGCAGTCGATCTGCCAGGCCATGCGCCGGCTGAGCGACAGTGGCACGGCCATCTACCTGATGCATGGCAACCGTGACTTCCTGATTGGCCAGGCCTTTTGCGAAGCTGCGGGCTGCACGCTGTTGAACGACCCCAGCGTGATCGAGCTGGGTGGTGAGCAGGTGCTGCTGATGCATGGCGACACCCTGTGCACCCGCGACCTGGGCTACATAAAGATGCGCCGCCTGCTGCGCAATCCGCTGAGCTTGTGGATCCTGCGCCACCTGCCGCTGTCGGCCCGCTACAAGCTGGCACGCAAGCTGCGCAGCGAAAGCCGCACGCAAGTGCGGATGAAGTCCACCGAAATCGTCGACGTCACGCCAGAAGAAGTCCCCAAGGTGATGGCGGCGCATGGCGTGCGCACCTTGGTGCACGGCCATACCCATCGGCCAGCGATTCACAAGCTGATGGTCGACGGCCAGCCGGCCCGGCGCATCGTGCTGGGCGACTGGGACCGCCGCGGTTGGGCCTTGCAGGTTGACGAGCAGGGCTTTCAGCTGGCGCCGTTCGAGTTTTCCTGACGTTACACGGCCGGCCCTTTCGCGGGCAAGCCCGCTCCCACAGGCCCCTGTAGGAGCGGGCTTGCCCGCGAAGAGGCCAGCATGCCTTACTGCTGCGCAACTGCCCCCTTGTCCCGCTCACTGATCACCACTTCCCGATACTCCGGGTCTGCCTTGATCTGCGCCTCGGTAAACGGAATCACCGCCAATTGCTTGGCCGCAAATGCCTTGGTCTGGTCACTGGCATGCGCCGAAGCCTTCTCACTCGACTGGGAAAACGCCAGCAGGCCACGGGCTTCTGGCCCCTTGTCAGTAAAGCTGACCAGTTGCAGGTAGCTGGTGCCACTCACCACCAGCCGCTTGCCCTGCCCGTGCGGCACGCTGTAGATCGCGTTGTACACCCCTAGCGCCTGCGGGCCGCCCGGTACCGGCGTGCCATCAAGGGACTGTTGCACCTGCCCCCACCGTGCCTCTCCGGCAACGCCACTTTCACTGACCTGCTTGAGCGACGCCAGTGCTGCCTGATGTACCCGCCTGCTCACTACCGCCTGCTCGACAGCCAGGCCGCGCGGGGTGTGTTGCGGGTCGGCCGGGTTGAATGCCACTCGCCAGCTTTCCGGGTGCTCGGCCAGCGCACTGAACAGGTTCTGGAAGTGCACCAGGCCCATACCACTGTCGAGGTCGGCCTTGCCGTTCCAGGCGGCAAGGCTGCTGCACACGGCCTGCACATCTGCGCTGGCACCTTTGCACCATTGCAGCAGGTCTGGCAACACCAGGCTGGCCAGGTACACCTCGTCATCGGTGACCATGCGCTGCAGTTCATCTACTCCTAACCGGGCTTTGCCCTGCAGGCGCTGCAAGGCAAAGCGGCCACGCATACCCAGTGGCTGGTCATTGCGGCTGACCAGTGGTGAGTAGCCGGTCAGCGGCTGCGCCGGGTTGGCCATCCAGGCCGGGTCGTTGGAGTTCTGCACGAAGTCGTCTCGCTCCAGGCTTGGCAGCAGCCGCGCCGGGAAGATGCCCGGTTGCGCCGCCTGCGCGTCAACTTTCCACTGGCATGCACTGCGCGAGCCATCCAGCACCACCAGCTGCCCTTGCGCCTGCGGGTTGCTGCAAGCATCCAGCAAGTGCTGGTCGACGTAGGGCACCACCGACTGGTTCAGGTACAAGGCCCGCCCCCCTTCGTCCACCGCCAGCGTGTTGACCCATGGGATACCCTGCAACTGCTCGACCGATCCCCTCAATGCCGCCAGGTTGTCGGCTCGGTTGATCTGGTACCACTGCTGCAACACCCGCGAATTCTCAAGGTTGGCGTCTCGCACGCTGTAGGCCGCCCGCGCATCCCAGTCCAGGCGACCTGGCCATTGCACCACCGGGCCGAACTGCGAACTGTAGACCGGCCGCTCAATCTGGCTCAGGCGGCCATCCGCGCCCTTGACCGCAACACGGAGGGTTTGCCGGGCCATCGGCAGCGACTTGCCATCAAGCATATAGCGCGTCGGGTCTTTGGGGTCGAGTTGCAGGCGATAAAGCGTGAAGTGCTTGGAAGTGTCGACGGTGTGCGTCCACGCCAGGTGTTGGTTGAAACCAATGTTGACCACCGGCAGGCCCGGTAGCGCCGCGCCCATCACATCGAGCTGGCCAGGAATGGTCAGTTGCATCTGGTAGAAGCGCATGCCGCCCATCCACGGGAAGTGCGGGTTGGCCAGCAACAGGCCGCGGCCATTGGCTGAACGCTGTGCGCCTACTGCCACTGCATTGCTGCCGCGCTCTGCGGCGAACCGCGCCTGACGCGCCAAAGCGGCGGCAAAGCCCGCTGACGATTGCTGGCTGGTCAGCGTTGGCGGTTGCGCCCCCGCCAACGCCTCGACGAACTGCCCGACACCGCCCTCGGCCAGTAAACGGCGGGTCAGTTTGACCAGATCCTGGCTGCTGATGGGCCGCACCCACTCACCATCGCCACACTCGGCGGGCAGCCCTTGACGACGGCGTTCGGCCAACGCCCGGTTGTAGCCGCTGGCATAACCCGCCAGCAACGCCTGCACCGGCGCGGGTTGCGCCTGCAGGAAGGCATCGACCGCCGCTGGGCTATTGAGCCAGGTGAAGAACAGGTCGCTGGTCAGGTTGTCACGCTGCTCCAGGGTCTTGCCCTTGGCGCCGAAATAGCGTGAGCGCTCGCCGCTTACGGTCAGCACTTCATTGGCGAGCAGGCACAGGTTGTCCTGGGCGTAGGCATAGCCGACGCCATAGCCCAGGCCACGCTCATCCTTGGCCACGATATGCGGTACGCCGTAACGGGTGTAACGGATCTGGGCACTGGCGTCGGCTGGCGCGGGCTGCGCCTGCACACCGACGCTGAAGGCCACCAGGGCAGCGGCCAGGCCGGCGCAAGTCATGGGACGGCAAAATGGAAACACGGGCACTCCTCGGGTTCGGGGGTCATCCCGATCAGACGAATGGCCAGATGAATATTTTACGTATTACAAGGCGATGGAACGTCTTGATGAGAAACAGGCATTTTTTTCACGAATGGGTTGCAGTTTTTGCGTTCTCATTCGTCCTAGTAAGTGAGCCACCCACATTTCGGGTTCGTCCACGAAAAGGAGCATTCGCATGCACAACCCGCAAACCTCGATCCAGGCCGGGCGCGCGCCAGGCAAAGCGTCCAAGGGACAGGACGTATTTGCTGAAGAACGAATCGGCAACGAACAGATCCGCGAGCTGTTACGCACCTTCGGCCTGCGCACCAGCCTGATCCGCCTCAAGGTTATCGACGCCTTGCACGCCGCCGACCGCAATGGCCGCAGTATTGGCGTGCGCGGGGTGCACGCACAACTGGAACAACTGGATATCCCGCTGTCGTTCCTCAGTGTGCGCGAAGTGCTCAAGCGCCTGTGCACCGAAGGTGTCATACAACTGGGTAGCGACAAATGTTACAGGCTCAACCCCCAGGCGCGCGCCGTACTGGAGCAAACACCCTCGCGCTGAGCGAATGGCCGGCCATGCCTGGCCGGCCCGCGCAGATCAGGGCTTGACCTTGCGCCGCAGAATGCCGTTGATAACCACGACCACCACGGCAATGGCGATGGCCAGCATCTGGAAGGTCTGCTCACTGATCGTGCCCTGCTTCTGCAGGTGGGACAGGCCCAGCATCAGGCCCAGTACCACCAGGATGATCAGAAGTGAATATTTGAGGCGCTGCACATGTGTCATCGAATGTTCCTTGCAACATCAGGGGCAAATGGCTCGCAACGAGCCGCGCAATGATACAACGGTCACCGCCCCCGGCGCTGGATTTCCTGCTGGGTGGGGTGACGTCAGCCTGAAAGCATGGGGCTTCCTAGCACCCACGCCGGAGGCACCATGTACAAACCCCTGTTGTTCGCATCGCTGTTACTGACCCCGCTCTCCCTTCATGCACTGGACACCCAGCAGACGCCGGCCGAACACCTGCTCGAACTGGGCCGCGAGTTGGCCACCCATGCCGGTGCCAGCCAATGGCAACAACTGTGGCAGCGCGTACGCCAGGCCGGCTACCTGCAGCCCGATGCTGCACCGGTACATTTCAGCGTGCCCACTACCCGCTTGCCCGACCTGGCCCGACTGACACTGGCACAGGCCGACCAGGCACAGCCACTGCGTCAGACCCAGGTACTGTACCGCCGCCACTTTGCCGACCAGGTCATCGGCCAGCGCAACGGCCAGCCATTGCACGCGCTGTGCCTGCTGGTCGATTGGCGCACGCTGCCAACGGGCATGCGCGCCACCCCTCAAGCCTATCTGGGTAGCGCCAGCTTGCTGAGCAGCTACCCGTGCGATTGAGGGGTACCGCACCCACTGCGCGTCATTGCGAGTGACCCGACAGGAAACCAGGCGGCACAGACAGATGTCGACGCCATTTCCTACAGCGCCAGATATCGCTGCCTGCAAATCCTGTTCACCGAAACTACAACCCCCAACCCCTATGCCGCCTAGCGACGCGCCTCGGCTGTCGCACAGAATTTGCTCACACCTTCGACATAACGCCGCGGGTGATCGGGTCGCACATCCCATCTACCCCGAAGGAGCGCCATATGCAAAAGCCAGATTTGAGCCAGATCGATATCAGCCAACTGCCCCACTCGCTGCAGGCCCTGATCGACTGTATAGGCATCGAAAACGCCTACCAACTGACCTGCGCCTACGGTGGCAGGCCCAAGTACATCCCCAAGCACCGCGAGCGCACCAAGCTCGCTGACGTGCTGCCGGCCGAAGCGCTCGACGCACTGATCAAGCGCTTTGCCGGGGTCGCCCTGGAGATCCCCAAGGCTGACCACTTTCTGCGTCAGCTGCGCAACCAGCAGATCCAGAAGGAAAGCGCCAACGGTTTGTCCCGCAGCCTGCTGGCCAACAAGTACGGCCTGAGCCTGCGGCAGATCGGCAACATCCGGCGCCAGGAGCTTTGCACGCGCTGACGCCCGAACACCTTGGCTGCTATTTGCGGCTGACTTACCCCACTAGAGTGAGCTTCTCGATATGTCGTTAGATAACAGCCTTATAGGCTCCGTGATCAATGCCCTGCCGATGGACCGCATGATCGCCGGTCCCTTGCAGGCCATGGTCCAGGCGCAGGTAACCGCCAGCAAATCGTACGCCGACTTCCTGATGCAGGTATGCGTTCAGGATGGCAAGGCAGTCGCCATCCAGTTCGACTACGACGAAACCATCGTCGACGAACAGGGCGAATACAAAGGCGTGGTCAGCAAGACCATGAAAGTGCCGCTGATGGCGGCCATTACCCACCCGAACATTTCCATCGAAGAGGGTAATGTAGAGTTCGAGCTGGTTATCAACCAGATGTCGGAAGATGTTTCCAGCAAGGACATGAATGCAGAAGCTACCGGCTCACTGGGATGGGGGCCGTTCAGGCTGAACGTGAAAGGCAGCGTGAGCCACAAATCCACGCAAACCCGCAAAACAGATACCCGCGCCCGCTATGCCTTCAACACGACCCTGAAACGTCAGGAACCGCCCGAAGCGATGATGAGGGTAATCGAGTTCCTCACTGACGCCGCAACCAAGCCAACCGTTGTCCGAACCGCCGAACTGGAATGCCCGGACGAAATCTCCCAGGCGGATACCTTGAAACGACCTGCGCCTGCAAACCTGCCGACCCCGTAAACCGCTGGCGCTTGACCCGATTGCCCCTCCTGCCGGTTTTGGGAGGGGCACACCCTGGCCTGAGGAGTCGAATCGTTGCAAAAGCCCCCCGCCCCCATGACCTCCATTGACCTGCGTGAAATTACCCGTGGCCTGCAAGAAGCCGCCAGTGCCACCAATAGCTTGATTGCCCAGCAGTACATCAACCTGTTTGACCAGTTTTTCGAATGCGACACTGAAGCACTGGGCGCCCCCATGAAAGCCAAGATGGTCGAGGTGGCCATGGATGGGCAGCACATCATGCGCGTCCCCTTGTTTGCGCTGGTGTCACCGAAAGGCCTGGCCCTGGAGCGCATGCAGGTCGACCTGTCGGTAAGGGTCAAAGGCACCGAGGCGCAGCAGGCACTGCTGACCGCAAGCGAGAGCAAGACCGCAAGCTTCAAGGTCACCATTGGCGGCCAAGGCCGTCAGGGCGAAAACCGAGACCCGGACGAAGTGCAGATCCGCATGCAGTTCCAGGCAAGCGAACCGCCAGAGGCTCTGAACCGGTTGATCGAGGAATACACCAACCTGATCGTTCCGGTACGCGCCACCACTCCACCACCCTCACCCGACACCAACGAGTTCATCGAGGCGGCCACCGTCCGTTGATGGCCGCCACGCTGCGGGCTTAGAAGTCGCGTTTGTAGAAGATGTCCAGTGAGCTTGCCAGCCCACTGGCGGCCTCGAGGTAGACCTTCTTGCTTAGCTTGTAGCGCAACGCGATCGTGTTGGCCGGCTCGAACACCCCCACCCCGTAACGAAGGCTCAGCTTCTCGGTGATGTTACCGCTGGCGACCACGCTGGTGCTGTTGCCGGAACCTTCGGTATCCAGTTGAAAGTCGTCAATTCCCAGGCTCGACGCCAGGCTGCCGGTGATGCCGGCGCTCCCGGCAAGGCCCAGGCCCAGCGCTGCCTCGGCGAGCATGTTGTTATCTTCACCGGTATTGCCCAATGGCCGCCCCAATACCAGGTACGAAAGCGCCTGCTCCTGGCTCATGGCCGGCTCCGAGAACACTTTGGTCGTCGGCTGTTCGGCGCTGCCACTCAGGCGGATACCGGCTATCACATCGTCAACCTTGCGGATCGCTTCGATGTCCAGGTACGGCTGGTCGATCGGTCCGGCGAACAGCAGTCGCGCCCGCCGTATGGTGAGGCGCTGGCCGTAGGCACGGTAGCGGCCGTCCGCCAGGCTCAGTTCACCACGGGTATCGAGGTTATCGCCGATGTGCACATGGCCAAGCAGGTTGGCGGTAAGCCCGAAGCCGCTGAATGACAGCTTTTCGCGGCCCACTTCGACATCGATGTCCATGGCCATTGCCATGGGTGGTTTGCCTTCCTCGGTCTGGTGACCGACGATTACCGTGTCATCCGACACCTTGACCGTGGACGGCGGCAGCTCACGCACAGTGATCTTGCCCTTGGGCACCTGCACCTTGCCGGTCACCGCCAGCTTGTCATCGATCAGGCGCAACGTCAGGTCCGGGGCAACTTCCAGTGTGGCGTAGGGCTCGACCGCGACCGGCAGTTGCTGACCTTGCAGACGCACGTCCATGCCCAGTGCCTGCCCCCAGGTGAGGTTGCCGCTCAACTGGCCACGTCCCGCCTCGCCACTGCGCCAATTGCCGTTGAGCTGCACCTGCTCGCCGGCAATCAGCGCCTGCAATGACAGGTCCTGAAGGCTGGCCGGCAGCTCGGCACCACTGACTTCGCCACCGCTGAGCATCAGGTTGCCGTTTACCTGTGGTGCCAGCAAGGTGCCTGAAAGCCGACCACTGCCATTGAGCTGCCCGGCCAGGCGTTCGACCATGGGCACGAACGGACGGGCCACCGACAAGTCCAGCCCGGCCAGGCGGAAATCACCCGACAACGGTTTGTTCTTGCCCAGCGGATCGAGCCGGGCGTTGACGTTCAGCTCACCCAGGCGCTCACCGCGAAACGCCAGGCGCGTATCGATGCGCCGCGGTGCCAGCGTGCTGTCCAGGCGCAGGGCCTGATAAGGGAAATCGATCCAGCGGCCTTTGTCGCGCACGCGCAGGGTGCCGCCACTGGCATCGACAACGACAGTGCCCTTGGGGCCGCTGGCCGGGATGTCCAGGTTGATATCGGCATTGAGCAGGCCTTGCCAGGCAAAGTCCTTCGGCAGCCACTGGGCCAGGCTGCCCAGCGGGAACTGCTTGAGGTGGTAGCGCAGGCGCGGTTCGGGGGCGAGCCGCTGATCATCGCCACACAGGCTTGCCTGGCCGGAGCGCCAGCAGTGGGCCCCGAAGTCGAGCTGGCCGCTGGCCAGCCGCTGCAGGCGTGCAGGCGCCTGCAACTGCCAGTCCTGGCCACCGGCCTGGATTCGGCCCGTGGCCAGGCGCCCGCGCCAGTCACCTTTGTTCAACTGGCCATCCAGGCCAAGGTCGAGCTTGAGCTGCGGGCCGTCCAGCGCCAGGGTCAAGGCCTGCTGGCGAATGTCGCCTTTGCCGTTGGCCTGCAACGTGCCCAAGGCTGTGTCACCCAGGTGGATACCGGTTGCCTTGAGCTCGACTACACCGCGCTGGGCGCTGTCCAGGCGCGCATCCAGGTCCAGCTGCTGCAGACGGTTTTCGGCCTGGGCCAAGCGCTGGCCCTGCAGGCTCAGCGTACCTTGCGGGGCCTGCAAGGTGCCGGCGACATCCAGCCGACCCTTGACCCGGCCTTGCAACCTTGGCCACAGCTGGCCCAGGCGCGGCAGGTCGAGGTCGATTCGCCCCGCCAGGCGCTGTTGCAGGCTGCCACTGCCGTTGATGCGGTTGTCACCCAGCTGGATAGCCAGTGCGCCCAGGGTCCAGCTCTGCCCTGCCCCTTGGGCCTCGGCCTTGAGCATGGCTGGCTGGCCACGCAGGCGGCCTTTGAGGTCAAGCTGGGCGTCGAGGGTAAGCGCATCGCCTTTCAGTTCGCCTTTGCTGCGCAGTGGCCCCGCCAAGGTACCGGGCAGTTCGGCCAGCCAATAGGCCGGGTCGAGCGCGGACAGCTGCAGGTCGACCTCCCAGGCCAGGGTGTCGGCAAAACGTAAGGCGACACTCCCGGCTGCCTTGCCCTGGCCGGCGGTCAGCGCCAACTGTGGCAGTTTCACCTGGGTGAGGTCACCTTCGAACGGGCTGGTTATGCTGAATGCTCCCGCCGGGCCATCCAGGTCACCCATGAAGGTGCCCTGGTAATTGCCATCGCGATAATGCACTTGGGTATTGAAGCGCTTGAGCGTGACCTCGGGGGGTGTTTCCAGTGGATACAGGCGCAACCACGGGAAGTCCTGCCAGTCCAGCTGCGCATCGGCGCTCAGGCCTTGCTGCCAGTCAGCCGTGGCTTGCAGCTTGACCCGTTGGCTGTCGCTGGCAGTCAGGTCGAGGGCATCGAGCCTGGCCCCTTTACTGTCGACCAGGCCAGACAGGACCAAGGCGATGGGTGACTGCTCGGCCGGCAGGCTGGCCCTGCCAGACAGTTGATAGCCATCGAGCAGATCACCCTTGGCATCGAGCTCGAGCGCGTTCAATTGCAAGGTGTCAGGCAACGCACCAGCCGGTTTGAACGCCTCGGAGCGGATGCTCAAGGTCGCCGGCAGGTGCTCGGCCAATGCCTGCAACTGCCCACTCAATGTGGCATCGAGGTAACCACTGCTGGTGCCGGCGAGTTCCAACGTCTTCTGCAATTGGCCATTGGCCGTCAGCGCCAGTTGCCAGGGTTTTTCGTCTACCGCAGGCAACTGCAACTGCGCCTGCAATTGCACCGGCCAGTCGCCTTCGGGTTGCAGGTCACCCTGCAGGCTCAATTGCAGGTCGTCGCGCAGCAGCCGCAGGCTGTCGATGCGTATCCCGCTGTGGGTCCAGTGCGCAGCCAGTTGCAAGTCGCCAAGCAGGTCACTGCCATCCAGGCGCAACTGCCCGACCTTGACCTCGCCCAGTTCGATGGCCACCGGCAACCGCAGCGTCGGCAATTGCAGCGGACCGCTCTCGGCCGGTTCGGTGCTTGGCGCAAAGGCCATGTCAATGCGGTCTGCCTGCAACCGGTCAATGCACAAGGTAGCGCGCAGCAAACAAGCCGGCGACCAGGCCAGCAACGGCGCTTGTAACTCTACCTTGCTGCCGGCGTCGGCCCAGCTCAGCCGGCTGGCCTGCCAACTGCCCGCCAGGCGCCCCTGGAAGTCGGCCACTTCAAGCCCAGGCACCTTGCCCAGTGCCCAGCGGCTGCCAGCCTGGGTACCCAGCAGCAAGCCGAGCACCAGGCCCACGCTCGCGACGACCCCAAGCAGGCCCAGTGAAATATGTTTGATCACGCGTTTCACAGCTCGGGCCCCATGGAAAAGTGCAGGCGAATGCCCCCTTCGTCATCCAGCGCCTTGGCCAGGTCCAGGCGCAGCGGCCCGACCGGCGATACCCAGCGCACACCAAAGCCGACACCGGTCTTGAGGCTGGGAAGCTCCAGGTCGTTGAACGAGTTGCCTTGGTCGACGAACGTCGCGACCCGCCATTTTTCGGTCAGCGAATACTGGTACTCGACACTGCCTGCCACCAGATAGCGCCCACCAATACGGTCACCGTCGCTGTTCTTCGGCGACAGGGTCTGGTAGTCATAACCGCGCACACTCTGGTCGCCACCCGCGAAGAACCGCAGCGACGGCGGAATGTTGTTCTTGAAGCCATTGGTCGCACTGCCGCCAAACTGTACGCGCCCGAGAAAGCGGTGGTTGTGGCCGAGCGTGGTCAGGCCTTTGAGCAATACGTTGCCGTGTAGCAGGTTGGTGTCGGAAACCAGCCCTTCCTTGGCGACTTGAACATCGAACTGCAGGCGATAGCCGTTGTGCGGATCGATGCGGTTGTCACTGCGCAGGAAGGAATAGCTGACGCCCGGCATCAGCAGGTTGCTCAAACCGGAGTCGTCACCCAGGCGATATTCTTCGCGTTGGTACTTGAGCGAAATCACCCGCTGCCAGCCACTGGGCAGCTTGCTGTGCCACTCGGGGCCGACTGTCAACAGCTTGCTGAGCGAGTCGGTGCCGGCAAGCTCCTCATTCTGGTAGCCACCGGCAAAGCGCAGCTTGTCGGTCAGCGGCGGGTCGAGCGGAATGTCGTACCACAGGCCGACGTTCTGGCGCGGTGCCGACAATTCGGTTTCCCAGCCATAGCTGTGGCCTTGCGGGTTGACCCAGTGGCGGGTCCAGTTGGCCTTGCCACGCGGCCCGACGTCGGTCGAGAAGCCCAGGCCAAGGCCCATGGTGCGAGGTTTACGGGTTTCCAGGTGAACATCCACCGGGATGTCTTCGCCCACAGCAGCAGTGGGCGCCGCATCAACACGCACGCCTTCGAAATAGCCGCTCGATTGCAGGTCGTTGTTCAGTTCTGCGATCAGTTCCGAGTCGTAAGGGGTGCCCGGCTGGAACGAAACCATACGCTGCAGCAGGTCCTCGTCCAGCGGCGTGTCGCCACCGAACGTGACGGCGCCCAGGCGATAACGTGGGCCACTCTGATAGACCAGGTCGATATCGGCCACACCGGCTTGCGGGTCGACGGCCAGGCGCTGGCTACTGAAGCGCCCACTGAAGAAGCCATAGCGCGACGCCTGGTTCTGGATCAACCGCTTGGCATCCTCGTAATGGCCGTGATTGAGCTGTTCACCCGCACGCAGCGCCTTGCTGTCAGGCACACGGAAGGCTTTCATTTCGCTGGCCGGGCCCTCGATGCGCACGGTCACGTTGCGCAGGCGAATCGGTTCGCCCGGGTTGATGCTGATGATCAGTTGTGGGGGATGGTCTGCGTCGCTGGCGGGCTTGACCTCGGTAACGATCTGCGCCTGATAGTAGCCGAGTGCCTGCGCCGCTTTGCGCGCCTGCTCCTCTGCCCCGCGACTGAAGCGCAAAAGTGCTTCTTCGTCGCGGTCACCCAATGTGCCTATATAGCCTTCGACATTGGCCTTGAGCGCCTTGTTGGCCGGCTTCACCTTCACCAACAACTCGCTCTGGCCCCATGCTGCGAAACTGGCAACCCAGAAAACCAGGCCCCAGGTCAATCTTCCTGAATACGTCATGCGGCGCATGCTACCAGAGCCAGGCGCTCAAGGGAGCCGCCTGGCGGCCTGTTCAGGCAAAAGCGGGTTTTGAAGAGACTGGATTAGGATGAAAGAACACCCTCTCTCGGATCGGTCCTACAGCTACCTCACCAATTTCCTCATAACCCTGGCGCTGGTAAAAAGCCAGGTAGTGCTCGTTACCGGTGTCCAGCACCACCCCTTGGGTACCCGGGTCCTCCGCGCACCAGTTGTGCACAGCTTGTAACAATTGCTCGCCGTAGTGCTTGCCCTGGAATTGCGGATGCACACCCAACAACGGCAGCACATGCACCTGGTCAGTGGGCAGGCAGGCGGCCAACGCGGCCTGGTAATCCATGTAGCGCCGCGTACAGCGCAGGCCGGTCCCCAGCATCATGCGCAGGCGCCAAGCCCAGCTGTCAGCCACGCCCAGCCGGCGCAGCGGCGGCACGATCAGGGCCAGGGCAATCAGGCGGTCCTCGACCAACAGGCCGATGGCGGGCAGTTGCAGGTAGAAGTGCTGGCGCACCCATTCGCGCACCATCACCCGCAGGCGCCGCTCATACCCCGGGCGCTGGGCTTCGAAGATATAGGCGAAGGTGGGCTCGTGGCGGTAGGCGTTGTACAGCAGCGAACGTGCCTCGCGGCTGTAACCATCGTCGAGCAGGCAGACACGGGCCGGGGCGGCTGTGGTTTCGGGCATTGCGGAAAGACCTCCTGGAATGGGCGTTCAGTGCCTTGGAGGTGCCCCAGCGCGCTTCGTTCACCCCCAACAGCACGTTAGCAGCAGGCTCGCCTGGCCGCCATGCTGGTGATGCAGGTCGATGTCGGCTAGCATCGCGCCTTTTACCGGGATTGTCTTTCCATGAAGATCGTCTGTTTCAACATCAACGGCCTGCGGGCCCGCCCGCATCAGCTGGCGGCGCTGATTGAAAAGCACCAGCCGGACGTGATCGGCCTGCAGGAAACCAAGGTCAGCGACGATCAGTTCCCGCTGGCCGACGTACAGGCACTGGGTTACCACGTGCACTATCACGGCCAGAAGGGCCACTACGGCGTGGCCCTGCTGTCGCGCCAGGCGCCGCTGAGCCTGCACAAGGGCTTTGCCACCGACGAAGAGGATGCCCAGCGCCGCTTCATCTGGGGTACCTTCGCCGATGCCGACGGCAGCCCGATCACCATCATGAACGGCTATTTCCCCCAGGGCGAAAGCCGCGACCACCCCACCAAGTTCCCGGCCAAGCAGCGCTTCTACAGCGACCTGCAGGCACTGCTGGAAAGCCAGTTCCGCAACGACCACCCAGTGCTGGTGATGGGCGACATGAACATCTCGCCGCAAGACTGTGATATCGGCATCGGCCCGGACAACGCCAAACGCTGGCTGAAGACCGGCAAGTGCAGCTTCCTGCCGGAAGAGCGCGAGTGGATGGAACGCTTGAAAGGCTGGGGATTGGTAGACAGCTTCCGCCACCTGTACCCGGACGTGACCGACCGCTTCAGCTGGTTCGACTACCGCAGCCGCGGCTTCGAGGACGAGCCCAAGCGCGGCCTGCGCATCGACCTGATCATGGCCTCGCAACCGCTGGTGCCGCGCATCAAGGCAGCGGGCGTGGACTATGAACTGCGCGGGATGGAAAAGCCGTCGGACCATGCGCCGATCTGGCTGGAACTGAGCTGATTCTGGTGGTGGGCCCTCGTTGCACACCTTGGGCCCACACTTACAACCCCAGCCTCAACGCCTCCCCCACCCCCGCTCCACGCACATCGTCCGCTGCGCTGACCAAGGCAAAGTTATAAGCCCCATGCGACCAGTACCGCGCCTCCAACTGGCCATCGACCCGTTGCCCGTCCGGCATGCGCCGATAAAGGTCGCCCGGCGAGCGCAGGAACAGGCTGATGCGCTGGCCCTTGCCATCCTCGAACACCAGCAGCGCCGCCGGCCCTTGCTCGTTGCTGAGCAAGCGCGCGCCCACTGGCTTGAAGCCGTAGCCGGCCAGGTCCGGTAACTGGCCCACCCGGCTGAAGTGGCGCCCCAGCCAGTCGCGCAGCTGCCCAGGATCACTGGCCTGGATATCCAGTGCTTCACTGCCGGCGAACAAACGGTGCGCCTGAACAGCATCAGCCATGGGCAGGTCGGCTCGTGCAAGGGTTGCATCGCGCACTTGCCAGCCGCCCAAGCCCCCCACACCCAACGCCAGCATCACCACCGCCGCCGCAGCCCAGCGTCGCTGCCGACGCTGGCGCAATTGCCGACGCAACTGGCCAAGGTCCAACTGCGCCGCACCGGGCATTTCGCCCAATCCGGCCAGCGCTGCACGCAGCCGCCGGGCATCGGCGCGCCAGCCTTCCACCCGTGCCGCAGCTTGCGGGTTGGCCGCCAGCCAGGCCTGCACCTCGGCCCGGCGCACAGGTTCCAGGCGCTCATCGACGTAAGCGTGCAATTCATCATCGCTGGGGATAAGGCGCGTCATTTCAGTCTCCGCAAGGCCGGGGGCTGGGGGTTGCCCTCGGTCAGTTCGCGCAAGGCATTGCGCGCGCGCGAAAGGCGCGACATCACAGTGCCGATGGGGATGCCCAAAGCCTGGGCGGCCTCCTTGTAACTCAAGCCTTCGATGCTGACCAGCAGCAACAAGGCACGCTGCTCCGCCGACAGCCGGGCAAAGGCCTGCAGATCAGCCTGGGCCAGGACGATGGCTTCGATGTTGTCACCCGCCGGCTCTTCGTCGCGCTCGTTGCGGCCGAACCAGGACAGCCAGCGCGCATGCAAGCGCTCGCGGCGCTTACCGTCGAGGAACTGTCGATAAAGGATGGTGAACAGCCAGGCACGCAGAGCATCGGCGTCGCGCTGCTGGTCGCGGCGGCTCAGGGCCCGCTCGACCGTCGCCTGTACCAGGTCGTCGGCGCTGCCCGGCTCGCGGGTCAGCCACACGGCAAAGCGGCGCAGGCGGGCCAGCAGCTCGCGCCACTGGTGGTCGTCCAAATCGTGCATGGTCAGGTACCGGCCTCTGGGGTTGTCAGTGTAAAGGGCAGACGCCTCTGAACAAATTCTATTCCCGATGAGGGAATAACTTTTTCCCTGCCCCGTCGTACTGGCACCTTCACTGAACCGGACAATGACCATGAACACACCCTTGCACGGCCCGGCCAAAGCCTTGCGCCTGGCCGCCATTGGCGGCGTGATGCTGGCCGCAGGTGCCGGCTTTGCCTATGCCGCCGGCTGGCTCGGCGAACCCCGACTGACGCCACAGCGCATCATCGACACCTTCGAAGCCCAGGCCGGGCATTACCCCGGCTATCGCAAGAACCACGCCAAGGGCTTGTGCGTGAGCGGCTACTTCCAGGCCAGCGGGCAGGCCGCCAACCTGTCCACGGCGCGCGCCTTCAGCCAGCAACGGGTGCCGGTGGTGGGCCGTTTTGCCATCGGCGGTGCCAACCCGTTCGCCCCGGATACCGCTATACCCGTTCGCAGCCTGGCGATTCAGCTAAGCACCGACGACGGTCAGGTCTGGCGGACGGGCATGAACAACCCACCGGTGCTGGCAGTCAGCACGCCGCAAGCTTTCTACCAGCAAGTACTGGCGAGCACACCAGACCCGGCTACCGGCAAACCGGACCCTGGCAAGCTGCAGGCGTTCTTTGCCGCCCACCCGGAAAGCGCGGCGTTTCGCCAATGGGCGGCGGGCTACAAACCCAGCGACAGCTTCGCCAACACGCAATACCACAGTATCAATGCCTTCCGCCTGATCGACGCAGCTGGCGCGGCCCACCCGGTGCGTTGGCAGCTTGAGCCACAAACTGCATTTGCGGCATTGCCCACCCAGGTTGATGACAAGCAATTCCTGCAACACGACTTGCAGCAACGCCTTGCCCAAGGCCCGTTGCGCTGGAAGCTGCGTCTGGTGCTGGCCGAACCGGGCGACGCCGTGGACGACCCTGCCCGGCCGTGGCCCACCGAGCGGCGTAGCGTGGACGCCGGCACCCTGGTGCTGGAACAGGTAGACGCCCCCGAGCAAGGGGCCTGCCGCGACCTCAACTTCGACCCGCTGATCCTGCCGCGCGGTATAGAGGCATCGGCCGATCCGATCCTCGCCGCCCGCTCGGCCGCCTATTCGGAATCGTTCAACCGCCGTAGCCGCGAATCGCTCAGCACCGGAGCCAAGCCATGAAACCTGAAGCCTTCCACCCTTTTGCCCGTTTGCTGCATTGGCTGATGGCCGTGCTGATACTGGCCATGTTGTTCATCGGTGTGAGCATGGTCGCCGACCTGTCGCTACGCCACCCGGTGCTGATCAGCCTGCACAAGGCCACCGGCCTGGCCCTGCTGGTGCTGGTGGTGCTGCGCATTGCTGCGCGCCTGACCCTACCTCATCCGCCCCTGCCGAACGACCTGCCAAAACTGCAGCGCTGGACCGCCGGAGCCTCGCATCTGCTGCTCTATGGCCTGATGCTGGCCATGCCGCTGCTGGGCTGGGCCATGCTGTCGGCCGGCGATTACCCGCGCCCGCTCGGCTTGCCCGCCATTGCCCCCCACAACCTTCAACTGTATGCCGTGTTGCGCCAGGCCCATGGCTGGGCGGGCTACCTGCTGTTCGCCACGGTGCTGGTGCATGTGGGTGCAGCCTTGATGCACGCGTGGGTGCGCCGCGACGGTGTGTTGCGTAGCATGTGGCCTGGCCCCCTGCGCCGCAGTGATTGAGCTGCAGCAGCCCAGGGATTCGACACTCGATAATAGTTCTTAATAATATCGGCTTTTATTTGCCGCACTGCCCTGGACCGCTCATGAACGTCGCAAAGGATCCTGCAACCCTTCTGCCTGCCAGCACCCTGGACTTGCGCCCGCTGCTGCTGGCCAACATGGCCTGCACCATGTCGATGATGGCCTTCGTCGCCCTGATCGGCCCGATAGCCCGCCAGCTTGGCATGGCCACCTGGCAAGCCGGCGCCGCCATAACCGTGGCCGGCGTGGTCTGGGTGCTGCTGGCCCGGCCCTGGGGGCGCGCGGCAGACCGCCTGGGCCGTCGGCGCATCCTGCTGCTGGGCAGCGCCGGCTTTACCCTGGCTTACTGGCTGCTGTGCCTGTTCGTCGAAGGCGCACTGCGCTGGCTGCCGGGGGCAACCTTGGCGTTCATCGGCCTTATGATCGCGCGCGGTTGCATCGGCGCCTTCTATGCCGCCATCCCGGTAGGCTGCAATGCGCTGATCGCCGACCATGTCGAGCCGCAACGCCGGGCGCGGGCCATGGCCTCACTGGGGGCGGCCAACGCCGTCGGCCTGGTGGTCGGGCCAGCACTGGCCGCACTGCTGGCGCGTCACAGCCTGAGCCTGCCGTTCCATATCATGTCGCTGCTGCCGGCCACTGCCTTCCTCGTGCTGTTTTTTACCCTCAAACCACAGGCGCTGCCGCACAGCCACGCCCCCAGTCCGGTGCGGCTGAACGACCCGCGCCTGCGCCGGCCGCTGCTGGTGGCATTCAGCGCCATGCTCAGTGTGACCGTGTCGCAGATCATCGTCGGTTTCTTTGCCCTTGACCGCTTGCATCTGGGCCCTGCCGAAGCCGCCCAGGCGGCTGGCATCGCCCTGACCACCGTGGGTGTGGCACTGATGCTGGCACAGGTGATCCTGCGCCAACTGGAGTGGCCACCGCTGAAGATGATCCGGGTGGGTGCCACGGTATCGGCACTGGGCTTTGCCTGTGGCTCACTGGCCACCACGGCCCCCTGGCTGTGGGCTTGCTATTTTGTTGCGGCAGCGGGCATGGGCTTCGTGTTCCCGGCGTTTTCGGCACTGGCGGCCAATGCCATGCAGGCCTCCGAACAAGGCGCCACAGCCGGCTCCATTGGCGCCGCCCAAGGCATGGGCGCGGTGATCGGGCCGCTCGCCGGTACCTTGGTGTATGCCCTTGATCCACGCTTGCCATTCTTGGCCGTGGCCGTGCTGTTGCTGCTGGTCGGGCTGTGGCCAATGCCGCGTGAGCAGCGGGTTTGAGAAGCACAGCGCGCAAGGGCGCAGAGTGTGTTTTAATGCGCATCGCTCATTATTATTGACACCTCTGATTACAAGGCGGCTATGGACACGGGGACGCGACTCAAACTGGTGCGTGAACGCAACAACCTCTCCCAACGGGAATTGGCCCGCCGCAGCGGGCTGACCAATTCGACGATCTCGCAGATCGAGCAGAATCGCGTCAGCCCTTCGGTCAGCTCCCTGAAAAAACTGCTCGAGGGCATTCCCATGAGCCTGGCGGAGTTTTTCAGCTTCGACGAGCCGGTGCGTGAGGAACGCTACGTATTCCGTGGTGGCGAACAACCCGACCTGGGCCGCAATGGCCTGCGCATGCTGCTGGTCGGCGCCAGCGTCGAAGGCCGGCAGATGCGCATGCTGCGTGAGCTGTACGCACCCGGCGCCGACTCTGGCGAGCCGATCGTGCATGCTGAAGGCGAAGAATGCGGGCTGGTCACCCGTGGTACCGTCGAGCTGTGGGTCGACGGCCAGGTCAGCGTGCTCAACTCGGGCGACGGTTACTACATCCCCACGACCCTGCCGCACAGTTTCAAGAACATCGGCCCGGATGAGGCCGAGATCATCAGCGCCAACACGCCGGCGAATTTCTGATCTTGATCCACAGACGTTCACTGAGCGCCCGGGATGTCTACCAGTGCCTGCGCAATGTGGCGCTTGGCGTGCATCACCTTGAGGTGGTTGCACGCCGCGAGGGCGGCTTGGTCGATGTCGGTATCCAGGGCTGGCAACTGACATTGGCCCTGGATACTGAGGGCTTGGCGCATTGCGTTCATTGCCATGCCCCCGGCGGCGAACAGGCCGGGCTCGAGCACTGGCAGCGCTATGGCACCAACCCCACCGACCTGCTCAGCCTGTGGGAGCGCACTCAGCTGGAGAGGCTGTTGGCGCTCTGACGCAGCGCCTCCTCGACAAAGTCCAGGCGGTCCTGGCCGAAGAACATCCCATCACCGACAAAACAGGTGGGCGCGCCAAACACCCCGCGCGCCACAGCGGCCTCGGTCGCCTGCTTTAGCGCGGCTTTTACTTCGCTGTCAGCGGCCAGGGCATGAAAAACCTGCGGGTCGAAGCCTGCCTGCGCGAGTGTTTCATTCAGCACAGCGCTGTCGCTCAGGTTGCGGCGCTGTACCCACAGCCCGGTGAACAGCACCGTTAGCAATGCCTCGAACCGATCCGGTGAATGCAACTGGGTACCCGTCACGCCACGCATCAAAGTCAGGGTATTGACCGGGAAGCCCGGCGGCATCCCGAACGGCACTCCATAGCGTTCGGCAAAGCGGGCCAGGTCGGTGAACATGTAGCGCCCTTTGGCCGGGATCATGGCCGGCGAAGCATTGCCGGTAGCCTGGAAAACCCCGCCAAGCAGCATTGGCCGGTAGTGCAGCGCGGCCCCCTGGCGGGCGCACAGGTTCGGCAGTTGGGTCCAGGCCAGGTAGCTGGCTGGGCTGCCCAGGTCAAAAAAGAAATCGACAGACGTGTGCATGGTTACGGTCCTTGCGAGTTAACGGGGGTTTACCAGCGTTCCATCCAGGGGCGCAGGTCCAGCTCGAAGGTCCAGGCGTCGCGGGGCTGGGCGTGCAGGAACCAGTAACTGTCGGCAATGTGCGCCGGGTCAAGGATGCCATCCTGGTCCTTGAGGGCATAGCGCTCGGGGAAGCTGTCGCGGATGAAGGCCGTGTCGATGGCACCGTCCACCACCACATGGGCGACATGGATGTTGCGTGGCCCCAACTCGCGCGCCATGCTCTGTGCCAAGGCACGCAAGCCATGCTTGGCCCCGGCGAAAGCGGCAAAACCGGCTGCACCGCGAGTGCCGGCTGTAGCACCGGTGAACAGGAGGGTGCCACGCTCACGCTGAACCATGCGCCGGGCCACCGCCTGCGCGGTGAGGAAACCGGCAAAGCAGGCCATTTCCCAGATCTTGAAGTACTTGCGCGGGGTTTCCTCGAGGATGCTGCACGGTACATTCGCACCGATATTGAAGACAAATGCCTCAATCGGGCCTATATCACGCTCGATAGTCTCCACCAGCGCGGCCACCTCCTCTTCCTTGCGCGCATCAGAGCCAAAACCGTAGGCCCGGCCGCCAGCGGCCTGTATTTCCTCCAGCAGCGGCTGCAGTTTGTCGGCCTGGCGCCGGGTTACGCAGGCAATGTAACCCTCACGCGCAAAGCGCTTGGCGATTTCGCCCCCAGTGGCGTCGCCCGCCCCGATCACCAGCACGACTTTTTGTTGTTCTGACATGCCTGCCTCCATGGGTAAATGATCGTTTAGTAAACGAACGCTATGCTATGATCGCGGTCATCGTCAAGCCTGTCTGTCGAGGCATGTGAATGCGCTATTCCAACGAACACAAACAGCAAACCCGCGAACGGCTGCTGGCCAGCAGCGGCGCGCTGGCCAAGCGCGGGGGGTTTGCCAGTACCGGCGTGGCCGGGCTGATGAAAGCGATCGGCCTGACCGGCGGTGCCTTCTACAACCACTTCCCGTCCAAGGACGACCTGTTTACCGAGGTGGTACGCCAGGAGCTGAGCAACAGCCCCCTGATACGCCTGGCCTGCCAGGGCGCCAACCGCGAACGCCTTGGCCGCTGCCTGCAGCAGTACCTGAGCCTGGCCCACCTGCGCAATGCCGAAGGTGGATGCCCATTGCCGCCGTTGGGTGTGGAAATCGCCCGGGCCGACACACCGGTGCGTGAAGTGGCGGAGCACTGGCTGGTAGAACTGCACCAGGCCTGGAGCACAACCCTGGAGGATGAGCAACTGGCCTGGGTGCTGATCAGCCAGTGCGTAGGGGCATTGCTGGTCGGGCGCATGCTGGCCAGTGAAAGCGTGCAAGCGCAAGTACTGGGCGCCAGCCGCCAGTTTGTCGAACAGGCCCTGCATGAGGCGGATTAGTGCGCTGCTGGGGTTGCTGCTGGCCCTGCCAGCGCATGCCGAACAGGCCTGCCCGCCCGGGCAGTATCAGGTGTGCCTGATGGGCTGTTTCTGCGCCCCGATCGACCCAGGCCAGGCCGGGCAGATCCTCAAGGATGTGGAGGTCATGGCCTCGTCCAGCCTGACCTACGCCTTGCGCCAGGCCCGTGACGAAGCCACGGCCAGCGGTGTGCAGCCGATTCCGTTGCATATCCGGGCGCAGCTTGAACCTTGGTATGACTTTGCCGTGCTCGACGCGGCGCGCTTTCGGGTGGGGGATGAGCAACAAATGAGCGCAGCCAATGCGCTATTGCAGAACCCCGATGTGAACGCCGTTACACTGATCGACACGATCATCTTCCGCCGGGCCGCCGATGCCGAGGACAACGTTGCCTTGTGGGCGCACGAGCTCAAGCATGTGCAGCAGTATCAGGAACTGGGCGTGGAGGAGTTTGCCCGACGCTATACGCGCAACTTCGACGACCTGGAGGGGCCGGCCTACAAGATCGAGGCCGAAGTCGGCAAGGCGCTGCGCGAGCGTCGTTCAGGCCAGGCCCGCTGATCGCTGCCATTGCGCTCCTGCATGGGAGCGCGAAGGCGTTCAGGACACCGCCGAGGCTTCCACCGCCTGGTCACGGCTGGCATAGCGCTGCGCCAGCACAGCACACACCATCAGCTGTATCTGGTGGAACAGCATTAGCGGCAAGATCATCGCGCCAATGCCACTGCCCACGAACAACACCTGGGCCATGGGCACCCCCGTGGCCAGGCTTTTCTTGGAGCCGGCAAACAGGATGGTGATGCGATCCTCAAGGTCGAAGCCCAGCGCCTTGCCAAGCATGCGTGTGCCAAACAGCACCACTGCCAGCAGAATTGCGCACACCACGAACAACCCCGCCAGGTGCTGCGGCGATACGGTGTGCCACAGCCCGGTAACCACGGCCTCACTGAAGGCGGTGTACACCACCAGCAGGATCGAACCCTGGTCCACCACCTTGAGCCAGCGCGCATTGCGCTTGACCCAGGCACCGATCCAGCGCCGCGCGATCTGCCCGGCAACGAACGGCACCAGCAGCTGCAAAGTGATCTTCAATACCGCATCCAGACCGGACCCCGTATCACCACTGGCACCCAGCAACAACATCACCAGCAACGGTGTGAGGAAGATACCCAGCAGGCTGGAGGCCGCCGCGCTGCAGATGGCCGCTGGCACGTTACCGCGGGCCAGCGAAGTAAAGGCAATGGCCGACTGCACGGTGGCAGGCAAGGCACACAGGTACAGGATGCCAAGGTAAAGCTCGTTACCCACCAGCGGTACGAACAGAGGTTTGAACGCCAGGCCCAGCAGTGGGAACAATACGAAAGTACAGGAGAACACCAGTAGGTGCAGGCGCCAGTGCCCGGCACCGGTAATGATGGCTTCACGCGACAGTTTGGCGCCATGCAGGAAGAACAACAGGCCAATGGCCAGGTTGGTCAGCCAGCCGAAATATACCGCGCCATCGCCCGAGCAAGGCAGCACGGTGGCGATGAGTACCACACCGAGCAAGGCCAGGGTGAAATTGTCAAATAACATGCGCAAATACTTCATCACTGTATCCATCTTGTCATGGTGGCTGGGCAGACGATAAGTTCTTTGGCTCTCCGTCGCTAACGCCGGAACCCCGAGTGATATCGCTCAACGGACACGCTCCACAAAAGGACCCACCATGTTCCGCCCACGTCTGGCTGTACTTGCAGCCGCCATCACCCTCGCTTTTGGCCATACCAGCGCCCAGGCCGACGACCAGTTACAGGCCAAGGTCGACCAGATCATCCGCCCGCTCATGCAGGAACAAGGCATCACCGGCATGGCTGTGGCCATCTATGCACGCGACCACGCGCATTACTTCAGCTACGGCGTGGCCAGCAAGGCCGACAACGTACCGGTGAGCCGCGATACGCTGTTCGAGATTGGTTCGCTGAGCAAGACCTACACTGCCACACTGGCCGCGCTTGCCAGCGCCGAGGGCAAGCTTGACCTCCAGGCCCCGGCCAAGCGCTACCACCCGGCACTGGCCGGCGCCCCCATCGGCGACGCAACGGTGCTGGAACTGGGCGCCTATAGCGCCGACTGCCTGCCACTGCAGTTCCCCGAATCTGTGCAAACGCCGCAACAGGTAGTCGATTTCTTCCGCCACTGGCAACCTCGCGCCAAACCCGGCACCCAGCGCTGCTACTCGAACCCCAGCCTGGGCTTGTTCGGTGACCTTGCCGCCCGTGCGCAGCACCAACCGTTTTCCACGCTGATGAATGAGGGCCTGCTGACGAAGATGGGCCTGAAAAATACCTACCTTCAGGTTCCGGCCAGCGCCCAGGGCCTTTATGCCCAAGGGTATGACGCCGCCGACAAGCCGGTGCGCATGGGTCCGGGCCCTTACGCCGACGAGGCCTACGGCATCAAAACCAGCGCCAGCGACCTGCTGCGCTATGTGCGCCTGCACATGCAGCCGCAGGGCCTGCCGCCGGCCTTGGTGAAAGCCACCGCCATTACCCAGCAAGGCTATTTCCAGGTCGGCGCCATGACGCAAGGCCTGGGCTGGGAACGCTACCCCTACCCGGTCACGCTGCGCACACTGATCGATGGCAACAGCTCGCTGCTGATCCGTGAACCGCAGGCAACCACTCGCTTGCAGCCGGCCCTGCCCGCGCTACCGGCAGCCTGGTACAACAAGACTGGTTCCACCAATGGCTTCGGCGCGTATGCCGCGTTTGTACCCGCAGAACAGCTGGCAGTCGTGTTGCTGGCCAATCGGAATTACCCCAACCAAGCGCGGGTGCAAGCCGCCTTCGACATCCTTTCCGGCTTGTGACGCGAGCTGTGATTGTCGGACAAAACGACAGAATGTAGTGAGCAAAAAAAATCACTACAAAACGGTTGACGCCGTTCATCGCCCTTGGGCATGATGAAGCCGTCTCCCCGATCGGGAGCGGTGGCAAGGGTGTTCCAGACGGCCTGCGCGGTAACGCAGGCCGTCCGTGGAGAGGGAAACTGTCCAAAAGGCAGCGTGAGAAAGCCCCTGTTGCGATGCTGCTGTAGCAGCCTTGGTAGTGCGCTACACCGTGATAGCGCCAACTGTGAAAATCACCTATGAATGGGTAATGGGGGCTTTATGATGAACTTGAACAACAATCCGACTATCGACCAATTGGCCCAGCTGTTTGCCGTGCGCAAGGACAGCCTTGACGACCATCTGCTGTGGGTTAGCCAAACCGGTGAAGTGCGCCTCGACCGCCTGCCACCGAACACCGTCGAAGATGAATTTGAAGAGCACCTGCCCAGCATGCGTGCCCGCTTCAAGGTCTACCGCCGTGGCCAAGGCTACGTCGGCAAGAAAGCCGCCGCAGACACCGAATTCGTCGGCCGCGTGCTGCAGACCCTGCAACAAGAATGGCCCGCTGCCCGTGAGCAGCAGGCAGTCAAGGTGATCGAACCGCTGAATTGAGGGTTCGCACCCTTACCAAAGCCCGGCCCGCACAGGCCGGGCTTTTTCATGCCTGGCGCCGCTGCAAGCGGGTTTCCGGCAAAGGCAAGGCGCCCGTTGCCATCGCCCTGGCGCGGTCGACACCCCACACCAGCGCACGGGTCATGGTCTCGCCCGGCAGCGCCGGGTAATACTCTTCCAGCACCGCCCGCCCATCCCCGGCGTACACCCCCAGAAACAACTGCGTCGCCCCCAGGCGCGACAAGCGCACCTGCACGTCCAGTGTGGTGCCGTCGCTGAGTGCTTCGTCGTGGCAGCGGCTGTGCAACTGTGCGTCGGCCCACTGCCAATAGGTTTCTTCCCTGACTCGCATGAGCATTCAATCCTCCGTCGCTGGAATGCCGCGCCAGAAAACCACAGGCCGGGCCATCCGGCGAGCGCTACCGGGCAATACCATGAGGCGGATCAACGAATGGCAATAAAAACCCCGCCGTTGGGCGGGGGGCGTGTGCAGGCGCGGGCTCACTTCTTGATCGGTACCCGCGGCATGAAGCGGCCTTTTTTGCTGCGCTGCAAATGTGCAGGCTGGAGCTGTTCGGAATCATCCAGCGTCATGTGGGCGAAACCCAGGCGAAATGCCGCCTGGCCGCAACGCACCTGGCTGTTGATAGGGAACGCATCGTTCAGGTCTTCGAAAAAGGATTCGCTCATGCCCAGTGTCCCTCCGGTGGCGGTCGCGCCGGCAACCAGACAAGTTGCCCAGGAAACGCGGCCTGTGAGAGTGAGACTAGCTGGTCATTTGCGGACCGACCGGACAAGAACCTTGTAGCCGACCAGTGGCAGAAGGCTTTACCTCAGGCGTACTGCTGTGCCGGTAGCAAATACCACGACCATGCCACCCTGTACCGACGGCATGCTGATCTCAAAGTCCACCCCCACTACCGCATCGGCTTGCAACTGTCGTGCCCGGGCCTTGAGTTCTTCAGTGGCCTGCTCCCGGGCCTCGCGCAACGCGCTTTCCAGGGTTTGCGAACGACCGCCGAAGAAGTCGCGAAACCGTGTAAAGAAATCGCGCACGAAGTTGATGCCCTGCACCGATTCGGAACTGACCACGCCCAGGTATTCGGCAATCGGGCGGCCTTCGAGCTGGCTGGTGGTGGAAATGATCATGGATGCGCTCCGTTGGCCTGACAAAAAGAGGCCGATTCTAACAGAGCGCAGCTCAGCAGATTTAAGCGCCTACGCGTTGGCAGCTCGCAAGCGCTGACCGATGCGCGCACCGAATACATTCACCAGCAGCCCGGCCATCACCAGCAATGCGCCCCAGCCCTGAGTGGCGGTCAGGCGCTCTCCCAGCAGCAAAGCCGACGAACTCAGGCCAATCACCGGTACCAGCAGCGAGAACGGCGCCACCTTGCCTGCCGGGTGACGCGACAGCAACTTGCTCCACAGGCTGTAGCCGAGCATGGTGGCCACAAAGGCCAGATACGCCAGGGCCAGCACCGAACTCCAACTGATATTGGCCAAGGCATGGCCAATGCGGTCGGGGCCTTCCAGCCACCAGGACAGTGCCAGGAATGGCAGTGGCGGTATCAGCCCACCCCAGATCACCAACGCGACCAGGTCGACCGAGCCGAACCGCCGGGTAATGATGTTCCCCAGGCCCCACATTGCACCGCCACACAGGGTCAGCACCAACGCCAGCATGGGCACATGGCCGCCGTCTTCGCTGCCGATCAGTGCCAGGCCGCCGGCCGCCACCAGCAGCCCCAGCACGCTGGCCAGGCGCAGCCGCTCACCGAGAAACAACGCAGCAAAACCGAGGGTGAAGAAAGCTTGCGACTGCAGGATCAACGAAGCCAACCCTGGCGGCATGCCGCTGTACATGGCCTGAAACAGGAACGCGAACTGGCCCAGTGAAATGGTCGCACCGTAAGCGATCAGCCAGCGCCATGGCAGTTTGGGCCGTCTGACCAGCAAGATCGCCGGGAACGCCACCAGCAAGAAACGCAATGCCCCCAGCAGCATCGGCGGCAGCCCGTCGAGGCCAACCTTGATGACCACAAAGTTGACTCCCCAGGCGACAATCACCACCAGGGCGATAAGCAGGTCCTTGAGTGGCATTGCGACTTCCTTCTGCAGGCTTTTTTAGACATATTTCGTTACAGCATAAAGGCATTCCATAAAAACGGACCAGCACAGTTGAAACCAATGGTTGCACTACAGTGACTGTTCCGTCCGCCCGCTGTCGGCTGGACGTCAACGTTGCCAAATCAAAGAACAGGTTCAATCCTGATAACCAGGTGCCACCTTTTCCAGCATTCGCAACAATGCCGCCCACGCCAATTGCAGCGCATCCGGGTCGGTCAGTTCCCCCTGCTTCAAGCCTCTCCCCGGCGCGTTGAACTGCCGCTCGGTATGCCTGCACACTTCAGTCGACGGCAATATCAGTTGCCCAGCACTCTGCGCCGCCAATTGGATCTCGCAAGCCTTTTCCAGGTAGTACATGCGCAGGAAGGCTTCAGCCACACTGCGTCCCGTGGTCAACAGCCCATGGTTGCGCAGAATCATCACCGGCTTGTTGCCCAGGTCAGCCACCAGCCGTTGCTGTTCATCCATGTCCAGCGCAATGCCCTCGTAGCCGTGGTAAGCCACATTGCCGTAAAACTCCATGGACATCTGGTTGATCGGCAGCAAGCCACACTCCAGTGCGGCCACCGCGCAACCTGCTCGGGTGTGGGTGTGCAGCACGCACCGGGCATCCTCGCGGGCAGCGTGAATGGCACTGTGAATGACGAACCCGGCCGGGTTGACTGGATGACGGGCAGCGCCCACCGGCCGCCCTTGCAGGTCGATCTTCACCAGACTGGAAGCTGTAATCTCATCGAAGAGCAGGCCATAAGGGTTGATCAGGAAATGGTGCTCCGGCCCAGGCAGACGCAGGGAGATATGCGTGAAGATCAGATCGCTCATGCGAAAATGCGCGATCAGCCGGTAGCAGGCAGCCAGCTCCCGACGCAGGCTTTGTTCCGTTGCAGTCATCTTGTTTTCCTTTACCGAACGCTATTTGCTGGCCCAGGCGTTGAAGCGCTGCTCCAGTTCTTCGCCATGATCGACCCAGAATTCCACGTTCATGGCCAGCGCCCCTTGCAGGTTCTGTGGCGAAGTGGGTACCCAGTTGGCCAGCGCCGGGTCAAGCCTGGCTGCGGCCTGGGTATTGGTCGGCCCATAGGGTATCTGCTGCACATACCGCACCTGGGTATCCGGCTGATTGGCATAGGCAATCAGCCGCTTGGCCTGGTCGACATGCCGCGAGCCTTTGATGATCGCCCAATAGTCCATACCGTACAGGCTGCCAGGCCATACCACAGCCAACGGGCTGCCCTGCTGCGCCGCCACCGCAATTCGTCCGCTGTAGGTGGAGGTCATCACCACGTCGCCGGCTGCCAGCCATTGCGCGGGTTGAGCGCCGGCGTCCCACCACTGGATATGGGGCTTGAGTTCGCTGAGTTTGGCGAAGGCCCGCTCGACACCCGCCGGCGTGGACAGCACGCGGTAAACGTCCTCGACCTTGACCCCGTCAGCCAACAGCGCGAATTCCAGGTTGTACACCGCACGCTTGCGCAGGCCGCGCTTGCCTGGGTACTTGTTGATGTCCCAGAAATCGGCCCACGAGGCCGGCGCCTGGGCCAGCTTGTTGCGGTCATAGGCAATAGCCACGCTCCAGACCAGCGCGGCCGAACCACAATCCTGTGCGGCTTCCGGGATCAGTTCGGCTGCATGGCCCAGGCGCTGCCAGTCCAGGTGCTCGTATATCCCCTCGTCGCAGCCGCGCATCAAGTCAGGCCCTTCGATCTGCACCACGTCCCAATCGACGTGGCCGGTGTCAGCCATGACCTGGATCCGTGCCATTTCGCCGTTGTATTCACCCTGGATCAGCTGGCTGCCGTCCTGGGCAATGAAGGGCTTGAAAATTGCCTCATCCTGGGCCTTCTGGCCCGCGCCGCCATAACCGACCACGACCATCTGCTGCGCAGCTTGCGCATTGCCCAGGCCGAGGGCCAGCAAGGCTGCACAAAGGCCGGTCACTCCTGGAAATAGCTGCATCGTAGTTTCCTCCTGCCGGTGCCCGACGGGCCCGTTTTCTTGTTGTTCTGAGGTCACACCCTCGCCATGCGAGTGAGGAAAACCTAGACAGACGCCAGTAAAAAAACAAGTTGATTTTTTACTATTGCTACACTTTTATAAGAAAAAATAACAACCCTGTACCGGAGCCGCGTGATGCAGACCGCCTTCCCTCATCTGTTCGAGCCCTTGCAGATTCGCGGCAAACGTTTGAAGAACCGCATCATGTCCACCGGGCACGACACCTGCCTACCCACCGACAACCTGGTCAACGACAAACTGATCGCCTACCAGCGCGACCGTGCTGCCGGTGGCGTCGGCTTGATCGTGCTGCAGGTCGCCGGGGTGCACGACAGTGCCCGTTACACCTCGCATGTGCTAATGGCCACTGACGATGCCTGCATCGACGGCTACCGCCAGCTTGCCGAGGCCTGCCATGCGCACGGCACCGTGGTGCTGTCGCAACTGTTTCACCCCGGGCGGGAGATCATGGAGTCGGCAGACGGCCTGTTGGCGGTAGCCTACTCGGCCTCTGCGGTGCCCAATGAGCGCTTCCGGGTGATGCCGCGCGCGCTGGACCAGGCAATGATCGACGAAATCGTCCAGGGCTACGCCAGCGCCGCCCGCCGCCTGCACCAGGCCGGGCTGGATGGCGTCGAGGTGGTGGCCAGTCATGGCTACCTGCCCGCGCAGTTTCTCAACCCGCGGGTAAACGTACGCAGTGATGGCTACAACGGCGATCTGGATCAGCGCCTGAGGTTCTTGCGCGAAGTGCTGGCCGCGGTACGTGCCGCCACCGATGAGCAGTTCATCATTGGCCTGCGCATCAGCGCTGACGAGCGTGACAGCCAAGGCCTGAGCGAAGACGAGTCACTGGCTGCTGCCGTGGCCTTGCAGGGCCAGCTCGACTACCTGCATGTCGTCGCCGGCACCTCGGCCTCGCTGGGTGGCGCGGTCCATATCGTCCCGCCAATGGCTATCGAACCCGCGTACCTGGCCCGCGAGGCTGGCACCTTCAAGCGACAGCTGGCTATCCCCCTGTTCGTCACCGGGCGCATCAACCAGCCTCAGGAAGCCGAGCTGATCCTGGCTCGCGGCCAGGCTGATGTGTGCGGCATGACCCGAGCGCTGATCTGCGACCCGTTGATGCCAGTCAAAACCAAACGCGGCCAGGTCGAAGACGTGCGCGCCTGCATCGCCTGCAACCAGGCATGCATCGGCCATTTCCATCGTGGCTTGCCCATTTCCTGCATCCAGCACCCGGAAACCGGCCGAGAGTTACAGTACGGGCACCTTACGCCCACTTCCTCACCCAAGCGCATAATGGTCGCCGGCGGTGGGCCTGCAGGCATGAAGGCCGCGGCCGTGGCCGCTGCGCGCGGGCACCAGGTCACTCTGTACGAGGCGGGTCCGCAGCTCGGTGGGCAGGTGCTGCTCGCCCAGCTGCTGCCACGGCGCAGCGAGTTCGGGGGTGCCAGCACCAACCTGCAACGGGAAATGGCCTTGGCGGGGGTACAAGTGGTGCGCAACACCCGGGTCGACCGCGCACTGGTCGAACGTGAGCGCCCTGATCTGGTCATCGCTGCTACCGGCGCCATCCCCTACTGGCCTGCGTTCGAGCGTACCGGCGAACTTCAGATAGTGGACGCCTGGCAAGTGTTGCGCAACGAGGCGAAACCCGGGCGTTCGGTGCTGGTGATCGACTGGCGCTGTGACTGGATCGGCCCCGGTATCGCCGAACGCCTGGTGCGCGAAGGCCATCAGGTTCAGTTGGCGGTCAACGGCACTCATTGCGGCGAGAGCCTGCCGCTTTATGTACGTGACCAACTGGCCGGCGAGCTGCATCGCCTGGGTATCCCTGTCACCCCATACGCACGCCTTTATGGCTGCGACGACAACACGGTATACCTGCAGCACACCGCCAGCGGCGATCCGATGATCTTCGAAGATATCGACACCCTGGTGCTGTGCATGGGGCATCAACCTCAAGACCGCCTGGCCACTGAACTGGCAGGTGTGGTGGACGTGCGGCGGATTGGCGACTGCCTGGCGCCGCGCACGGCCGAAGAAGCGATTCACGATGGTCTGACGGTTGCCTGGGCACTCTGAGGCTGTACATACTGCGGCTTTTGCGATGGACCGACGTGCATGAGCCAACCCTCCCAGCCTCCCGCCAGCGAACCCGGGGGCGCCGCGCCGCAGTTCCTCGGCACCCGCATCCGCGGCCTGCGCAAGCGCCGCGGCATGACCCTGGCGGAGCTGGCCGCACACAGTGAACTGACCGCAGGCTACATCAGCCAGCTGGAGCGCAACCTCTCCTACCCGTCGATCCCGGCGCTGTTCAACATCGCCCGCAGCCTGGGCGTGACCATCCAGTGGTTCTTCGCCAGCGAGGCCACCACCGCGCCCGAAGACCAAGGCTATGTGGTGCGGCGCAACAGCCGCCTGAGCGTGCATTACGAAGATGGCATCGTCGATCAACTGCTCACCCCCCAGCCCAATCGCCAGCTGGAGATGCTGCACTCACGTTTCCCTCCGGGTACCTACAGCCAGCAAAGTTACAGCCACGACGGTGAAGAAGCCGGTTACCTGCTCAGCGGCACGTTTGAGCTGTGGGTAGGCGAGCGGCATTTCCAACTGAGTGAAGGCGACAGCTTCAGCTTCTCGAGCCAGGAACCTCATCGCTACGGCAACCCCGGTGAAGTAGATGCCGTGGTGATCTGGGTGATCACGCCGCCAACATTCTGAAGCACTCCAGCAAGCACTGGTAACACCGTTGACCGGCAACACGGTCTACCTTGTCCACCGAACTTCTAAGGAGCACAACCATGAAGCAGATCCTGATCATTGGTGCGGGCTTTGCCGGCCTGTGGAGCGCGCTCAGCGCCATCCGCCAGCTTGACCTCAACGCCAGCAAGGACGTCGAGGTCACCTTGCTCGCACCCCAGGCTGAACTGCATGTGCGTCCGCGCTTCTACGAGCCAGACGTGCATACCATGGCCGCACCACTGCAGGCACTGCTCGATGTTGTAAATGTCCGCTTCGTGCCGGGCACGGCATTCCAGATCGATGAAGCGGCCCGCCGCGTGGGCTATCGCACCCGCAGTGGCACTCGGTGCGCCCTGCCCTACGACCGCCTGATCATGGCCTGCGGCAGTGTGCTCGATCGCCCTGACATGGTTGGCATCGAGCATGTCTTCGATGTCGACAAGCTCGACAGTGCCGCACGCCTGGAAAACCACCTGAAGTCGCTGGCCAGCCTGCCGAACACGCCGGCGCGCAATACCGTGGTGGTAGCCGGGGGCGGTTTTACCGGCATCGAAACGGCCACCGAACTGCCGGCCCGCTTGCGCGCGATACTGGGCGAAGACGCCGCGTTGCGCGTAGTGGTAATCGACCGCGGCGCCAGGATTGGCGCAGCCCTGGGTGACGGCATCCGCCCAGCCATCGAGCAGGCGTGCGAGGCCCTGGGCGTGGAGTGGGTTTGCGGTGCCACGGTGGTTTCGGTAGACCCTGCCGGTGTACAGCTGGACAACGGCCAGCGTATCGACGCCAGCACGGTGGTCTGGACTGTTGGCTTCAAGGCCAACCCGCTCACCGAACAGATCAGCGGCGAGCGCGACAACCGCGGCCGTTTGCATGTCGATGGCAACCTGAAGGTCAAGGGCAATGAGGCCGTGTATGCAGCTGGAGACGTGGCTTACGCCACCTGTGACGCGCTTGGCAATCATGCCGTGATGTCGTGCCAGCATGCGATTCCGCTGGGGCGCCATGCGGGCAACAATGCCGCTGCCGAGTTGCTGGGCGTGGCACCGATGGCTTACAGCCAGCCCAAGTACGTGACGTGCCTGGACCTGGGGGCCTGGGGCGCGGTGTACACCGAAGGATGGGACCGTGTGGTTTCGCCACCGGAGGACAAGACCGAAGCCAAGGCGCTGAAGCGCCAGATCAATTCAGTGTGGATTTATCCGCCAGCGGCTGACCGGGCAGCGGCCCTGGCGGCAGCTGATCCGCTTATCCCGGTGGCCTGAACGCTTCTACAGGTTGGAGTGGCCTTGTGCTTCGACAAGGCCACGCCTGCAACCAACCGCTCCCTTGATCAGGCAGCAGCAAACAGCTCGTTGGCGATCTGCGCCTGTGCAGCATCGATCGCCTGGCTGCGCTGCTCCGGGCCATAGGCCAGGCCGTGGGCGCGGACAATTTCCAGGTCGGTAATCCCAATGAAGCCCAGGAACACTTTCAGGAAGTCTTCATGCCCGGCGCCGGTCGGCTGGCCAGCGTGCAGGCCACCCGCGGTGGAAACCAGCACCACTTTCTTGTTGCCGCACAGGCCTTCCGGGCCTGCTTCAGTGTAACGGAATGTCTTGCCGGCGACGGCCACACGGTCAATCCAGGCTTTTAGCTGGGTCGGCACGGTGAAGTTGTACATTGGCGCGCCAATTACCACGGCATCGGCAGCCAGGAACTCTTCGAGCGTCTCTGCGCTGAGCTTGGCTTCGAAAGCCTGGGCCGCGTCGCGTACGTCTTCAGGGGTGCCTGCAGCCACCAGGGTGGCGGCGGAGAAGTGGGCAATGGCATCGGCAGCCAGGTCGCGGTAAATCACTTCAACGCTCGGGTCTGCAGCCTTCCAGGCTTCGACCACTTCACGGCTCAACTGGCGCGAGGCGGAATTGTCGCCCAGGATGCTCGAATCGATGTGCAACAGTTTCATGGGACTCTCCTGTGATTGAAGACCGCATCTGTGGGCGATCACGATGGGGTAGATCCTACCGAAGTGACCAATAGCTGATAAGTAAGCGAAAATGCGTTAGTTTGTCCCGCAGATGGAACAGTGAGACATTCCCATGCAAGACCTCAACGACCTCTTCTATTTCGCGCGCGTCGTCGAAGCCGGCGGATTCGCCGCCGCCGGGCGCCAGCTGGGTATCCCCAAGTCGCGCCTGTCGCGGCGTATCGCCGAGCTTGAAGAGCGCCTGGGCACACGTCTGTTGCAGCGCACCACACGGCAACTCAAGCTCACCGCAGTAGGTGAACGTTACTTGCATCATTGTCAGGCCATGCTGCTGGAGGCCGAAGCCGCCGACGAAACCGTGGCCAGCATGAGCAGTGAGCCGCGCGGGCGTTTACGGGTTTCCTGCCCGGTGGCACTGGCACACGCCTTCCTGCCGGATGTGATCAGCCGCTTTCTTGAGCAGTACCCGCTGGTGCAACTGGACATGGTATTGCTCAACCGCCGGGTCGACCTGATTTCCGAAGGCATTGACGTAGCGTTGCGCGTACGCGACCTGGGCGACGAAGACCCGGCCCTGGTTACCCGCCGCCTGCGCCAGGCACAGATGCAACTGGTGGCCGCGCCCGGCTTTGCCGACCACATTCGCGAACCGGGCGAGTTGGCATCATTGCCAGTGCTGGGCGCAGCCGAAGCAGACCGACTGGTACACTTTCGCTTGATCGGCCCCCATGGCAAGCAGCAGGAAATAGCGCTGGAGCCGCGCTTGGCGATCGATGATTTCGTAGTACGTAATGCAGCTGTACGTGCCGGTCTGGGGTTCACTGCGCTGCCCAGCATGTTTTGTGAAGAGGAACTGGAACGCGGCGAACTGGTGCGCTTGCTGCCAGACTGGTCGCTGCCGGGTGGCTACCTGCAGGCGGTTTACCCACACCGGCGGGGCCTACTGCCTGCGGTCCGGGTGTGGATCGATCACCTGGCGGCGTCATTCGAGGCTTGTGGAGAGCGGTATGTCTGAACGGAAAATGAGCGAAGCCCAGGTGGCGGCATTTTGCCTGAGCCTGCCGGGTGCGCGGGAAGACTACAAATGGGGCGGCATCCGAGTGTTTTCGGTGGCAGAAAACAAGATGTTCGCGGTGCTCGACCTGGCGGGTGCCGGGTTGTCGTTCAAGGTGGCCGACGAGCTGTTTCTGGGTTATTGCGATCGCCCCGGGATACGGCCGGCACCCTACCTGGCGCGGGCGCGATGGGTCAGCATGGCGCCGCCCTACCCCATGGGGCGTGATGAACTGTGTGACCTGTTGCAGCACTCGCACCAGCTGGTAGTGCGTCGGTTGCCCAAGCGATTGCAGACGGGGTTGGTCATGTGATCTGGCTGTACCGGCCCTTTCGCGGCATTACCCGCGAAGAGGCCGGCACAACTGCACATCAACCAAAGGGCAGATAACGCCCCTCAAGAAACAGCCAGTCTGCCCAGAACACCTGATGCACCAGCACAATCCCCCAGCACACCAACTGGAACGAGACCTTGCGGGTCTTGTGCCGAAACAGTTGCTGCGCCAATAACGCCCCCGGCCAACCACCGAGCAGCTCACTGGCATGCAGCACTTTCTCGGGTGTACGCCAGGCCTGCGTACGTGCCTGCTGCTTGTCCTGCCAATACAGCAACAGGCTGATCAGGCTCATAGCCGGGTACAACGCCAACGGCCACCAGGTCTGATCGTTCCAGGCCATGCGCGCCGCCCCCCAACCGGGCAACAGGCAAAGCACGCCCAACAGCAGCAGCTTCAGGCGCACATTGCGCACGCCTTCAGCCCGTTGCCCGCGCATTGCCTCAGCCATGAGCTGTGGACCAGTCAACCCAACCAAACTGCCAGGTCGCCAGAATGAGCAAGCCGAACACAATGCGATACCAGGCAAATGCCGCGTAGCTATGGTTGGCAATGAACTTGAGCAACGCCCGTACGGCGATCATGGCGAAGATGAACGAGGTCACGAAGCCGATCGCAAACACCGGCAGATCGCCGGGCTGGAACAGGTCGCGGTACTTGTAGCCCGAATACACCGCCGCACCGACCATGGTCGGCATTGCCAGGAAGAACGAGAACTCGGTCGCTGCCTTGCGCGACAGGCCGAACAGCAAGCCACCGATAATGGTCGAACCGGAGCGCGACGTGCCCGGGATCATCGCCAGGCACTGGACGAAGCCGATTTTCAGCGCATGGCTCCAGCGCATGTCGTCCACATGGTCTACCTGCACGCGGTGCTCACGGCGCTCGGCCCAGAGCATGATGACGCCACCCACCACCAGTGCCGCCGCCACGGTGACGGGGTTGAACAGGTATTCGTGAATAAGGTCAGCAAAAAGCACACCCAGTACCACCGCCGGCATGAACGCCAACAGCAGGTTGCCCGTGAAGCGGCGCGCCTTGGGCTGGTGGGTCAGGCCGAAGACCACTTCGAAAATCTTGCTGCGAAACTCCCACACCACCGCCAGGATCGCCGCCAACTGAATGATGATATTAAAAGCCATGGCCCGTTCGCCGCCAAAACCGATCAGGTCGGCGACGATAATCTGATGGCCCGTACTGGAGATCGGCAGAAACTCCGTCAGCCCTTCGACCACGCCTAAGATGATTGCCTGGAAGGCAGTCCAAAAATCCATCATTCCCCCGGATGAAGCGCTGCTTGTTGCAGGCCCCTTGTTCTTGATTTGCTTGAGATTGCCGTACATGGCCCGGCTGTTTTACAGCGACTGTTGGGCGCAACGCCAGTGGAAAAGTTCACGCCTGTTAAAGGTTTCATCTTGCGCGGCCGAAATCCTGACAGAGCCCCTTTGCAATCGCTTTACGCGACCTGCGGCAGACTATCACCAACATAGCACTTAGCCATTAGTCGGGTGGGGGCTCGCTGCAAAGCATGCTTCGATGCACCTCAATAAAAAGAACAATGCGGGAGCTGATGGATGAACACTCTGAGATCGATGTCAATCAGTCGGCGCCTGTGGCTGATCCTTGTAGTAGCGGTAGCCATGCTGGTGGTACTGGGCCTGCTGATGCTGCGGCAGATCCATGGTGACCTGTACCAGGCCAAGGCGGAGAAAACCCGCCATGTGGTGCAGACCGCCGCAGGTGTGTTGGCCTATTACCAAGGCCTGGAAGCTGCCGGCACGCTCAGCCGCGAAGCCGCCCAGCAACAGGCACTGCAGGTCGTGCGCGCGCTGCGCTACGACCATGACGACTATTTCTGGATCAACGACCTGGGGCCGAAGATGATCATGCATCCGGCCAACCCCAAGCTCGACGGCCAGGACCTTTCAGCCATCCGCGATCCCGATGGTTTCGCCGTGTTCAACGAAATGGTCGCCCTCGCCCGTCAGCAGGACGCCGGCCCCGTCAACTATCGCTGGCCCAAGCCCGGCGCCAGTGAGCCGGTAGCCAAGACTTCCTATATTCAGCTGTTCAAGCCGTGGGGCTGGATCATCGGTTCGGGCGTGTATGTGGATGATGTGCAGGCCGAATTTGCTCGCCAGTTGCGCGACGCTTCGCTGGTCGGCGTCGGCATTGCCCTGCTGATGGCGCTGGTGGTCATGCTGATTGCCCGCAGCATCGCCCGCCCGCTGCAGGAAGCGGTGCAGGCCATGGGCAACATCGCCAGCGGCGAAAGCGACCTGACCCGGCGCCTGGACACCCATGGCAGCGACGAAATCACCCACCTGGGCGAGCACTTCAACCGTTTCAACGGAAAACTCCAAGGCGTAGTCGGCCAACTGCAAGGCGCGGCCCACGCGCTGGCCCAGTCCGCCGGGCACGTCGGTGACAATGCGGGTGCCGCACAACAGCGCAGTGCCCAGCAATCGCTACAGATGGACCAGGTGGCCACTGCAGTCAATGAGGTGACCTACGCCGTGCAGGACGTGGCCAAGACCGCTGAACAGGCCGCCGGAGAGATGCGCACGGCACAACAACAAGTGACCCACGGCCAGCAGGCCATCCACGGCAGCCTGGCGCAGATCGACCGCCTGTCGCTGACCATCGATCAGGCCGTACAGGTGATTCGCGACCTGGCCGGGCACAGCACACGCATTGGCGGCGTGCTGGACGTGATTCGTTCCATTGCCGAACAGACCAACCTGCTGGCGCTGAATGCCGCCATCGAGGCGGCGCGGGCCGGCGAGCAAGGCCGAGGCTTTGCCGTAGTCGCCGACGAAGTGCGACTGCTGGCCCAGCGTACAGCCCAATCGACGGCCGAGATTCATACCATGATCGAGCACCTGCAGAGCCAGTCGGACGCTGCGGTCAAGGCCATCGATACCAGCAGCGAGGCATCGCGCCAGACCGTCGAACAGGCACGCGAGGCCGGCGCCAGCCTGGACGCCATCAACCAGGTACTTAACAACCTCACCGCATTGAATGCCTCCATCGCCAGCGCCACCTTGCAGCAGTCGCATGTGGTCGAAGAGATCAACCGCAATGTACTGGATACCGCCGGGTTGTCGCAGCAGACCGCCGATGCGGCGCGTCAGTCCAGCGATGCCGGGGTGGCGCTGGGGCAGTTGAGCGTGGAACTGGAGCAGTTGTTGCGCCAGTTCCGGGTCTGAGAACAAGCCCTTGTTGGGAGCGGGCATGCCTGCTCCTGCAGGTATCGAGTGACCTTGAGGCCTGCGCTGCGCCTGTGGGAGCGGGCATGCCCGCGAAGGAAGCAACGCGATGGGCGGCACCGGCGCTGCCGGTGTTCGCGGGTGAACCCGCTCCTACCAGGGGGCATCCCGCCGCTGCGCCCTACACCTTCCGCGGCCGACCCGCTACAATCGCGCCCCTCCCCCGTAGCCTCCAAGGATCGCCGATGTCCGGCCTTGAACTCATTGCCGCCGTCCTCGGCGTAACCGCTGTCTGGCTCACGGTCAAGCAGAACGCCTGGTGCTGGCCTATCGGCCTGGTCATGGTGCTGATCTATGGTTGGCTGTTCTACGAGGTAAAGCTGTATTCGGGCATGTTGCTGCAAGTGGCCTACGCCATCCTGCAACTGTACGGCTGGTGGCAGTGGAAACGCCCCGACCACGCTGAAGACGCCCGCCAGGTCTCCCGCCTGCAACGCCCGGCATTGTTCACCGGCCTGACCGCCGGGGTGCTGCTGAGCGCCGCCCTGGGCGCAGCCATGGCCAACTGGACCGATGCCGCCCTGCCCTGGCTGGACGCCACCCTGACCGGCTTCAGCCTGGTGGCGCAACTGTGGATGGCACAGAAACGCCTGCAGTGCTGGCCACTGTGGGTCGTGGTCGACATCATCTATGTGGGCCAATACCTGCATCAGCAGCTGTATTTCACCGCAGGCTTCTTTGCCGTGCTCACCTTGATTGCTGTACGCGGCTGGCTGGAATGGCGCCGCGACCCGGCGCTGGTACAGCCATGAGTACGCAACAAGCCATGAAAGTGCTGGTACTGTGCGGCCCGGAATCCAGTGGCAAAAGCTGGCTTAGCGGGGTGATCCAGGCACATTTTGGTGGCGTGGTGGTGGGCGAGTACGTGCGCCACTTCATCGACCAGCAATGCCGTGACACCTGCTATGCCGATATTCCCGCCATCGCCCGCGGGCAATTGGCATGGGAGGACCGTGCGCGCGAGCAGGCGCCACCGCTGCTAATTCTCGACACCCACCTGCTGAGCAACATGCTTTGGAGCCGCGCGCTGTTCGACGACTGCCCAACCTGGCTGGAAGAAGCCCTGCTGGCACGGCGTTATGACCTGCACCTGTTGCTCAGCCCGCAAGGGGTGGACTGGATTGCCGATGGCCAGCGTTGCCAACCCGACCTCAGCGATCGTCAACGCTTTTTCGACGACAGCCTGGCCTGGCTGAAGCGGCATAACCAGCCGCGCCAAATCCTTAATGGCAATTGGCCGCAGCGCCAATTGCTGGCCTTGCAAGCGGTTGCTACGCTGCTTGGTGGCGATGCGCCAGCCTTCCCGACCGAGTGTTAAACCACTGATACATACCGCTGGGGCAAACCCCCCGAAATTGCGGGGTTCCCCCCCCGCCCAGGGCCAGTGTCAAGCGCGTGAAACACACTTGCAAAAACCCTTCCAATCAAGGCCGCTGCTGCCTTTGCCGGCAACGCTCAAGGCAGGCTGTTTCACTAATGAGACATGCAAGCGCCGTATTTTGTCAGCCTCTTGCCCTAACTATCTGACCTGAAAAGGATTCTAAAAAGCGGCACACCTTCTGCTCTGTCGTTCGCATTGCTGACCAGGGCCAAAGAAGGAGTTGCCGCCGTGAGGAAAAGTGACAAACGCCTCTATCACCTATTACTGGTGGGTTGTGTACTGGGGTCACTAAGCCTGACGGCTCAGGCGGACAAGGGGATCATCATCATCAAGCGCGATGTGCAGGTGCGCAACGCAACCATTCCCCCCCTGATCCCAGACCCAAGCCCTACCACCGTCAATGCCAACCCGTCGGCCTACGTGCTCAAGCAAACCAGCGAGCTGAGTGATGGCGACTTCGCCAGCGTCAGCAGTGGCGCAGGCATCAGCAACATGATCACCCAGCAGACCAACAACCTGGGTGGCAACCTCGGCAACCAGAACCAGCTTCCCAACTTGGCGGGCGGACGCGGTACGGGGTCGGGTAACGGTATCTCGAACATGGTCAACTCAAGCGTGCAGCGTGGCCTCGCGCCGCTGCAGATTCTGACCGGCGGGGGCAAGTGAGATGAAGCGCACATTGCTGATGCTGGCCGCCCTTTGCACTGCACCGGCCTTCGCGCAATCCCTGGTTCCCGTCATCAATAACGCTGATATCGACAGCTCCGGCAGCCGCTATCAGGGCAACCTCTCTGTCAACCAGGCCGCTGGCGACAAACAGCAGCAGGTCAATGCGCGTGCCATCGCCGTCGGCCCCGAAGCCCATGCAAGTACCCAGATCCGGCAACGGCTCAACACGCCCGCCGACCCCGCGATGGACGCCCGCTCGACCATCCAGGGCACCGCGTTCAGCAACGGCAGCGGCGCCCTGGGGGTCAACCAGAGTGCAGGCGCCAACACCCAGCAAGCCAACGCACTGAACATCAGCATTGGTGCGCAGCCGCAAAGCATCGACGACAGCGTCCTCATGCAACAGAACGTGGCGCTGATCAACAACTCCGGAGCAACTGACATTCCAGCAGGCTATCGCCAGGTCACCACCAGTGACCAGGCCTTCACCGGTAGCCGGGGGGTGATCCAGTTGAACCAGAGTGCCGGGGTGGGAAACCGAATGGCCAACACCTTGAGCATCCGGGTCGCGGATTGACCCTGCAGTTAAGAACGACACTTAACCTAATAGCGTACGGAGAATCACCATGAAACCCTCGATGGCAATCAAGCCTCTGGTTTTCGCAATTGCTGCGGTCATGGCTGTTGCTGTACAAGCTGGGCAAAATGATCGGCGTAATGACCACCATAACGGCCACCATAACAATGGTCATCACACGCCTCCACCCACCAAGATCCCTGTGTATGCAACGGCCAATGCCTGGGATACCCAGACCAGCACGCGTAACCGCATCACCAACCAAGGCACCATCAACGATGCCGAGATGAGTGACTCTGGCACCGGCTCCAGCGGCAACGTTGGCATAAACGTGGCGGCCGGTAACGGCAACCAGCAAGATAACGCCGCCGCCATTGCCAACGCAGGCTCCGACTCGAGCCTGGACAACAGCTTCGTGTTCGGCATGGCCAATGCCACGGCTGACGTTGTGCAAACCAGCAGAAACAACCGGGTCGACAACTATTCGACCCAGTCTTCGGCTGTGATGAGCGGTTCAGCCAGCGGGGCTGAGGGCAACATTGGCATCAACATTGCCGGTGGCGACCTCAACCAGCAGAAAAACACCATGGCCATCGCCAACACCGGCGCCCCGTTGGGTAACGCCACCGCCACCGCTTCGGCCAATCAGGACGGCCCAGGCCTGATTGTAAACAACAGCGCTGACCGCACCTACCGGGTGGATACGATTACCATCACCAAGTCGGCCAGCGGTTCAAGCTCGCGTGATGGCTCGTTCAACTCGACCGACGACCGCAGCTCGTCCTCGAGCTTCAGCCTTGCCGGTGCGCATAGCGCCAGCTCCAGCGGCTCCAGTGGCTGGAACTCCAGCGGCTCGCAATCCAGCAACGCCAGCGGCTCCCACAACTCGAGCGCAAGTGGCTCGAGCGGCTGGGGTGCCAGTGGCTCTGCCAGCGGCAGCCACAGCGCGTCGAGCAGCGCCAGCCTGTCAGCTTCGCTGGACGCTGCAGCCAACGCCACGAGTACCCATACCACCGACTATGGCCGTTACGAGCGCAGCCACACCAACTCCTTCGATGGTTCGCTGAGTGCGTCGCTGGATGCATCGGTCGACAAGTCGCACGAAAGTGCATACGACTCGTCGTTCGAGAAAGCATTCGACTCCAACTACGACAAGTCGCATCAATCGGCGTATGACAAGTCGAAAGACTCTTCGTACTCCAAGTCTCACGACTCTTCGTACGAGAATGCTTCAGCGTCCGATTTCTCGAAGTCTGGCGAGCAATCGAAACAATCCTCGAACGACGTTTCGAAGAGCTACAGCGAAAGCAGCGCTTACGACTTGAGCAATACTGTGTCCTTCCAAGTGCTGACCCCGACCGGCTGGGCCAACCCAGTTACCAACACTGCAACCCTTAGCGGTTCGGTGAATGGTGGCAGCGGTAACCTGGGCGTGAACGTAGCAGCCGGTGTGGGCAACCAGCAAAGCAACTCGCTGGCCATCTCCAACACCTCGTTCTGACCGCTGTGCTTGAGGCCCCCTTCGGGGGGCCTTTCTTCAACACACCGTAAGGCACCCGATCATGCGTATTTTCGCCTTGGCGTTTTTGCTGTGCCTGGCCAGCGTGAGCGAAGCTGCACAAATGCCCCTGTCCGTCCTGCCGGGCGGCGCCGTGGTGTTCAAACCGATCCAGAGCTTGCGTGAACGCAAGTTCGCTGACCTGGTGCAACAAAAGACCGACTTCAGCTGCGGCGCCGCCGCGCTGGCAACCATCCTGCGCCAGGCCTACTGGCTGGATGTGGACGAACATCAGATCATCGAAGGCATGCTGGCCCACGCCGACCAGGACCTTGTGCGCACGCAAGGCTTCTCGATGCTCGACATGAAGCACTACGTCGAAAGCCTGGGGATGCGTGCCCGCGGTTACCGGGTGGCGCCCGAAACCCTGCACAGCGTGCGCATTCCCGTCGTGGTATTGATGGATGTGCGCGGCTACAAGCACTTCGTGGTCATGCAGAAAGTCGACAAAGGCTGGGTGTACATCGGTGATCCGGTGCTGGGCCACAAACGATACAAGGTCGATGATTTCCTCAAGGGCTGGAACGGCATCATCTTCGCGGTGATCGGCCAGGGTTACGACAAGAACAACATCCTGCTCGACCCGCCCATGCCACTGACCGCCAAGGGCCGGGTGAACAACTTCACCCCCGTGCAGGACTCAGAGTTGCTGGACTTCGGCTTCATCAGAAGCGACTTCTTCTAACGACTGTTCTAATGACAAGGAGCATGATGCTCCAGGGAGCATTTCATGAAGACTTCATTGTGGTTGGCCATGGCCTGTCTGGCAGCCAGCCTGCCCAGTCACGCAGAGGCATTCAAACCCATCGAACTGAAGGACCAGGAGCTGGCGAACCTGCGGGGCCGCTATGTGATGCCCGGACGAATCGTGAGCTTCGGTATCATCATGTCCAGCACCTGGCAAAATGCCAAAGGGGATGTGATCGGGGCAACGTCCACGCTGCAGGTTCAGCAATCGACCATCAAGCCCCAGTTCTATGTATCGATGATTGATAAAAAAGGCGCAGGTACGGCACCGAACAGCGCTTCTGCTGCCGGGACTGGCGTGGTAACGGGCGGCAACGGCCTGACCACCACCGAAGGTGTGACCCAGGTGGTGCGTGCAGCCGGTGACAACAACGCCGCTTACAACAACGTCGATATCAACGTGACCAAAGCCAACCACGCCCCCGCCGTACAACAGCACGGCCAGGTACTGGCCGCCGGCCAGACTCTGGTCGGGGAGAATGGCGCCGGCGCACTCAGTGTGTCTTCCAGCGGTGTGGGCGTGCAGCTCAACATCAATGCCAGCAACAACCAGGGCAGCAGCGTGCAACGCCTGGCCCAGGGTGGCTTGCTGCAGAACTCGACGCTACTCGGCAACGGTAACCTGGTCAACAACGTCACCAGCCTGAACGTTGTCATGCGTGAGAGCGTGCCTACAGCGGCTTCGCTCAGCGGTAGCCTCGACCAGCTCAAAGGTCTTCGCACCTTCGGATACTGATCTACGCTCAGTCTCATCGAAAGTAGTTGGAAGGGACGGCAACTCCATGTACCGATCTTTTACGCTCAGAGCTTTTGTGTGCTTGACTGCCTTGGCCCCAGCCACAGCACTTTACGCAGCCGCCGATCCACAGGTCGAAGCGCTGAAACAGGAACTGATTGAACTCAAACGCCGCTATGAGGCACAACAACAGGCACTGATGGTGCTGGAGCAACGTGTGCGCCAGGTCGAGGAGGCCCCTGCTGCAGCGCCGCCCAGACGCCTGGTCAGGTCTCCCGCCGAGGGGGTAAAAGGTGCGCAAACCGTCGCTTCCGGGGCTCCGGGCACTACAGGTAGCTCCTACGGCCAGGCGCTGACGGCCGACTCCCAGCCGGCGCAAAGCGTTACCAACCTGTATGACGAAGCCAGCGGATTCTTTGGCGGGGGCAAGTTCAGCTTCGAAACCGGCCTCACCTATACCCATTACGATACCCGTGCGCTGACCCTCAATGGCTTCCTGGCACTGGACTCGATCTTCCTCGGCAGCATCAACCTCGACCGGATCAAGGCTGACAACTGGACCCTGGACATGACCGCGCGCTATAACCTGGCGCAGCGCTGGCAGTTCGATATCAACGTCCCCGTGGTCTACCGCGAGTCCACCTATTCGTCTGGCGGTGCAGGGGGGGCCGGGGCAACCACTTCCGATGCCACCGTGACCCGCGACCCGGAAATCGGCGATATCAACGTCGGAGTGGCCTATAAATTCCTCGACGAGGACGAAACCTGGCCGGACGCTGTGGCTACCCTGCGAGTAAAGGCACCGACCGGCAAGGACCCCTATGGCATCAAACTGCGCGAAGTGGACGGCAACAACAACCTCGCGGTACCGGAAAGCCTACCGACGGGCAACGGTGTATGGTCGATCACACCGGGCATCTCACTGGTCAAGACCTTCGACCCGGCTGTGCTGTTCGGCAGCCTGTCCTACACCTACAACATGCAAGACTCGTTCAGCGACATCAGTCCACAGGTGAACAGCAAGGTGCCGGGTGACGTCAAGCTCGGCGACTCATGGCAGATCGGCGGCGGCATCGCCTTTGCCCTGAACGAAAAGATGAGCATGTCGTTCTCGGTGTCCGACCAGTTCGCCCGCAAGAGCAAGATCAAACCTGATGGCGGCGACTGGCAATCGATTTCCAACAGTGACTACAACGCCGCCAACTTCAACATTGGCATGACCTTCGCCGCCACCAACAACCTGACCATCGTACCCAACCTGTCCATTGGTCTGACCGATGATGCACCTGACTTTTCCTTCAGCCTGAAATTCCCTTATTACTTCTGATAGTTGCCATCGGCCGGGGCTGTGCGAACAACCCCGGCTTGGTTACCAACCTTGTAATCGACCGCCTTCCCTGCCCTGGCCTGTTATCATCAAGCACAGATGCATGACGATTTAATGGCAAAAGGGAAGTTTTTGTGAAGAACCTGTCCGACCACCCACGCACCCGGTTTGCCGCTTTGGCGGCCCTGGTGTTGGTGATCCCACTGGGTACGCGCGCCATGCTGGGCTGGTCCAACCCGTTCGGTTACCTGTCCGACCTCGCCCTTGGCAGCCTGTTGATCGTGCTGCTACACCGCAGGCCGTGGTGGCTTGCGCTGCCCGTGCTGCTGGCCTGGGCGGCGCTGTGGGTGGCCTCGGCCGAACTGGTAAGCGCAGTGGGCCGACTGCCCACCAGCGCCGACCTGAACTACCTGTTCGACCCGCAATTCATGGAGAATTCAACCGGTGGCGGCCTGGCCCATGCCTGGCTGCCCTGGGCCCTGGGTGGCGGCTTGCTGGCTTGGCTGGCCTGTGCGTGGCGCAGCCGTGCACAGGCCAGCCAGCCACTGCCGCGCACGGCCTGGGCCATACCCGTACTGCTGTTTGGCGCGCATTGGGGCAGCCAGCAGTTGCTACCTTCCGATGCCGACCAGTGGCGGCAATACAACCTCCCCCACCAGTTGATGTCTGCCGGGGTCGGTAACCTGCAACGCCAGGTCGAAGGCTGGATGGGCCGCACACAAACCTTCACCCCGCTCGCCAGCAGCGGCCTGACTCAATCCGACCTGCATGGGCAAAGGCTGCTTGCCGGCCCGGGAAGCGCCCGCAACTTGCTGGTGATTACCATGGAAGGCATCCCCGGCGCCTACCTGCGGCCTAACCGCCAGGCGCTGAACAGTCGTTTCAATGAGGACTTGATGCCCAGGCTCAGCAAGTGGGCCGAGCGCGGCATGAACACCCCAGACTACGTGCTGCACACCCACCAGACCATCCGTGGCCTGTATGCGATGCTGTGCGGCGATTACGACAAGCTGGCCAATGGCACGCCCAAGGGCGTGGAACTGCTGACCCAGAACGAACGCAACCAGGCCTGTCTGCCGGCACAATTGCGCCAGGCCGGTTTCACCACCCACTACCTGCAAGGCGCGGGCCTGCGCTTCATGGCCAAAGACCGCATCATGCCGCACATCGGTTTCGATTCGGTGCATGGTCAGGAGTGGTTCAGCAACAAGAACTACCTGGACTTCCCATGGGGCAAGGATGACCGCGCCTTCTTCGAAGGCGCCCTGGGCTATGTGGGCCAGTTGCAGAAGCAGGACAAGCCATGGATGCTGACGCTGCTCACCGTGGGCACCCACCAGCCCTATTCGGCGCCGGCCGAGTACCTCAAGCGCTACGACACACCGAAACAGGCAGCGGTCGCCTACCTGGATGACGCGGTCGGGGCATTTCTAGACAATCTCGAGCGCCAGGGCGTCCTCAAGGACACACTGGTGGTGCTGACTTCCGACGAGTCCCACGGCATCGATGGCGTGCGCCTGGCCTCGTCCTGGGGCTTCAACCTTACCCTGGCGCCAGAGCAGGCCCAACTGCCAACCATCAAGCGCGGTACTTACGGTCACATCGACCTGGCCGCCTCGCTGCTCGACTACTTCGCACTGCCCATTCCTGTCGCGCTTGGCGGCCGCTCGTTGTACCGCGACTACGACAGCGGCCGAGAGATGATCTCTTACACCAACGGCATGCTGCGCTACCACAACGGCCAGGGCCTGTTCACCGAATGTGACTTCCAGCAGCGCTGCCGGCGTTATGCCAGTGAAGGCTTCATCGCCGACCAGGCCCGCTACCTCGGTCCGGCCGACAGCCTGCTGGGCCAGCAGATCAGCGCCCTGGCCGGGGTGCTCGACCAATCCTTGCTGCAAACCCCGCTCAACCTGCGTTACCAGTTCGGCGGCCCTTCACCGATCAAGTTGCGCAAGCGCATTCACGATGACTGGGCCGACAACCTGATTGGCGCCCAGTACCTGGAAATGCCTGAAGGCTCGCACACCCGCGTGCGGGTCAAGGTACGCTCGCTGGACCCCAAACGTGTGGCCTATATCCGGCTCAAGGCCAAGCAGTTGGAACAAGACGTGCCGCTGGGCCTGCCAGAAGAGGTGAAGGTCACCGCCGACGCGCCCCTGGAGATGGAGTTCAGCTTCGACAACCCGACCGAGCGCAAGGCGTTTTCCTTCCATTTGCTGGGCTATGGCGGCGGCAAGGTAGAAGTCAGCGACTTCAGCGTAATCACCGCCCTGCCTGGCGAGGATGACGGCGCCGATGAACTGGCCGAGGGGCATATCGCCCATTCGGGCTGAGCCGGTACCGCTCATCGCCCGGCCACCGGTGCCTGTCGATTCGACCCGGTCGTACTCGACCAAGGTGTGAATCCCCAGCGAGGAGACAGCACCATGAGCACCAGCGCAAGCAGGCACCCGGTGGTTTCCCGCAGCCAGTGGCTGGCGGCTCGCCAGCAACTGTGGCTGCACGAAAAAGCGTTTACCCACCACCGCGACGCGCTAGCTGCAGCCCGTCGCGCCTTGCCTTGGGTAAAGGTCGAGCAGGATTACCGCTTCTTCGGGCCAGACGGCGCGTTGAGCCTGGCCGACCTGTTCGCAGGCCGCAGCCAGTTGCTGCTTTACCACTTCATGTTCGCCGAGGGCTGGAGCGAGGGCTGCCCCGGCTGCTCTTTTCTGGCCGATCACTTTGACGGCGCCAACCTGCACCTGGCACACCACGATGTGTCGCTGGTGGCGGTGTCTCGGGCGCCGTATGCCGAATTCCAGGCATTTCGCCAGCGCATGGGCTGGCAGTTCCCGTGGTATTCGTCGAATGGCAGCGACTTCAACGAGGACTTTGGCGTCAGTGTCGGCCGTGAAGGCCAGCGGCAGTACAACTATGAGCCGTATGAGGGCAATGAAAGCGAGCTGCCCGGCTTGAGTGCATTTTTCCGCGAAGCCGACGGCAGCGTCTACCACACCTACTCAACCTACGCCCGCGGGCTGGACATACTGGTCAACACCTACAACTTCCTCGACATTGCGCCACTGGGGCGCAACGAAGGTGGGACCATGGACTGGGTGCGGCACCATGACCGCTATGAAGGGCACCCGGAAAAGCCTCACTGTTGTCACAGATGATGCAGGCAACACGCACCTGTGGGAACGGTTTTACCAGCGAACACCGGCAGAGCCGGTGCCATCCACCGCGTTGGTTTCTTCGCGGGCATGCCGCAGGGTTAGGCATTAACGCTGATGGTTGCCCGCAAAAACGCGTGCATATTTACCACATGTTGCACCGGGACAGGTTCGAGGGCGTACTGGCCGCAAGCGAACAGTTGCCGCTTCACGCTGAACTGGCGGGGGCCAAGAGCGGCGCTCTTCTCCCTCGCCAGTCAAACGCTGCTGGATACCTTGATGCAGGTGCACGCTGACGCGCCGCCAGCCGAATTTACCGGGAGGATAATCGGGCTGCCCTTACCCACCTGAGTGGTAGAACAATCAACGGAGCCACCAGTTGCTCGCCGAAAGTCAACACACTGCGCGTTTCGCGACAATACAGAAAATAGACGTTGTATTATTCAGCGTCCACTTTGCCGTATTGAAGCAGATGCAACCATCTTATTTTGGCATTGGTGCCTATCCATCGTATCTCCCGGACGCCTTTGGGTAGACTAGTAGGTACATCCGACAGCAACGGCACCTCAAAGCCATCACCTTCAAAGTCTTTAGAGATGATGTATTGCCTGAAGCACAGCAACCCCAACCCGCCAAAGGTAATCAACCTGTTACGATTGTACGGCCGCGCCGCGAAACGCACGCTTCCGCCCTCGTTGCTGATGGCGGTTTCCCTCCAGAGTGGAATCAACGAACCGAAAGGTAATTTTTTGCGGACCGGGTCACCGTCAAATAATGGCAGTGGATACATATTCACGTTGACTCGCGCCCCAACGGGTGGTTCCACTTCATCGCCTTCGTCGCGCCGTGAAATATTTGCGAGGTTTTGATTGACAATGGAGTTGACATACCCCGGCGTCACAAAATCCAGCAATACCACCTGCGGGGCACTCCAGTTAGCCGGGTAGCTATTAAGATTGTGTGCCAGTTTTTCATTGATGACTTTCGCCATTTTTTCGACCGAATCCGCCCCGCTCTGCGGGGTGCGAGTCCAGTTGAGCATGAAGCCGACGCCATATTCACCCGGCACATGCCTTGCCCACTTACCCAACTGATCTTCAATCACAGCATCTGTGTCTTTCGAATTAGCGTAGTCATCCACAATTTGATACGCATCCCAAGAATTTGGACCCTTTGTTTTTCTATAAAAACCTGAGTCAGGCGCATCCATCAACCCTTCACTGACCACCAGCATTTTCCCGCGCAAATCCTCCAGGATAAATTGGTTCACCGGTTTGCGCTCACCCGGTTCGGCACTGACTTTGTGCAGACGATTCGCATGGCGATTAATCATCGTTTGAATGGCTGAGACGTCAGCGTCGGGTATATGCGTGAAGCTCAAGATCACGAACTCTCCGCGATTTTCTGTCAAGAACGTGTCAACGGAGGTGAGTACTTCGTCGAGCGTCGCGCCGTCGCATCCCGGCCCCGCGCCGGTGCCTGTCCGATGGTAACAAAGCAGTTGACCATCAGCGCGAGCGACCCGGATATCCAGGTAACGAACACCCATCCGGAGTTGCTCCGCAATGGAGGCGCGTTGCGCTCTAGATGCTGCCTCACCAAAGCCTCCCCCGGTGCAATTATGCAGTGGGCCATACATGCCAGCGTTATGGCTGCCGGGAAGCACCATATCTTGCACGCGAGTCGTACCTATCAATCTGGTCATCCACGCCTCGGTGGGCAGCGCATTTAGCGATCCCTCGTATACGAATATTTCGTCGTCCGTGAGCGGCTCTCCGCCGCGCTGAAAATACATCGAGGCATCAAACTCCCCGTACGGCGTCGGCGCCTTACCCTCCACTCGAACCCAACGCTTACCATCGTCCGGGTTGCGGGCACCAATGGCGCCGAACCACCAGTTATTTGATGTTCCTGTATGACCTTGAGCGATGAAAACGTCCTTGAATACCAGCGTTTGGTCCATGCCACTGAAACTACCGCCCGTCACGGTCAGTTTCAACGTGCCTTTGAAACCAAAATTGAGTTTATCGGGAGCATGCCCGAACGTATTCTCGGAATCACTGATGTAGCTACTGAACCAGTTCGCGACAGCGTCCGTACCGTGCCGCCCCACCTTGAAGCTCATAGTTCCATTGCTGGAGAAACTTCTTGTAAACGGTGGGTCGATATAGTTATCAGGATCTTGGCCACTGGAAACCTTCGCCGACGTAATTTCGTAGGAGCCGTAAACAATCTCGTTAGCCGTTCCAAAGGGTTGGCCATATTTGGACCGGAAATGCACCTTGTTATCGTGATACGTCTGCTCCACGTCTGCCTGCGGTTGAACTGCCTCGGCTCGCGCCTTTTTCCCGGCGCGCAGTACCAAAGGTCGAAATGCCCAGGTCGCGCCAAGCGTACTCAACTCTTCAAAATTACAAGCCCCGTGGACAATTCTATCCTCAGCATCCCTAATCCAATAGGGAAGAGCGAATTCATAGTCCGAAAGATCACCTGTAAAACCATCAGCGTACAGACTGAACCTGACACCTGACCCGTCGTGATATAAAATCTCCCAACCATCGGCGTATTGTGCTTCTGACTGACCGTCAGTCTGCAGACTGTGCTTCACGAAGGGTGAATTGGTATCGCTCAACGGAGCACTTTCACTAGCTGCGAAGGGTGCTGCATTCATTGTGGGCCTGGCCGTTCCAATCCTTCGCCTCCAACGGCCATCAGGGTTGGTAAGTGTCACTACCTCCATGTCAAACATACCAGGCCTGACAAGCATGGCCGGACGTTCAATTTCTTCGAATTCGCCCCAGTCCACCGGGTCTGTACATTGCTTAGGGGTGTAGACACGGATGAGCACGTCCCCGGAGGGGCTGATATAACTGATCTCTTCGAATTCGTCGCTCGCCAATTCAGTCATGACCATCCACCTGCTTCCGTTATAGGGGATGTCAGCATTGCACTCGGCAAGCACAGGCTGCTACTGGCAAAAATATCAGTTCTGGGGCTGGGAAATAGCAAACGCGAAGACGAAAAAAACCCCGGAAAGCCTTGAGCTACCGGGGCCCGTGCCCTTGGCCATCGACAAGCAACTGTTGCCAGCGTTGGCGCAGTTCAACAAACGCGCGTAATTCATTTACCACCGGTCCCTTCGCGGGACAAGCCCGCAGGGACCTCGATCTGTCAGGCTCGCGCACCCAGCATCCCGCGCTCGACGATAAAGTCGATCACCGCCTGCAACCCCTCGCCCTTCTTCAGGTTGCTAAAGGTCCAGGGCCGCTGCGGCCGCATGCGCTGGGTGTCGCGTTCCATCACTTCCAGTGAAGCCCCTACATAAGGGGCCAGATCGGTCTTGTTGATCACCAGGAAGTCGGACTTGGTAATGCCTGGGCCGCCCTTGCGCGGGATCTTCTCGCCCTCGGCCACGTCGATCACGTAGATGGTCAGGTCGGCCAGCTCCGGGCTGAACGTAGCGCTGAGGTTGTCACCGCCGCTTTCCACGAAAATGACTTCGAGGTTACCGAACTTGCGCGCCAGCGCTTCGACTGCCGCCAGGTTCATAGAGGCGTCTTCACGAATGGCCGTGTGCGGGCAGCCGCCGGTCTCCACGCCGACGATGCGCTCCGGCTCAAGGGCGCCGGCCTCGGTGAGAATACGCTGGTCTTCCTTGGTATAGATATCGTTGGTAACCACGGCAATCTGGTAGTGATCGCGCATGGCCTTGCACAGCGCTTCCAGCAGTGCGGTCTTGCCAGAGCCGACTGGGCCGCCGACACCGACGCGCAGGGGTTGTTGATAGCTTTGCATGCAGGCAGTCCTCAGGAACGGAACAAACGGGTGTATTGGGTTTCGTGACGCGATGAAGCGATGGCCAGCAGCGGCAGGCCGCCGCCAAGCTGGTCATCGCCCAGGGCCAGTGCCTGGTCCAGTGCAGCGGGCAAGTCGGCGCCGAGATCGCGCAGCAAGGTCTGGGCAGCCTGCTGGCCGAACGGCACCAGCTTGACCCCGGCCATGACTGCGCCCTCCAGCCAGGCAAAGCCATGGCCCAATGCCAGTTGGCGCAACGGGATGGCCCAGTGCGCGGCCAGCCAGGCCATGCCGCCCAACTGGGTCAGCTCAAGGCTGGTGCGCCAGGCCGGTGCCTGGCCCAGTTGCCAGCCGTCAAGCAACCGCGCCAGCGCCGCGCCGCGCTGCTGTTCTTCCAGGCGCAGCTCGGCGGTTTCGCGGTTGGCCAGCAAGAACCGGCTCCAGTGGCCGAACGCTTCGGCGTCCTCGGCCTGGCAGGCGTGATACAGACGCGCCAACACCGGCCAGTCAAGGCAAGCCAAGGTGTCGTGAAGCTGCTCACGCTGCCAGCCGGCAAAGCTGTCCACGCCGCGAACCCAGCCGGCCTCAACCGCCCACTCCAGGCCTTGCGAATAGGTAAAACCACCCACTGGCAAGCCGGGGCTGGCCAACTGCAGCAGGCGCAGCAGCGCCAGGTCGCTGTTCATCAACCGGCCAGCACCAGCGCGGCGCCGGCCAACAGGCCACCGCCAAAGGCCTTCTGCAGGCCGCTGTGGCGGCGCAGCAGGCAACCGATTGCAAAGCCTGCCGCCAGCAGCAAGCCGCTGACCGCGACAAACCCCGCGCTGAATTGCCAGAAAGCGCTCGGCGTGGCTTCCACGCCATGGGCCCAGCCATGGAACAAGGCGAACACCGGCATGGCCATGGCCAGCAGCAACTGGCGGCTCGGCAGCAGTACCGCCCCGGCAGCCACCAGCAGCGACACGGCAATCAGGGTCTCCATGCCCAGCACATCGCCGAACAGGTGACCGCACACGGCACCACCGAACATGGCCGCCAGAGTAGCCAGGGGCAACGTCAGGTTGCGCCGGGTCAACGCGGCGAGCACGCCGGTGCCCAGTAGCATCAGCAGGTGATCAAGCCCGGTCAGCGGGTGCAGCAGGCCGTCCTGCAGCGGGTTGCTGTCATGGCCTGGGTGGGCGAAGGCTGGCAGTGCCAGCATCAACAGAAACAGGGCGAAAGTCTTTTTCATCGGTTGCTCCAGGGCAGTTCAGGAATGGGCAGGCAGGCGAACGAACGGGTGATCGTGGCCATGGGCATGACTGTGGCTGTGGCCATGCGGTGCACTTTGGTAGGCGCCCGCTTCAGGCTCGAACGGGGCCTGTTCGGCCTCTACCGTCAGGCCCAGCCCCCGCAGCATGTCGTCCAGCACATGGTCGTGCTGGAAGCGCAACAGCCCGGGTTCGATCTGCAGCGGCACATGGCGGTTACCCAAATGGTAGGCGGCGCGGGCCAAGAGGTGTGGATCGGTACAGCGCACCGTGGACACCGCTTCGGGCGCCGCCAACACGCGGATCAGCTGAGTGCCCTCGGCATCGGCCAGCAATTCACCTCCGCGCAGCAGGTGGCCGCGCTCCAGCATCAGCCCGGCTTCGCGGCCATCGTCCAGGGTTACTCGCAGGCGGCTCTTGATACGGCTGTCCACGTCGAGGGTGACAGTGCCACTGACAACCCGCGTGCCGGGTTCGGAGATACGGCGGTTCAAGACAATCATGGGTGCTCCTCAGAACAGGAAATAGCGCTGGGCCAGCGGCAGTTCGCTGGCCGGTTCGCAGACCAGCAGCTCGCCATCGGCACGCACCTGATAGGTCTGCGCATCGACTTCGATCAGCGGCTGCAGGGTGTTGTGGACCATGTCCGGCTTGCGTACCCGCCGGCAGCCGTTGACCACCCCAATCAGGCTGCGCAGGTTCAGCTCCTCGGCCAACCCGCGGTCCATTGCCGCCTGAGGCAGGAATGTCATGCGTGTGGCATGCCGCGCCGCACCCAGCGCGCCGAACATCGGCCGATAGTGCACCGGCTGGGGGGTGGGTATGGAGCCGTTGATGTCGCCCATGGGTGCGGTAACGATCATCCCGCCCTTGAGCACCAGGGCCGGCTTGACCGCAAAGAACGCTGGCGACCACAGCACCAGGTCAGCCAGCTTGCCGACCTCCACCGAGCCCACTTCGTGACCGATGCCGTGGGTGAGCGCCGGGTTGATGGTGTACTTGGCGATGTAGCGCTTGACCCGGAAGTTGTCGCTGTAAGGGGTGTCTGGTGCCAGCGGCCCGCGGCGCAACTTCATCTGGTGCGCCACCTGCCAGGTGCGCAGCACCACCTCGCCAACCCGGCCCATGGCCTGGGAGTCGGACGAGGTCATGGCAAAGGCGCCCATGTCGTGAAGGATGTCCTCGGCAGCGATGGTTTCGCGGCGAATGCGCGACTCGGCAAAGGCCACGTCCTCGGCGATGCTCGGGTCCAGGTGGTGGCAGACCATGAGCATGTCCAGGTGCTCGTCCACGGTGTTGATCGTGTAAGGCAGGGTCGGGTTGGTCGAGGATGGCAGCACGTTGGCCTGCCCCGCTGCACGGATGATGTCCGGGGCATGGCCGCCTCCTGCACCTTCGGTATGGAAGGTGTGGATGGTGCGGTCGCCGATGGCCGCCAACGTGTCTTCGATACAGCCCGACTCGTTGAGGGTGTCGGTGTGAATCGCTACCTGGATATCCATTTCCTCGGCCACGCCCAGGCAGCAGTCGATGGCCGCTGGCGTAGAGCCCCAGTCTTCATGCAGTTTGAGCCCGACAGCACCTGCGGCAATTTGCTCGCGCAGTGCCTCAGGCCGTGAGGCATTGCCCTTGCCGAGCAACCCGATGTTGATCGGCAAGCTGTCGGCGGCCTGCAGCATGCGCGCAAGGTACCAGGGGCCGGGCGTGCAGGTGGTGGCATTGGTGCCGGTAGCCGGCCCGGTTCCGCCGCCGATGAACGTGGTGACACCGCTGTTCAATGCCTCGTCCACCTGCTGCGGGCAAATGAAGTGGATATGCGAATCGACGCCCCCGGCGGTGACGATCTTGCCCTCGGCCGCGATTACCTCGGTCCCTGGCCCGACCGGCACGTTCACGCCCGGCTGCACATCGGGGTTGCCGGCCTTGCCGATCAGCGCGATGCGTCCATGCTTGATACCGATGTCGGCTTTGACGATGCCCCAGTGATCGATGATCAGCGCATTGGTCAACACCAGGTCCATGGCCTCGGCCGCCAGCATCTGGCCCTGCCCCATGCCATCGCGAATGACCTTGCCGCCGCCGAACTTCACCTCTTCGCCGTAGATGGTGAAGTCTTTCTCGACCTCCACCCACAACGCAGTGTCGGCCAGGCGCACGCGGTCTCCAACCGTGGGCCCGAACATGTCGGCATAGGCCTGACGGGAAATACGGCTCATGCCCTGCCCTCCAGCGCGCCCATCACTTTGCCCTGAAAGCCACAGACCTCACGCTTGCCGGCGTAAGCCACCAGTTGCACGGTACGCGCCTGACCCGGTTCGAAGCGCACGGCAGTGCCGGCCGGAATGTCCAGGCGAAAGCCCAGGGTAGGCGCACGGTCGAACACCAGCGCGTCGTTGACCTCGTAAAAGTGGTAGTGCGAGCCGACCTGCACCGGCCGGTCGCCATGGTTGGCCACGCTGACGCTGACCGTTTCTCGGCCACTGTTCAACTCGATGTCGCCCGCGGCGACCTGGATTTCACCTGGGATCATGCAATGCTCCTTGGCGGTTTCAGACGATGGGGTCATGCACGGTCACCAACTTGGTGCCATCCGGGAAGGTCGCTTCGACCTGCACGTCGTGAAGCATCTCAGCGATACCGGGCATCACCTGCTCACGGGTCAACACTTCGCGCCCCAGGCTCATCAGTTCGGCGACTGTGCGGCCATCGCGGGCGCCTTCGAGCACTGCGGCGCTGATCAGCGCCACGGCCTCCGGGTAGTTGAGCTTCAGGCCACGGGCCAGACGCCGCTCCGCCAGCAGCGCAGCAGTGAACAGCAGCAGTTTGTCTTTCTCTCTCGGGGTAAGCTCCATGGCGCTCTCTCAGGTAGCCCAGATACGCGGCGGGCAGGCTGGCAGGCCGAGGATGGCCGGACGCAGCACATGCCACAGGCGTTGCAGGGTGCGTTGCAGGTGTTGGTTGTCATGGTCGAGCAGGCGGATCACCAGCAACGACCCAAGCAGGGTCGCACCGGCCGGGTTGCCCAGTTCATCGAGCAGCGGGCGAACCTGCTCCAGCACGGCCTGATCGGCCGGTGCGGCACAGAAGGTGGCGAGTAGCGGATGCCCACCAAGCTTGTCCAGGTGCCCGCCTTCGAGACGCAGGCGCTCATGCAGGCCTACCTCGTCAGGCAGTACGATGTGCAAAAGGCTGTCGAGGGCGCCGTGGTCGAAACGCTCGTGCATGACCGGGCGGCCCAGGCACAGGGTTTCCCAGGCCAGCAAGCGGGCGCCCGGCTCAAGGGTAAAACGGCTGGCGAGGCTGGCGCGGGCGCCTGAGAAGAAGATGCTGTCCTGCGGCAGCCACTCCAGGGTGCTGCCCGCGGCCAGGTGAAAGCGCTGGGCCAACCGCGCGGTCGGGCCGATGCTGCGATAGAACTTGCTGGCGCCAGGCATGGTCAGCAGCGCATGGCTACCCGGCTCCAGGTGAATGTCCAGTTCCAGACGGTCGCCGGCGACGATGCCGCCCGGCGGGTGCAAGACATAGACATGGCATGGCGCACCCTCCGGATAAAAAGGCCGCTGCACCAAAAGAGGTCCAAAATGCCTCCACGCACCAAGGCGGGTCACGCTGTCACGCTGCACAAAGCGCAACTGCAGGTGAGCACTCCAGCCTGCATCGTCTTGTTGTTGTTCGATCTGCTCCGCGAGCGACATCCTGCGGCCCCTGAAATCCGTGGCCTGCTGGCCGTTTAGAGGGTCTGGCGCGGGCGGCTGCTAGCGCGCACGGCCTGACCACTCGATCAAATTCGCAGGCTGGATATAGCAGGTTGCGGGCCAACTCCGCAGGTGAAGGATGATGAAACTTATGCTGCGGCCGCTCTGGCATCGGGCATACGGGGGGATGGCGCACAAAGCAGGGGCGTGCGCCGGCCCTGTTTCGGTGCCGGCGCCCGTGAGAATGGGGCAGCTTTGCAGCCCCTGAAAATCAAACCTCAGTAATCGAAGCGGTCAACGGCACGCCGACGCTCGTTGTCATCACGCCGGTCATAGATGGCCGTGGTCTGGATATTGGCATGGTGCGCCAGCTTCTGCGCAATCGACAGGTCGTGCTCTTCGATCACCCGGGTGATAAATGCCCGGCGAAAATCGTGCGGCATGATCTTCACCCCCACCTGCGCGCCGCGCTGGCGGGCAATGTAGTAGATCGCATGCTTGGTAATGCGCGCACGGGTAATGTGGCTGCCGCGACGGATGCGGTTGAACAAAAACGGGTCGTCCTCCGCCCCGGCAGGCAGGTCCTGGCGGCGCAGTTCAAGCCACGCCTGCAGCTTCTCGAATGCCCACGGCGGTGCATACTTGACCAGCTGGTGGTTGCCCTTGCCCACCACTTGCAGGCTGCGCGCCTCGAAGTCGACCTGGTCGAGGTCGATGTCGACCGACTCCGACTTGCGCATGCCGGTGCCGTACAGCAAGGCAATGATCGCCGCATCACGTACCCCCTGTGGCCGCGGGTCTGCTGCGCACACATCCATCAGCTCGCGGATCAGGCTGCGGCGCAGGTTGCGCCCTGGCGGCAGACGGGAGCCTGTGGCCGGCTTGACCTCGCGAATGCGCAACAACTGCTCGTGGTCGATCAGGCCCTGACGCCAGGCCTCGTTCATCACCCCGCGAATCGCGTTGACGTACAGCGACGAGCTGTTGGGCGCGTAACCATCAGCACGCAGGGCTGCCACCAGTGCAATCACATGGCCCGGCTCAAGCCGATGCCAAGGCACATCGACGATGTTGCAGTCGACGAAACCTAGCCGGTCGGCGGCGTCCTGAAGAATGTAGCGCATGGTTTGCTGGCTGGATGGGGCCAGACGGGCCATGTACTGCAGCAGCGGATTTTTCGAGAGGTCGGACAAAACGTGAATCCTGTAGCGAAGCGTCAGCCGGCACTGAACCAGGCAAACCCTGAAGCAAGTCAAAACGACATACAAGCCAGTCCGAATGACTGCAAAACGCGCATGTCATTCGGACCCTGAGAAGTGCCATCACCTTGATATTCAAAGGCTTTGCAACTGGCACGGATCGTGATCTTACCCCAATTGAGGCCTACTGAACGAACCAAGGACCGCCCATGCTCTTGCAACCCACTGCTTCACGCCCGCGCCAAGCCATCTGGGGTTTGGGTTTTCGCCCGTTCTTCCTGGGTGGCAGTTTGTTTGCGCTGATCGCCCTGCTGTTGTGGGCCGGCGTACTGGCCGGGGCACTGGCCCCTGCACCGCCCGGCGGCATGCTCGCCTGGCACCGCCACGAGATGCTTTACGGCTTCGCCGCCGCCATTATCGCGGGTTTTCTGCTGACCGCCGTGCAGAACTGGAGCGGCATCCCAGGCTTGAGCGGGCGGGCGCTGCAGGGTTTGTTCCTGCTTTGGCTGCTGAGCCGGCTGAGCTGGTTTCTGCCACTACCGGGTAGCATGCTGATACTGGTCGAGGGCAGCTTCCTGCCATTGGTGGCACTGAGCCTGGCACGACCGATCGTGCAACGGCGCCTGCGCAACAACTACCCTATCGTGGTACTGGTGCTGTTGATTGCCGCCTGCCAGTGGTTGACCTTGGCCGGCTGGTTGCAGCAGGACGAACTGTGGCAGCGTCGTGGAATATTTGCCGGACTGTGGCTGGTGACGGCGATGATGACCGTGCTCGGCGGCCGGGTCATACCATTTTTTACCCGCCGTGGCCTGGGTCACCTTGGCGCGGCCCCCGCCCGTCCATGGCTGGACCGTGCCTGCCTGTTGCTCAGCGTGGCAGTACCGCTGGCGTTTGCCACCGGCCTGGCCGATAAGCCCCGTGCCAGCCTGGCGGTGCTGTTTTTTGCCTTGTTCGCGCTGCACGCGGCCCGACTGCTGCTGTGGCACGATCGTGGCCTGTGGCGCGTACCGTTGCTGTGGTCGCTGCACCTGGCCTACGCCTGGATCGCCCTGGCCTGCCTGGGCATGGCGCTGTGGCACAGTGGGGTGGCCCTGAGCCCAAGCCTGGTGACCCACGCGCTGACCGTTGGCGCCATGACCGGGCTGATCCTGGCCATGATGGCGCGGGTCGGCCTGGGCCACACCGGCAGGCCATTGCAGGTACCGACCAGCATTGCCTGGGCCTTTGCCCTGATGCAACTGGCGACCCTGGCCCGGGTGATTCTGCCGCCGTTTACATCGTTGGGGGTAAGCGTTTCTACACTGTGCTGGAGCCTTGCATTGCTGCTGTTCCTGCGCCATTACCTGCCCATCCTGCTGCGGCCCCGGGCAGACGGAATGCCTGGTTGACGCGCTTGGGCCGCCTTGCGGCGGTGTGCCATGAGGGGAGCTGGGTGGGTGGTTTGCTCACCCTCCTGATTGCGACCGATCGCCAAAAGCGAAAGACCGCTAGACAGTAGCCGCCGCCCACCACCCTGGAAACATCTGCTGCACCCGCGTCTCGGCGAAGCGTTCGTCAATCAGCACCAGTACACCACGGTCCTGGTCACCCCGAATAACCCGGCCCGCCGCCTGGATCACCTTGCGTACGCCCGGGTAGAGGTATGCGTAATCGAAACCCGCACCAAATTGCCGCCCCAGGCGCTGTTTGAACTGCTCGTTGACCGGGTTGACCTGAGGCAGCCCCAGGGTGGCAACAAACGCGCCAATCAGCCGCGTGCCGGGCAAATCCACCCCTTCGCCGAAAGCGCCGCCCAATACGGCAAAGCCCACACCTCGGCCATCGGCGACAAAGCGATCGAGAAATGCCTGGCGGGCCGCCTCGTCCATGCCCGGCTCCTGTGACCACAGGGGAATCTGGCCATGCTGCTCGGCCAACAGCCCTGCCACCTGTTGCAGGTATTCGAAGCTGCTGAAGAACGCCAGATAGTTACCCGGCATGCGCTCATACTGCCGGGCAATCAGGTCAACGATCGGCGCCAGGGAGGCTTGGCGCTGCTGGTAACGGGTGGACACCTGGCTGGCAATGCGTACCTCCAGCTGTTCGGCACGGAACGGCGCGGCCACGTCCAGCCAGGCGGTATCGGCTGGCATGCCCAACAGGTCGCTGTAGAAGTGCCGTGGGCTCAACGTGGCGGAAAACAGCGTCGCACTGCGCGCCGCCTGCATGCGTGGTGCCAGCAGCCGCGCCGGGATGACATTGCGCAGGCACAGGGTGGCCAGGCGCCGTTTGCGCGGGCCCTGGCGTTGGCTGATGTCGAACAGAAAGTGCTCGTCGAACAGCTCGGCAACCCGACAGAACTGCAAGGCCTGATAGAAGAACTGCAACACCTGAGGGTCCATGTGCGTGGGCGCCTGGTTCATCTGCTCCTGAATCAGCCCGACGCACTGCTGCAGGGCACGCAGCAGCCCTTCAGGCAGCGACTCGCTGGCCTGGTACGGCGCGCGCTGCTCTTTATACAACGCGTTCCATTGCCTGTTGAGGCGGTCCAGCGCACTGACCAGCCCAGGCGGTTTGCTCTGGCGCAACGCCAGCAACTGGCCCTGGTCAAGGCTGGCGCTGTACATGCCGCGCCCACGCTCGACCAGGTTGTGCGCTTCGTCCACCAGCACTGCCACTCGCCACTGGTTGAGCTGGGTCAGGCCGAACAGCAAAGCATGCGCATCGAAGTAGTAGTTGTAGTCGGCGACCAGCACGTCGACCCAGCGCGCCATCTCCTGACCCAGGTAGTACGGGCACACCTGGTGCGCCAAGGCCACTTCACGCAGGTTGGCGCGGTCGAGCAACGGCACTGCTGCAGCAGCCTCGCGCGCAGCCGGCAAACGGTCATAGAAGCCTGCGGCCAAGGGGCAGGACTCACCATGACAGGCCTTGTCCGGGTATTCACAGGCTTTGTCGCGAGCGATCAGCTCCAGTGTGCGCAAGGCAGGTTGCGGCGTGGCATCGGTGATCTGGCGCACGGCGTCCAACGCAAGCGCCCGGCCCGGTGTCTTGGCGGTGAGAAAGAACAGCTTGTCCAGTTGCTGCGGCACCATGGCCTTCAGCAACGGGAACAAGGTACCGAGGGTCTTGCCAATGCCGGTGCTGGCCTGGGCCATCAGGCAACGGCCGGTGCTAACCGCCTTGTACAAGGTTTCAGCCAACTGCCGCTGGCCCTTTCGGAACTGTGGGTAAGGGAAACTCAGCGCCAGCAGGCCTTGGTCACGTTCGGCCAAGCGTTGTTGCTGCAATCGGGCCCAGCCCAGAAAGCGCTGGCACTGGGTTTCGAAGAAGGCCTGCAACTCGGCAGCCGAACAGTGCTCAGTGAACAGCGTCTGGCTGTCGCTGTCCACGTCGAGGTACACCAGCGCCACCTCGATGGCGGGCAGTTGTCGTGCCTGGCACATCAACCAGCCATAGACCTTGGCCTGCGCCCAGTGCAACTGACGGTGATTGGCCGGTTGACGCGCCAGATCGCCACGGTGCGTCTTGATTTCCTCCAGGCGATTGCTGCCAGGGTCATAACCATCGGCACGGCCCCGCACCGTCAGGGTTTCGAACTGGCCTTCAAGGGTGATTTCCGACTCGTAGCCAGCAGCCCGCCGTGCCACTACCCGCTGATGTCCCTCGATACCCTCCTGAGCGGAGGGCGACGGCGTGAAACGCAGGTCCAGGTCGCCAACCTTGGCGCTGAACTCACACAAGGCGCGCACCGCTACGCTGTAACTCAAGGCGATTCGCTCCAGCGCACGTGGCACACCGCGACCGGCAGGCCGTGTTGCCGGCAGAACTCCAACCAGCGCAGTTGATTGTCCTGCAGGCGATCACCGGGCCCCTTGACCTCGACCATGCGATAACGGCCCTGCTCGGGCCAGAACTGGATAAGGTCGGGCATACCGGCACGGTTGCTGCGAATGTCCTGCAACAGGCGCAGGAAACATTGCTTGAGTGCAGCGGCCGGCAAGCAAGCCAAGGCCTGCTCCAGCAGTGCCTCGCTGAGCATGGACCAGAACACGAACGGCGACTGCAACCCCTGTTTGGCCACGTAGCAGTCGAGAATCGCCTGGCGATGGCTGCCATCGTCGAGCCTCCCGAGGCAGCGTTCGAACAGTGCACTGCGCCGTTGCTGGAAGTCGCTGTCGTGCAGGTCCTGTGGCGCGGCCTGGAACGGGTTGAAGAATGCGCCGGGCACCGGGGCGAAGATGGCCTCCCAGCACAACAGGCCAAACAGGCTGTTGAACAGCGTGTTTTCCACGTAATGCACCTGCCCCCCCTCTTGCATCAGGTGCTGACGCACGGCTTCTTCAACGCCCAGCGCAGCATGCCCGCGGGGCAGTTCGAGCTCGATCAGTTCCAGCGGCGTGGTGCGCTTGCGCCGCTGGGGCGGGCCGCCGAGTTTGCGCGCCAGGCGTGGCAGCATGCGCTGCAGCGCCTGCTCCTCCAGCGCGTTGGCGGGTGCCGCAGCCAGTTGCAATGCCAGTGCATGGGCCTGGCCCCACTGTTCGCTGCGCTCCAGCACCCTCACCTGGCGAATGCGCGCCTGGGGATGGTTGCACTGCGCATACACGGCCGTGGCCAGGTCCCATTCACCCAGGCGCTCGCATTGTTGGCCCACGGCGAATTGCAGCCGCGCATGGCGCCGGGCCAGCCAGGGGTTGTCGCTGTGCAGGCCCTGCAGGGTGGCAAGGATCGGCTGCGGGTCGCCGCCCTGCTCCAGGCGCTCGGCGCACTGGTGCAGGGCCATGGCCAGGTCGACATCGTCACGTTGCTGCAGGGCGCGAGAATCGGAGCTGAATGGTACCTGCTCGTAACGCAGCAAGCCCAGGTCGGCGAGGACAAAGTCTGACCAGTCCTGGTACAGGTTGCCGAAGAACAGCAGGCGCATGCGGTCGCACAGAGGTTGCAGGCACCACTGCAGAATGCGCACCTCGCTGTCGGGGAACCATTCGGCCAATGACCGCGCCGCCAGGGCCAGGGGTTGCAACTGTGCCAACAGCTCATGCTTGGCTGCGCGCGGGCGGCTCAGTTGCCGGGCGAAGCAGCGGGCCAGCTCTTCTTTGCGCAGCAACGCGAACAGCTGTTCAAGCTCCAGTTGCTCGGGCTCCCTTACCCAGCCAAGGGCCAGCAACGGCTGCAGCGCCAGCGCGGTATCGCCGATTTCGGCGTAGTCGAGCCGATCGCTGCGAAACAACTCGCCTTTGCGCATGACCATACGCACCATCAAGGCCTGGGCTGGCGCTTGCAACTGACTGAAGGCACGGATGAAGGCCAGTTCCTGGTCATCGAGCAGGTCCTGGTAGCGCTGTTCGACCCACGACACTACCTGGCGGAAGTTATGCAGGTAGTAGAACGGGTCGTCGACGGAATGGGCAATCACGGGATGGCATCAGGTAGCAAAAACAGACACTGGTTATACATACAGAAAAGCGTACCTGACAAGAGCCGCGGGTCAGCCCGGTGACTCGTTCATTTGACTTGTCGTCCCCTTCGCAGCAACTGTCAGCGCCTGCAAGCGTCTTGGTTTCAACTCGAGAAGCGGATATTTCGCCCGCAGTGCACCTCAAGCGCCTGCGCCAGTCGCCTTACCGCCCGCTGCAATTCATCCGGGTGCCCGCCCAGCCAAATCAGCGCGAGGTGTTGGGGGTAATGCCCCTGCAGGCCGAACTGCTCGCCCGGTAGCGCATGCAATGCAGAGCCGGCCAATGCCAAGGCAATACCGTCCCACGCCAGCGGCTGGCGGAAACTCACCCACAGCATTTGCCCTCCTTGCGGCAGCTCGAAGACCACCCGCTGGCCGAATTGCGACTGCAGCACATGCGCCAGGTATTGCGTGCGCCTTTGCAGGTCTGTGCGCTGTTGAACCAGTTGCGTTTCGATTTCCCCCTTGCCGAGCATGTGAGCAAGCGCCTGCAAGCGTAGCGGCGCAAGCCGAAACGCTCGCTCGGCGAATGCCTTGGCCAACACGGTGTCACGACTCAGTAAATAGGCATACGGCGCCTCTGCCCCCACCGCGGCCTCGAACGTGCCCATCACCAACAGCCAGCGCGGGTCGATCCAGTCACGCAGGCGTGTGCTCGGCGGCCCGTCGTAACAAAGCTCGCTGTCCAGGTCGTTTTCCAGCAACCATACCGGGTGTTGGCCAAGCAACTGCCCAAGCTGCTGCTGAAAATACGGTGAAACCAGCCGCCCTTGTGGCATGCCCAGGCAAGACGGCATGACCAACAGGTTTATCGGCTCGCTAGCAAGCAGCTTGGCCAAAGCGTGCAGCTCGGGGTTGCCACGGGAATCCTGTGGTACCTCCAGCACGCGCATGCCGACACGCCCCAAGGCGCGCAACACTTGCCAGCAACAGGGTGAATGCACCAACGCGGTACCACCTTGCATGGCCAGTGCGGTCAGCAGCGTCTCCAGCAACGCCAGCACATCGGGGGCCAACTGGACATCATCGGCATGCCAGTACTGGTTGGAGCAGCGGGTGTATCGCTCAGCCACAGCATTGCGCAAACGGGCGCTACCAAGCGCTTCCCAGGACGCAACCCTGCGATCACGCTGACGGGCCAAACGCCGTTCATGACCAAGCAGAATGCGCTCCAACAGTGGCTGTGTCGGCAAGGGAGGCTGCCGGGCCACGGCCACAGTCTGATCTTTGCCACCGTTTTGTACGTAATAACCCGACCTCGGCAGACAATGTACACGGCCCTCCTCCTCCAGCAGGCTGTAGGCACTCTGTACCGTGGCCAACGACACCCGTAACCGCCGGGACAGCTCACGCAATGACGGCAAACGGCATGTGCCAACGCCTGCAGCCTGGTCGATCAACGCTTCCAGGTAGCGATACACCTTGCGATACGCGAACTCGCCTGGGGCCGCTCGCCCCATCAAGGCAGCCCCGCAGCACCACGCCGCCGCCCCACCGCCTGCTGCGGTAGCAACCTCAGGTGTACATCCCGACGGGCCAGGTGGTTAAGCAGGCGCCATCCCGTCAGCGGTAACTGCCCATCATAAATCTGCCGCAGTTGCCCCAACGGCAGGCCACTGGTGTTCACCAGCCAGGCTTTGACTGCATCAGGGCAGGGTTTGCCTTGCAAGGCCCTGTGCAGGTACGGCAACGCCACTACCATGTCGGCATGCCGGCACTGCAAGAACCGCTCGAGGTTTTTCCCCTGCCTGGCAAACGGGCTGAACAGCAGGCACACCAGTTGGGCCTGATTGATGCCGTAGACTTTGCCAAATAGCAACGGGGTGGCGTTACGCTGCTTGCTGTCACCCCCCTGCCCTGCCAGCGTCAGCGCTGGGCGCCCGGCCTGCGGCTCCAGGCTGCGGGCACGCAGTTCGTGCAACTGTGCCGTGGCTAGCGAGTCGACGAATTCAGACAGCGACAAAGCATCCGTAGCAGCCTCGAAGTGACAACCCAGCATCGCGTCAATCTGCTGGTCTTCAAGCAACTGCGGCAACAGGTCATCAATAGCAATCAGCCGCACTGGCGCACGCCCCGGTACGGCGCCCGGTACCGGCCCGTGCTGGCCAACCGGTGCGCCCCCAACAGCGCCGTGCAATCGGCTCAGACCTTGGGCCAGTGCCGCCAGGCACTGGTGCACTGCATGCGGGCCGCACTCGCTGGCCAGGCGCAGGCTACGCCGGGCCCAAGCCAGGTATCGGCGCCGGTGGAACCCGGGCACGGCAGTGACCAATGCATCGGGAGGCACCGCTGACTGCAGCGCATTATCCACGGCCCCCGCCAGCTCCAGGTGCAAGCGGCAACCCAGCAGGGCTTCAGGCCTGGCATCGATCATGTGGCCGAACATCAACAACGCATCCCTGGCGAGCCCCCAGCGCTCAGGCATTACCGATAGCCGACGACTGAACGGCACCACTGCGCGCCCCTCGATCATCTGCAATTGCACCCTCGGATCATCCTGCATGAACAGGGCGCTAAAACTGCGCTCATGAGCTTCCAGCGTGGCGCTGTCGGCAACCGGCAGGCTGACCACCAATACCCGCAGCTGAAAGGTTACCGGCGAACGCAGGGCAATGCTCAGTTGCGCGGCACGCAACATGGCCAGCAGCCGGCTGCTATGGCGGTCGCTACCTTGCAATAGCTGCAAGCTGAAAGTACCGATGTACTCGGGCCCGCCTGCAGCAACCAACAGGCGTTGTATCAACAACTGCAAGGAAGCGCGCTGCGCCTGGGACATGTGGTTCAACAAGCGCTCAAGTACTTGCTGGTAGATATAATGCATCGCCTGGTCGTGAATAGCAGTCACGCAATCACCTCATCAACTTCATGCAGCCAGCGCATGCCGTACCAACCATTTCAACTTGAACATGCGCCAAACTTACCCAGAAGAAAATTCCTACAACTTAAATGAAAGTAATGACGTAACCCTTCACTGTCGCCAGGCCATCGAGAAAAAACCACCACTGCGATGGCCTGTCGCTTCCACATGCTGCTCTATACCAGGCATAGCCATGCTCATCCCACGTTCCTTGCACAAACTATCATTGGGCCATTATCGAGAGGGAGGCAGCGCGATTTGAAGACACAGTTCACGGTAAAAAAACCATTCAGCGGCCGTGTCAGCTCACAGTGGCTCGCAAGGGAAAAGCGTTCAAGGCTGAATATTTGGCGGGATATTTCTGAAACCCCAAAGACCGCTGACTTATATGTAGTCCGCGTCGCAACTTATTGTAGGAACAGTCCTACTTTAAAAGTTGAATCACTTTACCCCGCGCACAAAAAACCCGGGGCCTGCCCGGGTTTGCTGGTCATTTCAGTAACCGTCAGTGTTGCGCCATGTCCAGCACCACCCGCCCGCCGCACGGGCATTGGTCCATGTAACGATGCGCCTCGACCACCTGTTCGAACGGGTACACCTTGATGATTTGCGGCGTCAGCAGTTGGTCGGCGGTGAACTGGTTGATATCGCGCAAGGCACGCTGCAGTGCCACCTGGTCCTGGCTGATGCCAAGCTCTGGCTTGCCGGTGAAATTACCGATGCAGTGCACATAGAACTGAATGTTTTTCTGGAATGCCGCACAGGCCGGGAACGGTGTCTGGTTGCCACCTTGCAGGCCGTACAGCACCAGGCTGCCACGCGGCGCCAACACATCGCCCAACAGCGACATCTGCGGGCCACCCATGCCATCGAGCACCATGTCAACGCCGCGGCCATCGGTGTACTTGCCAATCTGCAACAGCAGGTCCTGCTCTTCAGTGACAATCACTTTGTCTGCGCCCAGACCCAGCAGGTACTCTCGCTGCGCCGCATCCTTGGTGGCGGCAAACACTTTCAGCCCCAGGGCCCTGCCCAGCTGCACGAAGGCAGGCCCGGCGCAATGGCTGGCATCGGTGACCAGTGCTGTCTGCCCGGCCTTGGCCCGTGCCAGGTCGACGTAGGCGAAATAGGCAATCAGCAGCGGGGTGTAGTGCACGCTGGCCTCAATCGGGGTAAGCACATTCGGATAGCGAGTAATGGCTGTACGCGGCAGTACGATGACATCGCCATATACCGGGTGGTCGTTGGCGCTGGTGGCCGGGAAACTGGCAACCCGGTCACCGACGGCAATGTCATCGACCCCTTCACCGACCGCCGTCACCACCCCGGCCATTTCGTGACCGATCCCTGCTGGCAGACGTGCCTGGGACGGTGCCAGATTCTGGCGCCAAAGCACGTCATACCAGCTGACGCCAACCGCTTCGACGCGGATCTGCACCTCGTCGGCAGCGGGTGACGGTTCGGCCTGCTCTTCGCAACGGAGCACGTCAGCAGCGCCGAACTTGTGGAAACGGATCATGCGGGACATCGCATACCTCGCCTTTGTGAACCTCTAATTACCACTGACTCTATCCGGGCTTTGCCCGTTAGACCATCAGTGGGCATTAATAGTCGACATGCTTGTCATCGATTGGGCACCTGACTTTCCCTGCGATTGGTCCCCCTAAACCCGTGCAGGGTAACAGCCTTTGGCCTTAAGATTCACCTCTGCCCCACATTAGGCGAAGCGCACCGATGAATCGAAACGACCTGCGTCGTGTAGACCTCAACCTGCTGATTGTGTTCGAGACGCTGATGCACGAGCGCAGCGTGACCCGCGCCGCAGAAAAACTGTTTCTCGGCCAACCGGCCATCAGCGCGGCGCTGTCGCGCCTGCGCAACCTGTTCGATGACCCGCTGTTCGTGCGCACAGGGCGCAGCATGGAGCCATCGGCACGGGCCCACGAGATCTTCGCCCTGCTGTCACCGGCACTGGATTCGATTTCCACTGCAGTCAGCCGCGCTGCCGAATTCGACCCGGCCACCAGCAATGCGGTGTTCCGCATCGGCTTGTCGGACGACGCCGAGTTCGCCTTGCTGCCGCAACTGCTCAAGCGCATTCGCGCCGAGGCGCCCGGTATCGTGCTGGTGGTGCGACGGGTCAACTACTTGCTGATGCCAACCCTGCTGGCCTCGGGCGAGATTTCGGTGGGTGTCAGCTACACCAGCGAACTGCCGGCCAACGCCAAGCGCAAGGTGCTGCGCCGCAGCATGCCGAAACTGCTGCGCGCCGACAGCGTACCCGGCAGCATCACCCTGGATGACTTCTGCGAGCGGCCCCATGCGTTGGTGTCGTTTGCCGGGGACTTGTCCGGTTTCATCGACGAAGCCCTCGAGGAAATCGGCCGCAAGCGCCACGTGGTGCTGGCGGTACCGCAGTTCAACGGGCTGGGGAGCTTGCTGGCAGGCACCGATATCGTGGCTACGGTACCGGACTACACGGCGGATGCACTGACGGCCGCCGGCGGCTTGCGGGCCGAGGATCTGCCGATACCCGTGCGCAGTTTCGAACTGCACATGGCCTGGCGCGGGGCACAGGACAATGACCCGGCGGAGCGGTGGTTGCGGTCGCGGATACAGATGTTTTTTGGCGACCCTGAGAGTCTTTAGGGGCCGTCGGGCAGGCTGTTCAACTGATCACTTCTGTCTTTTCATAGACCGTGAAGCTCCATTCACTTCCAGTGGATTGCTACATTAGGGGCACATCTGAGGGTATGCTTTGGATGGTTTGAAAATGATGCCCCCAATGTAAGGTCCAACTGTAAAGGGCCGGCGCCATATCCACGGGAATGCGCGCAGACGCGCAATCTTGGAATGCCCGGCATCGCTCCCACGGGTTCATCTCCATGACGATGTCAGTCAACAGCAAACCGCAACAGGTACCGATGCCATTCCTGGCATTGGAGCCCATGCGCCTCAAAATCACCTGCACACAGTGCCAATGCAGGTATGGCGTGATTGGCTCCGCCTACTTCTGCCCTGCGTGTGGTCACAACGCCGCAGACACCAGTTTGAGCAAAGTATCAGTGGGATCAAGAAGACTATTGAGCAACTGGATGTCGTCAAGTCAGCCAGTCCCGACCGTGATGCAGCGGAGTACACCACTCGACTGCTCATCGAAAATTGCCTGCAGAATGCAGTGACCGCCTTCCAACATGTGATGGAAGCACTCCATGGCTCGCTCAAGCTTGGACACCAAGTGAGGCGAAATGCTTTCCAGAATCTTGTTGAAGGTAGCCAGCTTTGGGCTGACGCAATCGGCACCCGCTATGAGCAGCTCCTACCAATCGAGCGTCTTGAACGGCTGACAATCTTGTTCCAACAGCGCCATCTGCTGGCCCACACCCAGGGCATCGTCGACGAGGACTACGTAAAAAAGAGCGGGGACAGCCGTTATCGAGCGGGCCAGCGCATTGTGGTCAACAGTGATGATGTTTCGGAGATTGTCAGTATTCTTGAGCAACTGACCACCAGTGTGCGCAAGGCTATTGAATCGATTCCATCCCCCACTGCTAACGAGGCGGAGGGGAGCTCTCAGGGATAAACGTTCCAACCCGGCCCATTCATTTCTGAGATAGGTACAGCCTGAGGTGGTAGGCCACGAAGGCGTCACCCTTTGGATGCAAAACACACAGAACCGATCTAAGCCGATTCACGCAGGGACGCCTCACTTGCCGCAACGCTACTGCTGCACGCCGAAGCTCACTCGTGTACCCCGTCCACCTCAACACCACTGCCATCTCGTTCTCGGGAGCAGCTACGGTTGCCAGAGCACCTCGTCCTTGGGAAAAACACAAAGCGGTTTTCAACGGTCTACCTGGGTTATTCGTCACGCCGCCACCCCACTGAGTACAAATGTTCTCCTATCGGGTCTCGCAGGATATACTGTATGTATCAACAGTAAGTCAACCTGTCGCACCTCCCCCCATCCGGCTCGCCACATGGGGCTGCCGTTGATAGAGCGCAGATGACTCTAGCGCAGTGGGTTCAACGTGAAGGTCACTGAAGACACATACAGATGGAGGAACCGTCAATGTCACTTAAGTCGTCGTTCGCCACCGTACTCAAGACGCTTAGAAGCAAGCGAAATATCTCGCAGCGCAACTTCGGCGACACGAGTCGCACTTATCTGAGTAAGCTTGAAGGCGGTCACTGCAGCATTACGCTGGACAAGCTTGACCAACTCAGCCAACGGGCTGGAGCTGAGTCCATTGACAATGTTGGCACTCACCTTGAGCCTGGAGTCTGGCAAACCTGCAGTCGAGCTCATTGATCACCTGCGGTTGGAGATTGAAGACCTGGAGAGCGATGGAGGTATCCCAGGACTGGAACAGGCAATGCGTGGTCTTTCTGCTCGTCTGCCTCACATAATCCAGCCCTCCCATGCTCCCCAGGCGCTGCCATCAGAGATCTGCTTTCCAGCGTCTTAAGCTACAGGGCACCATACTCGTGCCACGGGCGCCCTGTAAAAAACGCACATCGCTGTGATCCCCGCGATACCCTGGTGAATCTGCTGCCCCCCCCTGCCACCCTGCGACAGCGGCATAAAGCCCATTTCAAGCATGGCGGGATCTGCTGCCCGCTCAATCTGGACAATTACACGCTCGTACTGCGTGCCTTGCATGGCACGCGTCCCTAGCCACCGCCCATCTAGGGCAAGTAAGCTCCAGAGCAGATAGCCAAATGCCATATTCTGCTAAGGAAGACAGGATGCTAGATACACGCCGCTCCATGCCTGCCGTGCTGGATCGCCACATCGAGAAAGAAGAGGATGACGCCTTCGGGCACCGGCACTACGCGCAGGCCCTCCGGAGCTTGATTGAAGATGAAGGTCATCAGCCACCATTCAGCATCGGCTTGCTAGGCGGCTGGGGCACCGGTAAGAGCTCCATCAAAGAGATGTATACGCACGCCTTGGCTGATGACACCTCGACAGCGGGTGGACGCCGCCCGCGCAGTCAGCGTTTCAAAAGCATCACGTTCAACGCTTGGAGATTTGGTGGCAAGGAACAAGACATCAAGCGCGCCCTCCTACGGCACGTGTTCCTGGAGCTGGGTGGCGATGAGAGCAAACTTCATGATGACCTCTACCGCAATGTGACCCACACAGAGACGGTCAACAAGGGTGTCGGTGAACTGACCAAGCAACACCTGATGAGCTGGGTTGCCCCTGTACCGGCGTTCCTGATCGCAGTGATCACCTATCTGCTCTTCGTAGCCGCAGGCTTGAAATGGCTACCGCTGGAGAATGCCATCGTCCAGTCGCTTTTCGTTGCTGCGGTCACTGGGATTTATGCTTACCTGATCAAGGTGATGAAACCGACGGCAGTCAGCCCCTTTAATACCGTCACTCGCGTCCATCTGCCCAGCGCCAGTGCTGAGCAGTATGAAGAGATGCTGTTGCAGCAGTTGCGCAAGTTCAAAGCGTCGAGAAGTAATGCGGTACCCTACGAGCGCCTCGTCATCTTCGTGGACGACCTCGACCGACTCTCAGCGGAAGAAATGGTCTTGGGCCTGGATGCCGTGCGTACATTCATGGAGATCCCGGTCAACAAGCTTCCGGACAACCTCGGCCTGGTATTCGTGATTTCATGCGATGAGGGCAAGGTTGCGGATGCGCTCTCGCGCCGACGCGGCAACCCTGAGCAACCAGGCTCAGTGTTCAACCCCACCGATGCTCGGCGTTACCTTGATCGCATTTTCCAGTTCAGGCTGGAGATTCCGCCTCCGCCGCGAAGCGACATGCGCCAATTCGCGCTTTCCAAGCTCAAGAACTTCCCAGACCTGGTGAAAGACATCTCCGATAGAGGCGCCTCGGTTGAACAGGTGGTGGATCGGATGATTCACATCAACGTCACCGATCCGCGTAATGCCCTTCAGATCGTAAACGCATTCACCCAGACTTGGTGGCTTGCAAAAGAACGCGAGCTTGGCGCCATTGGCAGTGAGCGACCTGGCGGCCTGCATGAGGGTGCCGTCACAAACTACCCGGTTGCGCTAGGGGCATTGAGTGCCGCACGTGTGAGCTTCCCGGGATTTTACCAAGACCTGCAAGGTGACCCGCAGCTGCTGGAGCGCCTCACGAACTTGATGGTCAGGCAGGCGCTGCTCGATGACGAGCCTCTCGAAACTCGCCATGTACTTAAGCGCTATGTGACTCAAGAAGAGGGAGCGGAAAAAACCAGCGTGCTCGATGGGCAGCGCGATCTGCGTCAGTTCCTGGCCAGCCTGGTGGGCATTCAATGGCCGGGCTCGCTGCAGAGCCTGTTGTTGCTGTCCGAGGACTTCGCGACAAGACAATACGGCCCCCATGCTGCGCGGATCTATGGCTACCTGGTCTCCGGAGACACACAGGGCTTCCTGGAGGCCCTTTCTCCTCGTGCCAACGAGTCCTTGAGCGATCAAGAGACTCAGCTGTTGCACGGCATGCTAAGCGAGCTGCATCGCACTGAAGACACGCTCAAGTTCAACGCGATGCGTGTTGTGGCCGACATCATTGATCGCTTGCCGCCGCGTACCCGCGATCTGGTGCTGGGGATTCTGAGCAACGACATCGTGACCTCTGACAGTCTTCGCTCACTGCTTGGCGTAGAGAAGATCGGTCGGATCACCGCTATCTCGAATCCAACGGATCAAAAGCAGATAGCCTCGGTGTTGATCGACGAGCTGCTGACGCCTGACAAAGCCTGCACCATGCGCCTCCAGTCGGGTCAGATGCCCAATCTGGAAGAAACCATCATCATGGTTGAAGGCGCATCGCAGATAGTGCTCAGCGTGTTTTCCGCTCATGGTCTTGGGCCGGCAGCGAAAGACCGGCTCATGCAATGGCTGTCCAGACGCATAGTAAAAACGGGCTCTGGCTCAATCACCCTCCCGTTTAGCCACCTGCAACGCTGGATGGATGAGTTCGAGACGTCGTTGCTACCGGAGATCGGAACGGCGTACGTAAATCAGTTGATCACTGCGCTACACGGCCATGAAGAACCGCACGATGAAGACGATCTGATTGACGGGCTGGATATGCAGCAAACGACTGACAGGATCAACTCCGTCTGGGATCGCATGTCCAGCGAAGGTGATGAAAGCCGTGATGAGCTTTGGGAGCAGGTGACCAACCTTTCGAACATGAGCGCACCGCTCATCATCGGCTGCGTGATCCGAGCACTGGAGCAATACGTTCCTTACTCAGACGAAGAGCAGTTGCTGAAGTGCCTGGCTAGATTCAGCATCCGAGTAGCTGACCTCGATAACGAGACCATTGATTACCAACGCGCATTCCGGTTGATTGTGGATCTCGGTGCTGAGCGCAAACCGTACTTCAACGACGAATGGCGGGAGAGCTTTACCGATTTTGCGATCTCGTTGAGTACCACTGATGGCTATGCCGATGATGCTGCTGAGGTGCTACGCAAATTTGTGGTGGATCATCCGCGCAGCCTTGCGAGAGTGCTCGATCATTGGATCAGGAGACCCCTTAGCGCCATTCCTGGCGTATGCCGCAATCAGCTGTTTGAGGTATTCGGATCACTCTACGAGCACGACCAAACCTCGCTCGTCAATCAACTGACCACGCTCGTAAGCAGCCAAGAGCTGGATGATGCGCAAGGGGCGCTCTACACAGACGCAGCCACGCATATCCCCTTGCAATACTGGAGCGACAAACTGCTACGCCCTCATGTGGATGCGCTGATGTTGGCGGCCCCAAGCAAAATAGCCTCATGGGACAACGTGCTGCGACAGCTTGTCCCAGGCATTTCACTGGTGTTCATGCAGGCCACTCCGACAGTGTTGGGGCCAGCGCTGCAGAAATTGTTCAGTGGTGCCAAGGGACACAAGCATGCCTTCGAGAGTCTGCACAAGCACTTCTGCGGGCGTTGGCCAACGATTGAGCAGCTTCCCCACGGCTACTCTCCTCAAGCGCTCTTCAACGAAGCAAGGCAGCAGGCCTCATCATCACCAGGCATGGTCGGCAAATACACGCTAGCGTCCATGGAAAGCATGATCACCGGCGGTATCGTTCCATCGACACAAGGTGCTCAACTGGTGGACACAGCATGTGCCGTCTGGCAACAAAATCCCGCACAAGCCATCGACTCCCTGACATCCGGGCATGTAAGGCTCAGCAGCCCTCAGCTCACTACGCTGGCTGATGGTGTCGACTTCAACAAAGCAGTACAGGTTGAGATGCTTGAACGCGCGTGGACGGCGTTGATTCCCGAGTTGCCGGTGGACGAATACGTGAGCGCTGGCAAAGCAGTATTGCTGAAAGGCCCACGGGGCAATGTGAACGACCCTGATCTTGCCTTCTCCATCTGGTGCCGCGCGCTCAAAATCGAAGCATTCAACAACCTAAAATCCATGCTGTTGCACAGCGAGATCACTGATGAGCAACGCAAAAGGGTTTACGGTCACATTTTCCGCGCCTACATGGATGAGAAGGAGTCGAAGGAGCTGCCAGCACTGGCACTTCAACTGCTGAAGATTCCGGAGAGCCCTCTCACTTGGACAGCCGTCAATGGCCTGCGCTCTGAAATCAAAGATCGGCTGCCTAGTCATGAAGAGCGATTGGCATATGCACGTCTTCTGCTGCGTGAGATTCCGAATGCGGCTTCAGATACGGCCAAAGGACACATTGCTGCCTGGGCAAGAGCGTTCGGAACCGAAGCGCTGCTCAAGGAGCTTGATCCGGCACGGTTATCAGAAGCCGATCTGCAAATCATCAACACTGCTTTTGGCACAAGCAAGCCTATGGCTGGCCTGCTGAAGCGCTGGCTCAACCGGAACTGAAAAGCCGACAGCTCCAGATGGGCGGGCAACCTATGCCCGCCCTCGCCGTCGACTAGTGATCGATCAGGATCTCAAGGGTTGTAGCCCACAAGTTTTTCATCTGTATCAAAATCGACCCACTTGACCTGGTGAATTCGGATCTCCTCCCGATCCAGAGCCAGTGCAGGTTTGTAGCGAGGTACCGGAGGAATCTCATCCCACCAGCTCGGCTGATCCTCGCCCTTCTTCTTGGCCGCCCAGATCTGTGGACTGTAGTACTCACCCTCATCTACAGGTTGCCGAAGGGAGGCGAACTCAGCTTTGTACTTAGAGTCGGTATGGTGCACACCGGATGCCTTATTAAAGAGGATCACGTTGTGTCCAGGTGCGACATCATCACGCTTACCCAGCTGGATTGACGGGAAGTAGATGCCGTCCAAGTTGAGCGTAGGATGCATCGACAGGTAGTCGGCGATCGCCTGCGTAATCAAGTAGCCGTGATCCGCCAGATCCGGCATCACTGGTATCAACAACTGGTTTTTCAGGCTCGCTAGAAAAGCGGCTCGCTTCGCCTGCTCGACGCGTTGGGGGTCAAAGTAGCTGAGCCGACTATCAGGACGCGTTTTGTTCAACGCACCCAAATTGAGCAACCGCAGTGGGCGAGTCACCTGGAACGCGGCGGTTACCACATAGCTTCCAACAGGTGGTCGAACCTCAGCAATGGCGGTTCTGTCGTTTGTAGCGCCATAAAACACTGAGACGCCTTTGGCATTCATCCGTCCTGCGGCCCCTACTCCCGACGGAGGTGGCCCTAAGAAACGCTCAGGATGGAGCAATGCTTCCTCAACACTGCTATCAGAGGAAAACACTCTCGCCCGTTTAAAGGTATGCAGGGGTTGGCCAGGGCCGATCGTGAATATGGCTGAGCGTGATCCGCGAAGGTGCAATTGATCGACGTTGCCAAAGACCTGCTCAAGTACACGCGTGACAGCTGGGTTCACGAACCGTGCTTCCTCGCGGAGGCTACGCTCCATCTCCCTCCACTCATACGTCATGTCGATGCTCGCTGAAGCGCCCTCTCTGAAGTACGGATCCTCATCTCTCCAGCCGTCCCAAAGGACTTCACCGATATCGTTTATCAGCTCATCCGAACAGCCAAGTACACGGTGAAGCACGTCCGTCCAGTGCTCCCCGATCGGCGCGTGGTTGTGGAGGTAAACCGAACGCGGCTGTTCGACGACCTCAAACGAAGAAAGCGCAGACTCCCGACACTGCTCGATGAGCGCCTCAAGCGGCACGACACCACTCTCCTTCTGACAGTAGCTACACTCGTCGGTATCATCGAAGTCCAAGTAGTCTTGGAGATAGCGTTCAACAACGCACTCTGAGCATACAAATTTCAACACACTGCCTCCCTTGGCCTTAAGGAAGGTCTGAAGTAGCCCTGTATTTCCGGTCGACTTCAGCCCTCGCTGCTTTTGAAAGCGGGCCGTCGATCAAATTCGACCAGGTAACCCGCTCAGTTCTCCGTTTTTGGCCGCCGCGAGCACCTCGCAGCAGCCATTTTCCGCATTACAGGTGCACCTTTCCTGCGGTAGTCAGCAAATGTCGGCGCGCCATCCATAGGTTCGACAGCGCGAACAGCGTCACCAGCTGAGCGGTGTTCTTGGCCAGGCCACGGAAGCGCACCTTCACGTAACCGAACTGGCGCTTGATCACTCGAAACGGGTGCTCGACCTTCGCTCGCACTTGTGCCTTGGCCTTCTCGATCTTGCGCTTGGCTTTGTACAGGGCGCTGCGTTTATCGAGCTTCTTGTAGGTGCTGCGGCGTGCTGCGACCTGCCAGATCACTTCGCGGCCAGCATGTTCGGGGCGCTTTTCGACGCCGGTGTAGCCGGCATCGGCGCAGACGACGTTCTCGTCACCGTGCAGCAGTTTGTCGACCTGGGTGATATCCGCCACGTTGGCTGCCGTGCCTACCACGCTGTGTACCAGCCCCGACTCATCATCCACGCCGATGTGCGCCTTCATGCCAAAGTAATACTGGTTCCCTTTCTTGCTCTGGTGCATTTCCGGGTCGCGCTTGCCGTCCTGGTTCTTGGTCGAGCTGGGCGCGTGGATCAGTGTGGCATCGACGATAGTGCCCTGGCGCAGCGACAGGCCGCGATCCCCCAGGTAGCCATTGATTACGCCGAGGATGCCGGCTGCCAGCTCATGTTTCTCCAGCAAGCGACGGAACTTGAGGATGGTGGTTTCGTCGGGAATACGCTCGAGGCTCAGCCCGGCGAACTGACGCAGGATGGTCGTCTCGTAGAGCGCTTCTTCCATGGCCGGGTCGCTGTAGCCGAACCAGTTCTGCATCAGATGGATACGTAACATGGCCATCAGCGGATAGGCTGGACGACCACCTTCACCCTTTGGGTAGTGTGGCTCGATCAGGGCAATCAATCCCTTCCACGGCACCACCTGATCCATCTCGATCAGGAACAATTCCTTACGGGTCTGCTTGCGCTTGCCGGCGTACTCGGCGTCGGCGAAGGTCATCTGCTTCATGGAAAAACTCGGCTGGCGGGATCGGCGTATTTCACCAGATTCAGGAAGTCTTTTTCAGACCTTCCTTAAGCACACTTGGGCCCCAAATCTGCGATACTACTGGATCACGCTATTAAAGACTGCTCATCAATTTTCGTCGTTTACCGCGCACGGGCTAGGCAACAGCCCATTGCTACAACCTTAAGTGCTTGGTAAGCAGCGGTCATGGCAGTGACTACTCTAACTGTTCGACCACTCTAGAATGAGTACATCTATGTCTGCTTCAAAGGCATCCGCTTAACCATCTTGCTGTTCATCGTCAAACAGGCTCCCGACTCGGAAGCCCATCTAGACAGATCCGTGCCCTCTAAAGATTTTGGGCACAGCAACGTAACACCACCCAAAGTAAAAAGCACAAGCCCTTCTACTACCGGATAATTCCTTTTCGTAACAACGTTCCCCCAGCTCCTATCAAAATCTTCTGCAGCATAGGTTTCCTTCAACATATAAGGAAACACCCGCACATCCTTAATACCTGCTAGAACTGCAGCCTGATCGACCGCAGCGGGCACAGCTGACGGCACAATAACGAGCGTACCAATTATCAGAGCCACAACACCAAAAAATGCGTTGCGCACCCGAACAAAGGTCTCACCCCTTGACACATAGAATGCGATAGCGGGAACAAAACCAAGGATGGTAATAAATATCGAAATAAAAACAGCCTTACTCACACCGCCTTGACTGTAAAACAACGAAGGCGTGCTCAAAACAGCTAGCATTGGAAAAGTGGCAGCGATCGCTGCCACCCAGGTAGCCATAGCCAAAGCAGACATGTGCTTCAGGTGGATAACCCCAAAGCAATGGACAGCCTTATCACCTGAAATAGCCTTATCAAGCAGAACAGTGAACTTGGGAATGAAAAACAATACAAGCATACCTATCACCACCCATACAGCGGAGTCGACAAACACAGGGACTACACTTGTATTATGAGTCAGCAAGGTCGAGCAAACTGTCGCGACAACGCCAGCAAGCGTGGGGATAAGCAGATAGCCCGCCATCGCACGCTGGACGTCCGGTGTTTTTTTGAACAGATTGACGGCAACTGCGTATGAAGCCGTAGTTAAGAGAAGAAGCAGCAGATAAAAAATCAGCAAAAGACTTGACACAACGACCCAAGGCCATACCTCCGAAGGTGCCGCCAAAGCCTTACCTATCAATTCGGGCGATCCAATTTCATGCAAATAGGCAAAAATAACGACGAAAGCTGCAAGCGCCCCCACAGCTGTCACTGTAGCGCTTGCTGACACCAGACTCCCCAACGCCCTCCAAACATTAATACCTTGAAGACTCGTGGGAACTCCGCTCTTTAAATCCGACATTACTAAATTCACCTCCATTCAATTAATTCCACCACGCGCCCAAAAAAAACCAATGAAAACCACCTCTCACAAGTTCATTGGGCGCACGGTAAAGAGACCGATCCGATACGACGGATTGACATGGGTAGCTACGCCCTATCCCTTAGATGGGAATAACTTTGTAGCAGTCCGAACACAAATGTACTCCTCACTGCTAGCCAACTGCGACGCTCACAAATTCTCGATATTCCCCGAACCGCTCAAGACCTGCACACCACGCTAGAATGAGATCGCTTCCCCACCTCACGTGGTGATGAGTACCCGTTCGCCCTGCACCGTGACTAACCCCACCTCCGTGCGGATATCAAGATACTCATAGATCGCACGGACTTTGCTCACGAAAGCTGCGTCGCCACTGAGCAGAACATTGGTGAATATCGCCGTAGACGCATGCGCCGCATCGCTGATTGACGCGATGTGACGGTTTTCCTTGTCTAGACGGCTATCAGGGTTGTACCCAATGACGTTGAGGACGTTATAGATGCTAGTCACTTTCTCGAACCGGTAGAGCTCGCGACCATGGATCGGACTGGCTGAAATGCCGAGGAAGTTTTCGATCGTGAACCCTCTGTCCTTGTAGCCGTCAAGGTTCTGGTAACGTGCCCAGATTTTCTTGATGACATTGGGCGCTTCAATGTTGTTCAGTTGCACGGGCCCCGCCCCAACTGCTTCACGGTACCCCTGGATACCAGATTTCGCACCCGATTCATCGATGTGCTTGGTCATCTCCTGCGCCGACAGTTGCGTGGCCTTTTCGTACGCCCTTTGGGTGATCTCAATATACTGATCGGCTGCAGCGACCAGTTCCGGATGTGTGTCCGCCAAGGCTGCCGCTCCGTCAGCGACCATCTTCATCAACCCTTTGAATGCCTCCGTTTGTTCGGCGGCGATGTCCTCAAAACTGTTGTCTTTGCGTCCACCGAACATCTTCAGAGTGGTCTGATGAGCTGAGGCAAGCATCTGATCGAAGAATGGTGCAGTAGCGACGTACTGCTCAAAGGCAGCTACGGGAGGCGTTGAGGCGAGAAACATCTGCCCTGTCGGCTGGAACGCGCTATCAACGTCATGCTTGAGGATCATGGCATTGAACCTGGACAGAACCTCCAAGAACTTGTCAGGCTGCCCACTGCGTTTTATCTCCCGCAGCGTATGGTCGGAATATACGATCTGAAAGTCTTTGGAGAACTGGGTGAAAAACGCCGGATCTCTCTGCTTAACGGCCAGATCGATTACATTTTGATCAAAGTAGACCGTGGGTCTACCGTTGTACATAGGCCATTCTTGCTGCTCATCCATACCCTTACCCCTCATCCTTTATTAGCGCGTCTGCCGCGCAACCCTAGCCGTAGACCTCAGTGGGAGGAAGCCCAAGCCTTCCAGTCAGTCATTCATATCATGAAAAACCGTCGTGGTTATGGATGACGCGGAGGGTCGTTAGACACCTCATAAATAAAGCGATTGCAAATGGTCACCGGCAAGCCGCACAGCGGGCCAGCGCACAAAGCCCAGCGCACGTCCTTCATAACCCACCCGCAAACCACTCGACGAGCGCTCAATTTCGCATCAGCAACATACCCACAATGACGATTGTGAACGCAACAACGCTAAAGCTACTGCCTCACGCCCTCGCTTGGAGCTCTGAATCAGCCTCTAAAATTCACAAATATCGATTCCTCACTATTCACGCGAAATTTTTTTAAGGTATAATCCCGCCATTCGAAATCCGAGAACCTCCATTCATGACCAAAACCCGCCAACCCACCATTCCCGAGCTGTTGATTCACCATGTCCCTCGCAACCTTGCCATGGGTATCGAGGACGCATTTGAAGCAGGTGCGCTCCGCGCGTACCTGGATACTAAAGACATGGACGACAACCACCGGAAGAATGCGCTGGGACAGATGCGGGCCTTCCGCATGAACGAGTCCTTTGAAGAGACGTTGCGTGCCGCCGACGCAGTCCATACGCCCCTCAAGGGTAACGGAGTCGTCTTGGGCCACGCCGGCATCTTCAAGTTCGGTCGGGTGAACATGTGCTCCACGCTGTGGAACAACATCCGACGGGGTGCTATCCGACGGCAGCTTGCAGAGGCAAACCAGGCCATGACGCAGCTGGTTCAGCCATCACTTTTTGCGCCGGAACCTATCACCTCCGGTACGTTCTTTTTCGTAGCGTGCTTCAGCGGCTCACTGACCCAACTGCCCGAAGCGCCTCTGGAAATTCACATCGCGGTGCCAGATGCGAAAATGAAGGGTTGGCTTTTCCGAGAGCCTTTGAGTAAGTTCCTCGCTCGTTACGATGAAGCATCTGAGCAAATCGACAAGGCGAAGCCGAAACTCAAAACAGGCGTGCTCGAAACGGGCCTACCCGAAACAGGAAAACATACAGAATCATGAGTCGTGGAATCACAGGGTTTGAGTCGGGGCGGCTGGTACAAGCGCTCGCGGCTCGCGGCCTTTCTCAAGTCGCACTTGCAAGCATGGTGGGGGTCTCCCCTGCCACGATTAGCAAGTGGAAAACTGGGCAGCAGTGTCCCGAGGCCGAAGCCTTGGCCAATCTCTCCAAAGTCATCAATGTTACCCCGGAGTGGTTCACCCGCCCTTTACCTGAGAAGTGCTCTCTTCCCTTGTTCCGAAGCAATGCCTCGGCGCATGCCAGCGCACGAACAATGCTCGAAGCACGCCTTGAATGGGCGCAGGACATCGCAATTGCGCTGGGTGAGTTCGTGGACTTTCCCGATGTGAACCTGCCCAAGCGTACCTTCAAGGATCCTGAGCAGATCACCAATGCCGATATCGAAGAAGCTGCCGATGAATGTCGCGAGCTTTGGGGCCTGGGTCGACGTGCAATACCTGACCTGGCAATGGCGGTTGAAGGCGCCGGCGTTATCTTGGTGCGCGAGGAAACCGGCGTTGCAACCATCGAGGGGCTGTCGGCATGGAGTGAGGTGTTGAACCGCCCACTCGTGCTGCTTTCCGCTGACAAGCAAAACGGCTTCCGCAGTCGCTTCGACTTAGCTCATGAGCTCGGCCATCTGATCTTGCACAAAGGAATTGAGCGGTCGACTGACCCTGTTCGTCACAAAATGATGGAAGACCAGGCGCACCGTTTTGCGGGTGCTTTCCTGCTGCCTGCAGAGACGTTCGCCGCCGAAGTCAGGAGCCCAGTTACCCTCGACAGCCTATTGTTGCTCAAGCAACGCTGGGGCGTTTCTGTGGCTGCCATGGTCATGCGCCTCTGGGCATTGAAGGTGATCGATGATGATGCAAAGGGTCTGCTTTTCAAGCGTCGCTCAGCTCGCTGGGGCGTCAAAGCGGAACCAGGTGATGAAGGTCGCGCACCTGAACAACCTCGCCTCCTCAAACGCACCATCGAGCTGTTGGCCTCCTCAGGCGTTTTGCCTGTGAACGGCGTCGCTGCCTACATCGGGTTAGCAGCAACGGATATCGAGATGCTGACAGGCTTGCCCAACCGCTACCTCAGTGGCATTGCTGAAGTGGTGCACTTGGCCAAGCTTAAGAGTAACAGTACCTCCGTGACTCCCGTGACTGTTGTTCACAACGCACCAGACGCAGGGATAGTGGTTCCGTTCAATCGCGGCAAATGATTGCTCACGGAGGCCAGTCTTGGCCTCCGCTGTTCAACCCCCTCAGGCGCTGATGTGGCATGTAGCTTGGCAAATACTGCCCAAGCGCCGCTGGCCTCATCTCATGCACTCCTGCCGGTCTGACTAACCCAGAGCCATCTGTTCGGCTTGGCATATCATCCCCTAGCCCCAAGCCAATGCCGCGATTATCCAGAACCTCGTAACCTACATTGATCAGATAGGGTGAACAGAAATGGGACGCAAGTGGCTCACTCAAGAGCGACGGACTAGATAACAGCATCTCTTCTTTGCGAGAAAATGGAGGGCTGTTGCTGGTGGACTGGCCTGTGATCCCATCCAGCGCAGCGATCTAACTTCATACTACGCCTCCATCGGTCGCCGCATTTCTCAGTCCGGCCTACGCAGTCCACATGGGGGTTGCGATTACCTCCAAGGTGGACTTCACGTGACTTACACCGTGATCAGTCGGCCCATTCAAGCCTGATGAAATCCTCGATGCTTTTTGCCCGAGCTAAAACCATATCTTCTGTCCAAGAACCAGCCTCATGAAGCTGGTGGCCGACATGGATCGTTGCAATCAATCCGCAGCTTCGGTAGACGTCGATCTTTTCAACTGGAGGCTTCGCTTTGAGTGAAGAATTTGTTCCAGGTGGCAGCATCGTTAAATTCCCGAGGTGATGCGTCCACTCGGCGCCACTGCTTTGTGGCGCAATATGTTCGATGGAGTTAGCGGCATCCTGCTCCCATATCTTGCCCCACTGACTCTCATTGAGCTTCTGCCCCGCGAGCTTTGCCAGGTGCTCGTCATAACGGTTCAGCACATAGCGGAGCTGATTTTGCCAGCCTTCGTAGCTGCTTACCCAATCAATATTGTTCAAGACCTCGTCAATCGAATAACCTTTGGAGAGTTTTTCTAGCCCACTGAGAATTTGGTCTTTATCCAGGTTGCTGCGGTAGATTTCATAACCAAGACGGATGTATTCTCCAACCTTGTGACGGCTATCCCGGCCCGCCAGCTCGTAGATTCTGAACGTGGCGCGTTCCCATTTACCCAGCAGCTTGTGCTCTGTCTTCTTGTCGAATTTCCTCAGGAGGATCGCTGCTGCGACAAACCGAGCATGCACAATCCGCGTTACAGCCCGAAGGCGCGGGTCTCGGAACAAGCGTAGGTTCGCTTGAACTACAGCCTCGAGTTCATGACCAACCTCGGCAATCGTTCTTAACTGCGTGCCCGCCTTCAAGGTGAGCAGTGCGGTCGAGTCTGCTTCACTGGGAATCCGATTGGGTCGCGCGTCAGAGGCCCATGCTCCTGCGAAGCGGAGAGCTTCATCTCCGATTCGTGTACTGTCTTCCAGCGAGCGGTAAATACCCCGCCAGACATCTTGCATCTCAGACACCGCCTCATCGCGAGTGCCACCCTCAACGTGCTCGAAAATGAGTGCCATCAGCTGGCTTTTAAGCTTATCGATCCATTTGACATCCAGCCCACGGCTATTAAGAACCTCGAAGACTCGATATACCGTAGCCTCTTCAGAGATCTCATGGTAAATGATCGTGAGCTTATTCCTGATGGTCACCAACAGCTCAAAGATAGTATCCCCACGAGCCAACCATTTGCTCACAAAGAGCTCGCAGTCACGGGCAGCATCCACCAAATTCTGATCTGCAGCAGTTTTTGCTGAGCCTTCCTCCACCACCCCCTTTCGGATGTAGTTGGTGAAAACCTGACTTGCGTCATGGTTTGTCTGGAGCAGAATCAGGGAATGGTCGTCTCCCTTTATAAGCAGCTCACCTAGCTCCCGTCGCACTTTGGCTTGCGTAGCATCATCGTTGTCTAAAGCTTTCTCAATCGCCTTCATCAGGATGATGAGCGTCGTTACACGTTGTTGACCATCCACCAACTCGACAGTCTTGAACTCATCAACGCCGATAAGGCGGGTTTCTTTCTCCTTGGCCAAGGCGACCAAAGTAGCCATGAAATGCTCCCGACCAGATCGAAATGCCTCCTCGATGTCGCCGAAAAGGTCTTTACGCTGGCGAGATTTCCAAGAGTATGCACGTTGGTATTCTGGGATTCGAAAAAGCCTGCCCTCAAGCAAACCAGCAATCTTGAGGTGTAGAGGATTGAGCTTCATGCGCGTTCCTTGCTGTAGAAATGATGAGATAATAGCCATTAGCCATTAAAAATAGCTAGAGCTCACCCTGCCAGCTCTACCTGACAGAAGGAACACGACATGAGTCTACGTACCAATGTATTGGATGCAGTAATCGACGGTCACCTTGGCAAAGGCCTCGTTGTTACGAGGCAAGCTGTAGTCCAGTTTTTCAGCGACGTTGCTGAATCCTACACAGGCGTCTTCCTATCCAATTCTGAGATGACCACTGGCGTTAGCAGCCCAACCTATGATCACTTCACGCAACGGATTGGGGTAGGCACTTATCGCATTCATCCTCAAGCGCTTTTGGTTCGTATGACTGAAAGAGGGTTGGCTTAGAATTCCTTGGTCTCGCCGACAATGGCTACCGATCGAGTGGCCATACTCGCCTTGTACGGCTGGTAGTCGATGACGGTTTTATACAGGTGCTCAGTTTCATCACGGAGGCTTTCGATCTCCTCTGCGGGTCCCCCCCTCCAGCGCTTTCTGGTTGGCCCAGACGACTTGGTGACATTGCCAGAAGACTGAGCACTCCGGAGGAGTACATCTGTACTCCTCAAGCCTCAGCCTCTGACTGATCAGCGCAGGTACTCAGATCAACCTTCTGCCCCGCTGACCCGTGTTACGGCGAACCTCACCGCACATCTTCGACAATTCCCTCAGCGCCGGCATTGATACATGCTTGATCACACGGAATGGATGTTCAACCTTCGCTCGCGTCTGCGCTTTGACCTTCTCGATCTTGCGTCTGGCTTGGTAGAGCATGCTGCGTTTGCTCAAGTGCTTGTAGGTGCTACGGCGAGCGGCAATCTGCCAGATCACCGGCCTTCCTTCATGCTCTGGCCGCTTCTCCATGCCGGTATAACCCGCGTCGGCACAGATAACATCTTCATCGCCATGCAACAGCTGAGCGACCTCCGTTACATCGGCCACATTCGCCGCTGTGCCGTGGACGTGGTGCACCAGGCCCGACTCAGCATCGGCACCGATATGCGCCTTCATGCCGAAGAAATACTGATTAGCCTTTTTTGTCTGATGCATTTCAGGATCGCGTTTACCTTCCTGGTCGAACTGGGTGCGTGGATGATGGTTGCGTCGACAATGGTGCCCTGGCGCAACGACAGGCCCTTGTCTCGCAGGTAATTGTTGATGGTTTCCAGAATCCCCGACGCCAGTTGGTGCTTCTCCAACAGGTGCTGGAAATTCATGATTGTCGTGTCTTCGGGGATCGGTGCACTGAGCGTCAGCCGAGCCAACCGGCGCATCGAAGTGATCTCGTACAGCGCCTCTTCCATGGCTGGGTCGCTCAACGAGAACCAGTTTTGCAGCAGGTCGATGCGCAGCATGGTTTCCAGTGGATACGGCTTGCGACCACCGCCGGCCTTTGGGTAATGCGGCTCGATCAATGCCAGCAAACCGCTCCACGGTACCACCTGCTCCATCTCGGCCAGGAACCGCTCGCGACGGGTTTGCTTGCGCTGACCGGCGTACTCGCAATCGGAAAAGCTCATCTAACTCATGGGATGGGGAGCTTGTAGAGGGCTGTTGGACGGAGGGCTATTTCAGCACAGGTCAGACGGCCTGTGCTGACTTGATCGGAGAATCCCTTGCGGGAGAACAGGTGAGCCCATCCAGTTCATGTCCTTCAAGTTCCCTGATCCTTAGCACCTGGGACTTCTCTTGGTTGCGCTACAGCGCAATACTGCTGGCCATCTGTCTTGAGCCAATGGAAGCATCGTGTCCCTGGAAGTGGTGTAACTCATCTTGCGGCGCTATTGAGCGTCCTCCCCGCCTATGCTTGATCAGCAGAAAACCAGATTGACCGAGTAAGGATTATTCCTTACCATCCGATCAATACATCCGGGAGAACACTCATGCCTGCCATCCACGAAATCGCCACGTTGACCTCTAAGGGACAGGTCACACTGCCCAAATCCGTTCGCCAGCTTTTGGGCATTGACACTGGTGGCAAAATTGCATTCGACGTGCGCGGGGGTGAAATCGTGGTCAGCCGCGTAGAAACCACCCACGAAGACCCTGCCATCGGTGCGTTCCTGGGTTTGCTGGAGGCTGATATCCGAGGCGGCCGCAACCTCACCACTCTGCCGGAAGACTTGGCGCAAACCCTGCTCGCCAACGCAAACCACCCTGTAAACCTGGACGAAGATATCGATGGTGAGGTCGCGATCTGATGCTGCGACATGGCTGGACACTGTTGTTCCATGAAGGTGTGACTTTACAGCTACGCAAATTGCAAGAAGCCGCCGCCCGGGCTGAGCAGAACGACCCGCAAGGTTTTGAGAGCAACGCCAACGTCAAGCTGTTTCGGGCATTGAGCCATCTGATCATGGAGGCCGTGCCTGCCGACCCGGGCCGTGATGAGTTCCGCCAAGGCAACACGCTGGGCACCGCCTACCGACATTGGCGGCGAGCAAAGATCGGTAGGCGCTTTCGGCTGTTCTTCCGCTACGACTCAAGATCCAAGGTCATCGTCTATGCATGGGTCAACGACGAAAATACCCTCCGGTCTGCAGGCAGCAAATCCGATCCCTACGCCGTATTCGAGAAGATGCTGGGGCGCGGCAACCCTCCTGATGACTGGGACGCGCTGACTGCTGCGACGCTTAGCGACTGGGACGAGCCCAAAGCATAAGTTGTGCAAATGGGCGAGGGAATTGCACGTTCTGCGCCAGCCCCGGGGCGTCCACTGTAATCCACTCGCAGCTGCTGTAAAAAGGGGTACATCTGCGGGTACAAATCCAATTTCTCATTCATAACCATTTGATTTATATGAATGTCCAAATGTTCTTTGGGGACCCTGAGAGCCTTTAGAGGATCGTGTCCCTGGAAGTGATGTAACTCATCCTGCGGCGCTACTGAGCGTCCTCCCCGCCTATGCTTGATCAGCAGAAAACCAAGATTGACCGTGTAAGGATTATTCCTTGCCATTCAATCAATACGTCCGGGAGAACGCTCATGCCTGCCTCCACGAAATCGCCACGTTGACCTCGAAGGGGCAGGTGACAGTGCCCAAGTCCGTTCGCCAGCTTTTAGGCCTCAACACGGATGGCAAGATCGCATTCGACGTACACGCCGGGGAAGTCGTGGTCAGCCGCGTAGAAGCCATCCATGAGGACCCTGCCATCGGTGCGTTCCTGGGTTTGCTGGAGGCTGATATCCGAAGCGGGCGCAACCTCACCACCCTGCCGGAAACCTGGCCCAAACCATGCTCGCCAATGCGGGTCACGATGTAAATCTGGACGAAGATATCGACGGTGAGGTCGCGATCTGATACTGCGACATGGCTGGACACTGTTGTTCCATGAAGGTGTGACTTTACAGCTACGCAAATTGCAAGAAGCCGCCGCCCAGGCCGCGCAGAACGACCCACAAGGTTTTGAAAGCAACGCCAACGTCAAGCTGTTTCGGGCATTAAGCCATCTGATCATGGAGGCTGTGCCTGCCGACCCGGGCCGTGACGAGTTCCGCCAAGGCAACACGCTAGGCACCGCCTACCGACATTGGCGGCGGGCGAAAATCGGTAGGCGCTTTCGGCTGTTCTTTCGCTACGACTCAAGGTCCAAGGTCATCGTCTACGCATGGGGCAACGACGAAAATACTCTACAGTCCGCAGGCAGAAAATCCGATCCCTACGCCGTATTCGAGAAGATGCTGGGCCGCGGCAACCCTCCTGATGACTGGGACGAGCCCAAAGCATAAGCTGCGCGACTGGGTGAGGGATTGCACGTTCGACTCCCCCCCTTGGTGCTTCCACTGTAATCCACTCGTAACGCACATTGCGTTTCTGCGCCCCCTCATTCGACGGTTTGCCGGGCGACACCCGAGCGCTGCTGGACTGTCTGTCTCTACCACTAACCGGCAAGGCTTGACTCTACCGTAAGGGGCAGACTTTACCCTTGGCACTTCATTACCTGGAGTTTGTCATGAAGCGCAAACGCATGCTCGTAATCCTCGGCCACCCTTCGAACAACAGCTTTTGCGGCGCTGTGTCCGAACGTTATGTCGAGGCCGCCACGCAAGCAGGCCATGAGGTGCGCCTGCTGCGCCTGGGCACCCTGGATTTCGATCCGGTCTTGCACGATGGCTATAACCAGATCCAGTTGCTTGAGCCCGATTTGATCGACGCACAGAACGACATTACCTGGGCCGAACACCTGACATTGGTGTACCCGATCTGGTGGGGCGGCATTCCGGGGTTGCTCAAGGGGTTCTTCGACCGCGTGTTTCTGCCCGGTTTTGCCTTCAAGTACCGCAAGGGCTCGCCTTTCCCGGATAAGCTGCTCAAGGGCCGCACGGCTCACCTTTTGGTGACCATGGACACGCCGCCGTGGTACTACCGGTGGGTGTATCGCATGCCGGGCCTGCACCAAATACGCAAGACCACCCTGGAGTTCTGCGGCATAACCCCCCTGAAAACCCTGACATTCGGTCCGGTATTGGGCTCCAAGCCGGAACAGCGCGAAGCCTGGCTCAAACAAGTCCAGGCAGTCGCCAGCCGCTGATCGGCCCCGGTCGGGCCGTGCCCCTGCGCTGCCCAGCCGAGCCTCCCTGCTGTGACACCTTGTCCAACTTGGCTTCCCACACCCTGATGCTCGTGCAAAGATGTCGCGCGCCTGTACGAGCACGCGACATCTTTTCGCTTCTGATGCGTCAAAAAAGGGACTTTCATGTACATCGGCAAAGCGGCCCAGCTGTCGGGCACCACCGTCAAAAGCATTCGACATTACGAAGAAATCGGCCTGCTGCCCCCACCGCAGCGCGAAGGCAAGTACCGCATCTACAGCCAGCAAAGCGTAGAGCTGCTGACCTTCATCAAATGCGCTCAGCAACTCGGTTTCAAACTCAAGGAAATGCGGGCCATTCTGCAGGATCATCACGGCCAGGAGCTGCCCTGGGATCTGGCCATGCAGGCCATCGATAACAAAAAGCAGGAATTGATGGGGCAGATCCAGACATTGCAGCAAGTGCATGACGGCTTGGTTGAGTTTGAGCTGAGCCTCAAAGATGCTCAGATGCAATGCCAGTTCGAACACCTGGAAAGAGCCCGCTGAATCCGCTCCGCTGCCCCTGAACGGCCATGGCGCACGGTGCCGTTTTCTGCACGCAGGCGCCACGGCGATTTAGCCTGGCACAGCCCCACCCCCCCGGCTGCTCACCCTCTTGCACTGCTGGCTGCGGCACAATCGCGGCAAAGAACCACGGCGAAATCAGCGTGACCAGCAAAATGCTAATGAAGCCGCTGGATGACAATGCTGTCGATCTGGTCGAGGTCGGCATAGGAGTAGTCGCTACCCATGAACGCCCCGCGTTTGTCGGTGGTGGAAATCCTTCGGGTCTGTCGGCTGACCGGCAAATACATCCATTGGCTGTCTTCGAGACCCTGGAACTCGCGCGGGTTTTCGATCTGAAAGGCGACGTCACGCACATCACTCGGCGCGGAGAAATACAGGGGTGAATTTGTCGCTGTCCGGGTAATCCTTTTGCAGGTAGCTGAACTCGCGGATGCGGCTGTTACCTTGGGATCCTGACAGTCTTTAGGCGTCGTCGGGCGGGCTGTTCATCTGACACTCTGTTTTAGCCAGCCGCACATGCGCTTGATGCAGCCGCACTGCAGAGCCCAGGCTCTGTACGAAAAGCCTTGATACTTGTTCATGCTGCGTTGAAAACAGCCTCGGAATGCTCATGTACTCCAGTACAGTCGGGCGCGACCCCGGCCGTTCCTCGGCTGTTTTCGCCTTGCCTGACCTGCGTCTCAAGACTTTTCGTACAGCGCCTAGAACTCCACCTTGCCCCGCCCCATCTTGATAGTGCTGCGTCTGGCTTTTCCTTCGAGCCGGCGGGTCTTCGAGCCGAGGGTCGGCTTGGTGGGGCGGCGTTTTTTCTCGGTCTTGCCGGCAGCGATGATCAACTCGGCAAGACGCGCCAGTGCGTCAGCGCGGTTCTGCTCCTGGGTGCGGTACTGCTGGGCCTTGATGATCAACACGCCGTCACCGGTAATGCGACTGTCACGCAACCCTAACAGCCGCTCCTTGTAAAACTCGGGCAGCGACGAGGCCGGGATGTCGAAGCGCAGGTGCACCGCGCTGGACACCTTGTTGACATTCTGCCCACCCGCGCCTTGCGCGCGAATGTATGTCAGTTCGATGTCGGCATCCGGCAGGTGCACGTTATTGGTGATGGTCAGCATGACATGGCCCTTGTAATTGCCCTCCATTATTACAGCCTGCGCCGCTATCCCATAGCACCACACACAGTTCCTTGAATCAGCGCCGAAGTCTACCATTGCTGACCTCATGCACTTGTCTGGTTGCCATCCTCGTTACGTATCGAGGCATTCTTGAAATGCTGCCCTACAACGCGCTGAACTTTCAGACGGCAATACTGGAAAATACGCGCAAGGACCAATACCCTGCCAAGGATCCAACCTAGACGAGTTGATCATGTCAGGGACTACACCGTTTCAAACCCCGCGCTGGATGCGTGACCTCGTCCGCTTCCTGCCACTGAAAAGCCAATTCGTCCTGTCGGGCAACATCCGCGACCTCCAGGCTTGTGAGGTCGTTCCTGGCACGGTCACGGCCCAGAGCTTCAACCAGACCCTGTGCAACGCCTTGCTCGACACCGGCTATGGCCATGTGCTGGCTTGGGACCCTGTGGTTGGTTTTCGGGTGCTTGGCAAGCCCGGCAGCGACCCGGCACCGGGCCAAGCCCTGCTCCAGGAACTCGGCCTGACCCCGGTGAACGGCGCCGCGTCTGCGGGTATCGACCTGCTGGCCGCCACCATGCAGCGGCTGCTGGCCCACACCGATACGCCTGTCGCCCTGATCATCGACTTCGCCTCGCGCCTTGCGGTACGTAGCGATTCCCTGAACGCGGCCGAGCATCAGCTGTTCACTCAGGCCTTGGTGCATGCCCACCAGGCGCGCAGCCGGCCCCAGCCACAAACGCGCAAGCCATTCTTCAATACGCTGCTGTGGCTGGTGGAGAAAGAAGGCGACCTGCCGGACTGGCTGCTGGTCGACAACCCCCGGATTCGCCACATTCCCGTCTCCAAACCTGACCAACTGACCCGCCGCGCCCTGGCGCCGGCGCTGCTCAAGGGGCTCGCCGGTAGCCAGGAGGCGAGTCAGGACGCGCTCGCTCAGGCTGCGGAGGCCTTCGTACAGAATACCGAGGGCCTGCTGCTGCTCGACCTCAGCGCCATCGCGCAACTCGCACGGGTCGAAGGTGTGCCCATGGTGCAGATCGCTGATGCCGTGCGCCGGTATAAAGTGGGTGTCACCGAAGACCCCTGGCTGCGTATCGATCGCCAGCGCATTCGCAAGGGCGAAGAACTGGTGCACCAACGGGTAAAAGGCCAGGACCACGCTGTGACCCACATGCTCGACATCGTCAAGCGGGCGATGACCGGCGTCGGCGCCAGCCGCAAGGGTAACCGTCCACGTGGCGTAGCCTTCCTGGCTGGGCCGACCGGGGTGGGCAAGACCGAGCTGGCCAAAACCATGACCAGCCTGCTGTTCGGCGACGAAAGCGCTTATATCCGTTTCGACATGTCGGAATTCAGCGCAGAGCATGCCGACCAGCGCCTCATCGGTGCACCACCGTGGCTTTTCACTTACCCTGAGATTTTTTTCACTTTGCCTAGACTCTCGCACCAAACTGCACCGCTCCCCGCTTCCAGCAGAATTCGAGAGAGAGGATGACGTGTCATCGGGAAACCACGTGTGCCCTGTTCCCCCAGTCTGGTATGGCATCCATTAGGCAGCCCCGTTCTAATGCCACAGGTCCGGTTCGTCTGGGCTTCTTCTTCGCTCTGGCGGGTCAGCAGAGCAATATGCCACTATAGTCCCTTGTTAAGCAGTTCATTTATCTCGCCTCGATAAGGATTCGAAAGTGATGCCTATGCCGGTATAGAGGCGTGATCCGAAGGTAGATCCGTGAAGTTCCGATTGACCATGCCCCGGGCAGGTCGCCCAGAAATCACACTGGTAACCTGGGTGTGATAGGCGCGATGGCTTTTCATTGCTTCCCGGTAGGCAGCGTTTGCGGATGTCTCAGGGCAGAGGATAAAGGCTGTGCCAAGCTGCGCACCGCAGGCGCCGAGCGCCATTGCAGCTTTGATCCCTGCCCCAGTGATCTACTGCGCCGCTGGCGCCCATACCAGTCTGCACGCTCGAGCCAGGTAAGCAGGCCGACCTGCTGGTGCTCGACGGCCCCCCCATGGCGGCATATGTCGTTCATGGTGAGATCCACCATTTGCAGGGCCGGAGCTAATCAGCACGCACCTGACTGGAACACGCGCTGTCAATTGGGCAAACCATTGAAAATGGGTGCTAACGAAGCTTCCGCCGCAGACACGCAGGTCATGCTACACGGCATGTACGTGAACAGCAGTGGTGCCATCCTTTCGACTCACGAAACGGGGGAAGGCCTGGGCAAGTATCCGCCTCTTGCAGATTCCAAGCTTTCTCCTGCTGACAGCAAAGTTGTGGATAGCCACTTGTCACTCTTGGAGGGCTTGCGCCTGGAGGGCATTTAATGCGTCTGTTCGAGGGCATATGATTGAGAGCGAGCCTACATGCCAGCCACATCGCCGCCACAGCGCCACCACGCCGAGTACGGCCAGCAGAACGGGAGGTATTACTTGAAATGCACAATTGATATGCCCGATAGCGTTCTCACGAAACTCACCTACCTGGTCAGGCAAAATGCAAAGCCCTATATACATACCGAGGCTTTGACCGGTGACAGTGAGGCTCACTACTTTGCCGAGCAGGAGGAGCGCGAAGTCAAGATACAAAACGGACGTCCGTTAGCCGACAGCCTTTCACTGGACAAGCAGGGGTTTGAACTCCACCGGCGAGAGACGGTGGTAGACGATCTCTACGACGATACCTCGGTAGTAAAGGTCTACTATGACGAGATAAAGGCCTTGATCAAGCAATTGACGGGCGCGAGCCGGGTCGTGATCTTCGACCACACCAGGCGCAGTGACGCCGAACGGCGGGATTTTCGCGGCCCAGCCAGCCGTGTGCACAATGACTACACCGAACACTCGGGGCCTGAGCGTATCCGGGAAGTACTGGGCGCGGAACAAGCCGCCGCAATGGCAGCGATGTCAGTCGCTCAGATCAACGTCTGGCGCCCGATAAGCGGCCCTGTCAAGCGCTCGCCGTTGGCGGTGCTGGACGCCTCGACGCTCGCCCCCAATGATCTGCTGGCTACCGACTTGGTCTATCCGGATCGCATCGGGGAAATTTATCACCTCGCCTACAATACTCACCAGCGCTGGTACTATTTTCCGGAGATGCGCCGTGACGAAGTCTTGCTGATCAAGGGTTATGACTCGCGTCACGACGGCCGTGCCCGCTTCACCCCCCATGCCGCCTTCCAGCTCCCCCATACGCCGCCGGGAGCCCCGCCACGCGAAAGTATCGAAGTTCGTACCCTGGCCTTCTTTCACTAGGTATTGGTCACCGGGTGTGGCGGCGGCCATATCGCCGTCTCGCGCCCGGCGCGGTGACCGGATAGAAAGCTCGGGGCGTAGCATTCGTGCCCCGTGCCGCCTCACGTAGACAGGATGAAGTCAGGCAGAACGAACTGACCGAGCTCCTCGAGGACCTCGCCAGCGGGGCGTTGCCCGTACTTCAAGTTGATGATCACATGGTTGACGCCGATCTCCTGTAAGTGTTGCAGCAGTGAGATCAGATGATATCGCCCTAATTGATAGCCGAGGTGGATCGGTCGAGGGGGTATCTGCGAGTTGTCCGTCAGGTCGATGTATAGCGACTGGGTGAAGGGTTTGAACAGCTCACCACATTCGGTATGCACTGCAGTGCGCCAGTTCTCGACAATCAGTTGCTGAGTCTTCGGCGCACGCGGATAACTGATCCAGCCATGACTGCAGCGGGCAATCCAATCCAGCGTCTGGCGGCTATGACCGGTGACGAAGAATGGAATTTCCGCTGTGGTCGGCTTGGGAATCAGATCGCAGCCCTCAAGCGTGCCGCCGGACCAGGTCAAAGGCACGAAACTGCTGCGCTGAACCTGGCGAAATACCTCTAGGTATTCGCGGAACATTCTGTCACGCTGCTCCGGATCTACACCGAATGCGGGAAACTCTACAGGTCGGTCCCCGGAAGCCACGCCTAATAACAGGCGGCCACCACTGAGTTGATCTACACTGGTGGCCGCCTTCGCGGTGTGAAGAGGGTTGCGGATTGGCAGGATGACCGAGGCGGTACCCAGCGCAATCGAATGCGTGTGTGCCGCCATGAAACCCAGGTAGACCCAAGGATCGAAGACCTGACCGGTATCACCGAAACTAGGGTCACGTAACGGTACATCGCGAAACCAAAGGGCAGCGAAACCTAGCTTTTCGGCTCTTTGGGCCAGGCTCACCTGGCCAGCCATACTCGGCATATCACCGCTAAAGGCTTCGAGGGGGAGGAAAAGGCCCAGGCTCAACCGACCTTGACGGTAAGTGCGCTGAAAGCCCGGTTGTCGCTGATAGGGAATGGAACTCGGAGTGAACATGCGCCCTCCTACTTACATCAGAACCTGGATGAGGGTGCTGAAAGAAACCTGGGTTTGTCCTATGACAACGGACACCTTCGCCACTTCGTTAGGTATCGCGTATGCGCACCGCGTCGGTTTCGACCCCCAACGCGCCCAGCGTCAGCACGGCTTGACGGTCGAGCTACAGTGCGGATTAAAGGTTTCCCGCCCTAGGTAGTCGGCATCGTGTATGAACCGCTCAATGTGTCAGAGCGGTCACCATCACCGTGATGGACCTTGAGACCAGAGGGCTCCACGGTGCGAATCAGTTGCGGATTTACATCGATATTCTAAAGTTTAGCTCCCTGTGCGAGCGGCGCCGGACAAGCAATCCGACCTGTACGGCCAACAGCTATGATGAGTTCAGGGCCTTGAAGACCGAGCTTCGGTAAAGAGCACAAAAGCACTTTCGCCACTCCAGGCCCTGCCTCGCGCCTTCCCTCGCTTGATCAGTCGAATTGCGTGCCTTTTTGTATCAGCTCGACCTTGTACCCGTTGGGATCTTCAATGAACGCGATTATTGTGCGTCCATGTTTCATGAGACCTGCTGGTCGAGGAACACGATATCCCATGATAGCAGCACGGCTGCACACAGCTTCTGCATCCTCAACCTCGATAGCTACATGCCCGTAAGCATCGCCAATCTCATAGCTATCTTGTCCCCAATTTCGCGTCAGCTCCAGAACAGCAGTTTCTGTCTCCAGGCCATATCCGAGGAAAGCAAGGGTGAATTTGCCCTCCGGATAGTCTTTGCGTCTCAAGAGGCTCATGCCGAGCACTTTAGTGTAGAAGTGAATGGTTTTATCCAGATCCACCACACGTAGCATGGTATGTAGTATGCGCATCGATTCTCCGCTGCAGCTTCAGCCCTTCGCAAGGCCAACATTTCCTAGAAGGCTTTCCCCGACAACGACGAAAGTCCGTGCATCCAGGCCCTACCACCGCAAGCCCATGAGGCTAGGCTGTCGAGGTGATTGGATGCGTTTGCCCGGGCAATGTTAAGCTGACACACGCATCACTAAAAGTGATCAGATGTGAGCTATACCATCACAAAAGGAGAGCATCTTGAAGCTTTCACAGCTTGGTTTTTTTTGCGCTGTCGTAGAGCACGGTACGATAGCCGCAGCAGCTGCACAGCTGCATTGCGTGCCCTCGAACATCACAGCAAGACTGCGAGAACTAGAAACTCAGCTCGGCGTCGTCTTGTTCAACCGCGAAAATAACCGGTTACTTGTCACCCCCGAAGGTAGGCTGGTCTACCGCAAAGCCAAACAGCTCCTCGACCTGGCAGCTGAAACACGCTCGCTGTTTTCAACCGATTCCATGCCTGGCGTGCTTCGCGTTGGGGCGCTTGACGTAGCGCTGGCCAATCATCTCCCTCCGCTTCTGGTACGGTACCGCCTTGAGGCGCCTGGGGTAGAACTGCACATCCGTCCGGAGCACTCGCTACTCCTGGAGCGGCTGTTGATGGATGGCGAGCTTGATTTGATCCTCACTGATGGCCCCATCGAGCATCCTTTGCTTGAAAGCCGCTTAGCGTTCCGTGAGCGCTTGTTGAGAGTTGTACCGAAGGCCTTTTCCTCGCCCACCCCGGAAGACCTGGCTGGGCTCGAACTGTATGTATTCGGTCGCACCTGTCACTACAGGCAACAGGTCGATAACTGGCTAGAACGCAGCGGCATCCAGCCTCGGGCGATACTGGAAATCGAATCGTATCCCAGTATTTTTGCCTGCATCGCACAGGAAATTGGCTTTGCTTGCGTGCCAGAGAGTTATATCGACCGTTTCGCGAGCCAGGCAGATACCTTTCAGGCCGATCATGTGCCGAGCTTGGATTCAAGCGATATCTATTTCGTCTGGCGAAAAAATCAGCAGTCGCCGTTGATCAAGAATTTCATCGAGGCCATTGATAATCACCAGGGCAAGGGCAATGTTTAATGTGCAATCCCCGCATCCCATGAAGATTTAATCTGTCTCGCCATCCAGGAAACTACACATCGCCCACGAAGCGGCAGAAAATAATCGCCCGCAGTTGTGTGCGTGCCTGCGATAGCGTGAGTGTGCGTATTGCCGTCAGGTTTTCATGCTCAATGAGCATCCCGTGCTTCAGGCTTCGGCGGATCAATGCGCTCGATATTTCCCAGGACCAACGCTCGCCCGGCAAATAGCCCCCCGGATGTTTCCAGGGCAAAACGTTCAGCATCGCGGGTGCGCACCTCGTCGGTCACCGCGTCGGCTTCGTGCGCTGAGGCACCCAGGGTCAGCACGGCCTGGTGGCCAAGCAGCAAGGCGGATTCAAAGGTTTCCCGCACGATGTAGTCGGCGTCGTGCTTGACCAGCTCCAACGCGTGCTCGCGGTCAAAGGCGCGCACCAGCACCTTCACCTGCGGGCAATAGTGCCGCGTGCTTTCGACGATGCGTGTCGCGGCCTTCTTGTCATTCACGCACACAATGATGGTACGGGCGTGATGGGCCCCGGCAGCATGCAACAGGTCGTGCCGGGCACCATCACCGTAATAGACCTTGAAACCATAAGGCTCGACGGCGCGGATCACCTCCGGGTCCATGTCGATGATCGAAAGCTTGGCGCCATGAGCGAGTGGTGCCTGGCAAGCGATCTGGCCGACACGACCAAACCCTATGATCAGGATATGGCCTTGGAGATTCTGTGCCGGCTCCACACCGGCCATGGAAACCGCCCGGGGCCGCGCGAAGCGCTTGTACAATAGAAGGTTGACCGGCGTAACGGCCATGGACAACACCACGATAGCCGTCATGTTGGCGTTGATTTCGGCACTGACGACCTTGAGTTTCAGCGCTTCGGCAAACAGCACGAACGCAAATTCACCACCCTGCGCCATCAGCACGGCGCGGTCCAGCGCATCACCATGCTGGCTTTTCGCGAGGCGCGCGACCCCATAGATACACAGCGCCTTGACCATCATCAGCGCCAGCACGCCAGAGGTGATCAGCAGCCAGTTCGCGGCCACCACGTGCAGATCCAGCGCCATGCCGACGCCGAGGAAAAACAGCCCCAGCAACAACCCGCGAAACGGTTCTATGTCAGCCTCAAGCTGGTGGCGGAAGGTGGACTCCGACAGCAGCACACCGGCAACGAACGCGCCCATCGCCATTGACAGGCCGCCGATTTCCATCAGCAGCGCTGCTCCCAGCACCACCAGCAGCGCGGCAGCAGTCATCACCTCGCGCGCCCTGGCTTGGGCCAATACCCGAAACAGAGGGTTGAGCAACCACAACCCGATGACCACCAGTGCGCTCAGGGACAGCGCTGCGGTCGCCATGCGCTGCCACAGGGGGGAGCTGGGTTCGGGCACCGATGCAGTAGGTGCCAGAAATGCCACCACCGCCAGCAACGGCACTATCAACAGGTCTTCAAACAGCAGAATGGAGACGATGCGTTGGCCCCTCGGCTCGTTCAAGTCACCCCGCTCCGAGAGAACTTGCATGACAATCGCCGTGGATGTGAGCACAAAACCGGCCGCGCAGACGAATGACACCTGCCAAGGGAAACCAAAGGCCTTGCCGACGACGGTGAGCAGAACGGCACAGATCACCACCTGCAGGCTGCCCAGCCCAAAGATCTGCCCACGCAGGTCCCATAGATGCGAGGGTTTGAGCTCCAGGCCAATCACGAAAAGAAACATCACCACACCCAACTCGCCCACATCAATGATGGTGTGGGGGTCATTGATCAGTTGCAGCCCGAAGGGTCCGATCATCATCCCTGCCAACAGGTAGCCCATCACTGAGCCGAACCCGATGCGCTTGAGCAGCGGCACGGCCACCACGGCGGCGGTGAGCAAAGTGATAACACCCAACAAAAGTCCTGCGTTACCTTCAGCGGACATAGTCTCGACCTTCAACCCTGGCAGGACCGGTTATGGGAAAAAATCCGGATGAATTATCGCTGGGCGCCTCAGCTCGACAGAGAAGTGCAATGTCCATTGCAGGGGGGAGCGGCTACCGTTCTTCCCGTTGAGCAACCGAAGTACTACCCGCCCGCGAGGTTTTCGCGGGCGGGTAGTTCAGGCGACGAGGGTTGTACCTTGTCTGCGCAAAGAACATGCAGTGGCAGTATCAACCCGAGCGAACCTCGATGCGCCGGCCACGCGCACGCTCTTCCTTGGGCAGTTCGACACGCAGCACACCGTTGCTGCATATGGCTCTGGCCTTCTCGGCAATGACCGGAGCGGGAAGCTGGAAGGCGCGGCGGAAACTGCCGAAGGTGCACTGCCGGACGCGATAACGCCCATTGCCCTGCTCCTGCTCGATGCGTTTTTCACCGCGAATGATCAAGGCATCGCCCCGCACTTCCAGATTCAGATCCTCCTTCACCATTCCGGGCACCTCGAGGCGAATGACGACCTGGTCGCCATCCTCGTAAAGATCGCCGGCCAGCAATCCCCAGTTCGAGGCAAGTGCCGGTGCTGAAGTAGCATCCTCCGAGACGTTCCTGCTCCGGTTGACAGGCGTGAGGCGCGTCAGGGCCTCGCTGGTGCGATCGCGAAGCTGACGCCAGCCCTCGCCCAGCGAATGCCAGGTTTCCTCCAGGCCATGTTTGAGTTCAGCTAGTTTGTCCATGGGTCGTCCTCCACACGCTCAAGGCCCTACTCGCTTTTCACGACGATCTTGCGCGGCTGGGCATGTGCATGTTTGGGAACGCGCACGTTCAGCACGCCGTCCCGTAGCTCAGCGTCGATCCGGGTCGTGTCCAGTTCGGAGCTCAAGGTGAAGGCTCGCCTGAATCGCGACAGCTGGACCTCTGCGTAGACGGCCTCCAACTGTTCGCTCAACTGCGGCATGATCTCCCCTTCCAGCACAAGCGTGTCACCGTCCACATTGACCACGAGATGGTCCTTGGGCACGCCCGGTAGGTCCGCAAACAGTTGGATTCCGTTTTCGTCTTCAAATACATCGATACGCGGCAGCAGTGTTTGGGTTTCAGTTTCGCCGCGCACGACCGCTTGCTTGTCGTTCATGGTGATTCCTCCTTCAAACCGTTGCTGTTACTGAATGGCTATGCGCTTGGGCTGCAGCGCTTCGCGCCGCGGTAGCGAAATGCGCAGAACACCGTCGCAACAGTGAGCTTCGACCTTGTCGGTATCGACCTGATCATTGAGGCTCACGGTACGCTTGAACCGTCCGGAAAAACGCTCGTTGGCGTACACCGAGCAATTGCCCTCCTGTGCGCTGCGCGCCGGCCGGCGCTCACCGGAAATCGACAGCAACCCTCGGTGAATCTGCAGATCGAGGTCGCTCGGGTCGACGCCGGGAACGAAGGCGTAGACCTCCAGGCTGGACGGCGTGCTCGCGACATTGATGGCAGGAAAAGCACCACTGGCCAAGGCACGAATACTGCCTGGGCGCCCCAGACCCGTTCCCAGCACATGTTGCAGTTCGCGCTGCAGCCTCTCGAACTCGGCAATGGGATCGCTCGACAGATTAAGAAGGGACTCGTATATGACAATCCTCCTTCAAGCTGACTGAAATGATCTCGAACAGGAGGCACGAAGCGCCGGGCTGCGGCCCCTGACGACGGAATCATGTGAGCGATTTCGAGGTTTTCAAGCCCCGGTTTGAACGAATATGGAATTACAGATCCGCGCTCTTTTTCCCCTTCAATCTTTGCCTTGGCGCCATTCACACAGAGCCTAGGCAACTCGATCATCGCGCTCACGCAACAGCCAATAGGTCAGCCCCAGGGCCAGGGTCGCGCCAGCAAGCGCCGCGACTTTGGCCGGGCTGACATCGGGATCAAGGATCACGATCTTGCGGGACAGCGCGATCAACCCGATCAACAGGACCGTCTTGACCTGAATGATGCTGTCACGGCGCAAGACAACGCGCACGATGGAATGCTTGAATTCCATCGCGATCAGCAGCGTCATGACCATGCCGAACACATTCTGGAAGGTCCGGTGGTCCAGCGGATTGAACGCATCGATGATCAGCAGGCTGAAGACTATCTGGATCAGCTGCACCAGCGACACCACGATAACCAGCGCGATCACCATCGATAGAATGTGGGCGACGATCTGCTCGAAACGCTCGTAAAACGTCATCACCGCCCACTCGCGACGCAGTCGCATGCGTGTGGTCTCGGGCTGATTGCTGTCCTTCATGCGTCACCCCTTCAGCAGCAGATCATTGCAACGAGAAAGTGCAGCCTTCGGCAGCGCTTCACGCATTTTCACTGTCGAGCTCTTTGACCGGCACGGCTTGCCGCCGGTCGAACCCGACCCGCTCCGCCTTGTCGTCCCAGCGCGCATGGGCCTGATCACCCTTGCCAATGCCGCCGCCGAGTATTTCACGCGCCAGTGCCGTCTCCAGCTCGCTGCGGATCAGTCGCTTGAGCTCGCGGGCACCGAATTCGGGTTTGTAGCCCTCTTCCGCCAAGTGATCGACCAGCGTCTCGTCGAACGTCAGCGTCACGCCCTGGCTCGCGGCATTACGGGCCACGCGATCGAGTTGCAGGCCGACGATGTGGCGGATCTCTTGCTTGCCCAGGGCATGGAAGACGATGATTTCGTCGATGCGGTTGAGGAACTCGGGGCGAAAGTGCCCGCGCAGCACGTCCATCACCTCGGCCTTGGTCTTCTCGTATTCCTCGCCAGCCGCTCCGGGCGCATTCAGCCGGCGCTGAATGATGTCGGAGCCCAGGTTGGACGTGGCGATGATAATGGTGTTGGTGAAGTCCACCACGCGCCCCTTACCATCGGTCAGTCGCCCGTCGTCGAACACCTGCAGCAGGATGTTGTAGACGTCGGGGTGGGCCTTCTCGATCTCGTCGAGCAGCAGCACGCTATAGGGCTTGCGCCGGACCTTTTCGGTAAGCTGGCCACCTTCGTCATAACCGACGTAGCCGGGGGGCGCGCCCACCAGCCGAGCCACGGAATGGCGCTCGCCATACTCCGACATGTCGATGCGCAACAGGGCCCCCTCGTCGCCGTAGATGGATTCCGCCAGCGCCTTGGCGAGCTCAGTCTTGCCGACGCCAGTGGAACCCAGGAACAGGAACGTGGCCACGGGCTTGCTGCCTTCGCGCAGACCCGCGCGCGACAGCCGCACCGCATCCGCCACAGCGCGTACCGCCTCGTCCTGCCCCACCAGGCGCTCATGCAGCCGATGCTCCAGGTGCAGCAGTTTCTCGCGCTCCTCCACCGTCAGCTCATTGACCGGGATGCCGGTCAGACGCGAGACGATCTGTGCAACGTGCTCCGCCTTGACTTCGGCGCTGCCCGAACCGCGCTCGCGCTCCCAGTCCGCGACGCGCTCCTTGAGTTCGGCCTCCTTGGCTTCGATGCGCTTGCTGATCTGCGCCGCATTGTCATATCGCTTGCGGGAAGCCGCGTAGTTCTGCTCCCGGCGCAACTGGTGCAGTTCGGATTCCATTTCCTGCACCGCCACCGGGCGGGCCGTCGCCGATAGCTTCACGCGGGCGGCAGCCTGATCGAGCAAGTCGATGGCCTTGTCCGGCAGGAAGCGCGCGGTGACGTAGCGGTCGGACAGTTCGGCGGCAGCGATGATCGCGTCCTCGGTGATGCTGACCTTGTGGTGCGCTTCAAAGGTATCGCGCAGGCCGCGCAGGATCATGATGGTCTGCGCCACCGTTGGCTCGGGCACCATGACCGGCTGGAAACGCCGCTCCAGCGCAGCGTCCTGCTCGATGTACTTCTGGTACTCGTTGAGCGTGGTCGCGCCGATCAGGTTCAGCTCACCACGCGCCATCATCGGTTTGAAGACGTTGGCGACGTCCAAGCCGCCTTCTCCACCACCCTGGCCGGCACCCACAATGGTGTGCACCTCGTCGATGAAGAGAATCAACTCGCCCTGGTGCTCGGAGATTTCCTTGAGCACCTTGTGCACGCGTTCCTCGAACTCGCCCCGGTACTTCGCGCCGGCCACCATGGAATTGATGTTCAGCTCTACCAGGCGCTTGTCACGCAGCGTCTCGGGCACCTCGCCGGCCACCATACGCTGTGCCAATCCCTCGACGATGGCCGTCTTGCCCACGCCAGGGTCGCCGATCAACACGGGATTGTTCTTCTTGCGCCGCGCCAGCACCTCGATGGTGGTTTCGATTTCCTGCGCGCGTCCGATGACCGGGTCCAGCTTGCCCTCGCGCGCCATCTTGGTGAGATCGCGCGAATACTTGTCGAGCTCCGGCGTATTGGTCGGCGCCTCGGCGCGGCCATCCTCCGCCCCTTTGCCAACCACCTTGTTTACCCGCTGGCGCAGGGCCTGCGGCGTGAGGCCATAGCGGCGCAGCAAGTTGGCGGCCAGCCCTTCGCCCTCCTCTGCTAGCCCGATCAGAAGGTGCTCGGGTCCGACGTAAGCGTGGCCTAATTCATTCGAGGCGACAAAGGCGCGACTGAGCGCATCCTTCACGCGAGGCGACACGCCGATTTCTCCTTCAAACGGTTTGTCGCCGCGCTTGGCTTCGGCCTCGATCTGGCGTTTGAGGTCATCGACCTTGATCTTGAACTGGCTGAGGACGGTCTTCACCACGTCGCTGTCGGCTAGGGCCAGCAGCAGGTGCTCAGTATCGACTTCGGGCCGACCGAACTCCGTGGCACGCTTGGCAGCTTCCTGCAACAGGGCCTCGGAGTGTTCGCTGATGCGGCTGGCCAGCCCGCTGCCACGACGCCGCGGCGTGCCAGCCCCTGCGGGGGCAGGTTCGCCAGACGACGCTTCGGCCACATCATCGGCACCCGCGGCAACGGATACTGAGTCTCCTCCGTTGCGGAAGAAATCGCTGCCGATGAAATCCTCAAACAAACCGCTGCGCGAGCCGAAAAGGGCCTCCAGTGGGGAAAGGGTGCGCTTTTGCTGGCGCACCAATTGGCGATAGTGATCATTACACAACAGCATTGTGCTGTGGCGGCCATTGACCTTGGCTTCCACCCGTGTCGTAGCGGGTTGGCCACAGACCTGGCACTGTTTGCTGGCCATGCGGGCGCTCCTTGAATCATTGAGGCGACGAAGTGGAGCCTGCCGCAGCTCCTCGTCTGCTGAAGGGCCTTCGTGACAACTGCCATGGAATCTCCGAGTCAGCTTCAATTCGGAATCAAACGGCTTTGCTTCGATGCACGCGCTTCGCGCTCGTCGAGGATGATCGTCAGCAGCCCATTGTCGAATGGGCGCTTGATCAAAACCTGATCGGCATCGTCAGGCAGGTTCAAGGGTCGCGGACAACAGCCGTTGTAGCGTTCGGCACGAGGGAAGGCGCACTTCTGCTGCTCTCGTAGCAGTCGGGCGTGATCGGGATGTTCTTTCCTTGAGACCAGGCAATTCGAAGGAAAGCCAGCACTGCATCCGTGATGTCCAGCGCCAGCTTCAGCATGCCTGGCAGGCAAGCGCCGGCGGGCGAGCGCCGCAAACAGATGCGGCCAGCCCAAGGGAACTTTTGCAATACTCGCTAAAGTCTGCGCCTGGTAGTCTGGAAGTCAAGAAGTATCTGCGGTTTGCTCAGAGAAAGTCAGCGGGCGGTGGTCAGGCCGCTGCAAGCCGAATTCAGCCGCATGCGCTCCATCTGATACGTTCTTTTATCGATCACCTGAGTCTTTCTCGTGGCAGGCCCACTGCTTTAAAAGATTTCGCGATCGGGGTGCGATCGGACTGCGCCCAGGCACTCACTTCTGCAGACGCTCAGGGAACCGGAAGGCCTCGCAAGCACACAGGAATCCCACCATGAACACCTTCTGCACGAGCTATCACAGCATGGTGCTTCCCGAGTCTCAGCGCGACATACTCGGTATGATCGCGACCAATCATCAACTGCACGACATCCTCACCGCCATCTGCTTGATGATCGACGCCCAGGATCCCGGTACGCTGTGTTCGATACTGCTCACCGATGCGCAAGGCAAGCATTTGCTCAAAGGTGCCGCGCCTGGCCTGCCGCCTGCATACAGCGAGGCGATCCATGGCATGCCCATCGGTCCTCAGGAAGGCACGTGTGGCACGGCTGCATTCCGGCGCGAGCTGGTGGTGACCGCAGATATAGCCCGGGATCCGAGCTGGGAGCGTTTTCGCAGCCTGGCGCTAGGGTACAATCTGCGCTCCTGCTGGTCGTTGCCATTACTCTCGCATCAGGGCTCCGTACTTGGGACATTTGCGCTGTACCAAGATCAGGCGATTGCGCCAAGCGAGATGCAGATCCAAAGGTTGACCTGCGCGGCGCACCTGGCTGCCATTGCTATCCGGCATGAGCGTGACGGCCAACGCCTGGAGGAAAGTGAACAACGGTTTCGCTCATTGTTCACCTACAACCCCAACCCGGTTTTCGCCCTCGACATGGCGGGCAACATCCAGAGTGTGAACCCGGCTGGCCTGAAGCTTAAAGCTGGCGCGGCAACTGATCTTGTCGGTCAACATTTCTCCTACCTCGTTTTCGAAGAAGACCTGCCGCGAGTGAATCAGCATTTTTCCGCGGCCCGCGCCGGTGAGCCGCAGCGATTCGAGGCAAGGGTGCGCGACGAGAGCGACGACAAGCAGTTGACCATGGATATCGCAAACCTGCCGATCATGGTAAATGGAGAGATCGTCGGGGTATTCGGTATCGCTCGGGATATCAGCGAGCAGAAGCATTACGAGCGCCAGCTGAGTATCAGTGCCAGCCATGACGGGCTGACCGGTTTGCTTAACCGCCTGTCCCTGGAAGACCGGCTTGTCCTAGAGTGTCGCAGCAGCCTTCAACGTAAGCGTCAACTAGCGGTCATGTACATCGACCTGGATGGATTCAAATCCATCAACGACTCCATCGGGCACTACTTCGGCGATCAGGTGCTGATCGAGGTGGCACAGCGCATGACTCAGCAAGTCCGTCCAGCTGATGCCGTCGTGCGCATGGGCGGCGATGAGTTTGTCGTTCTGCTGACGGACCTGCTTCGTGACGAAGACGTTGTCCCGGTGGCCGAGCGACTGCTGGAAAGCATTGGCAAACCCTACTGTATCCAGGGCATTGACCTGCACGTCAGTGCAAGTATCGGTATTACGCTAAGCGATGGTCACCTCGAACAGCCGATGCAGCTGATCCAGCAGGCTGACATGGCCATGTACAAAGCCAAGCAACAAGGTAGGAACAACTTTCAGTGGTACACCAGCGATCTTAACGATCGAGTTTGCGAGCACCGAAGCCTACGTAATGACCTACAAAAGGCTATCGAAACTCAATCGTTCAGCCTGCATTATCAACCGCAAATAGAGGCCCACACGCGTCGGGTGGTCGGAATCGAAGCGTTGTTGCGTTGGACGCATCCGATCAAAGGATACATCTCTCCAGCGGTGTTTGTACCGGTGGCAGAGGACAGTGGTCAAATTATCCCGCTGAGCCTCTGGGTACTCGATACGGCGTGCGCGCAGTTGCGCAATCTATGTGATCAGGGTTTCAACGGCATCTCGATGGCCGTAAATATTTCGCCGGTGCATTTTCAGCGCGGTCAGTTCGTTGAATGTATCCAGGCAGTGCTGAACAAATACGGGCTTAGCGCAGGGCAATTGGAATTGGAGATAACTGAGTCGCTCCTGCTGCACAACGTTGAAATCGCAATTGAAACCTTGCACCGCCTTAAAGACTTGGGTGTACGCATTGCGCTGGATGATTTCGGTACAGGATTTTCCAGCCTCAGTTATCTCAAGTGTTTGCCCATCGACAAAATCAAGATTGATCGCTCTTTCATCCAGGATATCTCGGCTAACCCACACGATGCAGCAATTACTCAAGGCATTATTTCCATGGCCCATCACCTCAGCCTGTCAGTGGTCGCGGAAGGCGTGGAAACTGCGGCTCAGGTGGACTTCCTGGAACGTGGTCGATGCGATATTTTCCAGGGATATTACTTTGCTAGACCCATGTCGCATGAGGCACTCAGGTTTTTCTTGGCCGAACAGATAACCTATAATCAACACGTTTATTTAATAACCAAAAGATCGATTCCACTCATGCAGCGTTTTCAGCCTTCGTCGACCAACGTCGAGCAGATCTGATCTACCGGGCGACCGACAGCAAAACCCTGCTGGATCTGCGGCCAAGGGATTACCCGCACCAAGTACCCGTTCAATCAAAGCAGTCATTAGTCCACGGCCACGTCTGTTACAACGGTCAATACAGAATCCAACGTGCCATCGGGCCGATAGCAAAATTGCACATGAACGGATTTTAGGGGGCAACAGGGTTGCTGTTCCGCCAACCATTCATTCAGCGCCCCGACCAGAATACGGGCTTCGACGATGGCGTCTTCCGTACCGTCAAAAACCAACATTGCCATGGTTATTTCCTCAGTTTGACGGGTTGATATCCTCTTGCTGCTTTGTGAGCGATGCCCATCATTGGCAGCACCATGGGGACCCTGGCTTCCTGTATCGAACACCTCCGATTGCACGATGATTCACACCGGGCTTATTGCCACTACACCGCCGCCCTCCGTAGCAACCAGTCTGCAACTTTAGGTGGCTTCATTCGCAACAGGGTCCGATATGATCAGTTGGGTACATTAGGCGGGCAGAGCCGCCTGCCGAACCCGAGAATCAGGAACGACTCGCCTTTGGAAGCTCAATCAATCAGCTAGGACATGGTGGTGTTGGCGCGCTGGATATTGACGTTCGGCATGCCGAGAGTTTCAGCCTGGATAGGCTGAGTTAACAATTTCTTAGCGCCAGAGCCTGGTCGCTTGGGTCCATGCCTGTGGATCAGGCGCAAACGGCACAGGACAAATGTCAGAAGTCTTGCGCAGTCGGACGCAGAACAATCTCGTTGATGTCGACATCTGCAGGTTGCTCGATCGCATAAGCGATGGCCCGTGCAACCGAGTCAGCCGGGATGGCCTTCTTGTAAAATTCGCCAACGACCTCGGCGCTCGGCTGGTACCCGCTGCCGAACTTCAGTTCGGAATCCACTGCGCCCGGTTCGATAGTCGTCGTGCGAATATTCGCGCCGACTTCATGACGCAGGCCATCGGAAATGGCGCGCACCGCGTACTTGGTGCCGCTGTACACCGATCCACCGGGGCTGAATACTTTGATGCCGGCGACCGAAGAAATGTTGATGAAGTGACCGCTTGCCTGTTGTTCGAAAAACGGCAATGCGGCCGCGATGCCATACAATACGCCCTTGATGTTGATATCGATCATACGATCCCACTCGTCGGTGCGCAGTTGCGAAATCGGAGAGATCGCCATCAACCCTGCGTTGTTGATCATTACATCGATGCGACCGAATACCTCGACTGCCTTGGCAACCAGCGCAGACAAGTCCTCCTTGCGTGTCACATCGGTCGGATGGGCAATCGCCTTGCCGCCTGCAGTGGCGATCTCCGCGACAATCGCGTCCAGACGGTCCTGGCGCCTGGCGCCAAGCACCACAAGGGCGCCGAGCGCCGCCAGATGACGCGCCGTTGCTTCGCCTAGACCGCTACTCGCACCCGTGATGACGACCACCTTATCCTGGATGTTCTTACTCATATTCAGCGCTCCTGTTGAGACCTGTCGGGATGGAGACTGCAGTCTGCGCTGGTTTTATTCGTCAGAGAATGGAAGTGTTAGGATTTGAGAATTCCATTTTCTGGAACGGGAGTTGAGGGCTATGCCTAATCGCATGGAACTGATTCGGATATTCACAGTGGCCGCACAATCGACCACGTTCCGCGATGCAGCCACCCGCCTCGGCACCTCACCGCAGACGGTGACACGTGCCATCAAGGAACTGGAGAGTACGCTGGGTGAGCTGTTGTTCCACCGCAGCACACGGCAGGTTCATGTCACCACTTTTGGTGCCAAACTCGCCTTGCAGGCCCAGGAAACCTTGGACCGGGTGGATCAGTTGTTTATCACCCACAGCAAACAGGAGGCTAAAGGCGTTGTCGGCATCACGGCCCCACACGCCATTGGCAAGCTGTATCTGGTCGAATTTCTGAAACCGCTGATACGGGAAAACCCGGGCCTGAGCATCGACCTGAGCCTGGATGACCAACTCACCGACGCGGTGGCCAACAAGATCGACATCGGTATTCGTGTCGGCGCGGTGCGTGATAGGCGCTATATCGCTAGAACAGTGGCCCATGTCAGCCTGAAAATCGTTGCGGCCCCGTCACTCCTCGCCACCGTGCACCGCCCTGGCAGCATCGAAGAACTGAAACGCTTGCCGCTGTCCATGCTGATTGATCGAAAAAACGGTCGCCCCTGGCCGTGGGTGCTTGCCGAGGGGCGAACGTTTCTGCCTACCTCCCCTGCCTTCAGCTGCGATGACCCGGAAACCGAGCGAGAGATCGTTCTGGCCGGAATCGCCTTTGGGCAAATGCCCGATTACTTGGCAGAACCCTACCTGTCTGAAGGGCGCCTGGTCGAGGTCATGCAACAGGAAGCGCCGCCGCCTTCCGAACTGATCATGTACCGTCCTCAATCAGGGCCAGTGGCACCGCGAGTGAGGCTGATATACGACCACCTGGTTAACTGTTTCTCTGATCCGCGTGCTTTTGCGCGGACCAATCGCTGAGTTCGAAGGGACGCTCGAGTTTGCACTACGCTTATATTTCGAATATTATCGAATTATCGAATTATAAGCCCTCGGAGAAAATTGACTGTCGACCGGACACGTCGTTTCAAGGATGGTGGATTGGACTTGCTCAGCGTCAGTTTCGGGCTCAACATCGTTGTATAGAAAGCCCTCAAGGCCTAGGTTTCACGACGCGAAGCTACCGATGGTATGGGTTGAATAGCCTCGGCTAGGGACCTACGCACGCTGAGCGTCAGCGAAGACGCGCTTAAGGACTGCAACCGGACCTGGAGATTATTGGCCGGGCATATCTCGGCAATCCTGATTGGTCCAATTTCGCCGCTCATGAGTTGGGGGCAGGGAGCGTGTGACCTGGACTTGCCCGATCTACTGGTTTTAACGCTACAAGTGCTCTCGCCGGGTGAGGACGCTCGCACGGCCTTCGAGATCAATATTGATTGTCAGGCCGTCACCTGGAGAGCAGTTTCGGGCCGCACGGCCTCTATTCAGACGTGTCGGTTAGCGAGGTCCCATTTTTTTTATGCATATCGGCCGGAGGTTTGATGAACACCCCTTTAACACTGATTGCCACTTTGGTCGCAAAGGCAGGCTTCGAAGCCGAGCTCGAGCAGACGCTGCGGGCCCTGCAGGGTTCAAGCCGGGGCGAAGTGGACTGTATCCAGTATGACTTGCACCGTGATGCCGAGCAGGCGCGCACTTTCCACATGATCGAGCAGTGGCGGGACGAGGCGGCGCTAACGGCTCACGAAGCGACAACACATTTTCGAGCAGCGCTCCCGCTCATCGAACGTGCTGCTGAAAAATTTTCGATCACGAAAATGCATCGCATGTCCTGAGGAGCTTCGAATGAAAGCCATTGCACACTTTAAATGTCTGCCTATTGAACATCCCGACGCCTTGGTGGAGATCGATATACCCGAGCCAGTGCCAGGGCCGCGCGACTTGCTAGTAGAGGTAAAGGCCGTGTCGGTCAATCCTGTCGATACCAAGGTACGGCAGGGCTATGTGCCGCATGCGGACGAAAGCCAGCCGCGGATCCTCGGCTGGGACGCTGCCGGGGTGGTCAAGTCGGTCGGCAGCGACGTGACGTTTTTTAAACCCGGTGACAGAGTCTGGTACGCGGGATCACTGATCCGCCCGGGGAGCAACAGTGAGCTGCAACTGGTGGATGAGCGTATCGTCGGTTCAATGCCACAGTCGCTGGAATTCGGCCAAGCTGCGGCATTGCCACTCACTTCCCTGACCGCTTGGGAATTACTCTTTGATCGCCTAGGTATTGCACGGGATCCCACCGACCGAGGAGAAACACTGCTGATCATTGGCGCTGCAGGCGGGGTAGGTTCAATTCTAATTCAACTGGCGCGTCAGCTAACAGGGTTGACGATCATTAGTACGGCTTCGCGCCCTGAAACCCAGGCCTGGGTTACCGAGCTTGGTGCGCATCATGTCATCGACCATACCAAGCCACTTAGTGAAGAACTAAAGCGCATCGGTATAGCGCAGGTCAGCCATGTCGCAAGCCTGACCCAGACCGATAGGCACTACGAACAAATCATCGAGTCACTGAAACCTCAAGGCAAGCTGGGCCTGATAGATGATCCGGCCACCCTTGACGCCGTGCCGCTGAAGCGCAAGAGCCTGTCGTTGCACTGGGAGCTTATGTACACCCGCTCGCTCTACGAAACAGAGGACATGCAGGAGCAGCGCAACATCCTTAACGAAGTTGCGCGGCGGATTGATGCGGGTAACTTGCGCACCACAGTTGGCGAAAACTATGGGCCCATCAGCGCAGAAAATCTTCGTCGTGCCCATGCTCTGCTGGAAAGCGGAAAGGCGAAGGGGAAAGTCGTGCTGGAAGGCTTTTGAGGGAGTTGATTAAAACAGCTTATACCCCTGTCCAGTTACCTTGAACTCGTCCCTCGAACCTCAGGCATCTGTACGATACCTACGCCTTGGACTGCGGCTCGGTTTAGGGCGTCTAGGTCAGCAGTGACAAAACGTGGAGAGTGAGGAACCTCCACTCGATCCCCAGAGGGACCGATAAAGGCCCAGCGGTGGTCGCGGTTGGCTGGAGCCAGGTCCATGCTCGGCAATCCGATTAGATCAATCTGGGACTTCCAAATCAATGCCTTCGACCAATGAAGGCTTCGCCACAAGCTTCTGGTAGCTCTCGCCAAAAACTTTGAGGAACGTAAGCGTCCGCCCAACTCACCTTGCGTGAGCTGGGCCGGAGTCCACTGACGGGGTATCAGCCCCTCCTTAGTGGCCTCTTTGTCAGCACCGGTACCCTAGCGAGACTGCGCTGCTTGTTGACCGGAATACGTTGCAGCACACTAAGCGTCCATCGTAAGGAGACGCCCCCACATGAAGGACACGCCTAGCATCCCCCTGATTATCCTCGATGTTCAGGATGCTATCGATCAGCCTGTTTGGAATGGTAAAAGCCACCCTGGCTATTTGTCCGTAATCCAGCGCCTTCTGCGGCACTGGCGATCAAATGGCTGGCCTGTCCTTCATGTGAAGCATGATGAAGAGAATCCCACCTCCAGCTATCACGTTCAGCTGACTTTTGTTCGCCGTGTGCAGTTCGAAAAACTTGCGACGGGCATGAGCCATGCAGCCGATTTCAGTGATGCCTTGTTCAAAACCAGCTTTGTAGCCAGCGAAATCATCGCAAACCAGCTTGCCGTTCCAGTCGCCCAGGAAGTTACTTGCATGTTCGCCGGCACGGCTTGGGCTGAAGTCGTAAACCACCGCATTAAGCGCCGAAAACGGCGTCGTGCTGTAGGCCCAGACATAGGCCCGGTGGGTTTTCTTCTCGCCCGGCGCAAGCATTTGCACCGGTGTTTCATCGGCGTGGATTACGCCCTTGCTCAGCACCGCTTCACGCAGTGCATCGACCAGTGGCTGGAGTCGCACGCCAGTTTGCCCAACCCACTGGGCCAAGGTCGAGCGAGCGATGGCCAGTCCGGCGCGACCAAAGATTTTCTCCTGCCGGTACGCCCTCGCCTACCCGCGCTCCGTGCACGACATTAGGCCATCTCTCACCGTCCAGACTTCCTTCTGCAGGCATACTTTGTATCGTCGGCATAATAGCCCAGCGCGTGCAGTAACGGGGACCTCGAAAGCAGCCGACGTTTCTGCTGATCAAGGTGAGTAAACAAAACATCACCAGCGGTACCGACGTCCATCGTTTGGACTTAATGCATCATACAGTGAGTGAAGAACAGCAGTTGCTGTGGATGATCAATGCACTTGATTACCTTGACCAAAGACCTTCTCCGCGGAAGCAGCGAGGCATACAACCAACTTTCACCAACAGGAAGTGAGACAAGGCAACGTCAGCCAAACGGCGGCCATCTGATACCGTTTTTCATGTTGAAACTGAGCCTTTTTTTGATTCAGTGCTCTACAGAGTGCGCGTCCGCAGCACGGTTGGACAGTGATCGGCCGCCCACTATTGCTGACTCTCTGAAGAACGAACGATCTCGAGAGTCTTCAGGAATCACCTTGAATAGTCATGAGAGCTTCCACAGCAAGACATTCTCCGAGTCGCAACGTGACGTCTCGGTATGATTTCGACCGACCATCACGGCGCAGCGATCACCTAAGATATTACATCTACGGTCCATCACCTAAGTCTGATCATGGTTGCCGAAGCAGTGGAAACTGCTACTCAGATATATTTCCTAAAGGGCAGTCATTGGAATTTTCCAGGGTATCATTCTGCCAAACCGATGCCGTACGCAGAAACCTGAGCTTTCCTGAGACATCCAGCGCCCCATCCCGTTCCGAAAATTCTGTCTGCTCCCAGTCCTGAAAATCAGACGCTAAGGTAATTTCCCAGACTCCAACGCAGAACTCCCTTTCCCCAGGCAAGGTGCTCCCTTCGCATTTCTTACACACTCGGCTCTGACACTATTGCGTTGCACACCACCAAGAGCCGCACAAAATGACTTGCTTCCAACCTGCTACAAAAGCCAGGCCGGCCAAATTATGTCGGAGATTCGGCGACCTTGGTGATCGCTCAGAGCAGCTATCTGGCCGAAGACCAACGTGTTCAACGAACTGTTCTTTCGTTTTGGCTAACTGGAGCAGGCCTGCAAGCATGCGCTACGAAAGGTCTCGCTGAACTTGAAGCTTCCGCGCAGTTCCTGCACACCCATTGAATGCTTTGTGGTGCTGGTCAGTACACGCGCTCCATAGGCATTCATGAAGTGCGGGTCAATTACCGGCTCTCTATGCACTGCATACGGGCATGGCCCGCGCAGGCAACCTATTGCGTTCGCGTAGACGAAGGATTCCGGCGGTAACTATGGCATCAAGCAAGGGGTTTCCCTTACCTGATGATCGGCCTGGCGTGATTCATTAAATTTGGAGATGGTGTCATGCGAAAGCTTGGCTTGAGCTTCCTGGTAATTGGAATTTTTGGACATCTATCAGCATTGCTGTGGACATATGCATCCTGGGGACCAATTTGTCAAGACAACCTAGACAATTCATCCATCCAGCAAGAAGTGACAAAGTTTGAACAACTGATCGATGATGTCGACAATAAAATTACGACAGAGCTCAGTGGAATATATTTTGACGCGCTCGCGCACCTTACGCAATACGAGTCCCAAATGCCCGATCCAATCGAGGCTGATTCCTTACAGCTTTTAATCGAAAAGCCAGTTGCAACACCTGAAATTAAGCCGCCTTCATCGCCTGCATCGACTCACAAATGGATGATTATTATCAGCGCTCTAATTACTTTTTTCGGCCTGCTTCTGGCACTCTTCGTGCGTAAAAAGAACATTGATCCGCAATGGCATGTCTTTCGCACCGTGCCAAATTCGCTGATCACATTGGAGCGCAGGTGCTTGACGTGTGGCGGCTACATTTCCCCCCCTAAAAATAAAGCTTCAACCATACCTACATCCGGTCTATGGGTGGTCGAAATTGCAATGAACACACCCAACCGCCATCGCGCAATAAAAGCAATTCAAAATCTATCGCTGCCGATAGCCCGTAGAGAAAACAACTTTGTCGTCATCGGGCCTTATAAAAAAAAGCAGGACGCGGCTCGAGTAGTGAAAGAACTGAGTGAAAGTCATGGCATTCGAGGATGGGTAATGCCAGGTAATTGACAAATCCCGAGCGCTGGAGCGTCCAAATAATCATCCAAACATTGCATGAACAACGAAAACCCTTGATAAAAAAAGCTTGAAGCCTAAATTTACCTAAAGAAATCTCCGGACATCAACCTATGGATTCTGGAAGTTCATCCTGCAGTGGGTAGCCGAATCCAATAAAAACTTGAATTAACACATGAAAACCGCATGAAATAGATCCATTTTTCACTAGGGAATCTCCGAACAAGCCTTCAGTTATGCGAGAATCCCCGCAACACCTGATCCGAGCCGCCCATGAGCCAGATGAGCTTTTCCGACTTTGAGTACGCCGGCAAGCGCAAGCAAACCCGCCGAGAGCGCTTCCTCGCCGAAATGGATCAGGTGGTGCCCTGGGCAGGCCTGCTGGAGCTGATCGAACCGTTCTACCCCAAGGCCGGCGGCGGTAGAAAACCCTATCCTCTGGAAACCATGCTGCGCATCCATCTGTTGCAGAACTGGTTCTCCCTGAGCGACCCGGCCATGGAAGAAGCGCTCTACGAAATCACGCCCATGCGCCAGTTCGCACGCCTGACGCTGAGCGCGCCAATCCCCGAAGACACCACGATCATGAACTTCCGGCACTTGCTGGAGAAGCATCAGCTCGCACCGGCAATCCTTGCGGTCATCAATGGTTATCTGCAGGAAAAAGGCCTGTCGCTGCGCCAAGGCACCATCGTCGATGCCACCATTATTCATGCCCCCAGCTCGACCAAAAATAAAGAAGGCAAGCGTGATCCCGAGATGCACCAGACCAAGAAAGGCGGTCAGTATTTCTTCGGGATGAAGGCGCACATCGGTGCCGATGTCGAGTCCGGCCTGGTGCATCACGTCCATGGCACCGCTGCCAATGTGGCCGATGTCACGCAGGTGGCTGAACTGCTGCATGGCGAAGAAAACGCCGTGTATGCAGATGCCGGTTACACCGGTGTCGAAAGGCGCGAAGAGCATGAAAATCGGGGGGTGATCTGGCAGATTGCAGCGCGTCGCAGCACCTATTCCAAGCTGAACCAGCGCAGCGTACTGTACAAAGCCAAGCGCAAGATCGAGTTCTGCAAGGCTCAGACACGGGCCAAGGTCGAGCATCCGTTTCGCGTGATCAAGCGGCAGTTTGGTTACGTGAAAGTACGTTTTCGTGGGCTGATGAAAAACACGGCTCAGTTGACCACGCTGTTCGCCCTGGCAAACCTGTGGAGGGTTCGAAAACAGCTCATGGGTATGGGTGAGGTTCGCGTTTAACACGGAGAACCGGTCGAAAAAGCTCTCCGTACATGATTTTTCGGTCACTTTTCGTCCAATAACGCTGTAGGTGCCTGGAAAATTGCAACTTGCCGCGGCTGCACGACAAGTTGATCGGAGCATCCCTAGACAACTGATAGTATCTATAATTTTTACCTATTAATCCACAAGCTTTAATAGGGAGGGCTGAATCCATGACGGGAATATCGCTCAATACCCCTGCACATCTCGGTTCAAACCGTCGCATAGCAATCCACAACACGCCGATACTGGCTGGGTGAAGCTCCGATGTGCTGACGGAAAAACCGAGTGAAATGACCTTGCTCAGAAAACCCGAGGTTCTCCGATAACAGGCCCAGCGTACCACTGCGCTCACGCCCTAGCCAGGCAAAAGCCCGGCGCATGCGCGCGTCATTAAGCAACAGCGTCGGCGTCATACCGGTATCTTTCTTAAACAACGCAAAGAAGTGCGCGCGCGACAGACCACATGCCCGCGCGGCGTTATCGATGGGGTTCGGATCGTCCAGGTGTTCGAGCAACCAGACGATGCCACGGCGAACGCGGGCGTCCCGGAACTCACGTGAACTCGGAACACCAAGTACCGACAAATGACGCCAGCTGGAAAAGTCCTCGATCAGTTCGATCAAGAAGTCGAACAGAATGAATTCCATACGTTCTTTCGGCACGATCCCGCAGCTATGCGCTTCAGCGACCAGGGTATCGGCCAAGGTGCGATTACGACTCGACAACTCGATACAGGAATGGGAAAAAAAATCCGGCCGACCGCTGAGCGCCAACGACTGCTGGGCTGTGGCCAGCCAAGCAGGCTCGATGTAGAGCGCCAGGATTACTGTTGCCTCCCCGCCCGGCTGCGGGTCGTAGAAATGCGGCTCCCAGGCGTTGACCAGCACCGCTGTGCGATCGCTGAGTGGAACACGCCGTCCGTTGACGTTGAAGTAAGTGTCTTTACCGGACACTTTGATCAGCACATGGCACTCGGAATGGGTGTGAATGACCAGCGAACGATCCATATTCAGCAAGGCGACCCGGCCAAACCTGCCGTGGAAAACCCGTTGGGCAATGGACATCAGAGTCCTCCGCTCGCTTTAAGCGATATTGTTACCGGCGACAATAAACGATCATCGCGGGGTCTATCTGTTTACGAACCCCAGCGATAACTCATGTTTCAGCAATATTTGGCTAGCCACTATCGCGTGCGAATGCCCGAAACTTTATAGACTGTTGGTTGACGAAAAAGGCTCAGGTGATCGAAAAGAAGCCGCATCAGATAGGACCGCAATTGGTCTTTAGCTGCCCCCCTACAAAGGACTGCGTTGGTTCCAGACAGTGTGAAAACGCAGTAATACCATCGAAAACTGAGAGTCGCGCGGATTGTCCGTGGGATCAGGCTCCGCTGGCACTCGATGCAGATCACGAAGGGGTGATCCGGTTCGAAGTTGACGATTGTCAGAACCGCGGCACCCGGCCACGTCACAACGGCTTCAGGCACCTATGCACGTGATGGGAGGCAACATGAACATGCAGCAGCCTGAACAACCGCGCATGGCTGCTGCCGGACAGCTACGGACGACGTCATCATGAATGGGCACGATCTGTATGCCGATCTCAAGGATGTGCTGAGTCGTTACCGAATGAGCGGGTAACTAGCCTGGGCTAATCCTGGAGCCGTTTTTCCGCTAGGTAGTCTCTCCATGAGGGCATCACCATCCCGCCCTTCGATCTCCCTTGCCAAAAATCGGCGCGCCGACTGAGCGCCCGCTCCTCCCTGCTTCAATGGCAACCGCTGCCCTGTAACCGAGCTACGTTCTGATCGATGCGGCCTTGGATCGTGCGCAAGGTGTCTGGCGTAATGACCTGTGGGTACAGGTTCTCGGCGATGCTTGAAAACTGGCTAGCCACCTCACAAATGCCGTCAATCATTCTGCCTGCAACCTCCGGGGGCACCTCGGCTTCCTCGGCAAGCCGAAGCATTTGTGTGCGGGTAATCGACAGGGCCTCCCCCATTACATCCATCTGGTGATATCCACCTGGCCCCTCGCAAAAGGTCACATCGTAGGCCGGCGACAGTCTCCAATGACCGTCCTGCGACATGACGTAGGCAAAGTTCTTGGGATGATCATCTCTGTTGTTGAACGCTACATTGAAGACGGCACGTTCGAAGGCCACCGCCATCTCTCGCACGTCGTTGGTACACATCTGGGTTGCCCGCAGGAAATTGACGTAGTCCAACACGCCTGGAGACCGGTAACTCGCCCCCGTGAAGGCCGCGAGGCTTTGCATGGGCACGCGCAGGCCATCCTGACGATCAAATCGCTTGCTGGCAAACGCCGCCAACCCATCAGGCAGGCTGAAGTACTGCGTGTCAGGGGTCTCGATACCGCACATGCGCAGGCATTCGGCGTAGACCATTTCGACAGCGCACACCTCGGCATGCTCTTCCTTGGCCGGGAACTTGACCAGCCAGGCCTCGAAGCCCGCCGTCACGGCAGTTGTAAACCGGCCAGTTTCGGGATCACGATAGACGAGGGCCTTAGGCCTTGCACCTTGAGGCGAGCCACCCACCAGCAGCAACCTCTGCAGGAACTCACCGCCGTCTCCATGGAGCACTTCCTGCACTTCGGCGGCTAGCTGCTCCAGCGGGATGTGGACTTCAGACGCCTGCCCTTCGGGCGCCACGGGTTCAAACGTCATGGCCCCCATGGCATTACCACCGATATAGGCCAGCCGTTCCAGTGAGCCGATGCGCGCTGTGGTGAGCCCGCGGCGCCTGAACATACGGTCCATCAGCAACATGCCCCATCCATCCGGCAAGGCGTCGTAAACAGGCCCTGGCAAGTACAGTTGGTGGTCTGGAAAGTCTCGGCGCAGTTGAGCCCCCTCCAGCGGCAGCGTGTAGGACGACAGCTCCAAGCCCCTTTGCCTGGCTTCATTGCTGTACTCGAACACAATCAGTGGACGACCGGTCAGGGCAGTCGTGGAGACCAGCGTGCCCCATTGCCATCGCTCCCCCCACCCTTCGTAGAAGACGTTCACCTGCTCAAGCATTGCCGGGCTTCCTCTTGGTACGAAGACGATTGGCGCTGTTTTCGTAGCGCCGGATATCCTCGATACTGTCCAGTTTTGGCAGGAACAGGCCTTCCAGTTCCTTGGTCCGGCCAAGCGCCATCGCCACCCGAACAACGTTCTCGAATCCGACATTGCGCCCGGCTTCAAGGTTGGACACTGTGTTTGTAGCGATGCCGGCACGCCCGGCCAAGTCCGCCTGTGTCATGTCCCGCGCCAAGCGCTCTGTGCGCAAGCGATCGCAGAGGCGCTTCACGACCTCACTCGGCTTGCTGAAGCTTAAATCCAACATAGTGTATACCTAGCCCGCTCTGTGCCAGTTAATCCACAAAATTATAGAATTAACGCCCGGCCCTATCAAGCGAGCTAATTCCCTTAATTTGCGCCTTATCGCTTAGTTTCTACATTTACCCACAATTTAGTGGATTTACGGACGCTCTGCACAGAGGCTTCGTCGGCGGTTTGAAAGGGTTTGCACGATCCAATACCCAAGCCATCCCGAACCTTTTATAGCGCCACGTGCATGTGGGCATGAAGGCAGTGTCGCACGCCGTGCTGATGGTGTTCGCGCAGAGCATCATGGGAACCGCTGAAACCGTCTACCCTGCCCCGCAGCCAAAGGCTTAAGCCTTGCAAACTGACCACGCGGCCCCTTGGGAGCACTGTACATGTCTATCGACTTCAGACCCGCTCGAGTCTCGGACGCGCATGATATTGCGCGCTTCTTTCAACTGACATCGGAGGGCATGGCCGATTACATATGGAGCAAGCTCGCTGCCCCCGGAGAAGCACTGCTGAGTGTCGGTGCGTCTCGCTATGCCAGAGAACAGGGCGACTTTTCATACAAGAACTGCCTGATGGCCACTTTCGAAGGGCGCGTCATCGGCATGATGCATAGCTATGTCTTGCGCGCGACGCCTGACAGGCCAGCCGAGACCGACCCCGTCCTCGCGCCTTATTCCGACATGGAAATACCCGATACCTTGTACATATCCAGCCTGGCACTGGATGAGGCCTGGCGGAGCCAGGGGCTGGGCGCCCAGTTTCTTCGCCACGCCCAGCAGCGCGCTGACGACGCTGGCCTCGATGGGTTGTGCCTGATCGATTACGCAGAAAACCACGGTGCACGCCGCTTCTACGAACGTCATGGATTTCAGATCGTGAAAACCTGCCAGATCGTTCCGCACCCGATGCTCGGTGTAACCGGTGAAGCCTATTTAATGTATCGCCCTACTCACAACGTGCTCGAGAAACAGCCATGAACCAGAAACTGACCGTGTTCCGCGAACTGGATATCCAACCGCTGCGCGACCTGCCCTTCTTTGAAGAAGTTTTGGAAGGTACCCCTCACACGCTGACGTCCAAGTACTATCACGATGAACAGCAAGGTCGCATTTCCGGAGAATGGGAAGCCAGCACCGGGGCGTGGCGCATTGACTACAAAGTCTGGGAGTTCTGCCACGTTTTAAGTGGATGCTGCATCATCGAGCTTGAGGGTTGCGCCCCGGTCAAACTGGCCGCTGGCGACACGTTCATTATCGAACCGGGCGCCAAGGGCAAATGGACCGTAGTGGAGGACATGAAGAAGAACTTCGTGATCCTCTTGCCCGCGAACTAAGCCACTGAATGCTGGCTGAAGCCGACTATGCTGGTAGCAATCCACACGCCGGCACAGGGGCTGTTAAATGGGCAAGAAGCGCAGGTTCGGACGGGCTGCTTGGCTATTGCTACTGACCCACTTGCTGTTCTCGCCCCTGCTCCATGCGGACACCCCTCAGTCCGGGCCAGAGGTCGAGGGTGTGATTGCCGAGCCCGCTCCGCTGACCGTCATCAACCGCACGGTGCTGGTCTTTCGTGCGACGCTGCTGGGCGAAACACCCAAGGTGCGCGCCCAGCGCGCCAAGAAGGTCATCGAGGAAACACTCCAGGAAACAAACGACCTGGAGGTTCGCGTAGACCCTATTCTGCACAGCTACCTGGTGCTGCTGGGCGGGCGCCGTGCATTCATCGTGACGCCGCTGGATGCTGCGGCCGATAGCATTACAGCAGGCGAAGCTGCCGAGCAGGCCGCCGAGAACCTGCGCCTTGTCGTCGAGGAAACCCGTCAGGCGCGTAGTCTGCGCTTTTTGCTCACTGCGATAGGCTACAGCGCTGCGGCAACCCTGGTGTTCTTCATGCTGGTAAAGGCCGCAGGCTACTGTCGACGCAAGCTCTTGGGACTGCTGCCCAAACTGATGGGCAAACACTCCGAGCGCCTCAAGGTCGGCCATACGCAACTGTTCGACCTGCAGAACCTGTACTACCTGATCGACCGCTCACTCTGGCTGCTGTATTGGTTGGTCGTGTTGTTGTTCTGCTACCAGTGGCTGGGCTTCGTGCTGTCCCAGTTCCCCTACACAAGGTCTTGGGGTGAAAGCCTCAATATCCACCTGATGGAACTGCTCAACTACCTGGTCAGCGGCATTTTACGTGCCATGCCCGGCCTGGTAGTTGCGCTGTCGATCTTCTTCATCGCCCGTGGTATCAGCGCCTTCTCCAAACGTGTGCTAAGGCGCATGGCACGCCCAGGCACGTTGAAATGGCTGACCGCCGAAACCTTGCAACCGACCATGCGCCTGACGTCGCTGGCGATCTGGCTATTCGCCCTGGTGATGGCCTACCCCTATCTACCCGGCTCGGGTACCGATGCCTTCAAGGGTCTCTCGGTGTTGCTCGGTCTGATGATTTCACTGGGGGCGACCAGTGTCATCGGCCAAGGGGCCGCCGGATTGATCCTTACCTACACACGCACGATGCGCGTCGGTGAGTTTGTACGTGTGGGCGATTACGAGGGCACGGTGACCGAAGTGGGCATCTTCACCACAACCATACGCACCGGGCTTGGCGAAGTGCTGACACTTCCCAATTCAATGATTACCGGCTCGGTGACCAAGAACTACTCGCGTATCGTGGAAGGGCCAGGCTATGTGGTCGATACCGTGGTGACCATCGGCTACGACACCCCCTGGCGTCAGGTCGAGGCGATGTTGCTGGAAGCGGCTCGGCGCACCGAAGGCGTGCTGCAAACGCCCGCGCCCCAGGTATTCCAGACGGCGCTGTCAGACTTCTACCCCGAGTATCGATTAGTGGCACAGGCCATTCCATCTGAGCCCAGGCCACGCGCGCAGCTACTGAGCCTGTTGCACGCCAATATCCAGGACGTGTTCAACGAGTATGGCGTGCAAATCATGTCGCCTCACTACCTGGGCGATCCCGAGCAACCTAAATGGGTGCCCAAGGAGCAGTGGCACGCGGTCCCGTCCAAACCTGAAAACACCGCGTGAGCAATGAGGCCTCGGGTGCCGGTCGATCACCGGCCTATAGAGCGCCACCAGGGCATTGGAGACGGTGAAACCGATAGGGGTCCAAAGCGTGCCGAGCAGCGCCCCCATCACCAACCCGCTATGCACCCAACCACTTTGAGCACGGCGCAGAACCAAACTCAAAGGTCCAGCGCCCCTCGGAGCAAGGCGTCAAGCACGCGCGCGACGTCAGCACCATGCTCGTCCAGCAGGCACACCGGCAGCCCGTGCAAGGCAGCCTGCACACCGGCCAGCCCCTCGCCTGTCAAGGCCAGCGGACAAGCAATTTCCATCTGCAGCGAGCGCAAGCGCTTGGCCAAGGCAAGGCTCACCGGTGGCTGCAGCGCGATCACCAGTGCCGCAGGCTGCATCGCCGCACACAGCAGCGGGAGCTCTTCCAGGGGCTGCCCGCAGCCGAGCACTTCGATGCGTTGTCGCTCGCTGCTCAACAGCAGCCCGGCGCACAACACCTGGCATTCGGCTTGCCCCTCGGTACCTGCCAGCAGCACCCGTGGCGCATCGGCCTGGTTCATCTGCAAGCGCAGCAGCAGGCGGGCGCGCAAGAACGTATCGAGAAACAGCCATTGGCTACGCTGGCCTGGCGCAGTGCCTGAAGCCAGCTCATGCCAAACCGGCATCAGCACGTCCTGCAGCACAGTGGCCTTTGGCAAAAGTGTGAACAGCTGTCCATGTATAGCTTCCAGCGCCTGCGCATCGAATGCCTTGGAGGCACGCGCAACGGCGGCGCGCCAGTCGTCAAAGGCCGAGGGCTGCTGCACAGGCGCCACAGGCTGGCCGGCGAGCCTGTCGCCAACCTTGCTGATGGGCAGGCCGTTGGCGGTCCAGCGCAAGATGTCACGTATGCGCTGCACATCCTGGGCCGTGTACAAGCGATGGCCGCCCTCGGTGCGCTGCGGGTGTATCAACCCATGACGCCGCTCCCAGGCACGCAAGGTCACCGGATTGATGCCGGTCAGGCTGACCACATCGCGCATGGGTAGCAATTCGGGTGGGGTGGCGTCGGTCATAACGAGGGGTCATCCAGGTGGTTGCATATTCTAAACCCAGATGCACCTTCTGCGGCGAGCCTCCTTGGTTCATCATGCAACAAACAGCGCCAAAAGCTTCTGCACTGAAGCCTTCGGCGCACATCGCATACGAAATGTCTGTAGGTGAGCCCCATGATCAACGCAAAACTCCTGCAACTGATGGTCGAGCATTCCAACGATGGCATCGTCGTCGCCGAACAGGAAGGCAATGAGAGCATCCTTATCTACGTCAACCCGGCCTTCGAGCGCCTGACCGGCTATAGCGCCGACGATATCCTTTATCAGGACTGCCGTTTTCTTCAGGGCGAGGATCACGACCAGCCGGGCATCGCAATCATCCGCGAAGCGATTCGCGAAGGCCGCCCCTGCTGCCAGGTGCTGCGCAACTACCGCAAGGACGGCAGCCTGTTCTGGAATGAGTTGTCCATCACACCCGTGCACAACGAGGCGGACCAGCTGACCTACTACATCGGCATCCAGCGCGATGTCACAGCGCAAGTATTCGCCGAGGAAAGGGTTCGCGAGCTGGAGGCTGAAGTGACGGAACTGCGCCGGCAACAGGGCCAGGCCAAGCGCTGACAAAAAAACCTATACAAGAACGTTGACTTGTATAGATTAAGGCTTAGGCTTCAGTTATACCTGTACAGCAATACGATTTTGTACAGGATTGTCTGGAGCCCAGTATGTCAGCGTACTTACAGCAATTCGCCGAGCGCTTCGCCCGCCTTGATGGGGCTAACCTCGACACGCTGGAAAAACTGTACAGCGAAGATGTCACCTTTCGTGACCCCCTGCACCAGATACAGGGGCTGCAGGCCCTGCGCGCCTACTTCGAGCAGTTGTACGCCAACGCCAGCGATATCCGCTACGCCTTCACCAGCGCTGACGAGGTAAGGCCCGGGCAGGGCTACCTGCGTTGGACGCTACAGTTTTGCCACCCGCGCCTGGCTGGCGGCCAGCCGATCACGTTGCAGGGGTGCAGCTGCCTGCATTGGCGCGACCGTGTGCATTTTCACCAGGACTATTTCGACGCCGGTGCCCTGCTTTATGAGCACCTTCCCGTCATGGGCACTGCGATCCGCTGGCTCAAAGGCAGGCTGGCATGAGCCGCTGCTGGCTGACCGGCGCCAGCAGCGGGATCGGTGCCGCGCTCGCGCAAATCCTCCTGGAGCAAGGCCACCAGGTTGCCTTGGGCGGGCGCAACGCCGACCGCCTTGCCCCGCTGGCCGAACGGTTTCCCGGGCAGGTATTGCTGGCGATTGGCGATCTTGACAACCCGGAGCAGGTCGCCGGCATCGCTGCGCATATCGAGCAGGCCTGGGGAGGCCTGGACATGGCCATTTTCAATGCCGGCACCTGCGAATACCTGGAGCCGGGGCATTTCGATCCGGCGTTGGTCGAGCGCGTCATGCGCACCAACCTGCTGGGCGTCAGCTACTGCCTGGCGGCGGCACTGCCCTTGCTTCGCGCCGGCCAACGCCCCCACCTGGTGGTGATGGGCAGTTCGGTAACCTGGCTGGCCTTGCCCCGTGCTGGCGCCTATGGCGCGTCCAAGGCCGCGTTGCGCTATCTGGTGGAGTCGCAGCGAATCGACCTGGCTCGCGAAGGCATCGCGGTCACCCTGGTAAGCCCAGGCTTCGTAGACACACCACTGACCCGCCGCAACGATTTCCCCATGCCACAGCTGTGGTCTGCGCAGCGTGCCGCCCGGCATATCGCCAGGCGCCTGCCCCGCCGCCCCCTGGAAATCAACTTCCCCGGTCTTTTTACCTGGGTGTTGCGCCTGCTCGGGGCGCTGCCCGCGCGCCTGCGCCTGGCGCTGGGCCAACGCCTCGCCCGTCATGAACAGGAATGATGATCCATGCGTATAGCAATCATCGGCAGTGGCATCGCGGGGCTGACCTGCGCCCATTTGCTGTCACGCAAGCACGAAGTCACGGTTTTCGAGGCCGAGCAATGGATTGGGGGGCACACACACACCCTTGATGTGGTCTGGAAAGGCCAGCGCCATGCAATAGATACCGGTTTCATTGTTTTCAACGACTGGACGTACCCGCACTTTATCCGCTTGCTCGACCAGCTCAAGGTCCCTTCGCAGCCGACCGAGATGAGCTTTTCCGTGCATGACCCGATCACGGGCCTGGAATATAACGGCCACGACGTGAACACACTGTTCGCCCAACGCAGCAACCTGGTGTCCCCAGGGTTCTGGGGGATGATCCGGGACATTCTGCGTTTCAACCGTCAGGCACTGGCCGACCTGGACAGCCAGCGTATCGATGCCAGCACCACGCTGGGCGCCTACCTTCAGGCGAATCACTATGGGCAGCGCTTCATCGATCATTACATCGTGCCGATGGGGTCGGCGATCTGGTCGATGTCTCGCGCAGACATGCTCCACTTCCCGCTTGAGTTCTTTGTGCGCTTCTGTCGCAACCACGGCTTGCTGTCGGTCAACCAACGCCCACAGTGGCGGGTGATCAAAGGCGGCTCGCGCAGCTATGTCGCGCCGCTGTGCCGAACGTTCTCTGAGCGCATCCGCCTCAACTGCAAGGTTTACCGGGTCAGCCGCGACGAAGGTGGCGTGACCCTCGTGAGCGCGGCCGGCACCGAACGCTTCGACAATGTGGTGTTCGCCTGCCACAGCGATCAGGCCCTGGCACTGCTGGAAAGCCCCAGTACCCGGGAGCGCGCCGTACTCGGCGCCATCGGTTACGCCAGTAACGACGTGGTGCTGCACACCGATACTCGTCTGCTGCCACGCCGCCAGCGCGCCTGGGCCAGCTGGAACTACCGCCTGGGCGGCCCAGAGCAGGCTCCTGCCGCGCTGACCTACAACATGAACATTCTGCAAGGTATCCAGGCACCGACAACCTTCTGCGTGAGCCTCAACCAGACCGCACTGATAGACCCGGCACAGGTCATCGCCCGCTTCCAGTACGCCCATCCCCAGTACAGCGTTGCAGCGTCCGCCGCGCAAGCGTGCCAGGAGCAACTGCAAGGGCAACAGCACAGTTATTTCTGCGGTGCCTACTGGGGCAATGGCTTTCATGAAGACGGGGTGGTCAGCGCACTGAAAGTGGCCGCGCATTTCGGAGAGCAACTGTGAACAGCAGCCTCTGCCTGGGCTGGATCAGCCACCGTCGGCTGACGCCGCGGGTCCACGCGTTTCGCTACCGGATCGGCATGTTCTACCTGGACCTGGACGAACAAACCTGGCTGATGGGCCTGTCACGCTGGCTGGGGCGCTGGCGCCTGGCGCCGTTGTGCTGGCGCGAGACCGACTACCTGCCCGCTCAGACCCGCCAAGGCGAATCGCTGGCCCAGGCTGCACGCTTGCTGGTGGGGCAGGCGACGGGGCACCTGCCCGAAGGCCGGGTACAGCTGCTCACGCAACTGCGTTGCTGGGGGCTGTCGTTCAACCCGGTGAGTTTCTATTTCTGCCATGACCGAGACGGGCGCCTGACCGCGATCCTGATGGAAGTGCGCAACACGCCCTGGCGTGAACGCTTTCATTACGTGCTACCGGTGCAAGGCAACCTTGCCAGGCCCTTCAGCGTCGGCAAGGCCTTCCATGTGTCGCCGTTCATGCCGCTGGACATGGACTATCGCCTGCGCTTTTTCCTGGACGCGGACCATGTGCGCATTCACATGCAGAACTGGCAAGGCGGCACAAAGGTGTTCGAAGCCGACCTCGCCTTGCGCCGCACGCCACTGGATGGAACCGCGCTGCGTCGGTATGTCCTGAACTTCCCGTGGATGAGCCTGCGCACCGTCTCGGCCATCTACTGGCAAGCGCTCCGTCTGTTACTCAAACGCACGCCCGTGCATGACCACACCGCCTGCCAGGGTGACCTGGCGCTTGGCCAACCTTGCGAGGACCTTGATGATGTCGAATCCCACCCTGAGCGTTAGCAAGTTCGCAGGCCTTGCGCCACTGCTCGGCGGGCTGGCACGAAGCGCCGTGCTCGCCCAGTTGGGCAAGCTGCGTCACGGCCACCTGCGCCTGCTCAGCCACGGGCAGCAGTGGAGTTTCGGTGATGCCGACAGCCCGTTGCAGGCCGAGGTGGAAATCCTCGATGACGCCACCTGGAGCCTGATCGCCGGCAATGGCTCGATCGGTGCGGGCGAAGCCTACATTCACGGCTATTGGCGCAGCCCCGAGCTGGCGCTGGTGACCCGCCTGTTCGTCGCCAACCTTGAAGTGCTCGACGCGCTCGAGGGCGGCCTGGCCCGCTTGGGCCGCCCTGCCCTGCGCCTGCTGCACCGGCTCAACCGCAACGACAAGCGCGGTGCCCGGCGCAACATTCTGGCGCACTACGACCTGGGCAATGCCCTGTTCGAGCGGCTGCTGGACCCCACCATGATGTATTCGGCTGCGCAATTCGAGCACCCTGACCAATCACTGGAGCAGGCTCAGTTGCACAAGCTGGAGCGCATCTGCCAAAAACTCGAGCTGAGCCCTGACGATCACCTGCTGGAAATAGGCAGCGGCTGGGGCAGCCTCGCTATCCACGCAGCCACCCGTTACGGCTGCAGGGTCACCACCACGACGCTCTCCGAGGCGCAGTACAGCCATACCCTGAAGCGCGTTCAGGCCCTGGGGCTGGAGCAGCGTGTGCAAGTGCTCCGCGAAGACTACCGCGACCTTCAAGGCACGTTCGACAAACTGGTTTCGATCGAGATGATCGAAGCGGTTGGCCATCGCTACCTGCCGGTATATTTCCGCCAGTGTGCCTCGCTACTCAAGCCTGAAGGCCTGATGCTATTGCAGGCGATCACCATCCGCGACCAGCGCTATGCCCAGGCGCAGCGCTCGGTCGACTTTATCCAGCGCTACATCTTCCCCGGTGGCGCCCTGCCTTCGCTCAGCGTGTTGCTCGACACCGCCAGCCGGCACACTGGCCTTAACCTTGTGCACATGGAGGATTTCGGTCAGGACTATGCCCACACCCTGCGGCACTGGCGCGAAAACCTGCGTCAGGCTCGCACCGCGCTGACGGACCTTGGCTACGACGACATGTTCCAGCGCCTGTGGGAGTTTTACCTTTGCTACTGCCAAGGCGGTTTCGAGGAGCGCGCCATTGGCGTAGCACACCTACTCTGGGCAGCGCCCCAGGCACGCCGCGCGCCCTTGCCTGGCGGTGCCTGATGCCCAGCCGCTGGCTGATCGGCAATGCCCTCTGGCTGCAAGCCGGCTGGTGGATCTGCGTGCTGGGCGCCGAGCGGCCCTTGCTGTTGCTGCTGGTGATTCCGGGCGTGGCTGTGCACCTGCGCCTGTGCCCGGACATCGATGCCGAGGTCAAGGCTCTGTTGCGCGTTACCTTTATCGGCTGCGTGCTCGACAGCGCGCTGGGAGCACTGGGTGTGTTCAGTTTCGACGCCAGGCCCCTGCCGTTGTGGCTAGCGCTGCTGTGGTTGGTGCTGGCCAGCGGTATGCGTCACAGCCTGGCATGGGCCGGCAGGCACTGGCGAAGCGCTGCACTACTGGGGGCGATTGGCGGCCCTCTGGCCTATGTAGGCGGCGCCAGGCTGGCAGATGTCGCCTTGCCATTGGGCGCGCTGGAAACCGGCCTGCTACTGATGCCGATATGGGCTTTGGCCTTGCCGCTGCTGGTGCGGGTCGCGGCGAGGCGCTGACCGGCGGCATCGCTCGGAACAGTAGCGCACCTGCTCCCAGCAACGAGCCCAACGCTTGCGCCAGTTGAATGGCCGGCCACACACCACGCAAACCTTGCTGGGCAGAAAGCTCTTTTTCATAACGCCTGCCCCGCATCAAGCCGCGCCAACAAAGACTGGCCACGTAGCCACACGGCATCGCGACGGCCAGGGGGCATGCCATCGAGGCTGCGATAGACCAGGGCCAGGCGCGGGTTAGCCGAGAGCTGGGGGCGATGGCGAATGAGAAAATGCCAATACAAGGCATTGAACGGGCAGGCATCCTCTTCGGTCACCTGGTCAACCTTGTAACTGCAAGCCTTGCAATGATCGGACATGCGCTGGATATAACGACCACTGGCGCAATACGGCTTGGACCCCAGGTAGCCGCCGTCGGCGTGCATCACCATGCCAAGCGTGTTGGGCAGTTCGACCCACTCGAAGGCATCCATGTAGACCGCCAGGTACCACTCACAAATCGCGGTTGGCACGATACCGGCCAGCAGGGCGAAGTTGCCGGTAACCATCAACCGCTGAATATGGTGAGCGTAGCCCAACCGCAGGGTTTGCCCGATGGCTTGCGCCATGCAGCGCATGCGGGTGCGCCCGGTCCAGTAGAACGCTGGCAGCGCCCGGTCGTTGTTCAGGTGATTGAGCCCGGCATACGCCGGCATGCGCTGCCAATAGATGCCACGCACATACTCACGCCAGCCGATCAGCTGGCGAATGAAGCCTTCGGCTGCATTGAGCGGCACCCGCCCCTCGCGCCAGGCTTTGTCGACGTCGTCGCACAGACGACGCACATCCAGAAGCCCAATGTTGAGTGCCGCACTGATGCGCGCATGAAACAGGTACGGCTCGCCTTCGGCCATCGCGTCCTGGTAGTCACCGAAAGCCGCCAGGCCGAAATCCAGAAAATGCTGCCACAGCTGTTGTGCCTCGGCATGGGTCACGGGGTAATCGAAACCGTCGACGCCCCCGTAGTGGTCGCTGAAGCGCTGACGCACCAAGGCCACCACCGCTGTTGTGATGTCGTCCTGCGCGAAATGCGCAGCGAACGGGCCACGCAGCTGCCGTGGCAATGGCTTGCGATTGTCGCCATCGAAATTCCAGGCCCCACCTGCCGGGCTGCCGTCAGGCTCCATGAGCAGGCCGGTTCGCTTGCGCATGCCACGGTAGAAGTGCTCCATACGCAGCTGGCGACGTTCTGTGGCCCAGCGCCCGAAGGCTTCACGGGAGCACAGAAAACGCGTGTCGCGAAACCACACAAGCGGCAGTGCGGCATCACGCAAGGCCTGCTCCAGGCGCCACTCCCCGCACTCGGTCAGGTGGATGTGGGTGGCGCCCAAGGTTTGTTGCCAACGACGCAACTCACCCACGATGCTGCCGCTGTTACCCTCGGCGTCCAGCTTGACATAGTGCACCTGCCAACCCCGTTCACGCAGGGCCTGGGCAAAATGGCGCATGGCGCTGAAGATGAGAACGATCTTCAGCGGATGATGCGGTACGTATCTGGCCTCCCCCTCCACTTCCGCCATCAGGACCGCATCGCGAGCAGGGTCAAGGGACGCCAGGCTTGCCAGGTCGAACGACAGTTGGTCACCCAGCACCAGGCCCAGGCGCATCGTCCGGGCTACCACTGGCTGGTGAGCGTTACCGGTACGCGCAGCGGCGCGATGGGGCCGTCGCGCTGCCCGCACATCTCATCGTGCACCACCTGCTGCACCAGCATGCACGGCACCGGCGGCAGGTCGGCCAGCAACTGCCGCAGTTCGGTCGTGGAGCGCACGCGCACGGGCTGCCCCTGGGCATCGCTCAATGTCACGGGGCCGGCGTCGGTCAGGGCACGCAGGAGGTAGAAGCCCCCCTCCAGCGACAGCAGTTCAAGTTCCTTGGCTTCGCCGGTCGAAACCAGCTGGGTCAGCGCGTTCAGGTTCATGGTGTGCCCTCTGGCAGGCGGCGGAAGAACAAGGTTATCTGGCCAATCTCCACACCCAGTTTGCTCATGCTCGAGCGGTTGATCAGGGTGTCGTCATCCATGAGGTACATCCAGTCGTCCAGGTCTACCTGCCAGTGCCGCCCATCGACCGGCAGGTCCAGTTGGTAACGCCATCGCAGCGCGTTGCCCGCCACTTCGCCACGCGCCTCGCCGATCACGTCCCCCGCTGTTCCCCGCCAGCGCCCGGGGCCGTCCGGCACCAGCGTCCAGGTCCGCTGCTGGCGCGTACCATCGCTATAGAGAAAATGTTCGTCGAGGATCAGCCGCTCACCCTCGCGGCGGCTGTCGATGCGCACATGGAAGCGCTTGACCACCTCCCCGGAACGCTTCTGGAACATCCCCCACGCCTGAACCGGGCGCGAGAAGAACGCCGCCAGGTCCAGCTTCGGCTGCTCCTGGGCATAGTGCTCGACACCGACATTGCCACAACTGCCCAGAAGCAGGCAGGCAGCCAGCAACAGCGCTTTGTACATGTTCAGGCTCCTCGGTCATCGCCAGCCAGCCCAAGCAGCCGCTGACGCAATTGGGGGTCTCTGGCCCGCGGGTCGAGCCAGATGGCGAAGAAGGCCCGGGCGAACACCGGATCGTTGATCGCGTGGCTCAGTTTGCCGTCGACGTAAAAGCGGCAACCCTTCCCCGGCAGGTACAAGCCCGTGATGCGCATGCCAGGGCTCACGTCCACGAATGCCTGCTCTATCGCCCTGGTCCATGCCGCGCGTTGCTGTGCCGTCATGCTGCCGCCATCCAGGCGTTGCATTTCCTCGAGGCTGGCCTTGACCAGCGTGTCCCTGGACAATGACCGGTGATAGAGCAGTTCAAGGGCGAACGGCTGGTTCCAGCCCTGAACCGGGCCAACTGCCCATAACCGGGCGGTGTACAGCCGCAGGCCAAACCAGGTGAAATCACCGGCGCCCAGCCGTTGCGCCGCAGGCAGCTCCGCTCGCCAGTCTGCCGCCGACGACATGGCGGCTAGCAGCAGGCACAAACAGGTCCAACGTGCAGGGTGCGCCATTCTGACCTCGAGCACTTCGAGAAATACTATACAATAGTAGACACTTGTACAGATATTTGATGGGAAATGTACAGAATTTAATGCCTGGCATGCACATTTCTGCAAGCCTCGCGCTCCGTTATCGAAAAACCATGAACGTCGAGATAGAAGGAATTGCTCATGCTGTACGTCGTCATGCTCGGTGGACGCCACCCACGGGCCAATATCGAGGTCCACGACGTGGTGTTCGCGCAGGCGGACTCACTTGAACAGGCCTACCCACATCTGCGCCAAGCCTGGTTCGGGAGCCGAACGGGCCTGCACATCGACGCATGGATGGAAGTCGACGGTATTGACCGCTACCGCGTCGCGTTCAGCCAGGTAGCGCCTGGCCCACACGATCCCAGGCTGTTCTTCATCAACCTTGGCGGCTACGAGCCCAGGGTGTTTGGCGAGGCACACCGCTACCTGCTAGTGGTGGCGAAGGACAAGGCCGAGGCCAGGCAACTGGGCAAACAGCGCCTGCAGGCAGACTGGCTCAAGCCGCATACCGACGCGGTACTGGACGTCGACGATTGCCTGCCGATCGACTGGGTGAACGACCGTTACGTGCACTTGATCGAAGGGCCCCATGACGGCTTACGGCAGTACAGCGACTATATCCTGCTGTGAGCTCACCCCTGCCAGGTGCAAGAACGTTGGCAGCCATCACAGGACGAGGCGCCAGCGCCCAGCCAAGAGGACACTCCGATGAGCCTGATAAACGACCTTCACACACCCGCCAACGTGCTGGTCTGCGGGGCCAGTGAAGGGATTGGCCTGGCATTGTGCACGCAGTTGCTGGCGCGCGATGACATCGGGCTGGTGTTCGCCGTTTCGCGACGAGCCACCACCAGCCCTGCGCTGGATACCTTGTTCACAGAGCACGGACGACGGTTGGTTCGCCTCGACTGCGACGCCCGATCCGAGCAGGCACTGCACACTCTGGCAGCACAGGTTGGCGCCTGCTGCGACCAGCTGAACCTGGTCTTCAGCACGCTTGGCGTGCTGCAAGAAGGCCCGGCACGGGCTGAAAAAGCGCTGAACCAGCTTGATATGGCGGGGTTGCTGAGCAGTTTCACCACCAACTGTTTCGCCCCTGTTCTGCTGCTCAAGCATTTGCTGCCGCTGCTGCGTCGGCAACCGATGGCCTTCGTCGCCTTGTCGGCGCGGGTCGGGTCGATCGGCGACAATCATTTGGGGGGCTGGTACAGCTACCGTGCCAGCAAAGCCGCGCTCAACCAGCTTCTGCGCACTGCAAGCATAGAGCTGAAGCGACTGAACCCCGCGTCAACGGTACTTGCATTGCATCCCGGCACCACCGACACCCAGCTTTCCCGACCCTTTCAGGGCAACGTGGCGCCAGACAAACTGTTCTCGCCCGCGTTTGCCGCCACCTGCATCCTGGCACTTGTGAGCCGTCACGGCCCGGCGCAGAGCGGAACGTTCTGGGCGTGGGATGGCACGCCGATTCCCTGGTGACGCGCGCGGAGAGTTCCAGGCAAAGTCGATGAACCAGCTCTGAGCGAGAGGGGTCAACCCTTTATCTGACAACGGCAGAAGGAAGGGTGAAACGAATGGTTTCGTTTGATCTGCAACGGATGCTGATAGGCGACTTCCCTTTTACCTTTCTGCTGGAAGTTGCTGTTCGTGTTTCAGCGGCCTTCCTGGCCGTGTTCTTTTTTCTGAAGTTCAGTGGTCGGCGCGGTATCAGACAGCTGTCCCGGTTCGAGCTCGTGGTCATTCTCACTCTAGGCTCAGCGGCCGGCGATGTAACCTTTTATGAAGATGTACCGCTGCTGCCGGTGGCCTTGGTTTTCCTCACACTGTTCATGCTTTACCGAGGAACGGTCTACCTCATGAGGCGAAACAGAACCTGCGAGGCCTGGATCGACGGGCTGCCAGTCACGGTAGTGAAAGATGGCATGTACGAAATCCATTCGCTGCGTCACATGAACATTTCACCGAATGAGCTGTTCATGGAGCTACGCCAGCAAGGTGTCGAGCACCTGGGCCAGGTTCGACTGGGCCTTCTGGAAACCGATGGTGATCTCAGTTTGTATTTCTACGATCAGCAAGACACACGTCCAGGCCTCTCAGTGCTGCCGTTCGAGCATCGCCCAGAGTACAGATCACCGCCCGGCGCCGGGTTGCATTGCTGCGTGAACTGCGGTTTTCCGGCCTACCATGAGCCTCACGACACCCTGGCGTGTTCACGTTGCGGTCATACGGTCTGGTCGCCTGCATTGGATACCGTGCGCAACCGTTAGCCTGTTCTCCCCATACCGCCAAGCATCGAGCAGGAACTTTGCTCGCTGTTTGCAGGCCCTTATGAAAGGCCTATCAGCACGAGGAGAGAATGATGAGTGCACAATTGAACGGCAAGCGCGTGGCCTTTCTGGTCACCGATGGCTTTGAACAGGTGGAACTGACCGGCCCGCGTGAAGCGCTGGAAAACAGCGGCGCAGTGGTCGATATCCTGAGCGAGAAAGAAGGCACGGTACGTGGCTGGAACCATGACGAACCTGCCGACGCGTTCAGCGTGGATGCGACTTTCGACAGTGCGCAGCTTGACCTCTACGATGCCCTGGTGCTGCCCGGCGGTGTGCAGAATTCGGACACGATTCGCTTGATTCCCGGCGCGCAGAAGCTGGTTAAAAGCCACGATGCGGCCGGCAAGCCGCTGGCGGTCATCTGCCATGGCGCGTGGTTGCTGATATCGAGCGGGTTGGCCAAAGGCAAGCGAATGACCAGCTACAAAACCTTGCAAGATGACATTCGTAATGCGGGCGGTACGTGGCTGGATGAACAAGTGGTGGTCGATGGCAACCTCATCACCAGCCGCCAGCCGGATGATATCCCCGCCTTCAATGAGCAGTTGATCAAGGCATTGGCAGGCTGGGCCTGATTCTCTTCAGCGCGTGCTGGTCGCCCATGGCACCGACCAGCTCGCGCTGATCACGCCAGCTGGATGAAAACCGAATAGCTGCCCAGCAAAACCCAGAAGCACAGGAAAATCCAGGGCGTGCGCAAGGAAAACAGCAGCGATTTACGGTGCCCTGCCTGAGAGGTCTCGGCCTCGCAGAACAGCGGCGACTCGTCATAGGCCAGGCCCATCATCGGCTCGCTGCGCAGCAGGTGGCTCTGCTTCATCTGCCAGTGCTCGATAATCCGGAAGGCCGCGCGGATGCCAGGCCAGGCGTTCAGTGTACTGAGCACACCGAGCAGTGCGAGAAAAGCCGGCACCATCAAGGTGAACATCTCGCCCCAGCCTGGGTTCAGGTTGCCCATTGATGACACGTAGGCGATCACCAGGAACGACTGGGCAGCAAGATAAGCGTCAGTGCGGTTGGCCAGGATGGTGGTCTCATACTGAATTTCGCGCCGATAGAAATCCAGCCGCTCCTTGGGCGTACCGAACATCCTTTCATTCGTCTGGTCGATCTCATGTTCCGGCGTGGAAGGCGTGATGATTCGAGGCACTGCAGACTCCTTGATAACGTGGGCCTCACCCATGCCAGCAAGCCCCGTCAGCGGTAGAGCCATGCGGTTGGTAAAAATTCACTGGAAGTGGGTGCATCAACCGCTCGTCGCTCAGCACGAAGATCCACTTCAACACTGGCTTGCCGCGCCTTTCGAACGGAAATGAGCGTTTCAACCTGCAGGAGCTTCCAGCATGAGCGACTACCCTACCCCTCCATTCGCCTCCCAACCGCAAAGCGTTCCAGGTTCCCAGCGCAGGATGGAGCCGTATCCGGACTGTGGCGAGCAGAGCTACACCGGCAACAATCGCCTCGAAGGCAAGATTGCTTTGATAACTGGTGCTGACAGCGGCATCGGCCGTGCGGTAGCGATTGCCTATGCCCGGGAAGGCGCTGACGTAGCCATTGCCTATCTGAATGAACACGAAGATGCGCAGGAAACAGCGCGCTGGGTCAAAGCGGCTGGCCGCCAGTGCCTGCTGCTGCCCGGCGACCTGGCACAGAAACAGCATTGCCATGACATCGTCGACAAGACCGTGGCGCAGTTTGGTCGCATCGATATCCTGGTCAACAATGCCGCGTTCCAGATGGCCCATGAAAGCCTGGACGACATTGACGACGATGAATGGGTAAAGACCTTCGATACCAACATCACCGCCATTTTCCGCATTTGCCAACGCGCTTTGCCCTCGATGCCAAAAGGCGGCTCGATCATCAACACCAGCTCGGTCAACTCTGACGACCCGTCACCCAGCTTGTTGGCCTATGCGGCCACCAAAGGGGCCATTGCCAATTTCACTGCTGGCCTTGCGCAATTGCTGGGCAAGCAGGGCATTCGCGTCAATAGCGTCGCGCCCGGCCCGATCTGGACACCGCTGATACCGGCCACCATGCCTGATGAGGCGGTGAGAAATTTCGGTTCCGGTTACCCGATGGGGCGGCCGGGTCAACCTGTCGAGGTGGCGCCAATCTATGTCTTGCTGGGGTCCGATGAAGCCAGCTACATCTCGGGTTCGCGCTACGCCGTGACAGGGGGCAAACCTATTCTGTGAACGTGCTGCCGGGGCCTGCTGACGCGGGCCTCGGTGCCTCTGGCAGAGCGGTATCAAGCCCCGCCCCTGAAGCGCACCCTGCCAGACGTCATCGCCATTGAACCCTGCCGCCCACTGCCACTCAACTCCATGCAAGCCATTTTTCATTCGCCCGCGACGAGGTGACACCATGAATGCTATCGACCTGCTGGTTCAAGACCATAAATTGGTCAAGAAGCTGTTGGAAGAGCTCAGTGCGACCACAGAGCGTGCCGTAAAGAAGCGCGCCGAACTGCTGCATCGCATCGAGCAGGAACTGCAGATCCACACCGCTCTGGAGGAGGACATTCTCTACCCGGCAATCAAGAAAGCCGGTGGTAAAGAGGAAGCCAAGATGTATTACGAAGCCAAGGAAGAACACCGGACTGTCGACGCCCTGGTGCTGCCCGATCTGCTACATACGCAAACAGGCACCCTTGAATTCGCCGGTCGGGTCAAGGTGATGAAGGAGCTGCTTGAGCATCACATCGAGGAAGAGGAAGAAGAGCTCTTTCCCACCGCGAAAAAGCTGCTCGGAAAAGACCAACTGGACGAGCTGGGGCTCGCCATGCAAGCCCAGAAAAAACTACTGAAGGGTGAGCAACGGGCCGCGTGAATCAAAGGCGCCAGGCCAGGTCGGGCACGATCGACCCGGCCTGGCGCAATGGATTAATGTTTGGGACTCGCTTCGATGGAGAGCTGGATCGACTTGCTGGAGTGGCCGGCCATGCTGGTCACGGTGGTGGCAGCCTGGTGTATCGGGTCGCACCGTCCAGGACGGCGCATGGTGGGCTTCTGCTGTTTTATCGCCAGCAACATACTGTGGTCAGTCTGGGGGTGGCATGCCCAGGCCTGGGCTTTGATTGTGCTGCAGCTTGTGTTGTGCGTCATGAACCTGAGGGGATGGCGCAAGAATAAAAGCGCTTCAACGAAAGCGCAGGTCACACTTGCCGAGCATCCCTTCGCACCGCCTGAGGAGGGACGCCAAACCCACGGATGAACACCTCGCGCATGTGCCGGCGGTCCCTGAACCCGGTTTCCTTGGCCACCACCTCCAGGCTGTGCCGGCTCTGCTCGATCATCAGCCGGGCAGCCTCGAGCCGCAGGCCCTCGATGGCCTTGGCGGGTGATTGCCCGGTCTCGGCAGTGAATACACGGGTGAACTGCCGAGGGCTCAGGTGCGCCACCTGGGCCAGCTCTTCCACGCTCAATGGGCGGCTGAGGTGACCGCGCGCGTAATCCAGCGCGCTCTGGATACGGTCAGTCCTGGGCGACAGCGACAACAGTTCGGAGTGTTGCGACTGCCCACCAGAACGGCGTTGATGCATGACCATCTTGTGCGCCACCGACCTGGCTATCTCGTTGCCCAGATCCTTTTCCACCATGCCCAGGGCCATGTCCAGGGCGGCGGTCATGCCGGCGGACGTCCATATCGACCCATCGAGGATGAAGATCCGGTCTTCCTCGACGTCGATTTTCGGGTGCAACTCACGCAACTTGTTCGCGTAGGCCCAGTGGGTTGTAGCACGCCGCCCATCCAGCACCCCGGCCTGTGCCAGTACGAAACAGCCGGTGCAAAGACCCGCAGTGCGCCGCGCAGCGTCGACGAAGCCCCGCACGCTGGCCAGCACCTCTTCACCAGGCGGTGTCAACGGCGTCAGCGTACCCGTCACCATCCAGGTGTCAGCCAGACCAGGGGCGGCCAAAGGCAGCGTCTCGACAGACATCCCCAACGAGGAGCGCACCGTGCCGCCACCGACAGAAAAGTTCTCGAGCCTGTAAACCGCTTTGCCGGCGACGATGTTGGCAAACTCGAACACGGTTTGCGTTGCCAGGGACATGATCTGAAAGCCTTCGGTTAACAAATAGCCAACCCGGTGCATGGTTGAACCCCACTTAGCAATGTCCTGAAACACTACCATATACGTCCTTTAAGACAATAACCGTCTTCTGCATCATGGCTCCACCCACTCAAAGCAACGGAGTATCACCATGGCACAGGCATTCAAAGGCACCGCGCTTGTCACCGGCGCTTCCACCGGCATCGGTTCGCTCTACGCAGAGCAGTTGGCACGCCGCGGTTATGACTTGGTACTGGTGGCCCGCAACCGGGAACGCCTTAACGCATTGGCGGGCCGGCTCACCACCGAAACCCGGCAGAATGTGGAAGTGTTCCCGGCCGACCTGGCCAATACAGATGACCTTGCCAAGGTAGAACGCAAACTGCGCGAAGATGCCAGCATCAGCATGCTGGTGAACAACGCCGGCATCGGCACCCATACCAGCCTGCTGGAAAGCGATGTCGAGCGCATGGCCGAAATGATCAGCCTGAACGTGACCGCCCTCACCCGCCTGACCTATGCGGCTGTACCTGGCTTTGTGGCGCGTGAGCGAGGGGCGATCATCAATATCTCGTCCATCGTCAGCCTGGCGCCAGAACTGCTCAACGGCGTCTACGGCGGCAGCAAGGCGTACGTCACTGCGTTCACCCACTCCTTGAACAAGGAGCTGGCAGGCAAGGGGGTGCAGGTGCAGGCGGTACTGCCCGGGGCCACCGCCACTGACTTCTGGCAAATCGGCGGCTTACCGGTCGAAAACCTCGATCCCGGCATCGTGATGTCGGCCCAGGACTTGGTGGACGGTGCGCTGCAGGACTTCGACAACGGGGTGCTGATCTCCTTGCCGTCAATGCAAGATCTGCAAGCCTTCGACCAATACGAAGCTGCCCGCAAGGCCTTGTTCGGCCAATTGTCCAGCAACCAGCTTGCACCGCGGTACAGCGCCAGCTGACGGTTGCGCGTGAGGCGCTTACGCTTGGTAACAAGCGCCTCACACCATTTTCACTGAAGGAGAGAAAGTCTTGCGCTATTTGGCCAGTTTATCGCCTTAATCGAAACGACTAGCCTGAGCTCACTTTTCCCCTACCCAAGAGGTTGCGCCAATGAAGGCTGTCGTTTACACCCAACCCGGTTTGCCGATCCAGGACCCGCAGTCGTTGTATGACGCGCAGTTGCCCGAACCCAAGCCGGGAGCCCGGGATCTGCTGGTCGAGGTAAAGGCCATTGCTGTCAACCCGGTCGACACGAAAATCCGCGCGAGCCGCGGCGGTGAGCAACCACAGGTTCTCGGCTGGGATGCGGTTGGCGTTGTTCGCGAGGTTGGGTCAGAGGTCACGTTGTTCCAACCTGGCGATGAGGTTTTCTACGCCGGTGCCATCGACCGTGCTGGCAGCTACAGCGAGCGCCATGTGGTGGACGAGCGTATCGTCGGACACAAACCCCGCAACCTGGACAACGCCAGTGCCGCAGCCCTGCCCCTTACTTCCATCACCGCATGGGAGCTACTGTTCGACCGCCTGGGTATTGAGGAAAACGGGGGCCAGGGCCAAAGCCTTCTGGTGATCGGAGCCGCCGGCGGGGTGGGCTCGATCCTGGTCCAGCTCGCCAGCAAACTCACACAGCTGGTTGTCATCGGCACCGCTTCAAGGCCTGAAACCCAAGCCTGGGTCAAGGAGCTGGGGGCGCATCATGTCATCGATCACACCAAACCGATCCCCCATCAACTGGAAGCGCTCAAGTTGGACCCGGTCGATCATGTGATCAGCCTGACCCATACCGACACCTACCTCCCCCAACTGGTCGAAGTGCTTCGTCCACAAGGCAAGCTCGCGCTGATCGACGACCCGGCGCAACTGGATGTCATGCCGCTCAAGCGCAAATCCCTTTCCCTGCACTGGGAGCTCATGTTCACCCGTTCGCTGTACCAGACCGAGGACATGATCAAGCAGCATCAACTACTCGATCGCATTTCACAGCTGGTCGATGATGGGGTGCTCAAGACTACCCTCGGCGAGCACTACGGCACCATCAACGCCGAGCACCTCAAACGCGCTCACGCCTTGATCGAGAGCGGGAAAGCACGCGGCAAGATTGTTCTGGAAGGCTTCTGATAGCGTTCCGGTTCCGAGGCAAGGCTCAGCTTTCATGACCACCCCGTACTCCGCTTCGCGAATGCACAAGCCGTGAACCATTACCTGAAAGGAACGTTTCACGGCGGCTGCCGGCATTCTCAAGGCTTTGCAGTGCGCCCTTTTTTCCATTGCGCCCTGGAGACACCTTCAGAGTAACCGGTGACACCGATCGCTACCTGCTGAATGCGGCCGCCATGCTGAAGGAAGGCCTCGACCTGCTCGCAGATGCGCACATGGGCTTTTTGGGCGGCGTTGGGGTACGTCTGGGACATGTTGGCATCTCGGTTATGAGCCACTGAACGACAGTCACCCGAGCAGGCACTATACACCCTGCATTGCCATCAGGGCCTGAAGCCTGCCAAAACCCTGCTTTTGTCGACGGGAGGGGCCATGGCCATGCTGGGCTGCATGCGCCCACGCCCAAGAATGCTTGCCTGAACATATGGTAATACGTATATTCGGCTTTCCATATGTGCAGGCACACCCATGATCACCCCGCCCGATGTCTTCAAGAGCCTCTCTGACGAAACCCGCGCTCGCGCCACCCTGCTTATCGCCAGCCTGGGCGAACTGTGCGTCTGCGAACTGATGTGCGCGCTGGACGACAGCCAGCCCAAGATCAGTCGCCACCTGGCACAACTGCGCAGCAATGGCATGCTGCTGGACCGCCGTCAGGGCCAGTGGGTGTATTACCGCTTGAATCCGGAGCTGCCTTCCTGGGTTCACGAGATGCTGCAGGTCACCTTGCAAGCCAATTCGCAATGGCTGGCAGACAACGCCCTTCGGCTGAAGAACATGGACGGCCGCCCCGTTCGTGATTCGGCCTGCTGCTGATCATCACCAAGCGAGATATTCATGCTGCCCGCCATTGCTGTCTTCGTATTCACCCTCATATTGGTCATCTGGCAGCCCAAGGGGCTCGGGGTTGGCTGGAGCGCCGCGCTAGGCGCCCTCATTGCCCTGGCTACAGGCGTGGTTTCGCTGCATGACATCCCTGTCGTATGGGCCATTGTCTGGAACGCCACCGCCACGTTCATCGCGATCATCATCATCAGCTTGCTGCTGGATGAGGCAGGTTTCTTCGAATGGGCCGCATTGCATGTGGCGCGCTGGGCAAACGGCGGTGGCTACCGCCTGTTCGCCTTCTGCGTACTGCTCGGCGCCGCTGTATCGGCCCTGTTCGCCAACGACGGTGCGGCGCTGATCCTCACCCCCATCGTCATGTCGATGCTGCTCGCGCTGCGCTTCTCACCTGCTGCGACACTGGCCTTTGTCATGGCAGCAGGCTTCATTGCCGACACGGCAAGCCTGCCGCTGGTGGTTTCCAACCTGGTCAACATCGTCTCCGCCGACTACTTCGGCCTGGGCTTCGCCGAATACGCATCGGTGATGGTGCCGGTGAATATCGCCAGCGTGGCGACCACCCTGCTGGTGCTTTTTCTGTTTTTCCGTCGTGATATCCCCAAGCAGTACGCGCTCGATGCGCTGAAGGCGCCGAGCGAGGCAATTCATGACCACGCCACCTTCAAAGTCGGTTGGTGGGTGCTGCTGGTGTTGCTTGCAGGCCTGTTCGTACTGGAACCTCTGGGCATCCCGATCAGTGCGGTGGCCGCCGTCTGCGCCGCAATCCTCTTTGCCGTGGCCGCTCGTGGTCACCGCATCTCAACCCGTCGCGTGCTGCGGGAAGCGCCGTGGCAGGTGGTGATCTTTTCTCTGGGCATGTACCTGGTGGTGTACGGCCTGAAGAACGCCGGCCTTACGGACATGCTCACCCATCTGCTGGACTGGCTTGCCGGGCAGGGACTGTGGAGCGCGGCCATTGGCACCGGGTTGATCTCCGCGCTGCTGTCCTCAGTCATGAACAACATGCCCAGCGTGCTGATCGGCGCATTGTCGATCCAGGCCAGCGGCGCAGAGGGCCTGGTACGTGAGGCGATGATCTACGCCAATGTCATCGGCTGCGACCTTGGCCCGAAAATCACCCCGATCGGCAGCCTCGCCACGCTGCTTTGGCTGCATGTGCTGGCGCGTAAAGGCATGCGCATCACCTGGGGTTACTACTTCAAGGTCGGCCTGCTGCTCACGGTACCGGTTTTGCTGATCACCCTTTCTGCTCTGGCACTGCGCCTGAGCCTCTGACGTTCGCCACCCAGCGGAGGAGCCCTCCATGCGAGTCCTGTTCATGTGCACGGCCAACAGCTGCCGCAGCATCCTTTCCGAAGCAATGTTCAACCACCTGGCACCGCCCGGTTTCGAGGCGGTCAGCTCTGGCAGCTTCCCCAAGGGCCAGGTGTTGCCACGCAGCCTGAGCACGTTGCAGCAAGCCAATATCTCGACCAAGGGCCTGAGCAGCAAAGGCAACGATGCGTTCGAGGGCAACCCGCCTGACATCGTCATCACCGTCTGCGACAAGGCCGCGGGCGAAGCCTGCCCGGTGTATTTCGGCCCTGCGCTGAAGTCGCATTGGGGGCTGGAAGACCCGTCCGATGTCGTGGGTGACGAAGCTTCGGTCGATGCGGCGTTCCGGGCCACACTGGCCCGCATCGAATCTCGCTGCCAGGCCTTCTTCGCACTGCCGTTCGATCAACTCGACCGCGCGCAGCTCAAGCACGCGCTGGATCGCATCGGCTCGCTTTGAACAGGAAAAATACATGTCCGAGCAACTGCCTAACCTCGACCTCACGCTGTTCGACCTGCCACCTTCGGCAACCCCGACCAGCGAACACAAACCACGTATCCTGCTGCTGTACGGGTCTACCCGAGAACGCTCCTTCAGTCGCTTGCTGGTAGAAGAAGCCGCACGCCTACTGGAGCACCTCGGTGCCGAAACCCGCACCTTCGACCCGTCGGGCCTGCCGCTGCCTGACGAAGTACCCGTAGAGCATCCCAAAGTGCAGGAGCTGCGTGACCTGGTGCAGTGGTCAGAAGGCCAGGTGTGGTGCTCGCCGGAGCGCCATGGGGCGATGTCGGCGGTGTTCAAGGCACAGATTGACTGGATTCCCTTGGCGCTGGGTGCGCTGCGTCCCACCCAAGGCAAGACCCTGGCCGTGATGCAGGTGTGCGGCGGCTCGCAGTCGTTCAACGTGGTCAACCAGTTGCGCGTGCTGGGCCGCTGGATGCGGATGTTCACCATCCCGAACCAGTCTTCGGTTCCCAAGGCTTATCTGGAGTTCGACGACGCCGGACGGATGAAGCCATCGCCCTACTACGATCGGGTGGTTGATGTCATGGAGGAGCTGGTGAAGTTCACCGTCCTGCTACGCGACCGTCAGGCATTCCTGGTGGACCGATATTCAGAACGCAAGGAAAGCGCCGAGCAGCTATCTGAGCGGGTCAATCAGCGATCAATCTGAAGCAACCTCGGTTCAAGACAGTGGAAACGACAGGGTAGCGGCCAGCCCGCCAGCCGATCTGTTTTCAAGACGTACCTGCCCACCCATGCGGCCGATGATGGTAGCGACGATGGAGAGCCCGAGGCCAGCACCATTTGGGCTATTGCGGCTATAAAAGCGTTCGAATACACGGGACAGGCTCTCCTCATCGATACCCGTCCCTTCATCCTCGACGACCAGTTCGACGCTGCTGTCCAGGCGCCGCAGTGACACGGCTATGCGCCCACCAGGCGGTGAGTGTTCTACCGCGTTGGACACAAGGTTCTGTAGCGCAATGCCCAGCGCGCCAGCGTCGATCTGCAGGTGGTGGTCCCCTTCGTCGATGTCCAGCGAGGGTTCCAGGCCACGGTCCAGTATCCATGGCGCCAGTTCAGCCAGGGTTTCGGTGACGACTTCGGCAAGGTCGACCCGGGTGCTGGCTCGCTGCCCCAGTTTTGGCTCAACGCGGGCCAATGTCAGCAACTGGTTGACCACCCGTGTCAGCCTATCGACCCCGCCCACAAGAAAGCCCAAGGCTTTCTCGCGCTCGGCATCATTGCTGGCGGCCAGCGCGTTCTGCGCGTGCAGCCGCAGTACGGCCAGAGGCGTACGCATTTCGTGGGCAGCATCGGCAATGAAGCGATGTTCACGTCGCAGCAGATCGTCGATTTGCGCCAGCAGGCGATTGATGGCCGCCTGCATGGGCTCCAGTTCAGTGGGAAGCGGTACCAGTTGCAGCGGCTCCAGCGAATCGGCATGGCGCCTGCGGATGACATTGGCCATGTTCTGCAGTGGCCGTAGCCCCCAGCCGATCGCAGCCCACACCAGCAGTGCCAATGCCAGGCTGCCAAGCAGGAACGGGAACAGCGTGTGGCGAACGATGCGGTCGATCAGGTCGTAGCGCACATCATCACGCTCACCCACCCAGATAAGCCAGTGTTTTTCCGGCACCGGCAAAACGAAACCGCGCCATTGTTCACCACCACTGGAAAAGTCGTAGAACCCTGGAGCAGTGGGTGGTGGGTCAATTGACGGCGCACTGGGTGTATGTACCAGCAATGCCATGCCTTCACCCCAGACCTGGAACGCCAGCTTGCTTTCGTAAGGGTGGCCCACCTGGTGCCGCCCCGCTTTGCCCAAGGCATCGTTGAAGGCCTGATACAGCGCCTCACGCGAGCCCTCTTGTACCGGCATGCTCATGACGCCTTGCAGCAAACGCGCATTCTGGGCGAGATGCGCGTCATACACCTCGTTAATTTCGTGGCTGCTGTCATGGTAGTTATAGAGCGCAAGCAGGCCGGTGCCGAGTAGCAGCAAGAGCATCACACGCCACAGCGTACGCTGGCGTAGCGAGCTCATGCCTTGACCTCGACCAGATAGCCAATGCCGCGCACCGTGCGAATCAGGCCGTTGAACAGCTTCTTGCGCAGGTGGTAGATGTTCACCTCCAGCGTGTTGCTCTCCGGCTCTTCATCCCAGCCATACAGCAGTTGAGTCAGGCGTTCACGCGTGAATACCTTGCCGGGATGTGCCAGCAACTCATGCAGCAGCACATACTCTTTGGGGGTGAGCACAACTTCGACGCCATTGTAGTGCACTTGCTGGGTGGCCGGGTCCAGGCTGACCCCGGCATGCTCGATCAGCACCTTGGCGCGCCCTACGCTGCGCCGCAGCAAGGCGCGCAAGCGCGCCTTGAGCTCGTTGAGGTCGAAAGGCTTGACCAGGTAATCATCGGCGCCGGCATCCAGGCCGGCAATGCGATCATCGAGAGCATCCCGCGCGGTGAGGATCAGCACCGGCAAGCTGTCGCCGCCTGCGCGTAATCGCCTGAGTAGCTCGATGCCATCCATACGGGGCAATCCAAGATCCAGGATCAGCAGGTCGAAGGTCTCGTGTTGCAGCGCATGCAAGCCACTGACACCGTCACACAACCAGTCGAGGGTGTACCCCTCCTGGCGTAAGCCGTCGCAAATCCCCTCCCCCAGTGCAATGTCATCCTCAACCAGCAACAGCCGCATGTTCAGTCCTGTTTGTCCTTGATGGCCTTGAGTAAAGCATCGATATCGGCACGCCGGCCCTGGTCAGCCAACTCACGCCCCGGCCGGGGCGGTGCCTGCAAGGCTTTCTGCAGGGCTGCGGTAGCTTCAGGGTAGCGCTTCTGCCGATACAGATGATCAGCCCAGAAATAGTTGCTGTCGATACCGTTGGGGTTGATCTGCAAGGCTTTGCGCAGCATCTTGTCGGCCATTTCGGTATCACCGAAACCGATAGGCCAGCCTGGCACCTGATCATACAGCGTACCCAGGCTGGTGTAGGCCGAACCTTGCAGCGCGTTGGGCTCCAGCTTCATGGCCTGCTCCAGGCTGGCTTTCGCCGCCTTGACCTTGCCCAGTGCACTGAGGCCACCCGTCGCCCCCGCCCAACTGCTGTTGATGATGCCCTCCCAGATCAAGGGTTCAGGTGTGCCGGGATACTGATGAACAAATGTTGCTGCATCGCCTGCCAGCTTTTCGAAGGCGTCGGCACGCTTGTCCTTGGGCATTTGGTACTGAATCTGCGCCCAGCGCTGCTGCAAATCGCTCAGGCGCTGGCTGCCTGCCTGGTCCAAAGCCCAGGTGAAGGGTGCGAATGCCAGCAAGCTGGCAATGAACAGACGCTTCATTTGTTCGACTCCTTGGAATGGCTGCCGATATAGCGGCGAATGACAGGCAGTTGCTTGCGCAGTGCGCGATCGACCATGCCCGGCAACATGCCGTTGATACGCACGAAGAGCTTTTCCGGCCACCCCAGATAAAGCTCGGTGCGCTCGGATTGCACCGCCTGAAGCACAGCACGAGCGACGTCCGCAGGGTCGTCCATGCCAACTTTCAGCGCTTGATTGAGCGCAGTCGCGGCGCTGCTGTTCATCGTTGTACGGGTTGCCCGTGGGGCGGCATACAGCACGTTCACCGTGGTATCGGCCAACTCGCGGCGCAGCGCTTCCGAAAAACCACGCAGCGCAAACTTGCTGGCGCAGTAGGTGGCGTAGCCGGGGTAGCCGATCGAGCCATAGGTTGACCCGACATTGACCACCAACGCCTTGGGCTGAGCGCGCAGCAACGGCAGGCAGGCGCGTGTCAGTTGCAAAGGCGCCTTCAGATTGATGTCCAATAGCTCGTCCAGCGCATGCTCATCCAGCTGGTCGAGCAGAGCGAAGCGATTCACGCCAGCCGCGTTGATCAGCACATTGACAGCCCCCATCTCGCGTGCCCGCTCGATGACGTGTTCGCGCCCTGACTGGCTGCGCAGGTCGGCTTCCTGCCAGCGCAGCCGGTCGGGGTACCGGTTCATCAGGCCAGCCAGCTTGCCCATATGCCGGCTGACCGCCAACACCTGGGCACCGGCAGCGCAGAGCTGTTCAGCCAACTCCAGGCCTATGCCCCCACTGGCGCCGGTGAGGATCACCACGGACTCAGCCAAACGCATGGTGCACCTCTTGCTGCCCGGCACGCGGCAAGCCCTGGAACATCTCGGTATACAAGCGGTAGACGACCTTGGCCGCGTGGAGGACGGCCTGCTGGTCACCGGCATCGTCGAGACGGTCCATCAACTGTTTGTAGGTCACCATGTGGTCCTGATCGAGCGCACCGTGCGAGCTAAGGTAGCTGAACGCCTGGTCTGGCAGTGCCAATGTGTTCTGGATGACGCCCGCCGCCTGGGTGGCCAGGGCGATGCTGGTGCCTTCGAGCACGTTGACCATGCCGAACAACCCGACCGGGTTGCCGCGTGCGATCAAGTCGTACAGGTAGGCAACCATCAGCTCGATGGATTGCACCGGCTGGCCATCGCGCACGGCCTCCCAGTCACCGCCGCACGCTTTGATGTCGTTGAGGATCCACTGTTCGTGGCCGTATTCCTCCTCGATGTATTCGCAGACCGCGCCGCGCAGCCACTCCAGCCGTAGCGGCAATCGTGCCCCACAGGCCATCATCAGCGGCACGGTATGGCGCACATGGTAATAAGCCTGAGTCAGGAACGCGACGTAGCTGTCCAGGCTGACCTGGCCGGCCAGGGCCTCGCGGATCACCGGTACGGCGAACAGCGCCTGACGCTCTTGGGCGGTTTGTACTTGCAGGGTGTCGAAAAAGGACATTGTGAACCTCACAACGAGATGTCGGATAACAGGGTGTGGTAACGCTGCAAGATCGCCTCACGTCGCGGGCGGCCATTGGCAGTCAAGGTTTCGTCAAGCGTGCTCAGAGGCACAGGTAAACGGCGCCAGGCGTGTACCCGGGCGTAATCGGGCAACCGCGCGTTGCATTGCTGTACGGCCTGTTCGATGGCCTCGTCGCTGATGCCGGGATCCAGGGGCCAGAGCAAGGCAAGGTTGTTTGGCAGGGCTTCGCCATGCACGAAAGCCTGGGCGATCACGCCACTTTGGCTCAGCTCGGCTTCCACCCACTCCGGGTTGACGTTGCGCCCGAAGCTGGTAATGAACTGGTGCTTCTTGCGGCCATCCAGATACAGGTAGCCCTCCTCATCGAGGTGGCCTACATCGCCTGTTGCCCACCACTGCCCGGTTACAGGCGGCTCTCCCAGGTAGCCCAGCAATATCGAGCCGGCCACCAGAACTTCGCCATCCTCGGCGATGCGCACCTGCACATGCGGCAACGGCTTGCCAACGCTCCCCGGGCGTACAGCCCCTGTGCGATTGAGCGCCACTACCGAGGCGCACTCGGACAAGCCGTAACCTTCGAACACTGGCAAACCGACCGCCTCGGCCCGCGCGAGCAGGCTTGGCGATACCCGAGCACCGCCTACCGCCACCAAACGCAGTGGGCCGACCCGCATCAGGCCACGCTCGATCGCTGTCACCAACCCCATCAGCAGCTGCGGCACCAGGATCAGGCTCTGCGCACCACTGAGGGCGATTGCGCCCAGCAGGCGCTTGAAGTCGACCTGGCTTGCCCCTCCCATCCCCAACTGCTGCTGCGGGTAGAGCTGCACACAAGCGCCAGCCATGAGCGCGGCGTAGACGCCCAGGTTTTCCAGCAAAACCCCCAGTGGCAGTACCGCCAGGTATCGCTGCGGCTCGGCTGGGCGGCTGGCGGCCTCCAGCTCATGCGCCACACGCAGCATGATTTCAGCGCTCAGGCACACGCCTTTGGGCGTGCCGGTGCTACCGGAGGTGTAAGTGATCTTGGCAGTGCCCTCAGGCAGCGCCGGGGCGGCAACACTGTCACGCAGCCAGACATTCGCTGGTGCCTGCTGGTCAAAGCCAAGCGCAGTGAGCTGATCAGCCCACTGCGCCTCGCACACGACCGCCGTCACTCCGCTTTGCTGCAAGCAGTGCTGGAACTGGGCTGCGCTGAAAAACGACGGCACTATCACACTGGCACGTTCAGCGAACAGCGCCGCCAGATCCCAGAATAGCGCTTCGGGCCCGTTATCCAGCACCACGGCGAAGGTTCCCGCAGGTTGGTTGCGCAGGCTGGCCGCGCGAGATTCGACTTCGTCAAGCAGTTGCTGGTAGGTGTAACGCTGCGCATCTCCCTGGACGGCCACGGCGTCAGGATGTTCCACGGCGTGCTGGCGCAACAGTGCCTGAAAGGCAGTCAGTTCATGCCGCATGGCCGGTCTCCAGGGCTAACATGGGAAACCCAAGCCGCTCGAACATGCCCGCCTGTTTCAGGGCATCGAAGCCAAAGCCTATGTTGCCGGCAAATACCTGTGGTCGCTGGTCGTAGTAGGTCCCCCACTGGTCCACTTGGCCCTGCATGCGAGCAGGATCCGCTGAGGCCAGAACAGTGGGCACCAGCCCCAGTCGCCGGAAACTGTTGAACAGTGTCGCGGCGCCCGTGAATGCCACCCACTCCAAACCGCGCATGGCCAGCAACCACGTCACGGCGATGATCATTATTCGAGCGCTGCCGGCGCTGAGCGAGGCCAGGTTGCCTACTTCTACCATGCAGTTGCGATCCGGTGAGGCACCGGTTACCCGTGAAACAGCAGATTCCAGAGGCTCGTCCAGATACCGCTCAAGGAAGAGCGGCCCTTCGCTGGCCGGTCGCATGCCTGCCGCCGCGATCAGGCGACCGTGGCTACCCTGCAAGGCAAGCAGTTCCGGCAGGTAATGCTGCACATCCGCCTGGTGCACGCTGGCAAAGCGCTCGTGTATGAAGTGCTCCAGCTCGCCGCGCCCTTGATCGTCGCTGAGGTGAAGAGAAAGATGCGCCTGATGATCGGCATGGCTACCGATGGGTAACGGAAGCAAACTGTGCCATTGATGAGATTGAGTCATGAAATTTCCCCGCCTGGGTGCGACGGAGGGAATTATCAGGGCCGAATCTGAATGCAATCTGAAGTCGACTACCGTCGAAGCGCATCAGCCAGGCATTCGTTCATGTGCTGGATTGACTATGACCGAGCACGACGCGTACCCAGCTCGATCCAGACGGGTGCATGGTCGCTGGCCTTGGCCTCGTTACGCACCCACGCATCGACACCCGCCCGTTTCAGATAAGGCGCAAGCTCGGGGTTGAGCAACAGATGATCGATTCGCAACCCGGCATTGCGCGCCCAGTGGTTACGGAAATAGTCCCAGAAGGTGTAGACACGCTCGTCCGGGTACAGATGGCGTATGGCATCGAGCCAGCCCTGGTCAAGCAGTCGTTGGTAACACGCTCGCGACTCAGGTTGCAGCAATGCGTCCTTCATCCAGGAACGCGGGTTATAGATGTCCATGTCAGTGGGCACGACATTGAAATCCCCTGCCAGCAGCGTGGGGTGGCCACTTTCATAGAGGCTGCGTGCATGCTTGATCAGGCATTCGAACCAGTGCAGCTTGTAATCGAACTTGGGCCCGGGCTGCGGGTTGCCGTTCGGCAGGTAGAGGCACGCGACCAATACCCCGTGTGCCGCAGCTTCCAGATAGCGGCTCTGGCCGTCCTCTTCCATGCCGGGCAAGCCGCGGCGAACCTCAAGCGGATCGCTGCCCCGCACCAGAATGGCCACGCCGTTCCATGACGGTTGCCCATGATGAAGGCTGCCATAGCCTGCCGCCTCAAGCTCCGCACGAGGGAACTGCTGATCGGCCGCCTTCAGCTCCTGCAGGCAGGCGATGTCAGGTTGCTCCCGCTCCAGCCAGGCCAAGAGCGCCGGCAGACGGCTGCGGATGCCATTGATGTTGAAGGTGGCAATCTTCAGCGCTTTCATGCGTCCGGGTCGCTCACATGGGCCTGCACGGCATCTTCCAGCGCGCGGATATGCGCTTCATCGGCCAGCGCCTTGAGCGCCAACCAGTCGTCCCAGTCGATGGCACCGTCGTCGCGCAGGGCCTCGGCAGTGCGGAGCAGTTCATGGTGGTAGGCATCCGGTGACTCGCGCCGGTAACTGATGTCGTCGTACTGGGCGTACCAGGCTTCAAGCTCGGGAATGTTGCGTTCGATGCTCATGAAAGCGTCCTCGCCGTACCCTTTGCTTGTCAGAACCCGGGCACAGCGCGACGTTCAATCAGGTGTCACTGAAAGTAATGGGGATACAGTGCCATGTCGCTCTCCAGTTTGTCCGCATCGGCTGCCCTCTTGCGCACTTCGGCATAAAAAAGCTGGCACTGGTTCTGAAACCTTGTGAAATCGCGGTTGGCGGTTTCAATGGCACTGCTCAGGTCGATGCCCTCAAGGCCTTCGACAAGCCGCTGTGACAAGGTATACGCCTGCCAGCAGGCTTCAACCTGCTGCAGCCCCTTTGCAAGGTTCTCGGTGTCGATAGTCGCCATTGCAGCACCCTCTTTGGACCGAGCATGGTCCGTCGGTGTGAATCGCCAGAGCGACGATATCGGGATGAAGCCTGTAACGACGCGCTTCGGCTGAGAGCGTAGACCATTCCAGCGCAGATGACGCAGGGTCAACGCAGATAGTCCTGAACCCACTTCACCCAACAATCAGCGCCAATCTTCACCAACGCATCATTGAAATCGTAGTGGGGGTTATGCACCGAGCAACCATGGAACTCGCCCGTGCCATTGCCCAGCATGAAGTAACAGCCAGGCCGCGCCTGCAACATGTAGGCAAAGTCTTCGGTGCCCATGACCTTCTTGGGCATCTTGTCCAGCAGCGCGCCGTCGGCGAACAACGGCCTCAGGCTTTCACGCAGCAACGCACTTTCGTCATCGCTGTTGCACAAGGCGGGCGCCAGTTGGGTGAATTGCACGTCGATCTCCACGCCAAAGCTTTCAGCGTGCCCCTTGGCCAGGGCGTCAATGCGGCTGTTGATCTTCTGCTGGGTCTGGGCCGTGTCGGTGCGCACGCTCAGCAACATGCAGGCCTCGTCAGGGATGATGTTGTAGACAGTGCCGGCCTGGATCATGCCGATGCTGATCACGGCGTAGTCCTCGACGCTGAGGTTGCGCGACTTGATGGTCTGGATACCACTGATCAGGCTGTTCAACGCCATCACCGGGTCTACCGACAGTTCCGGCATCGCCCCATGCCCGCCTTTGCCGGTAATCCGAATGCTGACACGCTCGGAGGACGCCATGGTTGGCCCCGCCTGCACCACGCAAGTGCCCACCGGCAGGCCGGGCATGTTATGCAGCGCATACACCGAGTCGCACGGAAAGCGCTCGAACAGGCCGTCGTCGATCATCGCCTTGGCCCCCGCCAGGCCTTCCTCGTCGGGCTGGAATATCACGTTCAACGTGCCGTTGAACTGGCGTGTAGCCGCCAGTTGCGCAGCGGCTGCCAGCAGGATCGCGGTATGCCCGTCATGGCCACAGGCATGCATGCGGCCGGGGATCTTGCTGGCATGCGCAAACGCATTCTTTTCGCCCATGGGCAGTGCGTCCATGTCTGCACGCAAACCGATGCTGCGCGGGTTGTCCCCCACTTTCAGCACGCCGACCACACCATGCCCGCCCACATTGCGATGCGCTTCGTAGCCCAAAGCTTGCAGCTTGTCGGCTACCAGGGCCGCCGTATCCGGGGTGTCGCCGCCAATTTCCGGCGCAGCGTGGATCTGCCGGCGCAGCATGACGAACTCTTCCAGCTCGGCGGCTGAGCCCGGTGTTTGATTGCTCTGCAAAATACCCATATCACTCGCATCCTTTGTTTTCGGGGAAGTACCTGAGGCAGGCCAGGCTTACAACACCGCCGGCCAGCAAAAAGTAGGCAGGCGCCAACGGCGTGCCCAGCGCTGCAATCAACCAGGTGGCCACCAACGGCGAAAAGCCACCGAACAAGGTCACACCCAGGCTGTAGCTGACCGAGGTGCCGAAGGACCGCCTGGCTTTCGGGAAGCCCTCCATGATCAGCGCGAAGAACGCACCGGCACCGATACAGGTCGGCAAGATCAGGATCGCCACGCCCATCATGGCCAGGCCCATGTGCTGCACGTGCCCAAGCAGATAGAACACTGGCAGGGTCAACACCACCGGCGCGGCGACCGTCCACACCAGCAGGCGTTTTCTGAGCTGATACTTGTCGGCGAATTTGCCGGCCAACGGGCAGATGACTGCCATGCAGCCGCTACTGATACAGGCAATCGCCATGGCGCTGCCGGGTGGGTAATGCAAGGCCGTGGTCAGGTAGGTCGGCATGTAGAACACGAACAGGTACATGCCAATGGTCGAGCTGGCCATCAGGCCGATGCCTTGGGCGATGCGTTTGAGCAGTTCGGCATCCAGCCCCTGCTCCCCCTTCTGCGCCGGTGCGGCCTCATGAGTTTCCGGCAAACGCGTGCGTATATACCAACCGACCGGCCCGATCAGCAGGCCAAAAATGAACGGTATGCGCCATCCCCAGCTTTCCAGCGCCGCGGGGTCGAGCAACTGGCTGAGGGCCAGGCCAAAGCCGGCCCCCACCAAGGCGGCATAGCCCTGGCTGGCGGCCTGCCAGCTGACGCTCTGGCAGCGATTGCCGACCGCACTGGATTCCATCAGGAACACTGACGCGGTACCGACCTCCCCGCCAGCCGACATGCCCTGGATGAGCCGGCCGGTCACCAGCAACAGCGTGGCGAAAATCCCGATCTGTGAATACGTGGGCGCAAAGGCAATCATTGCGGTGCCCAGGGTCATCAGCCCGATGGTCAGGCTCAAAGCTGCCTTGCGTCCATGCCGGTCAGCATAGCGACCGATGACCATCGCCCCGACCGGACGCATCAGAAAACCGACACCAAAGGTGGCCAGCGACATCAACAATGACGCCATTGCCGAGTCGGAGGGAAAGAAATGCTTGCCGATCAGTACAGCGAAGAAGCTGTAGATCGTGAAGTCGTACATTTCCAGCGCATTGCCCAGGGAGCAGGCGATCAAGGTTTTACGGGAGGACGATACCTGCGCGGCTGAATGCGCACCCTTTTGCAGGCTCGGCGATGTGGGGAGCGGTCTGATCATTGTTATCTCCGTTGGCAAATCGCGGCGTGCAGCGAATATCAGCCAATCGGGCACTCAATACACTTGCAGTTTCGGCATAGGGATAACCAATGGTTAATTAACCGGAACGATCGTTGGCCAAATTGCCCTGCGCTGGCGCACAGTTCGCCCTTGCTCCGCACGCGGCCCCAAAAACGCCCACAAATCAGCAGCCGTAGCGCAGCGTTGACGCTTGTTCGAAGCCCGTCTAAAGCGGATGCGCTCGCCAATCCACATGCCGCGCCGGTCCTTGATTAACCAAACGGCATGACCTGACCGAATAAGCAATCACGCTGCAACGTTCTGTTCACCGACGCTAGCGCCACCACATCACTGTGCTGGCCAGGAGTCGTGAATGAACACTCGCACTACGTCGTTGCTGTTGATGATCCAAGGGGCTTGCCTTGCTGCGCAGGCACAGGCAGAGGGTTTTCCGACGATCGCTCGGATAGCACCGGGTTTTGGTTACTACGGGCTGGATCACGGCTTCGATGACAAGCTCAAGGTTTACGGCACCGTGGATGCATTCGCCAGCTATCACGATTCGCAGCACCACACGGGTTCCAAGCTGGCCGGTGGCGGCGCCTGGACCAACAAGCTCGGGCTGTACGCGCGCAAGGGGCTTGGCCCCGATACCGTCGTGGAACTTGACGTCGAGGAGGGCTTCAACCTCAATGGCGAGGCCCTGGAGGGCACCTGGGACACCGTCGGTAACCTGCGCCTGGCAACAGTCGCCCTACGCTCGCGCACCCTGGGCAAGCTCGAGTTCGGCAAGACCTACAGCATGGGCACGCCCACCTATGCCGACCCGTTCCTGGCCACCTATGGCTCGCCTTACACCTACCTGGCCCTGCCTGCCGCCGGCAAGGGCGCCTTCTACCTTGACCTGCGCCCCAAGCACACCCTGGCCTACACCAGCCCGACCCTCAGCGGCTTCAGCCTCGGTACCGCGCTAAGCTTCGGCTTCGACGATGCCGCCAGCTCGGGGCGCACCGTGCGTGGCGGTGGCGCCCGGCTGCAATACCGCAACAGCCGGGTGATTGCGCTGGCCTCCTACAACCGCTACTACAGCGACCCATGGGACGACGGCGGCGTCTCACGCCAGACCGCCAACGATTTCAAGAGCCTGTCGGCGTTCTACGATTTCGGCCCGCTGGCCACCAGCCTCACCTGGCAACGCCAGGACGTGGACCAGGCCGGCACACCCAGCACCACACTGTACACATTCGGCATGATGACGCCGGTGGGCGAACTGGACGTGCTGCGCCTGGCGGTGATGCAACGCCAGGTCAGCGCCCGCGACAAGGACGCCTGGGGTGTGATGATCGGCTATGACCACTTCATCAACCCCCGCTGGGCCATTTATGGACGCCTCGGCATGATCGCCAACCAACGCGCCTCGTCGGTCACCTACGCCGGCACCCCGGTGGAGCAGGCTGGCGATAACCCAGGCAACGTCTCGCTAGGCATGTACTACCACTTCTGAAACCACGGGGCGGGTCTGCTTGAGCACCTGCCCGCGCAAGCTGTGGAACAGCTCCTGGGCAGGTGCCGTGAGGCTGTGGCGGTCAATGCAGACCAGGTTGATGGGGTAATCCGGAATCAACTCCTGCACCGCCATGGCTACGAACTCGCAATCGATACCGTAGGTAAACCCTTGGTCCACCGCCAGTTCGCTGATGGTCATCAACGATTCAGTGTTCTTCAACAGCTTCAGCGCCATCATCACTGACGTACATTCAACGGTGTTCTGCGGCACCCGAAGGCCGTTGGCTTCGAACAATTGGTGAAACTGCGAAGCCTGGTCGGACAACTCGTCCAGGCTGATCCAAGGTGCGTATTGCAAGGTGCGCAGTGACTGGCTGAACTTCTGCTGATTCGACGCATGGCAAATCACCGTGCCCTTGATACTGCCCAGTGCCTCCCAGTCCAGGTTCAGCCGACTCAGCGGTTGCTGCGAAGTAATGGCAAAGTCCAGGCTGCCATCGCGCAAGCGCTGCAGGATCTGACTGGGGCGCAAGTCGGTGATGGTGATCTTCACCCGCGGGTACTTGCGCCGAAAGGCCAGAATGCTTTCATCGACGCCATCGAGCATCGCCGTCAACGACGTAACCCCGATCGACACGGCGCCCAGCGCCGCATCCTGAATGCTCGCCGCTTCGATCTGCAGGCGGCGTATGCTCTCTACCACGAGGTTGGCATGGCGGATGACACGCTTGCCTTCGTCGGTAAGGGCCATGCCTTTGTGCGACCGCTGCAACAGGGTAAACCCCACCTCTCGCTCCAGCTCCTTGATCGAACGGCTCAGTGCGGGCTGAGTAATGTGCATGAGCTTGGAGGCTTCGAGGATGCTTCCTGCGTTATGAATGGCGACCAGCGCCCGGAGTTGGTGAAGTTTCAACCGTCTGTACCTTGTTGTTAGCGGCCGGTTCGAAAGGTGTTCTGGCAGCCCTGACAGTCGTTGTCGGCAAGGCCTGAAAGGTATGGCTAACGCAACACAGCCAGCATGCTGGCCGCATCGCTGACCTCGAACTTGCCGGGGCTTTCAACCGCAATGTACTTGACTATCTGGTCGTCGACCAACATCGCATACCGCTGCGAGCGCCGCCCCAAACCGCGTGCCGAAAGGTCCTGGGTAAGGCCAAGCGCCTCGCTGAATTCGCCATTACCATCGCCGATCATTTTCACCGCGTCCCCGACCTGCAAGCTATTGCCCCAGGCGTTCATGACAAAGGCATCGTTCACCGAGATGCACAGGATTTCGTCAATGCCAGCCGCAAACAACGCAGGGGCCGCCGTTACATAACCGGGAACATGACGTTCAGAGCACGTAGGCGTGAATGCACCCGGCAACGCGAAGATGAGCACCTTCTTGCGCTTGCAACGCTCGCGAATGGAAAAGGCATTCGGACCGATCGCGCAGGCGCCTGCGTCGTTGTTGTATTGATAAAGGGTAATGTCGGGCAGTTGATCGCCGGTTTTGATCATCGCTGTCTCCTGGGTGAGGTGAAGGCCAGGCGGCCATGATGCCGCACTCGACCAGGCAACGCATCATGAGCAGGGCTAAAAAATCTGTGAAATAACTTCAATATCATTCATGCAGCGCCCCGCCTAGGATACGCCTCAATCAAACACATCAAGATTACGCTGTGAACGACTCAGCCTACGCAACTGACAAGCACTGGGTTGCTCACACCCAGGCATCTGGAAGCCGTCACCATGAATAAAGCGCCAACATTCACCGTCAAGCGCATTGCGTTCGACGAACATTATCGCCCCGCCGAAAACACCCGCATCACGACCAACTTCGCCAATTTGGCACGGGGTGCAAACCGCCAGCAGAACCTGCGCAATACCCTGACGATGATCAATAACCGTTTCAATGCGCTGGCGCACTGGGACAACCCCGAACATGATCGTTACCGCGTAGAGCTGGACATCATATCGGTGGAAATGAACCTTGAAAGCGCGCAGTACGGCAATGCCCTGCCACTGATCGAAATATTGAAAACCTATATTGTCGACCGCAAGAACAATACTCGCCTCGAAGGCATGGTAGGCAATAACTTCTCCTCGTACGTGCGCGATTACGACTTCAGCGTACTGTTACTTGAGCATAACAAGCATCGGTCGACCTTCAGCACACCTGATCATTTCGGCGAGCTGCACGGCAACCTGTTCAAATGCTTCGTCAACTCGCAAACCTACCAGGAGCATTTCAGCAAACCACCGGTTATCTGCCTGAGCGTATCGAGCAGCAGGACTTACCTGCGCACCGAAAATCAGCACCCTGTGCTAGGTGTTGAATACCAGCAGGATGAATACTCGCTGACAGATGAATACTTCAAGAAAATGGGCTTGAAGGTGCGCTATTTCATGCCGCCGAACAGCGTCGCCCCGCTGGCGTTTTATTTTGCCGGTGACTTGCTCGCTGACTACACCGACCTTGAGCTGATCAGCACCATCAGCACCATGGACACCTTCCAGAAGATCTACCGCCCCGAGATCTACAACGCCAATTCGCCTGCAGGCAAGGCCTACCAGCCCAGCCTGAACAACCAGGACTACTCGCTCACGCGCATTGTCTACGACCGGGAAGAGCGCAGCCGCCTAGCAATCGAGCAGGGCAAATTTGCCGAGGAGCAATTTGTCAAACCCTACCAGGCCACACTAGCGCAATGGTCCGCTCAATACCCACGTTGAACATTCAAAGCACAAGGTCACTGTTCATGAACACATTGCTACCCACCTCCACGGCCGGCAGCCTGCCTAAACCCGCCTGGCTTGCTCAACCCGAAACACTTTGGTCACCGTGGAAGTTGCAAGAAGAGCAACTGATCGAAGGTAAACAGGATGCCTTGCGCCTGGCCTTGCAAGAACAACAACACGCCGGTATCGACATCGTCAGTGACGGCGAACAAACCCGCCAGCACTTTGTCACCACGTTTATCGAGCACCTCAGCGGTGTTGATTTCGAACAACGGAAAACCGTCAGAATCCGTGATCGCTACGATGCGAGCGTACCGACGGTGGTGGGTGCTGTCGCTCGACAAAAACCGGTGTTTGTCGAAGATGCCAAATTCTTGCGCCAGCACACCACACAGCCGATAAAGTGGGCGCTGCCCGGCCCCATGACCATGATCGACACACTGTATGACAACCACTACAAAAGCCGCGAGAAACTGGCCTGGGAATTCGCCAAGATTCTCAACCAGGAAGCCAGAGAACTGGAAGCCGCGGGCGTGGACATCATTCAGTTCGACGAACCGGCATTCAATGTTTTCTTTGACGACGTGAATGACTGGGGCGTGGCTACCCTGGAAAGGGCCATCGAGGGCCTCAAGTGCGAAACGGCCGTCCATATTTGTTATGGCTATGGCATCAAAGCCAACACCGACTGGAAAAAGACCCTCGGTTCAGAATGGCGGCAATATGAACAGGCCTTCCCCAAACTGCAGCAGTCCAGCATCGATATCATTTCGCTGGAATGCCATAACTCGCATGTTCCGATGGACCTGCTCGAGCTGATTCGCGGCAAGAAAGTCATGGTCGGCGCCATCGATGTGGCCACCCATGTCATTGAAACACCCGAACAGGTCGCCGCCACCCTGCGCAAGGCACTGCAATTCGTCGATGCCGACAAGCTCTACCCTTGCACCAACTGCGGCATGGCGCCCCTGCCTCGCCAGGTAGCCAGCGGCAAGCTCAAGGCGTTGAGTGCAGGCGCGGCCATCGTCCGTCAGGAACTCGCTAACGCACGCTGAAATGAATGCAGCCACAGGACCTACCATGTTGCTTTCCGGTACGGCGATCGAGCCGTCGACTTTTCGCCAGGCACTCGGGCACTACGCCTCCGGCATCACGGTGATTACATCGCACCATGAAGGTGAGCCGATCGGCTTCACCTGCCAGTCGTTCTACAGCGTATCGATGAGCCCGCCGCTGGTGTCATTCAGTGTGATGTCCAGTTCGGCCAGCTACCCGAAAATTCGCCAGGCTGGGCGCTTCACGGTCAACATCCTGTCAGGTGAGCAGGTCGGCATTTCCAACCAGTTTGCACGGCGCGGCGCCAACAAGTGGCACGGCGTCGAATGGCAAGCATCGCCGTTGGGCAACCCGATCATTGCCGGCAGCCTGCACTGGCTTGATTGCGAAATTCACGCCGAACATGCCGCCGGGGACCACCTGATCGTGATTGGCGAAGTCAAAGCGTTGAACCTGCAGGCCACTGCTGCCACGCAGCCGCTGCTGTATTTCAAGGGGCAGTACTGCAACCTCGCCGCGCCTCACGCGGCTTGAGCCTCACCCCACTCACGGAAAACCCATCAAAGGAATTGTCAGGATCATGCAGCAGTGAAGAAAACCCGCCATTACTGCGTTGATCCGCCATTTTACTCATGATCGATTTACGCCACCTGCGAACTCTCCACGCGCTGCGTGAAACCGACAGCCTGCACGAGGCCGCCGAGCGACTGCACCTGACACAATCAGCCCTGTCGCACCAGTTCCGCGATATGGAAGAGCGCATCGGCATGCCTCTGTTCGTGCGCAAATCCAGGCCGGTGCGCTTCACCAGCGCGGGGCTGAAGCTGCTGCAGCTGGCCGATCAGGTGCTGCCTCAGATCCGCAATACCGAACGGGACCTGGGCAAACTGGCCGGCGGCTGCGCCGGACGGCTGCACATCGCCATCGAGTGCCACAGTTGCTACCAGTGGTTGATGCCTTCAGTGGATGAGTTCCGCAGCGCCTGGCCTGAAGTGGAACTGGACCTCGCCTCCGGCTTTTCCTTCGCGCCACTGCCAGCCCTGGAGCGCGGCGACCTGGACCTGGTGGTGACCTCCGACCCAGTGACACTGCCAGGTATCAGCTACGTGCCGTTGTTCAGCTACGAGGCGCTGCTGGCCATCGACAACCACCACGCCATGCGCCACAAGCCGTACCTGGAGCCCGCCGATATCGCCAGCCAGACACTGATCACCTACCCGATCGAACGCACCCGCCTGGACATCTTCACCCGCTTCCTCGACCCCGCCGACGTCGAGCCCGCACAAGTACGCACTTCAGAACTGACCGTGATGATGATGCAACTGGTTGCGTCCGGGCGCGGCGTCTGCTGCCTGCCCAACTGGGCCGTGCACGAATACAGTTCGCGCGGCTATGTAACCGCCAAGCGCCTTGGCGAACACGGCCTGCAAGCAAACCTCTATGCGGCACTGCGCAGTGACATGCTGGAGGTGCCGTACGTGAGTGATTTTCTGCTGACGGCCAAGGACATCTCGTTCACCACGCTGGCAGGTGTCAGCGTGCCTTCAGGCCCGGTTCTCTGAAAGCCGGGCGTGCGTTTGCGAACCTCTGTGCCGGCCATGGCGCGCCATGCCCCTACGGCCAACGAATCAGCTAGCCTTCGCCAATTGCACTTGCAGAAACGCCATCAGTGCCCCCGCCACAGGTGACAAGCTGCGCCCTTTGCGGGTGAGCATGCCGATATGCCGTTCTACCTTGGGCTCCACAAGAGGTACGAACGCCAGTTTTTCGTTCTCCTGCGGAAAAGCGAGGTACGGCAAGGTACTGATCCCTACCCCCTCCTCCAGCATGGCGATCAACGAAATCATGTTGGAAATGAACAGCCGGCTATCGGCCAGCAAACCCTCGGCCTCGGTACCCGCCAGTAATTGCGAGGTACCGTTGCGGATCATCGGCACGCCCAGCAACTGCGCCCAATGCAGCTGCCCCCCCGCCTGCGCCAGCGGGTGGTCGCTGCGGCACACCACGCCAACCTGATCATTCACGATGGGGGCGAATTCAAGCTGGTCATCGTCCACCCACAGGCTGCTGATGCCGAAATCCACTTGCCCTTGAGCGAGCAACTGCTGCACACGTTCGGCCGTACCGTCCTGAATGCTGACCTGCACATTGGGGTGCGCGGCCACGAAGCGGGCCAGCGGCCCTGGCAGCATTCGGCTGGCCACAGAAGGCACGGTGGCGATACTGACCTGGCCAATTTCATGCCGGGCAAACAGCATGACTTCACGGGCAATACGGTCATGGTGCTCCATCAAGCCACGAAACAACGGGAGGCAATGCTCGCCAAATGGCGTCAGCTCTACCCGACCACCGCCCTTTTCGACCAGTGCCTGCCCCAGCTTCTGCTCCAGTTCACGCAGGGCCAGGGATATCGCAGGCTGGGTGCGAAAGGCCTGGCGGGCGGCCGCGTGGAAACTCTTATGTTCGGCGACCAGTACGAAGTAACGCAACTGCGCGATTTTCAGCTCGGGCAACATGGTTAGCATTCCTTATCAAAGCATTTTTTTTATTAATTTTTATTTGCTGCATATTGCTCGCATGATGAATGCCATGCAAACGGAGGCGTTCATCCATGTCACACAAGACCTACAACAACTACATCGATGGCCAGTGGTGTGAAGGCCACGCCACTTTGGGCAACTACAGCCCCTCGGACACTGGCGACCTGATCGGCCAGTACCATCAAGCAAGCGCCGAACAGGCCCGCCAGGCCATCCAGGCCGCCCGCGCCGCTCAACCCCTGTGGGCTGCCAGTGCTCTGGAAAGCCGCCAACAAGTGCTGATGGCCATCGGCGACGAGTTGATCGCCCGCAAGGAAGAACTCGGCGAACTGCTGTCGCGAGAAGAAGGCAAACCCTTGGCCGAAGGCATCGGCGAGGTCAACCGCAGCGGCCAGTTCTTCCATTACTACGCCGCCGAAGTGCTGCGCCAGATGGGCGAGACTGCCGCCTCGGTGCGCCCAGGGGTCGACATCGAAGTGCATCGCGAACCGGTGGGTGTGGTGGGCATCATTACCCCATGGAACTTCCCCATGGCCACCGCTGCCTGGAAAATCGCCCCGGCCTTGGCCTTCGGCAACGCCGTGGTGTTCAAGCCGGCCAACCTGGTGCCGGCCAGTGCCTGGGCGCTCACCGAGATCATCAGCCGTCAGGGCCTGCCTAGCGGCACCTTCAACCTGGTGATGGGCAGCGGTGCTGACGTCGGCGAGGCCCTGATCCAGTCCGCCGAGATCGATGCCCTGACGTTCACCGGTTCTCTGCAGACGGGCCGACGCGTAGCGGTTGCCACCGCCGGTAACCTGGTGCGCTGCCAACTGGAAATGGGTAGCAAGAATGCCCTGGTAGTCATGGACGACGCCGACCTCGAACTGGCCGTGGAATGCGCGCTCAACGGGGCCTTCTTTGGCACTGGGCAGAAATGCACTGCGTCGTCACGGCTGATCGTCTGCGACGGCATCCACGACCGCTTCGTCGAGGCGCTGCGCCTGCGCATGCGCCAGCTCAAGGTCGGCCATGCATTGGAGGCTGGCGTACAGATCGGCCCGGTAGCTGACGCGCGCCAGCTGGAACAGAACCTGGCCTACCTGCAACTGGCCCAGGCCGAAGGCGCCACCCTGATCGAAGGTGGCGAGCGCCTGCAACTGGCCTCCGATGGCTACTACATGCGCCCTGCCCTGTTCATCAACAGCCGCAACGACATGCGCATCAACCGCGAGGAAGTGTTCGGCCCCATCGCCTGCGTGATCCGCGTGCGCGATTTTGAAGAGGCGCTGGCCACGCTCAATGATACCGAGTACGGCCTCACAGCCGGGATCATCACCCAGTCGCTGCGCCACGCCAGCCACTTCAAGCGCCGCGCCCAGACCGGCTGCGTGATGGTCAATCTGCCCACCGCCGGGACCGACTACCACGTGCCATTCGGGGGCCGTAAAGCCTCGAGTTTCGGTCCCCGGGAACAGGGGCAATACGCTCGCGACTTCTACACCGTGGTCAAGACCACCTACCTGCGGCCCTGAAGGAATACATGCCATGCACGACCTTTTAATGATCGATGGCCTGCAGTACTCCAACTGGAGCCAGGAAATATTCCAGCAGATGCAGGCCGGTGGCCTGAGCGCGGTGCACGCCACCATCGCCTACCACGAAAACGCCCGCGAAACCCTGTCGCGCCTGGGCGAGTGGAACCGCCGCTTCGAGACATGGCCCGAGCTGATCCGCCCGGTGCGTACGGCCAGCGACATCCGCCTGGCCCACGAGGAGGGCCGGGTGGGTATCTTCTTCGGCTTCCAGAACTGCTCGCCGATCGAGGACGACATTGCCCTGGTAGAGGTTTTCCGCCAGCTCGGGGTGCTCGTCATGCAGCTGACCTACAACAACCAAAGCCTGCTGGCCAGCGGCTGCTATGAGCGCGAGGACAACGGCATCAGCCGCTTCGGCCGCCAGGTGATCGCCGAAATGAACCGCGTCGGCATGCTCATCGACATGTCTCACAGCGCCGAGCGAAGCACGCTTGAGGCCATCGAACTGTCGAGCCGACCGGTGATCATCTCCCACGCCAACCCTGCCAGCTTCCACGCCGCCAAGCGCAACAAGTCCGATGCGGTGCTACGCGGGATCGCAGAGTCCGGCGGGCTGCTGGGGTTCAGCACCTACCCGTTCCATCTCAAGGGTGCCTCGGACTGTAGCCTGGAAAGTTTCTGCGACATGGTCGCGCGCACCGCCGACCTGATGGGTGTGGAGCATATCGGCATCGGCACCGACCTGTGCCAGGCGCAACCCTTGTCGGTGCTGGAATGGATGCGCAACGGCCGCTGGAGCAAGGACAAGGACTACGGCGAAGGCTCCAGGGACAACGCCAACTGGCCGGCGCCCTTGCAGTGGTTCCGCGACAGCCGCGACTTCCGCAACATCGCCCAGGGCCTGCGCGCCCGCGGCTTTGCCGAGCAAGACGTGGGCAACATCATGGGGCTGAACTGGTTGCGCCTGCTGGAGACCGCCACCACGGCACAGGCCTGAACCCTTTGCACGGACAGCATCAACAATAAAAACAATCGCAGGTTCCGGAGGTTTCATGAAAAACCCAACCACCTTGCAGGCCGACGGCCAGGCCATGGGCCTGCCTATGGCACGCGATATCGACTGGCCGTTGTTCCTGATCAGCGGCGGATTCCTCGGCGCCTTCCTGCTGGCGGCACTGATCGACATCGACACCGTGTCGGCGCTGGTCAATACCCTGTTCGCCTGGTCGACAAAGGCCTTTGGCCTCTATTGGCAAGTGCTGATGCTGGCAACCTTCGCCGTCAGCCTGTTCATCGGTTTTTCCAGATGCGGGCGTGTACGCCTGGGCGGGGTCACCCAGCGCCCGGACGTCAGCACCTTCAACTGGATCGCAGTGATCATGTGCGCCTTGCTGGCAGGTGGTGGCGCCTTCTGGGCCGCTGCCGAACCCTTGATGCACTTTGCCAGCCCACCGCCCTTCTTCGCCGGCCTGCAACCGCACAGCGAAGCAGCGGCCACCGCGGCACTGGCGCAATCGTTCGTGCACTGGGGTTTCCTGGCCTGGGCCGTGCTGGGTAGCCTGCTGGCGATCGTGCTGATGCACCTGCATTACGATAAAGGCCTTCCGCTGGCGCCGCGTACCCTGCTCTACCCCCTGTTCGGCAAGCGAGCGCTCAAGGGCCCGATCGGCACCTTGGCCGACGCTGCCTCGATCATCGCGGTAGTGGCCGGCACCATCGGTCCGATCGGTTTCCTTGGCCTGCAGATCAGCAGCGCCATGCACGCCGCCTGGGGGTTGCCCAACACTATCGTCACCCAGTCGCTGACCATTGTCCTGGTCACCGCGATGTACACTGTCTCGTGCCTGGTGGGCCTCAAAGGCATCCGCTTTGTCAGCGAGATCAACGTCTGGTTGATGATCGGCCTGGCACTGTTCATGGTGGTATTCGGACCGACGCTGTTCATCCTCGGCGGTTTCCCGGCGGCCTTTGCCCTGCACGTGGAGCACTTCATCCCCCTGACGATGTTCCGCGCCGACCCCAAATGGCTGGACTGGTGGACGGTGTTCTACTGGGGCTGGTTCATCGGCTACGCGCCCATGGTGGCACTGTACGTCGCGTGGATCTCGCGGGGCCGCACCATCCGCGAGATCATCATGACGCTGTCGATCATCGCACCGCTGGTGACCATGTTCTGGTTCACCGTGGTAGGCGGTACCGGGATCGGCCTGGAGCTGCAAACGCCAGGCAGCGTCACCGCCCATGGCGCCAAGCCTGAAGACCTGCTGCTGGGAGTGACGCAGAACCTGCCACTGGGTGGCCTTGTCAGCGCGCTGTTCCTGTTCCTGAGTTTCATCTCGGTGGCCACCAATGGCGACGCCATGGCCTTCACCGTGGCGCTGGCGATGTCCAGCGACGATAAACCGAAGAAGTGGTTGCGCGGTTTCTGGGCAATCGGCATGGGCCTGGCGGCGGTGGTACTGATCACCATTGGCGCAGGCGGTGTGACGGCCCTGCAATCCTTCATTGTCATCACCGCGGTGCCGGTGTCGCTGGTGATCCTGCCAGCCCTGTGGGATGCCGTGCGCATCGCTCGACACATGGCCCGTGAACAAGGCGTCTGAACATGATCCATCCAGGTACAACAACAATGCCCAACAGCGTGCCTGCAATACCCGCGTTGCGCCCTGCCAGCCAAGTCATGGACCTGGCCCGGCTGGGTAGCCACTTCCAGAGCCCGCTAAGCTTCGTGCGCAGCAGCATGCGGCGGATGATGCAACAGCGCTGGCAAATCCGGCGCAGCTGTTTCGACCTCGATGGCCAAGGCTTCGGCACTGCGATCTACCGCATCGAAACGCCGAACGGCCATTACCACTGCGTGATCTTCTCGGCCTACCTGCCGCCGGAAAAGCGCAGCGATCGGGTCATCGCCGACCAGTGGGACGTCAGCTTCGTGCTGGTGGCCGGCGATGTCGACTCGGCACAACTGGCCGACCTGCAACGCAACGTGCCGCTGCAGGAAGCCGGCCGCTTCGATGCACGCGTGCTGGTGTTGTCGCGGGCCAACCGTAGCTTGCGCAATTTCGACCGGTTTCTGGCAGCGCTGGCAGAAGGTCGCCAGCCCGATCCACAGCAACTGGCTGAAGTCGGCTACCTGTATCGCACCACCGCGGTTTACGGTAACGGCAAGTTCGGCATCGCCGATTTTGGTTGCCTGCAAGATAACCCGGACTTCAACCAGCCGTTCAGCGCGCAGATGTTCACCGTCTACCTGCTGCGTCACTTCAGCATCGAGCAGATCAACCACATGGCCCAGGCACTCGCCCCGCAGCGGGCAGTGCAACTGGCCCCGGCGCTACAGCGCTACCTGGGGGTCGGCAACGCGACCGGGCTGGGAATGGCCCCTTTTCTGATCAACCACCCTCAACTGGTGGAGCACTGGATCAGTACGCGGGAAACGGCCCTGGCCCTGGTGCTGGCGCAGCCGGCGGAGCCCGCCCCGTTGGCGCGCCTGCAGCAATTGCTGGCGCGCGCCCAGTTGCACCTGAGCCAGTCCCGGACCGAAGACCAGCGCCAGCATGAGCAGAACCTGCAAACCTTGGCCGAGCTTGCTTTACTGGCCACCTGGCTTGGCACGCAAGCCGACGGCGCGGGCCTTTGGCCGCGCCTGCTGGCCTGGGCGCAATTACACACGGGGGTGGGCTGCCAGGAGCTTCTGGTCAGCCTGCTGCTGGAGCTGTACCCCGAGCAGGTCACGCCCCTGGCCGAGCACATGGGGGTCAACGAAAGCTGGCAGCTGGACGCCCAGATGCCCCTTGGGCAACTGCGCCAGCTCATCGAGCAGCAGTATGGCTGGGCGTTGCGCTACGACTTCAGTGCTGCCGATGCGGAGCACTTCTTCTGGTACCGCTCAGCTGAAAAAGAAGAGCCGCGCCTGGGCATTCGCGCAGAGGAGCCAGGGGCCGAAAAAGAAATGCAGCTGGGTATTGCCCGCAATATCCAGCAGTGCCATGGCGCGCTGCTGGAGCACCTGCAACGGCAGCCTCAGGCGCTGACCGCTCACTTCCTGATCGCCCAACCGAGGTTCAAGGGCGCGGTACGCCGCCTGCAAGGCATGGCAAAAACAAACTTCGGTGAAATCCGTGCCAATCTGCTGGCCCGGGACATGCTGCCGATTCACCTGCTGCGCTGCAAACTGGCATTTTTCGGCGCGGGGAAATTCGACCCCAAGTCAAGCCGCTGGGTGCGTATCACGCTGTTCCAGGGCGCGCCGCTGGTCAGCGACATCGGTCAGCCGTTCGCAGACGACTGGAATTTCGCAGTCATGCCGCAAAGGGAGCTTTGACCATGCGCGTATCGCTTAACGAAATACAGGTGATGTGCCGCAAGGCATTCGAAGGCATGGGCTTCGCCCCGGGCGACTGCGAGGATGCCGCCGAACTCGTGGGCTGGTTGCAACTGCAGGGGCTCGATGGCGTCGGTGCACTGGAAAAGGCGTTGCGTTATCTGCAAGCCGAAGCTGCACGGCCATACGCCTTGTGCCATGAGGATAACGCCCTGCTGGTGATCGACGCCAAGGGCCAGAGCGTGTTGCGCTGCGCCGCCACGGTGGTGGAACTGGTGGCAGCCAAGGCCATGCGCTGTGGTCAGGCCGAACTGCGCATACGCCACTGTCACAACCGTTTGCTGTTGCTGGGCTACCTGAGCCGGGCAGCTGTGCAGGGGCTGCACGTGCAAGCCCGCTGGGAGGACGCCCGCCAATGCCACCTGGCCGATTTTACCGCCGGCATGCCGCGCCCGGAACTGAGCAGTGAAACCCGGCCCCAGGCCATTGAAGCGGCCGCGCAAGACGTAACGGTGCTGTTCACCCGAGCAGGCCAGACAGCCCAGGCAATAACCGACCCGCAGCGCACACTGCAGCAAGGTTTTACAGTCAACGAACATACCTGGCAAAGGCTCAGGCAGCTGGCCGAACACATCCTTGTCGAGAGCACCGATGCCTCACGTCGCCACGGTGCAGGCGGCGGCAGCGACGCCGACTGAAAACCCTTGCCACTGAGGAAACAACCCATGAAGCATGCGATAAAGACCGAGCTGTTCGCCTCCAGGGCGCCACTGGAATGGGCGGTCGTCGGCAACGGTACGTTGTACACTGCGCAGATCCCAATCGATACGCAGGGCCAGGTGGTTGCCGGCGGCATCGAGGCACAGACCCGCCAGACACTGGACAACCTGCGCCACACCCTGGAAGCCGCTGGCAGCTCGCTGGATGCCGTGACCCAGGTACTGATCTACGTGACCGACCGCCGCTATTTGGCAACTGTAAATGCTGTGTACGCCGAGTATTTCCAGGCGCCCTACCCCAACCGCGCGGCCGTAGTGGTGGCGGGCCTCGCCCGGGAAGAAATGCTGGTGGAGCTGGTGGTCTACGCCTGCCTCTGAGGGCCTGAAGGCGCTCGCCTCGCGATATTCAGCGTTTGTTCAATCGGGTGCCGCCCGCGCGGCACTCGATGCATGCCCCCTTCCCCCCAAGTCATGCACCCGGAATATTCCCTTTTTCTCCCGCCGGGCACCGGCCGGTGCCCCATTTCGATTCAAAACCCGCGCCCGAATCAAAAGCGCCCTTTTTTGATGCGCCGGCCCTTGCTGCCAGGGGTGTGCCCCTCACATTTCCTGCATCCCCAGAACCGCCAGGCGTATTCGGCACTTTTATTGCAAAGACTGATTGTGCTCAACGCACAGGCAATCTACCGAGACCGAGGTTAACGCGAGACACAGCTCCCACTTACCCCAGCAAGGCAGCACCCTGAAAGACGCAGATGAACCGCAATGAAGCTGCCGGTAACGGCGGCAAGGAGTGGGTATGTCCCGGGCTTTTTTCAATGAAATGTACGAAGCGGACGGCAACTGCCGCCCGCATTACCAGGAGTTCGCCCGCTGGCTGGCCAACACCCCGCTGGAGTTGCTGGAACAGCGTCGGCGCGAGGCCGACCTGCTGTTTCACCGCGCTGGCATCACCTTCACCCTGTATGGCGACAAGCAGGATACCGAGCGCCTGATCCCTTTCGATATCATCCCGCGCAGCATCCGCGCCAGCGAGTGGCGCACGGTCGAGCGTGGCTGCATTCAACGGGTACAGGCGCTGAACCTGTTCCTGCAGGACATCTACCATGACCAGCGCATCCTCAAGGCCGGCATCATCCCGCCAGAGCAAGTGCTGGCCAACGAGGGCTACCAGATCGCCATGCAGGGCCTGGACCTGCACCGTGGGCTGTATGCGCATATTGCCGGTGTCGACCTGGTACGTGACGGCGATGGCAGCTATTTCGTGCTGGAAGACAACCTGCGCACCCCCAGCGGCGTCAGCTACATGCTCGAAGACCGCAAGATGATGATGCGCCTGTTCCCCGAACTGTTTGCCGCCCAGCGTATCGCGCCCATCGACCACTACCCCAACCTGCTGCTGGACACGCTCAAGAGCGCCAGCCCCTTGGACAACCCCACCGCGGTGCTGCTCACGCCCGGCCGTTTCAACAGCGCCTATTTCGAGCATGCCTTCCTGGCCCGGGAAATGGGCATCGAGCTGGTCGAAGGCGCCGACCTGTTCGTGCGTGATGAGCATGTCTACATGCGCACCACGGCCGGCCCCCAGCAGGTGGACGTGATCTATCGCCGCCTGGACGACGACTACCTCGACCCGCTGTCCTTCAACCCTGATTCGATGCTGGGCGTGCCGGGGCTGGTCTCGGTTTACCGCGCCGGCAATGTGGTGCTGGCCAACGCCGTCGGCACTGGCGTGGCCGATGACAAATCCATCTACCCCTATGTCGACGACATGATCCGCTTTTACCTGAGCGAAGAGCCCATCCTGAACAACGTGCCGACCTGGCAGTGCCGCAAGCCGGCGGAGCTGTCCCATGTACTGGCCCACCTGCCCGAACTGGTGGTCAAGGAAACCCAGGGCTCCGGCGGCTATGGCATGCTGGTCGGGCCTGCGTCGACCAAAGCCCAGATCGAGGACTTCCGCGGGCGCATCAAAGCCCGCCCGCACGCTTATATCGCTCAACCGACGCTGTGCCTGTCAACCTGCCCGACTTTCGTCGACAGCGGCATCGCACCGCGTCACATCGACCTGCGCCCGTTCGTGCTGTCGGGCAGTGAAACCCGCCTGGTGCCCGGTGGCCTGACGCGCGTGGCGCTCAAGGAAGGCTCGCTGGTGGTCAACTCGTCGCAAGGCGGCGGTACCAAGGACACCTGGGTGGTGGAGGACTGAGCCATGCTTTCGCGAACCGCTTCCGACCTGTACTGGATGTCCCGCTACCTGGAACGTGCAGAAAACCTCGCGCGCATGCTCGAGGTCAGCTACTCGCTATCGCTGATGCCCCAGGCCGGGCGCAGCGACGGCCATACCGAACTGGCAATGTCGCTGATGGCCTCGGGCATGCTGGACGACTACCTGCGTCGGCACAATGAACTCGACACCGAGCGCATGCTGCACTTCTTCGCCCTCGACGCCACCAACCCCAGCAGCATCTATTGCTGCCTGCAGGCCGCCAGGACCAATGCCCATGCAGTACGCGGCCGTATCACCGCCGACATGTGGGAGAACATCAACGCCACCTGGATCGAAATGCGCAACATTGCCAGCAATGGCCTTGGTCGCTATGGCATCAGCCAGTTCTGCGACTGGGTCAAGGAACGATCGCACCTGTTCCGCGGTGCGACCTCCGGCACCATCATGCGCAACGATGCCTACAGCTTCATTCGCCTGGGGACCTTCCTGGAGCGGGCGGACAACACCCTGCGCCTGCTCGATTCGCGCTATGAAATGTTCGGCGAGGCCTCCGAAGAGGTCAGCGACGACTCCGCCCGCGGCTATTACCAATGGAGCGCCCTGCTGCGCGCGCTGACCTCGTATGAGGCCTTCAACGAGCTCTATCGCGCCGCGCCCAGTGCCCGGCCGGTGTCCGAACTGCTGCTGTTGCGGGTAGACGTGCCGCGCTCGCTACATGCCTGCATCGAGGAACTGGACCTGATCCTGGCGGGCCTGCCGGGCAGTACCGGGCGTGCCGCCCAGCGCATGGCCGCCGAACTGAATGCGCGCCTGCGCTACACCGCAATCGACGAAATCCTCGATGCCGGGTTGCACCCCTGGCTGAGCGACTTCATTGGCCGCATCAACCAACTGGGCCAGGCCGTCCATCACTCCTACCTGGAGGTTGTATGAAACTGTCCATTCGCCACGACACGACCTATAGCTACGCCAGCGACGTGTGCAACAGTATCCAGTTCCTGCGCCTGACACCGCGCAGCAGCGAACGCCAACGTATCAATCAATGGCAACTGGACCTGCCCTGCAAGGTGAAGGGCCAGATCGACCCTTATGGCAACATCCTGCACGTGCTGACACTCGACAAACCCCATGGCCACCTGGCGCTTACCGCACACGGCCAGGTCGAGATCGACCCGGATTGCGAACACGAAACCGAGAGCCAGTCGCCCCTGCCGTTCCTGCGCGGCAGCCACCTGACGCAGGCCGACGACACCCTGATTGCTTTCGCCGCCCGGCAATGTGGCAGTCACCGCGACCGGGCAGCGCTGATCGGGCTGATGCAAGGCCTGGCCGAGCACATGCCCTACAGCCCTGGGGCCACGTCGGTGGGCACCACGGCCATCGAAGCCTTCAGCGGTGGCGCGGGCGTGTGTCAGGACCACACCCACGCCTTCCTGGCCTGCGCACGCAGCCTGGGGGTGCCGGCACGCTATGTGTCCGGCTATCTGTGCACCGAGGATGAACAACACCTGGCCAGCCACGCCTGGGCCGAAGCCTGGGTCGACGATGCCTGGTACAGCTTCGACATTACCAACCGCCTGACCCGGCCAGAGCGTCACCTGAAGCTGGCGGTGGGCCTGGACTACCTCGACGCCTGTCCGGTCAGGGGCGTACGCCGCGGCGGCGGCGCCGAATCGATGCAGGCCAGTGTCCACGTGCATCGCCAGTGACAGGCTGGCTTCAGACCGGTCTTGCCGCGCGAGTGCGGCAAGACCCTTTCACACGCAACGCAAGGGAAACCGCATGACTTACTGTGTCGCCATGCACCTGGAGGACGGGCTTGTCTTCATCAGCGACTCACGCACCAACGCCGGCATCGACCAGATCTCCACGTTTACCAAGTTGTTCGTCTTCAGCGTGCCGGGCGAGCGGCTGATCGTGCTGCAGACCGCCGGCAACCTGGCGACCTCGCAGTCGGTGATCAACCTGCTGCAGCAACGCACCCAGGGCAACGGCCCCCACCTGCTGAACGTTGCCACGCTGTACGATGCAACGGTGCTGGTCGCCGACACCCTGCGCGAGGTGGTCAGAAGAGACCGCAGCAAGCTCACGGCCGATATCGACCTCAGCAGTTCATTCATCGTCGGCGGCCAGATAGCCGGCGGCCCCATGGCCATCTACAACGTGTATGCGCAAGGCAATTTCTTTCAGGCCACGCCGGACACCCCGTTTCTGCAACTGGGTGAAAGCAAGTACGGCAGGCCAATACTCGACCGCAACCTGGATTACCGCACGCCGCTCGATGAAGCGCTGCGCTGCGGTCTGATTTCGTTCGACTCCACCATCCGCAGCAACCTGTCGGTGGGCATGCCGCTGGACTTGCTGGTGTACCGTGATAACAGCCTGGAAAGCATGACGCGCAAGCGCATTACCAGCGACGATGCCTATTACCAGCAGATTCGCAGGCAGTGGAGCGACGGCTTGAAAACCCTCCTGGCCGAACTGCCAGCGCCGCCTTATGGCTGAACAAGCAAACGGTTCAGATCCTTTGCCTGTACCGGCCCCTTCGCGGGCTTGCCCGCTCCCACAGGTACTGCGCAAGCCTTTAAGGCTGGGATGTCCTGTGGGAAAGGTCGAGCCCGCGAAGGGGCCGGTACAGGCAACACCTCAGTAAAGCCAATGTGTAATGTTCGAGACTCCGTGGGTTATCCTGCCCCTTCCCCCTGTCACGAGACTGCTGCAGGCGGACAACAGACTGCCTGCAGGTGAAATCATGATTCACGGAAAAACCCTGGAAGCCTGGCAACAAAGCCATCCGATCATCGCCGATCTGGTTGCCCTGAAGCAGACCAGCTGGTTCAACCCGGGTATCGCCAAGGCTGCAGAAGCCCTGCACGATGTGGGCCTGACGGCTGCTGACGTGCAAGCGGCCAGCGCGCGGCTGCAGCGGTTCGCGCCTTACCTGGCCACTGTGTTCCCCGAAACAGCCGCTGCCGGCGGGGTCATCGAGTCGCCTGTCATCCCGCTGCCACAGCTGCGCCGGGTGCTTGTCGAAGAAGGATCACTGCAGAACGCAGGCAACCTGTGGCTCAAGGCGGACAGTGACTTGCCCATCTCCGGCTCGATCAAGGCCCGGGGCGGTATCCATGAAGTGCTCAAGCACGCCGAGGACCTGGCCCTGGCGGCCGGCTTGATCACGCCAACGGATGACTACACCCAACTGGCGAGCGACCAGGCCCGCGCATTTTTCAGTCAGCACACGATCGCCGTGGGTTCGACCGGTAACCTGGGGCTGTCGATTGGCATCATGAGCGCCAAGCTGGGTTTTAAGGTGAGCGTGCACATGTCCTCCGACGCCCGGCAATGGAAGAAGGACAAGCTGCGGGCCAACGGCGTGTCAGTGGTAGAACACGCGTGCGACTACAGCGTAGCGGTCGAGCAGGGTCGCCAGCAGGCGGCCTCAGACCCCAGTTGTTATTTTGTCGACGACGAAAACTCCCCACAGCTGTTTCTCGGCTATGCCGTCGCCGCCGAACGGTTGGCACGGCAACTCGACCAGGCTGGCATTCAGGTGAACGCAGACCATCCGTTGTTCGTGTATCTGCCCTGCGGCGTAGGGGGCGGCCCGGGCGGTGTCGCATTCGGGCTGAAGCTGATGTTCGGCGATGCGGTGCACTGCGTCTTTGCCGAACCCACCCACTCCCCCTGCATGCTGCTGGGTGTCTATACCGGCCTGCATGATGAAACCAACGTGCAGGACTTCGGCATCGACAACATCACCGCCGCAGACGGCCTGGCGGTCGGGCGCCCATCTGGGTTTGTCGGCAAAGCCATGCAGCGGCTGATCGATGGTTACTACACCGTGACCGACGAAGAGCTGTACCGCTTGATGGTCATCGCCCATGAGCAGGACAAGGTCAAACTGGAGCCCTCTGCCCTGGCCGGCGTACCGGGTATGCTACGGGTGCTGCAAGCCGACGAGTACCTGGCCCGCCAACGCTTCACCCCAGCCCGGCTGCGACAGGCCACCCACCTCGTCTGGGGAACGGGGGGCAGCATGGTGCCGGAAGAAGAGTTCAACGCTTATCTGGCCAAAGGGCGCAGCGAGCAGGCAAACGTGTAACCGAAGCGCCGGTTCGCAGCGCCGTTGCAGTGCTTCAGGCCATCAGCAAGGAATGCCCGCCAGCGGCCACACAGGTGCTGGCGTCGCTTTGACCATATTGCGTTTTCGCGCCCACTGGGTCAGTGCGGCCATCAGGGCAAAGCCAAGCAGGATCATCACCGGATAGGCCAACAGCAACTCGGTCAGCGAATACTTCCAGGCCAGTGGCCGACCGACGCCCAGCATCGCTGCATATAACCAGGAAACACCTGACAGTGCACCAGAAAACAGCGCAAACATCCGCACGCCTATATTCAGGTCAAGCAAAGAACCGGCCTTGAGCAAGGCAGGTAATACATAACGATGCAACAACATGCCATTAAAGGTCAGGAGCAAGACAATAATGACTTTTGCGTGAAGTTTGGGATTGGCGAAATAACTCATGCCCTTTTCAAGATAATCGATACCAATGACCGCAGCACCGGTAAGCCACAAGAATATCAAGGCATTGGCAACGGACGCCTGCAATCGCGCCATGTGCTTACCGTCATGGCTGGCCTGTTGATGCCCCTTCAACAAGGCCCTGACCATCTCGGCATCGCTGGTAAAGACCAGGCCGATGGCGATACAACAGGCCAGTAAATGAACATAAATGACCGACAGCCGCACCAGTTCCATGGATTCTTTCTGCCCGAACAGGCTAATAATTGTATTAAACTCCACGTCGAATTCTCCACGTAATGCATCAGCGCTAGATGGCCTTGCAACGAACATGCGTACGACTTGATCGCACTAGGAAGACCAAATTCATATCGTTAATTGAAACATCGAATGGTTACTCAATTGCACACAGTGGCTCAACCGTTGAGCCTCGGTTGGGCATGGCGTTACTCCATCGTCAGAGGTAAAAATGCCCCGTGTGCATCCCTGCGATTCAGATCAAGTTGAACGTCCATTACGTTCTGGGGAGAGGTGCGAAGTGCGCTGCTTGAAGCACACACTTGCTGGCAAATATGAGCGACCCACGGGTAAATCGTTCATTTCTTGAGCAAAAGCACCGACCAGCGGTATTTAAAGTCGTATTAGTTAGTTTACTAACTGCTTGCAAGCTGACCGAATGGTAAGTTTTAAAGGCCCGTGGATCCAAACTTCGCGACAGGCCATTTAAGTGCTCTATTTCGCCGACTGGTGAACGACTACCCGGTCAATGCACCAGGAGCAACTGGCTCAACACCGCCCGCAATTTCCCGGGTTTCACAGGTTTGTTCAGTAGCGGCGCCCCTAGCTTCTGCAAGCCACGCCGGCACTGATCGCTGCGGTCTGCGGTAATGATCACTGCCGGTATGGCAGTCGCAAAATGCTCACGCAGGTACCTCACCACCTCGCAACCCACCACGCCATGGTCCAGGTGGTAGTCGGCCAGGATCAGTTCCGGGGCTCGCCCCTGCAACGCCAGCAAGGCGCCCTCCTGGTCGGTAGCCGTAACCACTTCGCACCCCCACTGCCCCAACAGCGCGCCCATGCTCTCGAGTATGCTCACTTCGTTGTCCAGCACCAGCAGGCGGCGGCCCGGCAGCGGATTACCGGCGCTGGGCAGCGGCACAGCCTGATGAACAGCCAGCGGCACTTCTTTGCCAAGAGGTACCTCGATGCTGAACACCGAGCCACGCCCCGGCCACGAGCGCACTTCGATCCGGTAACCGAGAATCTTGGCGATCCGTTCAACGATGGCCAGCCCCAGGCCAACACCCTTGCGATCGGCAGCACGGCCAACGTCCAGCTGGTTGAACTCGAGAAAAATGGCCTGCAGCCGATCCTGCGCGATGCCTCGCCCGGTATCCCACACCTCCAGCCGCAACTGGCCGCCGCGGCGCCTCGCCCCGAGCAGGATCCGCCCCTCGTCGGTGTACCGGCAAGCGTTGCTGAGGAAGTTGCGCAGAATGCGCGTCAGCAGCCGCAAGTCAGTGCTGATGGCGTAATCGGCTATGCGTGCATGCAGCTTCAGGCCTGCAGCATCGGCCACCGAGCTGAACTCCGAGACCAGCGGCGCGAACACCTCGTCCAGGCGGTACACAGCCACGTCCGGCCTGACGGCAGCCTGGTCGAGCCGGGAAATGTCCAGCAGGTCGGTCAGCAGGTCTTCCGCGCCCTCCAGGGCCTGGTGGGTACGCTCCACCAGCACATGCTCGGCCTCTGGTAATGGCCGCTCGCGCAAGGTCGAGATCAGCAAGCGCGCGGCGTTCAACGGCTGCAGCAGGTCATGGCTGGCGGCAGCGAGGTATTTGTCCTTGCTGCGGTTGGCGGCTTCGGCGGCATCACGGGCCTCAAGCAATTCATCGGTACGCGCAGCGACCCGTTGCTCCAGTTCGTCATTGAGCTGTTGCAGGCGTTGCTGGGCCAGCTTGCGTTCGGTGATGTCGGCAACGAACCCCTCCACCAGCCCTTCATGGCCGGGTTTTAGCAGCAGGTTCATCAGCACATCGAGATGGCTGCCGTCCTTGCGCCGCAAACGGGTTTCGTAGCCGTGCAGGCTGTGCTCACGGGCGAGCACCGCCGTGATCGCCTGCAACTCCTTGGCACCGCCATCAAACAGGTTGGCGGCCAGGTCAGTCAGGGAAAAAAGCACCGCTTGCGGGTCGTCGTAGCCAAGCATGCGGGCCAGCGCCGGGTTGGCGGCGCGCATGCCGTCCTGAAGGCTGGCCTGGAAAATCCCGTGCACGGCGTTTTCGAACAGCCATTTGTAACGGTTGCGTTCGGCCTCCAGCTCGTCCAGGCGGGCGGACAGCTCCGGATAATGGCTTTTGCGCGCCGAGTGGTCACCCAGCCCCAGCAGCCCGGCCAACGCCCGCTGCTGCTCGTCAGAGGGCCTCGCCATAGACGACCTCGACATCACGCTGGCTCGACGCACGGGGGTTGGTGAGGATGCACGGATCGTCCATCGCGTGTTGCGACAGGAACGGGATATCGGACGTGCGCACCCCATGCAGGCCCAGGGTTTCATGGAAGCCAATGGCATGTTTCAGGGCAGTCAAGTGCTCCACCAGGCGCCCACAGATCTGCCGGTGATTGAGACCACGGCAGTCGATCCCGAACACCTCGGCGATCACCTTGAAACGCTCCGGCGCCGAGCTGTAGTTGAACGCCACCACATGTTCCACCAGCACCGCGTTGCACAAGCCATGGGGCAAGTCGAGGAAACCGCCCAGGCTGTGCGACATGGCGTGCACTGCGCCCAGGATCGCATTGGAGAACGCCAGCCCCGCCTGCATGCTGCCGAGCATGATCTTCTCGCGCAGCGCAATATCGGTGGGGTTGGCGATCATCTCCACCAGGTTGCCATTGATCAGGCGCATGGCTTCCAGCGCATGGGGGTCGGTCAACGGCCCGTGGCCGGTAGACACGAAGGCCTCGATGGCATGCACCAACGCATCGATGCCGGTGCAGGCCGACAGGAACGGGTCCATGCTCAGGGTGGTCTGCGGGTCGATCAGCGACACGTCCGGCACCACCGCCTTGCTGACGATGGAGAACTTCATGCGTTCCTGCTGGTTGGATATGATCACGAACTGCGACACGTCCGCCGAGGTGCCGGCGGTGGTCGGGATCAGGATCAGCGGCGGGCTGGGCACGCGGATCATGTCCACGCCTTCGAATTCGAGGATGCTGCGTCCATGGGCCACCACGATACCGATGGCCTTGCCGCAATCCATCGGGCTGCCGCCGCCAACGGCGACGATCACGTCACAGTGGTTCTGCCGATAGATTTCGGCGCCGAGCATCACCTCTTCGACCCGCGGGTTGGGTGACACGGCGGTGTACAGGCAATAGTCGATGCCCTGGGCCTGCAGGCTGGCCTCCACATCCGCCACCCAGCCGGCGGCGATCACGCCAGGGTCGCTGACCACCAGTACCTTGCGCGCACCGAAGGTTTTGGCGTAATTGGCCACATTGTGCCGGCAGCCGGCACCAAAGATGATTTCAGGCGATACGAACTTGCGAAGGGGGCTGAAACTCTGGCTCATCGGTAAGCCTGTTCTTATTGTTCTGGAAGATAAACGCCAGCGTAAAGCATCCCACCACGAAAGCAACCAGACCAAAGCGGGGCTACCGGTCATTCTATCCAGGATTTGGCGCGGGCCACCTCCAAAAATGCCAGCACGTCCTCTTCGAGCTCCGGTACATCGGGGAAGCGTTGTGCCAGGCGGTCGATGACCGTTGCCACGGTACTGTGGCCGTCCAGCAGCTCCAGGACCCAGCCGGCACTGGCATTGAGCTCGATGATGCCCCCGGCGTACAACAGCACGTGGCAACCCTTCTGTGGCGCCCAGTCCAGGCGCAAGCCTCGCCCCAAGGCAAGGGCTTGCTGGCGATCTATCAGGTTCACAGGCGCATACTCCAGGAGGATCCGGCCACCGTGGCGATGGCCGGGCCGTCATCAACGGTTGGCGAAATACATCGTCACTTCGAAGCCAATGCGCAGGTCGGTATAGGCGGGTTTAGTCCACATAGGGCAAGTCCTCTTCTTGTGCCGGAGGATTCCGGTAGAAGCATTAATGCACGGGGGTGGACCGGACCGAATGCTACTTTGGAACGAGCTTGCGGGGTGCGTTGGTACGGGTAGGCCATGCATGTGCCGGCCCTTTTGCGGGCTCGCCCGCACCCACAGGTTCTTCACCGGTTCTGGAACCAGCGGTGAACCTGTGGGAGCGGGCGAGCCCGCGAAGGCCGCGACGCGGTCTAGAAGAAGCCCAGCGGATTGATGTCGTAGCTCACCAGCAGGTTCTTGGTCTGCTGATAGTGGTCGAGCATCATCTTGTGGGTTTCGCGGCCAACACCGGACTTCTTGTACCCCCCGAACGCCGCATGCGCCGGGTACAGGTGGTAGCAGTTGGTCCACACTCGCCCGGCCTTGATCCGGCGTCCCATGCGATAGGCGCGGTTGATGTCGCGGGTCCACAGGCCGGCGCCCAGGCCGAATTCACTGTCGTTGGCGATAGCCAGCGCTTCGGCTTCGTCCTTGAAGGTGGTCACGCCCACCACCGGCCCGAAGATTTCTTCCTGGAACACGCGCATCTTGTTGTTGCCCTTGAGTAGGGTTGGCTGAATGTAGTAACCGCTGGCCAGGTCACCCTGTAGCCGCTCGGCACCACCGCCGGTGAGCAACTGCGCGCCCTCCTCCCGGGCAATCTCCAGGTACGAAAGGATCTTGTCGTACTGTTGCTCGGACGCCTGGGCACCCACCATGGTTTCGGTATCCAGCGGGTTGCCGCGGGTGATCTTGGCGATCTTCTTCATCACCTCGGCCATGAACGGTTCGTAGATCGACTCCTGGATCAGCGCCCGTGACGGGCAGGTACACACCTCGCCCTGGTTGAAGAACGCCAGCACCAGGCCTTCGGCAGCCTTCTCGATGAACGCCGGCTCGGCCTGCATGATGTCTTCGAAGAAGATGTTCGGCGACTTGCCACCCAGTTCGACGGTGGACGGGATAATGTTCTCGGCCGCGCACTTCATGATGTGCGAGCCCACCGGGGTGGACCCGGTGAAAGCGATCTTGGCGATGCGCTTGCTGGTGGCCAGCGCTTCGCCGGCCTCACGGCCAAAGCCCTGGACGATGTTCAGTACGCCTGCCGGCAACAGGTCGGCGATCAGTTCGGCAAAGACGGTAATCGACAGCGGCGTCTGCTCCGCGGGCTTGAGCACCACGCAGTTGCCAGCGGCCAAGGCCGGGGCGAGCTTCCAGGCGGCCATAAGCAGCGGGAAGTTCCACGGGATGATCTGCCCCACCACACCCAGCGGCTCGTGGATGTGATAAGCCACGGTGCCTTCGTTGATCTCACCTACGCCACCTTCCTGGGCACGGATGCAACCGGCAAAATAGCGAAAGTGGTCCGCTGCCAGCGGCACGTCGGCATTCAAGGTTTCGCGTACGGCCTTGCCGTTGTCCCAGCTTTCGGTAACCGCCAGCACTTCCAGGTTCTGTTCGATGCGGTCGGCAATTTTGAGCAGTACCAGGGCGCGGTCTTGCACCGAGGTCTTGCCCCAGGCTTCGGCGGCGGCATGCGCGGCGTCCAGGGCGCGGTCTACGTCCTGGGCCGTGGAGCGCGGGAATTCGGCAATCGGCTGGCCATTGACCGGCGAGCTGTTGGTGAAGTACTGGCCAGCCAACGGCTGCACGAACTCGCCATTGATGAAGTTGCCATAACGGGGTTTGAAGGATACGACGGCGCCTGGAGTTCCGGGTTGTGCGTAGATCATGCTGAGCCTCTGCGGGTCGGTGCCTGTCCCACGACAGGCGATGCACCGATGGTAAGAAGCCCCGCGTGCCGGGCGAATGCATCGTTGGCAGCGGGGCTCTCGTCATTTGGTAGTAGGGCCGCTTGTCACCGGATCAGCGGCGGCAAGCGGCAGTAGGCAGGCGTTAGGGCTTGGTGCTCGCTGTTTGCTGCAACTGCTTGGGCAACTTGAAGGTCCAGAGCATGCCGCCCTGGTTGAAGTCCTTGACCCGTTTGGCCACTTCGCCACCCCACAGCGGCACCGCGCCGCCCCAGCCGGAGACCACCGAAACGTACTGCTCGCCGTCCATTTCCCAGGTGATGGGCGAGCCCAGCACGCCTGACCCGGTCTGGAATTCCCAGACCTTGTCGCCGGTCTTGGCATTGAATGCCTGCAGGAAGCCCTCTGGCGTACCCGTGAACACCAGGTTGCCCTTGGTGGTCAGCACGCCGCCCCACAGCGGCGCGTAGTTCTTGTGGCGCCACACTTCCTTGCCGCTGATCGGGTCGATGGCGCGCAGCACGCCGATGTAGTCTTCGTTGAGCGGCTTGATGGTGAAGCCGGCACCGAGGAACGCCGCGCCCTTTTTGTAGGCGATGCCTTCGTTCCAGATGTCCATGCCCCACTCGTTGGACGGCACGTAGAACAGCCCTGTGTCCTTGTTGTAGGCCATCGGCATCCAGTTCTTGGCGCCGAGGAAGGCCGGGGCGACGAACACCGAGCTGCCCTTGGCCTCGCTGCCTGGTGCGCCCGGGCGGCTGGCGTCGTTGTAGATCGGCCGGCCGTCCTTGTCCAGGCCCGTGGCCCAGGTGATCTTGTCAACGAACGGGAAGCCGCGGATGAACTTGCCGTTGGTACGATCGAGCACGTAGAAGAAACCGTTGCGGTCCGCCGTGGCGGCAGCCTTGACCTCCTTGCCGCCGTCCTTGTAGTTGAACGAGATCAGCTCGTTGACGCCGTCGAAGTCCCAGCCGTCATGCGGCGTGCTCTGGAAGTGCCACTTGATGGTGCCGTCGTCCGGGTTCAGCGCCAGGCGTGAGGAAGAGTACAGGTTGTCACCGGGGCGCAGGTGCGAGTTCCACGGGGCCGGGTTGCCGGTACCGAACAGGATCAGGTTGGTTTCCGGGTCGTAGTAACCGCCCAGCCAAGGCGCAGCGCCGCCGGTCTTCCACAGGTCGCCAGGCCAGGTCTTGCCCGCCTCACCGCCGGAAATGCCGTTCTCGATCGCCTTGCCGTCCTTGTACACATAGCCCATGTGCCCTTCCACGGTGGGGCGCATCCACAGCAGCTCGCCGTTCTCCGGGTTGTACGCCTGGATCTTGCCCACCACGCCGAACTCGCCGCCGGCAACGCCTGTAATCAACTTGCCATTGACAATCATCGGCGCGGCGCTGATGGAGTAGCCTTCTTTGTGGTCGGCGACCTTCTTGCTCCAGACCACCTTGCCGGTGTCCTTGTTCAGGGCCACCAGCTTGGCGTCCAGCGTGCCGAAGAACACCAGGTTGCCGTACAGCGCGACGCCGCGGTTGATCACGTCGCAGCAGGGGCGGATGTCATCCGGCAGACGTGCATCGTATTGCCACAGTTTCTTGCCGGTGCGGGCGTCCACGGCGAACACCCGCGAGTAGGAGCCGGTCAGGTACATCACCCCGTCCTTGATCAGCGGCTGGGCCTGTTGGCCGCGCTGCTTCTCGCCGCCAAAGGAGAACGCCCAGACCGGGCGCAGTTCCTTGACGTTATTGACATTGAGCATATCCAGCGGGCTGTAGCGCTGGCCCTGCACGCCCAGGCCATTGGTCACGATCTGCTGGGGGTTCTTCGGGTCCTGGAGGATGTCTTCATTGCTGACAGCGGCGTGAGCCGCGCCGGCAAGCAGCATGGCGCTGAGCACCAGGCTCACGGCGAACAAGGGGCGACGTGGGGATCGGGTCATGACGGCTACCTTTGGTTTTTTTGTTGTGCCCGGGAAAATTTCCCGGTGTGTCGGGAATTCTTGGTCCCGACCCGATTGCCAACAATTGCCCGCAGTGCGGAGTTTTCTAGTTCCTTGGTAGGGGCCTGAGCGATGGGTGGGTGCAGACACAGAGCGCTGTGTGGGCGGCACGGGGGCTGACAGGCACAAACAATGTCATAGCAAGCGCCGTAACTGCTGGCGCTCATACCGGGGGTACAGGTGACTGACACTGCGGATCAGCTCATAACGCGTCAGGCTGATCCCGGCAAACCGTTCAGGAATGGGGCTGCGGATCATCTCGGCCATGTCGTCACCGCGCGCCGCGCCATCACGCATCAGGCCATCGAGCCAGCCCAGGTAGTCACGCATCTGCACGAACGGCTGCGCATCACTGGCCACCGGGCCATGCCCGGGTACCAGCTGCTTCCAAGGCAGTGCCTGCAGGGTATCCAGGTCCTTGAGCCACACGTCCAGCCCTGGGCTGTTAGGCGTGGTCAGGGCGCGTTGGTAGAACACCAGGTCACCGGCGAACAGTACGCCGGTCTTTTCATCGAAAATCGCCAGGTCGGCCCCCGTGTGCCCGCCCAGCCCCAGCAACCTCAGGCGGTGCCCACCCACCTCATGCACACCCGGCTGCAACACCCGGGTCGGCAGTACCACTTCGGTACCGCGCATCCAGTCGCCAACCAGGCGATACATGTTCTCGGCCATGGCATCGCCCTGCTGGCGCAGCAGGTCGCGGGTGCCGGCCAGGGCACCGATCGGCACATCGGCAAAGGCCTGGTTGCCCAGTACATGGTCAGGATGATGATGGGTCAACAGCACTTCCACTACCGGCTTGTCGGTGAGGGTGGCAATTGCCTTGCGCAACGCCTCGCCATAGCCCTTCGACGGCCCGCTGTCGATCACCACCACACCGCTGTCGGTGACGATGAACGCGGTGTTGACCACATTGCCGCCATTGGCCTTGGCGAAATTGTCGGTGCTGCCTTCCAGCAACCAGGTGCCCTCGGCGATCTGCCGCGGTGTGAGCCGGTACGCCAGATCAGCCTGGGCTGGCAGCCCCAGGCACAGCAGCAACAGCAGGATCCAACGCATGACAGTGCCTCGGGTCAGGGGGGGAATCAGACAACGCGCTCAGGGCAGCGCCGCCTCGAACTGGTTGCCGCTGTTGTCCCGCAGCAGCAGCCGGGTTGGACCAGGGCCCTGAATGTCAAAGCCAAGGTTGGGGTTTTCGCTGACCGCCGGGTACAGCTCCAGGCTGGCTAGGCGCTGGCCATCTGCACCTTGCAACTCGGCATGGTTGAGAAAGAATTCAGGAATGCCACTGACCAGGCCGTTATCCATCGGGTGGGCCACCTGCAGGCGCAGGCGGCTGCTGTCACCACGCGGGTAGCGCCCGCCCAGCACCTCACCGAGGTGCTCCTCCCAGCCGGGCTGGGTGCGCACCACGCTGGGTGCGGTACAACCGCCGCCGGCAGCATCGATCAGGGTAGAACCGACGTGCCACAGGCCATCGCGTGTCAGTACGGCGGCGCGCAACGGTGTGGCCTGTTCGATGCGGATGCGGATCGACAACCAGGGCAACACGCGCTCGCCGGGCTGAAAGTCGACGATGCGCGGCAGAGGGTTCAGCTCTGCCCAGGCGATTATCCGCACCACCTCGCCTGTGAACGCCCGGGCGTCGATCTCCAGCGGCACCTGCCGTGCATCCTCGGCAAAGGGTGGCGCCAGAAGCTTCACACGGTCATCGAACACGAATGCAGCCTGGGCCAGCAACTGCTTGTGGTAGAAGTCCCACATCACGGAAGGCACCGGGTCTGTGGAGGTGCCTTGTGTCGCTGCCTGGGCGGCCCAGGGCATCCAGCAGGCCAGCAGGAAAGTTGCTCGCCAGTTCATGGCCACTCCTATTGGTACATCTCCGGGACCTCGTAACGCAGGCCGTATGCGGCATACATCGCCTTGAGCCGGCCATCGCGAATCATCTCCTCCATGGCCTCCTCCACCGCGTAGGCCAGCTGCCGGTTGCTTTCATGCACGGCCATGCCGATTTCCCAAGCCTGTTTACCGAGGTTTGGGTAGGCGTTTTCTGCCAAGGCCAGTTGTGGGTCGGCGGCCTGGTGCAGCTGCCAGTCAACCTCGCCGCGCATCGCCATCACAGCGTCTACCTGGCCGGCCTGCATCGCAGCAAATGCCTGCTGCACGCTGGGGTAATGGTGGGTCCTGGCGCTAAGCATGCCGTTGAACACCGACGTCAGGTAAAACGACGGCACGCTGTCCACCTCGACCCCGACAGGATGCTGCTGGAATACCGCGACACTGGCCACCGACGGCAGGCGACGGCGATCGTAGGCCACCTGCCAACGCTCCTCCTGATAGGGGCCGAACATCACCACCTGGGCGTTTTCCAGCTCCCCCAGCTCGTTGCGCCGCTGCGCGTAGGCGCGATCGTAAGGCACCCGCATCATCAGGTCGGCCAATTGCTGATGACGCAGCGGGCTGCCACGCCAGATGTAGTCGCGCAGGTCATCGTCGAGCTTTTCTCCGGGTGGCGCCCAGATCAGTTGCAGGCGTACCCCCAAGGCCGTGGCCAGGGCCTGCGCCAGCTCCACATCGACACCACGCGGCTGGCCGTGGTCCTGAAAACTGTAGGGGGCGAAATCCTTGTACACCGCCACCTTGAGCTCGCCGGCAGCGATGATCGCGTCATAGTTGCGCACCTGCGCCTGGGCCGCCGCGCAACACAGCAGCAGGCCACTCAACAGCACCGCCCACAGACGCATGGCCGTCACTCCTCGACGTGCACGCTGTCGAGGTAGGTGCGCACCGCCCACAGGGCTTCCTGACTGAGGTAATCGGCCATCTTCGGCATGTACACGCGGCCGTCGCGAACCGCGCCGTGGCGCACCCGCTCGACGAACCATTCATCGCCAGCATCACCTGCATCGAGCATGCGCAAGTCAGGGGCGATACCACCAGACTTGGCCTCCAGGCCATGACAGGCGGCGCAGTTCTGGTTGTAGGCCGAGGCGCCGATTTCCACGGCCTTGTCGTGCTCGGGTGAGCTGCGGTACGGGTTGACCGCCGCCCAGCCGTCGTCGTCCAGGCTCACGCCAGCGTCCTTGATCGGGGTCAGGCCCTTGGTCTCCACTGCCTGGGGCACCACGTTGCCATGGGCCCAGGCTGTACCGGTCAGCACAGATGCGGCCAGCAACCCAGCAGCAAGCAACACATTGCATTTTGTTGTCATTGTTATGCCCTCACCATTGCACACAAGGCCTCAACCACAGAGGCCGTGCCGCCATCTTAGAAACACCCTGCGGGCGACCGAATGCTGCTTTGGTGGCCGGGCCGTCATCCCTTGGTAGTAGGGCTTGTGGCGAAGGGCCAATTGAGGTGCCGTGCGGGAACTTTTCCCGGCAAGGGCGGGACTTTTTCCGTATCCCGCGATAGCCGCTGCGCCCCACCCTGTGCAGGCCAAAACCTCCACTGGGAACTGCAACCATGACAATAAGATCGCTACCCGCCCTTTCCCCGCTGGCCCTGAGCGTGCGCGTCCTGCTGATGGCCGGTAGCCTGGCCCTGGGCAATGTGGCAACAGCGGCCAGCACACCCGCTGCACCTGCCGGCAAGAACGTCACCTGGGAAGACATCGCCAATGACCACCTGACCACCCGGGACGTGCTGCAGTACGGCATGGGCACCAATGCCCAGCGCTGGAGCCCGCTGGCCCAGGTCAATGACAAGAACGTGTTCAAGCTGACCCCGGCCTGGTCCTACTCCTTCGGCGACGAGAAGCAGCGCGGCCAGGAATCCCAGGCCATCGTCAGCGATGGCGTGGTCTACGTCACCGGCTCGTACTCACGGGTATTCGCCCTCGATGCCAAGACCGGCAAACGCCTGTGGACCTACAACCACCGCCTGCCCGACAACATTCGTCCCTGCTGCGACGTGGTCAACCGCGGGGCGGCGATCTACGGCGACAAGATCTACTTTGGCACCCTCGATGCGCGTGTCATCGCCCTCGACAAGCGCACCGGCAAAGTGGTGTGGAACAAGAAGTTCGGCGACCACAGCGCCGGCTACACCATGACCGGTGCGCCAGTGCTGATCAAGGACAAGACCAGCGGCAAGGTGCTGCTGATCCACGGCAGCTCCGGCGATGAATTCGGCGTGGTCGGCCAGCTGTTCGCACGCGACCCGGACACCGGCGAAGAAGTGTGGATGCGGCCCTTCGTCGAGGGCCACATGGGCCGCCTGAACGGCAAGGACAGCACCCCGACCGGTGACGTCAAGGCGCCGTCCTGGCCAGACGACCCTACCACCGAAACCGGCAAGGTCGAAGCCTGGAGCCACGGCGGCGGAGCCCCTTGGCAAAGCGCGAGCTTCGACCCCGAAACCAACACCATCATTGTCGGCGCTGGCAACCCCGGCCCTTGGAATACCTGGGCGCGCACGTCGAAAGACGGCAACCCGCATGACTTCGACAGCCTGTACACCTCCGGCCAGGTCGGCGTCGACCCGAGTACCGGCGAGGTCAAGTGGTTCTACCAGCACACCCCCAACGATGCCTGGGACTTCTCCGGCAACAACGAGCTGGTGCTGTTCGACTACAAGGACAAGAACGGCAACGTGGTCAAGGCCACCGCCCACGCCGACCGCAACGGCTTCTTCTATGTGGTCGACCGCAACAACGGCAAGCTGCAGAACGCCTTCCCCTTCGTCGACAACATCACCTGGGCCAGCCATATCGACCTGAAGACCGGCCGCCCGGTGGAAAACCCCGGCCAACGCCCGGCCAAGCCGCTGCCGGGTGAAACCAAGGGCAAGCCGGTGGAAGTCTCGCCACCGTTCCTGGGCGGCAAGAACTGGAACCCCATGGCCTACAGCCAGGACACCGGGCTGTTCTACATCCCCGGCAACCAGTGGAAAGAGGAATACTGGACCGAGGAAGTGAACTACAAGAAGGGCTCGGCTTACCTGGGCATGGGCTTCCGCATCAAGCGCATGTACGACGACCACGTCGGCACGTTGCGCGCCATGGACCCGTCCACCGGCAAACTGGTGTGGGAACACAAGGAGCACCTGCCGCTGTGGGCCGGGGTGCTGGCAACCAAGGGCAACCTGGTATTCACCGGCACGGGCGACGGCTTCTTCAAGGCCTTCGACGCCAAGACGGGCAAAGAGCTGTGGAAGTTCCAGACTGGCAGCGGCATCGTCTCGCCGCCCATCACCTGGGAGCAGGACGGCGAGCAGTACATCGGCGTGACCGTGGGCTACGGCGGTGCGGTACCGCTGTGGGGCGGCGACATGGCCGAGCTGACCAAACCGGTGGCTCAGGGTGGTTCGTTCTGGGTGTTCAAGATCCCGAGCTGGGACAACAAGACTGCACAGCGTTGACCTGCAGCGGGGAGCGGCTTGCGCCCCTCCCCGCTTCTGCCCTTCTCCTGCCCAGAGGCTTTCGCCATGAATTACCTGCCCTTTACCTTGCTGCTGGCGCTATCCCCCGCCCTGGCAGTAAACGCCGACGACGCCGGCAACGATGCCCCCTTGACCATCAACGGCTGCGTGATTGCCGAAGCCAGCCAGTGCCCGGGGGCCAACCTGCGCGGCGCCAAGCTGGCCAACCAGGACCTGCGCAAGATGAACCTGGCCGGTGCCGACCTGCGCGATGCCGACCTGCGCCATGCCCAGCTGGACCTGGCAAACCTGGAAAAAGCCCGCCTGCAAGGGGCCAACCTGACCCGCGCCAGCTTGCAACAGAGCAATCTGCGCCTGGCCGACCTGAGCAACAGCAGGCTGGTGGCCATTCAAGGCTGGGGCTTGTTCGCCCAGGGTGCACAGTTTGAAAAGGCCGACCTGCGTGCAGCCTACCTGCAGTTCGCCAGGCTGTCCGGGGCAAAGCTGCAGCGGGCCAACTTGCAGGCGGCGGACCTGGAGATGGCCTGGTTGAGCAAGGCTGACCTGCAAGAGGCCAACCTGGGCGATGCCAACCTGCAGGAGGCCAAGTTTGGCCAGAGTAACCTGGCACGCGCCGATTTGCGCGGGGCGCGGCAGCATTACGGGAATTTTCAGGAGGCCAACATGGAGGGGTGCAAGGGGTGCCCTGAAACCTGGGACGAATGAGCGAAGGGTTCGCCTTGGCAGGTTCGGCGCCTGTGAAATCGAGCGCCGCCCGCGCGGCGCATCGCGAGCTGTGCTCGCTCCTACATTTGTTTCGGGCCAGTTATTCCTGTGGGATTTGCGCGCGAGCGCCTGGGTGCATGGCTCGACATCGCGTCGGACGAACAAGGCGGTCGCGCGCGCTGGCACAGACGATAATGGCCCGAAACAAATGTAGGAGCGAGCACAGCTCGCGATGCGCCGCGCGGGCGGCGCTCGATCTCACAGGCGCCGAACCTTCAAAACCAGAACACTTACCTCACCCCGCCACCCGCACCACCCCCAGGTCAATCCCCAGATGCACCAGCTCGGCATGCGAACTGACCTGCAACTTGCTCTTGAGCAAGGTCAGGTGGTTGGACACGGTCTTGGCACTGATACACAACTGCTCGGCAATCACCCGCGCCGGGGTACCCTTGGCCAGCATCGTGAATATCTCCAGTTCGCGCTGGGTCATGCGCTGCAACCGCGGGTCACTGGTGCTTTGCTGTGACAGGCAAGCCAGCTGGGTGGCCAGGGGCTGCTCGATGTAGGCATGCCCGGCCAACACCCGCTGCACCGCCTCGATCAGCACCTCGGGCGCAGAGTTCTTGGTCAGGTAGCCCGAAGCCCCCGCATCCAGCGCCTGGCGCACCAGCGGCAGCTCGTCGTGCATGCTGAAAAACAGCACCCGCAACTGCGGCAGGCGCTGGCGCAGGCGACGGGTGGTTTCCAGGCCACTGATACCGGGCAGGCCAAAGTCCATGATCACCAGATTGGGTACCTGCTCCTGGACCCTGGCCAGCGCCTCTTCACCACTGGCAGCTTCGCGCACCTGCACCAATGGCAGCACCGCCCGCAGCAGGCTGGCGTAGCCCTGGCGGACCACGGCGTGGTCATCGACCAACACGATATTCATCACACCTCCTCGGGAATGTTAAGGGCCAGCGCCCAGCCACCGCCCGGGCGGCTGAAAATGCGTAGCTCGCCCCCAAGGCTGCGGGCGCGCTCGGCCATCGAGTGCAGGCCTACCCCTGGGCGCTGGGGCTGGTGGGCGCCGCAGCCGTTGTCGCGAATGAACAGGCGCAAGCCCTTGGTACTGCGCTGCAGGCGTACCCGCACCTGGCTGGCACCGGCATGCCGGGCGACGTTGGTCAGGGCCTCCTGCAACAAGCGGTACAAATGCGTTCTGCTCGGCCCAGTCAGCGCCGGCAAGTGCTCGCCAACCCGCAGCCGGCATTCGATACCCTGGCTGGCCTGCCACTGGCCCACCAACAGCCCGAAGGCCTCGGCCAGCGGCATGTAGTGCAGCGCCACCGGATACAAGTTGTGCACCAGCGCGCGAAAACCTTGCTGCAGGCGCTCGCAGTTGAGTTCAAGGGCCTGCGCCGTCTGCGTCACCACCTCTGGCTGTTCGGCCACCATACGCAGCAGGCATAGCTGGGCACGCATGCCTGCCAGATATTGCCCCAGATCATCGTGCAGGGTCTGCGCCAGTTGGGTACGCTCCTGCTCCTGCACTGCCAGCAGGGTCTGGGTCAGCTGGGCATTGTCGGCCTGAGCCTGCTCCAGGGTTGCGGCCATGCGGTTGAAGTGTTTCGCCAACTGGCGCGCTTCCGGCAGGCCGGCCTCGCGCAGGCGTGCCGTCAATCGCCCGCCCGAGACCTGGTGCAAGGCGCCCAGCAGCTCATCCAGCAGGCGCATGGCCCGCCGCACCGCCCAGCGGATGGTCAACAAGCTCAGCAACAACGCCAGGCCACAAACGCCAAGCAGTTGTTGCAGGGAGTCCCAGACTTCATCGATTTCATCCCGCGCATCCACGGCAATCAACACGCGGCGGCCATCACTCAAGTCCAGCAGCCGGCTGCTGTGGTAGCGCTCGCCGAACAACTGGCGGCCGAGCCAGGCATCGATACCGGCTTCTTGCGGCAGCCTTGGCACCTCACCCGCTGCCAGCCAATGCACCCGCACATGGCGCAGGCTCTTGGTCAAACTGGGCTGCAGGTTTGCCGGGTCGCGTTCGGCGGTGTCGCCCAGGTACGCCACCACGGCTTCGGCTGACTGCAACTCACGCTCGACGTCGGCCACCGCCTGGTGCAACAGCACCCCGGCACAAGCCAGCGTGACCAAGGCGAAGCATAACGTGACCCAGAGGTTGACTCGCCACAGGGCCGACAGGTTGACAAGGCGCACAAGCGGTTCTCCTCAGGCCGTTGTGGACCATCGTAAAACTGCGGCCCCCGCACTGAATTACTACCTTGGTACCGGCCGAGCGCTACTTTCTGCATATTTCCCCCTCCCGGCGGGCTTCCTATGCTGGCGCCATCTGCCGTGGAGTGTGTTATGCGCCAGCCTGCCCACCTTGCCTTGACCTGCCTGCTGGCCTTGGCCGCAACACTGGCTGCCCCCCTGGCGCCCGCCGCTCAGGGCCAGGCCGCAGCCCCGCTGCACATACGCATCGGCTACCTGGGCTATCGCCCCGCCACTGGCCCGCTGCTGTCCAATGTCATCCCCGAACCCGGCGATGCCGGGCTACAAGGCGCCGAACTGGCCATTGTCGACAGCAACAGCACCGGGCGTTTCCTGAAGCAGCAATTTCAGCTGACCAGCGCCAACGTCGACAGCCCCGAGGCCCTGCTGCAAGCCGCCAGGGCTCAGCATGACCAAGGCCTGCGCCTGTTCGTGGTGAATGCCCCGGCCGCCAGCCTGCGCGCGCTGTCTGCCGCCCTGCCCGACAGCCTGTTGTTCAACGCCGGCAGCCCCGACGACAGCCTGCGCAGCAGCCAGTGCCTGGGCAATGTCCTGCACAGCCTGCCGAGCCGGGCCATGCTGGCCGATGCCTTGGCGCAGTTTCTGGTACTGCGCAAATGGCAACGGGCACTGCTGGTGGTCGGCCAGACCCCGGACGACCAGGCGTACGCCGCTGCCCTACGCCGGTCGGTGAAGCGTTTTGGCGTGCAACTGGTCGCGGAAAAAACCTGGACCTTCGATAACGACCAGCGCCGCAGCGCCCAGGCCGACATGCCGTTGTTCACCCAGACTGCCGAATACGACGTGGTGCTGGTGGCCGACGAGCGCGGTGACTTCGGCGAGTACCTGCCCTACCAGACGTGGTATCCGCGCCCGGTGGCCGGTACCCAGGGCCTGACCCCCACGGGTTGGCACAAGACGGTGGAAACCTTCGGGGCGGCGCAGTTGCAAAAACGCTTCGAGGCCCAGGCCGGGCGCTGGATGAATGACCGTGACTTCGCCGCCTGGATGGCTGTACGCAGTGTCGCCAGTGCGGCCAGCAAGCTGCGCCTGGCCGAACCTCGCGCGGTTCAGCAACTGCTGCTCAGCGAGCAGTTGCCGCTGGACGGCTTCAAGGGGCGCAAGCTCAGCTACCGCCCGTGGAACGGCGAACTGCGCCAGCCGATCCCGTTGGTTCAGCCCCGCGCCCTGGTCAGCACCTCGCCGCAGGAGGGCTTCCTGCATCCCTTCAACGAAATGGACAGCCTGGGCTATGACAAGCCCGAAGTGACGTGTAGCTACCCCTGACCCGACAACCACAACAATAAGGAATTCGCCATGCGCCGCCCCCTCTTCCACCGGGCCCTGATCTACCCCAGCCTGCTGTCGGGCGCCCTGGCGCTGGCCAGCAGTCACGCCATGGCTGCCACCGCCTGGGTCTCCAACGAGAAGGACAACAGCCTCAGCCTGATCGACATGCAAACGCTGGAAGTCACCGAAACCCTGCCGGTGGGCCAGCGCCCGCGTGGCTTGCTGCTGTCGCACGACAGCAAGCTGTTGTATATCTGCGCCAGCGATTCGGACCGGGTGCAGGTGATGGACGTGGCCACCCGCAAGATCATCAAGGAGCTGCCTTCCGGCAAGGACCCCGAGCAGTTCGCCCTGCACCCCAACGACCGCTGGCTGTATGTGTCCAACGAGGACGACGCGCTGGTGACCGTGATCGACACCGTCACCGACAAGGTACTCGGGCAGATCGACGTTGGCATCGAACCCGAAGGCATGGCGGTCAGCCCTGACGGCAAGTGGGCGGTCAACACCAGCGAGACCACCAACATGCTGCACTGGATCGACACCAGCACCCAGACCCTGGCCGAAAGCACGCTGGTCGACCAGCGCCCGCGCTTCGTCGAGTTCAGCAAAGACGGTTCGCACCTGTGGGCCTCGGCAGAGATCGGCGGCACGGTGACCATACTCGACGTGGCCACGCGCCAGGTGCTGAAAACCCTGAACTTCCAGATCAAGGGCGTACACCCCGACAAAGTCCAGCCAGTGGGCATCAAGCTCAGCGCCGATGGCAAGTACGCCTTTGTCGCCTTGGGCCCGGCCAACCACGTGGCGGTGGTCGATGCCAAGACCTTTGATGTGCTCGACTACCTGCTGGTCGGGCGGCGGGTCTGGCAGCTGGCATTCACCCCGGACCAGCGCCAGTTGCTGGCCACCAACGGTGTCAGCGGTGACGTTTCGGTCATTGATGCAAAGAACCTCAAAGTGCTCAAGTCGGTGAAGGTCGGGCGCTACCCCTGGGGTGTGGTGGTGACACCATGAACGCCCTCGATGTCAGTGACGTGAGCTTTGCCTATGGCCAGCGCGAGGCACTCAGGCAGGTCGGTTTCAGCCTGGCACCCGGGCGCTTCGCCGCATTGCTGGGCCCCAATGGTGCCGGCAAGTCGACCTTGATTGCCCTGCTCACTCGCCTGTACGACCTGCAGCATGGCGACATCCGCGTGTGCGGCTGCTCGCTACGCAACGCTGCACGCCCGGCCTTGCGCCAGCTGGGCGTGGTGTTTCAGCAAAGCACCCTGGACCTGGACCTGAGCGTTGAGCAAAACCTGCGCTACCACGCCGCCTTGCATGGCCTGTCGCGGCGCCAGAGCAGCCTGCGGGTCGAAGCCGAACTGGCCCGCCAAGGCCTTGGCGAACGTCGGCGCGATCGTGTGCGTGAGCTGAACATCGGCCATCGGCGGCGGGTGGAAATTGCCCGCGCGCTGCTGCATGAGCCGCGCCTGCTGCTGCTGGACGAAGCCAGCGTCGGCCTCGACCCGGCCAGCCGCCTGGCACTTAACCAGCACCTGCGCCGGTTGTGCTGCGAGCAGCAGCTCAGCGTGCTGTGGGCCACTCACCTGCTGGACGAAGTGCAGCCTAGCGATGACCTGTTGATTCTGCATCAGGGGCGCCTGGTGGCCAGTGGCACCGCCGATGCGCTGAGCCTTGAGCATGGCGGTGACCTCGATAACGCCTTTGCCCGCTTGACCAACGCCCCCTCAGGAGCCAACGCCCGATGAACGCTTACTGGCAATGTTTCAACGGCATCATGCTGCGCGAGTGGCTGCGCTTCGTGCTGCAGCGTACACGCCTGCTCAGCGCGCTGGTGCGTCCGCTGCTGTGGTTGCTGGTATTCGCTGCCGGGTTTCGCGCAGCACTGGGCATTGCCATCATCGAGCCCTACGACACCTACATCCCCTACGAGGTGTACATCATCCCCGGCCTGGCCTGCATGATTCTGCTGTTCAACGGCATGCAGGGCTCACTGTCGATGGTTTACGACCGCGAGATGGGCAGCATGCGCGTGTTGCTGACCAGCCCGCTGCCACGCCCATTCCTGCTGGGCAGCAAACTGCTGGCAACTTCGTTGATTTCCCTGCTGCAAGTCTATGCCTTCCTCGCCATCGCCTGGTTATACGGGGTACAGCCACCGGCTGCGGGCTTGCTGATGGCACTGCCAGCGTTGCTGCTGGTAGCCTTCATGCTCAGCGCCCTGGGGCTATTGCTGTCGAACGCGATTCGCCAGCTGGAGAACTTTGCCGGGGTGATGAATTTCGTGATCTTCCCGCTGTTCTTCCTGTCTTCGGCGTTGTACCCGCTGTGGAAAATGCGCGAGGCCAGTCAGTGGTTGTACTGGCTGTGTGCTGTGAACCCGTTCACCCATGCCGTAGAGCTGGTGCGGTTTGCACTTTATGAGCGATTGAACCTGCTGGCGCTGGCGGTATGCCTGGGCTTGACCGCATTGTTCACCCTGCTGGCGATACTCACCTTCAACCCCCAGCACGCGGCGCTGCGCAAACCACGCTGAGCGGCCACAAGCCGAAGGTTCATGTGGAGAGGCGCGCAGCGCCCTTTGCGCCCGGCCATCTACTACTTTAGTACCGCCTTTGCTGTCTAATCGTCGCATTCACAACGCACCGTCCCTGGCATGTAATGGGCCTATAACAAGAAGGATAAAACCATGCCACGTGCCCCGCGCCCTTTGTTGGTTGCCCTTGCGCTGAGTCTGTCGCTGGGTATCGCCCACGCCGACACCACGCCGCTGTTCTCCGCCGACGGCTATCGCACCACGCACTATCGCAGCCCGACCCCGCAACAGGTCGAAGGCGGCCAGGTCATCGACACCGCCACACTGCAAGGCCTGCTGGGCCAGACGCCCAGGCCGGTGCTGATCGACGTCTATCGCCGTCAATGGCTGCAAGGTCGCTTCATAGAAGACGAACCGCACAGTAACCTCCCCGGCAGCCTGTGGCTGGCCAACACCGGCGACGGCGCACTGAGCCCGGCATGGCAGGACTACTTCGTGCGTAACCTGCAAAAAGCCACGGCCGGTCACCCGGACCAACCGCTGGTCTTTTACTGCCGCTCCGATTGCTGGTTAAGCTGGAACGCGGTAAAACGCGCGAAAGCCTTGGGCTATAACAACCTGTATTGGTACCGCGACGGCCTGGATGCCTGGCAGCAAGCCAACCTGCCATTGCAGCCGGCACAACCGGTACCGTTCCCCTGAAACGCCTGCATATGCGTGCCCCGCTCCATCCAATAAAAACAAGGTGAAAAGGCCATGTACAAAATTCTGATTGCCGACGATCACCCCCTGTTTCGCGAAGCCATCCACAACGTCATCAGCGATGGTTTCCAGGGCAGCGAGGTCATGGAGACCGCCGACCTTGAAAGCGCCCTGGCCCTGACCCAGGCGCATGACGACCTCGACCTGATCCTGCTCGACCTGAACATGCCCGGCATGCACGGCCTCAATGGCTTGATCACCTTGCGTAACGAGGCGCCGACCACGCCGGTGGTCATCGTTTCGGCCGAGCAGGAAAAGCAGATCGTGCTGCAGGCCATTACCTATGGTGCCGTGGGCTTCATCACCAAGTCGTCGCCACGCTCACAGATGATCGAAGCGATCGAGCAGATCCTCAATGGCAATGTCTACCTGCCGCCAGACATCATCCGCGCGCAGAAAAGCAGTACCAACCGGCGCCATAACGATGCCCCGAGCTTCCCGCCGGAAATGCTCCAAGCCCTGACCCGTAAGCAACTGCTGGTGCTCGAGCGCATGACCAAAGGTGAATCGAACAAGCAGATCGCCTACACGCTGGACATCGCCGAAACCACGGTCAAGGCCCATGTTTCGGCGATCTTGCGCAAACTCAATGTGCACAACCGGGTACAAGCCATTCTCAGTGCCGGCGATATCGATTTTGCTGATTATCTGCGCCGTTGATCCCTGCCCGCCGTTTCGCGGATAAACCCGCGAAGCGGCCACCCGTTATGCCACGCCACTGGCCAGCAGATGGCTCATCGCCGTCTTGAGTTTCATCGGCCTTACGGGCTTGTGCATCAGCGTGTGACCCAGCTCGCGGATCTGCTGCTTGAGATCGTTGCTGTAGTTGGCAGTGATCATCAGCGCCGGTAGCGGCTGGGCACGGCGGGCATTGATCCGCGCTACGGCGTCGACACCATTGCAGTCGTTGTCCAGGTGGTAGTCGGCAATCAGCAGGTCGGCCTCGGCGTGGTAGTTGTCGACCTGGCGCGCCAGGTCTTCCTCCGACAGCGCAGTGACCACCCGACAGCCCCAGCCTTCCAGCAAGGTACGCATGCCCGCACAAATCGCCGCATCGTTATCCAGCACCCACACCCGCGCCCCGCGCAGGCGTTCGAGCATCGGCTCGCATATCGCCTGGCTCGGCTGGGCTTTGGGGGCGGTGGCGCTCAGCGGTACCTCGACTGCGAACACTGACCCTTTGCCCAGCCATGACCGCACGCGGATCCGGTGGCCGAGGATGCCGGCGATCTTCTCCACGATCGCCAGGCCCAGGCCCAGCCCACGGTCCTGGTCCGGGCGCTGCACATCACCACGCTTGAACTCCAGGAACATGTCTTCCAGGTGTTCTTCGGCAATGCCGATGCCGCTGTCCCATACTTCAATCCGCACGCCACCGCGCTGGCGCCGACACCCCAGCACCACGCGCCCACTGCGGGTGTAGCGAATGGCATTGCTGAGCAGGTTGCGCAGGATGCGCGCCAGCAGCTGAATGTCACTGCGCACCACGGCAGAACACCCCACAAAGTGCAGCGCCAGCCCTTCGCTACGCGCCACCTGGGCGTATTCGGCGGCCAGGTTGTCCATCAGCTCGCTGAGGGCGAACGGGGCGACATCGGCCTTGATCACGCCAGCATCGAGCTTGGAAATATCCACCAGCGTGCCCAACAGGTTTTCCACATCCTCCAGCGAATTGCTGACATTACGCACCAGGTGGGCAGCGTTTTGCGGCTCGTCGCGTTCGAGCAACGCGCTGGTGAACAACCGCGCCGCGTTCAGCGGTTGCAACAGGTCATGGCTGACCGCAGCAAGGAACTTGGTTTTCGACAGGTTGGCCTGCTCGGCCTCGCGCTTGGCCTCGCGCAGACGCGACTCGGCCTGGCTGCGCTCTTCAATTTCACGCAGTAACTGGTCGTTGAGGCTGGTCAGTTCGGCAGTGCGTTCGCGCACCCGTTGCTCCAGGTGCTGATAGGCCTGGTGTAAGGCCTGTGCGGTGTTGCGGCGCTCGGTGATGTCGCGAATCAACACGAAGATACCCACCACTTCGCCACTGGCCAGGCGGTTCGGTACGTAGGAGCGCAGCATATAGCGTTCCTGACCGTTGATATTGGTTTCGGCAAATTCAAACGTCACGCTCTCCCCCGCCAGCGCCCGTACCACGTAGCCTTCCAGGCGCTGGTAGTGCTGCTCGCTGTGGGCCGCGCGCAGGCTCTGGCCCAGCATCACGCCATGCGGCCAGCAATACCACTCTTCGTAAACCTTGTTGGTGAATTCGTAGACCAGATCGGCGTTCAGGTAGGCGATCAGCGCCGGGACGTTGTCGGTAATCAGGCGAATCTGGTGCTGGTGGGCCGTCTCGGCCCGTTGCCTGGCCTCGCTGAGCAGGCGGTTGACGGCCTTGAGCTCGGCCATGGCCTGGTTCAGCGCATCAGTGCGTTCGCGCACCTGCTCGGCCAGCACCACCGAATGCTGGAACGCGGCGTATGGGTCATTGCCCCGGGTCACACCCGACTCGATGCGCTCGATCAATGCGTCATTGATGCGCTGCAGCTTGTGGTTCTGGTGCTGCAGCCGAGTCAGCTCGGCCTGCAGTTCAGCGACCGACAGGAGGCCGGTTGCGGGCAATGGCGACCCCGGTGAAGGTCTGGTTGATGTGCATGCCATTGAACTGTTCTCCGTAGGTGTTGAAACCGATCACCCGTTGCTCGCGCAGGAACGCGCCGACCGGCTCCAGGCCGTGATGGGCCTCCAGTTCCAGCCGCCGCAGGAAACAATCACAACCGATAGTCAGCAACAACGGGCCGAGGCGCTGGTGCAGGCCATCGAACAGCTGGTGCAGGTTCGGCAACAGCGGGCCCGGAGTCATGGCCGTGAGCACGATGCCGTTCTCCACCGCGCAGTAGAAGCTCAGGCTGAGGTCAGGATGCATTTGCTGGATCGCCCGCACGTAGTACTGATCATGAATGCGCACGGCTAGCGGGTGGGCGGCGAACACCCGGTGATCGAGCGCATCCACGGGCACGCCGATGTGGCGGGCATATTCCTCGGCCGCCGGCTCGGCATTCAGTTCGAAAACCCGGCGCTGGGCGCTGTCGGCACCGGTTACCACCAGCTTTTCCTGGCGCGGCAGGATGTGATGCGTGGTGAACACTTCGAAGTCGAGCCAGGTGTTGACCAGCACCACCACGGCTGCGCCGTTGTGGAATGTACCGCCGTAATACACATGGGTGCGGTTCAGGTAGTTGTCGTCACCGGCCGAGCCGCCGAAGTGCGGGATATCCCCCAGTGCTGCGCTGAGTGCGGCAAGCACCATTTCCTCGCGGCTGGACAAGCCATCGAGCAGCGTGAGTGCAAAGCTGTGGCCCTTGATTGGCGCCAGGGTATTGCTGCGGCAGGTGCCGACCAGCCGCTCGACCATCTGCTGCGCGTCGATCAGGCTGAAGCGCTCCATCTCATCGATCAACGCGGTGGCGATCGAAAAGTGCCGGTGATCGAAGCCCACCGCCGTCACGCAATTGCGGCCGTAGCCCAGCGGGGTGATTTCACCGGCGCTGGTGCAGCCGACCAGGCGTATGCCGCCAAAATCCTGCTCCAACGCTTCGCCCAAAGCCTGCAAGTCGTATTCGGCGGAACAGAAGAACAGCACGAAACCCAAATGCGGGTGCAGCAACTGCCGCGCCAGGTCCTGGGCGGCCAGCCGTGCGTCGGTAGCCTGAGACATGGCACTGACCACACCGTCGTTATGAGCCTGTTGCATCGTGGTCTCCGGCACGGGGTGGCTGAGCGATCAGTTTAAGGAGGTGGTAGCGGGTGACGAATGCTACTTGGGTAGCGGGTGGGCGGTTCCATGGGCGTAAAAGGCCGCGTCAATCGGGGCCGCCTTGCGGCCCCGGGCGCTTACCAGGTCAATACCGCGCCCACGGCAAAGGTATCGGTGTCTTCGTTCTGCGCACTGGTGTCATGCCCGTCGATGGAAAACTGGTTGTACTCGGCCACCAGTTTCAGGTTGTCGTTGATGTCATGGAACAGCGCCACACCCCGGGTCTCGTAGTCCGCACCGCTGTCAACCGCACCATTGCCATCGTCCTTGGTCTTGCCATAGGACAGCGCCACGCGGTTCTTGCCGAACTTGTACGAGCCCTGCAGCAGGTAGCCGTCACTGTCGACATTGCGCAAAACCGGTTCGCCGGCATTGTTGGTGAAGAACGGGTTGATGCCCTTGGCCTGGAACCCCGAGCCGGTCAGCGACCAGCCGCCCATCTTTGCCTGCACCCCGTAACCCACCCCCTTGGAAGTGACCGTTTCTACCGTGGAGTCAGTATTGTCCGAGGTCTGGTAACTGCCGTTTATCCAGCTGTAGATCTGCGCCCCACCCAGGTCGAACTGGTAGGTGATCTCGCTCTCGGTGCGTGGGTTTTCCTGGTAGGCCTTTCCGGTCGGGCTGCTGTCGTTGGTGTCCACCGGGTCCATGATGCCCACCGCCACCCGCAGGCCGTCCATCACTGGCGTGCGGTAGGTGATCTGCGAGGTTGGGAACGGGTACGGGTAACCGCTGCCAATGTTGCCGAATGACACCCCGCCGCCGTCCACCAGCCCCAGGGTGTCGCTGACCTGGCCATAGCCGGCCAGCAGTTCGTCGAGCAGGATGTTGGAACGGGCGAACAGCCCGAAGTCCTTGCCGATCAGCACCTCGCCCCACTCAGGGTTGGCCACCGTGCCGTAAAACTGGCGTACGTCGATGGCGGTGTCGGTGCCGTTGGTTTCACTGTCGTTGATGGTTACCCAGAACGAGGCACGCGCGCCGAGCTTCAGGTCATCCACCTGCTTGCCCATGTTGAAGCCCAGGTAGTTGGGCAAGAAGCCCATCTTCACCCGCGACTGGCGGCGGTCAAACTGCTCGCCCTCGCGGTCGACCTCGCTGTTGACGTAGAAGGCGTTGATATAGCCATCGGTGGAAAACGTCGTCTGGTCCTTGTCGTACAGCATGATCTCGGCTTCGGCGACGCTGCTCAGGCCAAGCGCAGAAAAGCTGGCGATGGCGGCTGCGAGAAAACGAGGCGGCAGGTGCTTATTGTTGTTGTGCATGGCGCGCTCCAAACGGGGACGGGATGTCGGAGGCGATTATCAGAAGTGGGCAAATTGCCAGGAACGCTGCTTTGGCGTGGGGTGGCGAGTGCTTTGGGGCGGGAGGGTGTGGCCCGGTGATTTGGTCCCGGTACCTGCTTGGGTCTGGGTTCGAGACTTAGGACTTAGACATGAGTGGTAGGCAGGTATCAGTACCGCTGCATGAGCGGGTTAGTACGGTCAATTGCAGGCGTGGCTGTGTTGAAGATGCGCGGGGGATGGCACCGGCATTGCCGGTGTTCGCGGCTAAAGCCGCTCCTACAGGTGCCGTGCAAGACCCGAAGGTTGCGAGCGTCTGTGGGAGCGGGTTTACCCGCGAAGGATGCTACGCGGTCGCTGGCATTGCGTCCGTTCAGGAAGCCAGTGCCTGCGAACGCTGGCAAGCGGGCATTTCATAACGGTGCGGTTGCTGCCAGGCCAGCCGTGCCTGCACATCCACCACCGCGTCCTTCACCTTCTGCGCCCAGTGCTCATCCTTCGGGCACACCACCACCACGCGGAAACCGTGGTCGACACCTTCCAGGCGCACACCTTCGGAATCATCTACGTGCAGATCGATATCAAAAGCCGAAGGCAGCTTGGAGGGTGAGTTTTCCAGCCCGTTCTGGGCCAGGATGTGCTGGTGCCGATCGCTGTTGACCACGCCATCGACATGAATGCCGTAAAGCATCAGCCAGCGGCGGATGTAAGCCGGGGTACGCCCCGAGGAGGTGTAGATCCAGATGCTGCAGCCCTGGCCGCGCAGGTCGCGGATCAGCTCGCGGGTGCCGCTGCGCAGGGGCTCACCCAGCCAGCGATGGACGAAACCCGGCAGCTTGCTGTCTTCGGCAGCAGCGTGTTCGGGCAGGCAGGCCAGCGTGTCGTCGATATCGAACGAAATGCGTACCTGGCCACGCTTGAGCTTGCGTTCGATGGCTTGCCGCCCTCGTGCGAACAGGGATGAACCTTGCATCAGCGGCTCCCCTCACAGGCAGGCACGGGCGTGCCGTTCAGGAAGAACTTGCCGGGCTCAGGCGCCTTCGCTTCCAGGAACGCGGCGTACTTTTTCTTGATCTTGGGGAGTTCGTACAAAGCCTTGACACCGTGTTTGGCGGAGTTGCGTATGACCGAGGACGGGTTGAAGTAACCCTCGGCGTTGTCCAGCGACAGCACGAATGGCGGCAGCCCGGCACGCATCAACAAATAGCTGACAATAAGCGAACCCGTGCGGTTGTTGCCTTCGATGAACAGCTGCGGCTTGCTGAGGATCCGTACATACACACCCGCTGCCCGCTTCCAGATGGAATCGCTGCGGTACGCGCAGTACCAGTTGTACAAATCCTTGATGCCACCTTCCACGTTGTTGAAAAAGTGCGCTTCGGTTGCCGCAAGGTGCGGGGCGAATTCCAGACGACGGGCCGGATCGCTGCCGCATAGCACGGTGGCATTGATTTCCAGCATCAGGTTCAGCTGTTGCAGGTCGAACAGGTCGATACCGCGAGCGACATAGTCGTCAATCAGCGCATAGCCTTCAACCACATTCAGCAGCACCTCGTCGGTAAACGGGTCCCGCGGTTCGGTGAAATGCTGGCTGAGTTCGGCAAAACGGCCCTGCACCTCGCGCAGTGCGCGCTCTACCGCTGACAGATCAAGACGACGCGTCGCTCGCATTGGTAATCCCGGGTAACACTTTAACGGAAGGTAACGCGGCCGGGTGTTGCAACCTTCCTGGCTGCAACACCCGCCCACCTTGAGCTTGTATGGCTTAGCTGAACTTGCCGCTGATGTAGTCGCTGGTCAGTTGCTCACGCGGGTTCTGGAAAATCTGCGCGGTCGGGCCCATCTCGACCAGGTAGCCGGTGCGGGTGCCCTGGGAAATATCCACCGAGAAGAACGCGGTGGTGTCGGCCACACGAATCGCCTGCTGCATGTTATGGGTCACCAGGGCGATGGTGTAGTCCTTTTTCAGCTCGACCATCAGCTCCTCCACGCGGCGGGTGGCAATCGGGTCGAGTGCCGAGCAGGGCTCGTCCAGCAACAGCACTTCCGGCTCGGTGGCGATGGCACGGGCGATGCACAGGCGCTGCTGCTGGCCACCGGACAGTGACAGCCCGCTGACCTTGAGCTTGTCCTTCACTTCGTCCCACAGCGCGGCGCCTTGCAAGGCGTGCTTCACGCGATCGCCCAAGTCGCCTTTGTAGCGGTTCAGGCGCAGGCCGAAGGCCACATTGTCGAAGATGCTCATCGAGAACGGGTTGGGCTGCTGGAACACCATGCCGATATAGCGGCGTACTACAACAGGGTCGACACCCTTGCCGTAGACATCTTGCCCAAGGAAGTGCACATGGCCTTCGAAACGGAAACCCTTCACCAGGTCATTCATACGGTTCAAGCTACGCAGCACGGTACTCTTGCCGCAGCCCGAAGGGCCGATGAAACCGGTGATCTCGTTTTTCCTGATCGGCACATGGCTGTCACGCACGGCCATGAAGTTACCGTAGAAAATCTTGTCGAGCTTGCAGTCCATGACGATGGGGGCTTCGCTGACCATGGGAGCGGCTCTTTGCGCAGTGGATACGTTCAAGTTGGATGCTCCCTTTCTCAATACTTGGGCTTGCCGAAGACTCGGCTCAAAATGTTGATGACCAGCACGATCATTACCAGTACCAGCGAGGCCGCCCAGGCGAGCTCCAGCTGGTTGTCGAACGGCATGCCGGAGAAGTTGTAGATCAGTACCGCAAGCGAGGCTGTGGGGTTCATCACCGCCAGGTCGCCGTCGTGGTAGATCCAGTAGTTGCTGAACAACGCGGTGAACAGCAGTGGCGCGGTTTCGCCAGCGGCGCGAGCCACGGCCAGCATCACCCCGGTAAGGATGGCCGGCAGGCCGGTGGGCAGAACGATCTTCCAGATCACCTGGGCACGGGTGCAGCCCATGCCGTAGGCAGCATCCTTCATGATCTTGGGCACCATCTTCATCGACTCTTCGGCCGTCAGCACCACGATCGGCAGCATCAGCACCGCCAGGGCCACGCCGCCTGCCGGTGCCGAGTAGGTACCGGTGGTCATCACCACCAGGGCGTAGGCAAACACACCGGCCAGGATCGATGGCAGGCCAGTGAGCATCTTGGCGGCAAAGCGCGCAGCATTGGCCAGCTTGCTGTCGGGGCCGAGCTCGGCCAGGAACACCGCTGCCAGGATACCGACCGGCACAGCGATGGCGGCGGCAATGCCGACCATGACGAAGGTACCGGCCATGGCGTTACCGAAACCACCGCCCATCTCGAAGCCGGTCGGTGGCAGCTCGGTGAACACTTCCAGGTTAAGGCGTGCCCCGCCGCGAGTGATCAGCATGTACAGCACGGAAATCAGCGGCACGCTGGCCACCAGTGCCGCAAACCACGCCAGGGTGGTCAGTACCAGGCTGCGCAGGGCGCGGCCTTCCAGCTTGCGCTGCAGGCTGGGCAACGCGACTACAGGGGTCGTCAGGTCAGTCATTGTTTGTTACCACGCTGGGCGTAGAGCATGATCATCGAGCCGAGGACGTTCACCAGCAGGGTGATGAACATCAGTACCAGTGCGGCGTACATCAGCACTTCGACCTCGTTCGGGCCGGCTTCCGGGAAGTTCAGCGCCAACAGCGCCGCCAGGGTGTTAGCCGGTGCGAACAAGGACAGGGAAATGGTGTTGGCGTTGCCGACCAGCATGGCCAGCGCCATGGTTTCACCGAGTGCACGGCCAAGGCCCAGCACCAGCGAACCGAAGATGCCGGTCGCCGCCGAGGGCACCATCACCTTGAGGATGGCTTCCCAGTGGGTGGTACCCATACCGTAGGCAGCCTGCTTGGTTTTCATCGGTACACTGGTCAGCGCATCCTGGGAAACCGCAGCGATGGTCGGCAGGATCATGATCGCCAGTACCAGCGCCGCAGGCAGCAGGCCTGGGCCACTCAAGGAGGTGCCGAAAAACGGGATCCAGCCCAGCTCGCTGTTCAGCCAGGCGGTCAGCGGGCGAATCGCCGGGATGACCACATAGATGCCCCACAGGCCGTACACCACGCTGGGGATGGCGGCGAGCAGCTCGACGATGGTGCGAAACACCGCGGCAAGCTTGGCCGGAAGGAAATCCTGGGTCAGGAAAATGGCCATGCTGACGCCGAAGAAACCGGCGATCAACAGGGCGATCAAGGCGCTGTAAAGCGTACCCCAGATCGCTGGCAGAATACCGTACTTGCCTTGGTTAACGTCCCAGACGCTGCCGAACAACACGTCAAAACCGTGCTTTTCAATCCCAGGCAGTGCCTTGCGGCCGACTTCGTAGACCAGCGCGAAGACCAGCGCCAGCACCAGCACCACGCCAATGCGCGCAAGCGCACGAAAGGTGCGATCGACCAGAAAGTCTTTCGCAGACGGTGGCTGGCACGCGGAGTCGGGGTTATCCGGTATGGCAAAAGGAGTGTTCATTGGCGAGTTCCGGGACAAAGGACAAACACCCCCGGCACGGCTTCATGCCGATACCGGGAGCGCCTGGGTATTACTGGATGTTGGCGGACGCTTTACGCACCTGGTCGACTACCGACGGCGGCAGCGGGATGTAACCCATCGAGTCGGCGATGGTCTGGCCTTTGGTCAGGCTGTACTCGACCATTTCACGCATGGCCTTGGCTTTTTCCGGGTTGCCGTTGTCCTTGCGGAAAATCATCCAGGTATAGGAAGTGATCGGGTAGGACTTGGCACCGTCCGGGTCAGGCAGCCAGGCCACCAGGTTTTCCGGCATGTTCACCGCAGCCAGTGCTTCGGCACCGCTCTCGGCATTCGGCACGACGTATTGGCCAGCCTTGTTCTGCAACATGGCGAAGTCGACCTTGGCCAGCTTGGCGAAGCCGTACTCGATGTAGCCGATGGCGCCCGGGGTCTGGCGGACGGTGGCGGTGACGCCGTCGTTCTTCGGCGACTTGATGAACTTGTCGGTGGCCGGCCAGTTGACGGTGTTGCCTTCACCCAGCCCTTGCTTGAAGTCAGCGTTGATGGCCGACAGGTGCTTGGTGAAGACGGCAGTGGTGCCGCTGGAGTCGGCACGCACGACCACGGTGATCGGGGTGGCAGGCAGCTTCAGGTCAGGGTTGGCCGCAGCGATTTGCGGGTCGTTCCACTGGGTGATCTTGCCGAGGAAGATATTGGAGTAGACGTCGCGCGGCAGCTTCAGCCCTTTAGGGTTACCCGGCAGGTTGTAAGCCAGGACGATTTCACCGGCGGTCATTGGCAGCAACTGCACGCCTTCGCCAACCTTGGCAATGTCTGCTTCGCTCATAGCCGAGTCACTGGCGGCGAAGTCGACAGTCTTGTTCAGGAAGTCCTGAACGCCCGCACCGCTGCCCTTGGACTGGTAATCGACGGTGACGCCAGCCGTGTTCTTGCTGAAGTCCTTGAACCAGGTCAGGTAGATCGGTGCAGGGAAGCTGGCGCCCGAACCGGTCAAGCGGACGTTTTCTGCAGCAAAGGCTGCCGAGGTGGCGCAAAGGGAAACCGCAACGGCGAGTGCAGCAGACTTCATCAGGCGTTTCATCAAAAAAGTGCTCCGTGTGATGGCCAGCACACTTTGCATCAGCTGTGTTACAACTTTGTGACTGTTGAATGGCAAGCCGCGCGGTAGAGCTTTTTGCCTGTGCCATCAGCCGCTGAGCCGGGACCCTGAAACGGTTCCAGCCTCATCGCAAACGCTTGAATGTGGCGATAGACCCTGCAAAGCAGCACCAGAAACAAGAACGGGCCACAGCAGGCGATCAACCAATACTGGCGAGATCTGCATCACCGGCATCCCCACAGCGGTTGCGGCATGCACATTCGAACTCGGCTTGGGCACGGGTGGAAAAGTTCAGGCTCAGACGCATCTTGTCTTGCGTGTCATAGAGGTCGTACCCCTCCGCCAGTGCGGCAGGAAAGCCAAGCCGTCGAGGATAAGCCTCTTTCTTGGGTGGCACTGCGGGAACCACAACGAAGCGTGTCTGCATGATCATCCCCTTCGGCAGTGCTTAAGTATTAGTACTGCTATGTGAAAGCATCAAGATGACTCATGCAATATTTTGGGTCAGCCGACTATTTTCGCTGCGATGAGTGAGCAGAAGCCCAGCAGGCAAATGACCCCGATGCCATAGAACAACGTTCTCCATGGCTGCAGGCCCCGCAGATAGGCCAGCGTATGCAGGACCCTGGCAACCGTGAACACCGTACTCAGCCACAGCACCGGTTGCGTGGCTGCTTCCAACGCGACAGCCAGCCCGCCGAGGGCAAAGAATATGGGAATGTTCTCCAGATCATTGGCCCATACCTTGGCAGCACGTGTCACCTGCGGGCGTTCAACGGCCTGGGCGACGCGCCTGAACACGGCAGCGTCCTCCGGGTTGGTGAACGCGACGAAGCGCAAGCGGTGATAGCCCTGATAGCAGGAAACCAGGAACATCTTGAGGAACAGCACCACCACGCACAGCGCATAGACCTGCAGAGCACCGCTCATGGCTGGCGCCCCTCGGCAACGCCTCTGGTTACCAGGTACAGCAACGGCCCCAGCGAAACGAACATGACGGTCAGCATCAGGTAAGGCAGCACCGCGATCCCGGCTCTGCCGCGCACGCGGTTGTCTCTCATCATCCAGCAACCGGCCAGCCCGGCCATCAGGTACAGGTCGATGACCACCTGGGCGGTGTCCGGCCGCGCCAGCAGTGCCAACCCGAATGCCAGCAGCGATTGCTCGGCAATCAGCAGCGTCCAGCCGGTGTACAGCGAAAACAGCACCAGTACCGCCAGCGCGCAGATACGCAAGCCCATATGGCTCTCCTTGATAGGGTTTGCCGGCACAGTAGTGATAGGGTTGCTTGCACTCAATGACCCGTGAGGTCATGGACATTGCACTCAAGGACGATCAGGGCAACGTATGATCATCGCCCACTGCCTTTGCTCAATCCAGAAGGCTGCCCAAATTACCGGGCTACTTGAAACCTTCCCTAGGCACTGTATGAAAAGTAATGTCGTAGACACCGCCGCCAGCAAGCCAGCGAGACCATCGCAGCGAAGCTTTCCGCCAGCTTGCAATAGCGTGTACCCAGACGGCGGTGCTCCTTCAATCAACCCAATAGACGTTCGATAGAATTGCGTTGCCGATACTTGGGCCTGTCAAACAGCCGCGGCAAACCCGGCTTCGGCATACGTTTCATGTCACGTAGCGGAATCACCGGTTGCATCCGATAGCGGTCGCAGCATTGCCGCAAGGATTCTGCGTCATACCCTTTGTCGGCCAAGAGCAAACGGCAACGATTGTGTGGCCGGCCTCGACTCGAAGGGATGTGGACACCGTCCAGCAGTCGTTGAGCATGGGAGATGTCGCTGGCGTTTCCGCCTGAGAGCGTGAAGTGGAGTGGGATGCCACGAGCGTCACTGACCATGTGAATTTTCGTCGCCAACCCGCCCCGGCTTCGTCCAAGTGCGTGGTCCGTTGGTTCTTCGCCCCCCTTTTTTGCCTGCGCCTGAAGAGGCACGGGTGGCTCTCACGGCGGTTGAGTCGATGCACCAAGTGTTCAAGTCAATCAGGCCCTGCGCATTGAGCTTGAGGTGTAACCGCGTGAGCATCTTGTTGAAAATTCCTTGATTTCGCCAGTCTCGAAATCGTTGATAGACCGTCGACCAAGGCCCGAATCGTTCTGGCATGTCCCGCCAGGTTGCACCGGAGCACAGCACCCATAAAACGCCGTTGAGCATCAAGCGATCATCGACTCTTGGGCGTCCTGTACGTCGATGTGCGGTGAAGAGGTCCGCGACTATTTCCCATTCTGCATCGGAAAGTTCGTATCGCTTGGACATGGCAGAATCCTTCGCCTAAAAAGCGAGAAATCTACGGAAAATCGGCTTCCAGAGACTCCAGTGAGGTTTCAAAGGTCTTCATACAGAACCTAAGCTTACACAAGGTTCCACTGCCCCTCAAAATGGCGCCTCGTTAGGCCTAAGAAGCACTACAGAATCTCTTATACCTGACCGGACTGCAATTAAATGATATGCAGGCTCCCTGATGACAATTTCTAAATTTCTACGCATCTCTGCGACGCCCTCACGCACTCTAATCGAATAGTCTCGCCCTAATTTGAGGCGACTGGCGTATTTGATATAAACTCCGTATAACTCTGGTGTTTTCCCGCGCATCCAAAGACTTCGAGCGTACATAAAAGGGTGGTACGGATCAGGAGCAAGATAGAATCCCTTTCCAAACAGTTGAGCATGGCTGGAACCTTGAAACGCTGGATCAAGCCCTGACATCAAGCTGGGGCCATGCTCCTTCGAACTTCCGTGAGCTCCAAGATAATCCCAGTCACTGATGTCCTCCACACCAGGCGCACTAGAAGCAAGCGACGGTGCGGAGGCAGACCTCGCTCTCGTTTCTCGGGTATATATTTTGGTCTGGCTTGTAGTAACCGCGTTGAATAACCGACCCGCCCCTTTCGCTTCCTTAATGAAGCCAGCTTTTAGGCCAGCCCACCTGAAGAATCGAGATAAAAATGTTGGCACTGGAAAACGCCCGCTCGGGTCTCGTAAATTTATTGGATCCCCAAGGCAATAACAATAAGAATTAGTCCCACCCCGCCCGAACGGACTCATACTGTCTGGGGAGTTGAAACGCATTAAGACAGGATTGAGCCCTCGATGGCCATTACCCAACAGATAGTGCCCAGTTACTGGATCTTCTCGCTCGCCATTAAATGCAATTAACTGTGAACATCCCGAGCAGTATCCATAAGGTGTATAGCTGAGAGCCCGCCACAACTGGCATTGACTTTCATCCATGCTATTTTTAATTTTTCGTGCCATCAGCGTGCACCTCAAAGCTGCCTTTAGCACGACTGTCTCATAACAAGCCTGAAACCACTACTGGCATAAATACCAGTTTTCATGCTGACAAACTCCTGCTATGCGTGTAACGCTTATATAGCCAACGGAGGAAGAAGAGGACAGGATCAGGAGCACCAAGCACCATGATCTATTCGGTGGACCGTTATCTGGTAGAAATCCGAGCCCCATTGAAATCTACCCATTAAATCCAGCATCATTTCAGAAGTCCCCTAGTAGCAGATCTATCAGTTTCTCCTGAGCGACACCCAGGTGGAGATCAACAAACATCATTTTGAAAAATTGTGCTTATTTGTTGAACAAGACGGGGGTCCGTCGGAAATTCATACCTGCAATGATAGCGCTGAAGATAAGTATTCCGATCGCGGAAAACATGACCCAGCGAACAACCTGCTTCCAATCGCCAGACCTCCAACAAAGAGGCGTTGGCGCCCCACCCTGTCACCGAGGATGCCCGCACCCAATAGCAAGCCAGCGACGATCGATGGATACATGTTGACGATCAAAAACTTGTCGGTAGTGGATGTATCGAGATGCATGGGTGAGGGTCAGAAGCGCGATCTAGAGAACGGCCATACCGATCGCGACCAACAGCAGCGCAAAAGACAGCACGAATAGTACTAGCCAGCGCCGAGGGTTGTTAGCCAGGAAGTTCTCCTTGCCACCAACACCCGACATCCATGTCGTCATTTCCTCAAGCACATCCAAGGCTAGCTGAGTAGTATCCCATTGCAAAAAACAACGAGACAATCTGTTAATTCATGTTGCACAGCATCAGGAAATCCCGCAGAAGGCGAGTTTGATCGAAAAAACAGCTGAGGGAAACGCCTCTCTTCAAACAGTTATTCAAGCGACATCAACGTATTTCATATACACTCACTCCGACCTTCAACTCCTGGATTAACTTAGTTGAGCGCATTTTTCGGGATATCACTGTTTACCCACGCGACGGCAGCCTCAGTTCGACATGCGAATTGGCCGGTTCCATTAATACATTTTTAGCGCTGCACAACGCTCAGCCCTACCGGTATGTATGGCGCGCAAAAGGCGAAACATCTTGCGCAAGATCCAGAAAGGGGACTGACGAGCCTTCCGATCACGCCTAGGCAGCACTCGCGGCGGCCTGACAACCACCAACACAAACGCCGCGCAAATTGATAGGGTTGCTTGTACTCAAGGACGATCAGGGCAACGCATGAATCATCATCTGTTCCATCGCAGCACCCCTGCCCCACACATCTCAGCGGGCCAGCATCTTCGCGAACTGCGCCGTCAGGCCAAACTCAGCCAGCTGGAACTGGCGCTGCTGACGGGACTGTCGCAGCGTCATCTGAGCTGTGTGGAAACAGGACGCGCCAAAGCCAGCCCAGGCACCTTGCATGCCCTCCTGTCGGCCCTGGATGCACCGCTGGAGCGGTGCAACGAAGTGTTCGTTGCTGCAGGATACGCGCCCCGCTACGCCGCCACACCACTCGATGCGCCTGAACTGGCCTTGGTGAATACTGCCATCGAGCATATTCTGCAGGTGAACAACCCCGCTCCGGCGATCGTCATCGACAGCAACTGGGACGTCATCGCCGCCAATGCCAGTACCGGCCTGCTGCTGGCGATGGCCGGTGTCAGCGCACAGCCGGCGACCGGCCTCAACCTGCTGCAGACACTGCTGTGCCCCGGTGGTCTGGGTGATCATATGGCCAACGCGCCGGAAATCCGCGCTGCTGCCTGGCACCGCGCATCCAGGGAGGCCGCAGGCAATCCGGCACTGGCAGCGCGCTTGCGCGACTTGCCGCCCCCGGCAAGCCCGTGCCAGATGGCAACAGCCACCCCTTTGCTGCTGACCCGCGTGAACACCCCGTATGGCGAGCTGAGGTTCCTGTCCACGTTCACCACCTTCGGCATGCCGCTGGATGTCACCGTGCAGTCACTGCGCATCGAACACCTGATCCCCGCCGACGCACAGACCCGGCAAAGCATGCAGGCAGCGTTCGAGCAGTGGTCGGCCGTTACTGCCTGAACGTCAGGGTCTGGCTGCGCCCGGTTGCGTGCTGTTGCCGGCATGATCCGCCGCCGCACCTACACGTCATTGACCCAAATCAAGCCCTCGCGCCGAGTTCGCGCGACGATGGCTGCACGCAAGGAATGACTCAAGCACCGCCAGGCGCACAGTGCTCAAGGTTTACCGCTTGATCGCTGTGCGCGGCCTTGGCCAAGGAGCCCCACATGAACCCGCTGAAACACATACTGGTTGCCACCGACCTTTCCCCACATGCCCGCAACGCCGCTGAGCGCGCTGCCTACCTGAGCGATGCGCAACAGGCCTCGTTGGACCTGCTCTACGTTGCCAACCCGGCACCCTTCGAGCGCCTCAAACAGTTGGTGACGCCTGATGACGATCTGTTGAAACGCGTACTGGATTGCGCAGGCGAGAAAACCCACGCACTGGCAGCACTGCTGTTCCAGCGTTACGGTATCTCCGCTGGCGTGCAGGTCGCCGGCGGCTCGGTGATCACGGAGATCAACCGGGTGGTGCAGGACAAGCACAGCGACCTGCTGGTGTGTGGGGCCAGGGGCCAGAGCGTGGCGCGGCGCCTGCTGCTGGGTTCAACCGTGCAGAAAATGCTCAACCACATGCCCTGCCCTTTGCTCGTGGTCAAGCCGGCCCCTCGTGATGCCTACCGCACTGTGCTGGTGCCAGTCGATTTTTCGCCCGTTTCACTGCGCACCCTCAAACTGGCCAAGGCCATTGCCCCGCAAGCGGAGATCATTCTGCTGCATGTGTACGAAGCCCCGTTTGAAGCCAGCGTGCGCTTCGCCCATATCGACCACGGCACCCTCACCCACTACCGCAATGTCATTCGCAAGGATGCAGAAGCACAACTCGCGGCGTTGAGTGAGGCTGCCGGCATGGCCGATGCACGGCAGGTCCTGGTGCACGGTAACCCGGGCTGGTGCATTGTCGAGCAGGAGCAGGAGCTGGAGTGCGACCTGATTGTGGTCGGCAAGCAGGGAGCAAGCGCGCTGGAGGAGCTGCTGGTCGGCAGCGTCACCAAGCATGTGCTGAACGAATCACTGTGTGATGTGCTGGTGGCACCATAGGCGGCATAAGCACGCTGCACTGCCGCCTGTTGCACCTGTCCGGGTCAAGCACAAGCGCCCTTGGCTAGCCTGACGGCGAACGGGTTAGGGAATAAAGCCCCCGCCCATAGCATTCGCAAGCGGGACGCCATTGCTCAGAGCAGCCGCTCTACGCAAGACGTTTCATCGATTGCGCTGATGATTACTATCGAGCGGCCTGCCTGTCGGCCAGGCAAGGCCGTCTCTACAATCGCCTGCAAATCCCCCCGCTCTTGCGCCTGCTACAGGCGAGATCCCTCATGGAACCTAACCCATGCCAAGCAACAGCCAGGCCCCTCGCGGCCTTCCCGAACACAATCAACAGAGTGTCACCCAGCAATGGCTGGCAATCCTCTCGGTAGCCGTGGGTGCGTTCGCCCTGGTCACCAGTGAGTTCCTCCCGGTGGGGGTGCTAAACGATGTGGCCAGCGACCTTGGCATCAGTGCAGGCCTTGCCGGCCTGATGGTGACCTTGCCCGGCATCATGGCTGCATTGGCCGCCCCATTGATTTCCGTAGGCGTGGGCGCGCTGGACCGGCGCTACCTGCTGATCGGCCTGACGCTGATCATGATCATTGCCAACGCCATCGTGGCCTACGCCGGCGACTTCAGCCTGCTGTTGGCCGGCCGTGTGCTACTGGGTATCAGTATTGGCGGCTTCTGGGCCACAGCCATCGCCCTCAGCGGCCGCCTGGCACCTGAAGGGATGGGCGTAGCCAAAGCCAACTCCATCATCATGGCGGGCGTAACCCTGGCGACGGTAGTGGGCGTGCCTGTGGGCACCTGGCTGAGTGGCCTGATGGGCTGGCGCATGACGTTCCTGGTCACTGCACTGGTAGGCGTACCGGTGCTGCTGGCACAGGTATTCCTGCTGCCGCGGCTGATGCCGGAAAAGGCCATCCGCATTCGCGACCTGCCGGCGTTGTTCATCAACCCGCAAGCACGGGTCGGCTTGATCGCCGTATTGCTGATCGGCCTGGCACACTTTGCTGCGTACACCTATGTCGCACCGTTTTTCAAACAGAATGCCGGCTTTGACGGGCCTACGATCGGTTCATTATTGCTGTTGTATGGCGTGGCCGGCTTCATGGGTAACATCTTCGCCGGCTTTGCTGCCAACCGCAGCGTGCGGCATACGCTGATGCTGGTCGCGCTCATGATCGCAGTCAGCACCGCCCTGTTCCCGCACTTCGCCACCGGCATGACGGGTGCCGCGATGCTGATCGCACTGTGGGGCTTTGCCTTCGGTGCGTTCCCGGCTTGCGCCAATATCTGGATGTTTGTCGTGGCGCCCAAGGACGTCGAGCGTGGCATGCCACTGTTCGTGGCCATGTTCCAGGTAATCATTGCCGTGGGCTCGTTCTTCGGCGGGCAAGTCGTAGACCATATGGGCACTGCGGTACTGCTGAGCCTGGCCACGGCGCTGGTGGGCTGTGGCTTTGTCACCGTGCTGGTGCTGGGGCGCAACGTCAGCAACGATCTGGCGACGCAGCCAGGCTGAGCAGCCGCCCAGGGCGGCTGCGCAATGCTTGAGGCCGTGAAACCGAGGCGCCTGCTTCGCGGGCAAGCCCGCTCCCACAGGTACCGCACGGCCCCAGGCGCTTGCATTAGCTGCAATCGCCCCGCTCAGGCTGACGTGGTTGCCTGGCGCACATCACCTGAACCTCGGCGCCACGGGCCCTGGCCAGCAGCTCCTCGGTGTCATCCCCGCCGGGCAAGGCAAGCAACAAGTCAGGGCGGCTGTCATTGAGCATGAACAGATTGCGCAAGCGTTCGGCCTGCTTGCCGTGCAGCTGCCAGTTTGGCGGGTAACGCACCAGATCGGCGCCATGCTCGCGTGCCCAGCTTTCAATTTCCCCGCCAAGAAACTGGCTGCCACCGTGGATCAACACCCGGATCGGCCGCTGGCGCTGGACGTCGTCCAAGGCCTGCCGGCAGCGCCGGGTGTCTGCGTAATTGCGTCCTGCACAGATCAGTACTCGCATGGTCGGCTCTCCTTGAATGACTCAGAACCACTGGCCGAAACGGCGGATGTAGAGGGTCTTCATGGCCTGGGCGACCACGCAGTAGCCCAGCAGGGTAGCGACCAGCCAAGGGAAGTACTCCCACGGCAGCGGCACCAGGCCAACCATCGCGCCCACAGGAGAGAACGGGATATAGATACCCAATACCATGACCAGCCCTGTTGCCAATACCACCGGCAATGCAGCGGTGCTCTGGAAGAACGGCACCTTGCGAGTGCGCAGCATGTGCACTACCAGCGTCTGGGACAGCAACCCCTCGATGAACCAGCCGGACTGGAACAGCGCCTGCATTTCGACGCTGTTGGCGGCGAACACGTACCACATCAGGGCGAACGTGGTGATGTCGAAGATCGACGACGTAGGACCTATCCACAACATGAATCGGCCGATGTTGCGGGCATCCCATTTGCGTGGCTTGCTGAGGAACTCCTTGTCCATGCGGTCCCAGGGCAACGACAGCTGGGAAAAGTCGTACATCAGATTCTGTAGCAACAAGTGAATCGCCAGCATCGGCAGGAACGGAATGAACGCACTGGCCACCAGGACCGAGAACACGTTGCCGAAGTTGGAGCTGGCAGTCATGCACAGGTACTTCATGATGTTGCCGAAGGTTTCGCGGCCTTTGAGCACGCCCTCCTCGAGCACCATCAGGCTCTTTTCCAGCAAAATGATGTCGGCTGATTCCTTGGCGATGTCGGTGCCGCTGTCCACCGAGATACCGACGTCAGCGTCGCGCAGGGCGGCGGCGTCGTTGATGCCGTCGCCAAGGAAGCCCACGGTGTGACCATTGGCCTGCAGGGCCTTGAGCACCCGTGATTTCTGCAGCGGGGTGAGCTTGGCGAAGACGGTGCGCTCCTCCACCTGAAGCTTCAGGGTGGTGTCGTCCATGCCCTCGATGTCCTGGCCGAGCAAGGGCTGGCCTGGCGCCAGGCCCACTTCACGGCAGACCTTGGACGTGACCACCGGGTTGTCGCCGGTCAGTACCTTTACCTGCACGCCCATGTCGCGCAAGGCGGCGATGGCCGGGCCGGCAGTTTCCTTGGGGGGGTCGAGGAAGGTCAGCAAGCCCTGGATGACCAGATCGCGCTCATCTTCGGTGTGATACTGCGCCTTGCCTTCGGCCGCCGGGATCTCCCGGGTGGCAACCACCAGCACGCGGAAGCCGTCCTGGTTGAAGGCATCGACCCTGGCCATCAGCTGCTGGCGACGGCACGGATCAAGGGCAACGACCTTGTCGCCTTTCTGCACATGGGTGGCGATGGCGAGCATCTCCTCGACCGCCCCTTTGCTTACCAGCAGGTGATCGCCCAAGGCATTCTTCACCACCACTGACAGGCGGCGGCGGATGAAGTCGAACGGCAGTTCGTCGACCTTTGCGTAGGCGTAAGGCGCCTGGAACTGGTGGTCCTGGCCGGCGAAATGCAGCACGGCCTGGTCCATCAGGTTGCGGATGCCGCTTTGGTGATAGCTGTTGAGCCAGGCCAGTTCGAGGATGTGCTTGTCGGTTTGGCCGTCGAAGCGCACATGGTGCTCGAGGATGATCCGATCCTGGGTGAGCGTACCGGTCTTGTCGGTGCACAGCACATCCATGGAGCCGAGGTTCTGGATGGCGTTCAGGCGTTTGACCACCACCTTGCGCCGGGCCATGGCCACGGCGCCCTTGGCCAGGTTGGCGCTGACGATCATCGGCAGCATTTCCGGGGTCAGGCCCACTGCCACGGCAAGCGCGAAGAGGAAGGCATCACCCCAGTCGCCTTTCACCACTCCGTTGATCATGAATACCACTGGCACCATCACCAGCATGAAGCGGATCAACAGGCTGCTGACGCTGTTCACGCCGCGGTCAAAAGCGGTCTGGCTGCGCGAACCGGCAATGGCCTTGGCCAGCGAGCCAAAATAAGTGCGTCGGCCGGTGGCGACCACCACGGCGCGGGCGCGGCCACTGACCACATTGGTACCCATGAAGCAGATGTTCGGCAACTCGAGCAGGTTGTCCTGGCGGCCGCCATGCTCGGCGGCGGACTTCTGCGCGACATTGCCCAAGGTGTCGTACTTTTCGACCGGCAACGCTTCGCCAGTGAGCACGGCCTGGCTGATAAACAGGTCACGCGCTTCGAGCAGGCGGATATCGGCGGGAATCATGTCACCTGCAGAAAGCTGCACGATGTCGCCAGCCACCAGTTCGTCCATGGGCACTTCGCGCAGGCGCGGGGCTTGGCCGACCTGCTCGCGACGCAACACAGTGGCGGTAGTGCGCACCATTGCCTTGAGCGCGTCGGCAGCCTTGTTCGAGCGGTACTCCTGCCAGAAGCGCAGCAGGCTGCTGAGGCTGACCATGGTCATGATGATGATGACCTTGGTCAGGTCGGCGTCGTCTGCTTCGCCTGCGCTGACCGGCAGCCAGTAGTCGGTGACAAAGCTGATCCCGGCCAGGGTCAGCAGTACATAGATGAACGGGTTGTTCAGGGCCTTGAGCAGCTGCACCAGGGCGTGGGGTTGCGGGTCGTGGGCAACCTGGTTGGCCCCATCGCGCGCCAGGCGCTTGGCGGCTTCGTGCTCGGTCAGGCCCTGTTCGCTGGCATCGAGATTAGCGAGGGTGACGGCCAGGCCATTGCGCGCTTCACGGGCGGCGCGGGTGGACAGGCGGGTTTCGCGTTCGGCCTTGGCCGATGAGGTGTTACGGTGTTTGACAGTCATGTTGCTGTGCTCCTGCCGCTGCGGCGGCACGACACACAGACGTTTCACTCAGGCGGTGAACGAAGGCATGTCGGGTCGCTGAATAATGCTGGTTCTTTCCGACAGTTGTCTGTCCGCTGCCGAGAGTCGGAAGTTGTTTCGGCAGCGAACTTTCTACTCGCGCAATCCATGGTTTGATTCCTTTTCATGAACACAGGGCAATAGTTATCCCGCGAACTTTTAACGTAAAAAGTTCGAGTACAAAGATACCGTTCAATATCTTTTATTCAGTGAGAAGTGCGGGGGCTCAAGCGTGCATGAAGACGCGCCAGCACCCCGTAACTACTTGGGGGGTGCTGGTGGTGGTCAAGGTAGCCGTGCAGACGCCGCGGCCAGGCGCGGGCCTGCCGCGGTGCAAGGCACGCAGGCTGGCGATGTGAAACGAATGAAGTGAGGTTCATGAGCTTGCCTCCAACCGGCCAACACCGGCGGCGGCAAGTCACGGGGAGCATCAGGCTCTGGCGCGGCTTGCCCGACCGGGGTGTCGGGACCGGTGTTCCGGTTCAAGTGCCTGACCGGGCCATACGGCAGGGGTCAGGCAGCGACTAGATACTGTGTCCATTGAATTCTTCAGTGAAGGGAAAAAAGGCCCCGTGCTCGGGGCGGTCGAACTTTATTCAAGCGTAGTATCGAAGTCAACCCGCAAGGGGAACTTTAAATAAGTTTAACCTTATCTTAATGTTCCACGCAGGCGCAGCGCCTCAAACCTTGAACCGCCCCACCAACGCCGTCATCTCCCCCACCAGCCCCGACAACGCCTTGCTCGCCTCGCTGGTCTGCTGCGCACCCGCCGCGGAATGGTTCGACAGTTCGCGGATGTTCAGCAAGTTGCGGTCTACTTCCCGCGCCACCTGAGCCTGCTCTTCGGCCGCACTGGCAATGACCAGATTGCGCTCGTTGATTTCGCCGATCGCACTGTAGATGCCCTCCAGCACTTGCCCCGAGGCCAGGGTCACGTCCAGTGTCGACTGGGCGCGGTTGGTGCTGGCCTGCATGGAAGCCACCGCAGCCTCGGTCCCCGCCTGCACGCTGCCGATCATCTGCTCGATTTCCTGGGTCGATTGTTGCGTGCGATAGGCCAGTGTGCGCACCTCATCCGCCACCACCGCAAAGCCGCGCCCGGCCTCACCGGCACGGGCCGCCTCGATGGCAGCATTGAGCGCCAGCAGGTTGGTCTGCTCGGACACCGAGCGGATCACTTCCAGCACCTTGCCGATGTCCCGCACCTGCCCCACCAACTGCTGCAGGTGCGCACTGCTGGTCTGGATCTCGCGGGTCATGGCTTCGGTGCCGTCGATGTTTTCGCTGACTTGCCGGCGGCTTTGCGCGGCCAGCTGGTTGGATTCACTGGTGGTTTGCGAGGTGGTGATCGCGTTGCGCGCCACCTCCTCCACTGCCGTGGTCATTTCGGTCACGGCAGTCGCGGCCTGCTCCAGCTCCTGCCCCTGCTGACGCAGGTTGTTGGCGCTTTCCTCGGTGACCGCGTTCAACGCCGAGGCGGCGGCGTCCAGCTGCCGGGCACAGTTGTTGATCTGCCCAAGGGTGTCGCGCTGGCTCTGCTGCATGCGCTGCAGCTCATGGAACAGTTGGCCGATTTCGTTGTTACCCTGCCCTTGCACCGGCACGCTCAGGTCGCCACTGGCAATGCGCCGGAAATGCCCCCCGGCTTCACGCAGGGGGTGCAACACACGCTGGGCAATGAACGCCCAGCACAGCACCGCCAGCACCACGGTCATGCCCAGCAGGCACAGGCTCAGCAATTGCGCCCGGGCCAGACGCCGGTCGGACTCGAGCATGATTTGCTGGCCACGTTCGCTCAGTGTGGTCACCAGTTGCTGGCGCAGGGTTTGCAGCCGTCCCATGGCATTACCGGCATCGCTGTTGACCTTGAAATACTGCTCCAGCGAACGCTGGCGGGTCGCATCACGCTGCCCGGCCACCGCCTTGGCGTATTCGGCAAAGGTTGCCTGCAGCTCGGTTGCCAACCCGCGAAGGGCGGGTTCGCGGGCGTTTTCGACAAATTCGTCGACCAACACCTGGCTCTTGTTGTTCAGCTCCACCGAAAGCGCCATGCGCTTGCCTGCACTCTCGTCATGGCCACCCAACTGCTCGATAAAGCCCGAAGACACATTGGCGCTGGAGCGAATCGCCATCAGCAACGCATTGTTCAACCGGTCCGACTGGTGCGCAGTCTGGTCCAGTTCAGTGATCTGCTGGTCGCTACCCACGGCAGCCCACCAGGCACTGGCCGTCGAAAACAGCAGGGTCAGGCTGAACAGCGACAACACCCAGAACATTCCGGTGCGAATTTTCAGATTGGCAAGCATGCGGGCAGTACTCCTTGTTGGCACCACTTCTGATCGAAGATTCGATGGTGGGTGTGCTGCTATCGGAGGTGCTGGCGCAGGCTTGAGGCGCCGAAATACGGTTATGTGCGGTAACCGAACGGAATGCGTTGAGGCCCAGAGGCCTCGCGCCCCTTGGGGGCGTAACCCTCCTGCACAAATCCTGAGCCCACCGCGATCACTGTGGGAGCGGGCTTGCCCGCGAACACGGGCGAAGCCCGTGCCATCCCCTGTCGCGACAGAAGGCCATGCCTACAGCCACCGCGCCTTGCCAATCGCTTTCGCGGCGTCTGCCAGGCGTTGGGTCGCCTGCCGAATCTCATCCGCATCCAGCGAAGCAAACCCCAGGCGCAAGGCATTCTCGGCATGGCCAAACGGTGAAAACTGTCGCCCACTGCGCACCACCAGGTCCCGTTCCAGCGCTTTGTCGACCAACTGATCCACATTGATCTCATCGGCAAACCTCACCCACAGCGCCAGGCCACCTTCTGGCGCCTGCACGCTGATCTGTTCGCCAAACGCATCGCGCAAGCACCCCAACAAGGTTTCGCGCCGGCGCCGGTACTCGCGGTTGACCCGGCGCAAGTGCTTCTTCAGTTCGCCATCATTGATCAGGTCCGCCAACATCTGCTGCATGACTGCATCGCCCTGCCCCAGGGTCAACATCGCCCTGCGTTCCAGCACGGTTGTCACTTCCACCGGTGCCACGATATAGCTGCAACGGAACGTGCTGCCCAAAGGCTTGGACAGTGAGCCAATGTAAATCACGTGCCGCTGCTGGCGGTCGCTGGCCAACGGCAGATAAGGCCGCCCGGCAAAGTGGTATTCGTAGTCGTAATCTTCTTCGACCACGCAAAAGGCATGCTGGCGGGCCAGCTCCAGCAGCTGTTGCCTGCGCCCGGCTGGCAGGCTGACCGTGGTCGGGAACTGGTGATGGGGTGTTATGTACATCATCCGCACCTTGTGCTGCCGGCACAGGGCATCTAGCTGATCGACCCGGCACCCCTCATGGTCCAGCTCCACAGTCACCAGGCGGGCACCCAGCTGACGGAAGATCTCCCAGGCGGGGGGGTAACTCAGGCGCTCGACCAGCACAACGTCACCCGGCTTGAGCAACACACTGGCCACCAGGGACAGCGACATCTGCACCCCCTGGGTCAGGCAGATATGCTCGGCGCCAACGTTCAGGCTGCGATTGTGCCGCAGCATATCGGCCAGGGCGCTGCGCAGATTGCGGCTGCTGCACTCGCTGCCATGGCGCACGCTGTTGCTGGTGAAGCTGCTGCGCAAGGCATTGCGGTAATAACGGTGCAGTACAGCCTGTGGCAGCAGGCGGTGGTCACAGGCGCCGTTGTCGAAGAACAAGGCCCCTGGCCGCCCTTGCTGCGCTACAGCCTGTTCGTTCGCCTTGAAGTAGGCAACGGCAGGCTCCTCTGGCAGCGCCAGAGCAAAAGGCCGCACGGCACTGGGCACGGCCGCGGTGCCTGGCGCCAGTTGCTGGCTGACGAAGGTGCCCCGGCGTTGCACGCTTTGCAGCCAACCCTTGGTTTCGGCTTCCTCATAAGCAAGGATCACGGTCTTGCGATTGACGTTCAGCAGTTGCGCCATCTCCCGCGTGCCCGGCAACGGCGTGCCAGGGCGTAGGCGACCCTCGCTGATTGCGGCCACCAGCCCTTCGACGATCTGCCGGTACGAAGCTTGCGCCCCATCGAGCTTGAGCAGTGGCTGCCATTTACGAAGCTGGACCATACGAAATATCCAAAACTGGAGGTTCTGCTGGTCCTGGACTATAGCAACAATCGAAACCTCCATTTGCCCCGAGGTGTTCATGCAAAGCCGCCACGTCATTGAGTTGTCGCCCTCGGGCAAAACCTTCGAAGCCAGCCAGGAGTTGCTGCTCGATGCCATGCTCGCCAGCGGCCTGCCGGTACCCTTCTCCTGCCGCCGCGGCGCCTGCGGCTCGTGCAAGGTCAAGGTGGTGTCGGGGCAGCATCAGGACAAGCAGCGGGATGCGGACACACCGCCGCCTTCCTATCCCTTGGCCGCCGACGAAATGTTGCTGTGCCAGAGCCACGCCTGCAGCGACATGCGCCTGGAAATACCCGGCTGGTCACTGGACGCCCCGGCACTGCAAACCCAGGCACAGGTCGTTGGCCAGCGCGCGCTGAGCGCAGATATTGTCGAGCTGGTGCTGCAGCCTGCTCAGCCATTGGAGGTGCGGGCGGGCCAGTACATGCGGTTTCAGTTGGACAACGGTGACAGCCGCTGTTTCTCCATTGCCAACCTGCCTGCCCAGGAACAAGGGCAACTGGTGTTTCACATCCGCAAGGTCAGCGGTGGGCTGTTCACCGAAGGTTTGCTGCCCACCCTGCAAGCAGGTGCAACGGTAAAGCTCGAAGGCCCGTTGGGCGCCTGTACCTGGCAGCACGATGACCAGCGCCCGCTGATCCTTTTCGCCACCGGCACAGGTTACGCCGGCATCAAGCCGCTGCTGCTGACGGCCTTGGCCGGCGATGCCGAAGTCACGCTGTACTGGGGCGGCTCTTCGCCGGCGGATTTCTATGACCGCGAATTTCTCGATGTGTCCAGCCGTGTGCACCCGCACTTTCGCTGGCAACCGGTGCTCTCGGCCCAGGCACGTATACAACAGGTGGCGCTCAGCCAGACGCATCGCTGGGACGAAACCCAGGTATATGCCTGTGGCAATGCCACGATGATCACCCAGGCCCGCGAGCAATGCCTTGCAGCAGGGGTACAACCCCATCGCTTTGTGGCCGAGGCCTTTGTCGCCAGCGGTGCACTGACAACGCAGGCTTCATCAGCCAGCACGCTGCACCCTCAGCTGGAAAAGGTCGGCCCACGTTATTCGCTGGACGGCATGCTCGCAGCCCGCGAACAGTCGGTACGGGCCGTGGCCGCCATTGCCAGCCAACTACAGGTCGGCATGACCACCGCCCAGGCACTGGAGATGGCCGCGCATACCCTGCAGGCGATGGGCGCCTCACACACCTGGCACCCCACCTACATCCGTTTTGGTGACGATACCGTGCGTACGCCACGGCAAGGCATTGACCTTCAACGTGTGCTACGTACCACGGACATCGTCGTGGTCGACGTTGGGCCGGTATGGGATGGCTATGAAGGTGACTATGGCGATACCTTCGTGTTTGGCCAGCACGCTTTGCACCACGCCTGCGTGGAGGCACTGCATGAGGTGTTCGACGAGACCCGTCAGGCCTGGGGCCGCGGGTTGACCGGGCGTGAACTGTATGACTTCGCCGAGCGCAGTGCCCAAGCCAAAGGTTGGCAGCTGGAGCGCAACCTGGCCGGGCATCGCATCGCCGACTTCCCGCATGTGTTGTATAGCCAGGACAAGCTGGCCGAGGTGGAGATTGTCCCGAGCGAGGTGGTGTGGGTGCTGGAGATACAGCTGTGCCACCCTACCGAACCTGTCGGGGCATTCTTCGAAGACATCCTGATTGGCGAACGCAAGCCGGGCGCTGCCACGGCAGCTTGAGGCCGCAATCAACGCACACCATGCCAGAGCTGAGGTGATGACGGTAAAAGGCGTCATTGTCTTCTGTACCCGCCTACCAACGCTACGGCTTCACCCTGGCAGGCAACGTGGGTGAGTTTGCCGGGCTGGTGTATCAGCCAGTGGAAAAGCGCCTGCCGGCCCAGGCCCAGGCCCAGGCCCAGGCCCAGAGCGTGGCTGCTCTTCAACCCGCCATCAACCGCTGCCGCTTCACGCGTCGAGTGAACACAGCACGCTTTGCAGCTTGCTTCGGGTGGGATCCGTACACGCCTGCATGGGCTCGCGCAGCTCGTCTGCAATCAGGCTTTGCAGCTGCAACGCCGCCTTGACCACAGCCGGGTTGGGCTCGGCAAAGGCCACCTTGATCCAGGGCAGCAACTGGTAGAACGTGCCACGCGCGGCGGCCCAATCACCGCTGTCGACCTGCTGCACCATGCGTACGTACAGGTCGGCGCGCACATGTGCGGAGGCCGAAATGGCCCCTGCCCCACCCAGGCATAGGTTATTGAAGATTTGCAGGTCTTCACCGGCCAGCACCTGGGCGTGGCCGTCTTCGATCAGGGCCATGGTCGTCTCGCTGTCACCGCCACAGTCTTTCACTGCCGCAATGCGTGGATGGCGCACGATACGGCGCAGGGTTTCGCGTTCGATGCGTACGCCGGTGCGGTAGGGAATGTCGTAGACGATCACTGGCACGCTGGCGGCATCGGCCACGGTGGCGAAGAAGGCTTCGATGCCAGCCTGCGAAGGGCGAATGTAGCAAGGTGCGGGAACCAGCAGCCCGCCAATGTCACGCTGCTGGATTTCAGCCTGGAAGGCCAGCAACTCACGCAGGTTGTAACCTGACAGGCCCATCACCACCCTGCCAGGCTCCACCCAGGCCAGCATGGCATCCAGCACCGCCAGTTGCTCGGCCTTGGACAGCGCCGCCGCCTCACCCGTGGTCCCACACACCACAAAACCGGTCACACCGTCTTCGAGCAACTTCTTCACCAGCTTTTCCAGGCCTGGGAAGTCAATTTCATTAGCGCGCATTGGCGTGACGAGGGCGATCCAGATACCACGGAAATTCGACATGCAAAAACTCCTGATGTTGACCGAAAGTCAGCGTCAGCAGGGCAAAGAGTGGAAGTGGTGGCAGGGATACCTGGCGCCTTCTGTCTCGTCAGCCCACCTGACGAGACAGCGCGCCTCGGTCAGATGAGCGGCTGTTTCTTGGATTTCTTGGCAACGGCAACGCACGCGTCTGCCTGAGCGATGAAGCCCGAAGCGGAAATGGCGTGGTTGGATGTGGACATGCTGGCAAGCCCGTTGCGTAGGTATGGCTGGATAATGGCGGGAAAAGTCGCCACAGGCAAGCCCGCAGTCGCACGCTTCAGATCAGGCCTTGCTTCACCGCTATAGCAATGCAGTGGGTTTCAGGCGCCGACCACACGGACCTGCTTCAGCGGCGCCTACCTACAGGCGAATGCTTTGATGTGCTGTATGGTTACCGGTTAAGCAAAAACCGTTTTTTCGGAGACAAGCATGCTGCGTATCTTTGAACGTAGGCTCGACCCCTTCCCACCCGACGAGGTACCACCGCCGCCCGTTGGCCTGTTGCGCTTCATGTGGGCTTGTACCCGCGGCGCCCGTGGCTACATCCTGGCGCTGGCGCTGCTCAGTGCCGGGGTGTCGATATACGAAGCCTGGCTATTCGCGTTCCTGGGCCAGGTGGTCGACCTGCTCGCGTCCTGGCAGGCAGGCGGTACTGTTGGCCCCGAGGAAAGCCGTGTGCTGTGGGGGATCGGCATCGTCCTAGTGGTCAGCATCGGGCTGGTGGCGCTGCGCACCATGGTTCAGCACCAGGTGCTGGCGATCAACCTGCCGCTGCGGCTGCGTTGGGATTTTCACCGCCTGATGTTGCGCCAGAGCTTGTCGTTCTTTTCTGACGAGTTTTCTGGCCGGGTCACAACCAAGGTGATGCAGACGGCACTGGCAGTGCGCGATGTGCTGTTCACCCTTATCGAAATCCTGCCCGGGATTGGCGTGTATTTCATCGCGATCATTGCCCTGGCCGGCGGCTTTGCCCTGAAACTGATGCTGCCCTTCATTGCCTGGGTCGTGCTGTTCGGTTTGGCCATGCTGTATTTCGTACCCCGGTTGGGCAAGGTCGGCCAGGAGCAGGCCAATGCCCGGTCGTCGATGACCGGGCGGGTTTCTGACGCTTACACCAACATCACCACGGTAAAACTGTTTTCGCACTCCAACCGCGAAGCGCACTTTGCGCGCGCAGCCATGGAAGACTTCAAGCAGACCGGTTTTCGCCAGATGCGCCTGGTGAGCCAGTTCGAAATCGTCAACCAGGCGCTGGTGGTGGGCTTGATCTTTGGTGCCGGTGGCTATGCACTGTGGCTGTGGCACCAGGGACAGGTCGGCACCGGGGCCGTGGCGGCGATTACCGCCATGGCCTTGCGCGTCAACGGTATGTCGCACTGGATCATGTGGGAAATTACCTCGCTGTTCGAAAACATCGGCACCGTGCAGGACGGTATGGCCACCCTCACCCGCGGCCCCAAGGTGCAGGATGTGCCGGGTGCTGCAGAGCTGGTCACCACGGGTGGCGCGGTGAGCTTCGACAAGGTCAGTTTCAACTACAACGGTGAGCGCCAGGTGCTCAATGAGCTGACGCTGCACATTCGTCCGGGCGAAAAAGTCGGCCTGGTCGGCCGCTCCGGCGCCGGCAAGTCCACCTTGATCAACCTGTTGCTGCGCTTCTACGACGTGGACAAAGGGGAAATACGCATCGACGGGCAGAACGTCGCCAAGGTCACGCAAGACAGCCTGCGCAGCGCCATCGGCATGGTCACGCAGGACACCTCGCTGTTGCACCGTTCGATTCGCGACAACATTGCCTATGGCCGCCCCGATGCCACCGAAGCACAGATCCGCGCCGCTGCGGCCAGTGCCCAGGCCGATGGTTTCATCAGCCAGCTCAGCGACCGCCAGGGCAACAGCGGTTACGACACCCTGGTGGGTGAACGCGGCATCAAGCTGTCTGGCGGCCAGCGCCAGCGCATTGCAATTGCCCGGGTGATGCTGAAGAACGCACCGATCCTGCTGCTGGACGAAGCCACCAGCGCGCTGGACTCGGAGGTGGAGGTGGCCATTCAGGAGAGCCTGGATGAGATGATGCAGGGCAAGACCGTTATCGCCATCGCCCACCGGTTGTCGACGATCGCAGCCATGGACCGGCTGATCGTGATGGATGAAGGGCGCATCATCGAGCAAGGCACCCATGCCGAACTGTTGGCTAAAAAGGGTACCTATGCACGGTTGTGGCAGCACCAGAGTGGCGGATTCCTGGGTGAGGATCAGGGCGTGGCCGAGGCTGTGGAGTAAGTAAAGGCCGGGGGCAGCCAGCGCATACCCAGGTTTCGAAAGCTTGCCCAGTCAATGAACTGCGCCCCTGACGATGCTCATGGTCGCCGCCCATCCGATAGCACCGCCTGCACCACACTGGCTGGCTGTTGCAATAGGCCTCGGGGCAAGCGGAAGCCTTTGAATGGTTGCTGGGTAATGGGATTGAAGGCTTTTTCAGCGTTAAGCCGATAGCGCATCACGCCATCTCCGGTCCTGAAGCTCAGATCCACGCTGGTCGCAGTCCGGCCATTGAGCGCGCCGCGGCTGAGCAAGCGGAACATCGACCAAGGGCCACGGTATTCCAGGCTGCTGCTGTTGCCATTTTGCCTTAGCAAGGTGAGATTGCTACGGACCTGCTGCCCCAGGGTATTGGGCCAGACAATACCCGTGATATGGCTTGGCCCATGGGTGTAGGCAATCAACTGGCCATCCAAGTCCAGCAGGCTGGTACGCTGGTTCGCACTGAGCCCCAAGGGCTCGATGCTGAACTGCACACTCAGCTTGCCACGCTGATCGAAGAAGGTTTCGCGAATGCGATCCGCCAGCTCGAGCTGCTCGATTACGTCGGCACGAATCAGGGATTGCCCGTGCTGAGTGGACTGCAAGGCCTCAAGGTTGTCCTTCAGGAAAACCTTGAGATACCGATCATTAAACTGCTGCAGGCGGCCTTTCGGCCCGAAGAACGCTTCGAAGTCATCCAAAGAAGCATCGGGTGCCTTCACCATAAAGGGGTAGCGGCCTGCCAGACGTTGCTGGAAGAAACTGTACACTTCAGCATCCCAACGTCGCTCCAGTTCGCGCAGTGCTTCAACGTTCAGCACCTGGGCAGTCTGGTCGGCGAGCTTTCTGACCTGGTGGCTGATGGGCTCCGGTAAACCTGTGGCAACACGTTGCAGGGTGCCGATCGGGTCCTGCCCTGTCATCGCAAAGCGCTGATGCACGGCTTGCAACGCGGCCTTGCCGCGGTCCGGGCTGTCCTGTATGGCCTTGGCGTAGTCCAGCACGGCCGCAACAGCGCCCAGGGTTTCATCGTAGTAGCTCGGTTTTTCTCCTGTCGCCTGCAGCATGGCGCCCAAGCCTGCAAACGCCCGCTGGATGGCCAACGCTTGCTGTTGCTCAAGCTTTCCGGTTGCTGCCCACAACGTACTCAGCTCACCCGGTGCTTCAACACCTGCTGGAGGTGCAAGCGAGGTATTATCCCTGACCGTGTCCAGCAGCCGCTGCAAAGGTGCTGTGGGGCCGGTCAACTGCTCCAGGATCGCGACACCATGGTCCAGATCACGGAAGTCAGCCACCGTAAAAGCGTTCAGGGCGCGCCGCCAGCTGTCAATATAATCGGCGCTGTAGAGGTTATAAAGCCGCTCGGTCAGCGCATCGCGGTCAACGTCCGAATAGTCGAGTTGACTGCGCTCCCCCAATGCCCATTGATCAACCATCGCCATTTCAGCGAACTGCTGGCTGCGCGGCGCGAAGTATTCCCTGAAACCTTTGGCGGTGAGCATGGCGGCCAGCCTTACATCCTCATCCCCTTGCCTGTCCCCGGAAGACGGCTGGTACACCACATCGAACGCAGGCCCTACCTGGTGGCGCAGGTCCAGCCCGGCGTGCAACTGCTGGTACGATTGTTGTTTCAGCCCTGCATAGACCCGCTGTGGCAACGGCAATTTGCGCAGCGCCTGCTGCACTTCGCTGACCCGCTGGCGGTACTGCGGCAAATCGGTATCGGCATAGGCCAAGGCGTATTTCAGGTGCTGCATGAGGTCACGCTGCAACTGCCCCTGGCCAGGAAAGGCGCGTTGCCACTGACGGGCCATCCAGTCCTCGACCCATTCGGGCCGGCGGCTGTTACGGTCCTCGATCATCCGGTAAACCCTGAGCGCGGCCATTTGTTGCTCGCTGCCAGGTGGTGCTGCGTTCATGGCATCGATCACACCACTGGCCAAGGCCGGCAAAAAACGTTTCGACAACAAGCTGAGGTACGCCTCATCAACCAAGGGACCAATGTTGCGCCCTTGATACAAACCCAAATCGGCAACCACCGGCCAGGCTGCACGATAGTCGCCAAACACCGCCACCGCGTCGCGAATCTGGTCCAGCGGCTCCAGCAGGTTGCGCCCGGTCGGATCAAGACGCATATCGACTTCGTGACCGCTGTACTCCTGGCTTTTGGCGAGCACACTGGCAGCCTTGGCGCCATTGATATCGGCGTAACGCTGCCAACTGGCAATGGCGATACTGAACGCCAGGATGCCTACACCAGAGCCCACCCACAGCAAGTGGCGCTTGCTGCGCGCAACCCGAACATTGTCACCCGCCAGCCCGGCTTCCTGGTAGATAACCCGCCTGAATGCTTGCTGGATGAAATAGACCAACGCCTTCCCCTGCGCTTTACCTTCACGCAGGGGAAGCTTCGTCGTGTAGGGCTGAGCCGCTTCACGGACAAAGGCATTGCGCATGTCGCCTTGCTGTACCACTGACGACCAGTACACACCACGTACCAAGGGGGTCGTGGTGAACCGGTCACTCGCCAAGGTTTCGCGTAGGAATGCCTGCAGTATGGGGCGCAACCCGATCAATTGTGCATACAGTGAGAACAGGCGCCCGCACGGTGCTGTCTTGCCCAGTACATCCAGCCGGTCGATGACCTGCTCATGCAATTGGGTGAGAAGTCGCCCGTAGTGCTCGTCATACTCATCCAGCCAGGCGTCAAACGCGTCAACCGCATCCAGCTTGAAGGTGAACCCCAACAGACTTTCACGCTTGGCGGCCGAAAGCTTGCTGTAGAACTGGTCGAAGCCGTCCAGCAGATCGAATTTGGTCAGTACCACGTACAGCGGCAGGCGCGCCCCCAACTGACTACTCACTTCGTACAGGCGGGTGCGCAACCCATGGGCCAGCGCGACACGCTGCTCGGGCTTGCCATGCAGCAGCGCCGGCAGGTCGACCACCAACAACACACCATTGAGCGCCCGCTGGCTTCGCTTTCGCTGCAGCCAGCCCAACAGGTGCTCCCACAACCGGGCCTGGATGCCGGGCGGCGCGGAGGCGTCAGAGGGATCGTTGGCCGCCAAGCCCGCCAGTGGTTCTTGACTGATGAAAACACCGGGCGGGTCGATAATCACGGCATCGTCGCTGACCCACCAGCCTACCGGGTAGGCCAGTGCTTCAGCCTGTCGGCCCCGCGCCTGGGCCTGGTCGATACGCGTCAGGGTAAAGCGCTGATCGGTGCGGTCGATGAAGCTGCTTTTACCGGACTGTTCGTCGCCCAACACCAGATACCAAGGCAGCCGGTACAACGCGCGTCGCCCACCGGCATTGTCGAGGTACCGCTCAAGCCCCTGGCTCAAGGCCCGCTCTTGCGCCTGCACGAACGGTAGCGCTACATCCTGTTCGGCGGCCAGTGCCTGGCGGCGCTCCGCTTGCAGGCGGCGAAAGCGCGTGCGCAGTACCCCAAGCCAGCACAGAAGCGGCACCAGCACGAGTAACAGGCTTGCCACGCTGCGATGAGCCACACTTGCCAGCGGCTGCTGATCACGCCACGTCCATTGCGGGCCAAGCCACCAGATGGCGACCAGCATCAGCAAAGCGCCAAGCCCGAGCAGCAGCGGCAGCGCCAGGCCAATGCGCGTTACCCACGGCCAGCCCCAACGTTTGAGTTGCGTCCATACTTGATTCATCGAGGTTCCTGATCCTTGTCTTGAACTGCCAGCACTGGGGAAGCGGCGTACTGCTGAAGCCGCTGAAATACCTCGGGTTCCCACGCACTGGCGGAGGTTTGCTGCATGGTTCGGGCAACGTTGGCGCACAGGTCCTGGGCCAGCCAGGACACACCCCGCGCGGCCAGCAGATCGGCTGCAATCACGGTGGTGTGGCAGCGCTCACGGGGAGCACGAAAGCCCGCTTGCAGCCCTTGCAGCCGAAGGAGCAGCGGTTCTACGCCACCGGTTTCCAGCTGGCTTACCAACTCCTCGCGCAGGCCGCTGAACTCCTGGGGGGTTGCACCTTGGCCGGACGGCCCTTGGGTGCCCTTGAGCCAGGCCAGGCATTGGTCGTCGACAAATACCATGCCGTCGCTGAAGCACAGCTGCTGCAGCGCCGGCATGCGCTGCACAAACCGGGCGGTGGCACCACGGATGGCTTCGGCCACTTCGCACATCGCCAGCTGTGTGGCGACGGTCGCAGCCAGAAAGCTGCCACGAATCCAGAAGGGGCAAGCCGTCAGGCTCTTTTCAACGCGCTGCAGCAAGGCGGGGTCAACCACCTGACTGGCTATGGCCTCTTCATAGACCCGCGTGATATCCAGCGGAACCGCCATCAATTCCGTACGGTTGCCCTGCCTGACTTGGGGAGCAATCTGAATGTGCGCCCACAAACCGAAACGCCGTAATTGGTAGCCGGTAGCGTCGTAAGGGTCCTGCTGGTTGATGAGCTCGGCCATGGACAGCACGGCCCGGCGTGTCTCACGCTCATTGCCCATCGACATGCGTGACACAGGTGTGGCGATGACATCGGCCAACGGTGCAGGCTTCTCGGTTGCAGCCGGCGTTTTGGGCACAGCAGCCTCGCCAACACCGTTGGCAAGCTCCGAGTGTTTGCGCAGCAGGCGCTCAAGTTCGCCGAGTGCTGCCGTGTCCAGCTGCCCCGTTTCCTGTTGTTGCAGGCGTTTCAAGGCAGCCTGCGCTGCCGCTGCGTGGGTCGGGGTGTAGGTAAAACGATCAAGACGCGGGAGTGCCTCGGCCAAGCGATCGATCACCAGGGCAACCAGCTTGCGCTTGCCAAGGAAGCCTTTCGGTCCCGGCTTGGGATGAGCGGCCTCCCAGTAGCACTCGAGCATGCCGGCCAGCAACGCCAAGGTGCATCCCCACCGCTGCCAGCAGCCGCTACGCAACCATGCGGCACTCAGGTGCGCAACGATTCGCAGGTGCTTGCATTGCTCGCTAAGGTACTGACGGGACGCTTCATCGATAAAGCCCCAGTCGATCGAGGCGTCCTGCAGCCCACCCAGCTTGACCATCTCCTGATCAATGGCCTGATAGGTTTCGTCCTCGACATCGAACAGGCCGGCCGGAACTGCCGGATCAATCGGCGCGAGCAACCGAGTGACCTCTTCCGCGGATATCTGCGCTACCACCGACATGTGCTTCGCGCCCGGCTGATCAAGGGGTCAAGGCCTTGAGCATCGAAGATCAGCCCGTCGACCTCACCGTGATCACTCACAACCTCGATACGCTGGGCACCGATCAGCTTCCTGATCTGCTCGATGGCGGGCAGGCCCCGCCCGGCATCGAGCACTTGGCCGTTCTCCATCACTTGCCAGGGCGTCTCACGGGTAGACCAGCCCTCCCCGCTCAAGCGTACCTTGACCCAGCTTGCTTCGATCGGACGCCTGGCAATCAGCTGTAGCCGGGAGATGGCCTGGATGCAACTGATTGCCATGTAGGCACGTTCGTCACCCGATGCGATGGCGGGCGCCGAAATCACAAGCGCTGGTGCGCCTGCCCCGTCCTGGGTCGGGCTCCCGATGCGAAACGTCAGGTCATCCGGTGCCCGTTCAGCTTCATTTGCCATCACGCGCAACACAGTGGGGGCCTGCTGCTCCGGTGCAGACCATTGCCGCGTTGGCGTGTACGCCGGGGTGCCAGCAGCCTGATCGAAACAGGCCAGTCGCTCGATGTTGGACACAATCCGGGGACAGTCCCGCGTGGAGCCTGCCAGCACCGGCTGCAGACAAAACAGCAACGAGAGACCGGCGCCATATGCACAGCGGTTAATCATCCTGAATTTACTCTCTGAATAGTACAAATGGCCTATATGGCACAAAGAACTTTCCTACAACCAAGTAGCAATACCCATGCGCCCACGCGACCGATTCAAACAAATCCAGCAGAAGCCTATTACACAGTACCGAATGCACACAAACAAATATTTAATTACATCTTAACGCTCGACCAAAGAGCAGTATTCCGTGCATGGTTTTTATAGAGAACGGGCAAACAACCCAACCAATTAAACATTTGTAGGAATCTTCCCACAAGATCGGGACAACAATAAACACAACTAGCACCTGAACATCCTACAACCCAACAGGGAGTTGCGTACCGATGTCTAAAAATACGGGATCCGTTGCGCCGAAAGAACGCGTCAATATCAGGTATGTGCCCGCTACTAGCGATGAGCAGGCTGAGGTGGAACTGCCGCACAAGATGCTGGTGCTGGGCGACTTCGGCCTGGATGACAGCCGTGCGCTTGAGGACCGCCAGGTCAACCGATCGAGAGCTTCAATTACAACGAAGACATCTCCGGGCAGCACGACAACTACCTGTGGGGCAATTCTGCTTTTCTGTTCTGGAACGGCGCCCCGACGGCAGCCTGCAACTAGACGAAGCGTTCTACCCCACCAGCGTTTCGGTACGGGCGGTGCCAGCGCTGCAGCGGTTCCTTGACGAAATTACCCATACCTTGCGCGAGCGGGCGCGCGGCCTTGCCACCCGGATTGGTGCCTCAGGCCAGTCAGGAATCGCTGACATTCGCGACTTCAACCTGCTGCAGGCCATGAACCGTTGGTGGCCATGCTTCCAGCATTTGGCCAGGCAAGCGCAAACGCACCCCGAGCAGCTGTACCTGTGCATGAGCCAGGCCTGTGGCGAATTCGTCACCTTCACTGACCAGAACAGGCTGCCGCAGGAGTACCCCGCCTATCACCACACTGCGCTGCGCACCTCTTTCAAACCACTGGAAGACACCTTGCGCAGATCTCTGAGCACCGTCTTGCGGCCGCGTGCTGTTTCACTGCCGCTGGAGAGTGAACAATTCGGCGTGATGACGACCACGCTGGAAGACCGCCGGCTGATCGAAGAAGCCGACTTCATCCTCGCCGTGCGCGCCGACATGCCACCACAGGCGTTGCGCCAGAGGTTCATCCAGAAAGCCAAGATCACCTCGCTTGAGTCACTGAGTGACCTGGTGCCGCTGCAATTGCCGGGCATCCCATTGTTGCCATTACCCGTGGCGCCCCGCGACCTGCCCTTCCATGCGGGCTTCAGCTACTTCGAGCTGGACCGACGCGACCCGGCCTGGGCGTGCATGAGCAAAGCGAATGGTTTCGGCATCCACATTGCGGGCGACTTCCCACGGCTTGAACTGCAGTTCTGGGCGATCAGGAGTGAGTGACATGGGAAAAGACAACAATACGCCCACCGATCAAAACAGCGCCGTAGTCAACGCGCTTGATTCAACCCTTGAAAAGCCAGTACCCGCCCCCCGGGCTGCGGCAACCAATAGGCAAGCACCCACAGACAAGCCTGAGCCAGAGCCCGTTTCCGAAGGCTACCCCGCTGACCCGGAATTTCAGCTGCGGGGCGGCTTCGCCAATCTGATGCTGGATGCCGCATCACCGTTGTTCGGCTTGGTTTTACGCCTGCGTACGCTGGACGAGCTGCCAAACATTCAGGACGTGCACCAGCAAGTACGCAGCCAGATCGACAACATTCAGGAAGAAATGCGCCAGCACGGTTACGAGCCCGCCCAGCTGTTGGCGTATTCCTACGGTCTGTGCCTGTTCATAGACGAGGCCGTGATGGAGCGGCCCTGGGGCAAAAGCAGTTGCTGGAGCCACGAGCCGCTGCTCAGCATCTTTCACGACGAGACCTGGGGTGGGGAAAAAATCTTCACCGTGATTACCCGCCTGATGCAGGAGCCCAAGCGTTATCAGGACGTACTGGAGTTCATGTACTTCGCCCTGTGCCTTGGGCTGAAGGGCAAGTATGCGCTCGCGCCGAAAGGCGAAGAAACACTCAACGCACTGATTCACCAACTGCACGGGATCATCCGCGAACTGCGCGGCCCCACCCCCGAAGAAGTCTGCGACCCCTACACCAACGTCGCCCCAAAAAACTTCCGCATGAGCCGGATATGGCCGTGGTGGAGCCCGTTGGTCATCTCCGCCATCGCCATGGCCGTGGCCTACGGGATCTACAGCTATCGCCTGCACCTGATCACAACCGAGGTGCTGGAGTCGCTGAACGGCATTTTGCAGCAATAGCCAACCGTGACACAGCACCACTGAGTTCAACGAATTCGCGAGGTTTTTGCCTCGCTGACAAGCCCATCGTTTCCGTTGGCCACGCCACCTGTGGTGCGCGTGCTTTACCCACATGGACGCAGGAGTAACTGCCATGCCAACACCCGCTTACATCAAGATCGTAGGCCAGACCCAAGGCAACATCACCGCTGGCGCCTTCACCGCTGACTCCGTCGGCAACGTGTTCCAACAAGGCCATGAAGATCAGATTCTGGTTCAGGAAATCAAGCATGAGGTGACTACGCCCACTGACCCCCAGAGCGGTCAACCGAGTGGCCAGCGCGTGCATAAGCCTTTCATATTCACCAGTTCACTGAACAAAGCTACCCCCCTGATGTATCAGGCACTTGCCACCGGCGAAATGCTGCCAACGGTCGAGGTCAGCTGGTATCGCACCTCCTCGGAAGGCAAACAAGAGCATTTTTTCACCACCACGCTCGAAGACGCCACCATCGTCAGCATCAATACCGTGCTTCCCCACGCACTCGACAAAGACAATGAAAACTACACCCAACTGGTTGAAGTATCGCTGGCGTATCGAAAGATCACGTGGGCTCACGATGTAGCCAACACCGAAGGCTCTGACGACTGGCGCGCACCCGCCGCCTGACCTGTGCAAATGCCCCGGGCAGGCGGCCATGCCCGCCCGGGCTTTGTGTTGATTCAGACGGCGGACAAGGATCTTTTATGCCTAGCCAATCTGATTTGCGCTACAGCTTTGAGGCTCTCGTTGGCAAAGCTGAATTCGAAGTGGTGTCGTTCGAACTCCGAGAGGGCATCAGCGCACCCTTTGAACTGGAGCTGAAACTGATCAGCTTCGAAAACGATATCGACTTCGGTCATTTGCTCGACAAACCCGTGCTCTTCACCATCTTGGACGGAGAACGCCCGGTACGGTACGTGCACGGCCTTGTCAGCAGCTTCAGCCAGGGCGAGAGCGGCTTCTACCGCACTTACTATCACGCCTTGGTCGAACCGCAACTGGCCCGCGCAAGGCTGCGCTCGAACTGGCGCATCTTCCAGCACAAGACCGTTCCGCAAATTCTCGAGCTGATGCTCAAGCGCCAGGGCATCGACCAGTACGAACTACGCGCCAGCATGGACCATCAGGTGCGCGAATTCTGTGTTCAGGCCGGTGAGACGGACTTGGCGTTCATCGCCCGCCTTGCCGCTGAAGAAGGCTTCGTCTACCGCTTTGCGCACAGTGAAAAGCTGCACAAGCTGATCATCACCGATCGGCTGCAATCACTCGGGCTGATCAGCCATGGGACCATCAAGGACGAGGCGGACGACGAGGGCTTCTTTGATGCCGACGAGCCCGTAGACCCTGACAGCGTCCTGTACCAAGCCAACAGCGGTGGCGATCAAGCCATACCCTGCCTTCAGCGCTTGCGCTACAGCGAGCAGGTGCGCACCGCTCGCCAGGTGCAGCGCGACCACACCTTCACCCACCCGGCCTACCGCCAGGAGCACAGAGCCGCCGGGCCCTTCCTGGAGCATCAGAGCAAAGATTACGAATACTTCGATTACCCAGGCCGCTACAAACGCGATGCCGTGGGCAAGCCGTTCACCGAAAACCGCATCACAGCGCTGCGCCATGATGTGCGTATCGCCGAGGTCCAGGGCGATGACGTGCGCCTGCAACCGGGGCTTAGTTTCACCCTGACCGGTCACCCACGTGACGACCTCAATGCGCATTGGCGGGTGAACACGGTTACCCATAAAGGCCACCAGTTCACCAGCCTGCAGGAAGAAGCTGCCGGGGCCGATGTAAGCACGCGCTACGAGCAGACCGCAGTGCTGGTTCCCGGTCGGACCGAATGGCGCCCTGCGCCATTGAAAAAACCGCGAATCGACGGGCCGCACATGGCCACCGTCGTCGGCCCGCCTGGCGAGGAAATCTACTGCGATGAATGGGGCCGGGTAAAAGTCAGTTTCCCCTGGGACCGCGAAAGCCAGAACAACGAGTTCAGTTCGTGCTGGCTGCGGGTGTCTCAAGGCTGGGCGGGGGGCAGCTGGGGCTCGATGGCCATCCCCCGGATCGGCCAGGACGTGATCATCCATTACGTCAACGGCGACCCCGACCAGCCGATGATCACCGGGCGCACTTACTGCGGTGACCAACTGCCGCCTTACGACCTGCCCGATCACAAGACCCGCATGACCATCAAGAGCCAGACCCACAAGGGCGATGGCTTCAACGAGCTGCGCTTCGAAGACGAACTGGGCCAGGAGGAAGTGTTCATTCATGCCCAGAGGGACCAGAACAATGTGGTCAAGCACGATGAGACTACGCAGGTCGGCAATGACCGCAAAGAGCAGGTCGATCACGACGAATCGATCCTGATCGGCCACGACCGTACGGAAACGGTTGGCAATGACGAGCGCATCACCATTGGGCAGGATGCCGCGCTCGACATCGGTAGAAACCACACGATCAGGATCGCCAAGGACCGTGTCGAAAACATCGGCAATCACCGTCACGATCAGATCGCCGCCAATCACCACACCCGTATCGGTGGCAACTTCGAGCAACGGGTCGAAGGGCATGCCGAGCTGGAAGCCCGCGGGGATATCCGCAGACGTACCCGCCGTTATGAACTTCGAGCATCGGAAGCCGTAGTCATCCAAGGCCCTGGGGGCTCCATTCGAATCGACGAAACAGGCATCACACTGGACAGCCCGACGATTCGCATCACCGGCCAGATGCTCAAGTCGGCAGATGGGACGACAAGCCCCTTTTCCATCAGCAGTGCACCGAACACTGGCAAGCCGCTGGAGCGCCTGTGTGGGCGCCGCCCTGATGGCTCCTGCCCCCTGCCCGATTGCCGCTGTATCCGAGGGCAAGTCCAATGACCACCTTGTCATCACCTCCTCCGCGCAGCGAAGACTTCGCTCACAACTGCCGCTTTCTGCTGCTTATGACCAGTGCAATCGAGAACTGGGCCTATCGGCCCATCCCGCAGGAAGGTGAACTGGTTCCTGCTTATGCCCCATCGGTACTCGATCTTATAAACGCTGTCAGCCGGAATACTCAAAAGGCATGGTTATGGAAGAACAGCGCCCTGGATGACCGTCATGAGTTTGGGCCTTTGCTGGTGGACGTTGCAGACGCTCACGAGCTGCTTGCCCATGCAATCACGACCTGGATGCCTATCGGTGGAGCCATCGCGCTGGATGCCGAGGTTGGCCTGGCAGCGCTGGCAGACCACTTCACCAGCCTGTCGCAAGTCGTGCTCCCTGACCAGAGCGTTGCCACTCACCATGTCACACCGGACCATCTTGCAGCCTGGCTGAATGCGCTGGACGACGACCATCGCAAGGCCTGGCTTGGCCCGGTGTCTCGGTTGGCATGGCGAGTCAACTGGGGGCCGGCTCATGAGTGGAAAACACACGAAAACAAGCCGATTGCTGCCCGCTCAAAATCAGCACTGCCTTTAACCCTCCAGCAGCTTGAACTTGATCGGCTGCAAGCAGGCATGCACGAGCACTTTGTCCTCTCATTGGCGCATGAGGTCTTGGCCATGCCGCCCCATGCCAACCATACCTTGGCGGACATACGGCTCTGGATAGAAACACTCCTGCCGCAACTGACAGCCCTCAATTTCCGGAGCGAGGAAGTTGCGGGCCAATTCATCCGGCTGATAGCCGGGCACATGTGGCTGATGAGCAATGACAAGGCGGGAAAAATCTACACCAACCTCGAAGAGTCGCCCCAGGCCCGCCTTCGCGAGCTCCAGGCACTGGTCGAAAGCAAGGAACCTGCCCATGACTAACGCCTCCGTCACTGGTCGCCGCCAAATTGGACAGCTATCACACATAACGAAGTAGCCACATCCCAACCAACCGTAGAATTCACAGTGCTGCTGCCTGCGTTCAGGCTAGGCGTAAGTGAATGGTCAGGAAGTTTGAGTTCCCTCCGTGACGACCAAGGAATTGACGTTTTTCCAATCAGCCCGACCGGCCACATTGTAGATGCTGGCTTAGTGCTACATTTCGAAAACACCCTAACCAACCAAAATCATGTCTCACTTCATCTAACCTACAACGCCAATCAAGGCCTGGACGAAGATAATGAGACCCTGTCAATTTTTCGTCTGGAGCGCTGATCATGGCAACCATCTGGATATTCAATTCAGGCTCAAGTTCAGGGCATAAGCCCGCTATTGGCGGGCAACTATCAAGCTTGTCAAAAACCACCTTATGCCTGAAAAACCCCTGGGTAACAGACTCAGTCTTTATGGGAAAGCTGTACTGTGCAATGACCATTGCGCTCGTTGTCTTCACCTACCCTTACTTACTAACCAGTGAAGCCTGGAACCCATACACCTTTAGTCATACCTTTATCCTCCTTACACTAATTACACCTTTCATCTTCCTCCCATTCTTAGCCTATCGAATATATTTCATAAAACGCCTATCAAGTTTCTGCTTCAATCGGTCAACCCAAAAAATCTATTACCAACGTCTGAGTAAGGTACTAATATTCGAATGGGCCAACACCGGAGGTGGTATCTTCAAGCGCACCGAATACGGCGGCTCATCGTTCAGCACCAGCTATGCCCTCGCCTTCGCCCCCCGCCGGGAAGACGGCAGCCTGCATCAAAAAGACTGCCTCTGGGTCGACAGCAACGAACCCACCGAACCCGGCGTCAAGCATGTCGCCGAAGTGTGGGAATACCTGCGCCACTTCATGGACCACGGCCCGGACAAACTCCCCCCGCCCGGTGAACCCAACTGGTGGCACAAGCCACTTCACGCCATCTGCCTGACCCCGGCAGAAGCCTGGCGCCACTATGCCCCCTGGCGAACCGGTGAGCCCGGTGAAATGCAGGGCAAAAAGAACTGGCAATTGCCGTTCTGGGCGGTGCTGTTCCCCTACAACCTGACCGTCGCTCTCTGTTGGTACTGTGTCTGCAAGCTTTTCAATGTCCGTGCAGCGCCACCACCGGCGGAGGCTTTCGAAGGTGGGCCCGCTAAGCCCGAATAGTCACCACCTGAAGTGGATAGGAAGAGAACGCTATGCGCCTGGATGGCAACGCGGCAAGACAGAATGAGGATAACGCCCAGATCAAAGGGCTGTAGGACGGCTCCTGGCCTATCGTCGGCAAGCCAGCGTCCACAGGTTCGGCACAAATCTCAAGAGTGGTGCAATACCTGTGGCGCTGGCTTGTCGGCGATGATTGGGCGCAGCGCCTGTCAGACGAACTTGGCCCGGGCCGCGTGCAGTTTCTTGTAGCTGTCGATCAGGCGCAGGTGGCGATCAAGGCCTTCGAGCTTCATGCTGGTCGGGGTCAGACCATGGAAGCGCACACTGCCGTCCACCGAACCCAATACCGCATCCATGCGCACATTGCCGAACATACGACGGAAGTTGGCTTCGTAGTCATCCAACTCCAGTTCGTCATCCAGCTGCACTTCCAGCACCACGTTCAGCGCCTGGTAGAACAGACCGCGGTCGACAGTGTTGTCGTTGAACTGCAAGAATGCCTCAACCAGCTCCTTGGCATCCTCAAAGCGTTTAACCGCGAGGCAGATCAGCAGCTTCAGCTCCAGAATGGTCAGTTGGCCCCACACTGTGTTTTCGTCGAACTCCACACCGATCAGCGTAGTGATGGTGGTGTAGTCATCCACATCGCAGTCGTCCAGGCGCTTGAGCAGCAGCTTCAGCGAGCGGCTGTCGAGGCTGTGCAGGTTGAGGATGTCAGCACGGAACGACAACGCGCGGTTAGTGTTGTCCCAGATAAGGTCCTCGACCGGGTAAATTTCCGAGTACCCCGGTACCAGGATGCGGCAAGCGGTGGCGCCAAGATTGTCGTACACCGCCATGTACACTTCCTTGCCCAGGTCTTCGAGGATACCGAACAGGGTCGCGGCCTCCTGCTGGTTGGAGTCCTCGCCGTGCCCGGAGAAGTCCCACTCGACGAATTCGAAGTCGGCCTTGGCGCTGAAGAAGCGCCACGACACCACTCCGCTGGAGTCGATGAAATGCTCTACGAAGTTGTTCGGCTCGGTCAGCGCATGGCTTTCGAAGGTGGGTTGCGGCAGGTCGTTCAGGCCTTCGAAGCTGCGGCCCTGCAGCAGTTCGGTGAGGCTGCGCTCCAGCGCCACTTCCAGGCTCGGGTGGGCACCGAACGAGGCAAACACGCCACCCGTGCGCGGGTTCATCAAGGTCACGCACATGACCGGGAACTCGCCCCCCAGTGACGCATCCTTGACCAGTACCGGGAAGCCCTGCTCTTCCAGACCCTGGATGCCGGCGACGATCGCCGGGTATTTGGCCAGTACCTCTTGCGGTACGTCCGGCAGGCACAACTCGCCTTCGAGGATCTCGCGCTTCACCGCGCGCTCGAAAATTTCCGACAGGCACTGCACCTGCGCCTCGGCCAGGGTATTGCCCGCGCTCATGCCGTTGCTGAGGAACAGGTTTTCGATCAGGTTGGACGGGAAGTACACCACCTGCTGGTCGGACTGACGCACGAACGGCAGCGAACAGATGCCCCGCGCGGTGTTACCCGAGTTGGTGTCGTACAGGTGCGAACCACGCAGCTCCCCATCTGGGTTGTAGATCGCCAGGCAGTGCTCATCGAGGATCTCGGCCGGCAACGCGTCGCGCGGACCCGGCTTGAACCACAGCTCGTTCGGGTAGTGCACGAACGGCGCGTTGGCCAGGTCTTCGCCCCAGAATTGGTCGTTGTAGAAGAAGTTGCAGTTGAGGCGCTCGATGAATTCGCCCAGCGCCGAGGCCAGCGCCGCTTCCTTGGTGGCCCCTTTACCGTTGGTAAAGCACATCGGCGACTGCGCGTCGCGTACGTGCAGCGACCAGACGTTGGGCACAATGTTGCGCCAAGAGGCGATCTCGATCTTCATCCCCAGCCCGGCGAGAATACCCGACATGTTGGCAATGGTCTGCTCCAGCGGCAGGTCCTTGCCGGGGATATAGGTGCTGGTGTCCGACACCGGCATCAGCAACCCCTGGGCATCGGCATCGAGGTTGTCGACCACTTCGATCACGAACTCAGGGCCGGTCTGCACCACCTTTTTTACCGTGCAGCGGTCGATAGAGCGCAGGATGCCTTGACGGTCCTTGTCGGAGATGTCCTCGGGCAGTTCGACCTGGATCTTGAAGATCTGGTTGTAGCGGTTTTCCGGGTCGACGATGTTGTTCTGCGACAGGCGGATGTTTTCAGTGGGGATATCGCGGGTCTGGCAGTACAGCTTGACGAAGTAAGCCGCGCACAAGGCCGAAGACGCCAGGAAATAGTCGAACGGGCCGGGGGCCGAACCATCGCCTTTGTAGCGGATAGGTTGGTCGGCGATCACCGTGAAGTCATCGAATTTGGCTTCGAGACGGAGATTGTCGAGAAAATTGACCTTGATTTCCATGCGGGATTACCGTGATTTAAGCGTGCAAAACGAAATTGGCCGGCATTATCCGGGTTTTCGTTGCGCAAGTCCTGCTCAGCGCCACCCGCAGGCTTGATTTTTCGAAGCGGGCTTGCGTATTCCACCGAATTACTTGCCTGATCCTCTGAAGCTATCCCCGCCACCAGACCAGCGGTCATCCTCCTGTGCTAGCGTTTCTGCACCGGGGGACAACGTATTCCCCATGCAGAAACAACACAGCGACAACAACCGTGACGGGCAGGTGAAACCATGGAACTACGCATCAACCAGAAGACCTATCAGGTCGAGGCGGACGCCGACACGCCCCTGCTGTGGGTAATCCGCGATGACCTGGGGCTGACCGGCACCAAGTATGGCTGCGGCTTGGCTCAATGTGGCGCTTGTTCGGTGCTGGTGGACGGCAATGTGGTGCGCGCCTGCGTTACCCCCGTGGCCGGTGTGGTGGGGCGTGAGGTCACCACCATCGAGGCGATCGAGGCCGACCCCGTCGGTAAACGGGTAGTCACCGCCTGGGTCGAGCACCAGGTGGCTCAATGCGGCTATTGCCAGTCTGGCCAGGTCATGGCAGCCACGGCGCTGCTCAAGCACACGCCCAAACCTAGCGATGCGCAGATCGATGCAGCCATGGTCAACCTGTGCCGCTGCGGCACCTACAACGCCATCCATGCCGCCGTGCATGATCTGGCCCAGGGGGAGCAAGCCTGATGAACACGCCAGTCGATACGCCTGCCGAACTGCTCAGGCTGCAGCTGGGCGAAACGGTCAACCTGTCACGTCGGCGCTTTCTTGCGGGCACCGCAGTCGGTGCCCTGGTACTAGGTTTCGGCTTACCCATGGGTTCGGCCCGCGTGCAGGCAGCCGCCGCCGCGGCAACTGCGGAACGCGGCACCCAGGTGCCTGCTTTTCTGGAAATTCGCCCGGACGGCACGGTGCGCCTGCTGAGCCCCTTCATGGAAGGCGGGCAAGGCCCTTTCACCACCATGGCGCAGATTGTGGGTGAAGAGCTGGATGTCGACCCGGCCCATTTCGTGGTCGATAGCGCTCCACCAGGCGAAGCCTACGTGGTAATGGAGAACGGCATGCGCATCACCGGTGGCAGCATGTCGGTGCGCATGAGCTATCCGACCATGCGCCGCCTGGGCGCGCTCGCCCGGGGCATGCTGCTGCAGGCGGGCGCCGAACACCTGGGTGTACCGCTCGATGAGCTTTCCACCACGCCAGGTAACGTAGTACATACCACGAGTGGACGTTCCGTTCCTTACGGTGAACTGGCAGGTCGCGCCATGGACCTGCCGGTGCCCGACCCGGCCAGCGTCAAGCTGCGCGACCCCAGCCAGTTTCGCTGGATAGGAAAGCCCGTACGCCGCCTGGATGCCTATGACAAGTCCACCGGCAAGGCCCAGTACTGCATCGACATCAAGGTCGACGGCATGCTCCACGCTGCCGTGCAGCATGCACCGCGCCTGGGCATGACGGTCGGCAGCCTGCGCAACGAAGACCAGGTCAAGGCCATGAAAGGCGTACATTCGCTGCATCAGCTGCCAGGCGCCGTGGCCGTGGTTGCCGAACGCTGGTGGCACGCCAAGCGTGCAGTAGAGGCGATCCAGGTAGATTGGAAAGAACCGGCCGCCGACAGCAAAGTGCGACCGATGCCGGCCGATTTTTCCAGTGACGCCTGGCGCGAACACCTCGCGACGGTGCAAGGGCCGTCACGCGATGAAGAGAACGAAGGGGATATTGCCGGCGCCTTGGCCAATGCCAATACCAAGGTCGAGGCCAGCTACCACAACCAGTACCTGAATCATGCCCAGCTCGAGCCACCGTCCGCCCTCGCCCGCTTTAACCCGGACGGCAGCCTGGACGTCTGGCTGCCTAACCAGGCGCCGGACATGTTCCGTGACGACATTGCCAGGCGCACTGGCCTGACGCCTGCACAAATCAACCTGCATTCGCCGCTGCTGGGCGGCTTCTTTGGCCGCCACTTCCTGTACGACTCTGCCAACCCCTACCCGCAAGCCATTGCCCTGGCCAAAGCGGTTGACCGACCGGTGAAGCTTATCTGGAGCCGCGAGGAGGAGTTTCTACGCGATGTACTGCGCCCCGTCGCAGTGGTGAAGTTCCGCGCCGGGCTGGACGCAGACGGTATGCCTGTGGCGCTCGAAGCGGTAAGCGCCACCGAGGGCCCAACCGAGGCCCTTGCCGGCAAACAAGGGGAAAAGATCGACCCGACTGCGCTCGAGGGGCTGTCAGGCAAGTCCTACGCCATCGCCAACAAGCGCATCGCCCAGATCTATGTCAAAGGCCCGGCCATGCTCGGTTACTGGCGCTCGGTAGGTAACTCGCTGAACGACTTTTTCTACGAATCATTCCTGGACGAACTGGCGGACAAAGGTGGCAAGGACCCGTTTGAACTGCGCCTGCACCTGCTGCGCGACAACCCGAGACTGACCAACCTGCTGAACGCAGTGGCCGACTTGTCCGGCGGCTGGAAGCGCGGCCCGTTCACCGCCGAGGACGGCAGCAAGCGCGCACGCGGCGTGGCCATGGCGTCACCGTTCGGCTCGGAGGCTGCGGTCATTGCCGAGGTTTCAATCGATAACGGCCAGGTCAAGGTGCACGACATCTGGCAAGCCATCGACCCTGGCAGCATCGTCAACCCGGCGATCATCGAGCATCAGGTCAATGGTGCCGTCGCCCTCGGCCTGTCGCAGACGCTGGTGGAAGAAGCGGTGTACGTGGATGGCAAGCCGCGCGCGCGCAACTACGACCTGTACCCGATCCTGCCGCCTTCGCGCATGGCCCGGGTGCATGTGCGCATTATCGAAAGCGGGGCGAAGATGGGCGGCATCGGCGAACCACCGTTACCCGCCGTGGCCCCGGCGGTGGCCAACGCGGTCGCGCAGCTCACCGGCCAGCGCGTGCGCAGTTTGCCATTGAGCCGCCACACCTTCAGCTGATCGCAAGGGACGCCTCATGACCCATCGTTTCGCAAGAACCGCTGGCTGGCTCGCGCTGCCGTGCCTGGTCGCGGCGGGCCTACTGGCCTGGTATGTCACACGCGAACCTGCTTCGCCGTTTGCCGATGCGCAGGCCACTGTTGCCGACCCGGCGCTGGTCAGCCGCGGCGAATACGTGGCCCGGCTCAGTGACTGCGTGGCCTGCCATAGCCTGCCGGATGGCAAACCGTTCGCCGGCGGGTTGGAAATGGCCACCCCGCTGGGGGCGATCCACGCCACCAACATCACCCCTGACCGCGACAACGGCATCGGTAACTACACCTTGGCCGACTTCGACCGCGCCGTGCGCCAGGGTGTCGCGCCCGGTGGTCGGCGGTTGTACCCGGCCATGCCTTACCCGTCCTACGCCAAGCTCAGCGATGAGGACGTCAAGGCGCTGTATGCGTTCTTCATGCACGGTGTGCAACCGGCGCGGCAGGCCAACCTGGCCAGCGACATCCCCTGGCCGCTGAACCTGCGCTGGCCCATTGCCTTGTGGAACGGCCTGTTTGCCGCCACCAGGCCTTACACCGACAAGACCGGGCAGGATGCACAGTGGAACCGTGGCGCCTATATCGTCCAGGGCCCCGGGCACTGCGGCAGTTGCCACACGCCACGCGGCCTGGCCTTCAATGAAAAGGCGCTGGATGACAGCGGCAAGCCGTTCCTGTCCGGTGCACTGCTTGACGGCTGGTATGCACCCAGCCTGCGCGCCGACCACAACACAGGACTCGGGCGCTGGAGCGAGGCGGAGATCGCGCAGTTCCTGAAGACCGGGCGCAACCGGCATGCAGTGGTATTCGGTTCGATGACAGAGGCGTTCAACAACTCCACGCAATTCATGCATGACGACGACCTGGCCGCCATCGCCCACTACCTGAAGTCGCTGCCCGGCGACCCCCAACGTGACGGCGAGCCATGGCAATACCAAGCCGAATCGGTAGCTATACGGTTGGACAGCCCTGGAGCCCGCACCTACGTGACACGCTGTGCCTCCTGCCACGGCCTAGACGGCAAGGGCCAGGACAAGTGGATGCCGCCATTGGCCGGAGCGACCTCGGCACTGGCCAAGGAGAACGCCTCGGCAATCAATATCACACTTAATGGTTCGCAGCGGGTGGTGGCTGCTGGGGTGCCGGACGCCTATCGCATGCCGGCTTTCCGCGAACAGCTGAGTGATCAGGAGATTGCCGACGTGCTTGGCTTTGTGCGTACAGCCTGGGGCAACCAGGGTGGTGCGGTGGATGCGCAGGCGGTAGGCAAGCTGCGTGGGCATACCGACCCGGCCAGCAGCAGCCCCATCATCTTGCATATGCGTTGAATAGGAGAGGTACATGTACCGACACAAGGCTGCTCCCATAAAGACCGCGCAGCACTTGAGCTACTCTGTCACTGCCACCGCTCCAGGTTCTGTTTCAACCACTGCTCGGGCAAGGCCCCGCCAACGATCTTCGCCATCTCCCGCGCCAGCGCCTCACGCAGCGGTGGCCGGTTGCAGGGCGACTCTCGGGAGATTGCCAGGTACAACCCTTCACTGGACACGGGTGGCTGCAATACCTGCACAGTGGCTGCGATGCCCAACGTGCGCGCCAGCACCATGCCAGGAAACTGCTCGTACACCACGTAATCGCTGCGTTTGTGCATCAGCTTCTCGAACGCCTGTCTGGCACTGGGCACCGCTTCAAGGGTGAGATTGGCCGCGGCGTATTCATCGAACTGTTGGCCGTGGCTGTTGTTGACCAGAGTGCCACCCTTGCGGCCTTTGAGGTCGGCCCATTGCTGGTAGGCAAAGGCATTGTCCTGGCGCACCCAGATGACGCTGGGGGTACGCAAAAACGGCGGGGCGATGAAGTCCACATGCTGCCGGCGCGCTTCGGTCAGGAAGTACCCGGCCATCAAGTCGATCCGCCCGGTGCGCACTTCTTCCTGGGCTCGCGACCACGGCCCGGCGTAAACCACCTCTATGTCCAGCCCCAACTGCTTGCCCAGGTATTTGAGCAGGTCGGCATTGGCACCGATCAGTCGTTGAGGGTTCAGCGGGTCGCGCCACAGGTACGGGGGGTATTCCGGGTTGCCTGTGGCGGTCAGCCGTAGGCATGCATCATCCGCTGTTGCAGCCAGGGGCAGCAGTGACAGGCACATCAGGAGCAAGACGTGGCGAAAGCAACGCTCGATCATCTACGACCCTCGGCACATGAAACACCCGGCGATCCGGCGTAGTGGCCAAAGGCTGCCACCTGCCGTGGTCGCCTGCAGCTATCATCTGCGCGCTGTAGACAGTCTGGACCATCAGCAACCCGCAGACGAGCCTTTCATCGTCCCGTCGATAAATTTGCCGAAGGACACACAGTGAGCGCCTGCTCGGCCGGCGACAAACTGGGCTTTTCAGGCACCCTGCCGTCGCATCGCCAGGATCGCCGCGCCAAAACCGATAAAGGTGGTGCCCACCACCCTGTTCACCCAGCGCGACAGCGACGGCCGGGTCAGCCCCCCCTTGGCCCGCGCAGCCAGGGCGGCATACGCGCTTAGCGAAGTGAGCGACAAGGCCACGAAAATCCCGGTCAAGGTCAGGAACTGCGGCAATAGCGCAGCCCCTTGGTCGATGAACTGCGGAAACAGTGCTGTAAAGAACATGGTCGCCTTCGGGTTGGTCACTGCAGTGAGAAAGGCCGATTTGAACAGTTTCAGCGGCGTAGGCCGCACCTTGGCCGCACACTCTGCGGCACCCTGCTCCAGCATCGGGCTCTTCTTCAGCAGTTGGCGCGCCCCCAGGTAGAACAGATAGCCCGCCCCCAGGATCTTCACGGCATTGAACAGTACTTCAGAACTCGCCAGCAGTGCGCCTAGCCCCAGCATGGCTGCAGCCGACAAACAGAACAGGCCCGTGCCATTGCCCAGCGACGACCAGATCGCGCTGCGCTGGCCATGGGCAAGGCTGTTGTTGATAGCCATCAGGGTGGCAGGGCCGGGGCTGGCGATCGCGATGGCGGCGACCAGGGTGAATGCGAACAGCGAGTGAGAATCCATTTCAGGCTCGTCAGACAATCAGGTGAGGCTGCGTCTATTGAGCGCAGGTTCAGTCTGTATTCTGCCGCTTTGCCGCCTTCTTGACGATAGCCTTCATTCGCGTCGCCGCCCGCTGCACAGTGGCCATCTTCTCGGGGCGCTTCATGCCCCGCCATTTGCGGATTTCGTCACGGGTACGGCCACAGCTCACGCACAGCTCGCTGCTGAGCTGGCATAACGAGACGCAGGGGTTGTCGATGTCTTTGGCCATGCCACTACTCAGCCAGGCAGTTCTGCCCGCGCATGTTCGCCAGCACTGTGGAACACCTGGCGCACTTCCTCGGCCTTGACCTTGGTTACCGACCTGGCTGCCAGCAACTCATCGACCACGCGCAAGCCCTGCTCCAGGGCTGTGGCCAGTTGATCAGCGTCGGAGGCGTCAGCGATATCACCCAGATAGGGAGCGATGAGGTACACGTAACGGTCCTGCAGCTTGAGCGCTTCCAGCGCGTCGAGGGCTTTCTGGAACCGATCGGCAGCGGCAGGGCTCATGCTCAATTTATCGAAATGAATCAGGCTCACACGGTCAGTGGCCATTATGACGAATCTCCGTTTCCTGGTGCGGCCAGGCCCGCAAGCAGCAGCACTTCTACGATGCTCGTATGTGTGGGCCCGGGTTATGGCCATCAGGGTACCAGAAGCCGAAGCAGAAAGGGCCACTGCCCCCAGAACTAAAAGTATTTGCCAAGTCGCGTAATGGACGCCCCACGACGTTATGGGGACATGAGCCGCTGTTTGCTGCACAGGATAATCCCGCCGGCAATCCACCCCGCCGAGGTCGTCATCGCGCTCGGCAGCCCACACAACAACAAGCCTGCGCGTTCAGGCAAGACACAACGGGGCCTCATCATTCATGGCAAAGGAACACATCCCCGAAACACTCGATCTTGGCGTCACAGACCCCTCGAAAACCGCAGAAGCCCGCCAGGACCGGCATTTCGAGGGCAAGCTTGACTGGATCGTCTTCGGTTTCACCAGCCTCCTGGCCATCGCGTTCGTGCTCTGGGGCTTCCTCAACCAGGCCAGCCTGGCCAGCAGCGCCTCCAGCGCGCAATCCTGGGTCATTCTCAATTTCGGCTGGTTCTTCGTGCTCACCTCCTCCCTCTTCGTGGTGTTCGTGCTGTGGCTGGCCGCAAGCCGTTACGGGCGGGTGCCGCTGGGCCGCGATGGCGAACAGCCAGAATTCCGCACGGTGTCCTGGGTAGCGATGATGTTCAGCGCCGGTATGGGGATCGGCCTGATGTTCTTCGGCGTGGCCGAGCCGCTGTCGCACTACATATCGCCGCCGCCCGGCTCGGCCAGCGGGCAGACCAGCGAGGCGATGCAGGTGGCAATGGCCACCACCCTGTTCCACTGGACCCTGCACCCTTGGGCCATGTACGCCATCGTTGGCCTGGTAATCGCCTACGGCACCTTCCGCCGTGGCCGCTCGCAGCTGATTTCTGCTGCCTTTCGGCCGCTGATCGGCAAGCACGCAAACGGCCCTCTCGGCCGCCTGATCGACATGATGGCGATCTTCGCCACACTGTTCGGCTCGGCCGCCTCGCTAGGCCTTGGCGCGTTGCAGATTGCCGGCGGCCTGGAATACAACGGCTGGATCGAAAGCCCTGGTAAACTGTTCTACATCTCGATCATCACCCTGCTGACCATTGCCTTCGTCACCTCGGCGGTGTCGGGCATCGGCAAGGGTATCCAGTGGCTGTCCAACACCAACATGGTACTGGCACTGGTGCTGGCAGTGTTCGTGTTCCTGGTCGGGCCGACGCTGCTGATGCTCAATCTGTTGCCGACCTCGCTCGGCATCTACATCAAGATGCTGCCGGAGATGATGGCCCGCACCAACGCCAGCGGCGGCGAGCAGATGAACAGCTGGCTGGCCGGCTGGACCGTGTTCTACTGGGCCTGGTGGATCTCCTGGACGCCTTTCGTGGGCATGTTCATCGCCCGTATCAGCCGCGGCCGCACCATTCGCCAGTTCGTGACCGGGGTGCTGCTGGTGCCAAGCCTGGTCAGCCTGGTGTGGTTCACCATCTTCGGTGGCGCCGCCATCGAGGCCGTGCGCGAGGGCGCCTTCCAGCTGGCCAACGGTGCGGTCAACAGTAACCACGCGCTGTACCAGTTGCTGGACAGCTACCCGCTGGCCTCGGCAACCTCGGTGCTGGTGATGATCCTGGTGGGCATCTTTTTCGTTTCTGGTGCCGACGCAGCCTCGCTGGTGATGGGCACGCTGTCGGAGCACGGCACCACCGCGCCATCGCGGCGCACAGTGATTTTCTGGGGCACGCTGACCGGTACGGTGGCGGCGATCATGCTGGCGATCGGCGACCCACGTAATCCTGGCGAGGCGCTGACCGGGCTGCAGAACCTGACCATCGTCGTGGCCTTGCCATTCGTGGTGGTGATGGTACTGCTATGCCTGGCGCTGTACCGCGACCTGCGCAAGGACCCGATGATGCTGCGCCACCTGCGCGGTAACGAGCTGATCGAAAAGGCCGTGCTGTATGGGGCGGTGAAGCATGGAGAGGAGTTCTACATTGTAGTGCAGGAGAAGAAGGCATCGACCAAGACAGCGGCAGAGGCCGAAGTAACCAGCAACTGATTGCTTCAATCAGAAAACCACGGGCTGCCACGCAGCCCGATCACAGCACGAGGCCGCTGCTGCTGAAAACACAGGTCTGCTTCAACCTTTCAACGCCGCCTCTATCTTGGCCACATCGATCTTGCCCATCTGCATCATGGCCTCGAACGCACGTTTGGCCGCCGCTCGGTCGGGGTGGCTGATGGCTTCGATGAGGATGCGTGGAGTGATCTGCCACGAAATCCCCCATTTGTCCTTGCACCAGCCGCAAACGCTGGCCTCGCCGCCGTTGCCGATAATGGCATCCCACAAGCGGTCGGTCTCTGCCTGGTCCGCGGTACTGACCTGAAATGAAAATGCCTCACAGTGCTTGAAGGCCGCCCCACCATTGAGTCCCACGCAAGGAATGCCCATTACCGTGAAGTCCACGGTGATCACATCGCCCTGCTTGCCTGAAGGGTAATCGGCGGGTGCCTGGTGCACAGCGACCACCCGGCTATCGGGGAACGTTCGGGCATAGAAGTTCGCCGCCTCTTCAGCTTCGTGGTCATACCACAGGCAGATGGTGTTCTTGGCGGTCATGGTCTTGCTCCAAGATCGAAGGTGAGCCTTGAGTCTAGCCCCATAGCCCCGGCGTACCGGTAACGCCTGACCAACTGATGCCAATGCATGGTTTAACCGCGACGACGCCGATTCAAAAAAAGGCGCCCCAAGCGGAGCGCCAAAAAATCCACCCAGACCAAAGGAGCAACGAGGTTGCCGAAGTGGAATCACAGAATCGACAACGGGTACTCCACGATCAGCCGCACTTCGTCCAGGTCCGACTCGAACGCCGTGGCCCGGGTGGTGGCCTGGCGAACCCGCAACGACAGGTCCTTGGCCGCGCCAGTCTGCACCACATATTTGACCTCGATGTCACGTTCCCAGCGTTTCTGGTCGGTCAGCGGGTTGCCCGCGACGTCGCGGCGCATGTAAGTGGCGTTGGCATTGGAGTAATCGGCGTCGGTACCCTTGCCGTAACGTGTCATGAACGACAGCCCAGGTACGCCGTAGGTGGCCATGTTCAGGTCATAGCGCAGCATCCATGAACGCTCCTTGGGCGCGTTGAAGTCGCTGTACTGGATGGAGTTGTCGAGGAAGATCGAGTCGGACTGACGCAGGTAGTCGAAGTCGTCGTCGCCGTTGTTGCGCTGGTGAGTCAGGGCCAGGGTGTGAGCACCAAAGCGCACACCCAGCTTGGCGCTCCAGATATCGTTGTCAAAGGCGCCCAGGCGCTGCTGCCCTTCATCAACAGCCTTGTAATAGTTGAAACCACCAATCAGGGCCAGCTTCTCGCTCAACGGCCAGCTCAGGCTGGTGCCGACGTAGTACTGGTTCCACACGTCCTTGAGCCGGCTACTGAACAGGCTGACGCCAACATGCTCATTGAGCGTGTAGTCCCCCCCGCCATAGGCGATCCACGGCGAATCGACCGGGCCGCCATAGAACGTCACGAAGTTCTCCCGCAGGTCGCTGGACATCGGTTGGCTCATGGCATGCAGACGCCCGGCTTGCAGGGCAAGGCCCTTGATGCTGGTGTTCTCCAGGGTCACCCCACGAAAGCTCTCCGGCAGCAGCCGCGAATCGCCAGCAGCCACCACCGGGTTGGCCGGGAACACATCGCCCACCTTCAGTACCGTGTCGAACAGTCGCACCTTGGCCGCGCCCCCCACCTTGGTGTATTCGTCACGTGCCTGGCCGTCGCGGTCAACCGGCAATACGTCGAAAGAACTGCGCCCGCCGTTGCGGCCGCCGCCAGTGTCGAGCTTAAGGCCAAGCATGGCAAACGCGTCCAGGCCAACACCTACGGTGCCCTGGGTGAAGCCCGACTCAAATCGGGTAATCACGGCGTGCCCCCAGGCTTCGGAGTAGCCGCTGTCAGGCTGTTTGCTCGGGCTGTGTGTTGGGGCCGCAGAATCGCGGTTATCGCGGTTGAAATAGAAGTTGCGATTAAGCACGCTGAGGGTACTGCCCGCCACGAATCCGTCCGCGCTTTCTTCTGCGGCAACAACCTGGCTGCCAACGCTGGCCAACGCCAGGCAAGCAGCCAATGTCAGGGGTGATCTGCACGTCATCCGATGCTCCTTGAACGTCGCATTTGTTGTTATGTCGGCGGGCCGAGATTGACGGCCGGCAGATAACGCCAAGGTGATCGGCGTATTACAATTGCGTCATCGACAACGCAGCGCTCTGAGTGGAGTACTGCAACATTCTGCAGATATTTCCGACGCCAGGCAGTGAACCTGCTGACAAAAAAACGGTCTTTCGCTGACGGTCAACTCACCGACCGGTTCATCGGCCCAGCCACCGTGGCCTACTTTTTGTCCTGTTCCAGCGAATTCAGCGAAGACCCAACATGCCCGATTCCCGCCCAAATGCTTCCGCCCTCCCTGCCCTGCGCATCGGCCTGATTGCCGCCCTGGTGGGTATCGCCGCCCCCGCGCACGCCGAAGAGCCTGCCAGCGACGCACGCTGGGTCAGCGACAGCCTGAGCACCTACGTGCGCAGCGGCCCGACCGACGGGCACCGCATTGTCGGCACGCTCAAGTCCGGGCAGAAGCTGACCCTGCTCGGCAGCCAGGGCAATTACAGCCAGGTGCGTGGGCAGAACGGAGATGTGGTGTGGATCCTCAGCAACGACCTACAGACGGTACCCGGGCAGAACGAACGCCTGCCATTGCTCGATGCCCAGGTTGCCGAACTGACCGGGCAGTTGAAGACCATCGACGACAACTGGAAGAACCGCGTGCAAGGGATGCAGGAAACACTTGATTCGCGCAAGCAGTTGATTGACGAGCTGGAGGCGCGCAACAAGGCACTGAACGAGCAGCTCGATCAGAGCCAGTCGGACCTGCGCGATACCCAGGCCCGCCTGGGAGATGAGAACAAGCAGGTGATGATGCGTTACATGGTGTATGGCGGCAGCATCGCCGGTGCAGGCTTGCTGGCGGGGCTGATCCTGCCGGCACTGACCCGTGGGCGCAAGAAGAACGATCGCTGGTTCTGAGCTCGGCAAGGCGCTGGAACTGGAACGTGCAGGCCTTGCTATAGCGGAATAGTGGAGTCGTCCCTACAACAACCGTTCCAGTGCCTCCAGCACATACCCCGTGGCGCGCTCCACCTGCCCTTCCCGACAAGCAATCCCCAACTGCCGCCACAACCCCGGCCGCAGCGGTCGACGAGCAATGCGCCGGTCCAACTCGGCCGCCTCCCCCTCCTGCGGCAATAATGTCGCCCCATACCCGGCGCCGACCAGGCTCTTGATCGCATCGTTGTAATTCAGCTCGATCCGCGGCTCGGGGTACAACCCCGCCGCTGCAAACCACTCCCCGGTAACCCGCGACAGCTGGGTGGTGCTGTCGTTGAGAATCAACGCCCGTTGCGCCAGCCACTCCGGAGTGATCCTGGCCGGTGGCTGCCAGTCGGCCGGCACATACGCCATAATCGGGTCGCGCCGCCAAGGGGTGACCGTCAATCCTTTACCGGCCACCTGCGGCAAGGCTACAAGGCCGATATCCAGTGTGCCCTCACGCAAGCGCGCGAGCGACGCCTGGGAGGTCAGCACCTGGACCTGCACATCGATCCCAGGGTGCTCCACACGCAGGCGCGCCAATGCCTGCGGCAGCAAATGGGCAATGGCACCGGTGGAGGCGCCCAGGCGCACACGCCCGGTCAACCCTTCGACCTGCCGGCGTACTTCGTCCAGCGCCAGGTCAGCGTCCGCCAGCAGGCGCCGGGCACGCCCCAGCAGTGTTTCACCGATGACGGTGGGCCGCACCTGGCCGCGGGTGCGGGTGAGCAATGGGGCGCCGATTCGCGCCTCCAGCTCAGCCACATGCAAGCTGATGGTGGGCGGCGCCAGGTTAAGCCGGCGGGCGGCCTCTGCAAAAGAGCCCAGGTCGCTGATGACCACCAATGTGCGGAGGCGGTCGAGGCTGATTTCGCGCATTGTCAGAGCCGGTCCTTTCGCGGGTAAACCCACAGGTTCACTACGCTTTTCAAAAAGTCATTCAGAGAACCTGAATATATTGATCATCATATTCAAATTTTCATTACCAAAGCTACGGGCGAGCATAGGCCATCTTTCCCCAACCGGACCCCGACCATGCATACCCCTGTTGTTTTCATCGACGGCGACCAAGGCACCACAGGCCTGCAGATCCATGCCCGCCTAAAGGGCCGTACCGATCTTCGCCTGTTGACCCTCCCCGAGGCCGAGCGCAAGGACCCGCAACGCCGCTGCGAAGCGATCAACAGCGCCGATATCGCCCTGCTGTGCCTGCCCGACGACGCCGCCCGCGAGGCCGTGGCCGCAATCCACAACCCGCAAGTGCGAGTGATCGACGCCAGCTCTGCGCACCGCACCACACCTGGCTGGGTGTACGGCCTGCCGGAGCTGGACGAACAGCAAGCCGAGCGTATCGCGCAAAGCAAGCGTGTCAGCAACCCCGGGTGCTATCCCACCGGTGCCATCGCGCTGCTGCACCCGCTGGTCAAGGCCGGTTTGCTGCCTGCTGACTATCCGTTGAGCATCCACGCCGTCTCTGGCTACTCCGGTGGCGGTCGCGCGGCGGTTGAGCGGCATGAACAGCCCGGCGCCGCCAAAGCCCCTGCCCTACAGCTGTATGGCCTGGAGCTGGCGCACAAGCACGTACCGGAGATCCAGCAGCATGCGGGGTTGTCGGCGCGGCCGATGTTCATGCCCGGCTATGGCGCCTACCGCCAAGGCATCGTACTGAGCATTCCCCTGCAACTTCGCCTGCTGCCTGGACACATCAGCGCCGAGCAACTGCAAGCCTGCCTGGAACAGCATTACCAGGGTGCCCGCCATGTCCAGGTGATGCCCCTGCATCAGTGCGGCGCTGCGGCAAACCTCGATCCCGAGGCATTGAATGACAGCAATGACCTGCGCCTGGCGCTGTACGCCAACCCCGAGCATGGCCAGGTGCTGCTCACCGCAGTGTTCGACAACCTGGGCAAAGGTGCCTCTGGTGCTGCCGTGCAAAACCTCGACCTGATGCTCGGTGCCTTACAGGCACACGGCTGATACGGCAAAACCGGTTAGACTGTACAACCCGCGCCAGCACCGCGCGGGTTGTATTCTCATCCGCCGGAGCCCCCCCAGATGTTCATCCTGAGCCGCCTCGACAGCGTGCCGCCCGAATCTTTCCAGAACCAGATCCGCGAGCTGGTCATTCACAATGTTGGCGAATTGAGCAGTGTCGCCATCGCCGTCGACAACCCGCTGTACCCGTTGTACCAGTACGGCGTCGGCATGGAAGTCCACCAGTACCTGCAAGCACTGGATGGCACCCGTGGCCTGGCCGTGGCGCTTACCCTGGCGCTGGATGCCGAAGCACCTGACCAGTTGCTGGGTTTTGCTCTTTCGCTGCCAGCCCAGGACGATGGGCAGGCCTGTGCATTGGCCTTTCTGGCCGTTTCTGCCAGCCATCGCCGCCAGGGCATCGCCCGTGCCCTGCTGGGCGACCTGCAGGCGCGCCATGCCTGTGTGGAGCTGAACGCCTTTGCCAAACAGGTGCCGTGGTTCGAAGCGATGGGCATGCAAGTGGTGGCCGCCAATGGACCGCAAGTGCTGATGAGTAGTACCGGCCAGGCCAGTGGTGCGCTGATCGGGCGCCTGGACATTGCGCCGATCTATCAGACGGCTGAAGTGCTGCAGATTCACACCTATCTGCTCAACCAGCAGGGTGAGGATGCGATGATCGAAGCGGAGCAGATGCGCGATGAGCGGCTGGATGAACTTGCCGCTCAAGCCCGGGAATGTGTGCGTCAGCGCAAGACCGTGCATTGATTCAAGGGCCTGTTCGCGGGTATCAAGGCCCGCTGATTGCAATGACTCGGCGCGAACACTTGGAAAAGCCTCAGACAATGACAGCTTTGTCAATTACCTTGTTACATTGAGTGACTGTTCAATAATGATGGCCATATGGCATCATTCAAACAAAAAACATGCAAGAGGGTGAGGCAAATCTACTAATCCGCAGCGCATCAAGAGCCTGGCGCCACCTCGGCGGCCCGGCTTTCCGGCCAGCTCCTGACGCCTGCACGCCACCGGCAAGGAGCTTTCCATGCAATTACGGAATTTGAAAATCGGCATTCGCGCTGCCAGCGTATTCGCCCTGTTGGGTACCCTGGTCCTGGTCATGGGCCTTATCGCACTTTACGAAACCCGCCAGATGGACAAGGCCACTGACGAGATCCGGCTCACCTGGATGCCCTCCGTGGTAGCGCTGGGCGAGATCAGCAGCAACCTCGGTCGCGCCAGAGCCATCACCCTGCGCGCCGCGCTGGACGATAACCCCACCGAGCGCACACGCAACCTGCAGATGCTCGAAGGCATCAACGCCGAACTCCAGGGTGGCCTGAAGGACTATGCTGACACCCTCATCGCTACCGACGACCCTGCTCTGTTCAACACATTCAATGACGCGCACCAGCAGTACCTCGAACTGCAGGTGAAAGTGCTGCAGAACATTGCCGCAGGGCGTATGGACGAGGCCAAGCAGCAGATCAGCGGCCCGCTCACCCAGCGTGCCGACAGCATGATGAAGGCTTTGGTGGCGCTGATCGACTACAACAGCAAAGGTGCCGAAGATGCCTCGCAGCGCAGCAGTGACGTAGCAGACGAAGCGTTCACGGCCATCATCTCTTCATTGCTTGTGATCATGCTTGCTCTAGCCGCTATTGCTATCGTGCTTACGCGCAGCATTGTGGCGCCCCTGGCCGATGCCGTGGCCGTCGCGGAACGGGTCGCGCTCGGCGACCTCACCCAGGAAATCCGGATTGTCGGCCGCGATGAGCCAGCCCTGCTGCTCCGCGCTCTGAGCCGCATGCAAAGCAGCCTGCGCGATACCATTCGCAAGATCGCCGCTTCGTCCGACCAGCTGGCCTCAGCCTCGGAAGAACTGCACACCGTCACCGAAGACACCAGCCGTGGCCTACACCAGCAAAGCGCGGAAATCGACCAGGCGGCCACGGCCGTCAACCAGATGACCGCAGCGGTCGAGGAAGTGGCAAACAATGCGGTCAGCACCGCCGACGCCTCGAAAGGCGCCGACCAGACCACCCGCGATGGCCGCGACCGGGTCAACCAGGCACTGGCATCCATCCAGCATCTGGTGGCTGACGTGAGCGACACCTCGGGCGAGATCGAACAACTGGCCAGCAATGCCAACGAGATCAGCCGGGTTCTGGACGTGATTGGCGCGATTGCCGGGCAAACCAACCTGCTGGCACTGAATGCCGCGATCGAGGCTGCCCGCGCCGGCGAAGCGGGCCGTGGATTTGCCGTGGTGGCCGACGAGGTCCGCGCCCTCGCCCACCGTACACAGCAATCAACGGCGGAGATCGAGCAGATGATTGCTGGTATTCAGAACGGTACCGAGCGTGCGGTAACGGCAATGCACAGCAGCCAGGGGCGTGCCAGCGGTACGCTGGAAGTGGCACAAGGCGCAGGGCTGGCGTTGGAGGTGATTGCCGAGGCGATCGCCTCCATCAACCAGCGTAACCTGGTAATTGCCAGTGCTTCTGAGGAGCAGGCACAGGTGGCACGGGAGGTGGACCGTAATCTGGTCAACATTCGTGATCTGGCGATGCAGACGTCGGCGGGTGCCAATCAGACCAGTGCGGCAGCGCAAGACTTGTCGCGGCTGGCAGTGGACTTGAACGGGATGGTGGCGCAGTTCAAGGTCTGATCGGAAATGACAGGGGCTGCAAAGCAGCCCCTGTTACAGCAACGACAATCTATCAGTCGTTGACACTCACAACTCGCCCCGCCTTCTCGGCAGCCTTGCCGCGCGTCGCCAGGCAGTAATACAGCGGCACCGTCACCAGCAAGCCGAACAGCCACGACAAATCGGCCCCTTCCACAATATTGGAATACGGCCCCACATACAGCGACGTGTTGGCAAAGGGCAACTGCACCAGGATGCCGCAGGCATAGGCAATGATCGCGTGGTGGTTGAAGCGGCCATAGATGCCGCCGTCAGCACTGAAGATCGAGGCGATGTCGTACTGGCCCTTCTTGATCAGATAGAAGTCGATCAGGTTGATCGAAGCCCACGGCACCAGCACCAGCAGCAGCGCCAGGATCAGGCCGATGAACTGGCCGATGAAGTCCGCCGAGGCATTCAGTGCCACCATCCCGCAGCCCACCAGAATGACCGAGGCCAGGATCACCCGTACCTTGACGCTCGGCGTCCACTCGGCCACGAAGGTCTGGATTGCGGTCACGATCGACAGCACCGCGCCATACAGGTTGAGGGCGTTGTGGCTGATGATGTTAAGCAGGAACAGCACCATCAGGATCGGGCCCAGCCAGCCGGTAGCCTGCTTCACCGCGTCCATTGCGTCAGTGCCTTGCGGGACACACAAAACTGCCACTGCACCAAAGCTGAAGCACAGGATGGTACCCAGGGTGGCGCCCAGGTAGGTCGCCCAAAACGGTTTGGCAATGCCCACTTCACGCGGCAGATAACGCGAATAGTCTGACGTGTACGGCGAGAAGCTGATCTGCCAGATGGTGCCCAGCGACACGGTGGCGATAAAGCCCGACAGGTTGAACGCGCCGCGGCTGAAGAAGTCTGCCGGCAATTCCTGGATGAACATCATGATGAAACCGGCCAGCAAAGCCGAACCCATCACCCAGGTGCCGATGCGGTTGAGAATGTGGATGAAACGATAGCCGATCACGCCGATGGCAGTAGCGCTCAGGGCACCTATCACGATCGCGCCGGGCATCGGCACACTCGGGGCGATACCGTGGATGGTCTTGCCTGCCAGAACAATGTTGGAAATAAAGAAGCCGACATAGATCAGCGCGGTAAAGAACACGATCAGCAAGGCGCCGTAACGGCCGAACTGGCCACGGCTTTGCACCATTTGTGGAATGCCCAACTGCGGCCCCTGCGCAGAGGCCAGGGCGATGACCACGCCCCCGACCAGATGGCCCAGGACAATGGCTATCAACCCCCACAACAGGTTCAGGTGGAACACCTGGACCACCATGGCACCGGTGACGATGGGCAGTGGTGCAATGTTGGTACTGAACCAGAGGGTGAACAGGTCGCGCGCCTTCCCATGGCGCTCGGCAGGTGGAACGTAATCGACCGTGTGATTCTCGACAAACTGGTGCTGCGACGACGGTTGGGACATGGTTTTCAGCTCGAAAGGTCGTTTTTATCTTTGTAAGGAAACCGCATCTAGGCGGCCTCTCAGCTGCAGACCATATTATGGTATTCCAAACTTTTGACAACACTGATCCGCAGTAAAAAACGCCCGCTGATCCGCTTGCGCAACCCTGGCGGCAAACTACCTGATCGCTCAAGGCCACGATATACGTGGCCTTGAGCCGTCCATCGTGAAAAAGACGGGTTGAAAATTCCGCTTGCAAAATAGGTATTACGGTATACCATCAGACACATCAACGATAAAAACCGCGGACCACCGCAGCCCTTCAGAGGTACTCCCGATGATCGACGCAACTGTCTACAAGAACGTTCTGGGCTCCTTCCCGTCCGGCGTTACCGTCATCACCACCCAGGACGACGACGGCTCGGTCGTCGGCCTGACCGCCAGCGCCTTCTCCTCCCTGTCGATGGACCCGCCACTGGTGCTGTTCTGCCCCAACTACACCTCCGACTCCTACCCGGTACTGATCAAACAGAGGCGCTTTGCCATTCATCTGCTCTCGGGTGAGCAGCAGGCAGAAGCCTACGCGTTCGCCAAGAAGGGCAAGGACAAGGCCAGCGGTATCGAGTGGAGCCTGAGCGAACTGGGCAACCCGATCCTGGCCGGCGCAACCGCAGTGATCGAATGTGAACTGTGGCGTGAATACGAAGGTGGCGACCACGCCATCATGGTTGGCAAGGTGCACAACCTGATCGTCCCGGCAGAAGCACCACGGCCCATGGTGTACTGCCGCGGCAAAATGGCCAGCCTACCGGCCTTTGCCTGAAGCCTGCAATTCGACGCAGACCCCTGTGGGAGCGGGCTTGCCCGCGAACACCGGCGAAGCCGGTGCCACCCACCGCGTGTTCTGTTTCGCGGGCAAGCCCGCTCCCACACTGAAGCCCGCTTTACTGACGGGTAACAACAAGCGTTGAGGAAAAACCCATGAAATTTTCGTTGTTCGTGCACATGGAACGTTGGGATGAACAGGTCAGCCACCGCCAGCTGTTCGAAGACCTGACCGAACTGACCCTGATGGCCGAGAACGGCGGTTTCAGCACCGTGTGGATCGGCGAACACCACGCCATGGAATACACCATTTCGCCAAGCCCGATGCCACTGCTGGCCTACCTGGCCGCACGCACCGAGAAGATCCGCCTGGGCGCCGGCACCATCATCGCGCCGTTCTGGAACCCGATCCGCGTTGCGGGCGAATGCGCACTGCTCGACGTGATCAGTAACGGTCGTATGGAAGTGGGCCTGGCCCGCGGCGCCTATCAGTTCGAATTCGACCGCATGGCAGGTGGCATGCCCGCCACCGATGGAGGCAAGGCGCTGCGCGAGATGGTGCCCGTCGTGCGAAAGCTGTGGGAAGGCGACTACGCCCACGATGGCGAAGTCTACAAGTTCCCGACCTCCACCAGCGTACCGAAGCCGTTCAACGCCACGCCGCCTATGTGGATCGCCGCCCGCGATCCGGACTCGCACAACTTTGCCGTGGCCAACGGCTGCAACGTCATGGTCACCCCGCTGATGAAGGGGGACGAAGAAGTGCTGGACCTGAAGAACAAGTTCCAGGCCGCCCTGGACAACAATCCGGACGTGCCGCGCCCACAACTGATGGTGCTGCGCCACACCCATGTGCACAGTCCGGCTGATCCGGACGGCTGGAAAGTTGGCGCCCAGGCCATCTCGCGCTTCTACCGCACGTTCGATGCCTGGTTCGGCAACAAGACCACCCCGGTGAACGGCTTCCTGGAGCCGAGCCCGGAGTCGAAATTCGCCGAAGTGCCGGCGTTCCAGCTGGAAAACATCCGCAAGAACACCATGATCGGCACCCCGGAAGAAATCATCGCACGCATCAAGTACTACCAGGAACTGGGCGTCGACGAGTTCAGCTTCTGGTGCGACAACAGCCTGCCCCACGCCGAGAAGAAAAAGTCGCTGGAGCTGTTCATCAAGGAAGTGGTGCCGGCGTTCGCCTGAATTCCCATTGCCTGAAACATTGCGGGGCACAGCCCGCTCACGTGGCCTCCGTGGCCTGCGTGAGCGGGCTTTTTTTGGGGTGTACGCCTTGAGTCTTGCGGAGTGGTCGAGATCGAGCGCCGCCCGCGCGGCGCATCGCGAGCTGCGCTCGCTCCTACGTTTGTTTCGGGCCAGTCATGCCTGTGGGATTTGCGCGCGAACGCCTTGGCGCATCGCGCGAAATCGCGTCGTACAAACAAGGCAGTCGCGCGCGCCTGTCACAGGCGTGACTGGCCCGAAACAAACGTAGGAGCGAGCGCAGCTCGCGATGCGCCGCGCGGGCGGCGCTCGATTTCGAATACACCACAACCCTCAAGGCATACCCGGCAGCCCCACCTTTCGTCCCCCCGCAAGAGAAATTTCCAGCCACCTCTTGCACAACAAATATTATGGTATACCATCAGACAACAAGAGCTGATAACCCTCACCAGGAGCCACCCATGAGTTTCGAAATCCGCAAGATCGTCACCTACTCCGAAGAGACCCGCATCGAAGGCGGCAAGGCCACCGACAAGCCGGTGACCATGGTCGGCCTGGCCGTCGTGATCAAGAATCCATGGGCCGGTCGCGGTTTCGTTGAAGATCTGAAACCGGAAATTCGCGCCAACTGCTCGGAGCTGGGTGCCCTGATGGTCGAGCGCCTGACTGCTGCCATTGGCGGCGCCGACAAGATCGAGGCCTACGGCAAGGCCGCCGTAGTCGGCGCCGACGGCGAAATCGAGCACGCCTCGGCCGTAATCCACACCCTGCGCTTCGGCAACCACTACCGCGAAGCAGTACAGGCCAAGAGCTACCTGAGCTTCACCAACAAGCGCGGCGGCCCAGGCACTTCGATCCAGATCCCGATGATGCAGAAGGACGACGAAGGCCTGCGTTCGCACTACATCACCCTGGAAATGCAGATCGAAGATGCCCCGCGTGCCGATGAAATCGTCGTGGTCCTGGGCGCAGCCGATGGCGGCCGCCTGCACCCGCGCATCGGCAACCGTTACATCGACCTGGAAGAACTGGCTGCCGAAAAAGCCAACGCTCAATAACAACAACCAAGACGGGCCGGGGCGTGGCGTGCTTACCCGCCGCGCCCGACCTTCAAGGAGCGCCCTCCATGATTCAGCCTGTCGCTGAACGCACACCTGCCGGCACCAGCTATCTGGATGTCGGCCAGGGCCAACCCGTGGTGCTGATCCACGGCGTGGGCCTGAACAAGGAAATGTGGGGCGGTCAGTTCGTTGGCCTGGCCAACGACTACCGCGTCATCGCCTACGACATGCTCGGCCACGGTCAAAGCCGCGTACCGGCCGCCGACACACCGCTGGAAGGCTATGCCGACCAGCTCGCCGAACTGCTTGACCACCTGCAAATTGCACAAGCCACCGTGATCGGCTTCTCCATGGGCGGCCTGGTTGCCCGTGCGTTCGCCCTCAATTACCCGCAGCGCCTGGCTGCACTGGTTGTGCTCAACAGCGTGTTCAACCGCACCCCCGAGCAAAGTGCCGGGGTGATCGCGCGTGCTGCCCAGGCGGCGGAGCTGGGCCCAGACGCCAACGTCGATGCTGCCCTGGACCGCTGGTTCAGCCGTGAATACAAGGCTGCCAACCCGGCGCAGGTCGCCGCCATTCGTCAGGTGCTGGCGAGCAACGACCCGCAGGGCTACCACACCACTTATTCGCTGTTCGCCACTCAGGACATGTACCGCGCCGACGACCTGGGCAGTATCCAGGTGCCGACGCTGATCGCCACCGGCGAACTCGACTCGGGCTCCACCCCGGCCATGACCCGCCAGCTCGCCGCCAGTATTCCTGGCGCACGCAGTGTGGTCCTCGCCGAGCAACGGCATATGATGCCGGTGGAAGCACCGCGTGAAGTCAACAAGATGCTGCTGGACTTCCTCACCCAAGCCCGCACCCTCACCGAATCCGCCAAGGGGATTGTTGCATGACCCTCGTTCGTTTCCAGATGTGCATCGACGGCCAATGGCGCGATGCCCAGAGCGGCAAGACCTTCGACAGCCTCAACCCGGCCACCGCCCAGGCCTGGGCGCAACTGCCCGACGCCGATGAAGCCGATGTGGAGCTGGCCGTTCAGGCCGCCCAGCGTGCCTTCGACAGCAAGGCGTGGCGCAGCATCACTGCCACCGCACGCGGCAAGCTGCTGCGTCGTCTGGGTGACCTGATTGCCGAGAACAAAGAGCACCTGGCCCAGCTGGAAAGCCGTGACAACGGCAAGCTGATCCGCGAAACCCGCGGTCAGGTCGGCTATCTGCCGGAGTTCTTCCACTACACTGCGGGCCTGGCCGACAAGCTCGAAGGCGGCACCCTGCCGCTGGACAAACCCGACCTGTTCGCCTACACCGTGCACGAGCCAATCGGCGTGGTTGCCGGGATCATCCCGTGGAACAGCCCGCTGTACCTCACCGCGATCAAGCTGGCGCCTGCCCTGGCTGCCGGCAACACCATCGTGCTCAAACCGTCCGAGCACGCCTCGGCGACCATCCTCGAGCTGGCCCGACTGGCCCTTGAGGCCGGCTTCCCGGCCGGTGTGGTCAACGTGGTCACCGGCTACGGCCCCAGCACCGGCGCGGCGCTGACCCGCCACCCGCTGGTGCGCAAGATCGCCTTCACCGGCGGTGCCGCCACCGCCCGCCACGTGGTGCGCAGCAGTGCCGAAAACTTCGCCAAGCTGTCGCTGGAGCTGGGCGGCAAGTCGCCGAACATCATCTTCGCCGACGCCGACCTGGACAGCGCCATCAATGGCGCCGTGGCCGGCATCTACGCCGCGTCCGGGCAAAGCTGCGTGGCCGGTTCGCGCCTGCTGGTGCAGGATGAAATCTTCGACGTGTTCGTCGAGCGCCTGATTGCCCGCGCCAAGCGCATCCGCATCGGCAACCCGCAGGACGACGCCAGCGAAATGGGCCCGATGGCCACCGCGCAACAGCTGGCAGTCGTCGAAGGCCTGGTGGCAGCAGCCAAGGCCGAAGGCGCAAAACTGCACATGGGCGGAAAGCGTGCCGACGTTGAAGGTGACGGCTGGTTCTACGAGCCGACCCTGTTCGAGTGCGACAGCAACGCGATGACCATCATGCAGGAAGAAGTGTTCGGCCCGGTCGCCGCGGTGATCCGCTTCAAGACCGAAGAAGAAGCGCTGGCCATAGCCAACGATTCGCAGTTCGGCCTGGCTGCCGGCATCTGGACGCGCGATCTGGGCCGTGCCCACCGCCTGGCCCGCGACGTGCGTTCGGGGATCATCTGGGTCAACACCTACCGTGCCGTGTCGGCCATGGCACCGATAGGTGGTTTCAAGAACAGCGGCTACGGCCGTGAGAGCGGCATCGATTCGGTGCTGGCCTATACCGAGCTGAAGACCGTGTGGATCAACTTGTCCACCGCGCCGATGCCCGACCCGTTCGTGATGCGCTAGGAGGAACACGAGATGATCGAACCCGGCATCTACAAAGACGTGATGGGCTCCTTCCCATCCGGCGTCACGGTAGTGACCACGCTGGACGCCGACGGCGGCATCGTCGGCATCACCGCCAGTGCATTCAGCGCGCTGTCGATCGACCCGGCACTGGTGCTGTTCTGCCCCAACTACGCCTCCGACACCTACCCGATCCTGCGCGACAGCAAGCAGTTCGCCATCCACCTGCTGTCCGCCGACCAGACCGCCGAAGCCTATGCCTTCGCAGGCAAGGGCAAGGACAAGGCCAAGGGCGTGGAGTGGCACCTGAGCGAGCTGGGCAACCCCCTGCTGGCCAAGGCTACGGCGATCATCGAGTGCGAGTTGTGGCGCGAGTACGACGGCGGTGACCACGCGATCATTGTCGGCGCGGTGAAGAACCTGGTGTTGCCGGCCGAGCCGGTGACCCCGATGGTGTACCACAAGGGCAAGCTCGGCGCCCTGCCGCCGCTTGGCTGATACATCTTGAAGTCGATGTTGGCTTTTTCGCGGGCTCGCCCGCTCCCACAGGTATCGCACAGATCCTGGAACCCGTGGGCGCGGGCAAGCCCGCGAAAAAGCCAACACCGATGACCCTGTTTTCAGGGGTCGCGCTAATCGTCTCACCCTCGGTTGCGGCCCCTGTTTTATGCCGGAGTACTGCACATGAGCAATGAAAAGTACGAAAAGGGTCTGAAAATCCGCACCCAGGTGCTGGGCGAGGACTACGTCAACCGCTCGATCCAGAACGCAGATGAGTTCACCAAACCGTTGCAGGAGCTGGTCACCGAGTATTGCTGGGGTCACGTCTGGGGCCGTGAAGGCTTGTCGCTGAAAGAGCGCAGCATGATAAACTTGGCCATGATTTCCGCGCTCAACAGGCCCCACGAGCTCAAATTGCACATTCGCGGTGCCCTGCGCAATGGCCTGAGCCGTGAACAGATTCGCGAAATCCTGCTCCAGGTCGGCATTTATTGCGGCGTACCCGCGGCGGTGGACAGTTTCCGCCTGGCCCGTGAAGCCTTTGCCGAAGCCGATGCGGAGCCAACCCGTTAACAACGGGCTGTTCGAACCACTGCATGGAAAGCCTCGGTTCGAGGCATTCCGCGATGTTGGCGCAACAGCCTCATAAAGAGCGCACCTGATGAAACGCCAGCCACTCGACGACAGCTTCAAGGTCAACCGCAATCCCGTTACTCTGCGCGAAATCGTGCTCGACAAGCTGCGCGCCGCTATCATGAACTTTCACCTGCTGCCCGGCGACCGCCTGGTCGAACGCGACCTGTGCGACCGCCTCGGCGTCAGCCGCACTTCGGTACGTGAAGCGCTGCGTCACCTGGAGTCCGAAGGCCTGGTGGAGTTCGCCGACGCCAAAGGCCCACGGGTGGCCATCATCACCCTGGAAGACGCACGTGACATCTATGAGCTGCGCTGTGTGCTCGAAGGCCTGATCGTGCAACTGTTCACCCTCAACGCCAAGGCCAAGGACATCCGTGCGCTGGAACGCGCGCTGGAAGTGAACCGCGAGGCACTGGAAGAAGGTGAGCTGCAACAGGTGCTGGATTCGGTACAAGGTTTCTACGATGTGCTGCTGGAAGGCTCCGGCAACCAGGTGGCGGCCCAGCAGTTGCGCCAGTTGCAAGCACGCATCAGCTACCTGCGCGCCACCTCGGTATCGCAGGAAAACCGCCGCGGCGCCAGCAACCGCGAAATGGAAAAGATCGTCGAGGCCATCAAGGGCGGTGACCCGCTGGTAGCCCACCAGGCCTCGGTCGACCACGTCCGCGCCGCCGCCAAGGTGGCCCTGGACTACCTGCGCCAGAAGCAGGATGACAACGCCAAGGTGCGCGACATTGTCGAACCCTTGGCCCTGAAGGAACCCCGCATAGGTCGCTGATCATGCCCAATGCCCCGCGCTACTGCCCGCACTGCACCACGGAACTGGCCCGGGGCGTTCCCACAGGCGATACCCACGAACGCCTGCATTGCGCCGGCTGCGGCTACATCCACTACATCAACCCCAAGATCATCGCCGGCTGCATCATCGAGCGCGATGGAAAGTACCTGCTGTGCCAGCGCGCCATCCCCCCTCGCCCCGGCACCTGGACCTTGCCTGCCGGGTTCATGGAGGCTGGCGAAACCACCGAACAGGCGGCGCTGCGAGAGGTATGGGAAGAAAGCGGCGTACGTGCGGACATCGTCTCGCCGTATTCGATCTTCAGCGTGCCAAAGATCAGCGAGGTGTACATCATCTTCCGTGCCATCGTCACCGAAGAGACCGGGCAGTATGGGCCGGAGACGCTGGCGTACAAGTTCTTCGAACCGGATGAAATCCCCTGGGATGAGATCTACTACCCGGCCATCCGGCAAATTCTCGAGCGCTACATCCTTGAGCGGCAGGCCGGGGTGTATGGCATTTACATGGGCAATGATGACACCGGCAAGGTGCACTTCATCCGCTAGCCTGTCCGGCCGCTTCGCGGGTGAACCTGCTCCCACTCGGATCGCGCAGTTGCAGAGGCTTGTGCAAGTAGCACAGGCCATCACAAAAGCCTCGCCAACGGTCTATTCTCGGTGCACCCTAAGGACCTTGAGACAGAGGACCGGCAAAGCACATGGCTAGATGGCTAGACGGCGGCGGGCTAATGGCCGAACGCATCCGCAACCACGACTGGGCCAGCCCCCCCCTGGGCCCGCTGGAGCATTGGCCCGACGCGCTGAAAACCACGATGGCTCTGTGCCTGGCCTCGCACTTTCCGCAGGCCGTGCTGTGGGGCCCGGACTTGATCACCCTGTACAACGATGCCTTCACCCCGATTCTCGGTCGCAAGCCCCTGGCCTTGGGCATCCCCTTCCGCGAAGTGTGGCACGAAGCCTGGGATGAAATCAGCAGCATGGCGGACCGTGCGTTGGCCGGTGAAGCGGTGTACATCGAAGACTTCCCGCTGATGATCGACCGCAACGGAGGCCTGGAGCGGGCCTATTTCACCTTCTGCTACAGCCCGATTCGCGGCCATGATGGCGAGATACTGGGTATGCTCGACACGGTCACCGAAACCACCGCCAGCGTGGTCACCAACCAACGCCTGAACTTTCTCGATACCCTCGGGCGAGCCGTTACCGAGGCGGCCGAACCGGACCAGATCATGGCCATCACCACCCGCATGCTGGTCGAGCACCTCGGCCTGTCCGGCTGCGCCTATGCGGTGATGGACCCCGACGAGGACGGTTTCACCATCTGCGGCGATGCGGTGGCACCCGGCTCACCACGTCTGGTGGGCCACTATCACCTGCATGACTTCGGCCGCCTGGCAGTCAGCCGCCTGCGCAGCGGCCTGGCCCTGGTGATCAACGACAACCTGCGCGAACTGGCCACTGACGAGGCGGCGACGTTTCAGGCCATCGGCATTACGGCCACCATCTGCATGCCACTGATCAAGGGTGGCAGGCTGACCGCGCTGATGGCGATTCACGACCGCGTACCCCGGGCATGGACCGACTACGAGCAAACACTGATCAGGGAAGTGACCGAACGATGCTGGGCGCACATACAGCGGGCCCAGGCCCATGCCGAAGTGCGCGAAGCGATGGCGGCCCTTGAAGCGCTCAACACCACCTTGGAACATCGCGTCGAAGAGCGCACCACTCAGTTGCTGCACACCGAGGCCGTGCTGCGCCAGGCCCAGAAGCTGGAAGCCATTGGCCAACTGACCGGTGGCGTAGCCCACGACTTCAATAACCTGCTGACCATCATTCGCTCGTCGCTGCACTTTCTGCAGCGCCCCAACCTGGCCGAGGAGCGCCGCGAGCGCTACCTCAAGACCATGTCCGACACGGTCGACCGTGGTGCCAAACTAACCGGCCAGCTACTGGCCTTCGCCCGACGCCAGGCCCTCAGCCCGCAGGTGTTCGAAGCCGGGCCACGGCTGGAAGCCATGGCCGACATGCTCGACACCGTCACTGGCGCGCGCATCCGGGTCGAGCTGCAACTTCCCCAAGCGCCCTGCCACATCCGCGCCGACCTCAGCCAGTTGGAAACCGCGGTGATCAACCTGATGCTCAACGGCCGCGATGCCATGGCTGGCGAAGGTACCTTGCAGCTGCGCCTGCAGGCCGACCAGTGCCTGCCGGCCTTGCGCGGTCAGCCTTCACAACCAGGTCCGTTCGCGGCGATATCGGTGAGCGACAACGGAGTCGGTATTGCCACCGAGTTGCTGGAACGCATCTTCGACCCGTTCTTCACCACCAAGGCCTCAGGTGAAGGTACCGGGCTCGGGTTGTCGCAGGTGTTCGGTTTCGCCAAGCAATCCGGGGGCGATGTACAGGTGAACAGCATCCCCGGTCAGGGCACCACCTTTACCCTCTACCTGCCGCAAGAGGCCCCACCTGCGGCCTCGCCCGAGGACGCCTCGGCCGGCAGCCAGCCGCAGGTACAGGGCGAGCGGCGACGGATACTGGTGGTAGAAGACAATGCCGACCTGGGCAGCTTCACGGCTCAGTTCCTTGAGGACCACGGCTACCGGGTCAGCTATGCGCGCTCAGCGGAAGAGGCGCTGGCGCAGTTGACCAGCCCCGCAGGTGATTTTGATGCGGTGTTTTCCGATGTGGTCATGCCCGGCTTGGGTGGCCTGGCGCTGGCCCGCGAACTTCGCCGCCAGCGCCCGCAGTTGCCGGTGATCCTTACTTCGGGCTACAGCGAGGCGATTGCCGAAGGTGGGCACCAAGGGTTCACCTTTCTGGCCAAACCCTACTCGGCAGAACAGGTGTGCCAGGTGCTCGGAAAAGTACTCGGTCACTGATACCTTGCATCGCGATGGGCGATAAACGGCGCCACGAAGCTCAAAACCACACTGCCAAGAGAAACCAACCCGGCCTCGCGAAATCAGTTTATTTGCCCGACTATCAAGCCCAGGGCAACTGTAATCATCGCCATCCCCGACACCCGCCCGACCAGCTTTGCCGCTCCTGGCCGGGTGCTGAGCACAGCTCTGGCGCCATAGCCGACCAGCGTGTAGATCACCAGCGAACTGCACAGGTGGACCAGCCCCAGCAACAAGATCTGCAACGGCACGGGCCAGCTCGACTGCGGGTCGGTGAACTGCGGCAGCAGGGCCAGGAACAGCAGGAATACCTTGGGGTTCAGGCCGCTGACGCAAAACCCCTTCAACGCCCAGCGCGAGCCAGACTCCCCCGCCCCACCCTGCCCGGCCGCCGGCAATGCCGGGCTGAGCAACAGGTTGCCGCCCAGCCACAGCAAATAGGTGCACCCCGCCAGGGTCAGCAAGGTCAGCGCCAACGGGTGACCAGCCAGCAGGCTGCCGACCCCGGCCGCCACCACCAGCGTGGCCAGGAAATGCCCCGACAACATCCCCGCCACCGCTGGCATCACCCAGCGCCCGCGCATGCCGGCCGAGATGGCATAAGCCCAGTCTGCACCCGGGGTCATCACGAACAGCATCGACACAGCCCAGAACGCCGTCAGCACACTGATAGCCACTTGAATCTTCCTTATCTACTGCATTGGGATGTCGAAAGATTACGGATTTCGCTCGGGGATTTTCTTTCGTATATTTCCCCTTAGCATTCATGTATTGGAAGATTCTTCCCAATGGACAGAACTGATCGAAAAATCCTTGCCGAGCTGCAAAAAGACGGACGGTTGTCGGTAACCGAGCTGGCCGACCGCGTAGGGCTCAGCCTGTCACCCTGCCATCGGCGCTTGAAGACACTGGAAGAGTCCGGAGCCATTCTGGGGTATCACGCACGGCTGGCACCGAGCGCCCTTGGGCTGAACTTTGCCGCGTTGGTATTTGTGACGCTACGCGAGGTGACCCGTCAGCCGGTGGCGGACTTTGAAACGGCACTGGCGCAGATCCCGCAGATTGTCGAAGCGCAGCGGCTGTTCGGCGACCCGGATTACCTGCTGCATGTGGTGGCCAAGGACCTGCCGGCGTTTCAGAAGCTGTATGACGAGCATCTGACCAGTATCCCCAATGTGAAACGCTTGAGCTCGACCTTGGTGATGAAGGAAGTGATTCAGGATCGGTTGTTACCCATGTAGCTGTTTCCTCTTGTGCAGGCCTCTTCGCGGGTAAACCCGCTCCTGCTGTAGGAGCGGGTTTACCCGCGAAGAGGCCTGCGCAGGCAACCTTTCATCTGCCCTGAAAACGCGCACATCGCACCAACCCAGCCCACCGTGATCCGGTTGCCAACCCGCCGCCCCTCTAACCCAAGGCCTTCAGCCAGCTGGCACTCTCCTTGCTACCGTCACCCGCTTAAGCTTTTGTCAGCCTTAGGTTTTTTAAGGTTTATGGGTACATATTTACTAATTTCTCGTTATCCCCGCGCCCCTCATCATCGCTCCAACAAGAACGCGTCGCCCACCGCCGGCACGCCCCCGGGCAGTTCCCAATGCCCTACCTTGCCTTGGAGTCAGTCATGACCAGTGCAGCCAATTCGGCACCCCTGATAGAAAAACACACGATCGGCTACGTGCCCCCGCAAGACCGCCACGGAAAGGTAAGGGATCTATTCACGCTCTGGTTCGGCGGCAACATCGCGCCGTTGCCCATCGTCACCGGCGCGCTGGGCGTGCAACTGTTCCACCTGAACCTGGTATGGGGCATCGTCGCCATCCTTGTCGGCCACCTGGTTGGCGGGGTGCTGATGGCCCTGCACTCGGCCCAGGGCCCGCAAATGGGCATTCCACAGATGATCCAGAGCCGCGCCCAGTTCGGCACCCTCGGCGCGCTGCTGGTGGTGGTGATCGCCGGCGTCATGTACATCGGCTTCTTCGCTTCCAACATCGTCCTTGCCGGCAAGTCACTGCATGGTGTGGTCGACGCCGTTCCGGTACCGGTGGGCATCGTCATCGGGGCGCTGGGCTCAGGCATCATCGGCATCATCGGCTACCGCTTCATCCACGTACTCAATCGCATTGGCACTTGGGTACTGGGCATCGGTATCGTGGTCGGCTTCGGCTACATCTTCACCCATGTGCAGAGCGACGATTTCCTCACCCGTGGCAGCTTCAACCTGGCCGGCTGGCTGGCCACCGTGTCGCTGGCGGCGTTGTGGCAAATCGCCTTTGCGCCCTATGTGTCGGACTACTCGCGCTACCTGCCGGCAGATGTAAAAGTCAGCTCGACCTTCTGGACCACCTACCTGGGCTCGGCCCTGGGTTCAAGCCTGTCGTTCATCTTCGGCGCCGTGGCCGTGCTGGCGATCCCGGCCGGCATGGACACCATGGACGCGGTCAAGCTTGCCACCGGCACGCTCGGCCCGATCATGCTGGTGCTGTTCCTGCTCAGCGTGATCAGCCATAACGCCCTCAACCTGTATGGCGCGGTGCTGTCGATCATCACCCTGGTGCAAACCTTCGCCTACCGCTGGATCCCCACCGCCAAAAGCCGGGCAGTGTTGTCGCTGATCGTGCTGTCGGCCTGCTGCGTGGTAGCAGTGTTCGCTTCGGCAGACTTCATCGGCCATTTCGTTGACATGGTGCTGGTACTGCTGGTGGTGCTGGTGCCGTGGACGGCGATCAACCTGATCGACTTCTACGCCATTCACAAAGGCGACTACGACATCCAGTCGATCTTCCAGGTCGATGGTGGGATCTACGGGCGCTACAACCCGCAGGCACTGATCGCCTACGCTGTAGGTATCGTGGTGCAGATACCGTTCATGAACACCCCGCTGTACGTCGGGCCGATTTCCGAACACATCAACGGGGCTGACCTGTCGTGGCTGGTAGGGTTGGCGATCACCTCGCCGCTGTACTGGTGGCTGGCGAGCCGTGACAGTGCCTACCGTCGTCGGCAGACCAGCGCCAAGTTGGCAGCGGTGGCTTAAGCTGCACTGGCCTGTTGATCCCGCAGACCTCTTGAAGGCGATATGTGTCGCCCTCAAGAGGCTCCTTGCCAATGCACCCGCCCTGTCAAAGGCTCATGTTTATCGACACGAACGCTGAACGGCCTGGTGCCGGCGAGAACATCGCCTGGTCGTTGCCTCCCCAGAAGAAGTTGTCGTACCAGACGTATTCGTATTCACGGTCAAACAGGTTTTTAACCTGCAGGTCGACGCTGGTCGACGAGGTAACACGGTAACTGACACTGGCGTCCACGACCACAAAACCGCCGTACTTACCCTGCTCGTTCAACTCGTCGATGTAGTAGCTGCCCTGCGCCCGCCCCTGCGCCCCGAACTTCCAGTCATCATTGTACCGGTAGTCGACACCCACATTGCTGATGTAGCGCGGAGTGGAAAATACCTCTTTGCCCGACAATGACTGGCCGTTTGCAGCGTAGGCCTTGACCACCTTGGCCTCCTGGATCGCGTGGGACGCCCAAACCGTCCATTGATCGTCCAGCTGAGCACTGATCTGCATGTCCACACCACGCCGGCGTGTTTCGCCAAGGCCGACCGTGGTACCAGTGCTGGGCATGTTCGCGACTTCATCGGTCGCGTCCTGCTGCCACAGCGCAACCCGCGCCTGAGCGCCCGGGAATGGCTGAAACTTGATGCCCACTTCCTTGCCGGTGTTGATCGACGGGTCGTACGAGGCTTGCCCAGGCACCCGATAAGCTGGCCCGCCAGAGCCCGTAAGGATCTGGAAAGTACGCCCCCAGTTGGCGTAAAGGTCGATCTCCGGCGTGAGGCTGTAAATTACGCTCAGCTTCGGCTGGCGGATCCAGCCATAATCCTGCAGGGATGCCTTGACGCCGCCGAGCGTCTCGCTGTTACCCGAAAACTTGTCGACGCGCATGGCAGGAATGATCTTCAGCGCGTCGGTCGGCTGAATGACCGCCTGCACATAACCGCCAATATTGCGCAGGGTGTAAGTGTCGTCGTTCTGCACACGTGCCGGCGTGGCGTCGAAATCGGTCGGGATCCCGTAGTTGTAGCGCAGGCGACGGTACTGGTTGTCCTGCTCCTCATAGTTGACGCCGCCATCCAGCGTCAGCAGATCGTTAGCGCGCCAGGTCAGGTTGCTGAGCATCCCTCGCTGCTGTTCATCCCACTGCCGACGCTGGCGTGGCGCGTTACCGGGCTGGTAATCGGTGAACGTGATGGTTCGATCATCGTTGTAGCTGTTGTAGTACAGCTTGCTGCTCAGACTCAGGTCGTCGTCAAGCTGCCAGTCGGCGTGCAGGCTCAACTGCTTCATGTCGCGGTCGTCACCATCGTTGGCGTTCTTGGCCGGCGATTGGGTGCGGCTGGCGCGCAGTTGTTCGCGGGTGAGGAAACCTGACTCTTGGGCCTGGTGGTGGTAAAGGCGAGCGATCAGGCCGACACGGAAGTCTTGTTCGTCGTTGCTGACGAACCACTTGCCGCCGAGCGTGTATTTGTTGGATTCGCTGTGGTCGCGGTAACCGTTGCTGTCTTGCTTGGCGAGGATATAGTTCTGGGCGAAATTCCCCTCCTCGTGCCCGACCGCCAACTGCACTTCGCGCGTATCGAAGCTGCCGTAAGTCACACGGCTATCGACATAGTTTCCCCCCTGGCGGGTCGCGAAGTTGATGTTGCCGCCGATATTGTGCAGCCCATAGCGCGGATCGTTGGTACCGCGCACCACCTCGATGTACTCGATGTCCAGCGGGAAGATCATATCGATGAAGCGCTGGTTGCCACTGTTGACGTTGCTCGGCACACCGTCGATCAGGGTCTTGATGCCGTTGATGTAGCCCTCACCATTGAACGCGCGAAAAGTGACCTTGCCTGATTCGGCACCTTGCCCCGTTTCGGTCAGCTGGATGCCCGGCATCTGCCCCAACAACTGCCAGCTGTTCATCACATTTTTGTCTCGCACCTGGTCGCCGCCCAGGACGTCGACCGACGTGAGCACATTTTCAGTGCTCAAGGCTGTACCGGCCGTTTGGGTGATATTCACTTCACCGAGGACGATGGTGGAGGTACCGGTCTGTTCGGCGAGGACTTCAGGTGTGAACATTGCCGTAAAGATGGCAAACGAGGCTGGGGTGAATCGCATGGAGGTTCCTGAGGCGGGGTTGAATATGTTGGCGCACAGATAGAGGAGGCAAGATCTGCGTCTGCTTTAAGTAAAATATGTTATACCATAACAATTAGCGTGAGCGTATCGGGTTTTTGACCCGTTGGTGCTGACGCTCAACCTGCTCGACACGGACATTTTTATCAGCTCATCCGGTCGAGTCGGCGATCCTACGGACGCTATAGGCCTCCTTCCGGCAACAAGCTGCGATCAAACATGAACGCCCGGCCACCCTGCGGTGTGTACTGATACAGCTGCTGCGGCCTACCCAGCTTCGGTTGGTTCTTCTCCCCGGTGTCCCTCACCCACCCCAGCTCGCGCAAGCGCTCCAGGCGTTTGCGCAGCGAGGTGTTATTCACCGCCTGCCCCAAACACGCCTGCATCGCGCCTAATGCGTCCAGCACCGTGAACTTCTCTGCCAGCAGATACAGCGGCAAGCTGCTGTACACCGTCTTTGCCGCCAACCGATCGCGGGCGCGCTCCACCAGCAGGTTATGGTCGAACGGCAAGAGCACCTTGCGCGCCAATACGCTGTCCAAGTCGAAAAACGCCAATTGCTCACACTGGACGACCTCCCCCGGGTCCAGCAAGACCAGGTAATAGGTGCTGAGCGACCAGCCGCGCGGATCACGGAAGGCATTGCCCTCGGTGCCCACCTGTTCCATGTAGCAAGGCACAACCTGCGCTTTCTCGCGCAGCGCGCGTTCGGCAGCAGCTTCCAGGCTGATGTCAGGGGTACGGCCGTTGACGATCACACCGGGCAAGGCCCACTGGCCGGCATGGGGGTCGCGCTCACGACGGTGCAACAATACCTGCAGATGCTGCGCATCAGGGGCCAGACGCAGGGCCACGATATCGACGCTGGTCAGGACTTCAACTGTACTCACCGGGCTACTCCTTGTTCAGTGAGCCAATAATCCACCAGAGCCACTAAGTAAATCAACCATTGAACCCGCTATCTAGAACACTTGACATACTTATAGCACCAGATGAATTATATTGGCATTCCAGCAAGGAGAATCGCCATGAAGATCGCCAGTTTCGATGTCGACGCGCAGAACGGCTTCACCTCCAACGCGCCGCAGGAGCTTCCTGTTCCCGAAGGCGATGAAATTGCGGTTGACCTGAATACCATGGCATTGCGCGCCGACCTGCGCCTGGGCAGCAAGGATGCCCACCCGGCCAACGCCGCGTGGGTGGTCACCGACCCTGCACACATGCTGCAGCCGCTGCAACTGGCCAACGCCGACCTTACCTGGGTCAGCCACTGCGTCCCCGGCACCCCGGGCTTCGAACTGCTACCCGGCCTGCCCGCCCCTATCGACTACGACTATTTCGTGTGGAAGGGGGTCGAACCCGATCTTCACCCATACGGCGCCTGCTACCACGACCTCGCCGAACGCCGTTCCACCGGGGTGATCGAGTACCTCAAGGTGCAGCAGGTAGGTGCAGTGATCGTCGGCGGTCTGGCCCTGGACTACTGCGTCAAGACCACCGCCCGCCAGCTGCGCCAGGCCGGCTTCCAGGTACTGCTGTACCTGCCAGCCTGCCGCGCGCTGACCCAGGCCGGCGCCATTGAGGCGTGCGGCGCCCTGGCCGCCGAGGGCGTGATCCTCTGCGGCGACGAGGTCGCCCTCGACCACCAGCTTGCCCTGATCAAGGAAGACCGCCCATGAGAGATAGTGTTTTCGGCCCACGCATCATCCAGAACCTGCTGGACACCGACTTCTACAAGATCACCATGATGCAGGCGGTGCTGCATAACTACCCCAATGCCGAAGTGGAATGGGAGTTCCGTTGCCGCAATGACGAAGACCTGTCCCCTTACCTGGCGGAGATCCGCTACCAGGTAGAACAACTGGCCGAGGTCACGGTCACCCACGACCAGTTGGCCTATCTGGAGAAGATCCCGTTCCTGAAACCGGACTTCATTCGCTTTCTCAGCTTGTTCCGTTTCAACCTGCGCTATGTGCAGGTGGGGCTGGACGGCGCCGGGCAACTGGCAATCCGCGTGCGTGGGCCATGGTTGCACGTGATTCTCTATGAAATCCCGCTGCTGGCGATCATCAGCGAGGTGCGCAACCGCTACCGTTATCGTGAGGTGATGCTCGAACAGGTCGGCGAACGGCTGTACCAGAAGCTTGACTGGTTGAAGGCCGAGGCCAGCGCCGATGAGCTGGCTGGCTTCCAGCTGGCAGACTTCGGTACCCGGCGGCGTTTCTCTTACCGGGTGCAGGAAGAGGTGGTGCACATCCTCAAGCACGACTTTCCGGGCCGATTTGTCGGCACCAGCAATGTTCACCTGGCTCGCGAATTCGAACTCAGGCCGCTTGGCACCATGGCCCACGAATGGTTCATGGCCCACCAGCAGCTCGGCCCGCGTCTGGTCGATAGCCAAGCCGCCGCGCTGGAATGCTGGGTGCGGGAGTACCGGGGGCTGCTGGGCATCGCCCTGACCGACTGCATTACCATGGACGCGTTCCTCGGCGATTTCGACCTGTACTTCGCCAAGCTATTCGACGGCTTGCGACATGATTAGTTATCCCTGAGCAGAGTCCCAAAAGTAAGCTCTACTACTCACCCCCATCCCCCCCCAAATAAAACCATAAACACTCGCCATCAACAGAAAGCCAGGTGCGATCCTCCATAACTGGTCAGAGCTCCTCCCGAGCGAGAGTGGTTTCCAGCGGTCACCCAGAATGCGAAAGCTCAGAGTGTTTTATTAAGAGCCGTTGTCCTGAATGCCGTCTGCTCATCCTTGACTAGCCCACTGGCAGCAAGCGGACGAGAATCTGTTGCTGAATTTTTAGGTCAATCCACCTGTCAAAATCAGGTGCGACCAAGTGACCAGGATGATTCCCTCCAAGGTTTTCCAACTACGCAGTTAAGATAGAGAGGTAAACGAAAGCGTACGAATGCCTGCCGGGAACCTGCCGTGGAAGACGCATGATCAATGAGTTGAGCGTGGCCTGCTTTGCAAGCTCATTTAAAGGAAACTTGTGGACACCGACTGAAGAGTAACGAAACGCAGTCTGCATCGTCATAGCAACATTGGTTGAAGGTTTCGCGCTTATCTGCCGAGATATGGGAGCTACTCGAACCGAGAGCCTCTGTCATTTAATTGGAGTGACCCCAAAGTCCTCACATCACACTATTCTGTATGGAGAGAGAGGATCTTCTCCAGAGCGTCACGAAACCCTGGCTTGAAAATTTGCTTACCCTTCATATCCAGCACCTCCCCCCGCTCGCCGAAGCGATATCCAAGCTGAGTAAGAATCTGAGAGTCTATGGCGCCTTTGAGCGCATTGATTTCAGCATCATTTAAATTGAGCTTACCCGAATGAATTTTCCCTTCATGTTGACCTGACCCCAAGTATATTGGCGCGCTGTTAACACGCCCCTGCCTCGCAATCTTAGCTTTTATAGAGCGCAACTCCTTAGCTAATATCGAAACATTCAATCGCAACACAGGATCTTCGATTGAGGTTATCCAATCGCTGTGTATTGAGGCGTTTTTTGCTTTGTCGTTAAGAGAAAACTTTTTCCAGGACTGGATTAATTCACGATAGTGAGAACCGGCATCATTGACAATTGATTTTTCACTGGGGATCGGAAGCCCTCGATCTTTCCCAAGCGTTTCTATATTCTTATATGTAAAATCCTGAGATTGGCGCTCGTGGAGCAATCGACATACCGTATTAATGGCCCCAAGACTTCTCTTACGGCGCGGATCACTCGCTTCGTTAATCAGCCGCTCATACGTATCTTCTGGGGAGAATAAATTATCAGCCATTAGAACCCGCCTTCTGAGCAATAGTCGCCCCAGCACTATTGCTAGTGCGTGAAAGAACCTGTCTAACCTCAGCTGTAATACATTCCAATGATGGCTCTTCGACCCCTACATCAAGCAACATCAAATTTCCCGTAAAAAGGTCATCAATCCTACTCCAAGAACCCAAGCGTTGAATCAAGAGATTGGTAAGCTCATTAGCGACTACGAGTGTCTGTTCGTCAGTGAGTTTGAACATCCGAGCGGGTAAACCATTGTTTTCCGCCATCCGATCAATTGCTTGAGCTATCAAGGGTATAGCGCGTGAAGGGTTGGCTGACTTATAGATAACAGCATTCTGACATATCTCAGCAAGTAAATGATATGGCGAGTCAGAGTCATTAAATGCGACACCTACCTCACGAATCTCACCTGCGGAAACTAATCTAATGCCCTCTGTACCACCTTGCCCTTCCTGATTAACAAGCTTTATGCAGCTTTGAATGTGAGCATTAAGCGATGCGTAATCACGCAGCAACACCTCAAGCTTTCCGGCACTTGACTCTTGATTACCTACAGCTTTCTTCCGTTGAGTTTCATCCTGAAAAGGTATCCCAGCACGGCATGCATCATAGTACCGCTGCTCAAGCAAGGTTAGTTCATCAGTATATTTCAAATAACGCATGCTCTCAGAGTTGATCTCAAGTGAGATTTCATTGGCAAGTGCTACCAACCCTCCAAGAAACGGTACTCCAGTGATAAAGAATCGACACCGCGCGCAATTCTTTTGCCCCAAATAACCTCCTTCAACGGGATTGTAAAACTCCTCTTTCTGCCTTTTAATAATAATATCACCACCGATATGACATCCAGCAGCGGACATAGGACATATTCCAAAATCAAATACAACACAAGCAGTTTTTGGAACATTAGATTCGAGGAGCGCACGATTCCCAACTGTAGCGATTAGTTGCCCCTTAACTGCTGACAACCCATTGAGCCTGATGGACTCTAGCGTTCGCTCTGCTGCACGCTGGCCTGCCAACTTTTCAATCTCCCCCATAGGCCGCCTGATTTGCTCACTATTAAGTTTTGTATAGTAAATAGTCATTACCAAATTGGCATGACCCACCAATTTTGATATGATATGAAGTGGAGCATCCCCATCAGCGATAAATGCAGTAATTAAGCTCACGCGCAAACTGTGAGGCGTATATTTACTATTATACTGGGCTCTCCACTCACCCTTCGAGGCAAGATCCTCAGAATCCCTCTGAATTCTATAAAGAACGGCCGGCAAGGTGAGCGCGAAACAGTTCTTAATCGAAAGCGGCTGCCCCGAAGAGTTTATTCGGAACAAGAAGCACTGCGCTCCTCGAGCTTTCAGAATTTTTTCATTTGTTTCTTGTGGAAGCTCAATTTCAGTCCATGCCGTTGGCTTAACGAGAGGATTATATTTGCGCTGCCACTCACGCAGCACAATTAACCAGTACACCAAATCATCCGGAATCCAATCGACTCGATAACCACCAACCTTACGACCAGTTTTATTTGTAGTTATATAGCATTCAGCTACTCCGTTAGCTCCCCGCTGTATAACTCCTTGAGAGGAGCGTGACTTTCGTCCTTTTGAAACCACACATTCTGTATTAGTTTTCCATGAGATCGTCCCATTATCACTAAGAACAGGCAGCTCTGCATCAGCCTCCCCGCTGTCAAGCCACAAAATTTGTTGACCACGTAGTGGGTAGCGCAATAGAGTATAAAGTGCAATAAACCGCAGTGGCGACCAGACTTGATACTGATCAACTCGAACTGCTGCCCCTCCCGCAGCTAATCCTGGCTTCGTGACTAGACGCCAAACACAATTCGGATCTGTCATATCAATACAGCTCTTATCAACATCCTTCCAATCCCATTTTGAATCGAACACCTCTTGCAAGTGAGGTAAACTCTTTAACGTCGGCCTCCGTAATAAAGATGACTCGCTATTGGGAACCAAATAATTGCGAGCTCGCAGAATATACTCATACCCTAAAACTGGCTTAACTGACTGTGATGGACGATTTTTTTCGAGCCCGTCAAAATATTCTGATAGAACTGTCAATAATGGGTTGCGATAATCCGGAAGCACGACACGCTCGCCCCCTTCATCATCAACGCAGTATTGCTCCAACAGCCACGTAAAAAAAGATGCTAATGCATTATGGTAAGACTGCTTGGCAGACGGTGGCAACTCGTCAATCAAACCAGTATAGAATGATGCTTCGAAAACATTTAACTTTGACAGTAAATACAATGGATCATCAGGAAGCCCCAAACCTCTAACATAACAATTTAACAAAAATTTTATAGCGGCCCTTTTAATCGGTATTGAGGTTTGAGTTTTAATCCAACGATCCGCGTCTGCCATAATACGAGGATAGTCAGAACTAAAATTTTCAGGCTTTTCGTTACCTAAAAAATCATACCATCCCAGCCAGCCGATGCCTTTATATGTTTTCTCGGGTGCGGATGGAAGCCTCGGGTTCTCACGGTAACGCTTCGAATAATCATTGTTAGATTTAATTCCCATTTCTTGACATGTTTTTTTTGCTTCTTCAAATGTGTACCAACGAAATCTTTTCTTCCCAAGAAAGCAATACCAATCCTTCCACCCTCTACCGGCATACGTATGGTGAGGAGACCCTGGTAGCTTAGGGTCGTCCTTACAACAAGCGGTGTAGCCAGCAACATCTTTAATATTCAGCCTTGAGCAAACCGCCTGTGCCTCCTCGTAGGAATATAATTCTTTCTTACTTCTCCCCGTAAAATGACACCAACCACTCCACCCTTTATTCGAAAAAACGATCTGAGGGGCGGCAGGAAGTAGTGGATCTTCGTGATACCGGAGGCTATACTCATTCATACTTTTGATGCCTAAACTTAAACTTGAAGCTCGAGCCTCGTCATAATTATACCTCTTGATATTTAGAAAAATACCCCAACTTCCCTCCCACCCTTTATTCATATAGAAAGTTGAAGGAACTGCAGGCAATTTAGGATCTTCCCTGCGACGAATTTTGTAATCAGCCGCCCCCTTGAGGCCGAGCCTTATCGCAGCAGCCTTGGCATCCTCGTAACGACTGTAATATGCTGTACGATCGGCATTACCTAGAAAAACATACCAATTTACCCAACCTTTGCCACGATAAGAAATACTTGGGTTTCGAGGCAGGCCAGCATCTTCATGATAACGCAGAAAATAGGACTTTTTGCTCTTTATCTTTAGTTTCCGAACGGCAGCTTCAGCTTCTGAATACGAGTATCTCTCAGTGCTATTTTCTCTCATACCTCTACCTCATATTCGAATTTTTAAATATAGCGTCTAGATACTTTTCAGAAAGCCGATCTTCTAAATCAGCCATGTATTGGCGGAAATCTGCAGCAGAAGGCTGTGTGTATGGATCGCTTGAGGAAAGGGCCGCATGATGCATAGCCGTCTTAATTTTAAGCTTCGACGCCCCTGCCCCAGCCATTCGTTGCCCAAAAGCATGCCTATGTCCATGTGGAGTTGTCCCACGTATCTTTCCATGAGCCAAACCCACTCTCTCGACAGCAAGCTTATGTGCCTTGCGAAACATTCGGTGAGAATATGGCTGCCCGTATTGGTTAGTAAAAGCATATGGATGCTCAAATCCTGGTTGTGGTTTAACACGTTGAATATGGTGATACTCACGCCATAAACGCACAAAATGAATAGCAGCCACATGCGGAAAGAAATAGACTTCGAAGCATTTTCGATATATATCGGTAATTACAGGCCTTTTCCAACCAAGGTAAAGGGGGTCTATAGCCTTAACGAGCTGATTTCGGGGTACAAGTCCGTAACGCCGTTGAAGGTACGCAGCACGCGTGCTTTTTCCATCTGGAGCCAGCCCAAACTCGGGATGATAAATTCTTACCACCACTTCCCCGTTCTCAATTGTTACATCGTCGCACCACAATGAGAGCGCTTCAGACAAGCGCAGGCTGCCGTAATGCATCAATATGGTGATTAGTACATTACCTAGGTTGATGATCCCACGCCCATCACGTCGCACTCGTCGGAAGCCATTCAACAGCAATTCGCCTAATTTCTCTTCAGGAAAGGCTTTAAGCGCAGTGTGACTATCAATGGGAAAATTTTCAGCGCGTACCTCCCTAGAATTATGGATCTCACTTCTATCGACAAACAGGTGGGAGAGAAACGCATTGTGTTTCCGGTGGGAATGCGCAGCCCAATTCAAGTACTGCTCATAACCTGTAGCCTCGCGCCAAGGATTTAGCTGAAGACTGCAGTCATTATTAACTTTAGATAACCAATCGGTAAATCGGGTAATATGGCGGATTATTTTTTTCGCATCATTTGGGCGTGGATCCCAGTAAAGACCTGAGGGATCAAACCGCCCCTGGATCGTACCGGTGTAAAGAGCGTTCGAAAACTCAGTAAATAGATCCTGAGGTTTTCCATAATAGCTTTGATTAACGGCAGTAAAATCCACTAATAACTGAAGAGCAAATACAGCATCATCTTGCCAAGAACGGCTCTTACGTCGCCTTAAGTAGAGGTACCGAATAGGCTGTTCAAGCGCACCTTGGTCAGTGATTATCACTGGTAATACAACACTTCGCTGCGTAGCATCACCAATGACGCGCCTGAACTCACGATGTGATGACTCGAATAGAGTTTTCATATTCGCCACCTATTAACGACATAGCCAAAAACTGCGCAAGATCAACCACATCTTATTGAATGCGAGCACTAGCACTTAAGAAAGCTAAAAAGAATACACAAGCAAGCACTAGATAAATTTCGTGAATTTTTCCTTGAGCCACCCACACCCAATAAAGATTTACAGGAAAACTTTTCCGATAGGAAATAGCCACAAAAACGACGCCTATCCTCTTCAAGCCGAGGGCTAAAACAAGCCTCAAGACAACCGCTCAACTTAAGAGCATCCACAACACGCCCACTTCATTTTCTAAGCTCACAAGTATTGCATGTCATGCTAGCTCAATAAAAAATCCGGCTCCACCCTGTGGAATCAAGGCTTACCCAAAAGTTGTCAATTTATATATTTCATTTTTGACTGTACTGGCTACAAATCAGAGACTTAGCTAAATTCAAAGTTGAACTGTACTGCTCCAAGAGACTGATCCCCCGACAGACGGCGCATAGATACACTGCTCTCAACCCGTCAACTTTCAGATAGAAGCCCTGATTTTCCAGGCAGGGCTTCATGCCCCTCAGCGAGAGCCTTTCAGCTAGATCTGCTGATTGCTCTGTCAGCATACGCTCAGCTTCTAACGTAATAGCTGAAGCAGCTGAGCTCGAACTTACAAATTTCAACGCAGTTGAATGCTGGCTAGCGATACCATTCATCGGGAAATTTTACTGTCCCCTACCACCCATCGTTAAGTACGAACCGTAACAGTTTACCAATAACATTCGTAACCCACTGATAACAGACCGGTACAGTTTTAATAGCTTCTAAATCAAATACATATATTGACAAAAATCACAGCCACTCGCCACTAAAGAGCCATCAGATGACCAAGCGCACCACTTGCTTTTAAGAGAGCGAGCTCTAAAGTTTTGAAGCACTGCCATCCTTCATCAGCGATGTCATGTAATGCTTCACTGCTAACACAGCACCCAAGAGGCTTTTGATATGTCTAACTCGAAGAAGCAATCCAGATCGTCCTATCCAAACACTCTTCAAAGCTATATTTTGCCGTTTCATCAGCTAACAGAACACATGATGTTTGAAGGAAAATTATTGACCACAGACCAACTGAGCCGTATCAACAGTAGCGTTGCCGAGTCGGGATGCCTAAGGGATCAAGCCCTACTAAGCTTAATCAATTCTGGATTACGTCCGGCCCTATTTCTGCCAATCAAAGTACGCCATATAACCCACGAAACCAACGACGATCAAAAAATAGAAATAGAGTTAAAAAAAGCTCGCAACAGCTATATCTCAAATCGTACTACCATAAAAGACGGCAGTACCATATATGAGCACATCCAGGCATCGAGACTGTCACATGACGAATACCTCTTTGCATCAGACAAAGATGCAAACAAACCTATGACCTCGGCCATGCTTAGCCAAATATGCACCAACTGGGCTCGCGCCGCCGGAGTTGAGCCAAGGTTGGGAAGAGCGTCAACCATCTACTATTCGGCTATGCTCAACAAGTTTTGCACCTACGCGAAGCATTATAACTATTCAACTACTGCACTAAACCTCAAGACAGGACACGACATCCGAGCGACCTCGGGTGCTTACTCCAACCCAAAAGACATTAAAAAATAGCTGATAATCCCCACGTCATCTGGAATGAAATTGAGTAATCGGGGGCATGAACCCTGAAACCCTTGTTCGATGCCTCTCGAAACCTTAGATCTCTATGACCGCAGGCACTAGTAAAAGACTTACCGTTTAAATAAATATCTGAATCGCCCCTGGTTTCGTAGACACCTCCAAGCCTCATAATGAGGCCCAAATAGGAGGTGCCATGAGTCGTCAGCGTTACCCCGAAGAATTCAAGATCGAAGCGGTCAAGCAAGTGACCGAGAAAGGCAAACCTGTCGCCGATGTCGCCCAGCGCCTGGGCATGTCCGTGCACAGTCTTTACGCCTGGATCAAGGTCTACAGCAAGCCCCAAGAGCAGCGTCAGCAAGACGACGATCAGCAGGCCGAACTGCGCAAGCTACGCGCTGAACTCAAGCGCGTGACGGAAGAGCGAGACATCTTAAAAAAGGCCGCCGCGTACTTTGCCAAGGAGTGCGGCTGAAGTACGCCTTCATCAAGAAGCACTCGACTGATTACCCGGTGCGGCGCCTTTGCCAAACCCTCAAGGTGCACCCCAGCGGCTATTACGCCTGGCTGGCCGAGCCTCAATCTGCCCGAGCAAAAGAAGATCAACGTCTGCTTGGCTTGATCAAACACGCTTGGCTGGAAAGCGGAGGTGTATACGGCTACCGCAAAATTCACGATGACCTGCGTGAGCTGGGAGAGGAATGCGGCCGAAATCGAGTCAGGCGCTTGATGCAGGCGGAGGGGCTGCGTTCTCAAACGGGCTATCGGCGGCGTCCAGGGTTCTATGGTGGAAAACCAACAGTGGCCTCGCCCAACCACCTCGCGCGGCAGTTCAAGGTAAGTGAGCCGAACAAGGTCTGGGTGACAGATATCACTTACATCCGCACCTATGAAGGGTGGCTCTACCTCGCGGTAGTGCTGGATTTGTTCTCACGCCAAGTAATTGGTTGGTCAATGAAGCCAAGGATGTGCAGCGACCTGGCTATCGACGCGATGTTGATGGCTGTTTGGCGACGCAAGCCTCAGCAGCAAGTTATGATTCACTCAGATCAAGGTAGTCAGTTCAGTAGCTCGGATTGGAAAAGCTTTTTGAAGGCCAACAATGTAATCAGCAGCATGAGCCGGCGGGGAAACTGCCACGACAATGCCGTAGCCGAGAGCTTTTTCCAGCTTTTGAAGCGAGAGCGAATCCGACGAAAGATCTACACAACCCGTGAAGAAGCCCGAAGTGATATTTTCGATTACATCGAGATGTTCTATAACCCTAAACGCCGACACAGCAGTGCTATGCAGCTGTCTCCAGTAGAGTATGAGAAACGCTATTTCCTGAGCTTGGAGAGTGTCTAGAAAACCAGGGGCGATTCACATCAATAAATTAGGCGTTTACCGAACGCCTACTGGCACCTGGTCATTTACTGACATAGGATCGGCGAGCTCTTGTCACATTCACCACTCTCGCCTCCCCGTGGCTGTGGCAGCGTACGCGGCAATCGACCCCATCTTCGCCGCAGGTCGCATATCTAATTACTCACTTGTAGATTTGGTGACTAAAATATTTTGCATGGACGCTACTGAACTCACCGCGCTCGCTATTATTTGCGGTGCAGAACCGCCGCTCTTCCCTTCAGCAGCCCAGCGTGGAGAGATTTTTGGCGAAACCGCTTGGCAGATTGTCAACGACTATGGCTTCGAGAGTTGCTTCAAGCAAGTACACCCCTATGGTGATGAAGGCCGTCACTACACAATGCGACCGCAGGGTTTCGACTATGACCACTCAGAGCCTATTCCAGAAGCATTAGAAGCTATGCGCAAGTCATACAGAGCTATGGAGCCAGTGCAGAGGATTATGGTTCTTACCCTGCTGCATCTTTACCTTCAAGAGAGTGACAAAATCTTCCTTACCGGTGGATGCCCTACCAAAATTTCTGCGGCGGAAGCTCTCAAAGTCCTGCGCCAGGACGGCCAGGCATTGAAAACGTGGGCTCATCTCGTCAGCCATTATGCTGGCTGGTGATCTCTTCGATCTGTGACAAACGGCTGACGCTCTTGGTGTGTTCAGCCGCTGTCCTGCAAGTCACAACGTGGAAGACCACCCGATTCTCTATTCGACTCCAATTTCGTGAATAAAAACCGCAGCCCCTGCGGGGAAAAGCGATAGGTCACCTACCCCCTTCAACCCAGTTAGATCCTATACCCGCACTTTCCCCATATGGAAGAGAACAGGTAGCGCAGATGGGTGGAAGCGCCCAGCCAAATCTGGAAAACGGAAGTGCAACCGTGTGCAGGTATGCGACCAGTCCAACCGTCTGACTAATCTCCAACCCAGGCGGCCTCTTCGATCCCGCAGCGGCGAAATGCACATGGCATGGGATAGAGCGCTGACAGCCCTGGCGAAGTGCGGTACGGTGCCCTGGGCAGCCACTCAACATAGCTATTCAGTAAATGATTTATTAAAAACGCGCTTGCAATGAATTAAATACAGGCTGAGAGAACCGATGGAAACCTTAACATTAGAAAAGATTGAAACACTGGCGATGAGATATAATCTGATTTTCGGCCCCTCAACAATCGCATCTGGCCCCAAGACAAAAACCTATAGGCTTGCCATTGGTTTCATCTTTCTTACAGTGATTCTCATGGGCGTATCGATCGCAGCGCAAGTCGCCGATTCGAATCTCACACTTCCCCTTAGCCTTACTGCCGCCATCTTCGAACTTGTCGCATTATACTTACTGGCGCGCAGGTACGAACCGCAATACCGGCAGTTCATGCTCAGAAAGCATCGCATTCTAGGTAATGAAAGCAATTTCTCAAAAAGCAAGCTCGAAGACTATAAAACAGTTTGGTTAAAGCGAAACGTTAATGCACCCGAGGCCTCTTATCTAGAGATCGTAGAAAATCTCAACAAAGTAATTGGCCTAAGCAAAAGCTTCAAAGAAAATGCGCTTACTCTTGGAGAAAATATTCTTAATCACATATTTAGCTTCAAATTGTTTCGCGGCTTTTTTACCCTTGGCTTTGTCGGGCTCGCAATGAATGCTACGTTCCGAATACTGGACAACAATGAGAGCTTGAAAGTGCAAGCAGCTCCATACCTTCATAATCTCACAGCGTATACTGTTACCAGCATCGTTCTTACCATCTATAGCGTGGTAGTCTTTGGCATGGTTGCACTAGCCTGGAGAGCTTCGCGGGACTTCTACCTAGAGCGCCGTAAGGGAAAGTGCTCCAAAAACACCTTAAACTTTTTTGTTCAAGCTCTGCTAAAACGGGCCACCTTACCGATCTATGACGCAAGATTACCCTTGAAGGCAGCGGCTTAAATTATGCGCATAACCGATCGATGGTGGTCGCCACTCAGTACAGCGTAAGCTCCAGTGCTCCCGCTAGGACGCAGCCACAACCTTGGTGAATCAGGCGGAGGGCATAGACTGGAGTTCCCACCCTCACAGCGGACGCGCTCACCTAGGCGGCCGTTGTCTCGGGACAGACCCAGCAGGCCCTCTCAACCCTACCAATGCCGACGAGCAGTGGTTGGGGAATCTGAGGGATAGCCAGGAGTCTAGGGGGCACTTGATTCGGCGCCCCCTACCGCCTCATTAGTCACGCCTCCCGATCATGCGGCTTCCTCAGACTCGTTATTCGCCTTCGCTCGATTTACTTCCCAAGGCAAAGCAGGCTGAGAGCGGTTTTTTTGTATTTGCCCTTTGCAAACATGTAGATCTGAAGCTCCTTGAAGCGTCGCTTCCTCCCGGATATCTCATAGGTGATCAGGAACGCTATCAGCGGCTTGTTGGCGGTCTGCCAGCGCTTGCAGATCTGTTCAATTGTGACCTTGAGCTTTCCCTACCCTACGAGTCTGGATAAAGGCCTTGGCGACGATTCAGCCGGCTTCTTCGAGCCCGAAGTTTCAATAGACTCGGCTCAACCTCCCTCGTCAATGTTCCTGGTGACGGGCCGAGTTTGCGCATAGAAGCCCTTTAGCGATGCGCCCCACTTGAACCCTCCCCTCTCGATCTGGCAATGTAATTTCGCGCTCGTTCTTGGCCACTTATGATGAGTAGGGTCTGCCCGGAGAATTCGGCGCACGCCACTCGTTGCCCCATTAGTCGAAGCATGGAGAAGTGATGCGAATTTTTATCGACGAGTCAGGATCGTTCGCCTACGCAACCGATAATAACGCCTGGAGCACCATCGGAGCAGTGGTCATCCTCGACGAGGCGATGGGCGCTGCTGAAAGTGCGCTCCAACAGTTCAAAGTAGAGAATGGGTTTACAGTAACTGACGAGGTAAAGCTCGGAATGGCTGGCAACGAGCTGAGCTACTTCCGGCTGCTAAATCGGCTCGCACAGCTAAATTGCACATTTTATGGACTGGCGACAAACGCTCACCTCAATACCCCCGAAGCTGCGCGCCGACACAAAAATCAAGCTGCTGAGGCGCTGGTGAAGCATATCGACAAAATGGTTCACCAAAGCATGAAGGACAGTATTCTGAACCTCTCCCAAAAAGTGCTAGGCCTGTCAGATCAGCTCTACATTCAGTTCGCAAGTCAAATCCAATTGATGCACTACATAATTTCTCAGGCGGTAATTTACTACGTACAAAGGAGCCCGGAGTCATTGGGTTCATTTGCATGGCGCGTGGATCAAAAAGAGCCTACACGAAAAACTGAGTTTGAAACCGTATTCGAAGAGCTCAGCGCACCGTATCTACAGACGCTGTCTCTAGATGACCCACTCATAATGATCGAAGGTTTCGATTACAGCCACATGGCGAAGTATAATTTTGAAGAGCGCCCAACCTATCTCCAAGAGCAATACGGAATTGATGTTGACCTGAGCGATGTGTTGGATATCGGTAAATTAATTAGAGAGGATTTCCAATTCGTCGATTCTCAGAGTGATTTCGGTATCCAATTGGCGGATTTACTAGCCTCAGGGTTGAGACGGTGTCTGAAAAAAGGATTCAAAGACAACCTCAGAGCGGCGGCTTTTTTAGGGCGGCTAATGGTTGCTCGCGGACGCGGTCGGCATCCCTTGCTGCTGCTATCGATGGGCGAGGAAAAGGTGCTCGACAAGCCCACCGAAAGGCTGGTCAAAATGATGAAGCGACAGCAACGACCTATGATTCGTGGATGAGTCATCGGTAGGAGCTCGCACATGTCGATGACAACCACTTTGTCAGCAGTGGTTGCGTCTGCGCCCTTTGACTGAACGTACTCATCGAGCTGGTCATACCCGGCAACCCGCCCTTCGCAAACCAGGTCGTCATAGCAAGCGACAATGTCCTCCAGGCCCGTATCCGAGCGTGTCATCAGCACTTTCATCTCAGGGTCGAACGCTTGCAGCAACTGAATCAACTCACCAACCTTCATGTACTCACCCCACTCCGCGACGATGACCTGACGCAACTGCTCGCCCTCTCTCCCGCAAGCTCAGGATAGAAGACCTAGCGACGACTCAGCCGGGCCTCTTCGAGCCCGAAACGCCGATGGCTATGACCAAGCAGCTTGCCGCACCGTGCAGACACCAAGCCTTAACTGATGACAGAGCCGTCGATGGCCATGATGGATCTGAACGCTACACCATGAGCCTCAAAACCAAGCTTCGGCCACTCTGACCTGTAATCCAGGCAATCATGATGATGTCCATGCACGACCATTTTTGCGCCCATTGCCTGGGCTAGTTCATCGATCTCTGAGAAACCGTGAGGGTGGCAGCTGGGAGCCTCATGGCAGACCAGAATGTCCGCCTTCTCCATAGCGAGCGTGAAGTAGTCGTCCGGGTAGATTGCAGAAAGCGCGTGCTGCTTCTTCGTCGCTACGATGTCTTCGTGGTGAGGTCTGAGCGCCAGACGGTCGAGGTAGTCTGCGTAATTCTGGATGCCGGTATCAGGGCTGCCTGGTAGCCAGACTTGCGACTCGAATGTGCCACCCAGCCCCGCTATGCGATGGCCAGCAATCTCCACTACCCGACCATGCAAACTGCGATCTGCGAGACTGCTTCCATGGAGGTTGTGCCAGTAAGCAGGCCTATCACTGTCATGGTTACCGTGGATGAACCAGACCTCGGTGATATCAAGGATTGGCCGCAGGTTCATGTCTAGGGGCAAGCTGCATTCGAGGTCACCCAGGAACACCACTGCCTCGGGGCGATGGAGCTTCACCAGCCTGATCACATGGTCAAAACGCCCATGTACGTCGCCCAGAAACCAAATCACTCGTTTCCCCCACGCATTCCTATATCACCACGGTGTAAACGACTTGATGATTTCGGTGATTTGCCTCCAGTAGCGGAGCACCAAATAACCGCTGATGACAATCGCCTCTGGGAGCGCCACGTAAGCCACAACGGGGCACAAAACGATCATCGATGCCGAGGACGAGCAGCACTCCGAGGCTGAGGAGCGCGCACGGTATGAAAATGAACGTGAGATTAGCGAGAGCCACGCTAGCCACAGAGATCACATCCATTAACGTCCTGAATAATTGTGATGCTACTCGAGATGCGTCCTGCTCCGTAGACCAATCCGACCAGCACATTCGGTCGCATGATTTTACAGCGACAGGTAGCCTTTGCGGGAAAGGACGAGCTCGATTGAGCTTCACGTAGGATCGCGCAGAGAGGCGTACCAGTCAGCATAGGGCGTTTGACCGCCCTCTTGCGGTTGTAGTCGGGCTGCCGTCGTTCCACCAGACAGGCCCTCTCTCACCTAAGGCCACTTTAGCTGCGTTGACCTTTACTCGTGCATTGCGAAGCTGTTCCGCATCATTCGAGGCCTTCGCTTCTTTCACGGCTCGCCGTGCCTGCATCAGGTCGTGCACGAGGTGCTGACGCTCTGCATCAGGCAGCGCGGGATTGCTACAGCGCCAGAGCTGACCTTTGACTACGAAATAGCGACCGTCTGGTGTCGTTGGATACATAGCGCGGGTCTCAAGGACTGATAGATATCAAGACAACCAAAGGCCTGTTGTGACTGCAGGATTTTACCTGTAAGAGCGAGCACCGTGGCACGCTCGAGGGCTCGCGGCCATCACCATTGTTCAATGGCTTATACAGGTTTCGGACTGGAATGTGTTTATACCCACAGCGCTCGCTGATGCATGTGCCAGGCATGATTTGCGATGCTTCCCCCTAAAATCAGCCACCAACAACGCAGCCTGGCTAGCGATGATGTTATGGCCTTGGATGGCCCACATCTGAACACAAATTCTTCGATAGCCGAAAGGGAGGAGTCATCCGGCGCCTCTTTTTTGAGGTCTCCAAAAATGTGATCCCTTAGGTATTGAGACGCTCAAAAAAAACTAGTAAGGTCAAGAAAAATAATGGCGTATGGCCATCACACCAAAGGGATACTGTAGTGATAATCGGCTTACTATTCAGAAACTTTAAATGCTATAGCGGCATCAATTATATCCCCGTTTCAATCGGTCATCATTTCAGCGCCTACATAGGTGAGAATGGTGCAGGAAAGAGTTCAATTCTAGAAGCACTTGATGTCTTTTTCAATGGTGGGCAATGGAACGTAAATAATGACGCTTTGGTAGGCGGCCTCTCAACTCGAAAGCCATTCATATGTCCGATATTTCTCCTCGAAAAAGACAAATGGACTTCCTTTGCAAGGACTACTAAAGAAAAAGAAGCACTATCTTTAGTGGAGAATATAAGCAAGGTTCTCTGGAGTGCAACCACGGATTCTTTCAACGCGGCCCAGCGAGAAGACGCCGCCAAGTTCATACAACATCGCGACCTATTAAAAACCAAAATAGATCACAGCCAATATTTCCTTTGCGCCTTTGGCCAAGAGTACGAAACAACTGAAAAAAGATATATCTCAATTTTCGGGTCGATCGCAGAGCTACAGAATGTCATCGCAACAAACTATAAACAACACACTCCAACTAAAGACTATTTAATAAGCGAAGCGACAGCTGCAATCAGCAAATTCGTTCTTCCACACTACACCTATATTTATACCCCCGCGGAAGTAGACGTAGAGAAATATACAAAAATTGAAAGCAGAGCTGTCCAGAAACTATCAGGAAAAAACATCGAGACAATTCTACGCAATGTTATTAGCGACACCACACTTAAGGACATCAATAAAAAGCTAGCCACTTTTATCGCTGAAATTCAAGAAACTTTAGGTGATTACGAGTACAAAAGACCTCAAAAGCGTCAGTCAAACTTGACCTTCTCCGACTTGAGCTCCAAAGTAATCGAAACCTACTTCAATATCAGAGTACTAAACAAGTCTCACGGAAAAACGCGAACCCCTGTCAGCCAGTTGAGCTCCGGCGAAAAAAAGAAAGCACTAGTAGATATCGCATTTGCCTTTCTCAAAAATAATGGCGACCTAGGCCGCGAGGTGATATTTGCAATGGACGAGCCTGAGGCGTCCTTGCATACAGGAGCAATTTTCGAACAGTTTGAGAAAGTTGCGGCGCTGGCAGACTTGAACATTCAGTGCTTAGTCACCACTCACTGGTATGGTTTTGTACCAACGCTAGCAAAAGGTGCAGCAATAAACATTCTAAAAACTGCTCAAAGTATTGAGACATCACTGATAGACCTATCTTTTTATAGAGAAACCGTAAGACGACAAAAGGAGAGTAGCAAGGGTTTGCTTCCAGCAGATATCGGCCTCAAGAGTACAAACGATCTCATTCAGACCATTATGTCTTCCCTACGAAAAAAAGAACCCTATAGCTGGATTATCTGTGAGGGCACCTCTGAAAGAATTTACTTTGAGCAATATTTCAGAACCGAAATTCTTAGTCGCAAACTAAAAATTCTTCCGGTAGGCGGCGCTAAAGAAGTCAAGAAGATCTTTGACTACCTAGAGCTCCCTATAAAAGAAGACGGCAAAGAAATATATGGCAAAGTATTTTGCCTCATTGATACGGATGAACAGCAAATTGAGTGCGACTGCCCCGATTATAAAAATCTGAAATTACGACGGTTACTCGATTTAAATGGCAATATAATTTTAGTAAAGGGCAATGACATTCGAAAAACCCCACCAACCGAAATTGAGGATGCATTGGACGCTGAAATATTTCTAAAAACATTAGCCGCACTAGCGGTAAATGACCCACAAGTAGACGAACTTTTTAACAAAATACACAAGCCAGATTTCAGCAAATGCGCTCGCTCCGCTTTTGATTGGCGCTCATCAGAATACATTCAGCTAAAAAACATATTCAATCAAGAACACATGAAGTCAACATTCGCGCACACCTACATACAGGAACTAACAACTGAAGAAAACACCCCTCCAGCTTGGATTGAGGAAATTAGACGCGATTTAAAATAAATAGTCATCCTCCGATATATATCAGAGGATATGCTTTAACATGACGAGCACGACGCGGAGTCTTATCAGCACGAGCCGTAGCAGCTGCACGGCTGCTAGCCTGCGGATCCAAGATATTATCTCGCGAAGGCTGTAGCCGTATTGCTTAGCCGTTCGGGGCCCGAAAACGGCTAAGCCTCGCTCTCATGGGGCGATAACGATTCGCGGGCGGCTACTAGCCTTGGGTACAAACAGAGGCCACCTTCCCGAGTGCAGGCATGACTAACGAACCTTTGGCCAAAACATGCATGCATTCGCGACTTTAGCTCTGTGCTGCCATCCGCTCCGATTGGTGAATGGCAGGCTTAGGCAATGCCATGCGAAGGCTTTCACGATACTGCTCCGCCGGCGCCTCATGGGTGACCTCGACGACAGCATCATAATTATCCCGAATGACCCTCTCGATCTCAGCGATGTCAGCCCGGAAGAACTCTTTGCGCCCGTTGACCTTGTTTAGACGACCAGAAGCGAAGTGATCTTGCAGCTTGGCTTCCAACGCGGGAGCATTGTTCGAGAACACCATTGCATGCACGTCGAACCAGAATGGCACCGATGCATCACCCAGCTCATCTACCCGATCCATGGGCTCTAGGCGGCGAGTCATGCCGATCTTGTAGATGCCCTCTCCGAAAGCCCCTAGGTTTGAGATCACGTACACATAACCGGCTTTGGCGTTCTGCTCGCGGTAATCAATGAGCTTTTCTTCGCTCTCGAGCTCGGCTCGGCCAGCCTCAACTTCGGCCAGCTTCACCAGCAACGCTGAACGCTCCTCATCAGATTGCACCTGCTCAAGGCGAGTCTGAAGATCACGCATAGCAGTCGTGAAATGCTTCCGCTCCTTGGCGATTTTCTCCCGTGCAGCACGGAACTCTTGCTCGAGCTTTTGCTGCTCCCGCAGCTCTTCCCGGGCGCGTTTTGCCTCCTCCTTTTCCTCTTGCTTCTTGATCTGGAACTCATGGGCAAGGTGTAGCTCATCGAGCTTAAGGTCGAGGTAGACCCCAGAAATCTCTACGCTCATGATCTTGCCTAGCCGGTTGCAAGCTTCAAACGATTTGAGGATTCGCTTCTCTCCGAGCTCGACGTTGTCAAATTTCACGTTCGCCACGCAGGCATCAGCTTCGTTGTTGAACGAGCGAATCACCAGCTTGATCATGTCGTTGACCAGCTTCCGGCCTTGGGTCTGGCTGTTGTTCACCGTCCAGTTCATGTTGCCGGTGGCCGCCTGCCCATTCTTGATCAGGACTTTCTGACGATCACGAACGTAATCCAGTCGAGCCTTGTACTCCTGGCTGCTGGTTAGCTTGAACTTGGGCTCATAGAGGGCGAAGCTTTCCAGGAGCAACGTCTCTTCCCAAACGAGTATCTGCCCCTGCAGATCTGTGGAGCGCTGTGCGAGAGCAGCCAACTCCCTCTGCGCACGTTGGGTCTCTTCGCGTATACCCGAGAGCCTGGCTTGCTCTTGCTCAATCAGCTGCTGGATATTCACTACGTCCATGGCGCCGATTTTCGTGACGAGCTCTTGCAGTTGCGAATGCTGTACCTGAAGCTCTGCAAGCTGTCTTTCAAGAGCTTCAGCACGCTGTCGATGGGCTGGGCCTTTCAGATAGTCGCTAAACGACATGGGATCCTTCCTCGTTTGAATCGAATGCTTTGAGTGGGAAAGCACGAGGTAGATATGGATCGCCCTACAACGACCTGCCGTGCGGAGCATTTCTGGCGTTAGCTCAATGCACCTCTTCCCTGCTGCGAATGAGCGTAACCGGAGTGAAATCAGAAAGCCATCATGAAGACAGATAGGGTGAATAGGTTTACGAGTGACCAGCGGTGCTCATATCAAGCTGCTGCCTAGCTTCACTCAACTCCACCTCCGCTTGCCGTAGCTTATTCTTGATGCCCGTCCACATCAGAACCAAGGTGGCAATTTTTTCGCGAGAGGCGCTTAACTCCTCGCCCATCACAAGCAGCTCACTCTCAAGTAGAAGGCACTGGTGCTCGAGCAACTCCTCTCTCGAGAAAAACCCGAAGCAGTCGTCCTGGGTCTCGTGTGAATTCTTCATAGCGCTCGTCACCGCATGGAGTACAAATGTTCTCCCTCTGAGCTTAGCGAGATACACTGTATGCATCAACAGTGAGTCGACGCAGGGGAACGCTCGTCACACCTCCTCGCTGTCCTGAACAGAGGAACATTCAGACTGAGGCAGGCCGTGACCTCTACGTGGCGTTACTGAGGACGAGCACATATGGAGGAGTTGCACATGTCACTGAAGTCATCATTCGCCATCGTGCTGCGGACGCTTCGCACCAGGCGAAAAATCTCGCAACGCGACTTCGGAGATATCAGCCGGACTTTCCTTTCCAAACTGGAAGGCGCCCGATCAAGCCTAACGCTGGACAAACTTGAGCAGGTGAGCCACCGGCTTGAACTGAGCTCATTGACGTTGCTGACCCTTACCCTGAGCCAGGAGTCTGGTAGAACTGCCGCAGAACTCATCGATGACGTCCGCTCAGAAATTGAGAGATTGGAACGCGATGGGGATGTGCCGGGCTTAGAACAGGCTGCCCGTCAATCGTGCATACCGCTGGCGTCGTAGGCACGGCTAACACAGATGTGCCCTCCAGCATCATGAATCACAGGCAGTATTCCTGCGAGTCGCCCGCTGGGTGTCGCATAACCTCAATCGCGCCCGGACGCCGCTGGTGATGAGATGGTCGGCCAAGGTTCGTCACTGCTCCAGGTTTCTTCAACGATCGTTCTGAACACGTCACTGAGCCCTGGGTATCTCCCCGTCCCTTGCAGTACTTGGACGAGCGCGCGCAGATCCTCAGCCTCTTGAGCTGTCAGGATCAAGTCACAGTAGTGCAGCCCTTCTGTGGCTTTTGTGAGCTGAGCTTTGTAGTCGTCCTGCATGAAAAGGCCTCTATGTGCGCCGGCGGCTACCCGTTTGCATGCTGGGTAGAAGAACCTCAAAGCTGTTCAGGATCTATGCGAGTAACCGACTTGTGTTCGTGCGACCCACTTCTTTTCAGCGCCGCCTGCATATCGCAACCTGCCTGGTCTCAGCTCAAAAAAATTGGGGGCAGCTCTAAATTTGTTCACGAGGGCAAAGCTAGCCGGCCTGACGGCCGAAGAAAGCGACTTTTACCAAGCATCCTACCCAAAGTCTGGTGATCAACGCGTGCTGATGGTCAAAAAATAGACAGGATTTTCAGAGCGTAAAGGAATGGCAACAGCGGAAGCAGTAGGAGTGAAGCCTGATTTGGCGAGGGAGCCCGAGAGCTCGCTGCTTTTTGTTGATTACAAAATATATACTCCGTCTCGCAAAAAAAATTTCAAGGGGGTGTTTTGAAATTATTTTTCGTGAGCCCTTTTCTAATCCCCTGTCATCTACGCAAAAACGCCTGCTCTGCTGGGCGAACCAGCTCTAGCCGCACACGATCAGGCATCGCTCACATCCCGCCTTGGCGAGCTCAAAAGGCTCTGAACTGATGGCGGTTTCGAAACCGGCATCGAGTCAGTACGTCTATCCGCTTGAAGAGCATGGAGTCATTGATCCTCTGGAGCCTCTTCTATCCGCCCTACCGAAAGCAGACTCGCGATCCTGCATAGCCAGCGGGGCTACGCATGTGGTGCCGTTACTGATGGGCTCAGCAGATAAGACCTCGTTCGCAAGCCATAAAAAAACCTCCGAAAGCGGAGGTTTCTTCAGCCCTTACGACTTACTTAGAAAGCCAGCTTTCTACTTCATCAGAACCGTATTCAGCTTTCCAGGATTTCAACTTCGAGTGGTTGCCACCTTTGGTCTCGATCACTTCGCCCGTGTGGGGGTTCTTATATTGCTTGACTTGGCGAGCGCGACGCGGAGCTTTCTCAACCACTGCAGGCGCAGCACGGCGACCAGATTGCGGATCTAGTAGGTTGATGATGTCACGCAAGCTGAAGCCGTACTTGGCCAGCAAATCGCGCAGTTTAGTCTCAAACTCGATTTCTTTCTGAAGCTCGCTGCTGCCCTTCATAGCTTCCAGCTCAGCCAACTGGGCTGCCAATTTTTGCTCAAGCTGACGAAATTCGGCCAATCGCGACATGTGCATCACTCCGTAATGTGTAGTTGGTCTTAAGAGAATCCTAACGCAGGTTAAGTTCAAACCCAAATGAAAATCAGGGCCACCAGTCATCGGCTTTCTTACTGCTGCTCCAGTAGCCGTATTCTGAGCTCGGCAAGTCCACGGATAGGTCAATAACTTTTCGGATATCTACTTTTAATGGATCAAGCAGCTCTACTTGTTGTGTAGCCCAGCTAACCCACATTGCCATTGCCATTTGAGTTGCTTCGTCCCGAGGCGAGGCTTCAATTGTCGCCTGGATGAATGCTCGCAGCCGCTGAGCGCGCTCCCAGCTTTCTAGATTTTTCGTCAAATTCTGACGCAGCTTGTCCAACCGACGCTGCTGGTCGATTCTCTCTGTGCGCACTCGCTCCTCCTCTGCCCGCCGACGGCGACTAGCCTCATCGGATGATCGTTGGGCTTTCACGGAAGCGGCAATACGAACAAAGCCCGTAAGGATCTGACCAAGCTTCGATTCGAGCTTCCCTGTTTTGCTGTCCGTCCAAGTTTTTTGAATCAGTACTTCGGATCGCGCATCGACGATGAGGGAGAATACGCCAGTGGGCTCCCACCCAAAGCGAGCGGCCCTCATCGCGGCAAAGTCAGGCTCCCATCGCTGCCCAGGCTTGATAGGTTTGGAAGCAGGCGGTGGAATATCGAAGCGTTTTATGCGCTCCTGGATCGTGATCAGTAGCTCTTCCCCGTCGACTCGCACGAAACTACCTTTACTACCTACACCCCAGGTGTAGCCCAGCGACTCACTGGCTTTGATCAAGGTGTCATAGAGAAGCGCGCAGCGATCCATCTCATTTCGGAAGATGTGCGAGTTCAATACCTTTGTTTTGTCGAATACCAGTGCATTATTGAGCTCTTTGGCCTTCCTCGCTGCACTTAGCCATTTTTTTACCAACGGATGAGGGTCAGATAACTCCGTGGGCACCATCAAGATTTTAGGGTCTTTGATAACATTTTCAGGCCTCAGCCTGGCAGCCTTCTCGACATTCAGAAAGTGAAAAGTGACAGGCGTGGTAGAGGCTGGAGGCTTTGGACGACGCGGGCGTTTCGGGGCTGGCTTGGCCCAGTGCCCCCGGGTAGGCAACGTGATCCCCGCTTTGCGGCAGGCCTTCGACAAGCCCACATCCGAGACACCTATTTCCTTTGCGATGATGAGAACAGGTCGCTCCCACACCATTTCAAATAGCTGTTGAGGTGTGAATGTCTTTTCAACGTACATTACTCACCCTTTGTGGCATCCAAAGCGTTGTACCAATCAGCGTATGGCGAAAGGTCTACCCGACAGCGATTGTAGTCCGGGCTGCCGTCGTCCCACCAAACTGGCCCCCGCTCGCCCAGACCCACTTTGGCAGCATTCACTCGCGCACGCGCAGATTTCAGCATGCTCGAATCGTCAGCGCGCTTGGCCTTTTTGACATCTCGTCGAGCATCCATCAGGGCATGCGCAAGGCGTTGCCGCTCGCATTCACTCAATGAAGGATTCGTGCTGCGCCAGAGCTGACCTTTGACAACGAAATAGCGTCCGTCTGGTGTCGTTGGATTCATAGCGCAGATCTCGTGAGCGATACATCAAGGACACCAGAGATGACTCAACAGCTGCATGCTAGGGGTAAAGGGCCGCCACATGGCCTGAATTCTCATTAGTGAAGGCAGCGCAACCTCCCGGCTGGATACACGAGATGGAGCAACAGCTTTCTCTAGAGCCACGGAGCACATTTGTACTCCAACCTCTTCCTGTCACTGTATCCACCAATCACCCTACCCTGCGTGTTTTCCGGAGCACCTTTGAGACAGGGTATTATCGATGGCTGATCACTGAGAGACACAGGCAGCGTATGACTGAACATAACCAGCACGACGTACCGTCAGGCGCTTTGACGGATCGTGTCCCGGGAAGTGGTGTAACTCATCATGGTTCTGGCCGCTGAGTTCGCCGTTTAGTTGATCACGGCCGACAGCTTGGCCTGTGGATTATCGCTGACTGCCTCAAAGGCCTCCAACTGCATGTAACGCCGTTGCAGGCACCACTCGTCGTTCTGCTCCAGCAGCATCGCGCCTACCAGCCGTGTGATTGCAGGATCGTTGGGAAAGATGCCTACGACGTCGGTGCGGCGTTTGATCTCCGCGTTAAGCCGCTCCAGTGGATTGGTGCTGTGTAATTGCTGTCGGTGCGCTTTTGGAAACGCCATGTGAGCCAGCACTTCATCCTCGCAGCCGTCCATGAGTGTCGCGATCTTGGGGTATTTTTCGCGTAGCTGATCAGCGACCAAACGCCATTGCTGATGGCATTCGGCACGGCTGTCCTGGGCGAAGACTGTGCGCAGTAGGGCCGCCACCATGGTGCGCTGACCTTTGCCGACGTGGGCCATGGCATTACGCATGAAATGCACACGGCAGCGCTGCCAGGTCGCGTTGAAGACCTTGGAAACAGCCGCCTTGAGCCCTTCGTGGGCGTCGGAGATGACCAGTTTCACGCCCCGCAAGCCACGTCGCGTGAGGCTGCGCAGGAAGTCTGTCCAGAACGGCTCAGCCTCTGACGGCCCAACCCGCATGCCCAGGACTTCGCGGCCACCGTCGGTGTTCACGGCCACGGCGATTATTACGGCGACCGAGACGATGCGTCCGGCCTCCCGCACTTTGACGTAGGTGGCATCGATCCAGAGATAGGGCCAGTCGCCCTCAAGCGGGCGGTCAAGGAAGGCGTGAACGCGCTCATCGATCTCACCAGCTAGCCGTGAGACCTGGCTTTTGGAGATGCCGGTCATGCCCATGGCTTTGACCAGCTCGTCCACTGAGCGTGTTGAAACGCCTTGGATGTAGGCCTCCTGGATGACTGCCGCCATGGCTTTCTCAGCGGTGCGTCGAGGTTCAAGGAAACCAGGGAAATAGCTGCCTTGGCGCAGCTTGGGAATCTTAAGGTCGACGTCGCCTGCGCGGGTTTGCCAAAGACGATCGCGGTAGCCATTACGGCTATTTGTCCGGTCTGGGCTTTTGACATCGAAGCCCGCGCCGCACAGGCCTTCGACGTCGAACTCCATCATGCGCTGGGCAACGAACTGGATCATTTGCTTGAGCAGATCAGCGTCTGCCCCTTTCTCAACCAACTCGGTCAATGCGATAGTGGGCTTGGTCATCGTGGTTTCTCTGGTGAGTGTTTGGTCTTCGCAAACTCAACGTTAGCCAAGAACCACGATGACCATCCTCTTTCGCCCGCAGGGCGCCTTCGGCTGGTTCAGTTACACCACTTCCCGGGACACGATCCTTTGACGGCGCGGGACGTCTGCCAAGTGTTGCGAGAGGCGGTGTTCGGGCGCCGGACAATGACCAAGATTGGCAGCCAGTCCTGGGAGCAGGTGTACGCCTGCCATTTCGAAGTGGATATAGAGGGATGGCGGATCACGATCTACAACGACTGTGATGAGCTGGACTATTGCGAGCGGTGCGTTAGCCCGGATGGGTAGCGCTGGGATTTCGATCCTGGTAACCGGACAGATCCGGTTGCCCTGTTATCGACATGGGAGCATCAGAGCCTGGTGCGCATGTTAAAAGCCTTGTAGAGCGTTTAGGGCGTGCCTTACCAGGCCCGGCTGCCGTGAACCGAGCCATCGCCTAGCGATGTCTCGGCCCTTCGGGCTTCCATCCGTCACGCCGCCGCGCTCCGCCCAGGATTTCTCACTTTTTATCCTCTCAAATGACTCCATGCCGCTAGAACGACTTGGCCTTCCAAGCGGCACCTCTTGATCAAGTGTGGCGTTAAGTGGCCATTACTAGTGACTAGTCTCGGATGGGCCGCCAAGTGCGCGCAGCTGATAATCAGTAACGGCCTGAAACCTATGCTCTGCCAACAGCCGCAGGCGCTCGAGCTCCGCCCCGCTGACACCGTCGGCTTGCGCCTGGTGATAACGTTTCATAGCCTCCACGGCATCGGTGTACATCGGATGATCAGGAAGCAGGACGCTATTGGGATCCTTCATCATCGTGGTATTTCCTAGTGTGGTGTTTCAGAAGTGCCACTGAAAATCATTTACCCAGCGCCCGCGCTGCACGAGCGACCGAGACAAGGATGTCTCAGTTTCGGAAAGCGTGATGACGGTTGCTGGTCGGCCCATGTTGATACAAACTCTGACGAGTGAGTTTCTACAAAGCCTAGCTCAAATTTTCATCGGCACTTCTGAAACACCACACTAGGGCCTATACGATTACATGAATCATAGCCTCGAATACGTCAGCTTCTGCGGTACCAGCTTCGCACTCCATGGAGGCTGAGGAGAGCACCGCAATCCGCATGGCTGCGAATCAGCGGCCTTCCGATGCCACATCTCAGCTCAATGTACCGACTCACCTAACGTACCGACTGCGTGCAGGTGATAGCCGGCCACAGTCAGGTGATAGGCCTCGACGCAAAGGCGCTCGGACTTTGTGCCGGGTCGGCCTAGGGCGATCGCTTCACTGTAGACACGGATCGCCCCGAGCGCTTGCTTCACTTAGCCATTCCGGCAGAGCGTTTCCGTAAAAGTCACGATGTGGCTGGGTGGAAGCTGGGTGCAAAACACGCATCAATGAGTTGAGCAGTCTCGATCAGTCGCTGGCTCAAAGCTGGGAGAAGCGTCACTGCGACGATAGATCTTCGTTGAGCGAGTTCAAGGACGATATGAAGAACGGCATCGGAGTGCCGCATGATTTCTATCAAATGTAGCCCACTAGGCCCGTTGGCTCCAGAGATCCAATTTTTTGTCGTTCTTTCACTCGCGTTAGTCCAATTTCGCAGGGTCTTAATAGCTCTGTGTGAAGTGCCAAGCTCGTTCAGCAGCGCTGACGCCAAGGCATGGGCGTACACGTCAGAGCTTATTGGAAAAGAATTGCCCATTTTCGCGATCATTTTTCCACCTCCCAAATTTATTATTTGATATGCGCCGATAGGCATACAACAGTCTTGCCTAGGGTAATAGGTATGCCACAAACCAACTGATAGGCCTGCCAAATGCGACCGAGCACATCATTTAGCGCAGAAACCACTAACAGGGCGGCAGCTTATGTCAGGATGTCGACTGAGCATCAGCAGTACTCCACAGAAAATCAGCTGGACGCTATCAACATTTACGCGCAGGCCCACAATCTCAATATTGTGAAAATCTACACGGATGCAGGGAAAAGTGGACTCAGTCTAGATGGTCGCGAAGCTCTTCAACGTCTGCTTGCGGATGTAGAATATAGAAACTGCGACTTCGCTACCGTGCTCGTCTATGACGTCAGTCGGTGGGGGCGCTTTCAAGACCCAGACGTCAGCGCAAGTTATGAAGTACGCTGCCGGCAAGCAGGCGTTAGAGTAGAATATTGTGCTGAACAATTTGTAAATGACGGTTCCCCCGTATCCAGCATCATCAAAAGCGTGAAAAGAATGATGGCTGGCGAATACAGTCGCGAACTTTCTGTAAAGGTATTTGCCGGACAGTCACGTTTGATTCAGCTAGGGTATAGGCAGGGCGGCACTGCAGGTTACGGTCTACGTCGCCACCTCATAGACCAAGCTGGCAGACCTAAGGCAACGCTTTCCTGCAAAGAATATAAAAGTCTTCAAACCGACAGGGTAGTTCTAGCGCCTGGGCCAGACGCTGAGCGAGAAGTAGTGCTAGAGATATATAACTCATTTATTAAAAAGGCTCTGACAGAAAAAGAAATTGCCGATTCATTAAACAGGCGCGGGCTACTTACTGACCTAAACAGGCCATGGACGCGCGGTGTTGTACATCAAATTCTTGTGAATGAAAAGTATATCGGTAACAACGTTTGGAACCATACCTCAGCAAAACTAAAGATGCCTCGCATCGCCAACCCCGCGGCTGAATGGATAAGAGCGGACGCAGCATTTCCAGCAATAGTTGACCGCTCGCTATTTATTGCTGCCCAGGCAATAATTCAGGCTCGTACTCGCTTATGGTCAAACGAAGAAATGCTGACGAGTCTAAAAGATTTATTTCAAGAGCGAGGGTGTCTCTCAGGCCTTATCATTGACGAACAGGAGGACATACCATCAAGCAGCTGTTACCGAAAGCGGTTTGGCAGTCTGATTGACAGCTATCGTCTCATCGGATATGAGCCGGGTAGGGACTATAGTTTCATTGAAGCCAATCGTCATCTACGAGAACGTTATCCTGAGATACTCACTGATACGCAGCAGAAAATTGAGGCTGTAGGAGGACGAATAACCATAGATCCGAGCTCTCAACTAGTACTTGTTAATGATGAGTTTACAATTTCCATTGTACTCTGCCGTTGCCAGCAAATAGGAGCGAATCGTCGACGCTGGCAAGTAAGATTCGACTTCAGTCTTTTCCCGGACATCACTGTCGCCGTACGCATGCTCCCAGGGGAAGAAGAAGTTCTTGATTACTATCTGTTTCCTATGATTGATCTGGTAGCGCCTAATTTGCGGCTCGGCGACGCAAACCCCCGAGAACTGGAACTGTATCGCTTCGAAAGTTTGGAAATCTTGTCCACGCTGAGCAAGCGATTCCACCTGACGAGCGCCGCGTAATGAACGCGCCTCAGGAAGCTCCGCTGACACTACATGTCGCCCGAGCTTCGTCTATTGAACAAATCCCCTTAGAGCTCATCAAGGTTATTAACCCAAGGCAGCGCAATAAGAAAGTTTTCGCCAGATTAGTTGAAAATATAGCAAATATAGGATTAAAAAGACCTGTAACTGTAGCCCGCACTAACGCAGGCTTCGACCTAGTGTGTGGTCAAGGTAGATTTGAAGCCTTTAAGGTGTTAGGAGAGAGAAAAATCCCTTGCGTGGTGATAACCGCTAGTGAAGTGGACAGATATCTGATCAGTCTAGTAGAAAATCTCGCGCGGCGAAAGCACTCGAACCGCGACCTGCTAGAAGCAATAAATTCGTTACATGATCGCGGATACACCACCAAACAAATATCACAGAAGACGTGCCTAGACTATAACTATGTTGGCGGAATACTAATTTTACTAAGGCAAGGTGAAGAGCGATTAATCAGCGCTGTAGAAAAAGGCTGGCTACCAATTAAAATTGCTATAACAGTCGCACGCTCAGATGATACTGTAACTCAAGCAGCCATGCTCGAGGCATATGAAAATGGGTTGCTGAGAGGCGAGCAATTAATGAAAGTCCGCCGCTTAATCGACAATCGTCGCGCTGGCGGGAAATGCTTCAAACATCAGAAAACACCTGTAAAGATCACTACCTCCCGCCAGCTTCTTAATGCGTATCAATCTGAGGTACGCAGACAAAGATTGATGGTAAAGAAAGCGGACATCGGCGAACAACGTCTATTATTTATCGTCACAGCATTAAGAAGACTTCTCTCTGATGAGTATTTTTGCTCCCTGTTGAAGAGTGAAGGCATTGAGGACATGCCACAGGTTTTAGCCGATCGCGTCAAGGGAGAAATATGAACGAGGTTAAAAGCGCGTTTGATAGCAGGTTATTAACTTTGGCAACATCCCAATTGCTGCCATCACGAATTATCCCAGCATCAACTCTCAGCTCGCCTAAGTATTTAACGATACTAGCATCCGTACGAGAGCTTGGAATCATTGAGCCAATAGCTATACATCATGAGCCAATTGACTTGAATGAGCAACCATCGAGATATTTAGTACTTGACGGACACCTGCGACTAGCAGCGTTAAAGCAGCTAAGCGCTCGACATGCACTTTGTATGCTTTCGACCGATGACGAGGGATTCACGTATAACAGACAAATAAGTCGACTAACTCCCATTCAAGAAAGCAAGATGATAACTCAGGCTATCGAGAGAGGAGTTTCTGCCGAGCGAATCGCTGAAGTCCTCAATATTAGCCTTGACCGGATCCAGCTGAGGCAAAACCTACTGAAAGGAATAGCGAAAGAGGCCATCGAACTATTAAAAACAAGAATGGTTAGTCAGCCGGTCTTCCATGCACTTAGAAAAATGAAGCCAATGCGGCAGATCGAAGCTGCAGAAATGATGATTTCTGCAAACTGCTATACCGGACGTTACGCGCAGATGGTATTGACCGCAACAAGACCTGAGGACTTATTGGAGACTAAGACCTCAGTCGAAGGTGTATCTCCTGAAAATATCGTGAAAATGGAAAGAGAAATGGAGAGACTCTATCACGATTACCGGCTTGTTGAAGATACTTTGGGAGAAACCATGTTGGTTCTTGTTGTAGCAAAAGGTTATTTGACTAGAATTTTACGCAACGACTCAATTTCGGCATACTTACAACGTTTCGAGCCTGACTTAGCTCGGGAATTAATGGGGATTATGGATGCAGTCACAGCAGATGCGAGAAATCTAGAGCGGGAGTAAGGGCCATACGATTCAGCTTTTTTATCTTTGTAGGATTGAAGACAGCCGAGAAATCCGTACTGTTACGATCCAGTGGCCTATCGGCCGCATGTCTCTCTAATGTACCGACTCACCTAGCGTACCGGCTTTGTACAGTTGATAATCGACCACCGTTTGGAACAGGTGATCCGCATCGATCCGAAGGCGCTCGAGCTCAGCTTCGGGTCGGCCTTGGGCCATTGCCTCGTTGTAGGCTCTGATGGCCTCCAGCGCTTGCTTCAGTAGAAGCTCACCTGCTTCCGCTATTCCCAGCAGTGTTCGCTTCATTTGGTTGCCTCTGCGTCGTTAATCATTCAATGTCGCGCTCTACAGTATGGCTCTTAGCCCCTTCGGGGGATATGCGATGTGACGCAGCCGCATGTACCCTATTTCTGACAGCTTCGCGCTCAAAGGTTGGAACAGCGTTATTTACAGTAAACAGTCCAGAGCTCATCAACTTGAGTGGTAAAGCTCTGACTCATCATCTCCCGGCGCATACCCCAGCTTGGATCGACCGGCACGCTTGCCAGCCGCATCGTCCCCCTACCCCACCTGCCGTTCACCGCATCCACCACACCAATCAACTTCTCACTCGCCAATGGCTGAGCAGCAGTAGGTCACCCGTGATTTCTTTCGGTTGGGTGAGTCGAGCAGCAGCACCTCTGCTTTTCTGTAGCGAAAAAGCTCCCGGTGCACCAGCTCCACGCCCTCCTGCGCCGCATTTGTCAGCAAGCGAGTGTCGTCCCTTGGGTTTCGTTTGGTGGTTCGGCCATGTTCGTCTCCATTCTTCTTAGCGTGTGGGGACTCGTGGCAATAGTTGCCGAAAACGAGAACAAAAGTCAGCGAACTAATCTGAGATTACGATCAACAAATCCGACTTAAGGCTTTAGACTTCACGCTCCAAGACGTCGATGATCGCTTTAGCTTGTGCTAGGTCGAATTGTTCGGCCATGGCTTTGAGCACCTCAATTCTTTTGAGTTTATAAGCCTTCATCGTTAACCGAAAAAAACTTTCCAAATTTTTCTCAGCCACCTCACTGTCACCAGGGAGAAAATGACCAGCGAGGCGAGCGGCATTTAGGAAATTTATCCCACAAATTCTGATGGTATTGCCTCCTTTTGGGCTGTGGGGTTTAGCCACTATTCGGCCTATCACATCAAACTCGAGGTAGTCTCCCCACTCATCGTGATGCGGATGTACCAGCATGTAATGTCCTGTATCCCCAGGAAAACTAGCAACCGAGACGCCTGGTTCAAGGACAGGCTTATCACTCTTAGACCCATTACAAGTTTTACAAACCGCCGCAATATTTTCACAGTAAAACATGAACTGCGGATGACCGTTTTTATCCAGTATGTGTTCGGCATCGTAAGAGCCTTTATGAGCGTCCAGCTCCTTGCTGCAGTAGCAACACTTCATGGATTGACGGTGATAGTAGTGTTGCTTCACTTCACTTTTGAATTGAACAACCCAGGCACCTACATCACCAGTCGTCTCCTTCCATAGGCCGACGTTTGCTGCGCCATCGGATTTTAGCTGATCGTGCTGCGCCTGTGTCAGCCTTCGGAAACCACTATAAACCTCAGCTTTTCTCCTAATTTCACGCATTGTACTGAATATCCATATTAATCAAATCAATGGCGTCCCGAAGAAGCTGCAAGGTTTTTTCATCACGGTATTCGCCATCAGAATAGAGACGTTCCAATCGCTTCAGTTCGACGAGAGACTTTTGCCTTACAGGGCCACCTTCAGTCTCAGCCTCCGTAATTAATGCGAAAATCTCGTTGGCAAGGTGAACACTTCCAGTTACTGGGGTATCAAATACGTTCTGCAGCGTCGCTTCTACCGACTCACCATCTTGAGCTAAACGCTCTGAAGCCGACTCTTTTTTCACCTGAACAACTCCAGCACCCAAAGCGTGGCCACGCTGTACGATTAATGGCGAGTGGGTGGCCACCAAAACGTGGCACCCCTTAAAGGGTTCTAAGGTTGCAAAAAGATTATCCAGATATTGTTGCTGCCAACGCGGGTGAAGGCTTAGCTCCGGTTCGTCGATTAGCACAAGGCTGTCATCTCTAAGAGCTGTTGCGAGACCTATAACCGAGCAAAGCATTTGCTGCTGGCCGGAACTTGCATTTGCAACATCGAAAATCTCGCCTGAAAGGCTTGTGAGTTCACACCGTCTTAGCGTGAGGAGATCCAAACGCCTCAACAACGACAGTGATTGGAAGGCCGCATACTCATATCGATCCCTACGACCGATAGAACCAATCCCACGTTTAAGCTGGCCAAACTCTAGCACCTCGTCCCCTAGCAAATAAAATGCCTCGGCGACCAAACTTCCGAGCTCCTGAGGGCTTTCTTTTCGAAGCTCCATTAGTAAGCCCGAGCGAGGATACTTACGACGAATAGACTCTTCTTTTTTTCCCTCAAAATAGTCCACCACATATCCGCCACGTACAGCATCTGCTAGATCGACCAGGCCAGGCCTAGGCTCATAAGTGAAATCAAACCTATCTGAGAGCTTCAGATTTTCCATCACGCGGAGTATTGATCCTACGCTCTCAAGTGATTCGCTGAGACGATAAATAGCCTGCTCAAGCGTATTCTTGGACAAACTTGAACTGACCACTCGCGTAGATTTATGGAGACCAGCACACACGTACAATGAACTTGACTCCGCACCTTCCGAGTAGACTTTAGTAAGAGAAGACTCGTGAGTTAGCGGAGATGGAAAGCGGGTAAACGGGCTGTAAGTCTGTGCAATAACTCTCGCGGGCTCATGAGAGTCTTCCGATTTAAAGTGGTAGGGTTGGCTACCAAATTGGCGCCTGTATTCGATCGCCCCATTGTGTTTTCTCGATTTAAAAGCGTTGGCAAGAAAACTCAGAATCTCTGACTTTCCAGAACCGTTAGGGCCAGTCAGGAGGTCAACACGATTATTACCACCGTCGACTTTAGCTTCCAGATCAAGCCAAACACGGTCTGCTTTGACACTATGGATTTCCAACGATGATGCTCCCTGCAGAGGCCCGGCACGAACGACGTGCGAATTGATAACCGAGAGTACGATTCCGCAGACCAGAAATCCATACTGTGGCGACTTCGCGTTCCATTTTCCGATCTGCGACGGCCTAGGCAGCCATTGCTTTTCATACTGGAAATACGGGCAGTAGGACTACCTTGAAATAGTACATCGGTACCGCAATAACGATCACAATCAGATCTGGAAGGTGGTTACACCTCCCTATGATCAGTAACGCAGCGCGTTCTGCTTGGCCATCTGCGCGTTCAGCGTCCTTTAGCCACGACTCAGCAATTTGTTCGAGCATTGCGTGAGTACGAACAAAATCGACTGACGCCTGGGCCCACTGTTGAGCTTGCTGAGCCAAATCTCGCTCTTGGTCGCCCCCTTCTCCGAACGCTTTGCAGAACACGCCGCGCATGTTGAATCTTTCGATGCAAACGCCCGTTTCAAGCTGCGGAGACGCGAGCGCCTCGATGACATGACGAACCGCTTCGTGTGGCCAGGCTCCATCCGTAGGACTCGAAGGCGCATGCGCCAATACCTGCCCAATGAGCTGATCGGTAATCTCCTGACGATTCGCTTGCGCCGCCAAACACCGAAGCTCAACGCACCAGGCCATCAACGTTTCCTGATCGACGTCCTGATTATTCTGCCCCGGCAAGGTCTTCAGGCTTTTTAGCAACTGATACGCATTGGTGGCTTGATTCCTTTCCAGAGCGGCTACCTCTGCTCGCTCTGCTCCCTTGGCCCTAAATACCAAACTGACCAGGCTCATGAAGAAGCCCGGATCTTCAAGCAGAACTTTATGCAGGGCCTCAGGCTCATCGCGAAGCACTGGCAGGTAAGCAAACTCCAGGTTCGCAATTTGTCCAAGCGTCGTATCCTTTCGCTGAGCCAACTCCCTGATAACCTTTTCTACATCAAAGAAGCTGGTTGCAAGCTGCGCTCCTGGTTTGGCGTTTTGCTCCGCAACGCCTTCCATCAACAGCTCTATAACGAGCTCGGAGGAGACATCTGCCAGTCGACGCGAAGCAGCGCTCAACGCTGCAACGGGACGTTCAACATGTCGGTATTTGCTTATTGCCTGGAGCAGCTCAGTCACGCTTACTTCAAGAGGATATGGGGCTTTTACAGTCCAGTAGGCTTGCGCTATCGCCTCACCAAAGGAGTCAACGTACGACCACGTCTGCTCGTTCTCCAAGATGCGTTCGAGAACCCTTGCGACACGATCAATACCCAGACCACTGTCCAAGAGCATCGACCGAGCGTCCTGTTTCCATCTTTCCTCAAAGCGGATGATTCCATCTGCCATGACCATACCGGCTGCGAATTCCAAGTCTTGCAGGTCGCTGCTGAGCAGGCTGGTGAGCAGCGCTAAGCGCTCCTCGTAAGATAGCTCTAGGCGGAGCGCAGAGCTCAAAACGAAGTGAGAACTTTTGGCTCGGCACGCCATCTGCAGGATGCCCTGAATGCCCAAGGCTTCATACACATCCACCACTGCTTGCGATCGGGCATTTTCAGTGAGCTGCCCAATGTCCGCACCGTCCTCATCAATACCCTCCACAGGCGGCACCCACTCATCAAACAACCAGGTGTACTTTTCCACCAGCGCTTCGGGCGCATACCGGTCGATCAGCGGCAGCAAGGACTCGATTCGCCCCTTCTCCATCGCCCATTCGGTTTTGGCATACTTCTGGTGATGCTTGATCTGCACGTTCAAGGCTTTCCAAATCTGCGCACGCACATCAGCATCGGCAGAGCTCAGTACCTCACCGAGTCGCTCGACCACGGATTTGAATGGATCGGGCTGGAACCTCTGCAACGAATTAATCAGTGAGATCCAACGCTCCGGAATCATGCCTGCTGCCTCAACAGCCAAAGCAATGATCTTGGCCTCACTCTCCCACACCAGACCAAAAGTCAGGGTTTCACCATGATCCTGCTCATATTCCCGGAACTTTGGCTTTTCGGTGGGCGAACTGGTGTCGTGTGAACGGGGAAGCAAGCTGGCAAGGAGCGCCCAAGCGATGCTTGGCAGCGCATTCACGACAGACTGCAACACGGCCAATCGACGCTTCGTCGTTACCGACGTAGAAGGAGCCCAGGACAAAAAGATCGCTCGCAGGCTGTTGATCGGGCGATTGCTAAGCTTGCCACCCGGGTCGATCGCCGCAAGCTTAGCGAGGCACAACACGGCCTGTTCAAAATAACGGGCATCCCAGGCAATCACTTCCAGCGCCCAGAGCAATCCACAATGATAAGTCACAGGCGTGAGCATGCCTGGGTGCTCGTCGAAGATTGGCAAAATACTCGGCGAGGCGCCCTCAAGCTGACGCTCAAGGGCCTCTAGAAAAGACTTTGGGGAAGCCTCAGCAAGCAGCGACAGATTTTGGCTCAAGCTCGCGAGCAGTGTGACGTTGTCCGATAGCCCGGGAATCGACCTGACCAAATCATCAACAAAGGTCTGCGGATCCCCACCTGCCACTTTGAAGTTTGCGTGTTTATGCAGCACAGCCATATGGAGCAGAGTCGTCATTAACCCGTTCCTGAGCTGTTCGCTATGCGAGTTGTCCTGTTCGCGCCTGCTATTCTGCACGAAAGGTTCGTCAGCGGTCGGTGGCTTGTGTGCGCTTACAGCCGTCTCGAAAACGGCAACCAGTGCCGCTTTGAATTGCTCCAGATGTCGGCGCCCAACCCGATGAGCTAGGTGCAGAAACGCATCGACTGGGGCTCTGGTTGCCCACAGGTTCTCGATGCGTTCGAGGGGCGAATCCTGCATGACCAAGAACTCAAGCAGATCGTCCTCGGTATCGTCATAAGGCTTCTGGCTAAGCGAGCTGAGAACGTGCTGATCTTGGTCTACATCACTGACCCACGCGCCCGCCAACATGACAGGGATCAACGCATCAGCGTTTGCAACCCAAGTGGGTAACTCGGCAGTTCCACTTGGTTTCTGCCGAGCCAAGACCGCCAAACTTCGGCCACAGGTGCGGGCAACTTCATACCCCTCAATTTCAGACATGCCCATGCCGGTAAATGCTTTACCGAGCTGGGAACTGGTCGGTCGGATCAGCTCCACATGATCGTTCTTCCTGTCGTCGGCTCCTGCACTTATGACCGTTGGGCCAGAGGTCTTCAGTAATCCAACGCATTTGCGGGCGCCGAGCCTGGGCAGGTAAATCAGGTTACAGGTACTCACGAGGTACCGAGCCGCTTCCTCCGTTTCGACAATCAGGGTGCGAGCTTCTAATGGTTTGCGCACGACTTCCGGCGCCTTGCGGATCGCTGCGACCGCGAAGGCGATTACTTCATCGGTAGTGTCCGCAGCAAACGCCAGTCGCCCACTACCTTGTGTCAGGGTTCGCAGCAAATCATCTGCCTGAGACTCGCGTCCGGCGAGCAGTACGTCTTCCACCAAGGCAGGTTCGAAGCGAGAGGAGAACAACTCCCAAAATTCATCGGTGCTGAGCACGCCGTGTTGAGGGGGGCGCCTGAAAACGCTTCGCGCCCAGCGCGAAGCTACTGCTGGGCTCTGAGCGAGCCAATCTTCCAGTAGCGGCCCATCGAGATAGACGACACGCTTCCACTCATTGAGCTCGTTTTTCTCGTCAAGCCAATCTTCAACTTTGACCTTCGGCGTATCCCACGTCCTCGGTGAGACGATGACCAATGTGCACTCAGCCCGAACGGCTGCATCTATCTCTTCAGTGCGCTTGGTGTAATCGTCCTCAGCCTTGGCCTTGCCGGCGCCATTCGTGCCAAACTCCCAGATCGACTTTCCATCAGGTACAAATGGCGAATTTGCCTCGGCGTTAAGGTATCCATCGAAGCCCCGAACCTGTCCCATATCACCATGCAGAAACCGAAGCCGGTGCACCCTTGTGGAAGTGGCCCATATCAGCCCAGCCACCAACTCGGGCACCTTATCCCTGCCTTGGAGGGTGTCGGCCCACTGCCCCAGTTCAAGCGCATTGATCCACTTCAACGATTTTCTCCTTTCTCGTGCAACAACCGTCGCCGTGACGAGCCGGACTCGTCCGCGAAGAGGCGCTCTACCCCACGCCGCAATAAAACTGCCAGGCAGGCGGCAACGCTTGATGAGCTCTTACAGAGCGGGCCTTTACCAGCACTGAGCAACGACGAATCTGTTACGCAACGCATATCGTCCGTTGGATATGGCAGCTCGACCAAGACGCCATTTGCGTACTTCATTTCATCCGGATTGAACATGCCCGTGCGAATGCTCACCCGTAACCGTTTGCAAAGTGGTCGCGGTAGGGACGGCAGTTACCTGCCGCCCCCCGCACAGATCCGTACGTGCGGAACTACCGCATACGGCTCCTGCCTCGGGTATGTGACGCGAAGCGATCCTCGGGATAAGGATGTGCATTTCTGGGCCTAGGTATGTAGAGATCAGCAAGGCGTCCATAGCGTGACCATTGAAGTCTATTACGCTGGCTGCGACGTTTGAGGGCTTGCCGCCAGAGGCGGCAGACCGCCGAACGAAAACCACCAAGACGTATCAGGTTTCCCGGCACCGCGTGGTAATTGAGGTAACCACTCACCACCCGAGTGAGCCATTGCCCTTGAACCCGGATGGGTTCATGACGTCGACGTTTCAGCTCATCCCGAATGGCCAGTAGCGTTGCACGCATTCGCTTCTTGACCGTCAGTCGCAGTACTTGAAAACCACCGCTTCTGTTGGTGCTGCAACAATGTGTGAAGCCCAGAAAGTCAAACGTTTCCGGTTTACCCAAGCCTCGCTTCCTACGATTTCTCGCAGCAAAACGACCAAACTCAATCAGCCGTGTCTTCGATGCGTTGAGTGATAAACCGAACCTGGCCAAGCGTTCCTGCAACTGCACCAGAAATTGCTGAGCCTGCACTTTCGTCCTGAAACCCACCACGCTGTCGTCCGCATAACGCACAATAATTACATCGCCACGGGCATGCCGCTGGCGCCACTGCCTTGCCCACAGATCCAGCACGTAGTGAAGATAGATATTCGCCAGCAATGGCGATATCACTGCGCCTTGAGGCGTCCCCTTGGTCGCAGCAACCCTACGGCCATCTTCCATAACACCCGCCTGAAGCCATTTGCAGATAAGCCCAAGCAGGCGCCGGTCTGCAATCCGGTGACCCAGAAACATCAGCATCCATTCATGGTCGATCTCATCGAAGAACGACGTGATATCCGCATCCAATATCCAGTTCACCTTCTGACCCTTGAGCGCGACCGTCAGCGCATCCAGCGCATCGTGCTGGCTACGTCCCGGCCGAAACCCATACGAGAAACCCAGAAAGTCCTCTTCATAAATCGCATTCAGAACGGTAACGACTGCCTGCTGTCCGATCTTGTCCTCCAGAGAAGCAATGCCCAGCGGACGCTGCCTGCCATCGGCTTTGGGAATGTAGACCCGTCGCGATGGCGTTGCCCGATAGGCTCCACCGTGGAGCCTTGCGTGCAAATCAGTTACCCGCTGGAGAAGACCTTCCTCGTATTCCCGCCACGACAAGCCGTCCACGCCTACCGCTGCATCGCGGCGCAGGGCATAGAAACTCTGCGCCAGTAACTGCGGTGTGATGTGGTGCAGCAAAGCCGTGAACTGCATGCCCTTGTTCCTTCGGGCTGCTTCACGTACACCTTCAAGTCCCATCGACGCGCAACTGATCCGGCTCAGTGTCCGGGGCGCGGGAGGCTTGTTGGTGTTTCCCTTGGCTACGTCCCTTTCCTCCACTATCTCCGCAGGGCCAGGCCCTTTGTTCGATGGCTTCTCAGGTACTACGGACGTATCCGACTTCTCGGCGGCGTAGACAGCAGGGTTACAGCTTTTGGCCTTTCCTGCTCCGCCCGGTGGTTGCGCACCGGGCGCCGCTGAGATCTCCCAGTTTCTGTGTGGAGGACTTCCCGACGTGCACAGGGTCTCCGACCGCGCGGGATCAGAGCATGACTGGCGTATAACGCCATGCTCCGTGTTGCCTTCTGCTTCGCTTAACAGCATCGGCATCCCGAATTCCTGATTACGCGGCTCAATGGCTGGCCCATCGGTTTCCCCTGTCAACGCTTCACCCTGCACCTCACGGTGCAGCGTGCATGACTCGGGGCCTGGTTGATTCGCCATTTCTTACCAGTATCGAACTTTCATCGACTATCCTCCGCCAGCTTTAACTGGCGCTCTAAGCGTCCGGCGAACTCACCTTCCGAACTCCAGCATTAAGGGCGATGGTGTCCGCGTATTTTTAAGCGGACGCGATCACCCTTATCGCCAGGATTTCCATGCGCCAACGAAGCTCTTATCCGAAACCGTTCAAAGCCCAGGTCGTTCAGGAATGCCTGCAACCTGGCGCAACCGTGTCCAGTGTCGCCATCAACCACGGCATCAATGCCAACGTCATCCGCAAATGGCTGCCGCTCTATCGAGATCAGCCCGCAGCGGCTTCACTACCAGCTTTCGTCCCGCTAAAAGCCGCACCTAAACGGCCAGTCGAAGCGTCAGTGATCATCGAGTTGCCCGTGGCCGGGCAAGTGATCACGGTGAAATGGCCAGCCTCGGATCCCGAGGGTTGTGCGCAATTTATTCGGGCTTTCGCTCAATGATCCGCATCGATGCCATCTGGCTGGCCACCGAGCCGATGGACATGCGCGCTGGCACCGAGACAGCATTAGCTCGGGTGATTGCGGTGTTCGGTGCGGCGAAGCCGCACTGCGCTTATCTGTTCGCCAATCGCCGGGCTAACCGGATGAAAGTGCTGGTGCACGATGGCGTCGGTGTCTGGCTGGCAGCGCGTCGACTGAACCAAGGCAAGTTCCACTGGCCCGGCATTCGCCACGGCTGCGAGGTCGAACTCGACAGCGAACAACTCCAGGCGTTGGTGCTGGGCCTGCCGTGGCAGCGCGTCGGTGCAGGCGGTGTGATTAGCATGCTGTAAACGCCGGCCATTTGGCCGGTCTACTTGTCGTCGCCCCGAGCCTGCTCTGGCACAATCGGCGGCATGACTTTCTCGCCCAACCTCGACCAGATGACCCCGGAACAGCTTCGTGCCTTGGCGGCACAGGCGTTGCAATTGCAATCTCAGGTCGAGGCGATGAGCAGGAAGATTCAGAACGATGAAATCCTCATCGAACAGTTCAAGTTCGAAATCGCCCTGCTCAAACGGCACAAGTTTGCCAAGCGCAGCGAGCAAATCAGCCCGGCGCAAAGCAGCTTGCTGGATGACCTGCTCGACATAGACCTTGAAGCTATCGAGGCCGAGCTAAAACAGCTTCTCCCAGATGCGCCACAGGCCGAACCACGGCAATCCCCGAAACGTGCGCCTTTGCCGCCGCAGTTTCCACGCACGGTGATTCGTCACGAACCCGAAAACACCCAGTGCGTCTGTGGCTGCCAACTTCAACGCATCGGCGAAGACGTCAGCGAGAAGCTGGATTACACGCCGGGCGTGTTTACCGTCGAGCAACATGTGCGGGGCAAATGGGCCTGTCGCCAGTGCGAAACCCTGATCCAGGCCCCGGTGCCAGCCCAGGTTATCGACAAAGGTATCCCGACCGCAGGTTTGTTGGCCCACGTGATGGTGGCCAAGTTTGCCGATCACTTGCCGCTGTACCGGCAGGAGAAAATTTTTGGCCGCGCCGGGCTGGCAATTGCTCGCTCGACCCTGGCGCAGTGGGTCGGACAAACCGGCGTGCGGCTTCAGCCACTGGTCGATGCACTGCGTGAAGCCGTGCTGAACCAGGGCGTGATCCACGCTGATGAAACACCGGTGCAAATGCTTGCGCCAGGCGAGAAGAAAACCCATCGGGCCTATATCTGGGCGTACAGCACGACGCCGTTTTCAGGGCTCAAAGCGGTGGTTTACGACTTCAGCCCAAGCCGTGCTGGCGAACATGCGCGCAACTTCCTGGGTGACTGGAACGGCAAGCTGGTCTGCGACGACTTCGCTGGCTACAAAGCCGGTTTCGAACAAGGCATCATTGAAATCGGCTGCATGGCCCACGCCCGGCGCAAGTTCTTTGATTTGCACGTGGCGAACAAAAGTCAGCTGGCTGAACAGGCCCTGCACTCGATCAGCGGCTTGTACGAGGTCGAACGTCAGGCGCGGGACATGAGTGATGAAGAGCGCTGGCGAATACGACAAGAACTGGCGGTGCCGATCCTCAAAAAACTGCATGACTGGATGTTGGCGCAGCGAGACCTGGTGCCCAATGGATCAGCCACGGCCAAAGCCCTCGATTACAGCCTGAAACGCTGGGTAGCGCTGACGCGCTACCTAGAAGATGGGGCTGTGCCCATCGACAACAACCAGGTCGAAAACCAGATACGGCCATGGGCACTCGGGCGCTCGAACTGGTTATTTGCGGGATCCCTGCGCAGCGGTAAGCGGGCTGCGGCAATCATGAGTTTGATCCAGTCGGCGCGCATGAATGGGCATGATCCGTATGCCTATCTCAAAGATGTGCTGACGCGGCTGCCGACCCAACGGGCCAGTGAGATCGGACAGTTGCTGCCGCATCAGTGGGTGCCGGCCTGACTTACGCAAGGTGAGTTCGCCGGACGCTTACTGCAAAGTGACTAGGGAGCACGGAGCTTCTCGGCAGACCGGTGCTGGGAGCAGGCACGACAACGAGTTCAGAATTACGAGAATTATCTCTAAGCAATGATTATTTGTTCTCCATAATTTGACCTAAAAGGAGATCGGGCAAACGGTCAGGTATCCTCGCAACCACCATCTGAGGTAGGTGTTCTGATCCGACCATAGGCGTCATTACCTAAAGTCGCATCCCCCTCCTCATCGAACATCGCTCCGATAGGAAGCCTTGAAGCCTCAGCGATGCCAAGAAAATGGAGTTGGTGAGTCTAATCGGGTGGACTGCGAGCAGTGCCCTGTTCGACAGCTCGCTAGCGAATACAGCACGCCCTCCACTTTAATTACGCTACGCCCGCTGTCAGGTTTGCGCCCAATACAAGATGGCTTGCCAAACCAGTGCACCGAGAGCCAGCAATCCGACAGAAATTAGACCAATCATCTGTCTTTTTTGGCTCTCCTTGAGTGCCTGCTGGAGGTCGGTCAGTTGCGATTGTTGGGTCATCAACTCTTGCCGGGCTGCCTCGAGATCCGTCACGACATGCTCGAGAGACAGCTTGAAATCTGTTCCTTGGGTTTGCAACGCTTGCTTAACCGCCTGACGGGTTGCCTCGAACGTGCCTGTCATCATCTTACGAGTGTTCAGTATCGCCAACATGCTTTGCTTGGCAGATGCCACGACAGCACGCTGAACGCTTTCGACCTGCAGCGAGAAGCGCTCCTCCATTTGGTGGATGGACTCCTGCTGAGCAGTCATGCCCGAATCTAACATTTGCACACTGGCTTGCAGCTTTTTCTCCAGACTTTCCACAAGAACATCAATCTGCTCACGCAAAGCAGTTTGTTCACTTTGCAGTTGCGCGTAATGCGCCTCGAATCCCTCTCGCGCCTGTACGCTGGCTTCCAGCTGCTGCTCAAAATTCTCTTCAAGGACACCGAGCTGCTTACGCATAGCAGCCTGCTCATCCTGCAACTGCACGCTTGCTTGCACCTGCAGCTCAAGATTCTCTTCTAGGGTACCGAGCTGGTCACGCATAGCAGTCTGCTCATCTTGCAGCTGCGCGTTTTTCACCTCGAATGCTTGACGCGCCTGCACGCTTGCTTGCAGCTGCTGCTCAAGAGTCTCTTCAACAATGCCGAGCTGCTCACGCAAAGCCGTTTGCTGGTTCCGCAGTTGCTCATTCTGCGCTTCGAATGCCTCACGCGCCTGCACACCGGCTTGCACTTGCTGATCAAGATTCCCTTCAAGGGCACCGAGCTGCTCCCGTATGGCAGTCTGCTGATGCTTCAGTTGGGCATTCTGCGACTCGAAAGCCTCATGCGTCTTTTCGAGAGCCAACTCGCTTCGTTGGGCAGACTCCACGAAAGCCCGCTGAACGCTATCGACCTCTAGCGTGAAGCGCTCCTCCATTTGCTGGATGATCTGCCGCTGAGCGGTCGCGCTCGATTTGAACGCTTGCTCGTTAGCTTGCAGCTTCAGCTCCAGGCTTTCTTCAAGAACCACGAGCTGCTCATGCAACGCAGCTTGGTCATGCTGCATCTGCCTGTTCTGTGCATCGAGCGCCTGGTGCACCTGCCGCTCTGCAATCGACCAACGCTCATCCCGCTCCTCTAACCCTTGACGCAAGCACGCTAGATAATCCTGAGCAGACTCTCTCAACCGAAGATCGACACTTTGACTCAAGTCTTGGTTTGCCTGGTGAATGGCCTTCTCGGCATCACTCACCCGCACCACACACCCCACAAGCTTTTTCGCCTGCTCCTGGGAGATCCCTTTCGCTTGCATCAGTCCTTCGTTGGCAGCATTAATTTCTCGTTGCTGCTGCTCTAGTAGCCTTTGCTGACTGAGAATCTTGCTGTTTTGCGTCTGCAGCGTATCGGTCTGACCTTTCAAGATATTCTGCTGCTGCAACAGAACACCTTGCTGATCATGCAGGATCTTGGAGATCGCTGTATTAACGATCAAAAGCTGTGAGGACTTCTGCGTCAGGCTGCCAATTGACTTGTTCAAGTCCAGTTGCGCATCCTGAACCGCATCGTCCCTATCATTCCACCAGTTGCCGAGGAAATTACCTTCCTTTTGCTCTCGCCGCGCACGCTCCAATTTACTGGTGGTTGATTGAACCGACGCTTGGGCATCGGTCATTCCCTGCACCAGCTCCCTGATGTTGCTCTGGCGGATAATCTGCTCCGGCACGCTAACCGAAGAAAATGCTTCGACAATCTGGAGGTCTTGTCGCGTCGCAGTGCGGTTGTTCATTTCCATATCAAAGCGATTCCAGAAAATCTTCGATGTCTCGTTGGCTCGATTCGATGTACTCGATCATCGCCACGCTTTTAGCCACCTGTTCGCGTGTCTGGGATACAGTTTGCTCGAGGCTGGCCAAGGTCGAATCCGCCATTCGCCCCGAATCCGCTAACGTCTGTCCGATATCTTGGTAGAGCATGATCGACCGGTTGAAAGCGCTCACATTGCGCAGTGAGCTCTCAGACAGCTCAACCAAGCCTTGCGCGAACTCCTCCCGGCGCCGAGAGTCAGCGATAAGTTCATCCAAGAATCTCTCGTCGTAGCCATGACGATAGCGATCGAACATGCAGTCGATTTGATAGGCAAGAAACGCCGACAACAAACCGCTCAAGGTTCCTATCAACGCCGACGATAAGATATCTGCCACAGGTAGCAGAAACGCCATGCTTGAGATGAACGTTTTCACAGTCTCCTGAAGCAGGATGCCCACCGATGAGATCACCACCGTACTCAGGAGCTTCAAACCCTCCTGCAGCGCTTGATCGGGCGTCAGATGCGCGGGTGGAAAGAGGATCATCTTGAAGGCCTTGAATAAACCGATCAGACCCTCACGAATGACAGTGACGAAGCGCTTGGCGGTGGACAGAAATTCGTTGAGCACAAAGGTCAGCAAATTGCTCATAAAGCCGCTGATGCCCCCTTGGAACATCTGGGAGACTGCATCGGGAATTTTCTTTAGCACCCGCACTGCCACGCTAGCCAAGCGCTGGCGGATTTCTTCGAACAAGGTTTTTCCTTGCTCTACCCCATGCTTGATCAGAGCTTTGATCTCATTGAACAACCCACTCACTAACTCATTGAGCAGCACACCCAAAGCTTGGCGCATCCCCATCTGGGCTGCTTGGTTTGCGCCTGTCTTGAGGAGTTCACCGGTTTGCTTGACTCTGATCGCACGGTTCGCAGTGCGCTCAAGGAAATCCTCAGAACGTTCCTTTGCCGCCCTCATCCGCTCCGAATCGAGCTCCAGACGTTCGGCCTGGGTCTTGCCATCGACTACCTCATCAGCAAACTCAAGGATGTCTTTAGCTCGCTTGGGGTTGTTCACATCCCGATGCGTGGCGACCAGGTTTTCGGTGTTGTTGGCCACATCGCTAAGACGATCCAAGCCCTCACCTGTGTTGTAAGCCAGATGGTTCTTGCGATCGCCATAAATTTTCTTCAAGGCCGTCACATGATCGGCCTCAAGATTTACAGGATCGACCTGCTTACCGGTATAACCGTCTACTCCTGCTGCCTTCAACCTATCCTTGACACTCTGCTTGATGTCCTTGAGCTTGCTGCGGTCGTACCGCTCGCGGGAAGCGGCGTAGGTGTTCTGGTCTTTTTCCGCCACATAATCGGCACTGGCGTTTTCGAAGTTATGTACGGTGGTAACATTGCCGCCATTGCGATCATCGAACATAGCGGTAGACAGGCCGAATGGCCCAATGATTTGAGCAATGACCTGTTGCTGACAATCGCTGAACAACTTCTGGAGTCTCTGTTCCTTCAATTCGGTAAGGGTCGGTTCCATACCTATTCCTTGAATAACGTAGTGGGTGAGCAGAGAGTCTTTCAGAAAAACTGAGCGAACCAGGCCGAGAAGCTTTCACTGACTACACAGCGCGCGCCGTCATCGTGCCATACCGAAATCACCTGCCCGAATTTGCCTCCAGCAGTAGGCCTAAGATCGAGGCACAGATAGTCGCCACTCCCATTGGTAGCGAATGGAATCCATCCAATGTTCCACCAATCGTCCTGCACACCCGGGTCTGCTTCAGCCCCGCTGTTATCGAACCCTGAACTTTCGGACTGTTTTTTCCAGAAGGCCCAGGCATCCAAGACCCGCGCACTGGAGAGCCATTGATAAGCACCTAGCAGCGGCTCGCTGTTTCCCATCTGACCATCGTGCCCACGCAGGGCATCGAGGAAATCTTCAGGCAAGCTGACGCCCAGCTCACTTTGCAATCGTTGAAGATCTTTACTCGTCGCAGGTGGATTCAGGTCGGCCAAAATTGCTGGGTTGTGCGCTTGCAACGACGCCTCGAACAGGTGCCATGCGTGGGCCATAGGAAATTCCTCGAGAGTCAGAAATTTTCACAGCAGTGACAGCCTTACTGCTGTGGTCTGCAGCTTTTATCGGCTGAGCCTCTACAGGCTTGAATTAGGGAACTAGTAGCTCGCGGCAGACGACCTTCTGCACGGTCGCTCCTGCAAGCAGGTGCCACATCACACAAGCCACAACCACGGTCGACCTCCGTGGAGTGCTAAAGCCATACAGTCCGATTGAATCGAACGCTAAGACCCAGGTGATCGCATGACGATGTAGCATGCACTCCTGGTGCTTCTGCTCGCACATCGTATCCATGGCACCGATACAGGGATCCGCAGAACCCGCAAGAATGTCGTCAAGAAGCTGCCCCGCGGCAAGCGCGATATCATCTGGGGCATCATCGAAAAGTAAGAGCCCGAGCGATTACGTGCGGCACCTCTCAGACAATGAAAAGGTCAAATTTTCAGCTAGCACATAGCAATAGCGACATGCAGCCGTGAAATACCCAAAAACTGATACCTAGCATGGCAACGGGCTCAGAATTACGAGAATTATGTCTGAACAATAATTATTGGTTTTCCATAGTTTGACCTAAAACGATCGGGCAAACGGTCAGGTATTCTCGCAACCACCATCTGGGGTAGGTGTTCTGATCCGACCGTAGGCGTCATCACCTAAAATCGTGTCGCCTTCCTGATCGAACATCACAGCAAGCCAACGCGCCCTCTTCATCTCAGCTATTTGAGAGAAAAAACAGCGTTCGCAGAGGTGAAGCTCGTACTCTTGGCCGCAGTGCGCTGAGCCATTGCCCCATGACGCATGCATCGTTCCGTACTGAGGCTCACCTGCGCCATCCCATGTAGACACACCGCAAACATCGCAAACCACGTCGATGGCTATGTCATGTTCACCTGCTTGCGTGACCTTCCTACCACACCTCCGCAAACTGCCAGCATGTGCCCTGCCAGACGCCACAACTCAATGCTCAGCTTGCAGCGCCTAGATGCGAGCAGCCTGCCCCTGACGGGCCAGTAACAGGCGATTGAGTGTACGCATGATACCCTTGCCTCAAGTTCAATCTCTGGAGCATCCCGCTTGAGCACGCTAGCTGCGCCCGGTTATTACGAGTCACTGCTTCACGCTCCTACTTTCTCCTCCGACCCTGCCGGCAAACGCCAAGCCGAGCGCTGGAAACGTCTGGTTGACGACATCCACAGAAGCTCGACAGAGCAAGACCTGCGCGAGGCTCGGGGGAAGGCTGAGGGTTACATTATCGGCCTAGTCGAAGCGGGTCATCTCTGCCAAGACGGAGAACGCGACTACAAAATCCTCAGTAGCGTGCACCGTCGGCAAGACTTCTTGCGAACACTGCTTTCGACTTACACCTGACTCATGACCATCGCAATTCCGACGCATTCCTGAGGCGCCTGGATCCAAGGCATCAAGCCCCCTGACAAGAAACGAAAGCTTCCCGTATAAGCTCTGCGGATTCTGGTGTTTTAACATCCATGCAATTACCCCAATAGCATCGGTATCGCATCAGATGTCCATGCTATCGGGTAGATCCGTCTAAACTTATGATTAAGACCAGCATGAAAAACAGCTCTCATAATGGAAAAGCCTTCATTGTTGGGTTTAATCGTCGCTTTCAAAGGGATCAAAAACAGGCCCTCTCGGGCCTACATCCCAATTTCGATTCTTAACGTTTCCGCCCACATAGACTCCCTGAGCCCCTGTGAACATGCACTCGTTAATGTTCGCATTGCGGAAGTCAGCACCATCCACCTTAGCGCCTACAAATCGAGCTCGTCTCAGGTAAGCCCCACGAAAGTCTGCACCTCTAAGGTCTGCATAGCTGAAGTCTGCCTCCCAGCCGTAAGCACCAGGTTGAACCAGTGGGTCGGCAGTGATCGTGTAGAATTTAGCGTTGCTGAAATTTGAGCGGCTCAGCTTCGTGACATCTTGCAGCCAGTGATAATGCACCAAGCTTCCAGGAGCCTGCAGACCACTGAAATCGGGGAGGCTCAGCCGATCAACTACACGATCGATCCTGCTGAACAACAACAGACTGAAATGAAACCCACTGAAGTCTACTCCCCTCTTGTCGGCAGCTACAGCTAACGGAACCTGGTCACGAAGGCACTCCACAAGCGCGTCAAACTGCAGCAAAAAGCGAGCTCGACGGAACGCTCCCTAATAGGGCTCTACCCAGCGCCCCGCTGAGTAGCTGTGCTGGGCATACGTCGAGATCATCCGGTCAACGGAAACGATATCTTCGTATTTCAGACCGTACTCGTTAGCAATCACACGGAGCCAGGTGGCGAGCTTGGCACCTGGGCCACGCATTCCAGCAGCAGCAATTCTCTCAATCGCTTCAGGACAACCGTTTCGGAAATCATTGCGCAGCGCCACTGCGTCGGATTTGAACGCAGCAAGCGATGGGGTATGAGTAGTTTTCATTGCCTAGCCGATCGTGTCCCGGGAAGTGGTGTAACTGAACCAGCCGAAGGCGCCCTGCGGGCGAAAGAGGATGGTCATCGTGGTTCTTGGCTAACGTTGAGTTTGCGGACTTAACCTTCACCAGAGAAACCACGATGACCAAGCCCACTATCGCATTGACCGAGTTGGTTGAGAAAGGGGCAGACACTGATCTGCTCAAGCAAATGATCCAGTTCGTTGCCCAGCGCATGATGGAGTTCGATGTCGAAGGCCTGTGCGGTGCCGGCTTCGATGTCAAAAGCCCAGACCGGACAAACAGCCGCAATGGCTACCGTGACCGCCTGTGGCAAACCCGTGCCGGCGACGTCGACCTGAAGATACCCAAGTTGCGCCAAGGCAGCTACTTTCCGGGCTTCCTCGAACCTCGACGCACCGCCGAGAAGGCCATGGCGGCGGTCATCCAGGAGGCCTACATTCAAGGCGTTTCAACGCGTTCAGTAGATGAGCTGGTGAAGGCCATGGGCATGACCGGCATTTCCAAAAGCCAGGTGTCACGGCTGGCAGGCGAGATTGATGAACGCGTTCATGCGTTTCTTGATCGGCCACTTGAAGGTGACTGGCCCTACCTCTGGATCGATGCCACCTACGTCAAGGTGCGGGAGGCCGGGCGCATCGTCTCGGTCGCCGTAATAATCGCCGTGGCCGTGAACACTGACGGTGGCCGCGAAGTCCTGGGCATGCGGGTTGGGCCATCGGAGGCCGAGCCGTTCTGGACAGACTTCCTGCGCAGCCTCATGCGACGTGGCTTGCGGGGCGTGAAGCTGGTCATCTCCCACGCCCACGAAGGCCTGAAAGCAGCTGTGTCCAAGGTCTTCAATGCGACCTGGCAGCGCTGTCGCGTGCACTTCATGCGCAACGCCATGGCCCATGTCGGCAAGGGCCAGCGCACCATGGTAGCGGCGCTGCTGCGCACGGTCTTCGCCCAGGACAGCCGTGCCGAATGCCATCAGCAATGGCGTTTGGTGGCTGATCAGCTACGCGAAAAATACCCCAAGATCGCGGCGCTCATGGATGGTTGCGAGGATGAAGTGCTGGCGCACATGGCGTTTCCCAAGGCTCATCGACAGCAGTTGCACAGCACCAACCCGCTTGAGCGGCTCAACGCTGAAATCAAACGCCGCACCGATGTCGTGGGGATTTTCCCCAACGATCCGGCCATTACGCGTCTGGTAGGCGCGATGCTGCTGGAGCAGAACGACGAGTGGTGCCTGCAACGGCGTTACATGCAGTTGGAGGCCTTTGAGGCAGTCAGCGATAATCCACAGGCCAAGCTGTCGGCCGTGATCAACTAAACGGCAAACTCAGTGGCCAGAGCCATGATGAGTTACACCACTTCCTGGGACACGATCGCCTAGCCTCTCACGATCAACTCTAAGCCCTAGTATTTGTTGACCAATCAAGGTGACAAAGGAGGAGGATGAAACGACGGTGCAGGGGCTTTACCTAGCTAGGGCCGAACGCCACCGTCAATGGCGTGGGCTCAATAGTGAGAAAAATTCGAGACCACGTCAAGTCGGGAGTCAGTCACTCAAAACCAGTTTGGACGTGCTGGAATCATTGCCAGCAACGCGCACAATGTGCCACGCACGTGACAGCCGCCCTTTTCTGCTCACCCTTAACGTAGCGGGCTCGAAAGCTTGCAAAAGCTGGGGGCATACGCAAGCATTGATAGCCATATGACAGCATCCCTGGACGGCAATTTTGCTGCCTGTGCAGCTGTACCATTTACTAGCACTAGACTTCGCTGGGAGTGGCACCACTTCCAAGTCATCTGGGCTAATTCTGCCGCTACTTTTCTCTGCATGGATGCCACCGAATGGATTTACTGCTGCTCCCTCAGCGCTCGAAAACAGAGCTTGCGGACATCTACCGTCGCGCTTTCCGCAACTCAACCCATCTGTACATAGTCAGCGCCTACCTCACCCATTGGGACATCGAAGAAGATTTAGGGAGGCAGTGCGAGACCTTTACTTTCATCGTCGGCAAGGACTTTGGCATCACTCGGATAGCGGCTTGCAAGCAGGTGCTCAAATGGCTTCCTGAAAAATGGCACGAGGAGTTCCTCGTTGCAGAAGGTATTGTGGGCTTTCACCCGAAGGCGGTTTTTTGGCAGGAGGTGAATGGATCATGCTATGCACTCGTTGGCTCATCCAATCTCTCCAAAGCTGCGTTTTCATCCAACCACGAGGCCAACGGATATTCGCGTATTTCGAAGACAACGTTCCGAGCGGCTGAGAAATGGATTGAGAATCTCGCAAACAATTGCGCGACACTCGATTCGAACTGGCTTGCGGGCTATCAGGAAGCAAAGCAGCCAAGTAAACCTAAGCGACCGGGGCGGCAGGATGGGGATGACGATGGGGCGGTGTTCGAGCTAGAGCTACCTAATCCCAAATCCCTTTCAAGGCTCGACCAAGTGCTGGCTCGACGACGAGGGCAAATGCGGCAGTTCGCCAAATTCCGCTCCGAACTGGAGGCAGCGTTCAGGGCAGCAGCAGATAAAAAAAATTGGAAGGCGAGCGACGATGCAAAATTCTATGCCCAGCTCAACAGTCTCTGGTGTTATGACCATCAAAATCGTTTCCAAGGTGCCGGCTGGGAGCGTCAGGGAAGGAGCAGTAATTTCCAGCAGCTGGCCATAAGCTTAGTAAAAGTGCTCAATGCCAAAGAGATATCGCGGGATAGGGTTGTCAGGGTAGAAATTGATCATCTTGCCAGCGCTGGGGTCAGCACACGTGGAGCTCTATTCTCTGAGATGCTCTGCCAATTTTTCCCAAAACGTTACTTCGTCCTCAATTCCCCAATCCGCGATTGGCTGCTAGCAACAGGCGCTGACAGGGTGAGAGGTGCAAGCCAGGGAGCCAACTACATCCGATCGGCGCGATTGCTCCGCATCGCGCTGAGTCGGGCCAAAACCTATCCCGCTAAAAATCTGGCTGAACTCGATGCCGTTATCTGGAGGGAGCGCAATCCTCACGCAGCACTGTGAATAGAACCGTTTAGAAAATTCTTCCTCGAGCGGTAGACCCTTAAGATTCGTGAATCCAAAACACGACGCTGATACGGATTGAGGATGACGATGCATCTAGGGTGCCGGCAGGCAATTGAGCAATCTTGGCGTGACTCGACTTTCTGATCTATGTGTAAAAGCTGCACCGGCAAACCGTATGAGGAAAGAGATGGAGCTTGTTACTGTTGCATGCATTGCGTTAAATCGGATTGGCTCTGCAAACTCCGCAGGCTTTGGCTACGGAAAGCATCGCAGGCAGCAGTTTTTCACAGAAGTGACTGACAGCGACGTGGCCACGCTCCGCCAGAAGGTCATTGAAGTCGCTGAGGCTAATGGGGAACAGGAGGGTGCACTTCATAACCTTGAGCAAGCCCAAAACCTGGGGTTCCCACCAGGTCAAATCGTGTTCGACGTTCAAGGACTAACTACCCAATACAGTGAGCCCTACGCCGCATGTATTGTCTTCCCCGCCCTGAAAGTGGCTGGCCGGTTTTTCAAGCTCGAGGAGGTGGCGGAACACGGGATGGCATTGCACGTTTCGCCCGGCTAGGCGCGAACTGCGCTTGACAGACCAACGCCAAGCGCGGATGAGTGCTAGGACGAAAGCTTACGCTTGAACTTAAACATCACGTCGTCTAGCCATCGCCCATAAGCTGCAGGAGTCGCCGGAATGAGCAGCCGACGCTCCTGCAGCTCCTGCTCTGAGCGGTGCGACATAGTGAAATGCCCTGTCGCAACCGCAGGCGGCTCTGCAAAAACTTTGTATGACACGCCATGCAGAGACAGCTGAAACCACCCTCCTCGGCCTTGGCAAAGGATGACATGCGCAGCTTCCGCCAAGCGCCTCACTTGGGTTGGCGATACGTAGTACCCGTCGAAGTGGTTAGACGAACGCGCTGGGTTTGTGAGAGTCATCGACAACCAAGACAGGCCACTGTCGTGATGCCGCCAGACCAGACCAGGAGCGTCAATTCCTGTGAGTTCATCCCTATCGAAATCCTCATAGCCAGATTTGAGGGTGCTTAGTCCAGCTTGGCAAAACTTTAAGAAATAGGATTCGTGTTCAGAGTGGATGGAGCGCAAGCTACCCGGATTAGCCGGCTGAGGCAGGAAAGCCAGCTCAAGTCGGGTTTCGTGATCTCTGCCGCCCCATCGTCCGTTTGCGTTGCGAATCTGCAGCCTCTGCGCAAACTCCGCCTCACTGCCGGCACTGCGGCTCGTACTTAGCTGATTCAGAGCCCGGACGACACAATCAGATAGCTCGTGCTCATTGGTAAATGTAGCACGGAAGAGTCCGTCGACGTAATCCGATACTTCCCATCGAAACTCCTGCTGTGGCCCTTCCACCGCAACGTCATGCAGGAATGCCAGGATCGGTTTGCCAGTGGCTCGAGCGCGCCGGAACTCCTGCTGCGTCACCGACTCCCCAGATTCAGTTTTGAATCCGAAATCAGCACCCAAGACAAGCACCACCACATCCGCCTGCTCTACTTCAGTCATGCAGGCTTCCTGAGAGGAATACGGCCGAGCACCAAAGTCCTCACACATGACTGGCACATGCCCGAGCAGTAAGGCAGCCTTCTTGGCAGCGGCACGATAGCTCTCAAAATTACGCACGACAGAGCTGATGAACACGTTCATAAAAACCCCCAATCACCCCAAGATTCGCCAAGCTCATATGCGCCTGAGCGGCCGTAGCGCGCCCCAATGCGGCATGGCAACTGAACACTCAATCCCCGGAACGCCAAAGGTTGACATTCTTAGAATTATGCACAAAAATCCTGGTTGACACTACAGATTATTTGCACGCTTTTCGGAGAAATGCATGCCTGAATATCAGCATCCAAGTGAGCTCGAGCCGAAGCTCAGCCGCGCCCATCTTGATGTCGTCTGCAACAACCTTTTGGATGCTGCTTACAAAGCTCTTGAGGCTACATCCACTGAAGATGACACCAACTGGACGAAAGGGATTTTTCCTTACGGTCGCATCCATGGTCGGTTTAAGCGTTTACATCGTCAGGGTGACCTCCCTTGGTTCAAGCTCGTCAACAACACGTTGGATTACACGATCAGCATTGATGGGATTTTGATGCAGGTGGTGACGGATGACCCGGACACACGTAAGAAAGGTTATCGCTTGGAGAAGAACGTCGTAGAGCTTTACCACGACAGTTTGCTTGGGCCGGCCACTGACGGGAACGTTACCTGGCGGTTGTATGTTGACAGCGATAGGAACCCAGATGGCCCAACGCTGACCGTATCTGTCTTGGGCTTCGACACCAACCGCAATGTCATCAGCAAGTGGACACACAATTACGAACCTCTGGTTTCTGTCCGCACCACTGAGCTCTCCCCTGTTGTTGAAATTGATGATTCTCTACCAGTTCGTCGCGACAAGGACGCTGGGCAGAAAGAAACGAAAGACGCTGACCTGAAAGATGAATGACACAACAGGCCTCCTGCCTCTGGGTGATGAGTTCTCACCCGACAAGCTCCGCCTCGCGAGGTGCGCCTCGGGGCGCTCCCTTGCTGAAATCGGCGAGCTCCTTGGAGTGACTAGGCAATACGCACACAAGCTCGAGATCAACTCAATTCCCAACCCAGGACAGTTGAAGCAGCTCTGCGAAATCCTGAACGTCAAAGAAAGCTTTTTCTTTGCCCCCCGCAAGAGTGGTGTTGAGCTTGAGCAATGTAACTTCCGCAGTGTGCGCACCTCGACACAGACGCTGAAGAAAACCATCGCAGCTCAGGTAGAAATGTTTGAGCTTCTCGTTGATGAGTTGGACAAAGAGGTAGCGTTCCCCGCGGTTGATTTTCACGTGATTGAGGAACCGGTTACCGGTGCCGGGAAAATTGAGCAGGTTGCCGAGCGTTTCAGAAGAGAGCAAGGCATTGGCCTAGGCCCACTCTCGAGCGTTACCAAGCTGGCGGAAAAAATAGGTGTGCTCGTCGTTAACCTGGCTGACGCAGACGATCGCATTGACGCATTCTCGCTATTCAACAAACGTCCATTGATCGTCCGCAACACCTCAAAAGTAAACCCTGGACGGCAGCGCTTCGATCTGGCTCACGAGCTCGGTCATCTGGTTATGCACCAAGGTATAGAGACTGGTTGCCGTGAAACAGAAGAGCAAGCCAACCAGTTTGCCAGCGCCCTCCTTATGCCGAGGGCGAGCTTCGCCGCGGAGTTTCCGGCAATGCGGGGCAAGTATCTGAACTGGCCAGCATTGAAAGAGCTGAAGCTTCGCTGGAAGGTCAGCTTCAAGGCGCTAATTTATCGCGCCCGGGCTTTGGATCTGCTTACCGCAGATCAAGCCAAGAGCGGATTTACCTACCTCGCGCGGAAAGGGTTTACCAAGCATGAAGAGTTCGATGAGCTCATTCCTATGGAGTCTCCTCTGCTTGTTCAGCGCGCAATCGATCTACTGGATTTCTCGACATGGAGCCGGGTTCTTGCAGGGGCGGGGCTGACGAGTCAGATGGTCGAGGCCCAATTCATGCTTAAGGTACCTATGCCCCCTTTAAGGCTGATAAGGACTGGCGAATCACAAGGGTGATTCGGAGCCATCTCCACCTGAGCGCAAATTTACTTGATCATCTAGCAGCGCGCCTAGAATAGACCTTTTACCGGCAGAGCCCCATGAACGACCAGCAATCTTCGCCTCATAATGCATACTTCAACGACTCTGAAGCATCCGTCGCGTATCAGAACGATCTGCACCAACTTTTGGAAAAACTGACGCCGTTCCTTTCTACTAAAAAGCTTAGGAACCTTCGCGAGTCCAAATTGAGACCGAATCCACAGTCGTTCTCCGAGAAGCAGTATCTTCAGACGGCGTGTGAACTTACGGTTTGCGGACACTTTGCTGCTGCATATCCCGATACCTTTAAGTATGAGCCAGCCCTCAATCCTCCTAAGGATGTAGACTGTTCATTTGGCGTGGAGGGCGTGACATACAATATTGAAGTCAAATGCGCTGACTACACTAAAGCGCAAGCTATCGATGGACAGGATGCATTCAAAATTAGCTTTCTCGGACGCCATCCCGATTTTCTAACGCTGCGCGATCAACTTGCGCCAATTTTCGAGACGCCCGAGGATGGTAAGCCCCTTGTTGTCCAGCAAAACATGGATAACAAAATGAAGGACTACCTAGAAAGCGCCCATCAAAAATTCAGCTCAACTCCTACCGACGACGCAGTGAACATACTCGCTGTCTGCTGCGATACACCTCAGGATATGCAAAAGTGGTATCACTACCTGATTGGCGCTGAAGGCTTGTTCACACAAGAGTCGTTCACACCACAGGCCGCCTACTCGCGGGTCGACGCGGTATACCTGACCAATCTGTATCACCGGCACAAGGACTACTCATCGAAATCGAACATTTCCAATCACTGGAGCTTGTCGGACAGCTTCGGCTTCATCGTATCAAACCCATTTCGTGCCCTAGACAAAAGAGAGCTCTTAAATCGGTGCCTGACGCTACTGCCTAATTACTCTCAGGAACTGCGCGACTTCGAATTTGAAGAAGGCTTACCTATTGAAGTCCAGCGAGGACTGTTCATTCAGCACTTTGTTGCAGAATTCCTATTGCCGCGAGGCATCAAGGCCTTCAACTGAGTTCTCTTTGCCGGCAACAAATTGGAGACTGGAGATGGTTTTATTCTACGCCTGCATAAGCGTATAGCTGCGCTGAGGCTGGTCTAGTTTTCAGTCGGTTTGTCTCTGTCCGCCGGCCAGGCCAGCTACCTTCGCTAACGTTTAGGATTAGGCGGCATAGGCACTCTGCCCCAGACCGAGGGGCAGATGCCTTGGAAAAAACCGGGACTGAGGAGCTAGTCAGAAAATTTCATCGTCATCATAGGCCGCGGCGATCCCGGACAGGTCAACGTCGAATGCCCTGTTCAGCCGCAAAAGCGCGCGATCATTGGGTGGATCGTCAACATCGATACATCCCGAGGCATCTGCAAAAATGACAATCGCCTTGGCTCCAGTCTTGGAGCTCGGGTAGATGATCCCATCAATTTGATGATCATCATCGGTGCGGTAAACGTGCCGAAAATACTCGGTGACGACCTGAGTCGGAACGTATTCAGCATGGGCACGATCGCTTCGCTCAATCGGTTTGGTGAAATCCTCAATGAAGTCTCGCATGAAGCGGAAGTATGGCCTGAGTGTCTGCAGTGCAGGATCGAACAGACTCGGTACAAAAAACGAGCGGGATAGGTCAACAATCCGTAGATCTCTGATAGGCACAAACTCTCCAGTCGCAGCCTTCTTCAGGGTTTCACATCCTGGATCGTAGGTTTCACGAATAGCGGTTTCTTGATCGAACGCACCGTAAAACATGGGGATGCCAACGGGGCTCATCCGGTTCGGCATGTTGGCATGAGCCGCCGGTGGGGGCCCAAGCTCACTCGATCGGGTGAGTTGAGTTTCAGGATCGACGATACGAACGCGGAAGATCGGCTGTCCTGCTGGTACTGTTCCTATCAGATCGAGCTTTTTGGCAACGCTCCCCAGCGTTTCAAGAATGTCGACCGGGTTCATCTCATCGTGCTGGTCAGCCGCATACGAGGTGTTCACAGCTTTGTAAAATACAAATCGTGCGGTATGAATGATGAAGTTACTGAAGCTCTGCCAACCGTAAACCAGAGTTCGATCTATTGGTAATGAATAGGGATCCCGCTCGCACCACGCCACATCGTATATGGATCCAGCGAGAGTATTCAACACCTCTTCCGAGCACTCGGGGCCGTAGTTGTATAGAAGCTCCCACGTACTGTAAACCCGCCCCTGCCATCCTCCTTCCCGGGTTTCGTAGGCGAGTCCCTCGTTAGCAGCGTCGCCCCACTCTAATGAGAAGCTGGTAACGACATGCTCAATGACGTCGTTCATGTCAGTGACACGTCGGCTTTGATCGCAATAGCTACAGTTTCCTCGCACCGAGTTTTTCCTGACGAAAGCTTTTAAAGCTTCATCCTCGACGCAGCGTAAGCATACGAACGTGTCCTCAACTCGCGAGAAGCCCCGATCCATGTCCTCTTCCATCATCCTCTTGACGCCACCCATACGCCGGCCTCCTCATTCTCAAAACAATGCAGGATCAAAAATCTTCGGGACACAGGGGTTACATATCACCTTTAGCGACCATCCTTCAGGACTATGATCACGAATAGCACATGATTAAAGGAACCGGGGCCGGAGTGTCCATCAGTCTGACGCTTTCCTCAACCACCCAGGCGCCAACCGGCCATACCACTTGAAGCACCATGAGAATTGTAAAGGTCAGGAAGGCCCGTAGCAGGTACTCATGTGTCATCTTGATGCCGGTAACCTTCTCGTTGACCAACGAATAGTTATGTAGGACAGCGCGGGCGAGTTGTTTGGCTAAACCCGCTCTAGGCGAGTTTTCTTTCCAGGTGGTGGCTAGCTCCCCAGGGCCGAGCTGGGCGAAACCTGCAACTTTCAACGTTCTGAACGCCCAGGCCCCTGCGCTCAACAAGAAGGCAACTGCCAACCCGAACAGCATGAGCCCCGCACAGCCTAGCCATTTGCTCGCTTTGTCACTCCACAGCGCCGGCAACAACGAGACTAATACGGGTATCAGCGCCGTGATGGCTGCGAGGTAAATTCCTGCCTTGGCGTCAGCACTCTTGCGGCGGTCAACCTCCGCATCGAAAAGTCGCCTAGATTCGTCCAGCACCACATCGCTGTCGGTCGTCCAATCCCCTTCACGCACTGATGCAGCAATCTGCTGCTTCCACTCTGCATCCGCGGCCAGTTCAGTAGGTGCCAGAGGGATGACCGTCGGCCACAGCCAGCGGAGCCGTTCTTTAAGTTTGAGCAATACTGTTCACCGTCAGCTCATCTACGATCGCTGAAGCAATTGGGTAGCCTGTTAGATTCTCGATCCACGCCCACTGCCCGTTCGGGTTGATCTCCAAAAACCACAATTTCCCCGCTCGATCGCATACCAGGTCGATGGCGCCGTACCGAAGACCAAGACGTTTAACGAGCTTCACGCATTGGCGCTGAACACGAGGCTCAAGTACGATCTTCTCGTGGCGAAGATCAGGCCGGCTACCCTTTCGCCAGTCAGTTTCCGTTTCCTCGTTATCTTGCGACCAGATCGCCGTTGCGAAAACACCCTCGCCCACAACAGTCACTCGAACATCGTATTGTTTCAGGATTTCTGACTGCACAATGAATGGGGTCAGCCTGATTGATTCAGCCTGATCATCCTCAATCTCAGCGAGTCGCGTGGTGAAGATTACTCGCTCCGTTTCACCCCCCAATACCGCCTGCCGAAGGGGCTTACCAATCGCCTTGCCGAGTGCATTGATAGCTTGTGCAGAGGAAATGTCATTCGTGACAAAAGCCTGAGGTACCTGGAAGCCAATCTCCTGCGCAAGGAGGAGTTGCATCGGCTTGTCCTCAGCCATAAAAATCTTTGAGGGTGAGTTCAGCCACCGCCCCTCTAATCTGGAATACAGGCTTTTGAGAAAGCTGCTCCACTCTGCTTCGGCGTAGGCCCGCTCGCCAGGATCTGTGACCGTGTCAGCTAAAACAGGGGCTCCTGGTCTGCGGAAATAGGCCCCAGTTATCTGCGAACCACGAACAACTACCCCGTCCAGCGAAATAGACCAAGCGTCCCGAGGAAATCCTGCCATCGAGCACAGTGCTTCGGGCAATTCCTCGGTATTGAGGCGGAAAAAAGGCTGGCCGCGCCGGCGAAGCTCAGCAACCACGTAGTCCATCGTGATGTCACGGCGATTTGTCACCAACAGCAACATGTTGCGCTTCCAGGTTAGTCTGAATAGTAACGTGTGTCCAAGCCGAACGTAGGATCACCATTGTCATCGCGCTCCAGCTCGACGTTGGTTTTCGTGATCAGTTCGAGGATGTGGTTGGCATTACACCGATCGTCTCTCTCAGTGACCGCATCAGTTTTGGTCACGAGCTGCAGCAGGTGGTTACTGGAATCGAAACTACGCAAATCACCCAGATCTGCCGACTGTCCACGATAGGGACTGGGATCATCGTCATCGCTTTCGACCTTCTGATAGGTTTTGGTCAACAACTCAATCTGCCAGCACGCCTCATCATCTTGTTCGGCGTTGACCTTCGTCTTGGTCATCAGCTCGTTCAGGGCACCGTCAGCGATGATTGGGACTTCACCATTCGGAGCCTGAACCGCCCACATCTGGAGGTCAGGAGAATAGAAGCCAGGTATGGTGTCCTCCCCTGTTCTTGGCGTCGCAAATCGAGAGAGGAATGGCGAATTTTGTAAAGCTCCCAAGCTGGCGTCTCCTTTGCCGGGCAAGTCGCGATAGACGAGATCCCGCCGACAATACCATTTGGCCAGCATTGGGGTAAACGGAAGGCAAGGCCCCAGACACGAGTATGTAGCGTCGACTTATCGCGCATCGTGCTCAAGTAATCCTCGTGCTTTCACAGAAATGGCGCACAACGCAGTTGCCTGGCTGATCGAACGCACGCGGCCTCAGATTGACGGCCCTGTCATGCTCAACTAGCGCAGATTCGAGATAGCGAACCACATGTCGAATGTAATGGTTTGCTCATGCCTTGCTCACCCTCCCCCCCGTTTACTTGGCCTCGCAGCCACGACGGTGACGTTGTTGGCAGCTACGGCGACACTCTCCGGTTGAATCGAACGCTAGAGCTCAGTTGGTGGCGATTGTCATCAACAGGGAAGCAGCCCTTGTTCATTGAGATTGAGGAGCAATAGCTGATGCAGCGCCGGCAAGCGTAGATCTTCGGAGATTGTGCCGCAGTTAATTGACGGTGATACGATTTGGCCTTGCTCAAACGCTACAAGGAAGCAATTCGATGGCCTTACTGGATAATATTTTGCATGAGATCCTCGCCAAAGAAGATGCTGAGGAACCCATGTTTGTTTGTGTGACCTGCATTGGCGACACTTGGCTCAAGAAACAGGCCTCAAGACGTTCGCAGGAGCAGCTCTGCTCCTGCTGCGGCCGCTCAGTGCTCGAGGCGCTCACCTCCAGCAAAATTGCATCGACGATCAAAAGGCACCTTTCGGATCATTTTGCCATCGACCACGGACTTCACCCAGGTTACGAGATGGGCCTCAGTCGGATAATTGGTATTGCCATCCGGTGCGAATCGGAAGCCGTATGTAATGCGGTGGCCGAACGGCTCATTGATACAGATGCTGATGAGGAAGACTTTTACTTCAACGGGCAGGAGTATTGCCGGGTATCAAGCCCGTTTGAATCTGAGGAGCACGAGCGCTGGTGGGTCGAGGGTGATTGGACGCGTATAGCGACTGAACTGGTGCATGGCCGCAGGTTTTTTAATACCAATGCCAGCATGTTTTTCGAGTCCCTGATTTTTGAAGCGATGCGAGCAAGTAGGCGCGAAACCCCTGATGTGACTGCTGTCGTCAAGGTTGCCCCGGAAGCTACTCGCTTTTATCGAGCTCGAATTGCCTCCACTCATAATCAGCTCCTGGCATTTCAAAATGATCCCGCGAAGGAGCTAGGAGCGCCCCCAAAGGATCGCGCTGCCAATAACAGGATGAGCCCTTCAGGCGTACCACTGCTTTACGTCGCCGCCGACGCACAGACGGGGATTGCGGAGGTACGGCCCTCGATTGGGGATAAAGTGGTGGTGGCAGAATTCGTCTCCACCCGACCGTTGGAATTCTTTGATTTCACCGCGCTCACTTCGCTTGAGCACCAATCAATGAGCTGGTTTGAGCCTGGTTACCAGAAGCGAACTGATCGTCGGCTATTGCTTGAGTATCTCCACGACTTGATCGCCCGGCCTGTGCGCGCTAATGACACGGATTATGTTGTGACCCAAGCGCTTGCTGAATTCATCCGGTACTATGACAAGCAGAGGTTTGATGGCATCTCGTTCCGCTCAGTTCAGCGAGAGGGCGGTGTTAACTATGTGCTTTTCGACCGAAGTCCCCTTGAAGCACTGCAGATACCTGAATGGGTACCTCAGTTCGATCTCATCGCGTCAAAGGATGGTGTGTCGGTCTTTGAAATTTCCCGTGTTGAGTATCTCACGACCAAGCTCAGCAGTTGAGCAGCCTGCAGGGCCGAGACCAGGTGAACCTGGTTTCGGTTCACGACAGCCGTGCGCAACTGATGCACTACGCCTTTCGATCATCACGGGCCCAGGCGATCGCCCCACTATCCGCGAGCTTGTGAAAACTCTGCATCCGTCAGCACCCGCCGTCGGAGTGTTATTTAGCACTTGGCGAGACCATGATCGCATGCTTTCAACATGGAAGCGCGACACTTAAGGTCGAGGTAATGGTAAATACTGAAACTGGAGAAGCTAACGCCAGGCTTCACCATCTTCTTCCTCCCCATCAACCCCACTCTCATTATCTTCGTCTTCTTCGTCTTCATCATCCCACTCGTCCTCATCCTCCTCTTCGTCTACACCGTCCGGCTCATCCGTTATTCGATACAACCCTCTCCAAGGTTTTCCGCAATAGAAAGGGTGATCATCAACCGACCAGGAGTCAGGTACGCTATAGTAGGAGCACATTACCCCATGCACTTCCTGCAGTTGCTTGCAGAGATTTTTAACAAGCCCCTGACGCTCCCGAAGATCTCGGCTAGCGTCTAGCTCATCCAGACTACCCAGATAGCGCCCCAGCCTGTTGACCTTAATTCTTCCAGCCTTTAACAGCGCTCGTACATATGGACGAGTGTTGTCATCAAAAGACACCCAGCAACCACCTGTCTCTTTCGCTGCACTAATCGGATAGAGCAGCTCTAACTGTGCTACGCGTGATGAAAAGTCTTGCAGAGCTGCGGCGGTTTCATCGTCTGAAATGGCCAAGCATGACTTAAAGTCGTAGCAAGCATCTTGGATCGCTTGCTGAGCGCCTGAATTGCTGAGACTGCTCAAGCTCGCAGGCAAACGCTTGCAGACCAGAATGTGGTCAAAATGGCTTGGAGCAACAAGCCCGCGATCGATCAGGGTGAGGATGTCGTATTGGAGCCTAAGAGCTTCGGCCTGATTAGCTACCACTATACCGATTCCCGACCATTTTTCCTCGGTCAGATCTAATCCGGGTATTGGATTAGCCTCAAGCCCCTCTTCCTTGATTTTCGTAATCGCATGCTGGTAATCCCCAGTGTAGGGCCATCGCCACTCTGGTTGGCTTACATGGTCGCTGAACAAATCGAACTGGACATTTGTGCATCGAAACTGGTTGCGAAGCATATCTTCCGACGTGACAACCTTTGAGCCGCTCTCCTCCTCCAGCACAGCACGTAAATCGCCAGTTTGTATTACCTGCGCTACCCCTCCGTTTAGCACTGAACTCGCTGGGAAAGTGATCGCATACTGGGTCACGTGTTCATTTTTTGCCGGCAACCCGTCCCTCACAGCGATCAGGTCAGCCACACTGAGCCCAGCGAAACATACGGCAGGCTGCGTTCCCTGGATGGTTTCAATGCCGTTCCTGATGCCGAAGGTGGGCCAGAGGTGGTGGAAGCGAATTCCAATTCTGAGCAGAAAATTAGCAGGCCAAAACGCATCAGAGACGTAGCAGTTAGTCGAGAAATACTCCGGCATGAAGGATGGGGACGAATCGCTATAGAACTCGACCTCTCGGAAATAGTGAGCGATACGTGAAAACTCTGCACTATCTTTATTTTCACACATGTACCCCTCCAATGATTTCCAAAAAATCAGAGACTGATACAATCAAACTCATTAGCTTGAAAGCTAGACCACCAAATCACTGGAAGCAAATTTTTTCTGCACCGTCAACAAACCAATAAAACACGACAATATACATAAATTGACAGAATTATAGATTCGCATTAATTATATCCAAACCATAATTCACCCTAAACCCAAGCCCTCTGATAGCCAACGACCATCAGCGACATAAATTTCGCACAAAATGGTCAGCAGCCAACAGGGAAGTTACAGGCAATTGAATGACCGCATGATAGAATGTGTTCAGGATATCCCTCTGGAGCCTTCGTTTGAACACGCAAACTGCCCCAAGTTATTACGACGCCCTGCTATACGCGCCGACATTTTTAAGTGATGCGGTCGGTAAGCGCCAGGCCGCTTGTTGGAAACGTCTGGTAGACGACATCCACAGAAGCAACAGTGAGCATGACCTCCGCGAAGCCAGAGGCAAAGCGGAGGGGTACATTCTAGGCCTCGTGGATGCAGGTCATCTCAGCCAAGACGGCGAGCGTGACTACCTGATCATCAGCAACATTCACCGGCGGCAAACCTTCCTCCGCACCCTCCTCGCCGCTTTGTAGCGCTGATGGAAGCAGCAATTAAATGCTGCTTTTACCTGGATGAAACGGACTAGGGGCTTGATCTCAACCGTTGCATGAGAATCACAAAACCGGAACCATGCCGCCCTCCACAATAGGATCGCATTTTCCGCGAAGCGGGCTGCAAGCGGAGCGCGCAATGAGGATGGAAGCGAGTAGGGCCAAAGCAGAACGCAGTTCGGCTTGATTCACTACTACCGAACCGCAAGGCCACGCAACCGCGCCTCAAATGGATCAGTGATTAGAAATCTTAGTGTCAGAAAATCTTCCACCGAGCCAATCGCAAACCACATAAATGCTGCTCAACGTCTGTACAAGCAGGAAACCGTCAACAGTCGAACTATGCATGATGATTGATGTGCGTATGGTGTCACCGTCATCGAAACGTCCTCCTTGATCGGCGAAGACCACTCCCTCCAGATAGAGATCCCCTAGCCCATAAGCAGCCGCCGAAATATATGCTGTAACCGGCACCCCGAAATCTCTCCGCATAGCGTTGACAACACTAGTCGGCAAAGCGGCAGCCACATCCTGGCCAGCATGACAAGTAGACAACGGAGCTCGCTTCTTAGCCATGTAGCACCTCTCATAGCCTATTGATTAAGACAGACGACAACACTTACTCTTCATCCTTTGCGTCATCTCTGCTCGCCTTCCATACCCGCCCGTACGACTCATTCTGCAGAAGCGAATCACCGGCGTCTTCGAACATGCACCCGAGCCATCTCATGCGTTTCATACCTGCTACTTGAGTGAAAAAGCATCTCTCACAAAGATGCAGCTCGTAGTCCTCACCACTGTGTTCTGATCCCTCTCTCCAGGATGCCTGCAAGGTAGCGAACTGAAACTCGCCTCCTACACGCGTCGATTCTCCGCAGACATCGCAGAGCGCATCGGGAACCGCGCTTGGTTCTGACTCACCGCTGAGCCTCATCATAACCTCTCATCCGAAAAAGACGTTGCAGCTTGGCTCTCAGTTGGAGTTGAGTCTGCTTACTACCAAGCCCGAGATTTGGGTCACACCTCACGAGCCTATCGTCATACTCCGGCCAGCTGAAATCTGGATCGTCATCGATCGCTATCCATTGCGTTATCCCTGCACGAGTCACCGCACCACAAATCTGCTCATAGCGAGTAAAAAGGTCATACCCTTCCCTAGCCGTAGCCCGCATCCGGGAGTGCCAAGTCGCCGAAACTGTGCGATCTTGAAGATTCACTGGCAAAGCTGCACGAGCTCTTTGATACCCGAGCATTCGCACCCATGACGTAGATAAACAGATTTTGACAGTCGGGAAGCCCTGCAAAATTCCATATAAGATCGGCGCATGCATCATGAGTTTACCCTCAGCTCTAAGCTCAATCCCATGCCTAGTTCGGAAAGCTGCATCAGGATGAAGCACGCCATCGAAATCCAAAAACAAGATCACGTCGTCTGGTCGAATGACGCGAGGTCGTAAAGAATTTATCATGATACGCCCCCGGCTACGGCCATACTCACACACGTCTCCTCGTGACAACACTCTGCCTAAAAACCTCGAAAATTCACGCGAGCTTGCGGAGCGTGGCTTCTGTTTAACGCTAGAGATTAATCCACAGAACCCAGCCACTTTATAGAGGACTTAAATAAGAACATTAAAACCTTCCTCTTCGAGCGTATCAATTTTCCCACCTGCCGGTGATGTATAAACAACACCCTCTGCAACCTTGTGCATCGAAACTTTGCCGCCCTCCTCCCCCCGGCCAACGATCAAACTTAAGATCTTATTCATAGCCCAACCACCACTTCCGTTCATCCAGGCAGGACTTATCAGCAAAACCTCAGTCACCTTAAAATTTTCGCACTGCTTTTCAAGAACGTCTTCAAGCACATTCACATCGCTTAAAAAATACTGACGCGATGCCAATTTCCCATTCTCCAATTCTTCTACCACAACCTGATAGAAGTGATGGTAGCTTTGCCATTCCACAATCCTCATGCACGTGTGGCCCTCACCTAACAGCGCAGATGCATTCGAACTCCATGACTCATGGGTGACAAACATTTTTCGATCCTTTCATTTTTACTCGCACATGAGGGCTTGGCCGAAAGCCAGCGCCTTGCAGCGAAGTGCCGCCGAACACATATTCAGACTTGCCAAACTGCCACCATATGGGCTGAAGGGATCTGTGCCTCCACCCCAACTTTTGTCAATTTACGGCATATATTGAAACCGCCTGAATTATGGGCGCAGGACTCCCCCGCATGATTTTTGCGCATAGGGAATAGATGCTTTCGATCCTTAACGGTCATTATATGGCGTGTTATGGATCGGCGCAATGTGGCTTCATCCTGTCTTTTACAGGTGAAGAACATGTCTCTTAGCGAGGCCATGGCGGCGGTTGTCAGAGCACTGAGACAAAGCCGGAAAATGACTCAGGACGATCTGACCATGATCGGTCGGAGGGGAAGAAGCCGCATCGAGGGCGGGAAGGCTAACGTGACGATAGACACGCTTTCTAAAGTAGCCTCAATGCTCGAAGTCGACCCCGCTCTCCTTCTCCTGCTCGCCCACTCTGCTCACTCCGGTGAACCTGTCGACGTCGCGCTCAAGCGTATCTCGTCCAAGCTCAGCGCTCTCAAACAGGATGGTGTCATCGAGAACATCGCTGCACAGCCCGAGCGACCAATTGGTAGACCTGCTACCCGCGACATACAGAAAGCACTCCAACGGGCCCCCCTTTTGAAGGAAGCCGGCATGTCGAACGCTGAGATAGCCCAGGAATTGGGTGTGTCAAAAACGACTGTGCAGCGCTTTCTGACTAAGCCACCCATCTGATCAAAATTTGGTACCTGCGCCCGATTGAGGCGCATAACAGACTCGCCGTAAAGACCGGCGTAACCACTGAGAACCTGTAAGGCGTCGCCGATGGCTTGGACGTGCATGCATTAGCTCAGCAAATTCCCACGTGCACTTGTGAGAAATTGCGCCACCTGAGTCTTGAGATGCTTGGCAAAGATCCCGGCAAGCTATTCACAACGCAGGATAGCCCCCACATTTGGGTTTGGATAGCAATCATCTCCTAAATCTAGCCCCAAAAATATCAAATATAAATCAAGTGCTTACTCTATACCCTACACTTTATAGGACGGTATTGGGATCACCTTTCACGATTCGGGCGACCCGCTGGCCTGGGCGGAAAAGGCCATTGCCCACTATGAACGGCTGGGGATCGACCCGAAAGGCAAAACCCTGATCTTTTCCGACGGGTTGGATTTTGCCAAGGCACTGGGGCTATACCGGGCGTTGCATAATCGGATCAATGTGAGCTTCGGCATTGGCACCCGGCTGACCTGCGACATACCGGGGGTGGAACCGATGAACATCGTGATCAAGATGACCGACTGCAACGGGGCGCCGGTTGCGAAGATTTCCGACAGCCCGGGCAAGACACAGTGCCGGGATGAGAATTTCGTTGCCTATCTGAAACACGTCTTTCAGTTGAATTGAGGGTGTCTGTACTGGTCTCTTCACAGGCACACCCGCAGAGAGACCAGTACAATCAACCCACCTCCTGCATGGCAACACACAATTCAAGAAACCGCGAGGCAGCCCGCGAAGGCGTAGCCGCATGCGGCAACAGAATGGAAAAGCGCCGCACCAATGCCTGCGGCGCAACCTGCAGCCGGTGCAGCACGCCATCTTCGTGACGAATGGACATCGCCGAAACAAAGCCAACGCCCATCCCGGCCCGGACCGCCTCTTTTACCCCCTCAACGCCAGCAATCTCCAGCGCCACACGCATCGCCACGCCTTCACGGGCAAACGCCCGCTCGACAATCTGTCGCACGCCCGAGCCGCTTTCACGCAGTACCAACGGGTAATCGCCGAGCGCCGCAAGCATCTGCTGGTCACTGCCTGCCAAGGGGTGCCCACGGGGCACAATCGCCACGATCTCGTCCTCGCGCCACGGCGTGACTTGCGTACCCAACGGCAACTCCTGCCCGGGCGGCCCCTCGATCAGGGCGATATCGACACTGTCCAAGGCGGCGACGATCTCCGCCGTATTGCCATGCGAGGTGCTGACCAGCACATCCGGATAACGCCTGTGAAAGTCGGCGATCAGGTAAGGCAGCAGGTAACTGGCGGGCGTGGTACTGGCGCCGATGCGCAAGGTGCCGCGCTCCAGCCCGCGCATGGCCTCGCGCAGCGCCTGGGCCTGGCGGAATGTTTCGCGCAGGCGCTCGGCATGCGCCAGCAACTGCTCACCGGCCGCAGTCAGCCGCACACCGCGGCCGGCGCGTTGGTAAAGGGGTTCGCCAAACGCCTCTTGCAAGAGCTTGAGCTGGCCGGACACTGCCGGCTGCGACAGGTGCAGGGCTTGAGCCGCATGGCTGATGTTGCCGTGCTCGGCAACCGTGGCGAATGTTATCAGCTGTTCTGGGGTCATGATTCAAAAATATCAGCTAAACGGATATTTGCCATCCTAAATTACGATTTTTTATAAGCTTATAACCAGATTAACGTAGGCCTTGTCGAAACACCTTTTCCGGAGGACTCACATGGCCACGGTTCCGTCCAACCCCGCCTTTGCCCCTACCCTCTCCACCCGAGGGCGGCTCAATGGCATCCTGTTCGTCGCGCTGTTCGCGGTCGCAGTCACGCAACTGGCGGCCATGCCCGCTATCGCCAACCTGGGCATCAGCCCGCTGATCGTGGGTATTGTCGCAGGTGCCTTGTATGGCAACGCGCTGCGTGACGGCGTACCGGCAAGCTGGGCAGCAGGTATCAATTTTTCCGCTCGCGGCCTGTTGCGCATTGCCGTGGCGTTCTTTGGTTTGCGGGTAAGCCTGCAGGAAATTGCCGAAGTCGGCTGGTCGGGGCTTGTCGTGTCGGTGCTGGTCGTCACCAGTACCCTGCTGATCGGCCTGTGGTGTGGCATGAAAGTGTTCAAGCTCGACCGCGATACCGCCTTGCTGACCGCCGCCGGCAGCGCCATCTGCGGCGCTGCCGCCGTGCTGGCATTCGAATCGGCGCTGCGCAGCGCCCCCCATAAAAGCGCCATGGCAGTCGGAAGCGTGGTGCTGTTCGGTACCTTGTCCATGTTCCTTTACCCACTGGCGATCAATGCCGGCTGGCTGCATCTGGATACCATGGGCGCCGGGCTGTTGCTGGGCGGCACTGTCCACGAAGTGGCTCAGGTGGTAGGCGCGGCCAGCAATGTCAGCCCCGAAGCCACGCACGTCGCCACCATCGTCAAGATGACCCGGGTCATGCTGCTGGTACCTGTACTGCTGGTGGTGGGCCTGTGGATCAGCCGTTCGCGCAAGGCTGGCCAGGCGCAGGGCAACGGGCGCATTGCCATGCCCTGGTTCGCTTTCGGCTTCCTGGCACTGGTCCTGGTGAATTCGCTACACGTGCTGCCTGGCAGCGTGACCCAGGCAGTTAACAGCCTGGACACCTTTGCCTTGACCATGGCCATGACCGCACTGGGAATGGAAACGCGCTTCAGCCAGATTCGCCAGGCCGGGCCACGGGCGCTGGCCACCGGGGCGATCCTTAACCTGTGGCTGGTTGGCGGGGGGCTGGCGATTACCCTGGGGGTGCAGAAGCTGTTGGGCTGACTGGAGACCGAGTCGGCTGCTTCGCGGGTAAACCCGCTCCTATGTATGGACTCGCCCACACTGTCTAGCTGCTTTTTGAACATAGGAACCCGGTTGCATCTATGTATCAGGCCTATTCGAGGAAGCTTTTTGCTTCTGGCCAACATCGTGGTGAGCTCGCAGTGTGCCGTTTACATTGAGGCCACTATCAGGCCTGTAGGAGCGGAGGCATCGGTCTGCGACGGTCTTACCTAGGGTCAATGTTCACTAGCAGGGGTTGGAGCGCCTAGCGCCCCGATGGCATTACCCGGTTGGTCAGAGGCTCATAGCCGCCTCCGGTTTTTCGTTCGGTTTGCGTTGGTAAACCTGATCGCTCTGTAACAGCGTCCAGATAATCCGCAGATTTCGATTAGCCAGCCTGATCGCCGCCTCCTTGCGCCCAAGGCGGGATAGCCAGCGCAAGAGGCGGCGATCATCTGGCTGATCGGAATCAGGCCTTAACTGACTCAAAACAGAATGGGCGCCCTGGATCAGCAGGCTGCGTATGTAGCCGTCACCGCGCTTGCTCATCTTGCCCAATCTGATTTTGTTTCCGCTGCTGTGCTGATCGGGCACGATACCGAAGAAGGCGGAATACATTCGGCCACTGGCGAAGCGGCTGGGGTCGGTCTGTTTCGCCACGATCGCCGTGGCAATGATAGGGCCGACGCCGCGAATGGTGATCAGTCGCTGAGCGACTTTATCCTCCTGGGCAGTCGCTTCGAGCCGCCGGCTCAGCACCGTTATGCGTTCACCTAAAGACAACCAGTCCATCAGCAACTCATCGAGCAACTCGCGCAACAAGTCGGGCAGAGGCAAGGAAGCATCCTCAAGCGCCTGAGGCACATGCTTATTGATCGCGGCATCACCCTGGGGCATGGATACGCCATGCTCAAGTAGCAAACCACGGATCTGATTACCCAGCGCGGTATGTCGCTTGATGTTACCGCGCCGGATACGGTGCAGCGCTTAAATAGCCAGTGCTGTGGTGCTCTTGATCGGTATCGAAGCGATGCTCGTATCGCGACCGGCACGCAAAATGGCATAGCAGTCGTTACGATCGTTCTTTGCACCGCTGCGATGTTCGGCGACACGTTGCGCCGGCAGGATGCGAACCGGATTACCTTTGGCCTGCAGCAGTCTGGCCCAAGCTTGTGCACCTGGACCGCATTCCATCAAAACGGCCACGGTCGTTGGCAGCTTGAGCAGGAAATCATGGAACGCTTGGCGGGATTTGATGCGATCTTCGTAGATCACCCGACCAGTAGCGTCCTCGCCTGCTAATTGGAAGACCTGTTTGGCCAGGTCTACGCAGATGGTTGTGCAAAGCTCCACATCAGTGGAAGACAGGGAATCGTGTTTCGAACTATGCTTTTTCATGGTCTCGCCCTCGCTGCCGTTGGCTTCTTCGAACACCACCGTGGCACTGTGATGCCTCGGCGGGGGCGAGTCCATCGATTACAGGTGGGTGCTGCCCTGAAGACGGCAAGGCCCCTGTAGGAGCGGGTTTACCCGCGAAGCAGGCAGCTCGGTCTCAAGGTTTTTCCACGCCCCCCTCGTTGCCGCCCACATTTCTCGGTATGGTGGTGTCAAAGAAGGATGTTTTACCCGCACAGGAAAGACTTAGATGCCTCAACGCCATGTCATCAATGCATCCGTCAGCCCCAAAGGCAGCCTGGAAACGCTGTCACAACGTGAAGTGCAACAACTGAGTGAAGTCGGTACCGGTAGCCTTTACACGCTGTTCCGCCAGTGCGCCCTGGCAATCCTCAACACCGGCGCCCATGTCGACAATGCCAAGACCATCCTTGAGGCCTACAAGGACTTCGAGGTGCGTATCCACCAACAGGACCGCGGCGTGCGCCTGGAGCTGCTCAATGCCCCGGCCGACGCCTTCGTCGATGGCGAAATGATCGCCAGCACCCGTGAAATGCTGTTCAGCGCCTTGCGCGACATCGTCTACACCGAAAGCGAGCTGGCCAGCCAGCGCATCGACCTGGAAAGCTCCCAGGGCATCACCGATTACGTTTTCCACCTGCTGCGCAACGCGCGCACCTTGCGCCCGGGCGTGGAGCCGAAGATGGTGGTGTGTTGGGGCGGCCACTCGATCAGCACCGAAGAATACCAGTACACCAAGAAGGTCGGCCACGAACTGGGCCTGCGCAAGCTGGATGTCTGCACCGGCTGCGGCCCGGGCGTGATGAAAGGCCCGATGAAGGGCGCCACCATCGCCCATGCCAAGCAACGCATGCATGGCAGCCGCTACCTTGGCCTGACCGAGCCCGGCATCATCGCCGCCGAGGCGCCCAACCCAATCGTCAACGAACTGGTGATCCTGCCAGACATCGAGAAGCGCCTGGAGGCCTTCGTGCGTGTCGGCCACGGCATCATCATCTTCCCGGGCGGTGCCGGCACAGCGGAGGAGTTCCTGTACCTGCTGGGCATCCTCATGCACCCGGACAACCACGACCTGCCGTTCCCGGTAGTGCTCACCGGCCCGCGCAGCGCCGAGCCTTATCTGCAACAGTTGCACGCTTTCGTCGGCGCCACCCTGGGTGAGGCCGCCCATCGCCTGTACGAAATCATCATCGACGACCCGGCGGAAGTCGCCCGGCACATGGTCGACGGCCTCAAAGCGGTCAAGCAGTTCCGCCGCGAACGCAACGATGCCTTCCACTTCAACTGGCTGCTGAAGATCGAGGAGAGCTTCCAGCGACCGTTCGACCCGACCCACCAGGCCATGGCTGAACTGGACTTGCGCCGCGAGCTGCCGCCCCATGAACTGGCGGCCAACCTGCGTCGGGCGTTTTCCGGCATTGTCGCAGGCAACGTCAAGGACAAAGGCATCCGCCTGATCGAAGAACACGGGCCGTATCAGATCCACGGCGACAGCGCCGTACTGGACCCACTGGGCCGGCTGCTGCAGGCATTCGTCGACCAGCACCGGATGAAGCTGCCCGGTGGCGCGGAGTATGTGCCGTGCTATCAGGTGGCGACCTGACCACTCCGCTTTGCTGACGACGGGCATGGATGCCCGTCAAACGCGGGGGCCGGGTGACAGGAGCGCCTGTACGGATCACCCACATGGGTTTCATGAAAGCTCAGCCACCCAGGTGACTCGCTCACTGGCGAAGTTCAGCCATCGCCCGCTCGAAAAACCGAATGCTGTCGCGCCCCCCACGTTTGGATTGGTACAACGCCACATCCCCCTGCTCGATCAACGCCGCCAGGCTCGTCGGCGGCTGATCGAACAGGTTGGCACCAATGCTCAAGGTAACCGCCTGGGGCGTAGGCACGGTCTTGTCGGCGTAATGCTGGAACTGCTCACGCAGCCCACTTCCCAGTTCCATGACCCGTTCACTGCTCGCGCCACCCAGCAAGATGACGAACTCATCCCCGCCCAAACGCGCCGCCAGCGAGCGCTCGGGCAGCGCCGTACGAATCATCTCGCTCAAGGCAATCAGCAATCGGTCACCGGCTATATGCCCATGCAGGTCGTTGACCAGTTTGAAGTTGTCGATGTCGATCAATAGCAATGCCCCAGGCTGCGCCGGGCTCACGTCCTTGAAGAAATGCCCCGCCCGCACCTCCAGCGCACGCCGGTTGTACAGCGCAGTCAGCGGGTCACGGGCTGCCAGCCGGGCAATGCGCTCTTCACGCCGGTAACGTACGGTGCCGGTCATCGACAAGGCAATCAGCATGATCGCCATCGCGCCTTCCACCAGCGAAACCTGAATGATCAGCCCGCCAAAGGTCGCCAGGTCAATCAGCGTGCCTGGCGTGATCGCGATGGCCGCCTTGGCCACATAGAACAGCCCATGGATCAGCAACACGTAGCGCAGTTGCACGGCGCCGACACTCAGCGATTTGCCATGTGGCCGCAGCAGGAAACTGGCCTTGAGCGTCAGCGAGGCCACCAACAACGAGTTGACCATCAACATCACCTTCGACCATTGCGGGCCCACGGGCAGCAGCAGCAAGGCGAACCAGACCACCACGATCATCAGCCAGGCACGTGACAAGCGCTCCTGGGTGAAGCGCAGCACGCCGATCAGGAAAAACACGTGGGCCATCACCAGCAAGCCATTGGCGAACCAGATACCGATGAACAGCAAGCCGGCCCCGCGCAACAATGCCAGGGTGCTACCAACCGTAATCGTGGCGAAACCCGCACTCCAGTAAAGCAACGAGGTTTCGCGCACACTGCGCCATTCAATCGCCAGGTACAAGGCGGCCGCAGCGGCCAAAGCGACTGAAATAGTCAGCATCGTGGGTGGATCTAACGCCATATACGCATTGGCCTGTCTGGTTAACGGGAAAAGGCCCGACTGTATGCGATCGTGATCACGTTCAGAGGGGCCTTGCACGGTTGCCTGCACATTGTAATCCAGCCCCTGAAAAGGGCCGTGGGCAGCAATATCATAATGACATCAATGCACGGTGCGCACCACTCTGGCCCTGTGGCTGGCTTGCCGGCGACAGGGCCAGTACAGGCGACGTCAGAGCACCCGCTTGATCAACGGTTCCAACCGGCTATAGCGCAACCGACGCAGAAACTTGCGCACTTGCTTGGGATGTTCGGCCTTCGCCCCCAGCGCCTCTGCCGAACCGATTTTCGGCGCAAAGCGCCGCAGTTCGCTCAACTCCGCTTCCCGTGGCGCCAGCCATTGCCCCTGCGGGTCGTCGATCAGCAGGCCGTTCTCAAGGTCCAGGTTGAACCCGCGCGGGTTCAGGTTGTTGCCGGTCAGCAACGAATAACGCTGATCGATCCACACGCCCTTGGCATGGAAGGTATGCCCGGGATCGTTCCAGATGCGTACTTGCAGCTGGCCACTGGCAATCGCGGCGTGGCGGCGGCGGGCGAAGGCGCGCAGGTTATCCTCATACAGATAGGGCAATGCACCACTGGCACTGAACGGTTCGCCAGGGGCGATGTAGAAGTCGTTGGCGGTGCGGTCACCGACAATCAGTTCCACCCCAACCCCTCGCGCCAGGGCGTGGTCAAGTTCGCGCATCACGACCTGCGGCGGGTTGAAGTACGGCGTACTGATGATGATCTGCGTGCGCGCCACTGCCAGCAAGGCGCACAGCGCCCGGTTCAGTGGATTGCCACGGCCCACACCCAACAGCGGGATCACCTGCAGGCCCTGCCCCGTCACGCTGGCCGGTACCTCATAGGCCATGCGCCGCAGCCGTGCGCGCAAGCGCCGAATGTCGCCGCGCAAGCTGCGGGTAGAAGGTGGCGCCGGCAGGTCGAGGCGCGGTGTGGCAGTGTGATGCAGCAAACGATGCACCAGGCCGACCATGGCATCAGCCAGTGCCGGTGACTGGAACAGGTGGTAGCGGTCCAGGCGATAGCGGTCGAAACGATGCAGGTAGACGTTGTTCAGACTGGCACCGGTGTAGATCACGCAATCGTCGATGATGCTGCCTTTGAGGTGCAACACCCCGAACAGTTCGCGGGTCTGCACTGGCACGCCATGGATGGCGATATCCAGCCCGCGCAACTGGCGCTGGGCCTGGTACCAGGCAGCATTGCCCGGCTGACGCCCGCCCCCCAGCAGCCCTCGCCTGGCGCGGAACCAGTCGACCACGATGGTGATCTCCAGGCCTGGCCGCGCGGCCTTGGCCTGGTACAAGGCATCCAGCACTTCCTGGCCAGCCTCGTCCTCTTGCAGGTACAGCGCGACAATAACGATGCGCCGAGTCGCCGTACGGATGCGCTCGAACAGGCACGCGCGGTAAGCCTTGGCATCGGGCAGCACCTGTATCGCTTCGGGGGGCATGGCGTAGCCTGACAAGCCCGCCAGCATGGATTCGGGGTTCACTGACGCTCACCTTCTCTGTGCAATCACTGTCGGCCCTGCCAGCCGGCGGGGCCATTCCTGGCCGCTGCATCCGGGGTGTATGATCGACCCCGCAACGACACATAACAACAAGAACCACGCGAGGCTCTGCTTTCTCACTGCCCCTGACCAACCAGGCCTCAGCTTGCACAGGAACAGCGCAATGGTCCACCCCGCTTCTGCAAACCTATCGCCGTCTATTGTAAAGGGTTGTTCGGCAAAGACCTTTGGCTTCCTGATTTTGCCCAATTTCACCACCATCGGCCTTGCGTCCGCGGTGGAGACCCTGCGCATGGCCAACCTGGCCGCGCGCAAGCCACTGTATCGCAGTGTGCTGATCGCCGCAGACGACGCGCCGGTGGTGGCCAGCAACGGCATGCGCGTGCTGCCCGATTACAACATCGCCAACGCCCCCGCGCTGGATGCCTTGCTGGTGGTCGGCGCCAACCCGATCGACCGAAGCCGTAGCAACCGCCCTCTGATCGACTGGTTGCGCCAACTGGCCCGCCAGCGCTTGCCACTGGGCGGTATCTGCACCGGTAGCTATCTGCTGGCCAAGGCCGAATTGCTCAAGGGTTACCGCTGCACCATCCACTGGGAAGACCTGCCGACGTTGCAGGCGCACTTCCCCGGTATCGTGATCTCCAGCCAGCTGTTCGAACTGGACCGCGACCGTTACACCTGCTCAGGTGGCGTGGCGGCCATGGACATGATGCTGCAACTGGTGGCCCGGGACACGGGCGGCCAGGACATCGCGGCCAAGGCCGCCGAGCTGTTGCTGTGCGACCGCGTACGCGGTGAGCGTGAGCGCCAGCGTGTGCCGCTGCGCACCCTGCTCGGCAGCGCTCAGCCCAAACTGAGCCAGGTGGTGGCGATCATGGAGGCCAATCTGGAGGAACCGCTGGGGTTGGAGGAACTGGCCAGCCTCAACGAAGTGACCGTGCGCCAACTGGAGCGGCTGTTCCACAAGTACCTGCAGCGCACGCCCAGCCAGTATTACCTGGAGCTTCGGCTGTCGAGGGCGCGGGAGTTACTGCTGCGCAGTGACGTGCAAGTACGTGAGGTAGCGCTGGCTTGCGGCTTCAGTTCGCCTGCGCATTTCTCCAAGAGTTATAGCCGGTTCTTCGGGCTGTCGCCTTTAGGGGAGCGGCGGCAGGCCTCTCTCCATTGAATAGGGTCATGTACTGGCTTGGCTGGCCTCTTCGCGGGCAAGCCCGCTCCTACACGCACATCGGTGGTCCGACACAGGCCGTTGTAGGAGCGGGCTTGCCCGCGAAGGGGCCAGTGCAGGTCAACTAATCTTCAAGGGCCGCGTGCGCCGTCTCCCGACACATCAGCATGGCCACCAGCGCCACCAGTGCTGCCGCCAGCAAGTAGCCTGCCGGGGCCAGCTTGCTGCCCGTCACCTGAATCAGCCAGGTGGCAATGAACGGCGCTGTCCCGCCAAACAGCGAGTTGGCCACATTGAAGCTCAGGGCAAACCCGCTGAAGCGCACCCGGGTCGGAAAGATTTCGGCCAGCAGGCACGGCAAGGTCCCGTCGTTCATCGCCAGCATCGCACCGAAAAGGATCTGGATGGCCAGAATCACCAGCAGCGGTTGCCCATCAAGCAGGCGGAACAACGGCACGGTCAACCCCAGGAACAACAGCGAGGCCACCACCAGCATGGTCTTGCGACCAAACTGGTCGGACAACCGTCCCATCAGGAAGATCAAGCCGATATAGGTGGCCAGCGACACCGTCGAGGCGATGAACGAATCCCGCTCGCTCATGCCCATTTCACTGGACAGGTAGGTCGGCATGTAACTGAGCAACAGGTAGAACGCAACCGCATTCAGGCAGGTGACACCTATGCCGATCGCCAGGCTGCGCCGGTGCTGGCCCAGCAGTTCGCGCAGCGGCGTCGTGGCCATGCCGGCCTTGGTTTCCAGACGCTGCTCCATCTCCAGGAACTTGGGCGTGTCCTGCAGGCTCATGCGGATATAGCGCCCTACCAGGCCGAACGGCGCCGCCAGCAGAAACGGCAGGCGCCAGCCCCACTCATGCAGGGCTTCACTGCTGAGCAGCTCATGCAGCACCGCGACGAACGCCGCACCGAACAACAACCCCGCTGCCGTGCTGGCCGGCACGATGCTGGTGTACAAGCCACGCCGCCCAGGCGGCGCGTATTCGGCCAGGAACGCAGCGGCCCCGGCGTACTCACCCGAGGCAGAAAACCCCTGTACCAGGCGGATCAGCAACAGCAAGGCCGGCGCCCACAGCCCGATCTGCGCATAGCCCGGCAACAAGCCGATGCAGAAGGTGGATACCGACATGATCAGGATCGACCATGACAGCGCGTTGCGCCGACCGTGTCGGTCGCCAAAATGGCCCCAGACGATGCCACCCAGCGGGCGCACCAGGAACGACAGGGCGAATACCGCAAAGGTGGCCAGCAAACCGGTGGTCTTGTCAGTTTGCGGGAAGAAGGTGGCGGCGATGATGGTGGCCAGATAGCCGTAGGCGGCGTAGTCGAACCACTCGACGAAGTTGCCCATGAAGCTGGCCCGGGCGGCCTTGCGCAGCGCCTGGCGTTCGGCGTTGTGTGCGGGGCCGGCAATAGCGGACGGGTCAAGGGTGGTGCTGGACATGACGTGTACCCTCTGATTCTTTTAATTGGAGGCAGGGTCTGGTGGTCATACGGGGATCTTGTTGTTGTCTGGGCCGGCCTCTTCGCGGGTGAACCCGCGCCTACGAAAACGGTGAAATCTTTGTAGGAGCGGGTTCACCCGCGAAGCAGCCGACGCCGATGCTTATTTGCGAATGATGTTGTGCTCCGGCCCATACGGGAACTTGGTGATGTTCTCGGCGCCGCTGTCGTTGACGATCAGGATGTCATGCTCGCGATAACCGCCAGCCCCCGGTCGCCCTTCAGGCAGCATGATCATCGGCTCGATCGACACCACCATGCCCGGCTCCAGCACGGTATCGATGTCCTCGCGCAGCTCCAGCCCCGCCTCGCGGCCATAGTAATGGCTGAGCGTGCCGAACGAATGGCCATAGCCGAAGGTGCGGTACTGCAGCAGGTCGTGACGCAGGAAAATCTCGTTCAGTTCGCGGGCGATATCGCTGCAGCGCATGCCCGGGCGCACCAGTTGCAGCCCGGCTTCGTGCACTTCGACGTTGGCCTGCCACAGGCGCAGGTACTCGTCCGGGCAGTGGTCAAGGAACAGGGTGCGCTCCAGCGCAGTGTAATAACCGGCGATCATGGGGAAACAGTTGAGGCTGAGGATCTCGCCCTTGCCCACACGGCGGCTGGTGACCGGGTTGTGCGCGCCATCGGTATTGAGCCCGGACTGGAACCAGGTCCAGGTGTCCATCAGCTCGGCGTCCGGGAAGCGTTTGGCAATTTCGCGCACCATCGCCTGGGTGGCATGCAGTGCCACCTCGTACTCGGGCACATGCTCACGCAGGGCCTCGACCACTGCCGCCCCGCCGATGTCGGCCACCTGCGCACCGTGACGGATAAGCGCCTGCTCCTCGGCCGACTTGATCATGCGCATACGCATGCACGGCGCAGCGATGTCCACCAGCTCGGCCTTGGGGTAGCAGGCGGCGAATTTGCCGTGGTTCTGCAGGTTCAGGTGGTCGTACTCCACGCCAATGCGCGAGGCCAGCGGCAACGCCTGCTGGATGGCGACAAAGTAGTTGTCGCGCTGCCAGTCGGTGTAGACGATGTTGTCAGTGCCGACCGTGCGCCGCCAGGGTTGCCCGCCGTCGATGTTGGCGCTGATCGAGACTACCTTGTCCTGGGTAATCACCAGCGCATAAGGGCGGCCGAACGAGCAGTAGAGGAAATCGCTGTAATAGTTGACGTTGTGATACGAGGTGAAGATTGCCGCCTCGATGTCCTGCTCGGCCATATAGGCCCGCAGCCGGGCGTGGCGAGCAGCGTATTCCTGAGCGGAGAAGGTTGGTTGTACCTTGTCGCCATTGCGGATTTTCAGGGTCTTGGGCATTTGCATGGTCGGGGTTCCTTGTCGTTGTGAGCACGCTGTTCAGGCCGGCCGCCTGAGAAGCATTGCAACAGAACCGACGAGGACACTTTTGTATCTATCCGACCTGGAATTGGCGGAATAACCAGTGGCCAAGGAGGGGCGCTAAGCGCCCCCCGCCAGGCAACGCTATTTCAAATCAAAGCGGTCCAGTTCCATGACCTTCTGCCAGGCGGCCACAAAGTCCCGGACAAACTTGTCACCCCCATCACTGCTGCCATACACCTCGCTCAACGCCCGCAACTGGGCATGCGAACCGAACACCAGATCGACCCGGCTACCGCTCCACTTCACCTGCCCGGTCTTGCGGTCGCGCCCTTCAAAGGTCTCGTTGTCCGCCGAGGTGGGTTTCCACTCCACGCTCATGTCCAGCAAGTTGCGGAAGAAGTCGTTGCTCAGCGTTCCCGGCTTGTCGGTGAACACGCCGAGGTTGCTGCCACCATGGTTGGCACCGAGCACGCGCAGGCCGCCGATCAGCACGGTCAGCTCCGGCGCGGTCAGGGTCAGCAACTGCGCCTTGTCCAGCAACAGTTTCTCGGCCTTGACGCTGTAACGTGCCTTGGTGAAGTTGCGGAAGCCATCGGCCAGCGGCTCCAGCACGGCGAACGACTCGACGTCGGTCTGCTCCTGAGACGCATCGACCCGCCCCGGGCGGAATCCTACGCTGCCGCTGTAACCGGCATCCTTGGCAGCTTTTTCGACTGCCGCGGTACCGGCCAGCACGATCAGGTCAGCCAGGGAAACCTTCTTGCCGCTGTTGTTGAACTCGGCCTGGATCTTCTCCAACACCGCCAGCACCTTGTCCACGCCCTGGTTTGCAGCCCAGTCCTTCTGTGGGGCCAAGCGCAAACGCGCGCCGTTGGCACCACCGCGCTTGTCGGAGCCGCGGAAGGTCGACGCGGATGCCCAGGCGGTGGAGACCAGTTCGCCCACGCTCAAACCCGAGGCCAGGATCCTGGACTTGAGGGTCGCGATGTCTTGCTCGCTGATCGTGGCTGGGTCGGCTTTGGGTAGCGGGTCTTGCCACAGCAACTCTTCATTGGGCATTTCCGGGCCCAGGTAGCGCGCTAGCGGGCCCATGTCGCGGTGGATCAGCTTGTACCATGCACGGGCAAAAGCATCCGCCAGCTGGTCAGGGTTTTCTTTGAAGCGGCGAGCGATTGGCTCGTAAATGGGGTCGAAACGCAATGCCAGGTCGGAGGTCAACATAGACGGTGCGTGCTTTTTACCGGGATCGTGTGCATCTGGCACCGTGCCTGCGCCTTTGCCGTCTTTCGGCCGCCACTGGTGCGCGCCAGCCGGGCTTTTGGTCAGCTCCCACTCAAAGTCGAACAGGTTATTCAGGTATTCGTTGCTCCACCGGGTCGGGGTGGAGGTCCAGGTCACTTCCAGGCCACTGGTGATGGTATCCCCGCCTTTGCCGGAGCCAAACGTGTTATGCCAGCCCAGGCCCTGCATCTCCAGGCCTGCCGCTTCCGGCTCGGGGCCGACGTTGTCGGCGGGGCCGGCACCGTGGGTCTTGCCGAACGCGTGCCCACCGGCGATCAACGCCACGGTTTCCTCATCGTTCATGGCCATGCGGCCAAAGGTTTCACGGATGTCCTTGCCTGAGGCCACCGGGTCCGGGTTACCTTCCGGGCCTTCCGGGTTCACGTAGATCAGGCCCATCTGCACGGCGGCCAACGGGTTTTCCAGGTTACGCTCGGCTGACAGGTTGCGATTCTGCTCTTCGCCATGCTTGGCCGGCTCGGCCACCAGGTCACCCTGCCCTGGCGCCTGCGCCTTGGCCTGATCCTTGCCATAACGGGTATCGCCGCCCAGCCACTCCTTTTCCGAGCCCCAGTACACGTCTTCGTCCGGCTCCCACACATCGGCACGCCCGCCGGAAAAGCCGAAGGTCTTGAAGCCCATGGACTCGAGGGCAACATTACCGGTGAGTACGATCAGGTCGGCCCAGGAAATCTTGTTGCCGTACTTCTGCTTGATCGGCCACAGCAGGCGCCGGGCCTTGTCCAGGCTGACGTTGTCCGGCCAGCTGTTGAGCGGGGCGAAACGTTGCTGGCCAGAGCCCGCCCCCCCACGGCCGTCACCAATGCGGTAGGTGCCGGCGCTGTGCCAGGCCATGCGGATGAACAGCGGGCCGTAGTGGCCGAAATCGGCCGGCCACCAGTCCTGCGAGTCGGTCATCAGGGCGGTCAGGTCTTTCTTCAGGGCCTGGAAGTCGAGGCTCTTGAACGCCTTGGCATAGTCGAAGTCCGGGTCGGGGCTGGACTTGGAGGAATGCTGGTGAAGAATTCTCAGGTTGAGCTGGTCAGGCCACCAGTCACGGTTGGTGGTGCCGCCACCTGCGGTTTGATGGAACGGGCATTTCGATTCGTTCGACATCTGCGGGTACCTTTGGGTCGGTTATCCAGATTTCCGGTCTATGCCAGTGTTCTTTCAGCCGAGCGGGTGGGCTCGTACTACCCCTCATCAGGTGTACACGGGGCTTGCGAAGCTGTCACGCCGGGGGGCCACGGTCTTGCACACAGGTGCTGACGCGCTGCCCGGTCGCGGAATTCGCGGGGCCACGGGAAAGACTAGTCGAGCTTGGGCAGAGTTCTAATAGAGTGGCTGTTGGAGCCTGATAGGCTGGCTCTGTCAGGCACTGGCCTGTATCGGCCGCATCGCGATCAAGCCCGCGACCAGGCCGGCACATCCATACAAGGCACAAGGCCCGGCACCCTGCTTAAATACACAGCCATACCCTTTGCCCCGGACGCCGAGCCCTCATGAACCGCAACGACCTGCGCCGCGTCGACATGAACCTGCTGGTGCTGTTCGAAGCCCTGATGATCGAACGCAACCTGACCCGCGTCGGCGAAAAGCTGTTTATCACCCAATCCACCGTCAGCGCCGCCCTCGCCCGCCTGCGCGAGCTGTTCGACGACCCACTGCTGATTCGCAACGGCCGGGCCATGGAACCCACCCCACGGGCCCTGCAGATCTTTGCCGAACTTGGCCCGGCCATGGACGTGATTTCCGCCGCCATCAGTCGCGCGCGCGAGTTCGACCCGGCCAACAGCTGCAACGTGTTCCGCCTGGGGCTTTCTGACGATGCCGAGTTCGGCCTGTTTCCGGCCCTGCTGCAGGCCCTGCGCGAAGAGGCCCCGGAGATCAGCGTGGTAGTGCGGCGGGCCAACTTTCTGCTGATGCCCGGCCTGCTGGCCAGCGGCGAGATCTCGGTAGGCGTGAGCTATACCACCGACCTGCCGGCCACCGCCAAACGCCGCAAACTACGCGACATCGGCGTACGGGTGCTGCGCGCCGACGACCGCCCAGGGCCGCTGACCCTCGACGAATACTGCGCCCGCCCGCATGTGATGGTGTCGTTCTCCGGTGACATGAGCGGCAACATCGACCTCGATCTGGCCCGCATCGGTCGTTGCCGCAAGGTGGTGCTGGCGGTGCCGCAGTTCGGTAGCCTGCGTGCCCTGCTGCGCAACACCGAGCTGATCGCCACCGTGCCGGACTATGCCGCTTGTGCCCTCGCCGACGACGGCAGCCTGCGCGCCGACCCGGCGCCGTTCGACATCACCGAGGCCGAGCTGTCGATGGTCTGGAGCGGCGCCCAGGACAACGACCCCGCCGAGCGCTGGCTGCGCGACCGCATCCTGCAGTTCATGGCCACGCAGTGATGCCCTCTTCGCAGCGCAACGCTGCGCCTAACGGTCGTACAGCCTGAAGCACGCGGCTGCTATTTGCCGCGCTGCATCCACGCTGCACCGAGCCCGCTGAGGCAGATCACCAAAATCCCCACCAGGCTCAGGGTATCCGGCACCTGGCTGTACACCACGAAGCCGAGCAACCCGGCAAACACGATCTGGCAATAACTGAACGGCGCCAGCAACGCTGGCGCTGCATGGCGGAAGGCCTGGGTCAACAGCAGGTGCGCAGTCATGCCAAAGCCGCCCAGTGCCAGCATCAACAGAGCATGGTCCCAGCGCGGCACTTCCCAGAAGAACGGCACCAGCGCACTCATCGCCAAGGTGTTGCACAACCCTGCATAGAAGTTGCTGGTGGTCGGGCTGTCATGCGCCGCCAGAATGCGCGTCAGCAACTGATAGAAGCAGAAGCCCAATGCCGAACCGAACGGATACAGAATGGCCGGGGTAAACATCGCCCCACCCGGGTGCACCACTACCAGCACGCCAATAAAGCCCATCACCACCGCCACCCACTGCCCCACTGTCACTCGCTCTTTCAGCAGCGGCGCCGACAGCGCGGTGACCAGCACCGGGGCAAGGAAGTTGACGGCCGTGGCCTCCGCCAGTGGCAGGTACTGCAAGCCGGTCGTGAACAGCAGGCTGGTGCTCAGCAGGCTCAGGGCCCGCAAGGTCTGCAATACCGGCCGGCGGGTGCGCAACACGTTGAGCCCAGACTTGGGCAGGAAGATGCCGGCCATCAGCAACGTGTGCACCACATAACGCGCCCACACCACCATGACTATCGGGTACAGGCCACCCAGGAATTTGGACAAGGCATCGTGGCTGGCGAACAGGAACGTCGCCACCACCACCAACGCGATGCCGCGCAGGGGTTGGTTGACGCCGGACAGCGGTGTGCTGGAACTCATGGCTCTCTCGATGACGGCGCGGCAGCAAGCCGCGCCCGGGGAAGGATGCGCAGGCATTGCCCGGCGGATGTAACAGCTGGGATTCTAGAAGAGATGCCGCAGAATAAGGAAGTTCATTTGCCGCTTGCCCCGGCCAAGTGCAATTTCTGTTCGCTGATCGACCACTTTCCACCTGGCATGCATGGCCCGTGCACGGTTGATCGCTGACCATCGACCGACCCCTGCACCCTACAAGGAATTTACATGCAAAGGCTCACCACCCGCACCGGCCTGGACCTGCCCGCCATCGGCCTGGGCACCTGGCCAATGACCGGCAGTGAATGCACCCAGGCCGTGCGCCAGGCACTGGACGTGGGTTACCGACACATCGACACCGCCACCGCCTACGAAAACGAAGCGGCCGTTGGCCAGGCACTGCGCGACAGCGACGTGCCACGCGAGCAGATTCACCTGACCACCAAGGTCTGGTGGGACCGTCTGGAGCCCAAAGCCATGCGTCAGTCGCTGGAAGACAGCCTGCGCGCGCTGGGTACCGAACAGGTTGACCTGTTCCACATCCACTGGCCAGGCACAGACTGGGACCTGGCCCGCAGCATCGACACCCTGGTAGCCCTGCGTGACGAAGGCAAGGCGCGCCACATCGGCGTGGCCAACTTCCCATTGGGGTTATTGCGCCAGGTGGTGGAAACCCTGGGCGCGCCGTTGTCGGCGATTCAGGTGGAATACCATGTTCTGCTCAGCCAGCAACCGCTACTCGACTTCGCCCGCAGCCATGATTTGTTGCTCACCGCCTATACCCCGCTGGCACGCGGCCAGGCAGCGGCGCAGCCGGTGATCCAGGCGATTGCCCGCAAGCATGGCGTGCTGCCCAGCCAGGTAGCGCTGAAATGGCTGCTGGATCAGGACGGCGTGGCGGCGATCCCCAAAGCCAGCAGCCGCGAAAACCAGCTGGCCAACCTGGCCGCATTGACCGTGCAGCTGGATGACGAAGACCGCGCAGCCATTGCCGGGCTGCCGAAAGACCAGCGCGTGGTCAGCCCGCCGTTTGCGCCGGACTGGAACAGCTGAGGCCGCCGCGCAAGTCACTATTCTTGCGTGATGACCTGCTTCAACCGCTCGCTCGCCGGTGCCGGCCGCCCGTAAAAGTAGCCCTGGAAGTGCGAACAGCCTTCCGCCGCGAGCCGGCGCATCTGCTCCTCCGACTCCACGCCTTCGGCCGTGGTCTTGATCATCAGGCTGTTGGACAGCTCGGTAATGGCGCGAATGATCGACATGGCCTCGCGGCTGTCGCACATGTCATGCACGAACGACTTGTCGATCTTGATCCGGTCGAAGGGGAACGAGCGCAGGTAGCCCAGCGATGAGTAGCCCGTACCAAAGTCATCCAGTGAAATGGACACGCCCAGGTCTTTCAGGGCGCGTAAGGTGCGCACGTTTTCCTCGCTGTTGCCCAGCAGCACCGATTCGGTAATTTCCAGCTCCAGTCGCTGCGGCGGCAGGCCAGAGTCGGCCAGCGCGAGGGCGACGGTATGCACCAGATCGCCGTTCTTGAACTGCACCGCCGACAGGTTGACCGACACCGTCTGCTCACCGTCCCAGCTTGCCGCCTCCTGGCAGGCCAGATTCAGCGCACGGTTGCCCAGCTCGTGGATCAACCCGGTTTCTTCTGCAATGGGGATGAAATCCATCGGCATGACCATGCCACGGGTCGGGTGTTCCCAGCGCAGCAGCGCCTCATAACCGGTAACGCTGCTGGTCTGATGATCGACTACCGGCTGGTAGTGCAGCTGCAACTGCCCCAGGTGCAGCGCTGTGCGCAGGTCGGTTTCCATCAGACGGCGCTGGCGGGCGGCAACGTCCAGTTCGACATCGAAGCATTCATAACGATTACGGCCGTTACGCTTGGCTTGGTACAGCGCCATGTCGGCATAGCCCAACAGCTGCTCTGCCTGGTCATTGTCATCAGGCGCGATGGCGATGCCGATACTCACCCCCACCGCGAACTGATGCCCTTCGATCTGGAACGGCGGGCTGATGGCCTTGATCAGGCGTTGCGCGGTATTACATGCGGCATCCCGCCCCTCCAGGCCCGTCAGCACCACGGCAAACTCATCGCCACCCAGGCGGGCCAAGGTGTCGTGCTCACGCAGTTCGCGGCGCAGACGCTTGCCCAACTCGCGTAGCAGCTTGTCACCGAAAGCATGGCCAAGGGAGTCGTTGATGTTTTTGAAGTTGTCCAGATCCAGGCACAGGGCAGCGGTCAGCTTGGCGTTTTCGCTGCCGCGCAACAAGGCCTGGCGTAGCCGTTCGTGGAACAGCGTGCGGTTGGGCAGCCCGGTGAGCGCGTCATGGTGCGCCATGTGGTGGATCTGCGCATGGGCGGCCAGCTCTTCGGTGGCGTCTTCAGCCACGAACAACACGTAATCGGCCTGCCCCTCGCGGCTCTGGCTGAGCAGGGTACGGCTGCGCAGGGTGCGTGGACCACGGGCAGTTTCCACGCGGGTTTCGGCGGCGTGCCCCTTGGTACTGCGGGCACCACGCACGAATTGCTGCTCCAGGTAGTCACCGGCAGCCGGTGCCAGGCATTCCTTGGGCAACTGGCCGATCATGCTGCGCTGCGGCCCACCGAACAGGCGTTCGGCCTGCTGGTTGGCCAACAGGATGCGCTGGCTTTCCAGGTCCTGGACGATGACGCTCGCGGGAATGTTGGCAATGACCGAATCGAGGAACTGCGACAGCTTGGCCATCTCCTGGCTGTACTGCTCGGCCAGCTCTTTGGCCTGCAGCAGTTCGAGCTCCTGGCGGTGGCGTTCGGAAATGTCGCGGGTGACCTTGGCGAAACCCACCAGTTGCCCGGCATCGTCGTACACCGCTTCGATGACCACATGGGCGTGGAAGGCCGTACCGTCCTTGCGCAGGCGTGCGCCCGTTTCTTCAAAGCGTCCGGTGCTGCGCGCCTGCTCCAGGTTAAATGTCGGCAACCCGGCTGCGCGCTCGGCATCGGTGTAGAACACAGAGTAGTGCTGGCCGACGATTTCTTCGGCATGGTACCCCTTGGCGCGCTGGGCCCCGGGGTTCCAGTTGGCGACGATACCTTCAGGGGTAAGCAGGTAGATGGCATAATCCACCACGCTCTGGATCAATAGCCGGTACATGATGTCGGGGTTTGCTGCGAGCGACATGAACTTTACCTGAACTTTCGAAACGCATGAAAAGGGACCCCGGCAAGCGGCGGCCGGGTCTTGGAAAGCGATAATGGCATTATGCTGCCAATGAAAATTTTGTGAAGCAACTCACAAAAATGGCGCTTCTCGTTATCAGGCCGAACGAAAGCGCACGCCCCCTCAATGGCGGGTGCCAGTCACCAGAAAATTGAGCAAGTCCGGCTCATCCCCCAAAGCGATAGCCTGCGCCGGCCGCGGCAGGCTCGCCAGCACTGCATTGCAGAAAGCCACGGCGGCCAGATCCTGTGCGTAGCAGCGCAGCAGCCAGTCGCCCTTGCCCCCCAGCAACTGCAACGCCACCGCCTGGCCGATGCCCTGGCGACGGTACTTCTTCAAGATGAACAGGTCGGCAAGCTCCTGCGCATCGATGCCAGGCAGTTCGCTGCGCTCGACCAGCACGAAGCCGGCGATGAACCCGTCTGCCAGCACCAGAAACGCGCCCCAGCCGTCGTCCTGCCAGTAACGTTGCAGGTGCTGCTCGTGGATGTAGAAGCGGCCATCCGCCTCGACGTCTTCCTGCTCCCAGTCGGAGGACTCGTAGCAATAGAACTGGTAGAGATTGCGGATCAGTGGAGCCTGGTCGATGGTGGTTGGCAGCAGCGCGAGGGGGAGCATGGTGTGGGGCCTGAGCAAAAGGACGATTCTAGATCACCAGGCCCTTGCAGCAAAAAGCCCGGGACCTCCCCGCACGGAAAGCCCCAGGCAAAATCACAGTGACACAACCTCGGGCTCAGCCCTCCTGCAACGCCCGCGGCCGATGGCTTCGCTCTTCGGCGTCAGGCGACTGGGCACCCTGCAAGCGGAAGTCGAACGACAGCTCGGCAAAGCGCTCGCCTTGCACGCCGCGGTCGCGCGCCGCCGCGGCATCCTCGACAAAACGCAGTTCGCCGATCAGCCCGTCACGGGTGGCATAGGCAAAGTCGTCCCACAGGTACTTGTCGCCTGCAAAGTTGATCTGCGTGGTCAGGTGTCGGTGCCCTGGAGCCGAGATGAAGAAGTGCACGTGCGCCGGGCGCTGGCCGTGGCGGCCAAGCAGGTCCAGGCATTCCTGGGTTGGGCCTTGCGGGTCGCAGCCATACCCCGATGGCACGATCGAGCGCGCGCGGTAACGGCCCTCGGCATCGGTGATGATACGCCGGCGCAGGTTGAACTCGGACTGGGTCGAATCGAAGTACGAATAGGTGCCCTGGGTGTTGGCGTGCCACAGGTCGACGGTGGCACCGGCCAACGGCTTGCCGTTGGCATCGAACACCTGGCCCTGAAGGAACATCACCACGCCTGGGTCAGTGCCGTCGTCCATGCGCACTTCGCCCTGGGCCAGCGGCGCCCCGGCAACGTACAACGGGCCTTCGATGGTGCGCGGGGTGCCGCCGCCAAGGCCGGCTTCGGCATCCTTGGCATCCTGCAGCAGGTCGAGGAAGTGCTCGATGCCCAGGCCAGCAGCCAGCAGGCCCGCCTCATTACGGCCGCCCAGGCGGTTGAGGTAGTCGACGGCGTGCCAGAACTCGTCCTCGGTGATTTCCAGGTCTTCGATCAGCCGAGCGGTGTCCTGCAGCACGCGCAGAATGATCTGCTTGAAGCGCGGTTTTCCTTCGGCATGGTCCAGGCCAGCCACCTGGTTGAAGAAGGCTTGAATGTCGGCAGTGTGGGAAATTTTCACGGTCATCGTGCTTACCTCGTATTGTTCTTGTCAGGCATACAGGTGCGAATCAGCGATCGTCGCTGTGAATAGACGAGGGATGCCGACACAGGCCGTCGACCTCGATGTCCATGTACGGAAACAGCGGCAGCTGCATCAATGTGTCATGCAACGCCTCGACGCTGGGCACATCGAACACGCTGTAGTTGGCGTAATGCCCGGCAATGCGCCACAGGTGGCGCCAGGTGCCTTCACGCTGCAGGCGCTGGGCCAGTTCCTTTTCATCAGCCTTGAGCTGGGCGGCCTTGGCCGGGTCCATGTCGACCGGCAGCTTCACGGTCATCTTTACGTGGAACAACATGGTTATCTCCTTGCTTGCTGATCAGCGACGGGCGAAACGCGCCAGGCGCTGTTCGTCCAAAGTCAGGCCAAGGCCTTGGGTATAGGGGATGTGCAGCTGGAAGTCGCGGTACTGCGGCGGCTCGTTGACAATTTCCTCGGTCAGCAGCAGCGGCCCGAACAGCTCCGTACCCCAGGTGAGCTGGCGCAGGGTGAGGAATGCATGGGCCGACGCCAGGGTGCCGATCGAACCTTCGAGCATGGTGCCGCCGTACAAGGCGATGCCGGCAGCTTCGGCGATCTGTGCAGTGCGCAGCACCGCGCGCGGGCCGCCATTCTTGGCGATTTTCAGGGCGAAGATGCTGGCGGCGCCGTCGGCGGCCAGGCTGAAGGCGTCCTCGACGCTTTCGATCGACTCATCGGCCATGATCGGTGCCGGGCTGCGCTGGTTCAGGCGCACCTGGCCACCGCGGTTGATGCGCGAAATCGGCTGCTCGATCAGGTCGATACCATTGTCGCCCAATACCTGGCAGGCGCGGATGGCCTGGGACTCGTCCCAGTACTGATTGACGTCGACCCGCACGCTGGCGCTGTCACCCAGCTCGCGCTTGATCGCGATCACATGCTTGAGGTCCTGCGCCACCGGGTTGGCGCCGATTTTCAGCTTGAACACGCGGTGCCGGCGAATTTCCAGCATGTGCTGTGCTTCGGCGATGTCGCGGGCGGTGTCGCCGCTGGCCAGGGTCCAGGCCACCTCCAGGCTGTCACGCACGCGGCCCCCCAGCAGTTCGCTGACCGGCAGACCCAGGCGTTTGCCGTGGGCGTCGAGCAAGGCGCTTTCGATGCCAGACTTGGCGAAGGTATTGCCCTTGGCCAGCTTGTCCAGCTTGAGCATGGCGGCATTGATGTTGTCTGCTGGCAGGCCGATCAGCGCCGGGGCGAGGTACGTGTCGATATTGGCCTTGATGCCTTCGGGGCTTTCGTAGCCATAAGCCAGACCACCGATGGTGGTGGCTTCGCCGATGCCTTCCACGCCATCGCTGCAGCGCAGGCGCAATACCACCAGGGTCTGCTGCTGCATGGTGTGCATCGCCAGCTTGTGCGGGCGAATGGTCGGCAGGTCGACGATAATTGCCTCTATGTGTTCAATCAGCGCGCTTGTCATTGTTGCCAGGTCCCGTCAGGTCGGGCTTTCAGTTGCAGGCCCGAGTGATGCGTTTACTTGATTGTTGAAGGATTGCGCGAGACCCTGACGACCGTCCAATATCAAATGAATCTCCCACCATACCCTGGAGGTCTGATGGAGCTGCGCCACCTGCGTTACTTCAAAGTCTTGGCCGAGACCTTGAACTTCACCCGCGCCGCCGAGCTGCTGCACATCGCCCAGCCACCACTGAGCCGGCAGATCAGCCAACTGGAGGACCAGCTCGGCACCCTGCTGGTGGTACGCGAACGTCCGCTGCGGCTGACCGAGGCCGGCCGTTTCTTCTACGAACAGACCTGCACCGTGCTGCAGCAGTTGCAGAACATCAGCGACAACACCCGCCGCATCGGCCAGGGCCAGCGCCAGTGGCTGGGCATCGGTTTTGCGCCCTCTACCCTGTACACCGTGCTGCCGGAGCTGATCCGCGAACTTCGCCAGGACAGCGAGCTGGAACTGGGCCTGAACGAGATGACCACACTGCAACAGGTGGAGGCGCTGAAAAGCGGGCGTATCGACATTGGCTTCGGGCGCATTCGCATCGACGACCCGGTGATTCACCAGCAGGTGCTGTGCGAGGACCCGCTGGTGGCCGTGCTGCCCAAGGGCCACCCCCTGGCGGGCAGCCCGCTCAGTCTGGCCCAGCTGGCTGGCGAAGCGTTCATCCTCTACCCGGCCAATCCCCGGCCCAGCTATGCCGACCACGTGCTGGCGCTGTTCGCCCACCACGGCATGAGCATTCGTGTCAGCCAGTGGGCCAACGAACTGCAGACCGCCATCGGCCTGGTAGCGGTTGGCGTCGGTGTGACCCTGGTGCCAGCATCGGTACAGCAGCAGCACCGTCCCGATATCGAGTATGTCGGCCTGCTTGATAGCGGCGCCGTCAGCCCCATCATCCTCAGCCGGCGCAAGGGTGATGTAAGCCCGATCGTGAAGCGGTGCCTGGCGTTGATCGAGCAACAGGCAATATGAACACACCATGCACCTTGTGGGGAGCGGGCGCGCCGGCGAACACGGGCAAAGCCCGTGCTATGCACCGGTTCTCCTGCTTCGCGGGCAGGCCCCACAGGGACTCTATAGCCCTGCCCCATTGCCTATGCGTGCCCCGTATACCCATCGGTATATGGATGTTCCCGATGATCTGTTTCATGCTCCGGCACGCGAATCGCGAAACGCCCGGGCTCAAGACAGTCAATCAAAAATCATCGGGAGTCGAACATGGCTGGACGTCTTAACGGCAAGGTGGCGCTGATCACTGGCGGTGCGGGTGGCTGCGGGCTAGCCGCATCGGAGCTGTTCGCGGTAGAAGGGGCAAGGGTAGGCATTGTCGACCTGCCCGGCAGCAAGGGCGCCGAAGTTGCAAGGCGATTGCGTGATGCAGGTTACCAGGCCATCTTCGCCGCCGCCGATGTCTCGGACGCACAACAAGTGAAGGCCGCGGTGGCGGCCGTAGAAGAGGCCTTCGGCCACATCACCGTGCTGATGAACCACGCGGGCATCCTGTCGGCCATGCCCTTCCTGGAAACCAGTGAAGAAGAATGGGACCGGATCATGGCCGTGAACGTGAAGAGCATGTTCCTGGTCACCGGCGCGGTGTTGCCGGGCATGCTCGCGGCCGGCGGCGGCAGTATCGTCTGCACTTCATCCATCTCGGCAGTGGTGGGCACGCCGATGGAGGTGCTGTATTGCACCAGCAAGGGTGCCACCCATATGTTCGCCCGGGCTATCGCTGTGGAGTTTCGCGACCGAGGCATTCGCGCCAATGCCATCTGCCCGGGCTTCATCGCCACCGCCCACGGCCTGCGCGAGATCGATATGTTGCGCAAACATGGCGTGGACGTCAGCGAACAGGCCATCGCTGCCGCCCAGGGGCGCTTGTGCCAACCCTCGGAAGTCGCCAGCGCAGCCTTGTTCCTGGCCAGTGACGACGCCAGTTTCGTAAACGGTGCGCACCTGTTTGCCGACAATGGCTACACCGCCCTCTGATTACAAGAACAACCGGCAGGAGAACGATGTGAGCACCTCTTCCAACAACATGCATATCAACGAATTCGGCCTTGAACACGCGCACTGGCGCAACTGGGCCGGTAACCAGTCCTGCATCCGTACAGCACGCGGGGCACCGGCCAGCGAGGACGAACTGTGCTCAATGGTCAGCCAGGCCAGCAGCAATGGCATGAACGTGCGCGTGGCCGGCTCGGGGCATTCCTTCACCCCAGTGGCACTGACCAATGGCCTGCACCTGACCCTGGCCAACATGAGCGGCGTACGCCATATCGACCACGAGAGGAAGCGCGTCACCGCTGCCGCCGGCACCACCATCAATGCCTTGGGCAAGACATTGCGTGCCGCCGGGTTATCAATGGTCAACCAGGGCGACATCGACAGCCAGTCGATTGCAGGCGCATTGACTACCGGTACCCACGGCACCGGTCTGACCCTCGGCAACCTGGCCTCGTCGATTGTCGGCATGAAGCTGGTGCAACCCAATGGCGAAATACTCGTGGTCGACGAAAGCACCCCTGACCTGCTACAAGCGGGTCGGGTGTCGCTGGGCGTACTGGGCATTGTTTCCGAACTGACCTTGCAGGTGACCGACAGCTTCAACCTGCACGAGCGCATCTGGCGCGAAGACTTCGAAAGCGTGATGGAAAAGCACGACGAACTGGCACGCAAACACCGCCACTTCAGCTTCTTCTGGTGCCCCTACGAGCAAAGCCGGCATTGCTATTGCCTACCCGATACCGCCGCCACCTCTACAAGCGGGCGCACCACCGATGTCTGCGAAGTGAAGGTCATGGACATCACCGGCCACCCGATCTGGGAAAGCGAGTTCGAGAAAGTGGCCTACAGCTCGGATGTGTACCCGATCGAGTACCTGCCCAACTTTCACGAGCTGGAATACGCTGTGCCGTTGCGCCACAGCAAGGAAGCGTTGCGGGCCGTGCGCAAGCTGATGCTGGAGGACTTCCCCAAGGCCATCTACCCCATCGAGTACCGCTTTACTGCCGGTGACGGGGCGTGGATGAGCCCATTCTTCGAGCAGGACAGCGTGACCATTTCAGTGTCCGGCCAGCCGGGTACCGACTACTGGGACTATCTGCGGGCGGTGGATCAGATCCTGCGTTCCTATGGCGCCAGACCGCACTGGGGCAAGCTGCATTTCCTGACGGGTGAAGATGTGAGTGCAATATACCCGCGTGCCGAGGACTTCCGTAAGCTGCGCCGCCAGCTCGATCCGCAAGGGATCTACCTCAGCGAGCACCTGAGTCCGCTGTTCAGGTGACCTGTACCTGATACAGCAAGGGGCTGCTTTGCAGCCCCTTGCTGTATCAGCCCTTGGCCAGATAATCGATAAACAGGCGAAACAGTTCGGCGTTGGATGAAATTTCCAGGCGCTGATAGATGTTGTGCTTGTGCACCTTTACCGTCCCATCGGAAATATTCAGCTGCCGCGCAATCGACGCATTGCTGTGCCCCTGTAACAACAACTTGGCGATAAGGCGCTGCGTTTCAGTCAGTTGCCCTTGCAAGATCTCTACGAAGGCGTCCTCCAGCACCACCCCCTCTGGTGCTGCGCGCAGGATATCAGCGTAACGCAATCGACAGTGCTGACCAAAAACCGAAGCCAGCAGCGGCGACATTGCAGCCAACAGGTCCATTTCTCCTGCACCGAAATCCCCGCTGCCGTGGTTGCGCATCAGCGAATAGACGATCGCCAACCGGGGCCGAAGGGGAATGATGAAGCCCACCTCATCCACCGCCGTCCCATAGTCGGACGACACGCAGGGGTGGATGTCCTTGGAAATGGCAAACCCTGAAGAGAAGAAGCAGTCAGGTGCCAGTTCGCTCATGCGCCATAGCCCGGCTGGGTGCTCGTTGACGCAAGCAACGTAGAACGGGTCAAGCAGGTAGCCGCCGCGCACGTAGGCGTTCAACGTACGCTCCGTGACCGTACGGTTGTACCCGTTATGCACCAGCAGTGCTGGTTGATTGAACTGGAACAGGTAGGCGCAACTCATGTCGAACGTCAGCTTGCTGCGCAGCCACGCATCCAGCGCCGGTCCCAGCTGTTCGCTGCCGATCGCCTCGATCACCGCTGCCAACTCGTTTGCCTCATCTTTTGTCATTGTTCACCACACGCTCATGCACCGAAGGCCTGCATGACCTTACCGCCTTGATCGGTTAAAAACACAAAATCCGGAGCGCCCAGGACGCTCCGGATTATGCGCATGACGCTTTTGCTCAGGACGGCTCGGCCACCCCCTTGCAGACACCTGCGGCAGCGTCCTGACGCCCCAACTCCTGCGCCTTGGGCACCGCCAGCCAACTGGCCAGCAGCATGGCGATCAGGCCGCCACTGAGTTTGCCTATCATCAACGGCAGTATCAGCGAGGGCTGGAAGTTGGCGGAGAAGGCCATGTGGTCGCCAAAGGTGAACGCGGCGCACACAGAGAAAGCGATCACCAATACCTTGTCCTTGGGCGGCATTTCGCTGACCAAGCGAAACATGGCCAGGATATTCGCCGAGGCCGCCAATACCCCGGCCGCACCGACACCAGACATGCCAAAGCGCGAGGCAACCCGTTCGATTGGCCGCGCCAGGAAGCGCTTGAGCAAGTGCACCATGGGGAACGCCCCGCACAGCATCAGGCCGATGTAGCCAGCAATTTCCAAGGCGCGAAACTGATCATCGGCATCGGCGATGATCGGCGCAAAACCCCAGCTGCCGAACAGGTGGCTGAACAGGCCGGTGAAGTACTGCACGATGGACGCTACCAGCACCAGAACCACGGCGATGTACATGAACTGGCCGAGCTTGAGGAACAGGTACACCATCAGTGTGGGGAAGTAGCGCAATGCTGCTGCCAGGGCAATGCAAAACAGGATCAACGGCATCAGGTTGCGCAGCAGCATTGCCCAGGTGAAGTGCAGTGCCTGGGTAGCGGCGCCAGTGGTAGCGATGTCCGGACGCACGCTCAGGCCAAGCGCCTGCATGGTCATGGCAATGATCATGATGCTCAGCGGAATGGTCAGCAGCCCGGCCATGATCCCCAGTGCCATGTACTTGTGGTCGGCCTTGCGCAGCATGGCCAACCCGACCGGAATGACGAAGATGATGGTGGCGCCGCACTGAAAGCCGGTGATCAGGCCTAGGATCCAGCCTTCCTGGCTTTGCGCCAGCGCTTTGGCTAACTGGTAGCCGCCCATGTCCGAGGCGATGAAGATGGGACCGGCGATGCCAGGGTCGGCCCCGATGGCCTGGAACAGTGGCGCGATCACATGACTGATACCAGCTGAAATGTACGGGATCGCCGCCATGATGCCGGCTACCGGGATAAAGATGGGGCCGATGCTGTGCAGGCCGGCGATGAACTCCTGGCCCAGTTCGCCTTCGGGGTTGTAGATGGATGCCAGGGCACCCAGTACCGCGCACACCATGATGACGTAGATGACATAGGTGCCGATGCTTTCCATTTGCCGCCTCATTTTTAGAGTTTTGGGTTGGCAGGACTGAAATGTAACGGGGCATCGTTGTTGTTATGGCTTGAGCATGGCGCGCCCCGTCGAGGGTTAAGCTATGCGGCAAGGTGCAGGGCTGTCCATATACCGGGAGGTATAGAAAATTGATCACCGCGTTACGCTAAGGATTTCCAGCTGATCACCGCGTAACCAGTCGATAAATCGTGCAAACAACTCCGATTGCGAGTTGATCTCAAGTTTCATGTACAGGTTCTTGCGGTGCATGCGCACGGTCTCCGGCGAGATACCCAGCTCCAGCGCGGTAGATTTCACCGAGTGCCCGCGCAAGATCATGTGCGCCACTTCCCGCTCGCGGTCGGTCAGCACCTGGCAGCCAAAGCTGTCGAACGCTGCCTGCAGGCTGCCACGCTCGGTTGATGCAGCGCCCGGTTCCAGGTTGTGCCGGGCATAACGCCCCAGCAGTTCGCGCACCATCGGCTCCAGCGCACGCAACAGGTCGACCTGCCCGGCATTCAGGCGCTTGCCGCTGCAGCCTTGGAACAGGCTCAGCGACAGCTTGCGGCCTGGGCTGAGGTCGACGATGTAGTAGCTGTCTTCACTGCAACCTGTACCCAGGTAATAGGCCTTGTAGTAGTCGCTTTCGAAGAAGTTGTCGGGGGCGATTTCCTGCAGGTGGTAGAAACCTTCGGCCAGGCCGCTTTGCACGGCAAGGCAGAAAGGGTCCAGCAGGTAGCCGGCACTGAAATAGCGCTCCAGCACGGCGGCCCGGTGCCGTTCGGGGATGCCTTGCTGGTACAGCAACTGCGGTGCCCGCCCCTGGCACTCAAGGCTGATCATCATCGACTCCACCTGCACCAACTGGCCGATGGCAGCGGCCACATACTCCAGCGCCTCGGGGGTTTCGCCATGGGCCAGGGCGCGTTGCAACGCCGCGTGCCACTGCTGCAGCGCGCCCATTGTGAGGGTAAGCGGGGTGTCGGGAGAGGCCTGGGTCATGCCCGGCAGTCTAGCCTGCCAGGCACGCCCGCGCACAGCCCTTTGCGCCAGGTTCATCGGCCTTGGTACAGGCCAAGTGCCGTGAGTTCACGCGCGGTTTCGATGATGCACTGGCGCAGGGTCTCGACGATCTCGTCCACCTGTGCATGGGTGATGATCAACGGAGGCGACATCACGTTCAGGTGCATGATCGGACGCACCAGCAAGCCTTTTCCCTGCGCCTTGCTGTGGATCCGCTCGCCGATGTTCACCTCATCGGCGAACAGTGCCTTGCTGGCCTTGTTGGCGACGAACTCGACACAGGCCATCAGCTTCATGCAGCGCACATCCCCCACCAGCGGCAGCTCGCGCAGGCTCTGCAAACGTTGCTCAAGGTATCCCCCCACGTCCTTGACATGATCGAGCAGTTGCTCGCGCTCGATGATCTCGATGTTCTTCAGCGCCGCCGTGCAACACACCGGGTGGCCGCTGTAGGTGAAACCGTGGGTGAAGCAACGGCCCTTGCCCGGCTCGGCAATCACTTGCCAGATGCGCTCGGAAAAAATACACGCGCCCAGCGGCAGGTACGCCGAGGTCAGGCCTTTGGCGGTGGTGATGATGTCTGGGGTGACGCCAAACAGTTCCTCGCTGGCGAAGAAGGTGCCCAGACGCCCGAACGAGGTCACCACTTCGTCGGCGACGAACAGGATGTCGTAGGTCTGGCACAGCTGCCACATGCGCTGGAAGTAGCCCTCGGGCGGAATGATCACCCCGCCCGAGCCCATGATCGGCTCGGCGAAGAACGCCGCCACGTTGTCGGCACCCAGCGAAAGGATCTTGTCCTCGAACTCCGCTACCAGAAAGTCGAGGAACTCCGCCTCGTCCATGTCGTCTGGCGCGCGGTACGGGTTGGGGTTGGAGACGTGGTGGATCAGGTCGTGGTGGTAATCGAACTCCGGCACCCGGTCGGCGGCCTTGTTGCCAATCGACATGGTCAGGGTGGTGGAGCCATGGTAGGCGTTGTAACGGGCGATGATGTGCTTCTTGTGCGGCTTGCCGCGGCAGTTCTGGTAGTACTGGATCAGCCGGTAGGCCGTATCGACCGCGGTCGAGCCGCCCGTGGTGAGGAACACATGGTTCAAGTCACCCGGCGCCAGCTGCGCGAGCTTCTGGCACAGTTCGATGGCGACGTCGTTGGCCATGTCGGAGAACGGGTTGGAATAGGCCAGCTGGCGCACCTGGTCAGCGATGGCCACGGCCATTTCCTCACGGCCCAGGCCAATGTTGGTGCACCACATGCCGCCGACGGCATCGAGGAAACGGTTGCCATGGGTGTCGCGAATGTAGGCGCCCTCACCGGCGACGATGTTCAATGCACCTTGCTCGCGGTGCTCGTCGAACACATGGTAGCCGTGCATGTAGTGGGCCTTGTCGGCGTCCACCAGCGGGTCGTGGGCAATGGCGAATGCTTTGCTTGGGGTGGCCATGGGCAGCTCCTTGGCGGGAATCGTTGGGCGGTGTTCAGAAACCGGTCTTGACCGTGCTCCAGACCCGGGTGATGGCGCGCATGTCCTTCGGGCTCTGGGTTTTCTGTGCGAACAGCCGTTCGCGGGTGGGTGCGTCGGGGTAGATGACCGGGTCCTGGCGAATGTCATCACGCACCAGCGCGGTAGCGGCAGCGTTGCTGTTGGCGTAGTGGATGTAGTTGGTGACCTTGGCCATGGTCTGCGGCTGCAACAAGAACTCGATGAAGCGGTGCGCGTTGGCCGCGTGCGGCGCATCCTTGGGGATGTACAGGTTGTCGAACCAGATCAGCGAACCTTCCTGGGGGATGAAGAACGACAGTTTGATGTCCTTCTTCGCTTCCACCGCGCGGGCCTGGGCGGTGGCATAGTCACCGGACCAGGTCAGCGCCAGGCAGACATCGCCGTTGGGCAGGCTGGTGAGGTAATTCACCGAATCGAACTTGCGAATGTAGGGGCGGATGCCCAGCAGCAGTTGCTCGGCCGCCTTGAGGTCGGCAGGCGACGCGCTGCGTGGGTCCTTGCCCAGGTACTGCAGGGCCAGCGGAATGACCTCGGTGGGCGCGTCCATCAGGGTGACGCCGCAGTCGGCGAAGCGCGAGACGATCTTGGGGTCGAACAGCATGGCCAGCGAACCGATCGGCGCGTCGGGCATGCGCGCGGTGATCTTGTCGACGTTGTAGGTTACCCCCGAGCTGCCCCAGGTATAGGGCGCCGAGTACTTCAGGCCAGGGTCGTAGCCCTGCAGGTTGTTGACCACCTGCTGATCGAGGTTTTGCCAGCTAGGCAGTTGCTGCTTGTCCAGTGCCTGGAACACGCCGGCGCTGATCAGCGGGGGTACCAGCGCGGCATTGAGCATGACCAGATCGTAGCCGGAACGGCCGGTGAGCAGTTTGGTCTGTACCGTTTCGTAGCCATCAAAGGTGTCGTAGATGACCTTGATGCCGGTGGCCTTCTCGAAGTCGGCCAGGGTGGTTTCGCCGATGTAGTCGGTCCAGTTGTACAACCGTAACGTGTTACCGCTGTCCACCTCTGCCGCCTGGGCCAGGCTGGCGCCAGACGCCAGCAGCAGACCGCCCATCACCTTCAGTACCTTGCGCATGGCAACTCCATCGTGTGAGTGCTCCGGATCGAGCCGATGAGTTCACTATCGGTGGATTCGCCCAAGGGTGACATACCCCGAATGTGTGGGTAGCCGTATTTAGTGCTGCTCTCAGGGAACAACCGCTAATGCGTTGACTTAGCGAGGGCTCCAAAGGCTGGGCAACCTTCTGCAGGCTTACCGCCAGCCTTGAGAGCAGCGTGGGGTGTCAGCTGAGGGGGTACAACGCTTCATCGAACTGTGCCAGGCGCGGGAACACCAGAGGTTGGTCGTCCGAGAGCTGCTCCAGACGCTGCCGGTATTGCTGCAGAAAGTCCTGCCGCGCATCAGCACTGATGTACGGCACATGCCACGCCACGAACGGCGGCAGCACCTCGAACCCGACATAGGCCAGCGTGCCACGCAGAATCGGCCGCAGCATGTCTTCCAGCGGCCCGTGAATCGCGCCGTCGCCAAACATGTGCTCGCGCCCGCCCAGGGTCACGGTCACCAGCGCCCTCTTGCCGGCCAACCCGCCCTGGTCGTAGAAGCGCTTGCCGCCATAGCACACCCCCGACACCAGCACCCGGTCGATCCAGCCCTTGAGCATGGCCGGTGCCGAGAACCAGAAAATCGGGAAGTTCAACACCAGCAAATCGGCCCACAACAGTTTGTCCAGCTCCTGCTGGATGTCTGCGGCAAGGGCACCGCGCTTGACGCCCTGACGCTGCTCCAGCGCATACACGAGGTACTCGGGGTTCTCGCGCTGGGTAAAGTCATCGGCACTGGCCACCGGGTTCCAGCCCATCGAGTACAAGTCGCTGACCTGCACCTGATGGCCTTGGGCGCGAAAGGTTTCCACCGCCTGATCACGCAGGGCAGCCGTGAACGATTGCGGCTCGGGGTGAGCATGGACGATCAGTACATTCACAAGCATTCTCCTCACACAAAACAGGTTATCTTGCCGCAGTGGTTCAGCAGCACGCGCCTTCCTCCAGACCCAGGCGGCGCGTACGCTGGACAGTGTGCTCACGCATCATTCTGCCCGTGCATCAGTTCGCCGGCGCAGCGGGCAATGCGCTGGCAGGCATCGACCAGCGCCTCGTTGCTCAGCACCAGGCCCAGGCGAATATGCCCGGCAGCGCTAGGGCCGAATGCCTCGCCGGCGAGCACCGACACGCCCTGGCTGTCCAACAGGTAGTCGGCGAAGGCCTGGGCGCTAACGCCGGTTTCACGGATGTCGACCATCACGAACATGCCACCATCAGGCTTCAACGCCTTCAGGCCCGGGCAGCCGGCCAACTGCTCGCACACCAGGTCGCGCCGCTGGCGGTAGGCTTCGCGCATGGCGTCCAGTTCGGGCAACGGGTGCTCCAGCGCCACCATGGCGGCATCCTGGATGAAGTCCGGCAAACCGTAGAGCATGCACAGGGCGAGGTTTTCCAGATGCGTGGCCAGCGCTGTCGAACCAACCACCCACCCCATGCGCCAGCCGGTCATGGCATGCGATTTCGACAGGCTGTTCAGCGTTGCGGTGCGCTCGGCCATACCCGGCAGGCTGCCGGGGCTGACATGCTCGCCTTCATACAGCAGCTCGCTGTAGACCTCGTCAGAGATCAGCCACAGATCATGGGCAACGCACAGTTCGGCCAGCGCTTCCCAGGTGGCACGCGGCAGGCTCGCCCCTGAAGGGTTGTGCGGGCTGTTCAGGGCCAGGGCGCGGGTGCGCGGGGTAATGCACTCGGCGACGTCACGCGGGCACACGCGAAAGCCATTCTCGGGCTTGACCGGTACCGGCACCACCTTGGCGCCGCAGGCACCGAACACGGCCTCGTAAGTGACATACATCGGTTCGGCAACGATCACCTCGTCGCCTGGGTCGAGTATGCACTGGGCCACGCAGAACAACGCGCACTGGGCACCCGCCAGCACCGTCACCTGGTCGGCGCTCACCGCCTGGCCGCTGCGTTGCCGGTGACGGTTGGCGATGGCCTCGCGCAGCGCCAGCTTGCCGCGTACATCGGCGTAATGGGTATGGCCAGCGCGCAGGCTGTCGATGGCCGCCTCGACGATAGGCGCGGGCGTGTCGAAGTCCGGGTCACCCACCGACAGCAGCAGGATGTCCTTACCCTCGGCCTGCAGCGCCAGGGCGCGGTAGTGGATGTCCCAGGCCGCGGCCCCGTCGCCGGCGATGCGTTGGGTGAGCTTGGCGTAGCGCATGGCAATCTCCTTTCAATGGCAATTTCAGTCGACGAGCATCTTCGGGTTGGAACTGCCCCATACGGTGTACAAATCGGCGAGCAACGCGCCGTTGATTTCTTCCATCTCGGCCTGGGTGATTTCGCCCCCGGCCTGCTTGCCGAACAGCACCACTTCGTTACCCCCCTTCACATCAGGGAAGTCCGTGACATCGACCATCAACGTGTTCATCGACACCTTGCCCACGACCGGCACACGGTGGCCGTTGATCAGCACATGGCCCTTGTTGGTGAATACCCGGCGGTAGCCGTCGGAGTACCCGACCGTAATGTTGGCCAGGCGCGAATCACGGGCCAGGGTGAAGGTGCGGTCATAGCCCACGGTGTTGCCGGCCGGATAGCTGTGCACCGCCGCCACGCGCGATTTGAACTGCATTGCACGTTTGTACTCGGTACGCCCCGGCACGGTGTCGCCGAACAACGCGCCCCCCGTTCGTACCATGTCCAGGCGCGCTTCCGGCACTTCCAGCGTAGCGAACGAGTTGGCAGCGTGCAGGGTGAGCTTGTTGCGGTCTAGCCTGGCGTGCTTGATCAACCAGTCGGTCTGCTCGTTGAATGCCGCCAGGCCCCTGCGTACATCGTCCTTGTCTTCCACGGCGAAGTGGGTCATAAGCGCAACCAGTTCGAGGTGCTTCTGGTCGGTGATCTGCAGCGCTTCACCGCGGCCGGACCAGGTAGCCATCTCCACCCCGTTACGGCTCATGCCGCTGGAGTTGAAGGCCAGATGGATGCGCAGGGTCTTGCCATGGCGCGCGGCGATGGCATCAGCCTGGCGGGCGAACTCAGCGCTGCCCACCAGCTCTTCCATGTCGTACTGCAAGGCATCTTCCAGCTCGCTCAGGCTGGCCGCACGGACCCGCACCAGTTGCCCGGTGAAGCCGCTGGCGCGGACCACCCGGGCCTCCTCGTTGCTGGCCACCGCTACGCAGGGCACGCCCTGGGCGATGATCGACGGCATCACCAGACCGATACCATGGCCATAGGCATCGGCCTTGAGCACGGCGCACAGCCTGGACTTGCCAGCCAATTCAGCCTGCAGGGTGCGGATGTTGTGTTGCAGGGCGCTGGCACTGACCTCGACCCAGGCGTTGCTGTTTTGCACGGTCAGGGCGTTGGTGCCGTTGTCCATCGACAACGGGGGTGCCGCATACAGGGGGGCCTGGCCGGTGATCAGAAGTACCAGGGATGCAGCCAGAAGGGTACGGCGAAAGGGCATGGTGGTTACTCGTGTTCTTGTCGTTGTGCGCGCCTTAACAGACGCAGGTGTGTTTGAGTTCGATGAACGTCACGCCGGGTGTGGCGAAGCCGCTGGCCAGGTCGGCCTGCAACGCGTCCAGGTCGCGTGGCTGGTGCGTTGTGCAACCGAAGGCGCGGGCCAGGCCGATGAAATCCGGGTTGCGCGGTAGCACGCCGACCGGCTCGATATCCAGGCCGAGCATATCGTCGCGGATCTGGCCGAGGGCGTCATTGTTCCAAAGCAGTACCACCAGCGGCCGGTGCAGCTCCTCGACGGCAGTGGCCAGTTCCTGCGCGGTGTACAGGAAGCCGCCATCACCCACCAGTACCAGGCCGGGGCGGTGGTCGCTGGCGAACATGCCACCAATGCCGGCCGGCAGGCCGTAGCCGAGGGTGCCGTAGCCGGTGGGGTGTAGCCAGCTACGTGGTGCCCGGCTGGCGAAGGCGTAGTTGCCGGTATAGGCCAGCTGGGTCATGTCGCTACTGATGAAGGCATCGTCGGGCAGTACGGCGGCGATACGGTCCAGAATGGCCTGGTGCGTGGCCTGCAACGGGGCATGCCCACTGCGGATGGCCTGGCGCAGGTTGGCCACCGCCTCACTGGACTGAGCCGGGTCACGCTGAAGTGCGGGCAGGTGTTCGAGCAAACCGTCCACGGTTTGCCGGGCATCGCCCTGCAGGGCAATGGCACAGGGGTAGAAATCGTTGAACTTGCGCGGGTCGATGTCGACGCGCAGCAGCTCGCCGCGGATCGGCAGGCGCTCGCGCCAGAAGTCGGTGTCGGCCATTTCGGTGCCTACGGCAAGCACCACATCAGCCTGGCTGATCAACTGCCAGCCGGGTTCGACGCACAGGCTGGCGCCGGCATTGAGTGGCGCGTCTGGCGGCAGCAAGCCCTTGCCGGCCACGCTGGTGAACAGAGGCGCCGCCAGCCGTGCACTGAGTTGCTGCAACTGTTCAGCCGCGTGCAACGCGCCCCCACCGGCAATGATCATTGGCCGCTTGGCGGCGGCGAGCTTCAGGGCAGCCTGTTCGAGGGTTTCGCGGCACGGCTGGCCAAGCCCCGGCCGGCGTACCACCTCATCGCTCCAGTCCCGGCTGACCGATGCCGCCAGCACGTCCAGGGGCACCGAAATATGCACCGGGCGCGGTCGTTCGCTATCGAACACTGCCCAGGCACGCGCGATCAGCTCGGGCAAGTCGTCGCCCCGCAGGGCCACCGCAGAAAACGCAGTGATGGGCGCAGTCATCGCGCGCTGGTCCTGGGTTTCATGCAGGCAGCCCCAGCCCTTGCCCAGGCTGGCGGTGTGGTTGACGCTGGAAATCACCAGCATCGGCACCGAGTCGGCATAGGCTTGGCCGATGGGGGTGGCGACGTTGGTCACGCCGGGGCCGGTAATGACGAAGCACACCCCCGGCTTGCCACTGACCCGCGCATAGCCATCGGCCATGAAACCGGCGCCCTGCTCGTGGCGGGTCAACACATGGCGAATGCCGCTGCCCGGCAGACCACGGTACAGCTCAAGAGTGTGTACCCCGGGGATGCCGAACACGGTCTCCACGCCGTAGTTGGCCAACAACCGCACCAGCGCCTGGCCGGCAGTCAGGGTAAGGTCATTCATGTCGTTCTCCTTGCGCCTGGCCGAGGCGGATCAGCGCGTCGACCGCGGTGGTGCCATTGGCACCGACCATCAATGGGTTCACATCCAGCTCCAGCAACTGCCCGGCGTTTTCGCAGGCGTAATCGGCGACTGCGCGGATGGCCGAGACCAAGGCATCAAGGTTGGCGGCCGGACGGCCACGGAAGCCTTGCAGCAGGCCGGCACTGCGCAGGCTAAGCAGCGCCGCCCGGATGGCGCTGTCGGTAGTGGGCAGCAACAGGCTGACACTGTCCTTGAGCAGTTCGACCAGCACGCCGCCGGCACCGATCACCAGGGCCAGGGCAAAGTCGTGTTCACGCTTGATGCCCACTATGAGCTCGGCCAAGGGCGGCTCGGCCATGGGCTCGAGCAGCACCTGGTCGAACGCGACGTGCGGGGCGTAGGTAGCGATGCGCTGGCGCATCTGCACCAGTGCAGCTTCCAGGGCGCGGGCATCGCGCAGGTTCAACGCCACGGCGCCAGCTTCGGTCTTGTGCGGCAGCTGCGCGCTGACAGCCTTCAGTACCAGCGGGTAACCCACGCGGGCGGCGTCTGCCACGGCGCATTCGGGTGTACTCAGCACGCCCGCAGGCACGGGCAGGCCGAAGGCGCGCAGGGCCTGCTTGGATTGCCATTCGTCCAACAGTCGGCTTTCGCCCGTGAGGGCCTGGGGGCACAGCGGTACCCGCGCAGCCTCGCCCTGGTCCAGCAACCGCTGGCGGCTCCTTTGGTAAGCGACGATACGGCCCCAGGCCGCCAGTCCGTCTTCCACGCCCTGCAGGGCAGCGATGCCCCGTGCATGCAGGCGCTCACGCGCACTGGCAGGCAACAGTTCCGGGAAAGCCGAAGTGACGAAGCCGATCTTGCCGTGGCGTTCAACGGCATCGCAGTACAACCCCAGCAGCAGGTCGCATTCCTTGCGCTCGCCAGTGAACGCCGCCGGGTAGTCCAGCACCAGCATCGCCGCGCCCGCGGCGCCGCTCAGGGTGCTGTCGAGCATGCGTTGCAGGGCGGCCTCATCGCCCCAGATGGCAGTGGTGAAGTCCAGTGGGTTGACCAGGTTGGCATAGCGCGGCAACACCTCCGCCAGTGCCGCCACCTGCCCTTGCTCGAGCTTCGGCAGTTGCAACTGGTTGCGTTCGGCATAGTCGGCAATCAGCCCGGCATCGCCGCCTGAGCAGGCCAGCGCAACCAGCTCGCCATCTGCCGGCAAGCGTCCGCAAGCTGCGGCCTTGAGCGTTTCGACAAAGCTCACCGGGCCGCTGACGCGGATCACCCCCAGGCGCTGGAACAGGCTGTCGTACAACGCATCGGAGCCAGACAACGAGCTGGTGTGGCTGAGCGCCAGTTCAGCGCCGATCTGCGAAACGCCCGTCTTCAATGCAATGATCGGCGTGCCCTGCTGCAGCGCCTTGCACGCGGCGCGGGCGAAGCCCGGCACGTTCTTCAGGCCCTCCAGGTGCAGGCCGATGGCGGTTACCCGTGGGTCGTCGAGCAGTACATCCATCAGCTCGGCCACACCCAGTTGCGCCTGGTTGCCGACCGAGGCCATGTAGGCCACCGGCAGGGAGCGGTCGCTCATGGACAGGTTATAGGCGAAGTTGCCACTTTGCGTGAGGATCGCCACCCCCTTCTCCACCTGCTGGCCACCATGCGCCACCGGCCACAGGGCGGCACCGTGCAGATAGTCGAGCAAGCCATAGCAGTTGGGGCCGAGCAAGGCCATGTTGCCGGCGACGTCGAGCAGGCGTTGCTGCAACTGGTAGCCCTCCTCCCCGCTTTCGGCAAAGCCAGAGGCATAGCAGATGGCGCCGCCGGCCCCGCGAGCAGCCAGCTCGGCAACACACTGCAGGGTCAGCTCACGGTTGGTGGCGATGAACACTGCGTCCGGGGCGTAGGGCAAGTCGGCCACCCGTGCCACGCAGGGGATGCCTTCGAGGCTTTCATGCTGCGGGTTGACCAGCCACAGCTCACCGGCAAAGCCACCTTCGACGCATCGCTTGAGCGCCCGCGCCATGCTGCGCCCGCCGATAAAAGCCAGATGCCGGGGCGCCAGCAGGCGCTTGAGGTTGTCACGAATCGATTGCGACATGGGTGTTCTCCTGGCGCTCAGCGCAGCAGCGGGCGCAGCAGTTCGCGGGCGATGATATGCCGCTGGATTTCCGAGGTGCCCTCCCAGATGCGCTCGATACGCGCGTTGCGCCAGATGCGCTCAACCGGCCCTTCATCCATCAGGCCCATGCCACCGAAGATCTGCACCGCTTCGTCGGCGACCTTACCCAGCACTTCGCTGGCAAACAGCTTGGCCATACCGGCCTCACCGTCGGTCATGTTGCCTTGGTCCATCTTCCAGGCGGTGTGCAGGGTGAGCATCTCGGCCGCGCGGATCTGCGTGGCCATGTCGGCCAGCTTGAACGACACCCCCTGATAGCTGCCGATGGCCTGGCCGAACTGCTTGCGGTCGGCGGCCCATTGCAGTGACAGGTCGAGGGCGCGCTGGGCCTGGCCCACGCAGTTGGCGGCGACCATCACCCGGCCGGCGGTAAGCCAGGCGTTGGCCACTTCCCAGCCCTTGCCGACTTCGCCCAGCACCTTGCTGGCCGGCACCCGGCAGTCGTCGAAGAACAGCTCGTAGGTGTGATAACCACGGTTGCTCACGCACTTGGGACCACGGCGGATGGTCATGCCCGGCGTACCCCGGTCGACCAGCAAGGCGGTGACCGCATTGCGCTTGCGCCCGTTGTGCTCGTAGGTGTCGGTGACAGCGAAGACAATGGCGAAATCGGCGTGGCCCGCGTGGCTGATGAAGTGCTTGCTACCGTTGATGACAAAGTCATCGCCCTGGCGCACGGCGCGGGTCTTGATGGCGTTGGCATCAGAGCCGGCGCCCGGTTCGGTGAGGGCGAAGCAGTCGATCTTCTCGCCCTGTACACACGGCAACAGGTAGTCGTTGATCTGCTCGTCCTTGCAGGCCATGAGGATTTTCGACGGCCGCGCAACGAAGACATGCAGCGCCCAGGACACCTTGGACAGCTCACGTTCGATCAGCGCCTGGGACAGGTAGTCCAGGCCGCCCCCTCCCACTTCCTCGGGCATGTTGAAGGCATAGAACCCGGCAGCGATGGCCTTGCCACGGATCTGCGCTGCCAGCTCGGGTGACACGGCGTCGGCGCGGTCCACTGCTTCCTCATGGGGCAGCAGCTCTTTGGCAACAAAGCTGCGTACCGCTTCCACCAACATTTCTTGTTCTTGGGTCAGTTGGAAATTCATCTGCGAAGGTCCTGATGAGGGTCGGGTATCGGATTACTGGCCGATAAAACGGGGGGCGCGACGTTCCACCGAGGCTTGCAGGGCCTCGGCGCCATCCTGGCTGCGGCCACACAACAGGCCGGCGTGGCGCTCGGCTTCCAGCTGTTCAGCCAGCGTGCGCCGGGCACCGTCGCGTATCAGCCGCTTGGTTTGCGCATAGGCGAAGGTCGGGCCGTTGGCCAGGCGCCCGGCCAGCTCGGCGACGACGGCAGGCAACTGCTCGTCGGCACAGACTTCGCTGACCAACCCGGCGGCCAGGGCGCGATCGGCGCCCCACAACTCGTCGAGGAACAGCAGGCGCTTGGCCTGCTCGCTACCGATCAGCCGTGGCAGGTGCCAGCTGGCGCCAGCATCGGGGCTGTAGCCCATGCTGGTGTAGCCGGCCTTGAAGCGCGCCGAGGCGGCGGCGATGCGCAGGTCGCAGCACAGGCTGAGGTCCATGCCACCACCCACAGCGGTGCCGTTGATGGCGGCGATGGTGGGTTTGTCGAGGCTGTGCAGGCGCAACATCAGGGCATGGGCAGTTTCGGTCCAGCCGTAGCTCTCCAGGGTGCCCGCCGCTTCGGCGGCTGCCCATTCGGCCAGGTCGGCGCCAGCGCAGAAGCTGCGGCCGCTGCCGGTCAGCACCACCACGCGAACGGTGGGGTCGCTGGCATGGCTGTCGAGCAAGGCGTGCAGTTGCTTGAGGGTGGGAATGTCCAGCGCGTTGCGTTGCTCGGGGCGGTTGAGGGTGATCCAGGCAACGCCGGCTTCGACCTTGCTCAACAGTGACGACGACGGGGTGGTCATGGGGGGCCTCGGTGTTGTTGTGATGGTTTTGGAGGGCTTGACGAGAGAGATACTAAACGAGTGTTCAGCAAGGCGGGATGGGCTGTTACAACTTCGCACAACTCGGTGTTTGGCGTTACACAAGGGTGTTCGTCATGACGGCTTTATGGCCTGTGAGATCGCGCGCCGCACAGGCGGCGCAAGACCTCACAGGTACTGAAAATGCAGCGACCAACACCTGCCGCCGACGAGCTACGGCATCAAACCCTTGGTGCGCTGGGCTCGAAGGCCCCCTGCCGGCGGCGGTTGACGAAGAAGTACGCCGCATAGCACAGGGCAATGAAGCCAAATCCCCAGTACAGTGACGGCCGCTGGGTTTCATCCAGCGCCAGGAACACGAACAGCGAACTGCACAGGGTGATGCACAGCAGCGGCACCAGTGGGTACAGCGGCGCCTTGTACTTCAGGTCCTGCACTTGCCCGCCGTCGCGCAGCCAGGCCTTGCGGAAGCGGTACTGCGCCAGGGCGATGACGATCCAGGTCACGGTGCCGGACATACCGCTCACCGCCATCAGCACCATGAACAGCGTGTCAGCCGCAACGAAGCTGGTCATCAGCGAGATCAGCGCAAAGCACAGGGTGATGCTCAGCGCCCGCAGCGGCACGCCACGCTTGCTCAGCGGCGACAGGCTTTTCGGTGCCATGCCAGTCTTGGACATGGCCCAGAGGATACGCGTGGAAGCATACAACCCGGAGTTACCCACCGAGAGGATGGCCGTGAGGATGACGAAGTTCATCAAGTCGGCGGCGTAAGGGATGCCGACCATGTCGAACACCTGCACGAACGGGCTTTCCATCAGCCCGGCCTGCTCGTGCGGCACAATGGCCGACAGCACGGCAATCGCCAGCACATAGAAGATCAGCACGCGGAACACCACGTTGCGCACCGCCCGCGGGATGCTCTTTTCCGGGTGCTCGGTCTCACCGGCAGCCACCCCCATGATTTCGCAGCCCTGGAAGGCATAGACCACGGTCATCATCACCGCGAACACTGCCGACAGGCCGTGGGGGAACAGCGACTCGCCCACCAGATTGTTCAGCATCGGTGCGTGTGCCCCACTGCTCAGAGGGATGGCACCGAAGATCACCAGCAGGCCAATGACGATGAAGCCGAGGATAGTTGCCACCTTGATGCCCGAGAACCAGTACTCGGCCTCGCCAAAGGCACGCGTGGCCAGGGCGTTGAGGCCGAACAGCACCACCACGAACAGTGCCGACCAGTACCAGATCGGCACCTCCGGGAACCAGCGGGTCATCAACATGCCGGCAGCGGTGAACTCCAGGCCTACGGTGGTGGCCCAGCTCATCCAGTACACCCAGCCGATCATGAAGCCGGTGGCCGGGCCAATGTACTTGGTGGCGTGGGCCTGGAACGAACCGGACACCGGCATCTGCACCGACAGCTCACCCAGGCAGACCATCACCAGGTACATCAGCAAGCCCGCGACCAGGTAAGCCAGGATCGCGCCCACCGGCCCCCCCTGATTGATGGTTACGCCCGAGCCCATGAACAGGCCGGTGCCAATAACCCCACCCAGCGACAGCATGAAGATGTGTCGGCTTTTCAGGGCGCGGGTGAGCTGGATCTTTTCAACGCTGTCAGTCATGGCACACCTCGCCTTTGCGGCCGGTGCGTGGGAGGGTTCGAATGAGGGGATGAGCGCTACGGCATGTCATTATTCTTGTCTCCAATAAGCCTCATGGACCGCGTGCAACACGGTTGCCATGGATTATTGGAAACGGATGTAAGGCGCCGTTGTACGAACGGATCGAAGATGTAAAAAGTCGTAAGTTTTTTGTACGTCACCTCTGGATCAACTGTTCCAGCGTGGCACTGGCCTGACCTAGCTGGGTGGTCAGCGGCTTGCCGAGGGCTTGCATGGCCTGTAGGTCATGCTGCCGGGCCGCCTCCTCCAGACCACGCAACACCGTAGCCAGCCCGCTAAACCCCAGGGAATCGCAACTGCCAGCAAGGCGGTGGGCCAGGTGCAGCACTTCGGTGAAGTCCTGGGCTGGCAGCGCCTCGGCCAGCGCCGTGGCGTGCTGCTGCAGTGACTGGCGCAGGACCTTCAGCAGGCCTTGCAACTTCTGCTCCCCCAGCAGTGAACGGTGGGTGTCGAGCAATGACCAGTCCATGTCTGCGCCAGCGCTGGCCACTTCAGCGGGCGCTACGTCAGCCAACGCCCTGCGCAGGTTGTCCAGCCGCAAAGGCTTGGCCAGTACGCCCTGCATGCCAGCGTCCAGATAACCCGCTACCTGGCCCGGTTGCACACCGGCCGTCAGCGCCAGGATCCGACTGTGGCGGTTCGGCCCAGGCGAGGTACGCAACTGTCGGCACAACGCCACCCCGCTCATGCCCGGCAAGTGCACGTCCAGCAGAACCAGGTCGAAGCGCCGCTGCGCGCATGCCTGCAGGGCTTGCCCGGCGTCTTCGGCAAAGCTTACCCGGTGACCGTCGCGCATCAGCAGGCCACCGGCAACCTCACGGTTCAGCGCAACGTCTTCGACCACCAGGATATCCAGGCTGGGCAAGGGCGAAGGGGCTGGTAAACCCGCCGAGACAGGCTGCCCGCGAGCCATGTCGAGTTCGAACCAAAAGCTGCTGCCCTGCCCTTGAACGCTCTCAAGGCCGATGCTACCGCCCAGTTTCTCCACCAGGTGCTTGCAGATCGCCAGGCCCAGGCCAGTGCCGCCATAGCGCTGCGTCACCGCTTCGCTGGCCTGGACGAAACGGTCGAAGATCTTCGCCTGAACGGCGGGCTCGATGCCGATACCGTTGTCACAGACCGACAGCCGCAAGCGCTGCGAGCATTCGTTACCGGCAAGCACCTGCACTGTAAGCTGTACCTGGCCGTGCTCAGTGAACTTGATGGCATTGGCCAGCAGATTGCTCAGCACCTGTCGCAGGTACTGCTCTGCGCCGTACTGGTACGCGGCCAGTTGCTCATCGACCTGCAGTTGCAGGGTGTCGGCATTCTCCATGGCCATGGGTTCGAGCAACGCCAGCACTTCCTGGCACAACTGACGCAAGGAAAACACCACCCGTTCGGCGCGGCTCTCGCCTTCTTCGAGCCGGGCGAAATACAGCACTTCGTTGAGAATCGCCAACAGCCCTTCGCCGGCCTTGTACAAGGCCTCGACACGCTGGCGGTCGGCGACCTCCAGGCGCCCGCCGCGCAGCAGTTCGGCCATGCCCAGAATACCGTTGAGCGGCGTGCGCAGTTCATGGCTCATGGTCGCCAAGAAGCGCGACTTGGCCAGGTTGGCAGCCTCGGCCTCGTCCTTGGCCCGAGCCAGGCTGGCCGTACGCCGCTCGACCATGGCCTGCAATTCGTCGCGTTTGTCCTGCAGTTCCAGGCGGTCACGCTCACGGCGCTCGATATCGCTGAGGATGGCGCGGCGCATATCGTCCAGGGCGTTGGCCACAGTGTCGATTTCGTCGGGGCGCGATGAGCGGCGGCGGCCAAGGCGCAAGGGCTCCTGCCACTGGCCGGCGCCAATGCGGCGGGCGAACTCGGCCATCACTTGCAGGTGGCGGGTGACCAGACGGTAGAACAGCCCTGACAACGCCACTGCCAGGCCGCACAGAAACACGCCCATCCATAGCAGGCTGGCAAGGCCCGTGGCGTAAAGCCGCCGGTGTACCGCACCAAGGTCGATGCTGACTTCCAGCTCCCCCAGATGCCTGACCGGCCCTGAGGGCGGCTGGTAGTCGAGGGGAAAGCGCTCGATGCGCAGCGGCCCTTGGGGGTCGGGCTCACCGCGCAACAGCGGGAAATCATCACTGAGCAGACGCACCCGCGCCACATCGGAAAAGTCCACCAGGCCGCGCAACTGAACATCCAGCTGCGCCTCGTCGAGGTCCCACAGGCTGCGTTCCAGGCTGGCCAGGTAGCCGGCACGGATCAACGCCATGCGTGCCTCTATATCCCGCATTTCGCGACGGTACTCGAAGTACAACTGCACGCCGCTGGCCAGCACCGTGAAGCACAAGCTGAACAGCAGGATGAACAGCAGCAGGCGACGCAGCAGGCCATCGGTGCGCAGGTGGATCATCGTGCATCCGCCGGCAGGTTGATCATGTCGCGGTAAGTGACCTCACTTTGCTCCAGCCAACGCGCGATCTCACCCGCCTGGTTCATCCGCTGCAACTGCGCATCAATTTCAGCCATGCGCTGGCTCAAGGGTGACTGTCGCGATACCGCCACCCGCAGGTAGTCCACGCTCAGTGCCGTGGGCAATGCGCGAATATCCTGCGCCCCGGGCAGGTGTTCGATGAACAGCAGCCCGGTGCGCCGCTCCTGAATCACATAGTCGATGCGCCCGCGGATCAGCTTGCCGAAGTTCTGCTGGCTGGACGATACCCGCTCGATGTTCTGGTGGCGGGCGACGAAGCGATCGAACTCGGCGCCATAGCTTTCACCGTACAGCAGGCCGCCGCGGTAACCCGCCAGGTCCTCCAGCTGCTGGAACTGCACCGGCCGCTTGCGGTTGTAGAACACGGCCACTTCCTCGCGCACCACCGGCTCTGTGGAAAAACGCATGCGCTGGTCACGCTGGTCACTGTTGTAGGCCAGCACCACGTCCACCCGCCCGGCGGCGGCGTCCATCAGGCAGCGCTTCCAGTTGCCCAGCACCACGGTTTGCACCTCGTAGCCCAGGCGCGCGAACAGTTCGCGCACCACGGTCGGGGCCAGGCCACGCACCTGGTGGCCATCGCTCCAGGAAATGGGTGGGTACACCGGGTAGTCACAGTAACGCACCGGTTCACTGGCACTGGCGTGCAGGGTGGGCAACGTCAAGGCCAGCGCCAACCGCCAGGCGCGAGGAATCATGCTGCCACGCTGGCGGTGAACAGGTAGCCGGTGCCGTGAATGGTGATGATCAACTGCGGTTCGGCCGGGTCGTCATGCAGCTTGCGCCGCAGGCGGCCGACCAGCACGTCGATGGAGCGGTCGTTGGGCACCCACTCGCGGTTGCGAATCTGGTCCATCAGTTGGTCGCGGCTGAGAGTGTGGCCACTGTTGCGCAGGAACACGCTGAGCAACTGGAACTCGCCGTGGGTCAGCAGGGTTTGCCCGCCACGGGCGTCGATCAGGCGCCGGCGGTCGGTGTCCAGTGCCCAGTCGGCGAACTGCTTCAGTGATTGCGCACAGGCCGGGGTGGGGTGCGCCTCGCGGGCATGGCGCACGCGGCGGATCAGGTTTTTCGCCCGGGACACCAGCTCGCGGGGGTTGAGCGGTTTGATCACGTAGTCATCTGCCCCGCATTCCAGGCCAACGATGCGGTCGATGTCGTCATTGCGCCCGGTGACGAGGATGATGCCAACCTCCGAGCGCACCCGCAGTTCGCGGGTCAGGGTGAGGCCATCCTTGCCGGGCAGTCGGATGTCCAGCAGCACGAGGTCGACATCCTGGCTGGCAAGCAGGGCTTCGGCCCCTTCGGCAGTGTCGGCGCAGTGTACGTCGTAGCCTTCCTGGGACAGGTAAGCCTGCAGCAAGTCACGAATAAGCGGATCGTCATCGACGATCAATACCCGAGGCGTCATTGCGTGTTGTCTCTTTTTTATTGGTGTTGTTCTACACACTCGCGACAGCAGCGTACTCGTTACTGAACAGGCGATCAACAGCCCTCGGGCAGGCTGAAGCGCCTCCGGCCACCGGCCTGCAGGCCGTCGACCCAGGCCTCGCAGATGATCACGCCCTGCTCGGGGCTGAAGGTGCCGGGGTTCAGGCCCGACTCCAGCCACAGGCCGTCGAGCAAGGCGCTCAGGCTGATGGCCGCCAGGTCGGCATCGAAGCCCTGCCAGCCCTCCTCTTCGGCCAGTCTGGCCAGTAGCTGGCCAAGCTCGTTGCGGTACTCGCCATAGGAGTGGTCGTGCACCTGGTTGATCGCGTCGGCGGTCTTCACCGCGCCCCAGAAGGCCAGCCAGGCATCGAGCAATTGCGGGTCGAGCAGCTCGGCGCAGAACGAGGCACGAAAGAACGCGGACAGCCGCTCGCGGGCATTGGGCGCGGCCTGGGCCATGGCCTCACGCAACAGGCCCATCACCCTACCGGTGACGGCCATGTAAGCCTCTGCAACCAGTTCGTCCTTGCCCGCGTAATGGTGGCTGATCAGCCCGACCGAGACCCCGGCCTCGGCCGAGATCTTGCGGATCGAAGCCCCCTGGAAACCATGGCGTTTGAGGCACACCAGGGTCGCCTCGACCAGGTTGGCTTTGCGCAATTCCGGCAGCATGCGGTGGTAGCGGGCTTCCTGAGTCATCAGTGGGTCTCTGGTTAGGGGCTGGGCTGAACGACTGTACAACAAGCCGGACTGCGTGATAAACCCTAAGCGCCACTGCCCGGCAGGGCCCCCTCACAACAACAAAAGCGGCTGCCATGAACGACCTGATCACACGCGAGCTGGACCAAGGCCTGCTGACCCTGACCTTCAACCGCCCCGACAAGCTCAATGCCCTGAACACTGCCATGTACCAGTTGCTGGGTGACCTGTTGCTGGCAGCAGGTGAAGACCCCGCTGTCGATGCCATCATCATCACCGGTGGGCCGCACTGCTTCAGCGCTGGCAACGACCTTCGCGACTTCCTCGACAACCCGCCCAGCGACCTGGACAGCCCGGTGTTCCGCCTGATGCACGTGGTCATGGGCCTGGACAAGCCGCTGATCGCAGCGGTCAGTGGTGCGGCGATCGGCATCGGGGCCACCCTGTTGCTGCACTGCGACCAGGTGCTGGTCAGCCGTTCGACCAAGCTGCGCATGCCTTTCGCGCCGCTGGGTGTGTGCCCGGAGTTTGGTTCCAGCCTGCTGCTGCCGCGTGTGCTTGGCCAGGCCCGGGCGGCACGCTTGCTGTTGACCAATGCATTGCTGGATGGCGAACAGATGCTGGCCTGGGGGCTGGCCAATGAGCTGCATGAAAACGGCGAACAGTGCCTGGACGCTGCCCGCACGCTGGCGCGGCAGCTGCAAGGCTACCCGCAGGCGGCACTGCGGATCAGCAAGCGGCTGCTCAAGGACAGCCAGCGGGCGGAGCTGGAGGCCACGGTGGCGCGGGAAAGCCGACTGTTCATCGAATGCTTGCGTACTGAAGAAGCGCGGGCAGTGCTCCGAGGGATGATCAAGGATTGAAGGGGCTGGTGCGATCTTCATGGGCGCAACTGTCTTGCTTGAACGTTGTTGCACTAGTACCCGGTCATCTCCAGATACCCGCGCCCGCCCGCACTCCCGTTCAAGCGTACCGGCCCTTCCCAATACGGGAACCGTGTCTGCATCCACGCCTGCGGCTCAACGGCATCGACCTGCACATCCACCCCATGCTCCGGCACTTGCACCCGCCAGCGCGTCGGTACCTGCTTGCCGTTTTTCTGCGCAGACCAGGCTAGCGCCTGCAGCTTGATCTGTGCGGCGTCCAGTGCCACCACGTCCCCTTGTGGCTCTACCCAGGTCCCGGCGCGATACGGTTCCCCGTGGGTCTCCCGTACCTGGAACAGCATCAGCTTGGCGCCACTGTCCAGGTGCAGGGAAAACCAGTCCCAGCCGGTCTGCCCGGGCGCCAACGGCTGGCTGCTCCATTCCCGGTCCAGCCAGGCCTGCCCGGTAACCGCGATGCACAGGCTGCCACGCTGGACCTGCCCCTGGACGTGGTAGAACGGCTGGCTGTAATAGTACGAAGCCTGGCCCTTGCCTGATTTTTCGCTGTAGCCCTGCTCCCCATGCAGCACCAAGGGAAGATCGCTGTGCAACTGCAAGTCATAGCGAAAACCGTCGCCACTTGCGGCCATCTGCAGCTGTTCAATACCGCCCTGGCCTTGTAACACCCAGTCATTGATCCATGCCCGAAACGGCTGGGCCTGCACGCCGGCCTGGCCGACACCACCCCGCGCCAGGGTTTCCGCAGCCTGATGGCCACCCGGCCCGGTCAGTGCTGCATGCCCCATCCACAGGTTCGGGCTGTTCCAGCCGGTGGTCTCCGGGCCGGGGCGCAGGGCTGAGCGGAACAGTGTCCACTGGGCGCCCCAATCTCGGCCCTGGGCGTCCTTGAGGTTGGCGGTGACATACCACCACTCGATATGAAAGCCATCGTGGGGGCCGTGGTCATGCGGGAAGACCAGACGATGATCGCGGGTCACCTGGCTGAATTCGCCAGCCTGCTGCCCGAGCCCGGCATAGCTTTGCGGTGCTGGCTGATCACAGCCGCACAACAACAACCCGGTCAGCAACAGCCACGCATTAAGCTTCATCGGCCAGCGGCCTCAACAGTTCGCGCGGCTGGCGGCGCGCCAGTTGCCACAGCGGCCAGGCGCAAGCCAGCAGGCTGGTGAGCATGCCCAGCACGGTCAGCTGCAGCAGTTGCACAGGGAACACATACAGCGGTAAGCGCCAGCCGAAGGCCTGCACATTCACCACCGCGACCAGGCACCAGGCCAGCAACAGCCCAAGCGGGATTGCCAGCAACACGGTGAAGCTGCTAAGCATGAGTGTCTGCCCGAGGCTCAGCCAGACCAGTTGCATGCGCCGCACCCCCAACGCCCACAGCGGCGCCAACTGGCCCAGCCGGGCCTGGCTCAGGGTCAGCAGGTTGATGAACAACGCCACACCGGCCACGCCAAGGGTAAGGCTGTTGAGGGCTGCGGTGGCGGCAAAGGTGCGGTTGAACACGTCGGTCGACCAGCGTTTCAGGCGCGCCTGCTCGACCACCCGGCTGTCATCCAGGGCAAAGTGCTGTTGCAACGCGGCCTTGAGCACCGGCACCCGTTCAGCGCTCAGGTCGACACTCAAGCCGGCCAGGGTTGCCTGTGGCCAGTGGGCGCGCAACCAGCCGGCATTGACCAGTACATGCCCCTTGGGGTTGCCGTAATCGGCATAGATCCCCACCACGGGCAAGGCTGGCGTGTCTGGGGGCAGTTGCAGGCTGTCGTCCAGTTGCAGGTTCAGTCGCCTGGCCAACTGCTCACTGAGCATTACGGCTTGTCCGCTGGCCAGTCGCTGCCAGGCGCGCGAATGCTGTTCCAGCAATGGCCAGCGCGTTCGATAGGCGGGGTGATCGACAATGCCCTGCACTTGCACCGGCCAACCTTGCAGCTGCATGTCTGCGCGCCAGCCGGGCAGGACCACGCTGGCCACAGGTTGCTGCTTGAGCCACTCGACTATCTGCAAGCCTTGGGCCGTATCCCGTGGAGTGACATACAAGTCGGCGGAGAGGCGCAGGTCAAGCCAACCGACAAAGGTCTTGCGAAAACCCTCGGTCATGCTGCCCACGCCAACACTGGCAGCCAGCGCCAGCAAGAGGGCGACCAACGCAAGGCTCAGGGCTGGCAGCTGCTGGCGGCTGTCAGCCACGAACCATTGCGCCAAGGGCCGGTGGCAACGACGCGCCAGCCAGGCCAGTACCCGATCGAGCAACGCCGGCAACAGCAGCGCCGCCGCCAGCAGCAACCCTGCCAGCATGCCGAACGCGCTAAGCAAGCCAGCCCCGAAGACACCACAGCCCAAGGCCAGCAACAGCAGCAGGCCCGCTATCAGAGCCTGACGTTGCAACCACGGCCCCTGCGCCATTCGCCAGGCCTGGGGTTGCGCCAGCGCCAGCAAAGGCAATCGGGCAGCACGCATTACACTCTCCAGCCCCGCCAGCAATGCCCCGAGTACACTCACCAGCACACCCAGCAGCCACCACCCCGCCGGCAGGCTCAACGTGCCGGCGACCTGGGCGCCATACAGACCACGCAGGCTGGCGGCCACGTCGGGCAACAGCCACGCGGCCAATGCGTAACCACTGGCCACCCCGGCCAGCCCACCCAATGCCGCGAACAGGCCCAGCTCCAGCACCAGAGCACCCAGCAGGGTCTTCAGGCTGACGCCGCACGCGCGCAGGTTGCGGATCAGCCCACGGCGCTGCTCCAGCGCCAGACCGATCGCGGCGTGGGCGATGAACAAGCCGACGAAGAACGCCAGCAGGCCGAGCGCGGTCAGGTTGAGGTGGAAACTGTCGGTCAGGCGCTGCAAACCGCCATCGTCCTGCTGCGGCTGCAGTTCAAGGTAGCGGGCGATATCCGCAGGCAACGGCCTGGACGTATCGGCCAGCAGCAGACGGGACAACTGCCCCGGTGCGTTCAGCAACGTCTGCGCGTGGCCGATGTCCACCACGATGACCCCAGGTGCCAGCGCAGGCTGCAAAACCAAAGGCGGCAGCAACTGCCCTTCACTGTCGCGGGTCGGCTGCCCGGGGCTTGTGTCCAGCTGACGCAAGGTATCTGGCCCAACCCAGGCTTGCCCGGGCGTGCCGATGAACGCTTGCAGGTCGAATGCCTGCACCTGCACCCCGGCAATGCTGCTGGCAGGCGGCAGGCTCAACGGCTCGATGCCGATCAGCCGCACACTGCGTGCGGGCTCGCCCGGCAAGCGCAAGCGCCCTTCCAGTACCGGCGAAACAGCCCAGCCCTGCCTGCGCAGTTGCACGTACAACGCCTGATCGAAGCGCTCGCCATTGCGCGCGATCAGTTGCGCCTGCAGCGGCCCGGTCAATACCGCGCTGGCCCGGGCATAGTCGCTGCGTGCCTGGCTGTTCAACGCCTGCACACCGGTCCACAACGCCGTGGCCAGCCACAGGCCAGTGAAGATGCTGAAGCACTGCACACGATGGCGCCGCCAGTGGCTGAGCAGCGCCAACAGCGCCAGCGACAAAAGCTTCATCACCCTTGCTCGGGCCGCACACGGCCGGCCTGCAGGTAGCAACGGTGCTGCAAACGCGCCGCCAGCCGCGGGCTGTGGGTCACCATCAGTACCCCGCTGCCGGCTTCGGCGACCAACTGCAACAACAAACTCAGCACCTCGTCACTGCTGGCTTCATCGAGGCTGCCGGTCGGTTCGTCAGCCAGCAGCCAGGCCGGGCGCCCTGCGAGCGCACGGCCGATGGCGACCCGCTGCTGCTGGCCGCCAGACAGTTGTTCCGGGTAACGCTCAAGCAGGTCCGCCAGGCCCAGGCGCTGCGCCAGGTAAGCCGCCCAATGCGGGTCATGCCGCCCGGCCAGGCGAGCCTGGAAAGTGAGGTTCAGGCCTACGTCCAGGCTACTGATCAGGTTGTACTGCTGAAATACCAGGCCGATCCCTTCCCGCCGCCACTGCGCCAAGGAAGCTTCCGAACGGCCGTCGAGCGGAACGTCGTCGATCAGAATCTGGCCGCTGTCAGCTCGGTCCAGGCCAGCCACCAGGTGCAGCAAAGTACTCTTGCCGCTTCCCGACTCGCCCATCAGCGCCAGGCTGCTGCCCCGCGCCAGGCGCACATCGACCCCCTGCAATATGGGGAGCGGGCCCTGGGGGGTGGGGAATGATTTGTAGAGTTTTTCGATGGCTAGCATCGAGTGGCCTTGATGGGTTGGGTGTCCCTTTAGGCATAGCAGGTTCGGCCAGGCCTGCTTCTGCACCGGCGCTCGCCAACGCTCTTCTGGTCAGACGACGTGCTGCTGTAGCCGCCCCCTCGAATCGCTGGAGACACCCATCAATGGATCCACTAAAAACCGATAATCGCACAGAATTAACTTAATACGAGCAAAAATCATTGACCATTCACTACATGCGCAGCCCTAATGGATCCATTAAATAAAAACAAAACCCCGGAGAGCCTTCCATGTACCCCAAAAACACCTGGTACGTCGCCTGCACCCCCGATGAGATCGCCACCAAACCTCTGGGCCGGCAGATCTGCGGGGAAAAAATCGTGTTCTACCGCGCCCAAGAAAACCAAGTGGCCGCCGTCGAGGACTTCTGCCCGCACCGCGGCGCACCGTTGTCGTTGGGCTATGTCGAGGACGGCAACCTGGTGTGCGGCTACCACGGTCTGGTCATGGGTTGCGACGGCAAGACCGTGTCGATGCCGGGGCAGCGGGTGCGTGGTTTCCCCTGCAACAAGACCTTTGCGGCTGTCGAGCGCTATGGCTTCATCTGGGTCTGGCCCGGCGACCAGGCGCAGGCCGACCCGGCGCTGATTCCGCATCTGGAATGGGCGGTGAATGATGAGTGGGCCTACGGCGGCGGGCTGTTCCACATCGGTTGCGACTACCGCCTGATGATCGACAACCTCATGGACCTCACCCATGAAACCTACGTGCACGCGTCCAGCATTGGCCAGAAGGAGATCGACGAAGCACCGCCGGTCACCACCGTCACCGGCGACGAAGTGGTCACCGCCCGGCACATGGAAAACATCATGGCGCCGCCCTTCTGGCGCATGGCCTTGCGTGGCAACGGCCTGGCCGATGATGTACCGGTGGACCGCTGGCAGATCTGCCGTTTCACCCCACCCAGCCACGTACTGATCGAAGTGGGTGTGGCGCATGCCGGCAAGGGTGGCTACCACGCCGATGCGCAGCACAAGGCGTCGAGCATCGTGGTCGACTTCATCACCCCGGAAAGCGATACCTCGATCTGGTACTTCTGGGGCATGGCGCGCAACTTCGCTGCGCACGACCAGGCCCTGACCGACAACATCCGGGAGGGCCAGGGCAAGATTTTCAGCGAAGACCTGGAAATGCTCGAACGTCAGCAGCAAAACCTGCTGGCCTACCCCGAGCGCAACTTGCTGAAGCTGAACATCGATGCCGGCGGCGTGCAGTCACGCAAGGTGCTGGAGCGGATCATCGCCAAAGAGCGGGCGCCGCAGCCGCAACTGATCGCCACCAGCGCCACCCCTGCCTGAGGAACAGCCGACATGATCGATGCCGTAGTGGTATCCCGTAACGATGAAGCTCAGGGTATCTGCAGCTTCGAGCTGGCAGCGGCAGATGGCAGCCTGCTGCCGGCGTTCAGCGCCGGCGCCCATATCGACGTGCACCTGCCCGACGGGCTGGTGCGCCAGTACTCGCTGTGCAATCACCCCGCAGAACGCCATCGCTACCTGATTGGCGTGCTCAACGACCCGGCTTCGCGGGGCGGTTCACGTAGCCTGCACGAGCAGGTGCAGGCCGGCACCCGGCTGCGTATCAGTGCGCCGCGCAACCTGTTCCCGCTGGCCGAGAGGGCGCAGCGCAGTTTGCTGTTTGCTGGCGGCATCGGCATTACCCCGATCCTGTGCATGGCCGAGCAACTGTCCCACAGCGGCCATGCCTTCGAGCTGCACTACTGTGCCCGCTCCAGCGAGCGTGCAGCGTTTGTCGAGCGGATTCGCAGTGCGCCGTTCGCTGATCGGCTGTTCGTGCATTTTGACGAGCAGCCGGAAACAGCGCTGGACATCGCCCAGGTGCTGGGCAACCCGCAAGATGATGTGCACCTGTATGTATGCGGGCCAGGCGGCTTCATGCAGCATGTGCTGGACAGTGCGAAGGGGCTGGGCTGGCAGGAGGCCAACCTGCACCGCGAGTACTTCGCCGCAGCGCCGGTGGATGCCAGCAACGACGGCAGTTTCTCGGTGCAGGTGGGCAGCACGGGCCAGGTGTTCGAGGTGCCAGCCGACCGGACCGTGGTGCAGGTGCTGGAAGAGAACGGTATCGAGATCGCCCTGTCGTGCGAGCAGGGTATTTGCGGCACCTGCCTGACACGCGTGCTGCAGGGTACACCGGACCATCGCGATCTGTTTCTCACCGAACAGGAGCAGGCCTTGAACGATCAGTTCACGCCCTGCTGCTCGCGCTCGAAGACGCCGCTGCTGGTGCTGGATATCTGACTCGGCTTACGACGAGGGCAGGATGACTTTCATGCCCGCGTCTGCCGCTGGTCCACCAAAGGTTTCGGCATAGCGCAAGGTGGCATTGGCGTGCTCGCGCATGATCGCTTCGGCGCGGGCACCCTGGCGGTTGACCAGGGCGTCGAACACGGCGTGGTGCTGCATGTGGGCGAAGTTGAAGCGCCGGTATTCGCGAGCCAGATCATGGCGGTCCACCGCCAGTGCGGTGACCGAGGCGAATGGCAGGTGGTCGTTGCGCGCCAGGGCAACGGCAATGGCCGGGTTGTGGCTGGCGTCGATGATCACCTGATGAAAGCGCATGTTCAGGTCGTGATAGACCTGCAAGTCGTCTTCGCTCACAAAGCCCTTGTCGAACAGCTGATCGCCGTCGACCAGGCACTGTTGCAACGCAGCGCGTGCTTGCACCGACAAGCCACGTTCTGCAGCCTGACGCGCCGCCAACCCCTCCAGCACACCGCGCACCTCGACCGCACCCGCGATGTCATCGGCGCTGACCGAGCGCACCTGAAACCCCCGGCCACCAAAGCGCACCAGCAGGCCTTCCTGTTCGAGGGTGCGAAATGCCATGCGCACCGGCATGCGTGAAACGCCGAACAGTTCAGCGGTTGGGACTTCCATCAAGCGCTCGCCGGCCGCCAGCTCGCCCGAAGCGATCATCTTGCGCAACGCAACCAGCACCATCTGACCGGGTTTGCTCATCCAGGCGACTTCCAAAGACGTGAACGGGCATCTTAGCGCAAGCCGAGGGGTTGCTGCAGGCCTGTTGTAGGAGCGGGTTTACCCGCGAAGCAGGCAACGCGGGGCATGGCACCGGCTTTGCCGGTGTTCGCGGGTGAACCCGCTCCTACGGGGGGAGGCGCGCGCCAAGAAACCAACCTGTCTCAAGACATGCGCCGTAAATGTAGGAGCGGGTTTACCCGCGAAGCAGGCGACGCGGAACATGGCACCGGCTTTGCCGGTGTTCGCGGGTGAACCCGCTCCTACGGGGGGAGGCGCGCGCCAAGAAACCAACCTGTCTCAAGACACGCGCCGTAAATGTAGGAGCGGGTTTACCCGCGAAGCAGGCAACGCGGAACATGGCACCGGCTGCGCCGGTGTTCGCGGGTGAACCCGCCCCTACAAGGTCAGCGGATAGCTGACGATCAGGCGTGTCTGGTCGAGATCACTGTTGAAGCTGCGCCGGTTGGTCGCGTTGTTCAGCCGGATGTTGAGGTTCTTCAAAGCCCCGCTCTGGAAGGTGTAGTTCACCTCGGCATCGCGCTCCCACTCCTTGCCATTGCTGCCCGCCGCCGTGGTGGCGTTCTCGCCATGCCCGTACCGCACCATGGCCAGCAGCCCTGGCACACCGAGCGCGGCGAAGTTGTAGTCATAACGCACTTGCCACGAACGCTCGTCAGCATTGCTGAAGTTGCCGTTGAACATGTCGTTGCCCAGGGTTCGCCCACTGCTGCCGTAAACCGACATCCACTGACTGTCGCCACTGACCTTCTGCAACCCCAGGTACAGCGTGTGGCCAATGTGCGAAGCTGACAGCAAAGCGTAACCGGTGCGGCTCTGGATGTCGCCGATGCGCGCCTGTCCGTCATCCCGGTCGATGAAGTAGCCAAGGTTGGCCCCCAACGTCCACTCCCCTACCCGCTGACTGTGCAGCAGGTTGAAGTAGCTTTGCTGGTAGATGTCCTCCAACTGCGAGTGCCAGGCGCCGATCAGTGTTCGCTGCTGGTTGAAGCTGTACTCGGCGCCGGCGTAGTTGAAGCCGTCCGAGGTGACCCCGGGCGCGGCCCAGGCAGATAGGTCCTGCATGTCCGAAGAGTGGCGCAGGCTCACCTCGCGGTACTGGCCGGCCTGCAGGCTCAGGCCTTCGATTTCTCGCGAGTCGAGCATCGCGCCACGGAAGGTCTGCGGTAGCAGGCGACCATCGTCGTAGCGCAGCAGTGGAATATCCGGCAACAACTCCCCCACTTTCAGCTCGGTCGCGGAAATACGCAACTTCGCCGCCAGCCCTGCCCGACCGTAGTCGTCGGCCGCACGCCCGTCATCGTGCACCGGCAGCAGTTCTGAGCCGCTGGTACCGCGGCCGCTGTCCAGTTTCACGCCGAACAGGGCGATACCGTCCAGGCCAAACCCGATCAGCCCTGGGGTGTAGCCCGAGCTGAACTTGAAGATAAAACCCTGGGCCCACTCTTCAACCTTGCCCTTGGCGGCCCCCGGGTCGCGGAAATCACGATTGAAATAGTAGTTGCGTAGTGTCAGCCCGCCCTTGGCTCCTTCAAAGAAGCCCCCTTCATCGGCCCAGGCCGGCAAACCGAGACCAAACGCCAGCGAAACTGCCAAGGCCGAACGGGCCAGCGTGCAAGTTGTATCCATCATTATTATTGTTCTCCGCTTTCAATAGGCGCAGCAGGCCGCCCCAGGCCAGCTTGACCCGGAGCAGGAAGTTGCATTCAGATACCCGGCCAGGCCGGGTTGCACTCAGTGACTCAGTGCATCAGCAGGCAGGGTGGACGCCGGCTTGTTCATCGGGCGCAGCAACAGCAGGCAACCCGCGGCAAGCACGAACACGATGGCGAACACGCCATACAGATGCAGGGGTTGCCAGCCGCCATCGAGCAGCACGCCAGCCACGGTCGGCGACAGGATCGCGCCCATGCGACCGATGCCGATACCCCAGCCCACGCCGGTGGCGCGTACCGAGGCGTCGTAGACCACCGGCGACAAGGCATACAGCCCAGCCACGCAGCCGTTGGAAAACAGCCCGATCAGCAGCCCCAACGCCAGCGCCGCAGTGACCGAGGCACCATTGGCCACAAACAGCACCAGCAGCGCAGCGGTAATGAGCATGAACAACGCCAGCACGCGAGTCAGTGGCCAGCGCGAAGCCAGGCCGCCGATCAGCGCCGCGCCAAGGATGCCGCCCACGCTCAACAGCACGCCGCCGGTGATGCCTTGCTGGGCCGACAAGCCGGCGGCCACCAACAGTTTTGGCGTCCAGCTCATGACGAAGTAGAAGCCGAACATGACCAGGAAGAACAGCAACCAGATCACCAACGTGGTGCGGCGCATGGCCGGCGCCAGCAGTTGCCTGAAACCGCTGCTGGCACCCTCTGCCCTTGCGGCAACGGCCGGCAGTTGCGCCAATGCCGGTTGACCGAGGCGCACGGCCAGACGGTTGACCCGGGCCAGAGCATTGGCCGGCTGGCGCGCCAGCAGAAAGTCCAGCGACTCTGGCAGCCACAGCAGTACCAGCGGGATCACCAGTACGGTGACGATGCCGCCAAACAGAAATACCGAACGCCAGCCCCAATGCCCCAGCAGCCATACCGCCAGCAAACCGCCCAGGGTCGCGCCCAGCGCATAGCCAGTGGACTGCAGGCTCACCGCCAAGCCGCGCCAGCGTTTGCTGGCATATTCGCTGGCAATCACATTGCTGCTGGCCAGGATGCCACCGATGCCCAGCCCGGTCAGGCCACGCAGCAGCGCCAGTTGCAACGGGCTCTGACTCAGTGCCGAGAGCAGCATGCCGATACCGGACAGCGCCAGACACAGCAGGATCAGCGGGCGTCGGCCAAAGCGGTCAGCCCACGGCGCGATGAACAATGACCCGGCCGCCATACCGAACAAGCCGGCACTTAGCAGAAGCCCTACCTGCGCCCCGTTCAGGTTCCACTCGGCAGACACAGAGGCGGCGGTAAAGGCCATGACCAGCACGTCGAAGCCATCGATCATGTTGAGGATGATGCAAATACCAATGGCCAGGCACTGAAAGCGGCCCATCGGGTCGTTGTCCAGACGTTGCTTGAGATCGGTATTCATGGGGTCACCTGTCGGCCAGGCTTGGCCACAGGCGAGAGGAAAGATGCGCACGCGCAGGCGGAACCCTGACGGTTCAGTGCCGTTGGATAGCCATTCATGACTGGACCCTTTTTGTAATTGTTATCGCATACGGCAGGAGGGCTCCGGCCGTTGTCAGGCGCTAATCAACCAGATAATGGATCCATAGACAACATGACGAAAGCACTGAATCTCAATTTTTCCGCGGCCAATTTCAGTAAATAGCTGTGAGCACAATAATTTTTTCCATTTAAATCAACGATTTAATCTATAGCAACATTAGAAACTTGATGTTCGGTTATCGCACAAAATCCAATTATGGATCCACAAAGTCATCGCAAACCAGACTTGTGCCACCCTCATCAATGCGCAATGAACAAATCTTCATGTTCCCCCTCAGCGCCCTGATCATGGGGCACACAGCCGATGCCAGCCAGCGGGCAGCCGGGGCTCGTCTTGAGGGGGCAGTACGGGTTGCGTAGCATCCGCGGCCCGATCGCGCGCGTACTGCTACCCCTCAGGATCGATTCACTGATGCCGCAACCTATCCCTCTAAAGGACCACGAAAAGGAAAGACACCTGGTCAACCGTCGGCTTCTGGCCTGCGCCGCCATGGTGTTCAGCCTGTGTGCCGTCCTGGTTGGCCGGCTCTATGTGCTGCAGGTGCTGCAGCACGACCAACAAACGGCCGTGTCGGAAAACAACCGCGTGCACGTGTTGCCCATCGCCCCCGAACGCGGGTTGATCTACGACCGCAACGGCGTGGTACTGGCCGACAACAAGCCCAGCTTCGACCTGACCATGACCCGCGAGCGGGCCGGCGGCGATTCGGCCAAAGTGCTCGACACCCTGACGCAGGTGCTGGGCCTGACCGAAGACGACCGTAAGCAGTTCGACAAGGACCTGCGCCGCGGCCGCAAACCGTTCGAGCCCGTGACCCTTATGGTGGGCTTGAGCGAGGAACAGATCGCCCTGGTCGCCGTGAACCAGTTCCGCCTGCCAGGCCTGGATGTAGAGCCGCAATTCATCCGCGAGTACCCACTGGCCGAGCATTTCGCTCATTCAGTGGGCTATGTGGGGCGCATCAACGAGAAAGAAGCCAAGACGCTCGACAGCACGGAGTACCGCGGCACCCAATCGATTGGCAAGACCGGCATCGAGCGCTTCTACGAAAGCCAACTGCATGGCCACGTGGGCTACGAAGAGGTCGAGACCAACGCTCAAGGGCGGGTGATGCGCGTGCTCAACCACAAGGACCCAACCCCAGGGCAGGACATAGTTTTAACCCTGGACGCCCATTTGCAGGTAGCCGCAGAAAAAGCGCTGGGTGACCGCCGTGGCTCGGTGGTGGTGCTGGACCCGGCCAATGGTGACGTACTGGCGATGGTCAGCAACCCCAGCTTCGACCCCAACCTGTTCGTCAAGGGCATCAGCTTCAAGCAGTATGCTGCGCTGCGCGACTCCATCGACCGCCCACTGTTCAACCGCGTCCTGCGCGGCCTGTATGCGCCCGGCTCGACCGTGAAGCCTGAAGTGGCCATCGCTGGTCTCGACAGCGGGGTGATCACCCCTGGCAGCCGGGTATTCGACCCGGGCTATTACGAGCTGCCCAACTATCACCACAAGTACCGCAACTGGAACCGCAGCGGCGACGGCTGGGTGGACATGTACACCGCCATCATGCGTTCCAACGACACCTACTTCTACGACCTGGCGCACAAGCTGGGCATCGACCGCCTGCACGACTACATGGCCGAGTTCGGCCTGGGCCAGAAGGTGTCGCTGGACATGTTCGAGGAGGCCTCCGGGCTGATGCCCTCGCCCGAGTGGAAGCGCGCTACGCGACGCCAGGCCTGGTTCCCGGGCGAGACACTGATCCTGGGCATTGGCCAAGGCTATATGCAGGTCACCCCCCTGCAGCTGGCCCAGGCTACCAGCCTGTTGGCAAGCAAGGGCGTATGGCACCGCCCGCACCTGGCCATGACCGTGGGCGGCGACACGCCGATCGACCCCCACCCCATGCCCGACATCGTTCTGCACGACAAGCATGCCTGGGACCAGGTCAACCAGGGCATGCAGATGGTCATGCACGACCCGCGCGGTATTGCCCGCGCCGCGGCCGCCGGTGCCCAGTACCGAATTGCCGGCAAAAGCGGTACCGCGCAGGTGGTGGCGATCAAGCAGGGTGAGCGTTACAACCGCAACAAGACCCTGGAGCGCCACCGCGACAACGCCCTGTTTGTCGGCTTTGCTCCGGCCGAGCATCCCAGCGTGGTAGTGGCGGTGATGATCGAGAACGGCGAGGCTGGGGGCCGAGTCGCAGGGCCGGTGGTGCGGGAGGTGATGGACGCCTATCTGCTGGATGAGCAAGGGCACCTGAAGCCGGAGTATGCGGGTGGCGCACCCACTCGGGGTGTGCCACACACCTGATTTTGCGGGGCCGCAGTAGAGACGGCCTTGGTCGCGAACGAGTCAGGATGCCGTGCGCGGCATCAGCTCATACGGGTGCTTCCACCCCGGCAGCGCCTGGATGCGGGCTTTCCAGGCCTCGATGTGGGTGAACTCTGCCAGCGGGATACCGGTGTCTTCTGGCATGAACATATACCCCGCCAACGACAGGTCGGCAATGGTCAACCGGCCACCGACCATGAATGGCGTCTTCGCCAGGTGCGCGTCGACAATACGGTAAGCCGCCTTGGCACGCTCGCGCAGGAACCTCGTGACATCGGTTTCACCGGTGTTCTTCAGGCAGAACAGAAAGCGCAGCATAGCGTAGTAGCTGGTGAACTTATGGTTGTCGAACAGCATCCAGCGCCAGATCTCGCGTTTTTCGTCTTCATCGCGGGGCCCGAACTGGCCGGTCAGTTCGGCAAGGTATTCCAGGATCAGCGCAGATTGGGTGAAGCGCTTGCCAGAGTGTTCCATCACCGGCACCTCGCCTTGCTCGTTCACCTCATCGCGCCAGGCTTGCTCACGGGTCTGGCCATGGAAAAAGTCGACGAACACCGGCTGCCAGTTCTGGCCGGTGAGTTCAAGCATGAGCGCAACCTTGTAGGCGTTGCCGGATTCGGCGAAGCAATGCAGCTTGTAGTCGGACATGGGCGAACCTTCAGTTTCCTTTGAATGATCGGCAGGGCCCTGTGCGGGCTTGCCCGTGAAGTGCCATCCACCCAAGCAAATCACGCGCATCCCGACGCGGTCAATCCATGACGCACTCCGCCGGCACCTTGAAAACCGTGAGTTCAGCCGCCTCGTCAGCGGCAGGTGCACTTTCCCTCTCGACACGCTCCACCCAAGAGCAGGGAACTACCTGAACGCCCCGGCCGTCTTAGACACTGAGTGGTTTATTTCCCTGTGCTTCACGCTACTGGAGAACACGACATGCGCCACCTACTGCTCGCCCCTGCGCTGCTGCTCCTGATGCCTGCCGGCGCTGCCCTGGCCCGCGTCGATGCGGGCGACGTCGCCACCTCGGCCGGTATTTCCGCTTCGCTGTATTCGACCTTCAAGGATGACAAACGGATCATCCCGGCCCGTGACGAACTTTCAGCGTTCGTCGCCAGCGGCGGTGCCATCCGCGGCGCCTATGTGGAGTCGGCGCTTGAACAGGCCCGCAAGGACCATCCAGGGCTGCAGGCCAATGATGAGGAGCTGGCCCGGGCCATCCTGTCGCAGGATGACCCTCTGGCTGACCATTGAGTAAACCTGTACCGGCCCTTTCGCGGCGGTTCGACGCGAAAGGGCCGGTACAGTGCCGCTTCACCCCCAGCCATCCATGCGCATGGTCGCCCTGACCAGGCGCTGCTCTTCCTGCTCGATCTCCTGCAAACTGTCGCGTATGCCGTAGATATGCTCACGCGCCGCCCGCTGCGCCTGCTCGGGCATTTGCTCCATCACCGCGCGATACAACCGCGCATGCTGCCGATCAATCTGGCGTTTCTGCGCTGGCCGGCAGTACAAATTGTTGACCGAAGCAAACACAGTGCTCAACGTCAGGTCACTGAGCGATTGCAGGGTATGCACCAGCACCGGGTTATGCGACGCCTCACTGATTGCCCGGTGAAAGGCATGGTCACGACGGGCATGCTCACGGGCATCGAGCGCCGGCGCAGCCTCGTGCGCAGCCAGCATTTCTTCATAGCGCCGGCGGATCAGCAGGCGGTCGACGTCGGTAGCGCGCAACGCAGCCAACCGCGCCGACTCAGCCTCCAGCAACGCCCGGACCTCCAGCAGGTCGAACAGCGTACGCGGTTGCGAACTGAACAGGTGCATCAAAGGCGTAGCACCCGCCTGCCCGGTGAGATCGGCGACAAACGAACCCCGCCCCTGTTCGGTGTCGATGATGCCGCGCCCGCGCAAAACGCGCAGTCCCTCCCGTAACGCCGAACGTGAACAGCCAAGCTTCTCCACCAGCCGCCGCTCCGATGGCAGCGCCTGCCCCACCTTGAGCACGCCCTCGACGATAAGCCGCTCGACCCGTTCGGCCACCTGGTCGGCGACCTTGACCTTGCCTTCAGTACCCACTGCACACACTCCTGCTGGTAGGACCACTTTGACTTATAGCGCCAATCTAGCCGGACAGAGCCGTGAGTAAACAGCACTGGCAGAAGAAACTGGTAGGACCAGTCAAAATCTCACTCGACCCCGGCCGCTAGCACGCGCACGCTGCATCGGTGACCGCTTTGCCAACAACAATAAAAACCGTTGCCGAGTGAGCCGATGAATATCCTGTACGACGAACGCGTCGATGGCGCGCTGCCCAACGTGGACCGGGCCGCCCTGTTGCAAGCGCTGCGCGATGCCCTGCCGGATCTTGAAATCCTGCACCGCGATGAAGACCTCAAACCGTACGAATGCGACGGCCTGTCGGCCTACCGCACAGTGCCACTGCTGGTGGTGCTCCCCGAGCGCCTGGAGCAGGTGCAGACGCTGCTGAAGCTCTGCCACCAGCGCGGCGTCCCGGTGGTTGCGCGTGGTGCCGGTACCGGCCTGTCGGGTGGTGCCCTGCCACTGGCCAAGGGCATCCTGCTGGTGATGGCGCGCTTCAACCGTATCCTCGAGGTAAACCCTCAGGGGCGTTACGCCCGCGTGCAGCCGGGCGTACGCAACCTGGCCATTTCCCAGGCCGTCGCCCCCCATGGCATGTACTACGCACCAGACCCTTCCTCGCAAATTGCCTGCTCGATCGGGGGCAACGTCGCCGAAAACGCCGGTGGCGTGCACTGCCTCAAGTACGGCCTGACCGTACACAATGTGCTCAAGGTGGAGATTCTCACAGTCGAGGGCGAACGCCTGAGCCTGGGCAGCGATGCCTTGGACAGCCCCGGCTTCGACCTGCTGGCATTGTTCACCGGCTCCGAAGGCATGCTCGGTATCGTCACCGAAGTCACCGTCAAGCTGCTGCCCAAGCCCCAGGTGGCGCGGGTGATACTGGCCAGTTTCGACAGCGTCGAGGACGCCGGCCGGGCAGTCGCCGACATCATCGCTGCCGGCATCATTCCCGGTGGCCTGGAGATGATGGACAACCTGGCGATCCGCGCCGCTGAAGACTTCATCCATGCCGGTTACCCGGTGGACGCGGCGGCGATCCTGCTGTGCGAACTGGATGGCGTGGAAGCCGATGTACACGACGACTGCCAGCGCGTCGCCGCCGTGCTGACGCAAGCCGGGGCCCGCGAGGTGCGCCAGGCCTGCGACGAAGCCGAGCGTGTTCGCTTCTGGGCCGGACGCAAGAACGCCTTTCCGGCCGTGGGGCGCATCTCGCCGGACTACTACTGCATGGACGGCACCATTCCGCGCCGCGAGTTACCACGGGTGCTCAAGGGCATCAGCGACCTGTCCGCGAAGTATGGACTGCGGGTGGCCAACGTGTTCCATGCCGGCGACGGCAACATGCACCCTTTGATCCTCTTCGATGCCAACCTGCCCGGCGAGCTGGAGCGTGCCGAAGCGATCGGCGGCAAGATTCTGGAGCTGTGTGTGAAGGTGGGCGGCAGCATCACCGGTGAACACGGTGTGGGGCGCGAGAAGATCAACCAGATGTGCGCGCAGTTCAACAGCGACGAAATCACCCTGTTCCACGCGGTGAAGGCCGCCTTCGACCCTCAGGGCCTGCTCAACCCCGGCAAGAACATTCCCACCCTGCACCGCTGCGCCGAATTCGGCGCCCTGCATGTGCACCATGGGCAACTGCCCTTCCCCGAGCTGGAGCGCTTCTGATGAGCATGGACCGCGACATGAGCCAGACGCTGTTGGAGCAGGTCAACCAGGCGCTGAACGAAGGTACGCCGCTGCGTATCCAGGGCAGCAACAGCAAAGCGATGCTCGGCAACCCGGTGGCCGGCGAAGTACTCGACACCCGCAACCATCGCGGCATTGTCAGCTACGACCCTACCGAGCTGGTACTCACGGCTCGCGCCGGTACCCCCCTGCGCGACATCGAGGCAGCCCTGCACGAGGCTGGCCAGATGCTGCCCTGCGAGCCGCCCCACCTGGGCCCCGAGGCCACCTTGGGCGGCATGGTCGCGGTCGGGTTGTCTGGCCCGCGACGGCCGTGGGCCGGGTCGGTGCGCGACTTTGTACTGGGTACACGGGTGATCACCGGCCACGGCAAGCTGCTGCGCTTTGGTGGCGAGGTGATGAAGAACGTCGCCGGCTACGATGTGTCACGCCTGATGGCGGGCAGCTTCGGATGCCTGGGGCTGCTGACCGAAGTTTCGTTGAAAGTGCTGCCACGGCCACGCCTGTGCCTGAGCCTGCGCCTGCCGATGGGCCGCAATGAAGCGCTGGCCGAGCTGGCCGAATGGGGCCAGCAACCGCTGCCGATCAGCGCCGCCTGCCATGACGGCGAAACGCTGTACCTGCGCCTGGAAGGCGGCGAAGGGTCGGTGCAGTCGGCACGCCAGCGGCTGGGGGGCGAAACACTCGATAACCGCTTCTGGAGCGACCTGCGCGAGCAGCGCCTGGCGTTCTTTACCGACGCCGCCCCCCTGTGGCGCCTGTCCGTACCCACCATCACCGGCGAGCTGAAACTGCCCGGCCAGCAACTGATCGACTGGGGTGGTGCCCAGCGCTGGCTCAAGACCCGCGCACCAGCGCAGGCCATTCGCGACCAGGTGGCCAAGGTGGGTGGCCACGCCACCTGCTACGCCCCCGGTGCAACCAGCAGCCCGCCACTGCCGGTTGCACTGATGCGCTACCACCGCGCCCTCAAGCAGCAACTCGATCCCCAGGGGGTGTTCAACCCTGGCCGCCTGTACCCGGACCTGTGAGGCCAGACCATGCAAACCAACCTTAGCGAACCATCGCGCCGCCTGGCCCGCGCCGACGAAGCAGAACGCATCCTGCGCACTTGTGTACATTGCGGTTTCTGCACAGCCACCTGCCCCACTTACCAGTTGCTGGGCGACGAGCTGGACGGCCCGCGCGGGCGCATCTACCTGATCAAGCAGATGCTCGAAGGCGAGCCGGTCACCGCCAGCACCCAACTGCACCTGGACCGCTGCCTGACCTGCCGCAATTGCGAAACCACCTGCCCATCCGGGGTGAAGTACCACGATCTGCTGGACATCGGCCGCGCGGTGGTCGAGCAGCAAGTGCCACGCCCGCTCAGCCAGCGCCTGTTGCGCCTGGGCCTGCGTGCGGTGGTGCCGCGCCCGGCACTGTTCAAGGCCCTGACCCGCAGCGGCCAGGCGCTGCGCCCGCTGCTACCGGCCTCAGTCAAACGCAAGTTGCCGGCGCAGGTCACCCCACCCGGCCAGCGTCCGGCAGTGCGCCACGCGCGCCGGGTACTGATGCTGGAAGGCTGCGTGCAGCCGGCCCTGTCACCCAATACCAATGCCGCTGCTGCGCGGCTGCTCGACCGCCTGGGCATCAGCGTGCAACCGATCCGGCAAGCCGGATGCTGTGGCGCGGTGGACTATCACCTGAATGCTCAGGCGCAAGGTCTGCAGCGGGCACGGCGCAATATCGACGCCTGGTGGCCCGCCATCGAAGCGGGTGCCGAGGCTATCGTGCAGACCGCCAGCGGCTGCGGTGCGTTTGTCCGCGACTATGGGCACCTGCTGGAAAAAGACCCCCATTACGCTGTCAAGGCCGCCCGGGTCAGCGCCCTTTCCCGCGATCTGGTGGAAATCTTGCGCGATGAGCCGATCGAACAATTGGCCCTGTGCGCCGAACAGCGCCTGGCCTTCCACTGCCCATGCACCCTGCAGCACGCCCTGAAGCTGGGCGGTGCGATAGAAGCGTTGCTGACGCGGCTCGGCTTTACCCTGACCTCAGTGCCCGATGGCCACCTGTGCTGCGGCTCGGCGGGGACCTATTCGCTGACCCAGCCTGAACTGTCACTGCAACTTCGCGACAATCGTCTGAATGCGCTGGAAAGCGGTAAGCCGCACCTCATTGCCACAGCCAACATAGGCTGCCAGGCCCACCTCGACGGGGCTGGACGCACGCCCGTGCGCCACTGGATCGAAATTGTCGAAGCAGCCTTGAACCCGGAGCCCGCCCATGCTTAGCAAATCCGTTATCGGCCAGGCCGAAATCGCCCGCGTACTGAGCGCCGCCCGCCAGGAAGCCCAGGCCCGGCAATGGAGCGTGACCATCGCCGTGGTCGACGACGGCGGCCACCCACTGGCCCTGGAACGTATGGACGGCTGCGCACCGGCCAGTGCCTACATCGCGCTGGAAAAGGCCCGCACCGCCGCACTGGGGCGCAAAGAGACGCGGGATTATGAAGAGATGGTCAATGGCGGCCGTACGGCATTCGTGACCGCGCCCCTGCTGACCAGCCTGGAAGGTGGCGTACCGCTGCGGGTGAAAGGCCAGGTGGTGGGCGCCATCGGTGTATCAGGCGTCAAATCCGAACAGGATGCCCAAGTGGCCAAGGCTGGGGCTACCGCCTTGTAGATCCTGCGATTCGCCCCCGCCTCAGCACCTTAAAGGCATTTCCTACACGAGCCTCAGAAGCGCCTTACTTGATGTCCCTACCCAGAGAAAACATGATCGGCGCTGGAGGACGCAAGGTCGCGATCCAGAGGAGGCTCCGCATGCACCCGTACGCCCGCCCCATCGCCGAACTGCGCAGCAGTCTGCGCGAAATGTTGGCCCATGACATGACCAACCCCGACGACGACCCGCATTTGTCGGGCGTCATGTTCTTCTGCGCCACCGATGAACATTCACGGCAATTGATCGAACGTATCGAGTTGCTGGCCAGCGAGGTGTTCTTCGACGCGAACGGGCGGGCCATTTCAGAGCATATGAAGGCTTCGACGGTAGAAGGCGTGCGCATCAAGCGCAACCGCAACGCGCCGGAAGATGAAACCGTGATACGCATTTCCCTGGCAGAAAAAGGCTATATCACTGTCAGTACCGCCCGGTTCTGAGCGGTTGACGTGGCATCATCGCAGCCTGTGACAAGCACCTGAGTCGCAGCCAATCCGCTATCCTGAGCAATCCTCCGCTCCGGACCCGCCCATGGAACTGCACATTCGCCTGGAGGGCCGCAAAGGCCTGGCCGATCAGCTTTACCAGCAACTGCGCGACGGTATCGACAGCGGCCACCTGGCCGCCGGCTCCCAACTGCCGCCCACCCGTCTGCTGGCTGAACAACTGGGCGTATCGCGCAAGACAGTGGCCGAGGCCTATTCGCGGCTGACCTACGATAACCTGCTCAACGGCGTGGTCGGCCGTGGCACATTCGTCACCCCACGCCATCCGCTGCGCAGCAACGAATCAGCCACCATCCCCCTGGCCGGCGCCGCATCCCTCGAGCGCTGGCAGCAGCGCGCCACCGTGCTCAGCCAACGCCAGTTGCAGGCGCCATCGCGCTATGACTTCGTCGGTGGTGCTTCGAGCAAGGCACAGTTCCCGTTCGACCAATGGCGCAGTTGCCTGAACTACGCCCTGCGCCGTAGCCAGCGCCACGCCGAGCGACAATTCCCGGCCCAGGGCTTGCCGGAACTGCGCGAAGCCATTGCCCACCACATCGCCTACTCACGCGGGGTGCACTGCAGCGCAGCCGACCTGCTGGTATGCAACGGCGCCCAGCAAGCGCTGGACCTGATCGCCCGGGTGCTGGTCGAACCGGGCTGCCAGGTGGCCATGGAAGATCCTGGCTACCCGCCGGCACGGCAATTGTTCCTGGCCCTGGGTGCACGCCTGCAATCGGTGCCAGTGGATGATGAGGGCCTGTGCGTGGAACAGATCGCCGAAGGCACCCGGCTGATCTACGTAACACCCTCACACCAGTTCCCACTGGGCATGCCGATGAGCGAGCCACGCCGGCATGCCCTGCTGGCGCGGGCCGCCGAGCTGGGTGCACTGATCATCGAAGACGACTACGACTGTGAATTCCGCTACCACGGGCCAGCCTCGGACGCGCTGCAGCGCCTGGACCGGCATGGGCTGGTCGCCTATGTCGGGACCTTCTCCAAGACCTTGCTGCCCGAGCTGCGCCTGGGTTATGCCGTATTGCCGCCTGCCGTACTGCAGGCCGCTTGCGTGGCCAAGCACCTCAGCGATTGGCACAGCCCTACCCTGCTGCAGTGGGCGCTCGCGCGCTTCCTTGGCGAAGGCCACCTGAACAAGCACATCCGCCGCTGCCACGAGGTCTACAGCGCACGCCGCGAGCGCATCCTGGCGCGCCTGGGCGGCGATCTGGCACCGTGGTTCCGCACCATCCCGGCCAGCGCCGGCTTCCACCTCAGTGCCTTGGCTACACCTGGGGTGGATGTGGAGCTGCTGGCCAATCTCGCGCGCAAGGTAGAAGTCGGCCTGTATTCACTGGCGCCATTCTTCAGCGAGGCGCCGGTACGGCCGGGGCTGTTGATGGGCTTCGGCGCCATCGAACTGCTGGATATCGACCCGGCGCTGGACCGGGTGCGCGATACCCTGCAACGCCTCAGTTGATTGCTGCGGCCTTGCCTGTTGCAGTCGGGCGGGCAATGGCTGCCGTATAGCCGCGCGGGTTGAAGCACGCGGTCACCAGCAGCATTGCCAGCACGGTCACGGTCAACAGCGTCCAAGAAGCCTGGAAGTCGCCACTGACATCCCGCAACCAACCGGTGATATACGGCACGATGCCGGTGATGATAAAGCCGATGCCCTGTACGAACGCCGCCAGGCTGCCGGCCTCGGCAGGCGTTTTCAGGTGTTCCAGGGTCAACGTCAGGCACTGGCTGAAACAGGCACCCAAGCCAAAGCCGATCATGGCTACCCAAAACCCGGAAGCCGCCGTAGGTATCAGCAGAAGCCCCAGGAAGCCCGCCAGCTGGATCGTCAACGCCAACCACAGCCCTGGACGCCTGTCTGTCCAACGTCGCAGCAGCAGCGGCAAGCCGAGCGCACCGAGCACCTGGAAGACGGTCATCAAGCCCACCAGGTCGGCGCCGCCCTGGGCGCTGCCGCCGTGTTCGATGTGGTAAGCCGGCAACCAGGCCACCATGCTGGTATAGCCGCCATTGATCAGGCCGAAGTACAAGGCCAGCAACCACGCCCGGCGGGTGCCGAACCAGTGCCCGCCTGCGACCCCAGACAGCTTTGGCGCCTCCTGCCTTGGCCGCAGCACGGCCCAGGCCAGCACCGCCAGCACGGCCGGGACAGCCCAAACGCCCAGGCCCGCCTGCCAGTAACCGAAATGGCCGCTGATGTGTGGACCGAGTACTGCAGCCAAGCCGCCGCCGCTCATCAACGCCGCCGAGTACAGCCCCATTGCCCCGGCCAGACGCCCGGGGAACCAGCGGTTGACCAGCCCCGGCATCATGCCCTGCACCACCGCCACGCCCAGGCCGGCGACCAGCGCACTGGCGATCAGCGCCCAGGCACTGTCCAGTTGCAGGCGCCACAGGCAGGCCAAGGCAATCGCGGCCAGGCCTGCAAGCATGCCACCATGCTCGCTGACCCAGCGTCGCAGCCACGGTTGCAACAGGGGCACCAGGCCCATGCACAGCACCGGTAGCGCCGTCAGCAGGGCGGCCTGCTGGTAACCCAGGCCGGTGCTGGCGCGCATGGGTTCGAGTAACGGGCCGATACTGGTCAGGATCGGCCGCAGGTTCAACGCCAGCAGGATCACCAGCAACAGGTTCAATGCAGCTCTCATTGTGAATCGGTTCTCTTGAAGCAGGAACTGGCCATTATCCCGGCTCGGCTGGCTTGGCAGAAATGAAGAGATTGGATGCAGGTCAGTGGCCACCTGAATGGGCGATTGGCCTCCCGCTTATGCGCAAAATTGGCTATCGGGGTGACCAATGAGCGGCGCTACAGTAGCGCCATACCCACCCCGCACTTTGGAGACTGCCATGCACAACCGTATCGAATGGGCCAGACACGCGCCGCAAGCCTACAAAGCCATGGTCGGCCTGGAGCAGGCCCTGGCCAACAGCGGCCTTGAAAACTCGCTGCTGGAGCTGATACGCCTGCGCGCGTCGCAGATCAACGGCTGCGCCTACTGCGTCAACCTGCACGCCAACGATGCACGCAAGGCCGGTGAGACCGAAGCACGCTTGCAGACCCTGTGCGTGTGGCAGGAAACCAGCTACTTCACGCCGCGTGAACGTGCTGCGCTGGCCTGGGTCGAGAGCCTGACCCGCTTGCCAGAGCAGGGCGCGCCGCAGGCGCAATATGAAGCCCTGCGGGAACACTTCGAGCCAGCCGAGGTGGCCAACCTGACTTTGGCAATTGCCACCATCAATGCCTGGAACCGGTTCGGCGTCGGCTTTGCCATGGTGCCGGCCTGATCCTTTCGGGTGGCCTGTGCAGGCCTGTTCGCGGGCAAGCCCGCTCCCACAGGTACAGCGCAGCCGTCAAGGTCACTCGTTACCTGTAGGAGCGGGTTTACCCGCGAACACCGGCAGAGCCGGTGCCATCCACCGCGTTGGTTTCTTCGCGGGCAAGCCCGCTCCTACAGGGACAGCGCAGGTTTCAAGGTCACTCGGCACCTGTAGGAGCGGGTTTACCCGCGAACACCGGCAGAGCCGGTGCCATCCACCGCGTTGGTTGCTTCGCGGGCAAGCCCGCTCCTACAGGGACAGCGCAGGTTTCAAGGTCACCCGGCACCTGTAGGAGCGGGTTTACCCGCGAACACCGGCAGAGCCGGTGCCATCCACCACGTTGGTTGCTTCGCGGGCAAGCCCGCTCCTACAGGGACAGCGCAGGTTTCAAGGTCACCCGGCACCTGTAGGAGCGGGTTTACCCGCGAAAGGGCCGGCACAGACGACACATCAACGGCCGGCCAGCCGCGCCCGGTAGCTCCCAGGGCTCTGCCCGGTCCACTTCTTGAACGCCCGGTGGAAGGCACTCGGTTCCTGAAACCCCGCCTGCTCGGCAATTTCGGCAATGCTCAACGTGCCTTCGCGCAGCCGCTCGAAGGCCATGGCCCGGCGCACTTCATCCTTGATCTGCTGGTACGAACGCCCTTCCCGCTCCAGCTGCCGGCGAAAGGTACTGGCACTGATCCCCTGCTGCTGCGCCAGCGCGGCCAATGTCGGCCACTGCCCATAGCGCAATGCCCGCAGGTGCCGATACACCTCAGCCACCAGCCCATTCTGATTGCGAAAGCGGATCACCAGGCCCTGCGGCGCGCTGCGCAGGAAGGTCTTCAAAGCCGCCCGGTCCTGCACCACCGGCAGGCGCAGGTAAGCACTGTCGAACTCCACCTCGGTGCGTCCGCTGCCCAGGCGCAGGTCCGGCCCCCACAGCAGCAAGTCGTCCTCCTGGGCCGGGCGCGACACTGCGAGCTCCGTGCGGTCGATGGCAATCCGCCGCCCGGCCAGCCAGCACAGCATGCCGATCATCAGCACCAGGTAGGTTTCCTCGGCATAGACCCGGGTCAAGGGGTCGGCAATGTTCGACTGCACACTGATCAGCGCCCGCCCGCCACGTACCGTCAGGCTGCCATGCAGGTCACGCAGGAACAGGCCGAAGCCCCCCATGCACTGGCGCAAGGCCTTTTCCAGGTTCGGCTCGAGGATCAAACCCCGACAAATCAGGGCGAAACTGCCCAGCGGCATGCCATGGCTGTCGAGGCCAAAGAACTCATCGTCAAGGCGCTGGATCAACGCCAGCCACAGCTGGGCGAACGCCTTGGCCGGCACCCGTGCCTGAGGCTGATCGAGCAGCTGCGGGGCGATGCCCACCGCAAGCAGCTGGGCATCACGCTCGGCGGGGGTGTCGCGCAAAGCGTGGAGCATGGCGTTGAGAAAGTACACGGCGACTGAATCGCTTTCGCGCATGGCGGTTTTCGCTGTCTATGCTGAGTGGCAAAAAGTGCCAGGTTCTTTGAACAGATCCGGCATAGGCTGCAACAGAGCCTTTGCCTAGACTCGAACCCACTTCGGGGCCGCCGACCATTCTCGCAGAGCCTGGCCCGGTCCCGCCACGCCTTCGCAATCGGAGCCCTTATGAGCAGCGCAGAAATCTACGTCGTCAGTGCCGTCCGTTCAGCCATTGGTGGCTTCGGCGGTTCCCTCAAGGACCTGCCACTGGCCGACCTGGCCAGCGCCGTGACCCGCGCCGCCATCGAGCGTTCGGGCCTGGCCGCCGAGCAAGTCGGCCACCTGGTGATGGGCACGGTAATCCCCACCGAACCGCGTGACGCCTATCTGGCACGGGTAGCGGCAATGAACGCCGGCATCCCCAAGGAAACGCCGGCATTCAACGTCAACCGCCTGTGCGGCTCTGGCCTGCAGGCCATTGTCTCTGCGGCCCAGGGCCTGTTGCTGGGCGACACCGACGTGGCCGTCGCGGCCGGCGCCGAATCCATGAGCCGTGGCCCTTACCTGCTGCCACAAGCGCGCTGGGGTGCACGCATGGGTGATCTGCAAGGCATCGACTATACCGTCGGCGTGCTGCAGGACCCGTTCCAGCACTTCCACATGGGCATTACCGCCGAGAACGTTTCGGCCAAACACGGTATTACCCGCGAAATGCAGGACGAATTGGCCCTGACCAGCCAGCGCCGCGCTGCTCGGGCCATTGCCGAGGGCCGCTTCGCCAGCCAGATCGTTGCGTTGGAGCTGAAAACCCGCAAGGGCAGCGTGCAGTTCAGTGTCGACGAGCATGTGCGTGCTGATGTAACCGCCGAGCAACTGGCCGGTATGAAGCCGGTATTCAAGAAAGACGGTACCGTCACCGCCGGCAACGCCAGCGGTATCAACGATGGCGCCGCCGGCCTGGTGTTGGCCACAGGTGACGCGGTACGCCGCCTGGGCCTGAAGCCACTGGCACGCCTGGTGGGCTATGCCCACGCCGGGGTGGAACCTGAGCTGATGGGCCTGGGGCCGATCCCCGCCACCCGCAAAGTGCTGGAAAAAACCGGCCTGAACCTACAAGACCTGGATGTGATCGAGTCCAACGAGGCCTTCGCCGCCCAGGCCTGTGCCGTTGCCCGCGAGCTGGGCTTCGACCCGGAAAAGGTCAACCCCAACGGCTCGGGCATTTCCCTGGGCCACCCGGTGGGTGCCACCGGTGCGATCATCGCCACCAAGGCCATCCATGAGCTGCAGCGCATCCAGGGCCGCTACGCCCTGGCCACGATGTGTATCGGCGGTGGCCAAGGTATCGCCGTCGTGTTCGAGCGCGTCTGAGGGAGGCTGACACATGAGCATTGAACAGATCGCCGTGATCGGCGCTGGCACCATGGGCAACGGCATTGCCCAAGTGTGCGCAATTGCCGGCTACCAGGTGCTGCTGGTGGATGTTTCCGATGCAGCGCTTGAGCGCGGCGTGGCCACCTTGAGCAAGAACCTTGAGCGCCAGGTCAGCAAAGGCACCCTCGACGCCGACAAAGCCGCAGCCGCCAAAGCCCGCATCCGCACCAGCACCGACTACACCCAGCTCAGCACTGCCCACCTGGTGATCGAGGCGGCTACCGAGAACCTGCAGCTCAAGCAACGCATCCTGCAGCAGGTGGCAGCCAACGTCGCCGCCGACTGCCTGATCGCCACCAACACCTCGTCGCTGTCAGTGACTCAACTGGCCGCGAGCATCGAGCACCCCGAACGCTTCATTGGTGTGCACTTCTTCAACCCGGTACCGATGATGGCGCTGGTGGAGATCATTCGTGGCCTGCAGACCAGCGACCACACCTACGCCCAAGCGCTGGTGGTGACCGAAAAAGTCGGCAAGACCCCGATCACCGCCGGCAATCGCCCGGGCTTCGTGGTCAACCGCATCCTGGTGCCGATGATCAACGAGGCAATCTTCGTACGCCAGGAAGGTCTGGCCAGTGCAGAGGACATCGACACCGGCATGCGCCTGGGCTGCAACCAGCCGATCGGCCCGCTGGCCCTGGCCGACCTGATTGGGCTGGACACCCTGCTGGCGATCATGGAGGCCTTCCATGACGGCTTCAACGACAGCAAGTACCGCCCTGCTCCACTGCTCAAGGAAATGGTCGCGGCCGGCTGGCTGGGGCGCAAGAGCGGTCGCGGTTTCTTCACCTACTGAGGACCAAGCGCCATGCCCCCGGTCAATGCCGCAATGCGCTGTGCCAACTTTGAGGAGCGACGTGACCGGGCCTTGGCATTGTTTGCCGAAAAGGGCTTTGGCCAGGTCAGCATGCGCGAGCTGGCAGCCCATGTGGGGCTGACCGCCGGCTCGCTGTACCATCACTTCTCCAGCAAGCAGGACCTGCTGTACGACTTGATCGAGGAGTTGTACGAAGAGCTGCAAGCCACGCTGGACCAGGCCCGTCGGGCCATGGCCCGTGGGGCATCGGCGTTGAGCTGCCTGATTGCTGCGCACTGGCAGCTGCATGCCGAGCGGCCGCTGCAGTTTCGGCTGGCCGAGCGGGATTTGTGTTGTTTGAGTGAGGCGCAACAGGCGCACCTGGCAGCGTTGCGCAAGCGTTATGAGGCAGGATTGCTGCGCCTGATCGCACCGCAAGCGAAACTGCCGGGGCAAGCGTTGGACGCCACAGCGCATGTACTGGCGACGCTTCTCAACCAACTGCCGGGGTTACTTAAAGCAATGCCTGAAGAGCAGGGGTTGGAGCTGATGGAAAACTTGCTGGTCGGCGGGATTGAGCGGACGCTGCGATAGCCTGCCATGGCCTCTGCGCGGGCTTGCCCCGCGAAGAGGCCGGATGCCTCAGCGCAACAGCGACTGGATCTGCTCGTGCAAGGTATCCAGGTCAAACGGCTTGGCCAGGATAGGTGCCTTGCGGGTGATCGGGCTACCAGACTCGAGAATCTCCGCCGGGTAGCCGCTGATGAAGATCACCTTCAGGTCTGGCCGCAACTTCACCGCGGGCTCGGCAATATCCACGCCCGAGATCCCTCCCGGCAAACGGAAGTCCGTCACCATCAGGTCCAGGTGCGGTTTGCTGGCCAGGATCGCAAACGCCTGCTCGCCATCTTCAGCCACCAGGACGTGGTACCCCTCACCCGCCAGGTAATCGCGCAAAATCATGCGAATTGCCGGTTCATCCTCGACGACCAGAACCACATCTTGTGCATCTTCACTCATGTTAACGCCTTGAAATACTTACAGTTGGCCATCAGACCCCAGGCTTACACAGAGGTTGCCCGAGCCTGGTCGTTTTGTTCTTTGAATGTTGCCAGCGGCAATTGCAGGGTGAATGTGGCACCCTTGCCCTCCTCGCTTTCAACCTGTATCCGGCCACCGTGCGCCTGGACGATCTGCTCGGAGATGTACAACCCCAGGCCCAGACCTCCGCTGGCCTGCTGGGCAGCGACCCGCTCGAACTGCTGGAAGATCCGCTGCTGATTGACGGCGCTGATACCGATGCCGTGATCCTGTACCTGCACCCAGGCCATGCCGTCCTGCTCGAACACCCGTACCTGCACCGGATTGCGCTCGCCGTAACGCATTGCATTGGACAACAGGTTGGCCACTACTTGTTCAATCCGGAATTCGTCCCACTCCCCCTTCAGCGCTTCGCAACGCTGCAATTCGATGTGGGTGTCCAGCGCCATGGCCTGCGCCGTGAAGTTTTCCACCAGCCCACGCACCAGTTGGCCCAGGTCAAACAGTTTGGGCCGCAGCGACAATTTACCGGTACGGATGCGCGAAACATCAAGCATGTCCTCGACCAACCGGATCAGACTGTTGATCTGCCGTTCGTCGCGCTCGACCATGGCCTGCAGCTTGTCGACACTGAACGCGTCCAGGTTGCCCCGTGCTAGGTGCATCTTGCGCAACTGGGTTTCCAGGATCAGGCCATTGAGCGGCGTACGCACCTCGTGGGAGACGATCGACATGAAGTCGTCACGCATGCGCACGGCATGCTCCAGCTCACACCGCGCCACCTGCAGCTGGCTGAGCAGCAGCTCCTGTTCCTGGCGGCTCTGCTCCAAGGCTTCCAACTGCCGGCCAAGTACCTTGCGCTGGCGGAACAGGTCGACGAACACCGAGACCTTGCTTTTCACTGCCAGGGTATCGAGCGGCTTGTGCAGAAAGTCCACGGCCCCGCTCTCGTAGCCCTTGAAGGCATAATTCATCTCGCGGCCCGCCGCACTGACGAAGACGATCGGGATATGCTTGGTCTTGTCGGTGCCGCGCATCAGCTCGGCCAGTTCGAAACCGTTCATGCCCGGCATCTGCACATCGAGAATGGCCAGGGCAAACTCGTGCTCGAGCAGCAACGACAACGCAGCCTCGGCAGACTGGGCCTGGTGCACCTCACGGTCCTCGCCCTGGATCAGGGCGTCGAGCGCAAGCAGGTTTTCCGGCAAGTCGTCGACAATCAGCAGTTTGGCGATGGTGTGGCTTAGCATGCGCTGTATTCCAAGGTCGCGAGCAACTGCCCGATACCGCTCAGAGTAAGGATATGGTCGGGCTGGTGCAGGGCCAGAGCAGCCTCCGGCATCAGGGCAACCTGTGCGTCACGAGGGTCCTGGACGATCGTGCGCCCCCCATTGTTCTTGATGTAGGCAAGGCCCCTGGCGCCGTCTTCGTTGGCCCCGGTGAGCAGCACACCCAGCAAGCCGTCGCCATAGGCATCGGCCGCCGAGATGAACAGGAAGTCAATCGCGGGGCGCGAGAAATGCACCGGTTCTTCCTGGCTCAGCGACAGCGTCAGGTCGCGCTCCACCGACAAGTGGTAACCCGGCCCCGCCACATAGATCTGCCCGCTGCGGATCCTCTCCTTGTCACGTGCCTCGCACACCGGTCGATGCAGCCGCCGCTGCATCACGCCAGCCAGCTGGCTTTGGCGATCGTCCGGCAGGTGCAGCACGCAGAGCACCGGTATGGCGAACGCCGATGGCAACGTGCCGAGCACCTGGAACAATGCCGCCACGCCACCCGCCGAGGCGCCGATCACCACTGCACGTACGCCGTTCATGATTTACGGAAGATCCGTTGGGGCTTGACCAGCGGCTCGAAACGTTCGCTGTAGGCCGAAAAGTCCACCGACTCCTTGCTACCCAACACCAGGAAACCCCGGTGGCAGAGCGATTCATGGAACAGGCCCAGCGCCCGATCCTGCAGGTCCTTGTTGAAGTAGATCAGCACATTGCGGCACGACACCAGTTGGGTCTCGGAGAACACGCTGTCGGTGGCCAGGCTGTGGTCGGCGAAGGTCACGTTGTCGCGCAGGCTGCTGTCCATGATGGCGTTGCCATAGGCGGCGGTGTAGTACTCGGCAAAGTCACGACGGCCACCGGCCAGACGGTAGTTTTCCTCGTATTCGCGCATGCTCTGCATCGAGTAGATGCCCTGCTTGGCCTTGTCCAGCGAATGCGGGTTGATGTCGGTGGCGTAGATGATGGTGCGTTCAAGCAGCCCTTCCTCACGCAACAGGATGGCCATGGAATACACCTCTTCCCCCGTGCTGCACCCCGCGATCCAGACCTTGATCGAGGGCCAGGTACGCAGCAGCGGCACCACTTCGTTGCGCACGGCAAGGAAGTGGTCAGGGTCACGGAACATCTCGCTGACCGGGATCGTCAGGTACTGCAGCAACTGCATGAACATGCCCGGGTCGTGCAGCACGCGCTCCTGCAACGCAGACACCGTCAGGCAATCGAACTGACGCAGCGCGTGGAGAATCCGGCGCTTGATCGAAGCACCGGAATAATTGCGGAAATCGTAGCTGTACTTGAGGTAGATCGCCTCGATCAGCAGCCGGATCTCGATGTCGGTGTTGCGTTCGCTAGTCAAATTCGCTCCAGTTGCGGCAGCCAGACACGGATCAACGAGAACAGGCGGTCCAGGTCGATCGGCTTGGCCAGGTAATCATTGGCACCGGCTTGCAGGCAACGCTGCTGGTCATCCTTCATGGCCTTGGCGGTCACGGCGATGATGGGCAGTTTGCGCCAGCGCGGTTGCTGACGGATCAGGCGGGTGGCCTCGAAGCCGTCCATCTCCGGCATCATCACGTCCATCAGCACCAGGTCGATGTCGTCGTGCTGCTCCAGGCGCTCGATGGCTTCGCGCCCGTTGCGGCCGATTTCGACGATGGCGCCCTTGTGCTCCAGGGCACTGGTCAGGGCGAAGATATTACGCACATCGTCGTCCACCAGCAGCACCTTGCGGCCCTCGAACACCTTGTCGCGGCTGCGCGCGGTCTTGAGCATGCGTTGACGTTCGTTGGACAACTGCGATTCGACCTTGTGCAGGAACAGCGTTACTTCGTCGAGCAGGCGCTCCGGCGAACGTGCGCCCTTGATGATGATCGAGCGTGAATACTTGAGCAGGTCGGCTTCTTCCTCGCGGGTGAGGTTGCGGCCGGTATACACGATCACCGGCGGGAAGGCGCGAATATCCTCGGCTGTCATGCGTTTGAGCAGCTCGTTACCGAGCATGTCTGGCAGTTTGAGGTCGATAATCATGCAGTCGTAGATGTTCTGGCGCAACAGCGCCAGGGCATCCTGGGCCATGGCCACGGCCGTGATCTCGACATCGTCGTCGCCGATCAGCCGGGCGATGCTCTCGCGCTGCAGGTCGTCGTCTTCCACCAGCAGGATGTGCTTGAGCTTTTGCGTAAGCTTGGCTTCCAGGCGAGCGAACACCTCCTTGAGCTCCTCGCGACTGGTGGGTTTGACCGCATACCCCACCGCCCCCATGTGCATGGCCGCCTCGACGCGGTCTTCCACCGAAATGATATGCACCGGGATATGGCGAGTGCCGGCCTGCTCCTTGAGGCGCTGCAGGACAGTCAGGCCCGAGTGGTCGGGCAGGCGCATGTCCAGCAGGATCGCATCCGGAATGTACTGGGCCGCCAGCTCGAAGCCTTCGTCGGCGCCATGGGCCACCAGGCAGCTATAGCCCAGTTCATGGGCCAGGTCGAAGAGGATGCGGGCAAAGTTGGGCTCGTCTTCGACCACCAGAATGCAACGGGTATCGAAAGGTGCGCGCTCGCGGTCGTCGGCAAAGGCCGGTGCCGGGCGCATGACCGCGGCAGCCAGCGGCGCTTGCGGTGCTGGCGGCAACGCATCGACAGCCGGGCGCAGGCTTTGCGGCTCGACATCTTCGGCCTCGGCGGCATAGCGCTCCGGCAGAATCAGGCTGAACACACTGCCCTGCCCAGGGCTGCTATCGACATTGATCTGGCCACCGAGCAAATGCGCCAGGTCACGGGAGATCGACAGGCCCAGGCCAGTGCCACCATAGCGGCGATTGCTGGTGCCATCGACCTGGTGGAAGGCGCCGAAGATCGCCTGCTGCTGATCGGCCGCAATGCCGATGCCGGTGTCACGGACCGCGAACACGATACCGCTGCCAGCCTGGAAGCTGACGTTCATGCTGACCTGGCCACGCTCGGTGAACTTGATGGCGTTGGACAGCAGGTTCTTGAGGATCTGCTCCAGGCGCTGACGGTCGGTGAACAGCGTGGTCGGTACCTGCGGCTCGACCTTGACCTCGAAGGCCAGCCCCTTGTGACCGGCAAGTGGCTGGAACATGCCGCGCAAGCCTTCGACCAGGCGCTCGACCTGGGTGGTCTCGGGCCGTACTTCAAGCTTGCCGGCCTCGACCTTGGCGATATCAAGAATGTCGTTGATAAGGTTAAGCAGATCGTTGCCAGCCGAGTAGATGGATTCGGCGAACTTGACCTGCTCTTCGCTGAGGTTGCCCTCACCGTTCTCAGCCAACAACTTGGCCAGGATCAGCGAGCTGTTGAGCGGCGTGCGCAGCTCATGGGACATGTTGGCGAGGAATTCGGACTTGTACTTGCTCGATCGCTGCAGGTCGTCGGCACGGGCCTGCAGCTCCAGTTGCGCCTGGCTCAGCTCATCGTTCTTGCGGTCCAGCGCTTCGGTGCGTTCTGACAACTGCTCGTTGGTCTGCTCGAGTTCGGCCTGTTGGGTCTCCAGATGGGCCTGCGACTCCTTGAGCACCCGTGACTGCTCTTCGAGCTCTTCGTTGGCAGTCTTGAGTTCTTCCTGCTGTACCTGCAGCTCTTCGTTGAGTTGCTGGGTTTCGGCCAGCACTTCCTGCAGGCGCTGACGATAACGGGCACTCTCGATCGACATGCCCAGGTTGCCGCCGACCCGCTCCAGCAGCTCTTCATCCCGCTCTTGCAAGGGGCGCAGGAAACCCAGCTCGATCACCCCGTTGATCTGCCCGTCTTCGGTCGCCGGCATCAGCAGCGCACTGCGCGGCAAGCCACTACCCAGGCCGGAACTGAGGCGATAGAAGTCTTCGGGCAGGTCGTCCAGGCGCAGCAAGCGGCCTTCGCGGACCGCCTGGGCCAACAGGCCATGGTGGTCCGGCTCGACTTGCTCGCGGGCCTGCTCTTCGGCACCCAGGCCATAACAGGCCACGCGCACCAGCCGGCCATGCTCGTCGCGCACGTACACGGCGCCCACCACGCTGCCCAGATAAGAGGCAAAAAAGCGCAGGATGTTCTCGCCAAGCATGGGCAAGGTCAGCTGCCCGAGCACCTGCTGCGCCAGCTGGGTCTGGCCGGTGCGCAACCAGGCCTGGTGCTCCAGACGCTGCGCCGAGCGTTGCTGGGCCTGCAGGTTTTCGTCATAGCTGGCCGAAAGTGCCAGCAGGTCACGACGGCCCAGGTAAGCCAGCAATGCGCTGAGGCCGACAATGAACAGCACGAAAGACGAGATCGCCATCACAGTGACGGAACTGACTTTTTCGTTGCGGGCCATGCGCAGTTGTTGTTCGGTACTGATCAGGTCGTCGAATTCCTTGCGGATTTCATCAGTGATGCGCTTGCCCCGGCCGTTGCCGATCAAGGTCTGGTAATCGCCCTGGCTGCGGCGCAGGTTGATCATCTGGTTGCCGAAGTCGTTCCAGGCCTGCTGCAAGGCGATCAGCCGATCGATGCGGTCGACCTGTTGGGGGTTGTCCTCGACCATGCCGCGCAGGCTCTGCAGGCTGCCGAAAATGCGTGGCTTGGCCACTTCGTAGGGGTCAAGGAAGCGCTCGTCGCCTGTGATCAGGAAGCCGCGCATGCCCGTTTCCATGTCGATCGACAGCTTGACCGTATCGTTGGCATTGCCGATCACCCGGTCGGTGTGCTCGACCCACTGCATGGCCGAAAGCAGATAGTTGATCACCGCGACGAAGGCCACGGCCCCCAGCAGGCCAACCCCCAGGGGAAGGCCGATGTTGCGGCTCAACAGCTTGCGAAAGCTTCGCTGGTCCATCGAGGCTGCTTGAATCATGAGAAAACGCCCGAGCTAGAAAAGTCCATTGAAAAGAGTGGCCGATCAGTCGTTATTGTTATCTGCCACTGCACTGTCCTGATAAGCGAGTCTAACCAGCTTTGACAGGTCTGGCAGGGCATTGAGCCAGTATTTGAAGGTTGCGTTCGGCAATCGTTCCATCTATTTGCATGGAGCGGTATCCTCGGGAACTTCTGATGCCGCGCGGTGCACAGATTAAAGACACTCATTTGTACAGGATTTGAACCATGCACCTTCTGGTAGTCGAAGACGACGACATCGTACGCATGCTGATGGTCGAAGTGCTCGACGAGTTGGGCTACAAGGTCATCGAGGCAGAAGACGCCACAGCCGCCCTGCGTGTACTTGAAGACCCCAGCCAGGCGCTGGCACTGATGATGACCGATGTGGGGCTGCCGGACATGCGAGGTGAAGAGCTGGCGGGAAAAGCGCGCGAACTGCGGCCACTATTACCGGTGTTGTTCGCCAGCGGCTACGCCGACAGCTTCAATGTACCGGAGGGCATGCACCTGATCGGCAAACCTTTCAGCATCGACAAGTTGCGGGACACGGTAGTAGGTATTCTGGGTAACCCTTGAGCACGGTGTCGCCTGTTTCGCCTGCAGGAGCGGACTTGCCCGCGAAGAGGCCGGCACAGGCGACCCACCTCACAGCGCTCTGCGCAGCAGATAGGTATCCATGATCCACCCCTTGCGCGCCCGCTCTCGCGCACGCACTTCCAATATCTGTGCCTTCACCGCCTGCAACGGCCCGGCAATCAGCACTTCATCCTCCGTCCCCAGGTACGCACCCCAATAGATGTTCAACGCCGGGTCATCGAGCCCGGCAAAAGCGCACTGCCCGTCGAGCATCACCACCACATTGTCGATTGGCCCCTGCCCGGCCAGGCGCCGCCCCGGCAGCACAGTCAGGGGCTCGCCGATGCGGTTGAGCGGTACCTGGTGCCGCGCCGCCAGCGCCTGCACACTGCTGATGCCAGGGATGACCTGCAAACGCAGCGTCACGCCGCGCTCGCGGACCAGGTCGAGGATACGCAGGGTGCTGTCGTACAGGGTGGGCTCGCCCCACAGCAGGAAGGCACCAATATCATCAGGGGCCATTTCTTCGCCGATCAGCCGGGCATAAAGCGCTGCACGCTGACGGTGCCAATCATGCACAGCCCCCACATAGTCCTCGGCCTGAGCCTCGCGACGTGGGTCATCCACCTGCACCAAGCGATATCCGCCTTCGGGTCGGTACCGTTCAAGGATAACCTTGCGCAAGCGCACCAGTTCATCCGTTTCCGGGCCCTTGGCAAGGACGAAGAACAGCGTGGCGCGTCGCAGCGCCTCCACCGCCTCGTAGGTAACCTGGCGTGGATCGCCTGGCCCAATGCCTATCAACAGTATGTTGGCATTCATTTATCTACCTTATACCTTGTACATCAGCAACTGGTGGACCTGATAGTATTTCAAAACAAAGGAAAACCATACGCTCGGGGACCTTGTCTGAAATGCAGGTTCCCGGTAATGCACCTTACAACACACACGATACGCGCTGCCCTGATTGTGGCCGGCCTGTCGACGGCCGCATGCGCTTCGCTTGCTCCACCGAAAGCATTGAACGTATCAAGCCCTCAAGATTCTATTCAACGCTTCATCATACGCGCGGACACCCAATACCCTCGTGGGCCAAACTCCTCCGACGAACCGGTACTGTCGAAACAGTTAATGACAGAACAAGATAACGCTATCAACCACTGGCGAAATGCCTCAGGCGGTACCATCCCTGTTTTTCTGAATGGTGACGTGACGGAGTTCGGCCACGGCAGCGAATGGGGCGTGATGTTCCAACACCTGGCGACGGTGCCCGGCACTTACTGGAGTTTGGGAAACCACGATTATCAGAACAATGTTGGCAAGTGCGCCAACAACGGCTGCGCACGAGACTCCATCCAGCACCTTGAGGCCGCGGTGAGAGGATGGCAGGTTGACGCATTCCACATAACAGATGAAGACCGGCCTGACTACAGACGCTGGACCGGAAGCTACGGTTACAGCAAAACCATTGGCAGCATCATGTTCATCCAGCTTAACGACCACTATAACTACACCAACAGTTTTTCCAGCAACAGCAGCCCACTTCACCCCAGAGAGGTCCGTTTCGAAATTACCTCTTCACTCGCCTGGCTTGAGCAGCAGATGGAGGTGGCAAACAAAAATGGCAAATATATTGTCATCAACATGCATCGCTCGCCCGGGGATGCCACATTCGGATCGGCAGCCGACAGGAATCGGTTTTACAACCTGGTCAAACAATACCGGGTCCTGAGCATCTTCCATGGCCACCACCACAACGTCGGAGTCAAGCAACCCATTGGCGACACGCCAGTATATGACGCTGGGGCAAGCTTCCGGCGAGGGTTCCTCACGGCCGAGCTGGACGAGGGGCGAGGCCGTTTGGTTGTCAATGTCGTCACCAACAACGACACCGATAACGCCACGCCGACCACGATTCCCTTGCACCTGCTCCCGCCCCCGCCGACATTCAAATTCAGTACCCAGCCAGGCGGTAATGCAATCAGCGGACTGCTTATGTACGAAAACAGGCCGCGGGACGTTCGCCTACCGTTCGTGGAAATCTCCTTGAATGGCCAACCCTTCACTCGCCACAACCTGTCCAATAACGCCACACCGCTTTATGATCTGCGCCCTGACACACGGTACGAGTACACCATCAAGATATATCAAAGCGAAGGCCAGGCACCTGATCGCGAGGACAAAGGAACGTTTACAACGCCTGCTCTTGAAAAAGCCCCTACTGATTTGTGCGTAGACAACATCAACGGAATCTCAGGCACCATGACGTTAAAATGGAAGGACCCAAATCCTAACTTCCGGATCCCTTATTACATTCAGGTGGAAGCGACCGAACCCGACAAGCCGTTGTGGGTCGTGCGAAGCGTGGCAGACGACAACCGCAGTACTACACAGACAATCTTCTTCGGCCTCTATGGTCGAGACCCCTTTGCGATGAACTATAACGTCTATTACTGGAGCTCGAGCGAGGGGCACAGCCCCTTGGCACAACTGGCAGGCAAGGATATTTTCAAGTCGGGCTGCCGGTATTAAAAACTGCGCCACATGGCAAAGTACCACAGCACAGGATACAGGCTCGGGCACTTCTTCACACGACGTGGTGTCCTCACCTGCATCCCCGCGCGCCAGCAGTATTGAATGCGTTGCCCTAGGATGTCTAGAACAGCGAGAAATTGTAACTTACAATGACCCGCGTCTCATCCATGTCACGCGCCCACTTTTCATAGTTACTGCGGTAGGTGGAGTTACGCAGGCGTACGCTGACATCCTTGAAAGTGCCACTTTGTACCTGGTACTTGAACTCGGTGTCGCGTTCCCACTCCTTGCCTTCGGCACGGCTGCCCGGCACCTTGATATTGTCGCCGTTGATGTAACGGGTGAAGAAGGTCAGGCCGGGCACACCCAGCGCCTTGAAGTCGTAGTCGTAGCGTACTTGCCAGGAGCGCTCCTGGGCAGCGGCGAAATCATTGACCTGGGCGTAGTTGACCAGATACGGGTTGCTGCCATCCAGGTACGGCATGGCGCTATTGCCATACATGCGTTGCCAGCCGGCGCTGATCTTGTGGCCACCGACGCTGTAGCCAAACATGCCGCTGAAGGCGCGATGGTCGATTTCGCCCGCACGGGCATTGCCGATGTCATCACTTTTGATCAGCCGTAAGTCAGCCGACAGGCTGCCCACCGCCAGCGGTTGACTGGCCACCAGCCCGAGAAAGTGCTGGCGATAGATGTTCTCCAGCCTGGCCACTTGGTACTGAGCGCTGAAACGCTCGTTGAAGCGATAGTCGACACCGGCCAGGTCGAAGTGGTCGGCTTCGGTACCGCAAGCATAACGCTTGTTCTTGCAATGCACGCGGATGTCCTGGCGGTCGGTGGAATCCCGAGCCGTGTATTTGTCCAGGCGAGCCAGGGTGAACTTCAGGTCGTGCAGTTCTTCGGAGGTGAGCATGGCACCCTGGAACAGGGTCGGGAGCAGACGGCCATCGTTGTACTTGAGCAACGGCACATCCGGCATCATTGAGCCGTACTTCAGCACAGTACTGGAGACCTTGACCTTGGCCGCCAGGCCCATCTTCGCATACTGGTCGGCCGAGTGCCGGGGATCGTGACCGGACGAGGGCAGTAACCCACTGTTACTGTCGGCCGGGCTGGAATCCAGTTTGAAGCCGAACATGCCCAGCGCATCCACACCGAAACCTACCGGGCCTTGCGTATAACCCGATTGCACATTGAGGATGAAGCCTTGTGCCCACTCTTCGCGCTTGGATGCGCCCTGGCTGGAACTGCTGTAACCGTCCCGGAAGTCCCGGTTGAAATAGACATTGCGTGCTTCGACCCTGGCACTGCTGTCTTCAAGAAACCCGGCAGCCTGGGCGTTGACACCGGCACACAATAGAAACAGGCCGGTAACACGGCGCCCGGGAGCGAGGGGGAAAGGGGAAAACATGCGAGGAAACATCCAGAATGAAGACGAGTTAACAACCTGTGGCACAGGCTGGCCACGGCACTGCGGCAGGTCCGAACATGGGTCGGCCATCATCTGAAATGATCGCGCAAAGGCTCTGGTGCGGGCCATTGGACCATGGTCTAGGCATCCGGTCGCGCAACCGCAGAAAAACTGCAAAATATCGCCCGCAAAACTGGGAAAGTTCCCGGATTACTTACAAAAAGTTAGCAGTTTACCCAGTAGCCATGAATGACTACACTCGATATCAGCGAACAGTGGAACCCACCTGCGTGGCCGGCGTTTTTACTCTTCTTCAATGTTCGTCACGCCCTGCCACGACTGACGTACAGGAGTGATTACAGTGTCCAGACTTGCAGAGTTTCGTGCTGCCGAAAAAGCGCTCCAGGAACAGATGGCGCAACTGGAAGCGTTGAAAAAGGATGCCGGCCTCAAACGCGAAATCGAATTCGAGCAGAAACTAGTCGGCCTGATGAAAAGCTATGACAAGAGCCTGCGCGATATCATCGCCATCCTCGACCCGAAGGCTGTGGCCCGCACTTCCAGCACACCGCCCAAGCAACAACGCCGCCCGCGGGTGGTCAAGGTCTATCAGAACCCGCACACTGGCGAGCGAATCGAGACCAAAGGCGGCAACCACCGCGGCCTCAAAGCCTGGAAAGAACAGTATGGGGCCGCCACGGTAGAAAGCTGGGTACGCTGATGAAATGTGCACACAGGCTTCACACTTTTTTCACAAGGACTGGCTCAGTATCGAAACAGCTAAAGGATTAGCGACCCCATCACGCGCCCGCACATGCGGGCCTCTAATTTCAGCGCCCTGCCTTTGCAGGGCGCTTTCATTTGCGCAATCGTCGCACTGCCGTATCATGGCCAGCCTGTCTGTTTTGCCGGCGCCTTGCGCCCGGCCCCGTCTCAGGAGTTCCCATGAGCCTGCACGATCTGCAAACCCTGCCTGGCGTCACCGCACAACCTGACGCCGCCACCGCCCAGTTCGTCTTCAACCACACCATGCTGCGGGTCAAGGACATCGAGAAGTCGCTGGACTTCTACACCCGCGTGCTGGGCTTCCGCCTGGTGGACAAGCGTGACTTCCCTGAAGCCGCTTTCAGCCTGTACTTCCTGGCCCTGGTCGACCCGGCACAGATCCCCGCTGATGACAACGCCCGCCACCAGTGGATGAAGTCGATCCCCGGCGTGCTGGAGCTGACCCACAACCATGGCACCGAAAACGATGCCGAGTTCGCCTACCACAATGGCAACACCGATCCACGCGGCTTTGGCCATATCTGCATTTCGGTACCCGACGTACGCGCCGCTTGCGCGCGCTTCGAGGAACTGGAAGTACCGTTCCAGAAACGCCTGCAAGACGGGCGCATGAACCACCTGGCCTTCGTCAAGGACCCGGACGGTTACTGGGTCGAAGTAATCCAGCCAACCGAGCTCAAAGGCTGAGCGTTCGTCGCGGCGCGTTCGTCGGGCCGGGAACTCCCGGCCTCTTGCTGTGGTATACGAAGGTAACTGCTTCACATGCCACAGCGAGGTAAGGACGATGCAATCTCTTCACTGTGAATACCGCGAGCACACCATCACCGCCAGCGTGATGCCCCACCCCGACTCACCCCTGCCCTATGCCGCCGGCTGCCTGATCACGGCCCCTGATGGGCACACCAGCAAGCGCATGTCGATGCCAATGCAGTTCTTCTCCGACCTTGAGAATGCGCAGCATGTGTCACTGGCCCACGGCCGTGCACTGGTCGACAAGCAGCTCGATGGCGGGAACAAGGTGTTCTGACCCTGGTTTCGCCAGCCCCCTTCGCAGTTGAAACCGTGAAGGGGGCCGGGGCAACTAGATAGCGCGCGCGTACGCCACAGCCGCATCCACCTGCTCCTGCGATGGCCTTACCCCGGTGTACAACACAAACTGTTCCAGCGCCTGCAACGCTATGACCTCCAGCCCAGTGATCACCGGCTTGCCCAACGCCTGAGCCCGACGAATCAGCGGCGTCTGCGCCGGCATCGCCACCACATCGAACAGCCGCTCCGCCGCCGCGATGGCGTGCTCGGGAAACGCCAGCTCATCTGCCTCCTGCCCGCCTGCCATACCGATCGGCGTCACGTTTACCAGCATCGGCGGGCAGATATCGCCAGGCTCAGGCATCCAGCGATAACCACAGACATCCGCCAACTGACGCCCGGCCTGCTCGTTGCGTGCAACGATAATGCCTTCGGCAAAGCCGGCATCGCGCAAGGCGCTGGCCACGGCCTTGGCCATGCCCCCGCTGCCTCGCAGGGCAAACGCAGTGCCCGGATCGACCTGGTGCTGCACCAGCAATTGGCGCACGGCCAGGTAATCGGTGTTGTAAGCCTTCAGGTGGCCATTGCAGTTGACAAGGGTATTGACCGACTCAATGGCCGCCGCCGAGGGATCGATTTCATCGACCAAAGCCATGCAGGCTTCCTTGTAGGGCATCGACACCCCACAGCCGCGAATACCCAAAGCGCGGATCCCTGCCACCGCCGCCGGCAGGTCATCGGTGCGCATGGCCTTGTAGTAGAAGTCCAGGCCCAGCTGCTGGTACAGGTGGTTGTGAAAGCGCACACCGAAGGTCCCCGGGCGACCGGCCAGAGAGATGCAAAGCACGGTGTCCCGGCTTGGAGTTGTCGGCATAACAGGCTCCTTAGTCATGACTGAAACGTTTATCCAGCGTAACAGAGTCAGCCACTGGTCGCCCCTGACACAACCTTTACCGCTTCACTGTGCTCGGTTGACAAACAACGGAGTCAAAGTAACAAGGCCGGACGTGGTAACGGTTGATAGAACCAATGATCACTATCGAGGAAGTTAATTTCAAACAGCCCCGGCTGCTGCGTATGGTGAAGCCATGTTTCACAGGAGGTCCCCATGGCCACTATCCAGATCATGTCCGTTGTCGGTAGCGCCGTTCCCGCCTCACTGCGTGAGCAGGGCCTGCTGGCGTGCTGGTACCTGGTTCGCAACGGTGAAGCCGTCAGCGGCCCGATGCCGACGCTCGCCTCAGCCCGGGCACTGGCCGAACAGTTGCAGCCAGGCACCTTGGCTGCCTGACCCGAATTTGTTGTGCGTTGCTCCCTAAGCCCTGTTGCCCGCCAAACTGGCGGGCTTTTTTTTGTTCTTCACGGATTGCCGGGGTTGCCACCTCGTGTTCGGCCGCTACTGCCCAGCTGACTGGTCAGCACCATGACCTTGCCCTGCAGCCGGCCCACGGTCATCACCAGCTCGTTTCGTTCCTTGGTCAGCAGATCAGCTTTTGCCTGCGCCTCTCTTCGGGCGTCCCGTTCGATATCCAGGAGTTCTGTCAGACGACGGATGACTGCAATCTCGGCATTGTCCATCGCACGGTCGACTGCATCGCGGGACAACCACTTGCGCAGCCAAAGAAACGCACCTAGCAGTACAGTCCCCGTACCGCCCAACCAAGTGACGGTGCCCGGGCCGAGGTCGGTCGGATCCATGTGAACCTCATTACAGATGATGGTGTGATCAGCCCTGGAGAAAAATGTCTCGATAGCTTTCCTTGTTCGCGCGTTTAATTTAGCCTACAGCTAACATTACTACAAGAGCAGATTTAGCCGTGCGCACATTTAGCAGCAAGCTAAACACTGGCATGCTTCACCCCATGGACATTTACCAAATTCGCAAGCACAACCTGGTGAAACTGATCGGCAGCCAGAGAAAGGGCACCTGCGCAGAGCGCTGGGGGATGGCGCCTGCACACCTGAGCCAGATTCTTTCCGACAAGACCGTGAAAAACCTGGGCGATGACGTGGCCCGCCGCATCGAGGGCATCGAAGGCTTGCCACGGGGCTGGTTCGACGCACTGTCACCAGGCGAACACGTGCAAGCGGCAGTCGAGTCAGGTGATAACAGGCTCTCCGCAGCCGACCTGGTCAAGCAGATGCTTGCCCGAAGCGGCAAAGGGATTTCTGAAGAAACCCGGCAAAGGCTGCTGGCAGCTGCGCAAGAGCCTGCAGATGCCACGCTGCTGAAAGCCGAGCCGCTTCGCCCCGGCCTGGTCGGTGACGAAGTGTGGATTGCCCACTATGACGTGCGGGCTGCCATGGGCGGCGGCCAGATACCCCACGACTACCCTGAGATGTTCAAGGACGTTCGCGTCAGCCCCAGCCACCTGCGCGAGCTGGGCGTAGAGTTCAGCGAGCACTATCACCTGAAGATGGTGACCGGCTGGGGTCAGTCGATGGAGCCAACCATCAGGCACCGCGACCCGCTGATCGTCGATGTCAGCATCCGAGAGTTCGTCGGCGATGGCATCTACTTCTTTTCCTGGGGCGACCACATCTACATCAAGCGGTTACAGATCGCGGACGAGGACCACTTCGAAATGATCTCCGACAACTCGCGGCACAAAGATCGCATGATTCGTCGGGAAGAGACCTACATACAGGCCAGGGTCCTCCTGGTGTGGAATGCCCACCTGGTATAAACCGAAGCCCGCCCTGACCGGCGGGCTTTTGCTGAAGTTCAGAAAGGAGCCGCCTCCTCGACCTGCACCTCGCAGTCGCGCTCGACGACAAAATCATCACGCTCTTCCACGCTGCTGCGCGCCCATCGCACCGTCACGCTAGCGTCATCATTAAACGTCAGCTGCAACTCGGGCGTTTCCCGCAACTGGCCCATCACCTCCTCCCATTCCGCTTCACCGTCGTTATCCAGGCGGTGCACCACTACCCAACGCTGCGTCTGCGCGAGCGGGTGGTTGATCATTGACGATACCCGCAGGCTAAGCCGCTCTATTCCAGTCATTTCCTGGCGCTGTTGAGGTTCCGACTGCATGTGCCTAGACATATTCTTATCCTGATAGCTGTATATTCGTACAGTGCTCAGCGAAAGCTTATCTCACCGCCAAATACAGCGTAAAGCCCCACCGCTAAAAATTTCGCCAATAGGTAACATACCCCCAAAGCGAAATTATTTTAGCCCAAAGCTATTGATTTGATTTTAGCCGTGGGCTAACTTTGTGTTCAGCAGCCATTTGCACGGCTGCTCTACCACTCAAACCCTTTCGCCAGGAGTTCCCCATGGCCGTAGATATCAGCAACCTCACCATTGCCACACCGGTAGCCGTCTCCTCAACCAATCCCGTTGCTCTGGAGCTAAACGGTGCTGAAGCGATTGCCCGCTTTCCCAGCATCGTGACGGTGCTCAGCGATGGCTCGATCCAGTTCTCAGCCCCCACCAAAGGTGCTTCGAGCAAAAGCACCCACAGGACACGCTGCGAATGGACAGAAACGCATGACTGGACGCTGGCCAGCGCCCAGAATCACTGGAATCGCCAGACCATGACGCTGACCAAGGTCAACTCCGCGCAGAAGGTGGTCATTGCCCAGATGCACGTACGCGGGGATGACGGCCCGCCGGTAAAGGTGTTCTGGAACAAGGGCAACATCACCCTGGGGTTTCGGCGAACCTTCAACCAGACCGACCCGGTGAATTCCACAGTCCTGAAGGGGGTGCCACTGGGTGCGACGTTCCACATCAGCCTTCACACCACGTCTGAAGGCGTGGTAACCGTGACGGCCGAATGCAACGGGGTAACCGCCTCGTCGGGCAATTTGCAGCTCGACAGCACCTGGGCTTCACACCTGTTCGAGTTCCACGGCGGGGTCTACAACCAGGTCGATTACACCGACGCAACACCCGTCGAGGACGGCTCAATCTGCATCATCAGCGAGCTCTCGCTCATCCACCGCTGAACGTCGATGCCCGGCCCTGCTATCACAAGCGCCTCATGGCGTCGCATGAATGCAAAAACCCAGCGCGGGGCTGGGCTTCAATCAGTTGGGCTGAACAGTACTTCTGCCAGCCTTTACACACTGTACTGGCAGTTACTCCAGTGGGCGCTTGTGACAACTATAGCGCTCGGCGTTGGATGCCCGCGATGGGTCCGGCGGGCCTGGTCTCTGCCTGCCTCGAAAGGGCCGAGTCTGCGCGCAATCGTCGCGATCCTCGGGCTGCTCCCTTTTACCTTCCGAGTCTTGACCGCCTGGTGGACCATCTGGCCTGTCTAATACGGTTCAGCCAGTTTCAGCGACTTTGGCCCAATAAAACCGAGACGCTTTCGGGCGGTTTTAGACAGCTTTACTCCCCCATCCAAGCGTTCTGCCAACCAAGATCTGTCCTGGTCGTCAGCTACATCCACCTCCCACAGTCCGCTGTCGACCCATAGCTGCCGGGGACGAAAGGCAGTGTTCGGCCAGAATCGAACATTTGGTACGGGTTGCAGATATCGTACAGACGCTACTCAAGGGCTATACAGACCTGTTTGAACCAGGCGGCAAAGGTTGGCCAACTTTCGTTTGTGCTTCCGTTGTGTGACCAGTACCGGACAACACCAGCCCGCGATATGCAGAAGTAGTCGCTGTTGTCTTCAATGAAAGGCAACCAATCTCGAGGAACGCCTTGGGCCCAGGCGGCTTCGGTAATTTCAAAGATATCCAGATGGCTGCATCCCCCCAAAATCACCGCTGGTTCAAATGCGGCGTTTGCGACATCGCTGCCACCTTTCAGGAAGCGGATGTATTCATCGGGAAAGCGAAAATTGAGCCTGCTCTCTGCGTCAGCAATTTCAGCATCCGTTGGAATACGGAAAGGATTGTCTGTCATTCGTTCAAGTCCGAGTGTTGATCACCATCGTGCGGTGGGCGATAGCTTAGTCAATCAGAGTATGTAGATGTCCGCTTTGGGTCGTTAGCGGTCACTCGCGAATGGCTGCAACCGACCCAAAGCGGTCGGCCACGGTCTATCTTTTAAGACTTGAGTCAGATTGATCGAGGCCTTGATGCATGAATTCTCTCTGGATCGCAGTGGCCATTTTTGGGTGCTTGGTTGCCGCCTCGCTTCTCATGATGCAGTGGTACCCAAAGCTGGCATCCCACCACAGAGACGAAGACACAAATACAGTGATTCGCCTGGTAGCTAACATTTTTGTGGTTATGACATCGCTGGTCTTTGGATTGATGATCAATTCTGCCAAAAATACCTTCGAGTCCATTGACGCTAACTTTCATGGGTATGCAACCAGCATGATCATATTTGATCGGACACTGCGGGGCTATGGCGAATCGGCACAAGACACCCGCAACCGACTGGTCACCTATCTTGAGCACGCTATCGAGACGCCATACCGGGGGGACGAGGCGCTGCAACATCGTAACAGCGAGGCAGCTAAATACTTGGATGACATAGGGAAATCTTTGGCTGCCATAAAGCCGCCGGACCGCTACCATGAAACTATGCTTCAGGATATTCGTCAGCAATATCATTCGCTTATCGAGCAACGCTGGAGGATCGTCGAGCAGTCAGAGGGGGCAATTCCCGGCCCACTCATTGGGATGCTGGTTGCGTGGTTGACGCTCATTTTCGCCAGTTTTGGATACCGAGCGCCACGTAATTCAATGGTGACAGGAATGTTCGTCGTTTCTTCAATGCTTATCGCGGCCTCCGTGTATCTGGTATTGGATATGGACGTACCATTTCACGGTCCTATCCAGATATCCGACGAGCCTCTGCGCAGGGCGCTCGCCGTAATGCAGCTTTAAGGAAGCAGGGCGCGCCTGTGTTCTGGATGATGTCCTCGTGGCGGACCACATCAAAGTTCGATATTGGCCGATAGCTACCCCTGGAGAATTTCTGCAATGGGTCATAGCGGCGGCTTTCAACGCGCTGTGCAGTGCATTTCCGGCTCCTGATAGCCCCACACCACGATGGCCTCGCCATGGTGCTCCCATAAACTCTCATTTTGTCCCTGGTAGCGCGCGCCGCTTGCGGTCTGTTCTAGGTACATCAGCGAACTGCGGTCACCGAACTCGACGATGGCCGTGGGCGGCTCGGTGCGGAAGAAGCGGGCAACCACTTCCTTGGCCGGGTTGCCGTCACACTGGTAGAACACCGGGCCGGTGGCCTCGACCAGCCGGTAGCGCGCCTGCAGTTCGGCGATGCGCAGGCGGTAGCTGTCGGCGATGCAGGCGGGCTGGTCCGCGCTTTTCCAGCAATCGTTGCGGCCTTTGATCCAGCCCCGTTGCTCGGTCTTGAGCACCGGCGGATGTTCATTGCCGGCCTTCTGCTGCGCGGCTGTGTAGACCTCGGCCATTTTCCGGTCCAGTGCCGAGAGCGGCTCGCTCTGGCAGATCTGTTGTTCGATGCTGCCGGCCTCGACCTGAGTGCAGTTGAAGGCAGGTCCCGCAGCTTGGGTGTGCGACAGAGGCAGGGTGAGCAGCAGGGGAAGCCAGTGCTTCATGGGAACCACCATTAGCGATTCAGAATACTGGGCTCAGTCTAGCTCTGCGCTGAATGACGTGGCCGGTGGCCTAGCTTTTCGGCGGCTAATGACTGCTGTTGGCCGGAAGCTGCCCTTCATTGCAGGCAGCTAACGACCCATAGTTGCCCTTCAGGATGAGTATCTAAGCGCCCAAAGCAAGTTCGGCGGCCTATGGTTTTGGCTCCTGGGCCAGCGACGGCATTTAAAATCCCAACGCTCCTAACAAGAGTACGCCGAGCAAAGGGCCCTGAACCTGGGCGACCGCCCTGAGAAGTTCAAGTGGTTCCGTATGAGCAATGCTGTGGTCGATACACGGTATCAACGCCCTCACCAGATCACGCACTTTCAGGGATAGGTGTCGTCGGCGTCCTCCCTCAACTTACGTATGTGAGCATGGGCTATAGACCTCCAGCACATCAACCATGTCATTCAAAATCAAGGTAGACGGACCAGCTGGAGCAATCGTTGTCTTCCTTACTTTTACTCCGGAAGGCCTTTGGAAGTTTATCTCCGGCCCGCTGAAGCTTTGTTGTCCATCACTGTGCAAGTAATCAAACATTCGGCTTTTGAAGCGAGTGTTGATCTCATCTCGGTCTGCTTGCAGTGGTCCCAGCATGTATGCGTCAGAGGCCGTAAAAGCAAAAAAAATGCCATTCGCAGCTCTTCCGCCCGGGACGGTTGAGCAGAGGACATCTTTGGATCTGAGAACGCGGTCCAGTACATACTGGCCATTGACAAAATGGGCCATCACCAGAGCATCCGGTGTGACGATGCCAATTCCCTTTTCAGGCTTGCACCCGGGAGCGCTGCCGTATGGATGAAGGCACCAGTTCATTCTCGAAGAGTCGATGATGGTGTTCAATTTCAAGTCTTGTTTCATCTGGTGCCTAGCCTCAGGACTCTCATACTGGTAAACGCTACCTGAACAGGCGGTGATGGTTAGTGGCACTGCTAACACAAGCAGAATGCGCAGCATGGTGATCCTTCGGTGGGTCATAAAGACCTTATGATGCCAAGCATCTGTAAAAATATGAACCATCCTGCTCGCCTGCCTCGAATCGGACCAAAAAGACCGGCAATATCCGTTTGGGTCGATGGCGGGCTGTCGCGATCGGCTACTACCGACCCATAGTGGACACTTGCCTCAATACTAGTCGCGCCCAGGGGCCGGGAATTGAGTACCGTACGATCAGATCAGAGCCGCAGCCAGTGCGCGCAAAAGATCTAGTTTCGATGCTTGACAACAGCACTGCATGTGATGGGGAAGTTGACCGAATTGGCAATAAAACACTCATGGTGAGCATCGTCATGGAGACGTTTTGCCAGATCCAGATCCGATTCGTTGCTAATGATGACCGAAGGCCTTAACTCTGCGTTCTTGAAATGGCCTTTGCGCTGGCCGTCAGCTTCAACCATCCGGCCCATCGGGTGGTCGACGTATTCCAATACGTTCACATTGTTGACTGCGCACAAATGAAGATACCAAAGCTTGTGACAAGCCGAGATCGAGGCCAGCAACATGTCTTCCGGGTTCCAGCGTTCGGGATTTCCGCGAAAGGCAGGGTCGGCGGAGCCAAGGATAGGTGCTTTGCCTGGAGCTTCCACATTGAAGTCTCTCTGGTATGCCGTGTAGCTGGCAGTACCATCACCCGTGTTGCCTATCCAATTTACGGTGACAGCATAACTGTGTTCTTTCATGCTCACTCCTGTGACGAAAGATGGCCGGAAAAACTCCGCGCTGCGTGGGCACAGTTATTGTGCACTCGCTGGGTGGTTTTCCACTAGTCCTGCATTTTCAGCGACGCATGAGAAAGTCGTGCACAAGCAACGAACCGGGAAGAGGACAGCTGTCAATTTCTGGTAAGGGTCGATAGCGGAAAACCGCAACTGACCGCAATCAACCCATTGCAGACATCTTGGTCAAGGCCGCTGCGCGGCCCCAACATAGCCATCACGCCTTGGCAGCAGGCCGTACACGGAAACTGACGCCCATACGGTTGAAAGCGTTCATTGCGGCAATCGCCGTTGTCAGGTCGACCAGATCCTTTTCTGCAAATACCGCCGATGCGGCTGCATATGCTTCATCAGAGACGTGAGTTTCACTTACCCGCGTGACTTCCTCAGCCCAGGCCAATGCCGAGCGCTCTTGCTCCGAGAACAGATACTGCGCCTCATGCCACACCGGTATCAGCAGCAGTTTGTCCACCGACATGCCTTCTTTGATCAAATCACGTGAATGCAGATCAATACAATGTGCGCAACCGTTGAGTTGAGAAACCCTGAGAAAAACCAGATGGATCAATGGAGCCGGCAGGTCTGTCCCAGTGGTTACGAAATGATGCAGTCCCCCGAGGGCCTTGGCGGCGCCGGGCGATGCTGCAAACCAATTGAGGCGACTCATAGGCGTTGTCCTTGCAAAGCGTTAGTGACACTGGAGAAGAAAGCCTGTACCTCACCGTATCCACGCTCTCTAGCAGCATCCAGGGACGCCTTTCCCTTGGCAGTACCTTCAACGCTGAAGTAATGCACTTGGTTGAGGCCGATGGTCGCAAGGACGGCGGTCAGGTAGGGGCGCAGAAAGTCGGGCTGTCGGGCACTCGGCCCATTGATGTAGCCACCGGAAGCAATGGCGACATAGACCGGTCGATCCACCAACGTACCGACCTTCCCTCCGCTGGTGCTCAGGAACGTCTTGCCCACGCGCACTACATGGTCAATCCAGGCCTTGAGCGGGGCGGGCACGCTGTAGTTGTGCATTGGAGTGGCAATCAGCAGTACGTCGCACTCCTGCAATTGATTGATGAGTGCGTTCGAACGGTTCAGCGTCCCCTCTTGTTCTCCCGCTGAGACCGCTCGCTGATTGGCCAGAGTCTGAGCGTATGAGGCATCGACTGGAGCTAATGTGTGGAGATCGAAATCCGTCACTTCGATACCGCGTCTGCCAGCATGGAGGGCCAAGGCAAACAGAATTTGTTGGGACAGTTTGAGACTTTCCGAACTGTCACCATTGGGGCTGGCGACCAGGCGAAGAACTCTCAACGGAACAATTGGCTGCTTCTGGGAAGTCATGTAATTGCCTCAGTTTGATAACGGCGAGAGTCATGGTGCGTCGAACTGTTTTTGAAAGCGCAGTGCACTGTTATGCAGGCCTTCACGGGAGTAGAAGCGTTGGGCTCGGGCGTTGGCCAAACCGGTATCAAGCACAAGGCGGGCACAGCCACTGGCGCGCGCCAACCGCTCCAAGGCCTTCAATAACCGCGCTCCCCATTGATGACCTCGCTGGGTTTCAGCGGTTATGAGATCGTCGACATACAGAAATGTGCCGTAGACCAGATTCTCCTGGAGGCGGTAACCAGCCAGCGCCACCAGACTGCCTGAGTCGAAGGCACCAACCAGAAGATATCCCTCGGTGCGCATACGCTCGACACGACTGATGAAGTCGGCTTCGCTAGCCAGGTGGGGGCGCAATTGCTGCATCACCGGAAACGCGGCGTGCAGGTCGTGAGAGGTATCCAGAGGGCGCAGGTTGGCGTCAGCCAGATCAAGCACGCTGGGTACAAATTGGTGAGGAGTGAGTGTCATGAAAGCCAGCCTCTGCCAGTAGGTGATGGCGCTATCTTGAACTAGGATTAGCCCACTTGATTGAGCCAAGAAATGGAATATGAACTAGGCCATGACGAATTCTTCTTCGCCTCCTTTCGCGCCTCTGGATGAGCTATCCAGCTCTCCTTTGTATCGTCAGCTCTACCACCGAGTGCTGACCGCTATCGCTGCCGGCACCCTGTCTCCCGGTGATCGCTTGCCGTCCGCGCGTGCCATGTCAAAGGAATTAGGTGTTGCGCGCGGCACCGTCGAACTTGCCTATTCTTTACTGACCAGTGAGGGCTACCTACTGGCGCTCGGGCAGAGAGGCACAGTGGTCAATCCCGAGTTGCGCACGCCTGAAAGGGCGGTCAGCGCAATGCCCCCTACGCTGGAGGTTACAGACGATTCTGACTCCATACGTCGACCGCTCCAGCTTTTGCCGTTCCAGATGGGTGTGCCCGCAATGGATGCATTTCCGCGAAAGATATGGGCACGTCTCGGTGCTCGATATCTACGCGGCATGCGTCTGGGCGATCTGGATTATCCGGCGCCCCACGGTCTGCCGGCATTGCGCAGCGCCATCGCCTCGTATTTGCAGATGTCCCGAGGTATCGATTGCGGTGCCCATCAGGTATTTATCACGAGTGGTTGGCGAAACAGCCTGTCCTTCGTCGCTCAGACGTTGTTGCAGTCATGCGAGCGCGCGTGGGTGGAAGACCCGGGTTATCCCATTACGCGCCAGGTACTTCGCCAGTTCGGGATGGACTTGGAGGCAGTCCCGGTTGATGGTGATGGTATGAATGTGGAACAGGCTATCGCTACGTCCAAGCCTGCGCAGGTAGCCACGGTTACACCGGGGCATCAGAGCCCGCTGTCAATGGCCTTATCGCTGCCTCGACGGCAGCTGCTCCTGGATTGGGCGGCCCGCACCGGCGCCTGGATTGTCGAGGACGACTACGACAGCGAGTATCGCTATGTCAGTCGTCCGCTTCCGGCGCTCGCCAGTCTGGATCGCAATGGGAGGGTTCTGTATGCCGGCACATTCAGCAAGGTGCTGTTTCCCGGTATCCGCCTGGCTTACTTGGTGGTGCCCCAGGCGCAGGTAGCGGCGTTTGAACGCGTGGGTCGGACGTTATTTTCCGCCGGTTCACCATCGATTACCCAGGCCCTGGTGGCGGAGTTCATCGCAGAGGGTCATTTCACCCGCCATATCCAGCGCATGCGCCGGCTCTATAACGAACGACGAGTGATGACCATTGAAGCGCTGGAACGAAGTTTGCCGAAGCACATTCAGGTTGATCGCTCCCCAGGCGGCATGCATTTGCTGCTGCGTCTACCAGAAGAGACAAGCGACACGGCCCTGGCCGAGCAATTGTTGGCAAGGGGCGTGTCGGTACAGGCATTGTCGCGCTGGTATTTATCGTCTCAACGTCATTCGGGGCTGCTGCTGAGCTTTACAAACTGCGCCACGGCTGCCCAAAGCGAGCAGCTTGGCGCTTTGATCAGCAAGATGCTCAGTTGAGGTTGGCCTTGGTCAAACCGAATGCCTCATCGGACGAACCCGGGATCGCCTGAAAGGCCACGTTCAGGCGATTCCAACCATTGATCGCGACGATCAGGAACGTCAAATCCGACAAGTCCTGTTCCGAAAAGTGTTCACGCACCTTCGCATACAAGCTTTCAGGAATGCCATGGGGTGGCAACTGGGTCAGAGCTTCGGCCCACTCCAGCGCGGCGCGCTCGACAGGCGAGAACAGCTGCGACTCACGCCAGACGGCAACGTGGTGAAGACGCAACTCGCGCTCGCCATGAATCTTGGCCTCTTTCACATGCATGTCCACGCAGAACGCACAGCCATTAAGCTGGGACGCCCGAAGCATGACGAGGTGAGCAAGCTCGGCCAGTAGCGGCTTCTTGCTCAGGTGCAGGGTAAGGTCCACCAACTTGTTGGACGCCTGGGGGGACAGTTTGAAGTAATCGATACGGCTTTTCATGGGTAGTTGCTCGCAGTGGAAAGGTGTTGTCGGTGCCCACTGTAGTGATGCATGGCCCTGCCTGACAGAACCAAGATTGCGACTTCGAACTAGGCCATATTGACTCGACGGATAGTTGTCCCGTCCTGATTAGCGCTGACTTCGGAGGCCGCCCCTGGCCGTTGATTTGAATCGCCACAGGTATCCTGGACACCTCGAACGGCTGCGAAGGGTCGAATGCGGTCAGGTGCGGTTTGCGGCTATCGACCCAGGCTGTGTGAAAACGTCCGGTGCGCAGCCTGGACCCGAAGCGGACGATCATGGCGTTGGGTTCGGTGGGGCCTGGAGTTGTTCGTCATGAGGTTTTTGGCGCTTGCCAGATCGAGCGCCGCCCGCGCGGCGCATCGCGAGCTGGCGCTCGCTCCTACGTTTTTTTCGGGCCAATTGTTCCTGAGGATTTTGCGCGCGAACGCCTTGGCGCATGGCTCGATAGCGCGTCGTACAAACCAGGCGGTCGCGCGCTCCCGCACAGGCGTTATTGGCCCGAAAAAAACGTAGGAGCGAGCGCCAGCTCGCGATGCGCCGCGCGGGCGGCGCTCGATCTGGTAAGCGCGATGCTGCTGGAGCAGAACGACAAATGGTGCCTGCAACGGCGTTACATGCAGTTGGAGGCCTTTGAGGCTGTCAGCGATAATCCACAGGCCAAGCTGTCGGCCGTGATCAACTACACGGCGAACTCAGCGGCCAGAACCATGATGAGTTACACCACTTCCCGGGACACGATCCTCGACGGAGTCGCCATTCACCTTCCAGCCTTCTGGCTAGTCACCACGAATCCAGCGTTCATTGCTGGGCAGCTTGGGCACTCGATGCAGGTGCTTCTCTCGACCCGCGCCAAGTGGTTGAACTCTGCCAACGATTGGGCGGAACCGGCGAAACTGGAAAAGAACGTTATGGATACAGAAGGGGTACAGGATTAAATATCGTTCACCTTGCGCCCTTTAGTCATAAGGCATTCGACAGCAAATCAGCCATACTCCAGAATGCATCGGTTTTAAGGGGGAAAACCCTTGCACAGCCAACGACATACAAACTTTTAGTGAGCCTCAACGTGAAAACATCCCTGTCTATCCTCAGCCTGCTGCTGTTGCTCACAGGTACCGCGACCCTTCCGTCGACTGCTGCTGCACAACCCCCGGCCCAGGTTCAACGAGACCCGTCCAAACTGCATCTGGCTTCAGGCAGCGCTCTGCTGATCGACCTGAACAGCAACAAGGAGCTGTATTCAAGCCACGCGGACCGCGTAGTGCCAATCGCTTCGGTCACCAAACTGATGACGGCGATGGTGGTGCTGGATGCCAAGCTGCCCATGGATGAAATGCTCACCATGACCATCGCCAACAACCCGGAAATGAAAGGCGTGTACTCGCGCGTGCGCCTGGGCAGCCAGCTGGACCGCCGCGAAACCCTGCTGATTACCTTGATGTCGTCGGAAAACCGTGCGGCCAACAGCCTGGCCAACGCCTATCCCGGCGGCTATCCGGCGTTCATCAAGGCAATGAATGCCAAAGCCCGCAGCCTGGGCATGGCCCACACCCGCTATGTTGAGCCGACCGGCCTGTCGACGCAGAACGTCTCCACTGCCCGCGACCTGGCCAAGCTGCTGATGGCCTCGCGCAAATACCCGATGCTGAGTGAGCTGTCGACCACCCGCGAAAAGACCGTGGCCTTCCGCAAGCCCAATTACACCCTGGGCTTCCGTAACACCGACCACCTGGTGAACAAGAGCAACTGGGATATCAAGCTGACCAAGACCGGCTTCACCAACGAAGCCGGGCACTGCCTGGTACTGCTGACCCGCATGGACAACCGCCCGGTGGCCATGGTCATTCTCGATGCCTTCGGCAAGTACACCCACTTCGCCGATGCCAGCCGCATGCGTCAATGGCTGGAAACCGGTGCCGCCAAGCCGGCACCGGCAGTGGCCATGCAGTACAAGGCAGAGCGGCAAAACAAGGGGCGGTTGGCGGTCGAATAACCGCCATATCCTGGAACGTGTGGGAGCGGGTTTACCCGCGAATACGGTAGCGGCGGCAACGGTGAACGGCGGGTGGAAATTGGCCACCAGTCCCGGCCATTTCGCGGGTGAACCCTCCCCTACAGGCGACCGCGCAGGCTTTTCAAATTTTGAGCAAGATCACTGTCAGGCCGTAGCACTGACCATCCCGCCCGCACTGCTGCCGCCCTCTTGCTGCAACAACTCCAGCAACTGCGCCGTGGCCGCCATGATCTGCCCGTTGAGGGTGGCAACGCTCGCCTGCTTGGCACCAACCGCTGCCGCCTTGGAAGCCTCGTCCATCTTCCTGTCCTGCAATGCAGCCAACTGTTTCTGCTCTTCTGCCAGTTGCTTCTGCAGATCCTTGATCAGTTGACGCAGCTCGGCCACCGCCACCGACTCGCCACTGCTTTGAGTGTCGGCGGATTGCGCCTGGCTACCCGCCGACACCTTCATGCTGTCACTGCTGACGCTCACCGGCCCCGCCGCCTCACCGGCCTGTTTCGCCTGCTCGCGCTCGGTGGCTGCGTTCGTGCTAAGCGTCTGCGCTGAAACGCCATTGATCATCAGGTTGCTTGCCGTGATGCCGCTCATGTCGATTCCTTGCCTGAAAGACTGGTCCTTGCCGTAACCACCACATCGGCCGCCTCGCGCTGTTCTTTAGCCCGCTTAAATTCCCCCCCGGTTGGCTCGTTCCAACTCATGTACTTGCGCAGGGGCCGGAGCCCCGGCGGGCGTCATATTCGACCATTCAGGGAATCGCAGCCATGAGCCAGTCCTCACAGCAGGAAACCATCAAAGACATGATCGGCGTGGGCTTCGGCCCTTCCAACCTGGCCTTGGCCATCGCCCTGGAAGAACTCGCCGAATCCCGGGGCCATGCGCTCGACGCAGTGTTCATCGACAAGCAGCAAGACTACCACTGGCACGGCGAGACCTTGGCTACCCAGAGCGAGTTGCAGATCTCGTTCCTCAAGGACCTGGTGTCGCTGCGCACCCCGACCAGCCCTTACAGCTTCGTCAACTACCTGCACCAGAAGCAGCGCCTGGCCGACTTCATCAACCTCGGCACCTTTTACCCCTGCCGCCTGGAGTACAACGACTACCTGCGCTGGGCCGCTGAGCATTTCGCCTCCCAGGCGGTGTATGGGCAGGAGGTGTTGCGCATCGAACCGTATGTGCATGCAGGCCGGGCCCAACACCTGCGCGTGATCACGCGTGACAGACGAGGCCGCGAATACAGCCGCCCCACTCGCTCGGTGGTGGTGGGCAGCGGTGGCACGCCGAAAATCCCGGAAAACTTCGGTGCCTTCAAGGACGACCCACGAGTCTTCCACCACTCGCAGTACCTGAGCAGCCTGACCAAACTGCCGTGCACGGCTGGCAAACCCATGCGCATTGCCGTGATCGGCTCAGGCCAGAGCGCCGCCGAGGCGTTCATCGACCTCAACGACAGCTACCCGTCGGTCAAGGTCGACATGATTCTGCGCGGCTCGGCCCTCAAGCCCGCCGACGACAGCCCTTTCGTCAATGAGATTTTCTCGCCGGACTATACCGACCTGGTCTACAACGAACCGGCCGAACAGCGCAGCAAACTGCTGGGCGAATACCACAACACCAACTACTCGGTGGTCGACCTCAACCTGATCGAGCGCATCTACGGCATCCTCTACCGGCAGAAAGTTGCCCATCAGCACCGCCACAACGTGCTGTGTCGGCGCCAGGTGGAAGTGGTGGTGGCCACCCGCGAAGGCCTGGAACTGACCCTGAGCGACCTCGCCACCGGCCAGCAGCAAACCCACCGCTACGATGCCGTTATCCTCGCCACCGGCTACGAGCGCCGCTCGCACCGTGAATTGTTGGCGCCGCTGGCCGATTACCTGGAGGACTTCAGCGTCGACCGCAACTACCGCGTACTGGCCAGCCCGGACCTGCAAGCCTCGGTGTACCTGCAAGGCTTCTGCGAAAACAGCCACGGCCTGAGTGACACCCTGCTTTCGGTCCTGCCGGCCCGCGCTGCGGAAATTGGCCGAGCGCTGTACCAGGACTTGGAGCAGTTGCACGAAAAGCCCCAAGCAGCAGTGGCACTGACCCGCGCCTGACCCCTCTCTACAAACAGCCTTCAAGGCCGGACTGGTGCCTCGTGCGCAGTCCGGTGTCTGTGCTTTGAAACATTTGCTTTCATTTTAACCCGCAGGTTTTCGATTCTCATTCGTCCTTATCAGTACAGCACTCTTTGGTTGGCACACGCTCGACCACCCATGGCAGAAGACCGTCTGATGGCCCAATCACCAAAAATATCCAAATCCAGGCTGTGGTTCCTGGTCCACAGCTGGCTCGCCTTGCCGATCTGGTTCTTTGTCCTGATCGTCTGCTTCACCGGCATGCTCGCCGTGGTCAGCCAGGAGATCGTCTGGCTCGCCGATCCGGCTGTGCGCGCCAACAAGCCAGACGCGGACACCGAGCGCATGAGCTTTCAGCAGGTACTGGAGGCCTTGAACAAGGCCGAGCCGGACATGGTGGTGGAGCGCCTGAGCCAGCCGGATGGTTCGCACTTCGCGGTAAAAGCCAATGTCACCCTGCCTGATGGAACCAGCCCGACGCTGTATGTAAACCCCTATACCGGAACCATTCAGGGCAAGACCCCGGACTTCAACTTCGAAGCCTTCACCCGCGCCCTGCACGGCTGGTGGCTGGTGCCATTCACCAACGGTTTCAGCTGGGGCTGGTACCTGGTCTCGCTGCTCGGCCTGCCGATGCTGGCCTCGCTGGTCACCGGCCTGGTGGTTTACAAAAAGTTCTGGAAGGGCTTCTTCAAACCTGTACGCACCGGCCACGGGTCGCGGATTTTCTGGGGTGACCTGCACCGTCTGTCCGGGGTGTGGTCAATCTGGTTCATTGCGGTCATTTCCGTCACCGGCACGTGGTTCCTGATCCAGGCGATCCTGTCCGACAACCACATCACCCTTTCCAGCCGGCCCAACGTGCCAGTGATCGCCCGTGAACAGGTGCCACAAACGCCAGATGGCAGCCCCGCCTCGCGCATCGATCTGGATGAAGCGGCACGCCTTGCCAGACAGGCGATCCCAGGGCTGGAAGTGAGCGCCATCTCGCTCCCCGCCACCGCCTACAGCCACGTCACGCTGTCAGGCCCGGGCTGGTACCCGTTGATGTTCCAGAGTGCTTCGGTGAATCCGTACACACGCGATGTCGACAGCCAGTTCCTGATCAGCGACCGCTCGGCCCTGGAGTTCGTCACCGAGTCCATGCGCCCGCTGCACACCGGCGACTTTGGCGGCTTGCCGATCAAGCTGGTGTGGTTCTTCTTCGGCCTGATCCTCACCCTGATGGTGCTCAGCGGCCTGCTGATCTGGACCAAACGCACCGCCCAGGCCACGGCCGCAGCCCTCAAGCGCACCGAGCGCGCACCGCGTGCGTTACGCAGTGAAACCACCGTGGAGGCCCACACATGAGCCAGGCCAAGGCCCTGCCCACCAGCCGGCTGAAGCAGCTTTGGCTGAAGTGGCGTTTTCACCTGAACATTCTGCTGATCCTGATTCCGCTGGGCTTCATGCCCAAATACTTCGCCGACGCCAGGTTGTTTCGCGGTGACGCTGGCCTTGGCGCCAACCTGATCAGTGACATTCAGGTCGGCCCCTACAGCCTCGACCTTGCCGAACTGCGTGACGAGGCGCCACGCGCCGACGGCCCGGCCGGCTACTTCAAATCGTTCAATGCATCGCTGTGCAAGGCCTGCATAAAGGACGTCAAGGCAGCCTACCTGCGCATCGGCAAGCCACGCAGCCTGCGCGCCGCCGGCACCCTTTTCTTCGGTGCACCGTACAGCATGGGTACCTCGTTGCCGATCCCACCGCGCACCAAACCCGACGCGCACATCTGGATCACCCTGGAAGGCTGGGACGGCACCCTGCACCAGGCGTCAATCCCCCTGACCAAGGCATCGCCAGCCACTGTGGCATGGCTCGAGAAACAAGGAGAAAACAAATGAATCACCTGATGCGCACGCTGGCGTTGCCCGTCCTGGTACTGGCCGCCGGCCCTGCGCTGGCGCACAACCCGATGTGCGAATGCGAAGAACTGGCCAGCGGCCAGGTCAAGTGTACCGGTGGTTTCTCGGACGGCAGCGGTGCCCCCGGGGTGACCCTGGATGTGATCGGATATGACGAAGAGGTGCTGGTCGGCGGCAAGCTTGGCGACGACTCGACGCTGACCTTCAAGCGCCCGGACGGCGAATTCTACGTGCTGTTCGATGCTGGCCCCGGGCACGTGGTGGAAGTGGACTACGCCGATATCGCCCAGCCATGAGCCGCGCCCAAATCATTCGCCCGGCCGGTGCCGGGCACGAAACCCTGTACGTGCTGCTGGCAAGCCTGCTTATCGTGGTGCTCGCCGCCAGCGTGGTACTGCTGCGCGGTGAGCGCGAGGACGAACAGGCCATCGCCAGCCACCAGATCGACGCTCGCCGCGACCTCACCGCTGCCGAGCAAGGCCTGTACACCGACCTGTGGGTGGCCTTCGACGAGATCCAGCTACTGCGCGAAGAAAACGCCGTCGCCCCCAGCGTACAAACCCTGGCCGAAGAAGGCCTGCCGCCGTTCGTGGTCGACGCCGGCAGCCAGAGCCGTGGCGGCCACCAATGGTCATGGCTGGAACCCGGCGCTTACCTGGGCCGCAGCCAGGCCCCGGAAATTGCCGGCAGCCTGCTGCTGATCCTGCCACCCGACAGTTCAGGCCAAGCCGATGTCTGGCTGCGCCGCGACAGCGCCGCCGTGATCCCGGACGACCTCGGCCAGGCCGCCCTGATCGCCGCTGGCTGGCAACAAGTGGTCAGCCACTACGACGCCGGGGTCACCCGCGAACACCGTCACTGAACCCAAGGACTCGCCCATGTTTCGCTCCGCCCTCGCCCTGCTCCTGGCCCTTGCCCTGCCGGCACTGGCCCTGGCCGATAACAGCAAGCCGCTGCGTATCGGCATCACCCTGCACCCCTACTACAGCTACGTGAGCAATATTGTCGGCGACAAGGCCGAGGTGGTTCCCCTGATTCCGGCGGGCTTCAACCCGCACGCCTACGAGCCGCGGGCCGAGGACATCAAGCGCATCGGCACCCTGGACGTGGTGGTGCTCAACGGTGTTGGCCATGACGATTTCGCAGACCGCATGATCGCCACCAGCGAAAAGCCCGACATCGCCACTATCGAAGCCAATCAGAACGTGCCGTTGCTGGCGGCCACCGGCATTGCCGCGCGCGGTGCCGGCAAGGTGGTCAACCCGCACACCTTCCTGTCGATCAGCACCACCATCGCCCAGGTGAACAACATCGCCCGTGAACTGGGCAAACTCGACCCGGACAACGCCAGGCTTTACACGCAAAACGCCCGTGCCTACGCCAAGCGCCTGCGCGCCCTGCGTGCCGACGCCCTGGCCAAGGTCACCGAAGCCCCTGGCGCAACGTTCCGGGTCGCCACCATCCATGCTGCCTATGACTACCTGGTGCGCGACTTCGGTCTAGAGGTGACGGCCGTCGTCGAGCCTGCCCATGGCATCGAGCCCAGCCCGGCACAGCTGAAAAAGACCATCGACCAGCTCAAGGCACTGGACGTGCGGGTGATCTTCTCGGAAATGGACTTCCCGTCGGCCTATGTCGAAACCATTCAGCGTGAGTCCGGCGTGCGCCTGTATCCGTTGACGCATATCTCCTACGGCGATTACACCAAGGACAAGTACGAGGTGGAAATGAAGCGCAACCTCGACACGGTAGTCCGCGCCATTCAGGAGAACCGCGCATGACCGCTGCCGCCAAGCTGGTGACAGCCTGCGGGCCGCGCATCGAATTCGCCGGCATCGACCTGACCTTGGGCCGCACACGCATCCTCGAACAGGTCAGTTTCAGCGTGGCAGCAGGCAGCGTGCACGCCATCGTCGGCCCCAACGGCGGCGGCAAGAGCTCGTTGATCAAGACCCTGCTCGGGCAGATGCCACACCAGGGCCAGCTGACCCTGCATTGGCCAGGTGAGCGCGAAGTGATTGGCTACGTGCCGCAAGCACTGGAGTTCGACCGCGGCCTGCCAATGACCGTGGACGACTTCATGGCCGCCATGTGCCAGCGCCGCCCGGCCTTCCTCGGCCTGTCGCGGCGCGTGAAGCCAGCCATTGATGCAGCCTTGGTTCAGGTTGGCATGCTCGACAAGCGCACGCGGCGCATGGGTGCACTGTCCGGCGGTGAGCGCCAGCGCGTGCTGCTGGCCCAAGGCCTGATCCCCGAGCCGCAGTTGCTGGTGCTGGACGAGCCGATGTCGGCCCTCGATGAAGCCGGTATCCAGGTGTTCGAACAGTTATTGCAGGGCTGGCGCCAGGCCGGCACTACCGTTCTGTGGATCGAGCATGACCTGGAAGCCGTGTTGCGTCTGGCGGACCGGGTAACAGGCCTTAACCGCCAGGTGCTGTTCGATGCGCCGCCTGCCCAAGCCCTGACCCCGGAGCGCCTGCTTGGCCTGTTCTCCGTTCACCCGCGTAGCGAGAGCCTTGCCTGATGAGTTTTGAATTCTTTCGCCAAACGGTCCAGGACTGGGCCACTGCCGGCTATCTGCCCGAGGCGCTGGCCTACGGCTTCGTGGTCAACGCCCTGTTGGCCGGCCTGATGATCGGCCCGGTGCTAGGCGGCCTGGGCACCTTGGTGGTGGTCAAGCGGTTTGCCTTCTTCTCCGAAGCGGTCGGCCATGCGGCGCTGACCGGCGTGGCCATCGGTATCCTGCTGGGTGAGCCCTATACCGGCCCTTACGGCAGCCTCTTCGGCTACTGCCTGCTGTTCGGCATCCTGCTCAACTTCCTGCGCAACCGCACCGGGCTGTCACCGGACACACTGATTGGCGTGTTCCTGTCGGTGTCGCTGGCGCTGGGCGCCAGCCTGCTGCTGATGCTGGCGGGCAAGATCAACGTGCACATCCTCGAGAACGTACTGTTCGGCTCGGTGCTGACCGTTAGCGCCCAGGACCTGCTTGTGCTGGGCATCGTCGCGGTGCTGGTACTGGCCTTGGCCCTGCCGCTGTACAACCGCATCATGCTGGCCAGTTTCAACCCGCAGCTGGCGGCTGTGCGCGGGGTAGCGGTAAAGACCCTGGACTATCTGTTCGTGGTGCTGGTCACGTTGGTGACCGTGGCTGCGGTAAAGGTGATCGGGGCCATCCTGGTCGGTGCGCTGCTGGTCATCCCGGCCGCCGCCGCTCGCCTGGTCAGCCAGTCGCTCAAGGGCTTTTTCTTCCTGTCGGTGCTGATTGCCACCATCAGCACCCTGTTCGGCATCCTGCTGCCGATCGTTTTCGACCTGCCAGTACCCTCAGGGGCCGCGATCATCCTGGTCGCCGGCATCTGCTTTGCCCTGGCCGCCCTGGCCCGCGCCCTCGTTCCCCGCCTGCAAGGAAACCCGGCATGAACTTCAAACACCTGACCCTGGCGCTGGCACTGGCCGGCCTGCCGTCACTGTCTTTCGCCACGCAAGTGCTGACAACCCTGCCCGTCACCCACAGCCTGGCCAGCGCCCTGCTCGACGGCACTGCAGTACAGCTAAAACGTGCGGCGCCGGCCAACCTGCCGGCCAGCCGCCAGCCGTCGTACTTCAGCGGGCGCGGTGGCGCCAGCCTGGAGAAAGCCGCACAGCAGGCCGACGCGGTGATCGGCGTGCGTTCGATCTGGCGAGACGACCCGCTGTACCCAATGGCCCGGCGCAGCAACATCCGCATCGTCGAAATCGATGCCGCACGGCCGGTGGACGGTGCGCTGCCAGGGATTGCGGTCTCGGGTGATGACGCCTATGGCGCCTACCCCTGGCTCAACCCGACCAACCTGGGGCGTATGGCCGATGTGGTGGCCAACGATCTGGAGCGCCTGGCCCCAAGTGACAAAGCGAAGATCCAGGGCAACCTGGCGGGCCTCAAACGCCAGTTGCTGGAGCTTTCGGCCAGCAGCCAGACACGCCTGGCCAAGGTCGACAACCTGACTGTGGTGAGCCTGTCCGACCGGCTGGGTTACCTCGCCAGCGGGTTGAATCTGGACGTGGTGGAGCAGCCGCTGCCGGCCGAGTGGGATGCTGCCGCGCTCAAGGCGTTGGAGGAAAATCTTAAAGCGCAGGATGTCGCGTTGGTGCTGGACCACCGCCAGCCGGACGCGGCGGTGGCCGAAGTGATCAAGGCAGCCGGAGCCAAGCTGGTGGTGGTGGAGAGTGACCCTGACGATGCGTTTGCAGGGTTGAAGGCCAGTGTCGACCAGGTGGTGGGGGCATTGGGCGAAAGCTGATGGTGCCTGCGCCGGCCTCTTCGCGGGTAAACCCGCTCCCACAGGGACCTCACTGCCTTCCGAGCCAATGGTATCCCTGCAAAGGCCTTGAGGTACTGCACTGACCTCATGGTCAGTGCTAACCCTGTGGGAGCGGGTTTACCCGCGAAGAGGCCGGCAGAGGCAACACATGACTAACGCTTCATGCACCGCTGATAGCGCTCATCCACCCGCCCGGCAAACCAGGCCGTGGTCAGCTTGCGGGTAATCTTCGGGCTCTTCAGCTCGATGCCCGGTAGCACTGCGCGGGGCACCGGTTTGCCGACTTTGGCATCCGCCAGGGCAAACACCCCGCTGTACAGCTTGCTGTCTTCGAACGCCAGGCTGTCACCCTCCTCCAACTGGCTTCGGATCTGCGGGTTACGCAGCCCCAGCTTCACCCCCAGCTTGCGCGCGGCCAGCTCGGTGCTTCCCGGCATGATCGCCCCCGGCGCCACCAGGTCGCCGTCCAGTGCCAACTTCACCCCCGTGACCTTGCTCAATGCCGCCTGGAATGCCGCATTGCGGCTGGCGTACCAGCCCGCGTTGAAGTCGGCAAACCGGTAAAGCTGACGCTCGTAGTTGGCCGGGTAGCCCAACAGGTGGGCAATACCGAAATACATGCCGCCGCGCCGGCTGAACACTTCCTGGCGAATCGTGCCTTCATGGCTGTAGGGGTAATCCCTTGCATGCTTTTCGGCAAAGTCGATGCTGACCTGCATCGGCCCGCCGGTGTGCACCGGATTCAGCCCGCCCAGCAAGGTCTTGCCCAGCGGCAGGCGTGCAACGACTTCGTCGTACAGTTCACTCAACTGCTTTTCGCTGCGCACCGTCTGCAACCGCTGCTGGTAGCTCTTGCCGTTGCCCGACGGCGTCTTCAGCGCACCGTCGACCAGCAGTTTGGGAATATGCAGGCGCGCAGCGCGGCGGTCGATCTCCTGGCGCGCGATACGCCCAAGGTTGGGCACCTGCGGGTCCGCAGTGAAGGTCGACTCCTGTTCGGTCACCGCCAGCACTGCGCACAGGTTGCTTTTACTGGGCGCTATGCGCTGGGCTTCGAAGGCTGCCTGGATATCCTTGGCCCAACCCTCGCGGTCCTTGACCTGGGCGGGTAACAGCCGCAACAGCTGCGCACGGACTTTCGCCGGGTCCGCTTCGGGCGCTTCTTCGCGGCGCCCGGCACAGCCTTGCAACAGCACCAGGGCCATCACCGAAATGGCCAGTAACCGGCCGTTCAGGGCTGTTCACCGACCAGATAGGTTTTGCTGATGTGGCGAAACTGCGGGTGCCCGGCACTGCCCATCAATTCGAACAACACCATCTCGCGGGTCACCACCTGCGCGCCGGCGGCACGCATGCGCGCCAGGCCTGCGGCCTTGCTGGCCGGGGTGCGGCTGTCGCAGGCATCCTCGACCACGAACACTTGCTTGCCCAGCGCCAGCAGGCCAAGCACGGTTTGCAGCACGCAAACATGGGTTTCCATGCCGCAGACGATCACTTGATCGCGCGCCATCACGCTGGCTGGCAGGCACTCGGCGGCCACGCAGGAAAAGTGACTTTTCTCCACCACGTCGGCTGTCGGGGCTGCGGCCAGCAGTTCAGCCAGGGTATGGCCCAGGCCTTTGGGGTACTGCTCGGAAATCACTGTCGGCAGCGCCAGCTCGGCAGTCGCCGCCAGCAACCAGCGGGCCCGTGCCCGAGTGCCTTCGGGATCGCTCATGGCACCGATGAGTTTTTCCTGGATGTCGACGACCAGCAGCGTGGCCTTGAGTGGATCGATCAGCATTGCCTGCCTCTTGCCTGGGAAAAACCCTAGCCTCCCCCAAGCAAGCGGTGACGTCAATCAGGCGGACAGCCGAAGCGGCTGCAGTGACGCGGTCAGCGCAGCGAGCACACGGTCTTCCTGCTCATGGATGAAGAAATGGCCACCTGGGAACATCTGCAGCGAGAACGCGCCGTGGGTTTCATTGCGCCATGCCCGCAGTTGCTCATCACTGGCCCGGTCATCCACGCCACCCAGCACATGCAGGGGGCACTGCAACGCCGGTCGCTGGCGGTATGTATAAGTGCCGCACAACAGAAAATCGGCACGCAAGGTCGGCAAGGTCAGGCTCATCAGCTCCGCGTTGGCCAATACTTCCTCAGGCGTGCCCTGCAGCTCGCGCAACTCGCTGATCAGCTCAGCGTCGCTCTTGGGCTCGCGCCAGTTGTTGCCGTCGTAGTCTTCACGCCGGGTAGGTGCAGCGGTGCCGCAGGCGAACAAGGCCAGCGGCGCCGGGCAGCCCAACGCCTGCAGCTCATGGGCCAGCTCGAAGGCCAGCAGTGCACCCAGGCTGTGGCCGAGCAGCGCATAAGGAGCACTTGCCGCCAGCCGCTGCTCGCTGGCCAGTTGCCGGGCCAGACCTTGCATGTCGGTGTGCAGCGACTCGCCCATGCGCGCACCCCGCCCGGGCAACTCTACCGGGCGCACCTGCAACCAGGCCGGCAGCTTGCGCCGCCAGCGGCTGTAGACCATGGCGCTGGCCCCGGAGTACGGCAGGCACAGCAGGTTCAGCACGGTCACTGGGCGGCAGCTTCGGCCATTTTCTGGCGCAGGCTCAGCGGGCGCATGTCGGTCCAGACTTCATCGATGTAGGCCAGGCAGTCCTTCTTCAGGCCGCTTTTGCCCACGGCTCGCCAGCCGTTGGGGATGGCTTTGTAGTCGGGCCAGATCGAGTACTGCTCTTCGTGGTTGACCACTACCTGGAACTGGATATCGTCGCGGTCGAAAACGGAAGTCATTGCCTGTCTCCTTTAATGATGATGCCGCTGCGCGCCTGGCGCAAAGTGGCTTTCAAGTAGACGTAGCAAGCGGTGTAAAAATTAACGGAATTGACTCGCTCCCATGCGGGCGCGGCCGGTCCCGGTATCAACGCTCAGGTATCACGCAACAGGTCGTGCGTATCGAGCAATCGGAACGCAACCTGCGGATTACGCTCCAGCCCGCGCCGGATCGCCGCCGGGATAGACTGCCGGGTCTTGCGGCACAGCCCGGGCTGGTCGTCCAGTTCGATGACGATGCCGCGCATGGTCCGTACCTCGTTGTAACCGGGGGTGATGTGCACGCGGATGCCGAGGTTTTCGTACAGGCGCTGCTGCAGACGTTGGAGGTCTTCCAGATCCTTCAGGTTTTCCAGGCGTTCGAGCAGGCGTTTTTCCTCCTGCCGGGTCAGCAGGAGGATACGCTGGGCCGCCTGCGGATGGTCGGCCAGCTGTTCGCGGCCGCAGTCGCAGGCGCCAGGGGGGCAAGGTTGGCGTAAAGGAACAGGGGTACTCATAGGGCAAGCATAGCCTGTACCGACGGTCAGAGCTGCGCCAGCCGCGCACGCAGGAAGCTGACAAAACCCTGCACCGGCCGCGCCACCTGCCGGTGCTGCGGATACACCGCCGACAGCTGCAGCGCGGGCGGGCGCCACCCATCCAGAACCGTCACCAGTTGCCCCTCCGCCAACGCCTGCCCAACGATAAAGGTCGGCAGGTAAGTAACCCCCATCCCGGCAATCGCAGCGCCCCGCAGCAACTCGCCATTGTTCGCCCGCATGCGCCCGGTCACCTGAATTGCCTGGGCTTTACCACCTTTGTGGAACTGCCACTGCACCTGCCGCGAATGGCCATAGGGCAGGCAGTCATGTGCGGCGAGCTCATCCGGTTTTTCCGGCACTCCCCGTGCTTGCAAATACGCCGGGCTTGCACAGTAGACGCGCTCGACACTGGCGATACGCCGGGCGATCAGGCTGGAGTCCTCCAGTGCACCAATCCGCAGCGCCAGATCATAGCCTTCACCAATCAGGTCCACGGCGCGGTCGCTCAGGTCTACCTCCACATCGACCTGGGGGTGCAGTTGCAGAAACTCGGTCAGCAGGCAGCCCAGGTGCGCCATGGCAAACGACAGCGGCGCACTGAGGCGCAAGGTGCCGCGCAGGACCTGGGCCTGACCGCTGATGTCGTGCTCGACCTGCTGCACTTCACCCAGCAAGCGCAGGGCCGACTGGTAGTAGTGCTGCCCCAGTGGCGTGGCATCGAGGCGCCGGGTGGAGCGGTTGAGCAGACGCACGCCCAGGCGCTCTTCAAGCTGCATCAGGCGCCGGCTGACCGATTGCTTGGACATGCCCAGACGGTCGGCGGCAGCAGTGAAACTGCCGGCCTCCATCACCTGGGCAAAGATCCGCATGTCTTCGTAAGGGTTCATTGTCTCGCTCTTGCTGACAGTCAAACACTTTATAGCGGCTTTTTCCCACGAGTGCATCTGCCTAATCTACGCACAAGTCGCAGCGATGGCCCCACAGGCCAGGCAAGACGCCCACTACCAACACTTGTACAGAAAAGGATTCGCTCATGAACATTGTCCACAAAGCCCTCACCACCTCCCTCCTGGCCCTGTCCGTTTCCAGTGCCTTCGCCGCAGGCAGCCCAGGTGTCGAACAACACACCCAGGCCTTCCTCGAAGCCCTGGAGAAAGGGGGTGGCAAGCCGCTGGAACAGCTCACCCCGAACGACGCCCGCGCAGTACTGACCGGCGCCCAAGCCTCGGTCAAGGTCGACCTCTCAGGCATCGAAGTGAAGGAACGCACCATTGAGGCCAACGGCCAGTCGATCAAGCTGCAAGTGGTACGCCCGACCAATGTCAAAGGTGATCTGCCGGTGTTCATGTTCTTCCACGGCGGCGGTTGGGTGCTGGGCGACTTCCCGACCCACCAGCGACTGATCCGCGACCTGGTGGTCGGCTCGGGTGCAGTGGCGGTCTATGTGGACTACACCCCGTCACCAGAAGCGCACTACCCGACGGCGATCAACCAGGCGTACGCCGCGACCCGCTGGGTGGCCGAGCATGGCAAGGAGATCGGCGTGGATGGCAAGCGCCTGGCTGTAGCCGGCAACAGCGTTGGCGGCAACATGGCGGCGGTGGTTGCACTCAAGGCCAAAGAAGCCGGCACCCCTGCCCTGCGCTTCCAGTTGCTGCTGTGGCCGGTGACCGATGCCAGCTTCGAGACAGCGTCGTACAAGCAGTTTGCCGAAGGACACTTCCTGACCACCGGGATGATGAAGTGGTTCTGGAACAACTACACCCTTGATGCAAAGGCACGGGCGCAGATTTACGCCTCGCCGCTGCGGGCGTCCGCCGAACAGCTGAAGGGCTTGCCACCGGCCCTGGTGCAAACGGCTGAGTTCGATGTGCTTCGGGATGAAGGTGAGGCGTATGCCCGCAAGTTGAATGCGGCGGGCGTGACAGTAACCTCGGTGCGCTACAACGGAATGATTCATGACTATGGGCTGCTCAACCCGTTGAGCCAAGTGCCGGCAGTAAAGGCGGCGCTGCGGCAGGCGGGCAACGAACTTAAAGTGCATCTGCAGTGAGGCGATGAGCAAAAGACCCGCCTGGGCGGGTCTTTTGCTTCTATTTGCGGAAACGGCCCGCAGGCTTCAATGAATCTGCCATCGGTGCGGCAGGTCCGGCCCTTTCGCGGGTAAACCCGCTCCTACACAGGCCACCACAACCGTCAAATTTTGTGGTGGCCTGTGTAGGAGCGGGTTTACCCGCGAAAGGGCCGGCAAATCCTGCTCAGGGCTCAAACCCTTCCACAATGATCACCTCAGCCTTCGCCACTCCTTGGCGATGGCTGCATGCCTCTTGGTACAGCGCGGAGCGGTAACAGGCGACGGCCTGCGCGTACGAATCGAACTCGATCACCACGCTACGCTGAGGTGTAGCCCTCCCTTCCATCGCCTCGCTGCGCCCGCCACGGGCCAGGAAGCGACCGCCGAATGCCTTGAAGGCAGCCGGGGCGCGCTGGGTGTACTGCTGGTATTGCTCGGGGTCGGTCACGTCCACATGGGCGATCCAGTAGGCCTTCATGTGCTGCTCTCCTGTTACGGCGATATTTGTGTATGATGGTATACCATAAAATTCACCCCACCACAGTGAGCGTGCACCATGGCTTTCAACACCATCGAGGAACTTCTCGAGGACTACCGGCAAGGCAAGATGGTCCTGCTGGTGGATGACGAGGACCGGGAAAACGAAGGCGACCTGCTGATCGCCGCCGAGCGTTGCGACGCCCAGGCCATCAACTTCATGGCCCGCGAGGCGCGCGGGCTGATCTGCCTGACCTTGACCGACGATCACTGCCAGCGCCTGGGCCTGGAGCAGATGGTTCCGGCCAACGGTAGCGTGTTCAGCACCGCGTTCACCGTGTCGATCGAGGCGGCCACCGGGGTCACCACCGGCATTTCCGCCGCTGACCGGGCTCGCACCGTGGCAGCGGCCATGGCCCCCAACGCTCGCCCCGAAGACCTGGTACAACCTGGCCACATCTTCCCCCTGCGCGCCCGCGAAGGCGGCGTGCTGACGCGTGCCGGCCACACCGAAGCCGGCTGCGACCTTGCACGACTGGCCGGTTTCAGCCCGGCCTCGGTCATCGTTGAAGTGCTGAACGACGACGGCACCATGGCCCGCCGCCCCGATCTGGAGGTGTTCGCCGCCCGGCATGGCATCAAGATCGGCACCATCGCCGACCTGATCCACTACCGTCTGAGCACCGAGCAGACCATTAAACGCATCGGCGAGCGCGAGCTTCCGACCGTGCATGGCACCTTCCGCCTGGTCACCTATGAAGACCGCATCGAAGGAGGCGTGCACATGGCCATGGTCATGGGCGACATTCGCCGCGAACAACCGACCCTGGTGCGGGTGCATGTGATTGACCCGCTGCGCGACCTGGTGGGTGCCGAATACGCAGGCCCTGCCAACTGGACGTTGTGGGCGGCGCTGCAGAAGGTGGCTGAGGAAGGTACTGGCGTGGTGGTGATCCTGGCCAACCACGAATCCTCCCAGGCCTTGCTTGAGCGCGTGCCACAACTGACCCACCCTGTGCGGCCCTATCAACGTGGCCAGTCCAAGGTGTATTCCGAAGTGGGTACCGGGGCGCAGATTCTGCAGGACCTTGGCGTGGGCAAGCTGCGTCACCTGGGGCCACCGCTGAAATACGCGGGGCTGGCGGGCTATGAGCTGGAGGTGGTGCAGAGCATCCCGTTCGACCCGGGGATGGATGGCTGAGAACACACAAGCAATTGATTTAGCGGGGCCCTGTAGGAGCGGGCTTACCCGCGAATGCGAGGGTGACACCACCGACGCATTCGCGGGTAAACCCGCTCCTACAGGGCCCTTGGTGCTTTTGACAGGGCGGAGTGATGGCCGGTCGCCCCATACCTCTTGCCAAAATCTTGGAATACCATAATATGATATCCCGTAGACCTTGAGTCTACAGGCCGGCATCTACAATTAAAAACGGCCACCAGAACACTTTGTTTTAGCTGCTCCCCGAACACTATTGGCGGGCGCACCAAAAGCCCCGCCTCGAATAACAAAAGCAACGAGGGCGTAACCATGCTGTTAAGCAAACGTGTAACCGCAGTGCTGTCTGCCAGCCTGCTGACCCTGGCATGTCAGGCCGCCCAGGCCGCCGACAGCCTCAACTTCGTCAGCTGGGGCGGTACGACCCAGGACGCCCAGAAAGAAGCGTGGGCTGTACCGTTTACCAAAGCCACGAACATCAAGGTCGTGCAAGACGGCCCCACCGACTACGGCAAGCTCAAAGCCATGGTCGAGAGCGGTAACGTGCAGTGGGACGTGGTCGACGTCGAAGCCGACTTTGCCCTGCGTGCCGCCAGCGAAGGCCTGCTCGAACCCCTCGACTTCACCCAGATCAAGCGCGACAAGATCGACCCACGCTTCGTCTCCGATCATGGCGTCGGCTCATTCTTCTTCTCCTTCGTGCTCGGCTACAACGAAGGCAAGCTCGGCGCCAACAAGCCGGTGGACTGGACCGCGCTGTTCGACACCAAGACCTACCCCGGCAAGCGAGCCCTGTACAAATGGCCCAGCCCAGGCGTGCTGGAACTGGCCCTGCTGGCCGACGGCGTAGCCCCCGACAAGCTGTACCCGCTGGACCTGGACCGCGCCTTCAAGAAGCTCGACACCATCAAGAAAGATATCGTCTGGTGGGGCGGTGGCGCCCAGTCGCAGCAGTTGCTGGCCTCAGGTGAAGCTTCGCTCGGCCAGTTCTGGAATGGCCGCGTCTACGCCCTGCAGCAAGACGGTGCACCGGTGGGCGTGAGCTGGAAGCAGAACCTGGTCATGGCCGACTTCCTGGTCATCCCCAAAGGCGCCAAGAACAAGGACGCGGCGATGAAATTCCTGGCCAACGCCAGCAGCGCCGAAGGCCAGGCCGAATTCGCCAACAAGACCGCCTACGCGCCGGTCAACGTCGACAGCGTGGCCAAACTGGACAAAGACCTCGCGCCAAACCTGCCAACTGCCTACGCCCAGGACCAGGTCACCCTCGACTTCGCCTACTGGGCCAAAAACGGTCAAGCCATCGCGGCCCGCTGGAATGAGTGGTTGGTCAAATGAAAGTCGCCATCAACGCCCTGCACAATGCGCAAGGTGCCCCCACGGGTGCCGGCGCCCCAGGCACCGTCCCGCGCCGCGCAAGCCTGAGCCAGCGCTGGAAAGGCAGCCGCAACCTGCTGCCCGCCCTGCTGTTCCTTGGCGTGTTCTTCTTCGCGCCACTGATCGGCCTGTTGCTGCGCGGGGTGCTGGAACCCACCCCGGGGCTGGGTAATTACGAGCAGCTGTTTGCCAACTCGGCCTACGCGCGTGTGCTGTTCAACACCTTTTCGGTGGCCGGCGTGGTTACCCTGATCAGCGTGCTGCTGGGCTTCCCGCTGGCCTGGGCGATCACCCTGGTGCCCAAGGGCTGGGGCCGCTGGCTGCTGAACATCGTGCTGTTGTCGATGTGGACCAGCCTGCTGGCGCGCACCTACTCGTGGCTGGTGCTGCTGCAAGGCTCGGGGGTGATCAACAAGGCGTTGATGGCCATGGGCATCATCGATGCCCCGCTGGAAATGGTGCACAACCTCACCGGCGTGGTGATCGGCATGAGCTACATCATGATCCCGTTCATCGTGCTGCCACTGCAGGCGACCATGCACGCCATCGACCCGATGGTGCTGCAGGCAGGTTCGATCTGTGGCGCCAGCCCGTGGACCAACTTCTGGAAGGTGTTTCTGCCGCTGTGCCGGTCGGGGCTGTTCTCCGGGGCACTGATGGTGTTCGTGATGTCGCTCGGTTACTACGTCACCCCGGCGCTGCTGGGGGGTGCGCAGAACATGATGCTGCCCGAATTCATCATCCAGCAGGTGCAGTCGTTCCTCAACTGGGGCCTGGCCAGCGCTGCCGCCGCACTCCTGGTAGCGATCACCCTGGTGCTCTTCTACCTGTACCTGAAGCTGCAGCCGGAATCCCCGGTTGGCAACGCGAGGTAAACCGCCATGCTCCTGTCTCCCAATGCCATGGGCCGCCCGCTGCGTACGGGCCTGTACCTGACCACCGGGGTCATCGCGGCCTTCCTGCTGCTGCCGGTGGTGTTCATCGTGTTGCTGTCATTCGGCTCGTCACAGTGGCTGGTGTTCCCGCCACCGGGCTGGACCTTCAAGTGGTACGGCCAGTTCTTTTCCAACCCGGAGTGGATGGAGGCCGCGCTGGCCAGCCTGAAGGTGGCCATGCTGACCACGGTCGCCGCCGTGCTGCTGGGCCTGCCCACCGCGTTCGCCCTCGTGCGTGGCCGCTTCCCGGGCCGCGAGCTGCTATACGGGCTCTTCACCATGCCGATGATCGTACCGCTGGTGATCATTGCCGTGGCGGTGTACGCGCTGTTCCTCAAGCTTGGCTATACCGGCACGCTGTTTGCGTTCGTGGTCAGCCACGTGATCGTCGCCCTGCCGTTCACCATCATCTCGATCATCAACTCGCTGAAACTGTTCGACCAGTCGATAGAGGATGCCGCGGTGATCTGCGGCGCCTCGCGCCTGCAGGCCATCTTCAAGGTGACCTTCCCGGCCATTCGCCCCGGCATGATCGCCGGTGGCCTGTTCGCCTTCCTGGTGTCATGGGATGAAGTGGTGCTGAGCGTGATGATGGCCAGCCCCGACCTGCAGACCCTGCCAGTGAAGATGTGGACCACCCTGCGCCAGGACCTCAGCCCGGTGATCGCCGTGGCCTCGACCCTGCTGATTGGCCTGTCGCTGCTTGTCATGTTCATTGCCGCCGCCTTGCGCCGGCGCACCGAAACCAACGCCTGAGCGCGCGGAGATAACAACAATGAGTGCAGTGATCAAAGACAACGCGCACGGCAAGGCCCTGGTCAGCCTGCGCGGCCTGAACAAGCACTACGGCGACTTCACCGCCGTGGACAACCTCGACCTGGAGATCCAGGACGGCGAGTTCCTGACCTTCCTCGGTTCCAGCGGGTCGGGCAAGTCCACCACCCTGTCGATGCTGGCCGGCTTCGAAACACCGAGCAGCGGCGAGATCCTGGTCGACGGCCAGTCGCTGGTCAACGTGCCACCGCACAAGCGTGGCATCGGCATGGTGTTCCAACGGTACTCGCTGTTCCCGCACCTGAATGTGCGTGACAACATCGCCTTCCCACTGGCCATTCGCAAACTCGGCGCTGCCGAAACCGCCAAGCGCGTCGACGCCATGCTCAAGCTGGTGCAACTGGAACAGTTCGCCCACCGCAAACCCTCGCAAATGTCGGGCGGCCAGCAGCAGCGCGTGGCGATTGCCCGGGCGCTGGTGTACGAACCACGTATCCTGCTGATGGACGAGCCGCTCGGCGCGCTGGACAAGAAACTGCGTGAAGACCTGCAGGACGAACTGCGCCAGTTGCATCGCCGCCTGGGCATCACCATCGTCTATGTCACCCACGACCAGGAAGAAGCCATGCGCCTGTCACAGCGCATCGCCATTTTCAGCCACGGCAAGATCGTCGGCCTGGGCACCGGTTACGACCTGTACCAGAACCCACCGAATGCCTTTGTCGCATCGTTCCTGGGCAACTCCAACTTCCTGCGGATCAAGGCCAGCAGCAACGGCGCGGGCAGCTTCGAAGGCCAGCCAGTGGCCATTCGCTTGACCCCGGGGCTGACCGCCTCGCAGGATGCACTGATCATGGTGCGCCCGGAAAAAGCCGTGGCCCTGACCGCTGAGCAGGCCACGCGCGAGCCGCTGCCGGCGGGTTGGAACGAGGTCAGTGCCAAGGTTGGTGAAGTGCTGTTCCTGGGTGAAAGCCAGACCTGCCACGTGGTAACTGCAGGGGGTACCGAGTTGACCGTGAAGGCACTGTCGGCGGCGGGCATGCCGATGCAGCCGGGCGACAACGTGAAGGTGCGCTGGGCAGTGACCGACGCTTGCATTTATACCGAATGGGCCGAGAGTGACCTGAGCAAGTCGGCCGGGGCGCATTAACGCTCTTCTGCATTGCAGCGCCTGCCAGATCGAGCACCGTCCGCGCGGCGCACGACCTGGCAGGCGCTGCACGATTGGAGGCGTACACCCCGTCACATTATCATCACGCCATTGTCGTAATCTGCCGGCCAACTCTATGCCACAGGCCACCCGGCATGCTCCGCCTGCTTGTCTTGCTGCTCACCCTGCTACCACTCGCGACCTTGGCTGAGCCCCTGCACCTGCGCGTGCAAGGCTCCAACACCATCGGCGCGGCCTTGCTGCCGGCGCTGGTACAGGGGCAATTGCGCGCGCAGCAGGCCACAGCCATCGAACAACAGCCGGGCAAGGTTGCCAACGAGTGGGTGATTACCGCCCGCGACGAGCACGGCCAGCCCTTGCGCATCGACATTGCCGCCCACGGCTCAAGCACCGGCTTTGTCGCGCTGGGCCGTGGCGAAGCGGACCTGGCCGCTGCCTCGCGGCCGATCAACGACAGTGAAGTCCGCCAGTTGCAGGCGCTGGGTGACCTGCGCGCAGCAGGCGCCGAACACGTGATCGGCCTCGACGGCGTCGCAGTCTTCGTCCACCCCGACAACCCAATTCCCCAACTGAACACTCGGCAACTGGCGCAAATTTTTTCCGGGCAGATTCAGCGCTGGGAACAACTGGGCATACCGGGCGGGGCCATTCACCTGTATGCCCGAGACGACCGTTCCGGGACTTTCGAGACCTTCAAGGCACTGGTGCTGGAACCTCAGCACGGCGAGCTTTCGGCCAAAGCCAGGCGCTTCGAGTCCAGCGACGAACTGGCGGAGCGAGTGGGTAACGACCGCCAGGCCATCGGTTTCAGCAGCTTGGCCGCCGTACACGGGGCCAAGGTGCTCGCGGTGGCCGAGGGCGACGCGCCGGCCATGCTGCCGGAGCGCGCACGGGTGGCCAGCGAGGACTACCCGCTCTCGCGGCGCCTGTACTTTTACCTGCCAGCCAACCCCAAGCCCCAGGCCAAGGCCCTGGCGGATTTCGCTCAGAGCCCGGCCGGCCAGGCGATCATCGCCCAGCAGGGTTTCGTTTCGCAGCAGGTCAAGGCCGTGTCCGTCGCCCCCCAACGTGACATGCCACCGCGCTATCGTACCTTGGCCCGGCAAGCGCAGCGCCTGAGTGTGAACTTCCGTTTCCAGGAAGGAAGCGCCAGCCTGGACAACAAGGCCCTGCGCGATGTGCAGCGGGTGGCAGAGTACCTGCGCCAGGCCGGGAAGCTACAGGGCAAGGCAGTGCTGGTTGGGTTCGGCGACCCCAAGGAAACCCCCGGGCGCGCAGCCCTGCTCTCCCGCCTGCGCGCGCAAGCGGTGCGCCGCGAACTCGCGCGCGGAGGGGTGGAGGTGATGCAGGTGACCGGGATGGGCGATGAATTGCCAGTGGCCGGGAATGAACTGGAGCAAGGCCGGCTGCGCAACCGGCGGGTCGAAGTGTGGGTGTATTGATCCGGCCCTGTACACATCCCTGTAGCAGCCTTTTTGCTGCAAAGAGGCCCGAACAAGGGCCCCATCGCAGCACAAGGCTGCTTCTACAGGCTGTACAGCAGGCTCCGCGTTATCAGCGGGTGACTGTGCGCATGGTCACGAACTCTTCAGCCGCCGTCGGGTGCACGCCGATGGTTTCGTCGAACTGCTGCTTGGTCGCACCGGCTTTAAGCGCAATGCCCAGGCCCTGAATGATCTCGCCAGCGTCAGGACCGACCATGTGGCAGCCCAGCACCTTGTCGGTCTCGGCGTCCACCACCAACTTCATCAGGGTCTTTTCCTGAATGTCGGTCAGGGTCAGCTTCATGGCCCGGAAACGGCTTTCGAATACCTGCACCTTGTGCCCGGCCTCCAGCGCCTGCTCTTCGGTCAGGCCCACGGTACCGATTGGCGGCTGGCTGAACACCGCCGTGGGGATGTTCTGGTAATCCACCGGGCGGTATTGCTCGGGTTTGAACAGGCGCCGCGCCACGGCCATGCCTTCAGCCAAGGCCACTGGAGTCAACTGCACACGGCCGATCACATCGCCAATGGCAAGTATCGAGGGCGCGGTGGTCTGGTACTGCTCATCAACCCGGATGTAGCCGCGCGCATCCAGCTCGACGCCGGTGTTTTCCAGGCCCAGATTGTCCAGCATCGGGCGCCGGCCAGTGGCATAGAACACACAGTCGGCTACCAGCTCGCGGCCGTCCTTGAGCGTGGCCTTGAGGCGGCCATCTTCAAGCTTGTCGATGCGCTGGATGTCGGCGTTGAACTGCAAGTCTAGGCCGCGCTTTTCCAGCTCTTCCTTCAGGTGGGTGCGCACCGAGCCATCGAAGCCGCGCAGGAACAGGTCGCCACGGTACAGCAGTGAGGTGTCGGCACCCAGGCCCTGGAAGATGCCGGCAAATTCGACGGCGATATACCCCCCGCCCACCACCAGCACGCGGCGCGGCAGGCTCTTGAGGTAGAAGGCTTCGTTGGAGGTGATGGCCAGTTCCTTGCCGGGGATGTCCGGTACCTGCGGCCAGCCACCGGTAGCGATGAGGATGTGTTCGGCGGTGTAGCGCTGACCGTCCACTTCCACTTCATTGGCACCCGTCAGACGCGCGTGGCCCTGCAACAGGGTCACCCCGCTGTTGACCAGCAGGTTACGGTAGATGCCGTTAAGGCGCTCGATTTCCCGATTCTTGTTGGCAATCAGGGTACCCCAGTCGAAATGCCCCTCTTCCAACGTCCAGCCGAAACCCGCGGCCTGCTCCAGCTCATCGGCAACGTGCGCGCCGTACACCAGCAGCTTTTTCGGCACACAACCGACGTTGACGCAGGTCCCCCCCAGGTAGCGGCTTTCAGCCACTGCCACTTTGGCGCCAAAACCGGCAGCAAAACGCGCTGCGCGTACACCACCGGACCCGGCGCCAATCACGAACAGATCAAAATCGAAGGCCATGTATTCACTCTCCTAGGCAGGCGTCCAGCATACCGCCGTTGGCCGCAGCAAACAAAAAAGCCACCCCGAAGGATGGCTTTGAGGCCAGCAGGGCTTGTCAGTAAGCCTTGCCAGTCTTGTAGTAGTTCTCGAAGCAGAAGTTGGTCGCGTCGATGTAGCCTTCGGCACCACCGCAGTCGAAACGCTTGCCTTTGAACTTATAGGCAATCACGCAGCCATCTTTGGCCTGCTGCAGCAGGGCATCGGTGATCTGGATTTCACCGCCTTTGCCTGGTTTGGTATTGGCGATGATGTCGAAGATATCCGGGGTCAGGATGTAACGGCCGATGATCGCCAGGTTCGAAGGCGCGTCTTCCGGAGCCGGTTTTTCGACCATGTTGGTCACACGAAAAATGTCGTCGCGGATCATTTCACCGGCGATCACACCATACTTGTTGGTTTCCTGCGGGTCGACTTCCTGGATGGCGACGATCGAGCAGCGGTACTGTTTGTACAGCTTGACCATCTGCGTCAGCACGCCGTCACCTTCCGGGTTGACACACAGGTCATCCGCCAGCACCACCGCGAACGGCTCGTCGCCGATCAGTGGGCGGCCAGTGAGGATGGCGTGGCCGAGACCTTTCATTTCGGTCTGGCGCGTGTACGAGAACGAGCACTCGTCGAGCAGACGACGGATACCGACCAGGTATTTTTCCTTGTCGGTGCCCTTGATCTGGTTCTCCAGCTCGTAGCTGATGTCGAAGTGGTCTTCCAGGGCTCGCTTGCCGCGCCCGGTAACGATGGAGATCTCGTTCAGACCAGCATCCAATGCTTCTTCAACGCCATACTGGATCAGTGGCTTGTTGACCACCGGCAGCATTTCCTTGGGCATGGCTTTGGTAGCAGGCAGGAAGCGAGTGCCGTAGCCGGCTGCCGGGAACAAGCATTTTTTGATCATATACGTCCTTACAAAAGGCTAGGCCTGTGGAATTCGGCGCAGTCTAATCAGGCGGCGGTCACCTTACAATGCCCCCGATAACGACCATTGCCATCATAGAGATATCCCAGTGTAGATAGTTCCGGGGGATCGTGAATATTGCTGTCATACATGACCGTTGGATGACAGGCAAATCAGCGTGCCTGAGGCGGCCTCGTCGACGGGTTCACCGGCGAAAAGGCCGCCACCGGCTTACATCAACTCCCCGTCCCTTGTCCGATCAGCACCCCATCAACCTGCTGACCATACAGGTTCACCCCATCATTGGCATGAAACTTCACCCGCGTTTTCTCGATGGATCCCTCCACCAGCCGCGGGTCCTGTGGCCGCTCGTGGCGGTTGATCCACGCCGCCACGTCCCAGGCCTGCTGGTCGCTGAGGCTGCCTGGCTTGCCCAACGGCATGTTGTACTTGATGAACGACGCAGCGGTGTTGATGCGGTGCATGCCAGCCCCCCAGTTATAGGAGTCCTTGCCCCAAAGCGGCGGCATTACGTACTCGCCTGCGACCTTTTGCCCTTCACCGTTATCGCCATGGCAAATCGCGCATTGTTCGCGGTAAACCTGCTGGCCGCGCTTGAAGTCATAACCGCCCTTGGGTTGTGCCACCTCCGGATAACCACGTCCGGCAATCTCCACACCGGTCGGTGCCTTGGTCGACAGCCAGTATGAATACACTGCCAATGCCGTCATCTGCGGGCTGTCAGCGGCCGGTGGCTTGCCGTTCATACTGAACTGGAAACACCCCTGGATACGCTCGGCGAAGGTGTTGACCTTGTCATTTTTCTTGCGATACGCCGGGTACATCGGGTAGGCGCCCCACAGCGGCGCCGAATGCGCCAACCGCCCCTGATCGAGGTGGCAGTTACTGCAGTTCATGCCATTGCCCACAGCCTCGGGCATCAATCGGCGGGTATCGACAAACAAGGCATGGCCTTCACGCACCATCTTGCCAAAGGCATTATCGGGCAATTCACTCTCTGCGGGCGGCACGAACTGCGGTGCCGCCTGCACAGCGGGAACCTTCAACTGCGACTGGTCTTCCATGGCGATCGGCGTGGCCTGGGCGCTGCCCACGGTCAGCAGCAACAAGACTGGAATCATGGTTTTCATGGCGTGACCTCCTGGCTGGCGGGGCGAGCGAAGAACTCGGCAACGGCCTTGACCTCCTCATCGGTCATGGCCTTGGCCACGCCGACCATCAGCTGATTGGGGTCATTGCTGCGGCTGCCGTCACGCCAGGCGTTGAGCTGTGCCACCAGGTAACTGGCGGGCTGGCCGGCCAAGGGCGGGAAGTGTTCGCCCACTCCGCCGCCTCCCGGCCCATGGCATTGCACGCAGCCAGGAATTTGCCGACTCCAGTCGCCGTACAGGGCCATGCGGGTGGCAGGGTCATTGGCAATCTGCTGCCGGCGCAGGTCGCCAGCGGGCGCTGCCGGCAAGCTGGCCAGGTAGGTACTGACGGCCTTGATTTCATCGTCGCTCAAGGCCTTGGCCAAGGGCTCCATCACTGGCTGCTTGCGGCTGCCGTTGCGCCAGTCATGCAACTGCTTGGCAAGGTAACCGGCCGGAAGCCCGGCCAACCGTGGAAAGCCGGCGGCGGCAATGCCCTTGCCATCCGGGCCATGGCAACCAAGGCAGGCCATGGCAGCGGGGTTGGCTCCCCCCTGGGTGAAGACCTTCTGACCGTCAGCGGCATGTGCCGTGGGCCAGATCAGGATCAGCAGGCTGCCGATCATCACGCGTCTCAACGGTGTCATCACGAATCTCCTTTTCTTTTGTTATATGTTTAGGCTTAAAACATATAAGCAGAGAAAGGTAGACCCTTTGCCTCAGATCAACTTCCGGAGATGCATTCGGTTGCGGCAGTGCGCACATCCCCAAGGCGCAGTGGGAAGTTATTCAGCCGCTCGTGCAGTTTGATGCTGCTGCCGCTGCCCCGCTTGTCGATATCCACCAGCGCCGCCGGGCCAGCACTTGATGCGATTTTCTGCGGTACGATCAGCCGCAGACCGTCACCACGCTGCTCTTCGGTCAGCGGGTCACGCGTATCGGCCAGCTTCTGCTTTACGCAATCGGCATAGGCACGCGGGCTCTTGCCAGAGATCACATCCAGCGTTTCATGCGATTGTTCCAGCTCCGCGACACTCACGCAGCCACCCAGCGCCACCGACAACGCCGCCACCATCCACTTCATTTGCAGCACCTCTGCCTTCAAGAATTCGCTTCGACCACATCCAGGCGGTTTTGCTCCCTGCTTTGGCAGAATTATCCACGCCTGGTGATCAGCGCGGCAGTGTAACGGCACATCGTGGTATCTTTTGCTTTTGCAGATCCAAACCTTGCGGAGCATCACATGAAATTCGTACACCAGCGCGAGCACCTCAACGAGGACGATATCGTCGTCATCGAGTGCTCCCAGCGCTGCAATATCCGCCTGATGAACGACGCCAACTTCCGCAGCTTCAAGAACGGCGGCCGTCATACTTACCACGGCGGCCATTTCGAGAAGTTTCCGGCAAAGATAACCGTACCCAGCACCGGCTTCTGGAACATCACCATCGATACCGTGACCACTCGCCCGATCTCGGTCACCCGCAAGCCAACCCTGACCCACAAGATCAAGATTATCCGTCGCTCGTCGTCGAAACTCAGATAAGGCCACCATGACCCAGACCATCAAGTACGTCATCAAATACAAGCTCGACGGCCAGCGTCGCTGGGATTTCGCGTTGATGCCCGATGCCTCGCAAGAGCAAGCCCTCGAGGCCCTGCGCAAGATCCACGGCGAAGACGCCGACAAAATCAGCGACATTCAGGTCAGCAAGGCCCTGTAAGACTCTCCGCAAGCCCCCGCCGCACCGCTCGCCCCACGCAAGGAGAATCGCATGAGCCATTGGCCCGACCGCCGTATCCTCGACCTGCTGGGCATCGAGCTGCCCATTCTGCAGGCCCCCATGGCGGGGGCCACCGGCTCGGCCATGGCCATTGCCGTGGGCCTGGCAGGTGGCCTGGGCGCCCTGCCCTGCGCCATGCTCAGCGCCGAGCAGGTGCGCGCCGAGATCGCCGCATTCCGCGCTGGCTGCCCGGGGCGCCCGTTGAACCTGAACTTCTTTTGCCACCAGCCGCCAGCGCCCGATGCCGAACGCGATGCACGCTGGAAGCAGGCACTTGAGTCCTATTACAGCGAAGTGGGCGCCGATTTCGCAGCGCCCACCCCGGTGTCCAACCGCGCGCCTTTCGACGAGCAGAGCTGCCAACTGGTCGAAGCCTTGCGCCCGGAGGTGGTGAGCTTCCACTTCGGTCTGCCCAAGGCCGAGCTGCTGCAGCGGGTAAAGGCCAGCGGTGCCAAGGTACTGTCCAGCGCCACGACCGTGGAAGAAGCGGTCTGGCTGGAGCGCAATGGCTGCGACGCGATCATCGCCATGGGTTATGAAGCCGGTGGCCATCGCGGCATGTTCCTCAGCGATGACATCACCAGCCAGATAGGCACCTTCGCTCTGGTACCGCAGGTGGCCGATGCCGTCGGCGTGCCGGTGATTGCCGCCGGTGGTATCGGCGACCACCGCGGGCTGTTGGCGGCACTGGCCCTGGGCGCCTCGGCAGTGCAGATCGGCACGGCTTACCTGTTCTGCCCCGAGGCCAAGGTGTCGCCAGCGCATCGCCGGGCGCTGGACAGCGCGCCTGCCAGCGACACCGCGCTGACCAACCTGTTTACCGGCCGCCCGGCACGTGGCATCAACAATCGCATCATGCGCGAGCTGGGGCCGATGAGCGAACTTGTACCGCGCTTTCCGCTGGCGGGTGGGGCATTGATGCCTTTACGGGCGATCACCGATCCGCAGGGTAATAGTGACTTCAGTAATCTTTGGTCGGGGCAGGCTTTGCGGCTGGGGCGGCACATGCCAGCAGGTGAGCTGACCCGGGAAATCGCCGGGAAGGCACTGGCAGTGATCGGTCACCAGGCATTCTGACAGGCAGGCCAGGCCTCTTCACGGCAACTGGTTTATCGCTATATAGTTATGGCTATAACGATAACCTCAAGGATCTGTCTTCATGCGCTTGCGCTCACCCCAGTTGACCTTTACAGCCCTGCTCAGCCTGCTGGCCCTCAACACGGCTTGGGCCGACGAAGTCCAGGTCGCGGTCGCAGCCAACTTCACAGCCCCTGTCCAGGCCATCGCCAAGGCCTTCGAAAAAGACACTGGCCACAAACTGGTCGCGGCCTATGGCGCCACCGGGCAGTTCTATGCGCAGATCAAGCATGGTGCTCCGTTCGACGTGTTCCTCGCCGCTGACGACACCACCCCCAAGAAGCTTGAAGCAGAAAAGGAAACCGTACCCGGTTCGCGCTTTACCTACGCCATCGGCACCCTGGCCCTGTGGTCTGCGAAGGAAGGCTACGTAGACGCCAAGGGTGAAGTGCTGAAGAAAAACGCATATAAACACCTGTCCATCGCCAACCCGAAAGCTGCACCTTACGGCCTGGCCGCCACGCAGGTACTGGACAGGCTGAAGCTCACCGAGGCCACCAAAGGCAAGATCGTCGAAGGCCAGAACATCACCCAGGCCTTCCAGTTCGTCTCCACCGGCAACGCCGAGCTGGGCTTCGTCGCCCTGTCGCAGATCTACAGGGATGGCAAGGTGGCCAATGGCTCGGCCTGGATCGTGCCGTCCGACCTGCACGACCCGATCCGCCAGGACGCTGTCATCCTCAACAAAGGCAAGGACAATGCGGCCGCCAAGGCACTGGTCGAATACCTCAAAGGCCCGAAAGCCGAAGCGGTGATCAAATCCTATGGTTATGAACGCTGATGCCACTGGATGCCAGTGACCTGGGTGCCATCTGGCTGACCGTAAAACTGGCCAGCCTGACCACCCTGATCCTGCTGGTTATCGGCACACCCGTCGCCTGGTGGCTCGCGCGCACGCGCTCATGGCTGCGCGGGCCGGTGGGTGCGGTAGTGGCACTGCCGCTGGTACTGCCACCTACGGTGATCGGCTTTTACCTGTTGATCGCCCTTGGCCCGCACGGCTGGCTCGGGCAGGCCACCCAGGCGCTGGGCCTGGGCACTGTGGTGTTCAGCTTCACAGGCCTGGTGATTGGCTCGACGGTATACTCCCTGCCGTTCGTGGTACAACCACTGCAGAATGCCTTTGGCGCAATCGGCCAGCGGCCCCTGGAAGTCGCCGCCACCCTGCGCGCCAGCCCATGGGACACCTTCGTTCATGTGGTGCTGCCGCTGGCCCGCCCTGGCTTCGTCACTGCCAGCATCCTCGGCTTTGCCCACACGGTGGGCGAGTTTGGCGTCGTACTGATGATCGGTGGCAACATCCCCGACAAGACCCGCGTGGTTTCGGTGCAAATTTTCGATCACGTCGAAGCCATGGAGTACTCGCAAGCCCACTGGCTGGCCGGTGCCATGCTGGTGTTCTCTTTCCTGGTGCTGCTTCTGCTGTACGCTGGACGCCGCGGCAAAGCTGGCTGGAGCTGAAATGACCGCATCGATTGTGGCGCGCCTGAAACTGGCGCGCGACGACTTTACCCTGGACGTCGACCTGCACCTGCCCGGGCGCGGCATCAGCGCGCTGTTCGGCCATTCTGGCTCCGGCAAAACCAGCTGCCTGCGCTGCCTGGCCGGGCTGGAACGGGCCGCCAGCGCCTATATCGAGGTCAACGGCGAAGTCTGGGAAGACAGCACCCGTGGCCACTTCCAGGCACCGCACCTGCGTCCGGTGGGCTATGTGTTCCAGGAGGCCAGCCTGTTCCCACACCTGTCGGTGCGCGGCAACCTTGCGTTCGGCTGGCGCCGGGTAGCACCCGCTGAACGCAAGGTCAGCCTCGACCAGGCTTGCCAACTGCTGGGTATCGGCCACTTGCTGGACCGCCGCCCGGCAACCCTGTCTGGTGGCGAGGCGCAGCGGGTGGGTATTGCCCGCGCCCTGCTCAGCAGCCCACGGTTGTTGTTGATGGACGAGCCGCTGGCAGCCCTCGACGGCCCGCGCAAGCGCGAGATACTGCCCTTCCTGGAGCGCCTGCATGACGAACTGGACATCCCGCTGATATATGTCAGCCACGCCCAGGATGAAGTCGCGCGGCTGGCCGACCATCTGGTGTTGCTGGAACAAGGCCGGGCGATCGCCAGCGGCCCGATCGGCGAAACCCTGGCTCGCCTCGACCTGTCGCTGGCCCAGGGCGACGATGCCGGGGTAGTGTTCGAGGGTATGGTGGTAGGGCACGACCCGCACTATGGCCTGCTTGACCTGCGCCTGCCCGGCAGCAGCGGGCCGCTGCTGCGCATCACCCACGCGGCACAGGTGATGGGCAGCACCCTGCGCGTCAAGGTGCAGGCCCGGGACGTCAGCCTGGCACTGGCGGCGGACAGCGCATCGAGCATCCTCAACCGCCTGCCGGTACGTATGCGCGAGAGCCGCCCGGCGGCCAACCCGGCGCATGTGCTGGTCAGCCTGGATGCCGGGGGCAATGCCTTGCTTGCACGCATCACCCGCTTCTCGGCAGACCAGCTCGGCTTGCACACAGGGCAGGTACTGTTCGCCCAGATCAAGTCGGTGGCCCTTTTGGGTTGAGCATCCTTCGCGCGCGTATTGTCCATTGAGCTGTGACCCGATCGAGGCCTGCAGCCCATGCCCGACTGCCCCCTGCCGCGCACCCTGCACTACGTTGACGACAGCCAGCCGGGCCTGACCCGTCGGCGCTGGCGCGACCGTTTCATCTATCTGGATGCCGATGGCCAACGGGTACGCGACAGCGACACCCTCTCGCGCATCGCCGCACTGGTGATTCCCCCAGCCTACACCGATGTGTGGATCTGCGCCGATCCGCAAGGCCACCTGCAAGCCACTGGCCGCGATGCCCGTGGCCGCAAGCAGTACCGCTACCATGCGCAGTGGCGCGAACTGCGCGACCAGCACAAATACGGGCGCATGCTTGCGTTCGCTCAGGCCCTGCCAAAGCTGCGCGCACAGCTGGAAGCTCACTTGGCGCGGCCAGGGCTGGACCGGGAAAAGGTAATGGCGCTGGTAGTGAGCCTGCTGGACCACACCCTGATTCGGATTGGCAACCAGCGCTACCTGCGCGATAACAAGTCGTATGGACTGACCACCCTGCGCAATCGCCATGTGCAGGTCAAAGGCAGCAACATTCGCTTCCAGTTCCGCGGCAAGCGCGGCGTCGAACACAACGTCACCCTCAACGATCGGCGCCTGGCCAACTTGCTCAAACGCTGCATGGAACTGCCTGGACAGGCGCTGTTCCAGTACCTGGACGAAAACGGCCAGCGCCATAGTGTCGGCTCCAGCGAGGTCAATCAGTTTTTGCAGCAGTTGACCGGCGCCGACTTCACCGCCAAGGACTATCGCACCTGGGCCGGCAGCAGCCTGGCATTGCACCTGCTGAGGCCCTTGGCCTGGGAGCCGGAGAGTGAAGCCAAGCGTCAGGTCGCCGCGATAGTCCGCCAGGTAGCCACGCGCCTGGGCAATACGCCGGCAGTGTGCAGGCGCTGCTACATCCACCCGGCAGTCCTGGAGCACTATACGTTGGGGCGCCTGGCCAATTTGCCGAAAAACCGTGTGCGCAAAGGCCTGGACCCGGAGGAAGTGGCCTTGCTGTTGTTTCTTCAGGCTCTCGAGGAACAGGAGGACCATTAAGCTTGTCTATTCAGCCCATGATGCGAAGAAATTTCCCATTAGCCGCCAACCCCCCTATTCTTGGCAGCGAGCGCCTTGGCCGACAAACCGTTGACGGTTTGCTTTGGCACCTGCAACTGAAGACACGCAACAGAATTTGTCTGTCGGGGAATTAATATCCGCCGAAAGCGTCTTTAATGAGAAGGAAGAGGGACAAGCTCCCGCCGCCGGGGCAACTAGCCCTGCGGATTTTTATATCACCAAGGAGAACTACATGCTGATACTCACCCGTAAGGTTGGCGAAAGCATCGTCATCAACGATGACATCAAAGTCACCATTCTGGGCGTCAAAGGGATGCAGGTGAGGATTGGTATCGATGCACCGAAAGATGTTCAGGTCCATCGAGAAGAGATCTTCAAACGCATCCAGGCCGGTAGCCCGGCGCCGGAGAAGCACGAAGACTCCCACTGAGCCTCCCCCCGAGGGGCATGGATGCGCTCGACCGCCAGTCTCAGGTGCCCAGCAACTGATGCACAGTGGCGATCATCTCATCCATGTCGAACGGCTTGTCGAATATTGCGGCAAACAGGGCCGGGCATCCTTGGCTGGCCTGTGCGCCGCTCATGAGGATGACCGGCAACTCGCTTAACGCCGGGTCCTCGCGTATGGCACGCGCCAGCTCCTCGCCGTTGAGTAGCGGCATCATGTAGTCGGTAATCACCAGCTGCACGCGTTTTTCCTTTAACGCCTCCAGTGCTTTGCAGCCATTGCTCGCCTTTTCCACCAGAAAACCTTCGTCCTCAAGGGCAAAACCGAGGATATCGGCGATCAGGTATTCGTCATCGACAATCAGGATGGTATTCATCAGCTCGTCCGTCACCCGCTCCCCTGCGGCATCGGCGTTCCCGAGAGCACACCACAGGCACCTTCGAACGCCTTGCGCAAGGTAATGCCTTGCGGCCCGATCAGCAGCTCGTGCAAGGCCGGGTCATGGTGGCTGTCACGTACTTTGAGGACCGACAGCATGCGCCGTAGTTGCGAGTCCAGTTCGACAAAGCGCATCAGCATAAGGTTGTCGACGATACTCGACAGGTCCGGTGCGGGGGCGCTGATTTCCGCGCCGAAGATGTCGCGCATCTCCCAGGTCAGCATCACACTGACATCGCGCGCGCGCAACTCACCCGCCAGCGCGCGGAAAAACGCATTGAGCCGCGTCGAGTCAATTGCCAGCCGGCTGAATGCACCAAGGCTGTCGATCACCACGCGCTTGCTGCCCTGCGCCGCCACACGCTCCAGCAGCCGCGCGCCAACCTGGTCCAGCAAGCCCTCGGTGGTCGGCTGCCAGCACAGTTGCAAGCTACCACCCTGCTCCATCGCGGCAAAATCGTAACCGAGCGAAGCGGCCTTGCTGCGCAGACGTTCGGGCGTTTCGTAAAAACCGAAATGCAACCCCGGCGCCTGCGGGGTGCTGGCACCGAGAAAGGCCAGGCCCAATGACGTCTTGCCACTTCCTGAAGGCCCCATCAACAGGCTGACTGACCCAGTGGCCAAGCCCCCGCCAAGCATTTCATCGAAGGCTGGCACACCACTGCTGACACGCGCCAAGGTGCCGCTGCCCAACTGGCTGGGGTGGCTGAACAAGGCTTCCAGGCGAGGATAGACCTGCATGCCGGACTCATCGATAAGGCATTCGTGACGCCCCGACAACGCGCCACTGCCACGGGTCTTGCGCAACTGAACATGGCGCACGGCGCGGCTGCCCACCAATTGCTCACCCAGTTCGATCACGCCATCGACCATGGTGTGTTCCGGGCTGCCTTCGTCCAGCCGGGCACTGGTCAACAGCAGAACGGTGCAGCCGGCGAAGGCTGCATGCCCCTGCAGTTCAGAGACGAACTTTTTGGTGTCCAGCGCGGTTTCCGCACGTACCCGGGCATTGAGCACACCGTCGACGATCAGCAGGCTGGCCTGTTGCCGGGCGATTTCCTGGCGCAATAACCGCACCACCGCTTCCAGCCCGTCCTGCTCAAGGGTATCAAAGGCACTGACGAACTGGATTTGGTCGCCGACCAGCGCCGGATCGAAGAAGTCCAGCGTGGACAGGTACTGGAACAAGCGTTCATGCGACTCGCTCAGCAAGGTGGCCACCAGCACCCGACCACCGCCCCGCACATGGCCGCAGGCCAACTGATTGGCGAGGATGGTCTTACCAGCCCCCGGTGGCCCCTGGATAATGTAGGAGGCGCCAGCTACCAGGCCACCCTTGAGCAACGCGTCGAGCCCGTCGATCCCCGTTACCAGTCGCTTCAGTGCCTGTGCCATGTTGTCTACCTGTCGAGTGGGCTATCCGTCTGGTCCTGATACATTGGCAAGTACAGTTGCATGCAAGTTCCCCGGCCAGGCTCGCTATCGACACAAATGGCGCCGCCGCTTTGCCGGGCGAAACCATAGACCTGGCTAAGCCCCAGGCCGGTACCCTTGCCAAAAGGCTTGGTGGTGAAAAACGGCTCGAAGATACGCGGCAGTATTTCTGTGGGTATACCTTCGCCGCTGTCTTCCACCTTGAAGCGCACGAAGCTGCCCTTGAGCCCTTCAACTTCGCCGAGCAGCTCGACCACATCGACAGTCAGGCTGATCCGGCCATGCCCCTCGATGGCGTCACGGGCATTGAACAACAGGTTGAGCAACACCATCTGCAGTTGCCCGGCATCCACCTCGATCAGCGGCAGGTCCGGTTGCAGCAATACCTCCAAGTCAATTGAGCCTGGCAAAGCATGCTCAAGCAGGCCACGCGTAGCGGTAACCAAGTCTGAAGGGGCAACGCTGGCCACATCGAGCTTGCGGTGCCGGGCAAAGCTGAGCAGTTGCTGGGTCAGTTCGGTGCCGCGCTGGCCGGCATCGAGGATGTGCTGCAACATGCGCTGGGCGCGTGCCGGGTCCTGGGTGGCCAGCGCCAGGCGCGCCGAGCTGATGATGATGGTCAACATGTTGTTGAAGTCGTGCGCCAGACCACCGGTCAACTGGCCGAGGGCTTCAAGCTTCTGCGCCTGGAACAGCTGGGCGCGCACTGCGTCCAGCTGCAGCGCCGACTCGCGACGGTCAGTGATATCGCGTGTCACCTTGGCCAGGCCTATGATCTGGCCATTTTCATCACGGATCACATCCAGTGCAGCCAGGGCCCAGAACTGCGTGCCGTCCTTGCGCACCCGCCAGCCTTCGTCCTGCGCCACACCCTGCTCCAGCGCCTGGCGCAGCAACTGATCGGGGCGGCCATCCGCACAATCCTGTGGGGTGAAGAACAACGAAAAGTGCTTGCCGATCACTTCATCGCCACGGTAACCCTTGATCCGTTGCGCGCCGGCGTTCCACGACACCACATGGCCGGAGGGGTCGAGCATGTAGATGGCATAATCCACCACCGACTGAACCAGCTGTTCATAACGATGGGCAGGCATGACGGGAGATTCGAGACAGTCAGCTGGAACCATGCAAACTCCACTGGCACAGCAGGAGGGAGGAAATGAACGTAGCCCGGAGTGTCTGCCAGTAGACAGTTGAACCACTACAGGCAGTCAGCGTTCCGGCTCGGACAGCACCGGGCCGATGCGCCGTGGCATGGCCACTTTCAGCAACCACAGGCTAAGCAGCATGATCATACCACCGCCGGCCAGGGCCAACATACGCTGCTGCTGTGAGTGCTCTGCATCGAAGCCCAGCAACAGCAGATACCCGCCCAGGCTGATCAGGCTGATGTAAAGAAAAGCACCCAGCACGAGCACCTGCGCGAACAGCAGCCGCCAGAACAACCGTGGACGCACCATGTCTTCGCCAACTCCACCCTGCGTCATTGCGGAACACCCACGGGGCCATTTACCGGGCAACAGTTGCGTGATGATGGCAAGGTGTCAATTGCCCGTTTGATCGACCCCTCTATCTGTTGATCATAGGTGCTGCAGTTGACTCAACTATAACAATGGGTTATAAAGCGCGCTTGATTGCGAAGCCCTTCTGCTTAGAAGCGAGCTGGTCGTTGCGACCCCTTCAAGCGTGCGAGTGTGGTGGAATTGGTATACACAGCAGACTTAAAATCTGTCGGCGTGAGCCTTGCGGGTTCGAGTCCCGCCACTCGCACCAAACTTCGTTGAAAAGGCGCCCTTGCGGCGCCTTTTTGCTGCCTGACGGCAATGTCTTGCGCAGCTGCTAAAGTGGAGCTTGTACTCGTCCACTGGAACGCCGCCATGCGCTACTCCCTGTTCGATGGTCAACGCGACATTATTATCCTGATCGCCCGCATACTGCTGATGATCCTGTTCGTCTTGTCCGGCTGGGCCAAGCTGACCGGCTTCGATGGCACGGTAGGCTATATGACCTCACTCGGCGCCCCTGCACCGATGCTGGCGGCAGGGATTGCCGTCATTATGGAGTTTGTCGTCGCAATCCTGTTGATCCTCGGTTTCTACACGCGACCGCTGGCGTTCCTGTTCGCACTGTTCGTGCTGGGCACCGCGTTGCTTGGCCACCCGTTCTGGAACATGGTCGACCCCGAGCGCAGCGCCAACATGACCCAGTTTCTGAAAAACCTCAGCATCATGGGCGGCCTGCTGTTGCTGGCGGTAAGCGGGCCCGGCCGGTTCTCGGTGGATGGTCGCTGAGTCAGTCGTCGCAATCGTCGAACCAGGCTGGGTGATCGCGCTCTTCGTCATCAAGGTCGTCCAGCGTTTCTTCGTCCTCCTCCACTTCATCCTCGGCGCCCTGGGCATCTGCCTCGGGCGCCACGTCGTCGTAGAGGAATTCGTGGTCGAGCAGGTGATCGTGCTCGGGTTCGTGCAGGTCGTCTTCGTCGCGCATGCTGGCTCCTGGGATAATGGCAGGCCTGTATAGGCTGATCAGGGTGCCGGGTCAATGCGTTGTCGCTTAATCCTGGGTTAACCGGCACGGCGCAGCCTGCAAGCTCTCCCTTCAAACGTCTTTTGCCCGCCTTTCATGGCGGGCTTTTTTATGGTTCTTCACGAAATGCCGACATCCGGATTGGCACACTGACCCTGCTCCGTACGTTCTTGCAGCCCGCCGCATCATTGCCGCGGGCTTTTCTTTTTTCCGCACATGCCAGTCAGGCATACGCAGGCATTTTATGGGCGCGTCCACCACGACCATGACCTGAAGCAGTTTTGCCTGGGCAGGCAAGGTCTATGCTGTCCCGGCGATACCCCAAGCTCACATCGGATAGACACGGAGGCTCTTATGAAAGCTGCTGTCGTTGCACCAGGCCGTCGCGTGGACGTGGTAGAGAAAACCCTGCGCCCTCTCGAACACGGCGAAGCGCTGCTGAAGATGCAGTGCTGCGGTGTGTGCCACACCGACCTGCACGTGAAAAATGGCGACTTTGGTGACAAGACCGGTGTAGTACTGGGCCACGAAGGTATTGGCGTGGTCCAGGAAGTTGGCCCGGGCGTCACCTCGCTCAAGCCAGGCGACCGAGCCAGCGTTGCCTGGTTCTACCAGGGTTGCGGACATTGCGAATATTGCAACAGCGGCAACGAAACCCTGTGCCGCGACGTGAAGAATTCCGGTTACACCGTGGACGGCGGCATGGCCGAGGCCTGCATCGTCAAGGCCGACTACTCGGTTAAAGTGCCCGACGGCCTCGACTCCGCTGCCGCCAGCAGCATTACCTGCGCCGGCGTCACGACCTACAAGGCAGTGAAAATCTCCAACGTCCGCCCCGGCCAATGGATCGCCATCTACGGGCTCGGCGGCTTGGGCAACCTGGCCCTGCAATATGCCAAGAATGTGTTCAACGCCAAAGTCATCGCCATCGACGTCAACGAAGAGCAACTGCGCTTCGCCAGCGAGATGGGCGCGGATCTGGTGGTCAACCCGCTCAACGAAGATGCTGCGAAGGTCATCCAGGCCAAAACCGGCGGCGCACATGCTGCCGTCGTTACTGCTGTGGCCAAAGGCGCGTTCAACTCAGCCGTCGATGCCTTGCGCGCTGGCGGGCGACTGGTGGCCGTCGGGCTTCCGTCGGAATCCATGGATTTGAATATTCCCCGCCTGGTGCTTGATGGGATCGAAGTGGTGGGCTCGCTGGTAGGTACACGCCAGGACCTGCATGAAGCCTTCCAGTTTGCCGCTGAAGGCAAAGTGGTGCCCAAGGTGACGCTGCGACCGATCGAGGATATCAACCAGATCTTTGACGAGATGCTGGAGGGCAAGATCAAAGGCCGGATGGTGATACAGTTCGAAGGCTGACAGGCCGAGCCAGGTCATGTGGAACCACAGCAAAGCCCGTAGATGACCCTCTACGGGCTTTTTGCCTTCTCAATTGTCAAAGGAACAGACCATGACCGTCGACTGGCACGCCGGGCCGATTACCCGAACGACTCCACTGGACAAGCATTACCGCAACACGCAGAAGGTTCGTCAGTTTCTACTCAGCGAGTGCGGGGCAGCATTTAAGTTCGACCGAGGATTCATGCTTTGGATCAAAAGTGGCACCCCATCAACCATGGGTGACGTCGCGGATGAGTGGCTACGCAGGTATGGGGGACACTCTGTATCTGAAGGCTGGAGACAGCCTTTGGCTGCAGCCGTGGCTTTCAACATCTTGTCCAACGATTCAACCATGCTGGAATAATCCATTTCCTGACTCCCTTGCTGCTGGAATTGGCTTGCGTTCAACCATAGACCGCGAACATTTCAATATTTGATGAGTAAACCTGGAAATTTCACCCATCCTTCATGCTGAAGACCAACGCCTGCAAGCTGTGGTTCAAGAAAAGTGCTCAACCTGTAACGGCGAGCCTGTGCATATTGAGGAGCTAGGTATGTCCATTCGAAGCTTGGCGAAGAACCTGCCGCCGGACCCTTCACGGGAAGGCTGGGTCATCGGATGGGGGGTCCTGAGAGACCGACATCCATGGCATTTCGTCGACGTTTATGCCGACCAGAAAACGGCCATGGCAGAGGCGCAGCGCAGAGGAGATGGCTACGTGGTGGAATTCGGCTCGCACCGCCTGGGGACGCATGAGTTTATCTGCGGTGTCACCTTACCTGAAGGCTGATGCTCGAACATGACGCAGGCCTTGAAAAACACGGCGCACTATATCGACGGCTACTTGATGAAAAATCCAGAAAAGGAGGCGCTGATCAGCGAGGATGACGGGCCAGACCGATGATGCCTACTCTGCCGGATCGCTGGAAGTGTGGCGACGCAGCGATTTAAGACACAGCGTTTTCGCTGATGACAGTTGGAAGTCGCCGCCTGCCCTCCGGCGCTGCGCGCCTGGCCGCTATTTCGAGGCAGCCAGAAAGCCTGCGGCAGGCACACCTTCAGCGGCGACACGTCGGGCCCGGCCAACGCCCCACGCCAGCGCCCTGGTCATCGACTCGCCAGGGCGAGAATCGAAGGCCTCCTCAAGGATAGCCATGCCACCAGGGGCGTACACCCCGATGAACATCTGCGTTCTGCCTGTCCGCGACAGTCGCGTCTGGACATCAATGTATGTCCCATCGTCGAGTGTCTCGTCGTGAGTTCGGTGATGAAGCGTCGGGTCAGCCCAGGCCCAGAAAACATCACCGCGTATTCTCATGAGGCGCTCCTACGACTTTAGTTGTAGTCAGGTGGTTTATTGCCACCATAGCGAACGTGCAGTTTTACGCAAATTCGTCTGACTCATCTGTGAGCTGAATCGGACAATCGGCTATTCAGCAGCCCCGCCAGAGACTCAGCGCTTGTCGTGAAGCTCCGGCGGCCATGCGAAGAGATCAGTTAACCATTCGCCGCTCCCGGCCAGCCGGCCTGATGCAAGGCTTTGAGCAGCGTCTCACAATCCAGTCCCGGTACTGCATGGCCGTTGCCTTCGGCGGTGTCAGCGGCTAGTAAGGCGTTGATGATGGCTTCTTCCACCGCTTCGGTGGCGGCAAGAAACAACTCGCTGATATGGTCGTTGTTGACCATGCTAAGGTTGTCGGTGGTCGGCGCGCGCTTACTTTCGTAAGCTGCTGGCGGCACATGATTACCGGTGGAGAAGGCGACGAAAATGTCACCGCTGTGGTCTTCGTTACCTCCACCGGTGCGGGCGAGACCGATGCTGGCGCGTTGTGCCAGGCGCGTACATTGGTGTGGCAGCAACGGCGCATCGGTGGCCAGGCAAACGACTATCGAACCCATGCCCGGGTGCGGTAGCGAAGCCTTGAGGAACGGGGAGTCAGCCTGTTCCATGTAGCGTCCCACCGGATAGCCGTCGACGCGCAGTTCGTTACGGATGCCGTGGTTCGCCTGGACAATGGCGCCAACAGTCCAACTGCCCTGAGTGCTACTCAGGCGCCGCGATGCAGTGCCGATACCGCCCTTGAACTCGTGGCAGATCATGCCGCTGCCACCACCGACCGCGCCCTCGATAACGGGCCCAATTACAGCATTACTCAGGGCTTCGGCCACATGCTCGTGCTTCACATGAAAACCGTTGATGTCGTTGAGCAGCCCGTCATAGGTCTCCAGCACCACCGGCATGTTCCAGTAGATACGGCCGTCATCCGGTTGTTGTTCACGGTCCAGCACAATCAGTGCATCGCGCACCACACCCAGGCTGTGGGTGTTGGTGAAGGCGATGGGACTGGTCAAAAGACCCGCTTCGCGAATCCACTCCAGCCCGGTTGCGTCGCCGTTGCCGTTCAACACATGGACGCCGGCAAAGCACGGTTGCTGGCTGGTGGAACCGACACGCGGCTCGATGATTGTTACCCCAGTCAGGATGTCGCGGCCGTTGGCGGTGCGTCCTCGCACATTGCTGTGACCGACCCGAACGCCCGGCACATCGGTGATGGCATTGAGGGGACCGGGTTGCAGTTGGCCGAACTGAATTTTCAGGTCGCGGGCACGTGGCTTCATCGTGTCTTTCATGATCTCTCGCTCTTGTTTTGGTTTGTTTCATGACTGGGGTTTGGTCAATCATCAGCAGAACCGGGTCTGCCAATTAATTGCCGGTCTTGACTGTGTTCCACGCACGGGTCCGAATGCGCTCCAGCTTCAGCGGCAGTGGCTCCAGGGGAAAAAGCGTGGACAGCACATCCTTGGACGGATACACCCCAGGATTGTCGCGGATCTTCTTCTCTACAAGCGCAGTGGCATCCTTGTTCGCGTTCGGATAGCTCAGGTAGTTGGATGACTCAGCAATGACTTCGGGGCGCAACATGTAGTTGATGAAGGCCAACCCTTGCTCCGGGTTCGGCGCATCGTTGAGCTGCACCATACTTTCCACCCACACCGGGGCACCTTCGCGTGGAATGCTGTAGACAAGGTTTCGATGGTTGCCAGCCAGCTCGGAGGCTTTCTGCGCGTCGGAGACACCGCCCGCCCAGCCCAGCACAACGCAGACGTTGCCATTGGCGAGATCAGAGATGAACTTGGAAGAATCGAAGTAGGCAATATGGGGGCGCAGCTTCAACAGCAGTTCCTGAGCTTTTTTGTAATCGTCCGGGTTATGGCTGTTGTATGGCAGTCCAAGGTAGTGCAGTGCGATAGGAATAACCTCGCCAGGCGCGTCCAGCATGGCCACACCGCATTGACGGAGTTTGGCTAGATTTTCTTCCTTGAAAATCAAGTCCCAGGAATTGACTGGCGCATCGGGGCCGAGTAGTGACTTAACCTTGTCCGCGTCATAGCCGATGCCAGTGGTCCCCCACAAATAAGGGGCAGCGTAGCTGTTTCCGGGATCATTGCTCTGCAACTTGGCGAGGACGTCGGGATCGAGATGGGACCAGTTGGGTAACTTGGAGCGATCCAGTCTTTTCAGCACGCCGGCTTTGATCAGGTTCGGTAGCAGGTCGGCACTGGCAACCACAACGTCATAACCACTGCGGCCAGCCATCAGTTTGCTTTGCATGACCTCACTGTTGTCGAACACGTCGTACACCGCGCTGACGCCTGCTTCTTTCTGGAAGTCTTTCACCGTGTTCGGGGCAATGTAGTCATACCAGTTGTAGATATGGACACTTGGCTTTCGAGCGTCACCGGCCTCGGCGCAAACCAGGCCAAAACTGAACAGAGAGACCAGCGCGAATTGCATGTAACGAATCCGTTTCATTGGGATGCTCCGGAGCGTTAGCGCTGAGTCCAGAGACACGAGCACTGCTCCTGCTAGTTTGTGAATTACTGTTGTGGCAGGGTCGAAACAGGCGTTAAGACGGAACAATCGTTGTGTTGCAGTTGCGCCCCACAACTGATTCAGGGGATCAGGAGTTCACGTCGACTATCATCATGCTCACTCTGCTCGCCGGTCAGGAACAGGCGGCGGTCACTGAGGTACTCATATTCGTGGCGGGCGGTGCGCAGCAGGTCGAGATCTAATTCCACCACCTGCCGACACTCTGCGCGGCCCGCTTCGAACAGCGTGCGCCCGAAGGGATCGATAGCGGCGCTGCCGCCGGCAAAAACGAGCCCTTCGTCGCCGTCGCCCACCCGATTGACCATCACCGCGAATGCCTGGTTTTCCTGAGCGCGAGCCATGATTGCAGTGCGGTGGACAGGGCCGTAAGGATCCATGTTACCGTTAGTGACCAATATGAGCTCGGCGCCGAGTTGGCCGAGCGCCCGAGCACTTTCCGGAAACTCAATGTCGTAGCAAATCAGGATACCGACACGGATGCCCTTCCACAGTGCGGTGACATAGCGGTCTCCTTGTTGGAACAATCCGCGCTCTGACGGCCAAAGGTGAGTTTTGCGATAACTCAATGCGATCCCTTGCGGGGTGACCAGCAAGGAGGTGTTGTAAACGGTGCCGGAGTCGTTCTCAGCCAGACCAATCACCGCTGAGACGTTTCGTTCGTGTACGGCGCGTTGCACGGCCTGCACACTCGGCCCGTTAACGGGCTCGGCGATTTCGGCGAGCTGTTGGGCGCTGGCAAATCCCATCAGCTGGGTCTCTGGAAAAATCAGCAGATCGGTATCCACGGCGCAGGTAGCGATGGCCTGCAATGTACGTTCCAGGTTATAAGCGGTATCGCCATCGCGACCGGAGAGTTGTACAAGTTCAATCTTCATCGGTGATCCTTTCACGTGTATGTTGGCTCAATCGCCACACTGAACAGCACCCGCCAGGGCTGAAACGAAGTATGGAGAGCCATAAAACGGAAAGTAATTACTTCGATGGGGTAACCCCGTATGGGTAGAAACGGGAGCATTACACTGCAGGACATGGCTTGGCACCAGGCCATCGGCAGACTAATCGAGGCACTTGACCGCCCTAATTTCTGGCTGGCTCTGGTGCGTCAACTGGATAGATACATTCCGGTGGACAGTTGGGTCGTGCTGATATTCAGCAATGGTCGCCCGCAGGTGCTCGCAGAATGCCCAGGCAAGGATGGCGGGCCAGATCCGCTTTTTCAGGACTACCTCAAAGGCCTGTATCTGCTCGACCCCTTTTATCTCGCCAACCGGGAAGCACCGCAGAGCGGTTTGTTTTGGCTAGCCGACGTGGCGCCGGAGTGCTTCGAGCAAACCGACTATTACCAACGCTACTTCCGCCTCAATGTCGTTGCCGACGAAGCACATATCAACGTCCAGCTCGACACGGAGCGCACCCTCAGCCTCTCGCTGGGAAGTGAGTGTCTCTTCAGTGCAGAGCAGACCGCCCTACTCACTCTCATCCAGTCCTGGGTTGCCGCCCTGATGCGTCAGCGCATGGCATTCGAGCGGGAAGCGCTGGAGCAGAACACGTCGCCGGCACCCAGCTGGCAGAGCTGGCTGGACTCTACTGACCAGCAGTTGGATACGCCGCTTTCCGCCCGTGAACTGGAAGTTGGCCGGCTTATGCTTAGCGGCTGCTCGAACAAGGAGATCGCGCGCAAGCTGGCGATTTCCGCAGAGACTGTGAAGGTCCATCGCAAGCACATGTACAGCAAACTCGGCATTAAATCTCAGTCCGAGCTGTTCTCATTATTTTTGAACGCACAGAACTGAACTCGTTTTCTCATGATGGCTTCAAGTTCTAAGACAATCGGCCTCGTTGCGTTCCACAGGCCCGGCGGCGCAACTCAATGTTGGCCAGGCGCCGAGCCTGGTAAGGGCCGCTGACGTAGGAGAACGACAGGGTTTCTGCCGCCTCACCACGCTCAGCAATCACCCAATCACTAATCGAAACCTCGGGGTAAGACCGGTAAGCGACTGAGGATGGTCCTGGAAATGAACGGAGTGAGGAACAACCTAAGCCTGCTGCTCGATAAGGTTACGCGACACACCAGCCAGCACCTTTCGCCGTTCTTCATCCAGTTCCGCGATATCCGACCGAAGGCCGCATCAGAGATCAACGACCTTAGCGAGGCAAGCGTACTGCCGGGCCACTCGAAAGAGGGAGATCGCAAAGCCCTCGAAAGGCTGAAGTTTCAGAACTCCACCCCGAAAGTTTCGGAACTCGTGGTTTTTTTCGTCCCACAAAGAAAAACCCCGCAGACGTTAATCTGCGGGGCTTTCGAATGGTGGAGGCCGAGGTCGGAATCGAACCGGCGTAGACGGATTTGCAATCCGGAGCATAACCACTTTGCTACTCGGCCTCAAAGGTCGGATCTAGCTGCTTGCGCTTTGCTATCTCCTTGAAACGCTGAACCTTTTTCAAAGCTTGCTGCGTTTCGATGGGCGCCATTATGTCTTCATTCCTTTAACCTTGCAACCCCCTGAACGAAAAAAAATTTCAACGGGTTCAAGGTGTTAGCGCAGGCGGCTGAGTTTACTCCACAAGCCTACCACCGCGTTCTCCACAGTACCGCTGGCGGCCATGCCAATACGCTCCTGCAGGCTCTTGCGTTCGGCATAGTGCAAGTGGAACAGGTTGGCGTTGCGTGCGCGTTCGCTCAGGTACTCGTCACTGGTCTGCAACTCGTCAACCAGCTTGCGATTCAAGGCGGCCACGCCCAGCCAGACTTCGCCAGTGGCCACTTCGTCGATGTGCAACTGCGGACGATAGCGGGAGACGAAATCCTTGAACAACTGGTGAGTGATGTCCAGGTCTTCCTGAAACTTCTCCCGGCCCTTCTCGGTGTTTTCGCCAAAGACGGTCAGGGTGCGCTTGTACTCGCCAGCAGTCAGTACTTCGAAGTCGATGTCGTGCTTTTTCAGCAGGCGGTTGACGTTGGGCAACTGCGCCACCACGCCAATAGACCCCAGTACGGCGAATGGGGCACTGACGATCTTCTCGCCGATGCAGGCCATCATGTACCCACCGCTGGCAGCCACCTTGTCGATGCACACGGTCAACGGGATGCCCGCCTGACGAATACGCGCCAGTTGCGATGCAGCCAAGCCGTAACTGTGCACAAGGCCACCGCCGCTTTCCAGGCGCAGTACCACTTCGTCACGCGCGGTGGCGAGCGTCAGCAGTGCGGTGATTTCGTTGCGCAGGCTTTCGGTGGCCGAGGCTTTGATGTCGCCATCGAAGTCCAGCACGAATACCCGGCTCGTGTCCTCGGCCTTGCCCTTCTTCTGCTGCTTTTCTGCCTTCGCCTGCTGCTTGCGCAGGGCCTTGAGCTGGGCCTTGTCGAGCAGGCCGGACTCCAGACGCTCACGCAGGTCCTTGTAAAAATCGTTCAGCCGGGTGACCTGTAATTGCCCGCCTGATTTGCGCCGACCTTTGCCACGCAGCCCGGCGATGGCCGACAGCACCACCAGTATGGCGATGACCAGGGTGGCGGTTTTGGCGAGAAAGCTTGCGTATTCGGCAAGAAACTCCACAGTAGTCCTCAATGCCCGGAATTAAAGGGCTACGCTACCATGGCTTGTGACACTTTGGTACGGTCTTGTGACATTCCGAAGCACTTGAGGCAGGCTCAGCGGCGCACCTTTCGGGCTTTCTTCTGGGTCCTTATCACCTGCCCGTGAGGGGTCCCTATCGCGCCTACGGGCACCCATGCGAGGGCCTACGGGGGAACCTGCGCGGGAATGATTGAATAGGTGACCTTTCAGATTTTTCTGTCGGATTCTCAAGGGGGCCTATGCGACCACAACCAGAACCCCAGTTGAACGGCCAGACAGACCCAGTAGAGGGCCTGTAGGTGGTCCATGGGGTTCTCCTTGAAGGGTTAGAGTGACTTGTGAAAGCGAACGTCTGTGAGTTCGTGTTGCAGGGCTACCTCAAGGAGGCGCTCATAGGTATGCGGCCACCTCCCTTGAGATTGGTCATTAGAAGCGCCTGATTGAAGCAAGGCATAGCATAGCGCCGCATGTGGTGTCAGAGACTCGACAGGCACCTTAGTGACTACCCGTTTGCCCTTGTAGGTGTAGCACAGTGTGACACTCATCGCGGGACCTTTTTGTGGGCAACTTAGCTATTGAGCATAGCCCGTCACGCTTCGTTTGAGGAAGTATCAATCAACGACCTCAGCGGGCCTTGAGACGCCTTGCAGCGGCCTTGATGTCCCTCATTGCGATTCGATAGTTGTCCTTCTCTCGTTCGAGCAGGTGAACCACAGCAGCCTGTATCGACACACGTTCAAACCCTGAGCCTTCCAGTTCAAGCCAGCGCTTGACGATCATGTTGGACAGCTTGAAGGAATACCGGGAGAGCAGCGTAAAGGTCAGCTCTTTGTCGAGAATGGTCAGCGGTAATAACTTGCTTTGACTGGACTGGTAGCTGGCCTCGACCCATTGAGGTGCCCCCAGATTTGGGGTCTCCCTTTCCAGCTCGTTGAGCATCTTTCGGATGTCTCTGAGTACATGGTCATGGCGCTTACCGGTGATCTCAGCGATCTCCAAGGACGACATACCGGGTAAGCCGTTGAGAGTCGTTGAGGATACCGCTCCGGCCTTGGAGATGTTCTCGAAGATGGTCGCTGTATTGGTGGTCATGGTCATAGTCTGTTTTCCTCTTGTTTGCTCCCTCAAGTTCGCTCCCACCGGCAGCCGAAAGACCCGACCAAGGTTTCTGCCGGTGGCATGAAGGAACAAACAGAAAGACTTTCGGTTAGATAGATGCCCAGCGACGGGCGATGATGCGGATAGGTGAAGCTGTGCCCCTGCCGGTCCCTCTTTAGGTCCGGCCTTACGGGGCTATCAGGGTTTCCCTTAGATCAGCTCAGGGTTTCCCTTAGATCAGCTCAGGGCAATGCGAGTGACCAGCGGGAACGGCACTTGAACGGTCTGAAGACGATCCTCGGTCAGAGCTACCTTGACCATGCCATTGGCGATGATGTCCACCACAGCCACGATCTCAAGGTCCCAGCCTTGGGCGTTTGGGTTGCGAGTCGCTTCAATCTTCCAGATGCTACCGTCTTGGCGCTCACGGTAGCTCAGCGAGGTGAAAAGCTTGGGCAACATGAAGACGCCGTGGTCAGTGCCTGTATACGGCTGTACGCCTGCGCCAATGAGGTCCTCGATAGAGTCCTGACCAGCACGTTGAGCAGCACGCTCAAGAACAGCCACCAGTGACACGGGCAGCAGGATCACGAAGTCGCTCAGCGAGGTCCCTACAGTCTGGTTAACGTGGGTCGTGAGGATGTCGATGAGGTCCTCAGCGATCTCAGCAGGCTTACCCGTTGGTTTGGCCTCAGAGACGCTCTCAGTGCTTGGGGCAGTCGCCAAGATGGCAGCGACCTTACCGGCTGCGCTGTGCTCAATGTCACGAAGCATCTTGTCAGCGGTTTGCTCCATAGACTGGACGGTGAAGCCTGCCATCAGGTTGTGGTCAAAGATCGTAGCTCGGTGGCTGATGACCAATGCCTTGTCGGTCGCCTCGGTGAAGATCACAGAACCGGCCAGGACCTCGCCCTTCTCGACGGTCTGGTTATCCCAGTTCTTACGAGGGTCGAAGGTGACAGAGCGGTCGGCCATGGTGATGATTTGTTGCCCAGTGGCCTCAGAGCCAGCCGGACGGAACTCGCAAGGGGTTGCCTCCATGGCAGCCTCTCGCCACTCATCGCCGTTCAAATAGTCCTCAGCGGCTTCCACAAGGGCTTCCACATAGACGGACACATCGGTGGCCGCTTGGGTCTCTGGACGGACATCGGCAGTGTTGAATCGAATCGACCCTGTGTGCTCATCGACAATGGCAGTGGAGTAGGTCGAGGGTTTGGTGTACTGGAATGGCTTAGTCATGGTTGTTGTCTCCTGAATAGATGAATGAAGTGGTTGTGTGTCGAGGGAAGTGCTGTTACCAGCCACCGCTATTGCTACGACGAGCAGCCAGAATTTTCTGACCATGCTCACGAATGGCAGCGTTTCGGGCTTCCCGATCAGCCTTCGCTTGGGCGATCTCTCGGGGCGTATGCTCACGGCACCGCTCAGCATGGGCATTGGCCTCAGCCTGTTTACGGGCCTTCTCTTGGGCGTCCTCGTACTGATGCTGGCGGTACTCTCGGGCAACTACAGGAATCGCTTGGAGCGACAGACCGGCCTCATCGAACGCCTTAACGATCTCGAATTGCTGGCCCTTAACGGTCCCGCATTGGGCGACCAGCATGGGCAGCATGATGTTCTCGACGTACTCACGGTTCAGGGTCTGGCCCGACACGGTGACTTCGTTCTTCAGGACTTTCGTGATAGTGATTTTCATGGTTTGGGTTCTCCTGTGAGGTGACCCATTCGCTCAGCCTTGGTGCCATAGACGCGCACGACAAGACGGCAAGGAGTGAGCCGCGTGGGCACCTTCCAAGGCTGACGAATGAGTTCTTGATTTGAGTGGTGTTGATGACGGATCAGGACATGGCGGGCCTGAAGGGCATCGGTATTGCGAAGGGTTCAACCGTGGCAACGGCTGTGCAGCAATGGCAGAGAGAAATTATTTTGTTGTTGGTCTTCCTGTCTTACCCATAGTGAGGGTTTTTAACGACAGTCTTGACGGACATCTTTAAGTTGTGAGTGAGATTCCCTCAGAGCCACTCAATGGAATCCTCAAGTGAGTCGAGGCGATGGCTTGAAGACACAACCCTTGTTCAAGTAGTTGATTCAAACGGTCGAGAGTCTTTTGGGGGCACTTAGCGAGGACCCGTTGGGCCACACCGTCCATATCGAAGGTGACCTGTCCAGCCTTGTAGGTCCTGAAGTTGGAGCGATGGTCACTAAGGGCACGACGCAACTCGATGAGCTGGGTTCGAGCTGGTCGAGGGAATACAGTAGACAAGACTGACATATCTTGTTCGGTGAGGCGTGAGTTAGCTGGGCAGACAATGCTGGTCATGTTGGAAGGTCTCCTTTGAGGTGTTCTTAAAGATGCCCTTTGAGATGAGGGGAGTTGTAATTAACAACCCCTCTCCCTCTGGGTCTGGTCGATGCTTTGACCTGAAGATGGTCGTTGAGATTTTCTTTATATTATCCGGCGTTAAGTCGCTAAGCCCCGGAATAGAGCCTCTGCGCCTACCTCAGCCACAATCTCAGCCTTGATGTCTGGGTGTCTCTCGACATACGAAGCGATCCCATGGGCAGCGTGTCGAGCAGCCTTGGCGATTCGCTGGGCGGTCCTCAAGGAATACTCATTGGTCTTACAGGCGTCCGCTGTGATCTCCGAAAGGAACAACGCACCGATGACCGCTCGTGCCTTGACGTTGATCTTTCCGTTGGTGACTCCGGCACTGGTGATGATTGACCCGGTAATGATGTCGTCTACCCATGGCAGCGGATCGGGAATCGCAAGGAGGTGCATGTAGGCTGCGACAGGGTTAGCGAAGGTGGCCTTTGGGCGTCCACGGCCTCGCTTGGGTTCATCGCTTGGGGTCTCTTGGGGTTGCCCTTGGGTGCCGTTGGTCAGGCCCTTGGCGGCTTTCTGTTGGTCCTCAGAGAGGGACTCATCGGCACGACGCTCAGCGGCCCATGCCTGATACTGGGCTTCGAGGTTTGCGGGTCGTACCATGTCCTTGCGGCGGATGACCTCGCCAGTGATTGGGTCAATGTGAAGGATGGTGCCGGTTTCGTGATCGACGTGGCGGTGTAATGGTCCGGGTTGGGTGAGCAGGGTCATGATAGTGGTCCTCATATGGCCGCTGCGAACGTGCAGCCATAGTGAGGGTTTTTACGACACCTACTTACGAAACAGCTTTAAGCTCAAGCCTTGCGCTTCAGCTCTTTTTTAAGCGAGTCACACAATTAACCCAAGAATTATTAAACACCTTGGTATACTCCGCCACTGCAACATCTTGATCTGGACTGTACTCAAACGATGGTGGCTGACCTTGCTGAATGTTGGCGTTTCTAATTAGATTCCTGAGGTAGGCATGATAATGCGGATTAGCTTGCATCGCGTTAGCTGTTTCAATTGACGTGCACTCACATACTGAAGACGGGCTAATCCTCAAATGATTTAATGCATCACTTTTCGCAGAGTCGTTCTGTATAGTGATAAAGCAGAAGTTAGAGCTTGTCTTTTTAGTTAGCCCATACAACTCATCTTCAACCTGCCCCCCCAACGCCACCACAGGGAGCACCAGGATTGCCGCACAAACTATTTCCCTTGCATTCATTGATCGACCTACAATTCTTAAGTTTTCTTTCAACATGGGCGCGAAGCATCTTAAGAAAAACCTTTTGAGGCGCTTTCACTTCCCTGTACAAGCAGCTTACCTATTAGTCTGGCTTGATGGCAATTTGATTTTAACGGATATCTAAACGGAACGCCTCCACAAGCACTTCAAGGAGAGCCGCTTAGGAGCCCTCTGTAATCCGGCATTTAGGTCTTTGTGGTGCTCCCTGAGACGCGCCCCGTTATCGAATCATCCCCAGCGCCTCGACCATAAGGCCCCTCGAAGCAGCCGCATTGCCCCCGTAGACATCGAATGCAAGTGACCCAGAGCTGTGCCCCAAGATGGCCTGGACGATCCCCACAGACACGCCAGCGGCCTTCAGATCGGACGCCATAGAGTGCCTCAACGAGTGGAACGACAGCCCTCCCCCGGTCTTAGTGCCCAGCAGGTCTCGGATCATCTGATTGGTGAGTTGATCGAAGCCACTCTTGGACTGAGTGAACAACCGCCCTTGGGTCTGCGAGAGTTTCTCAAGGTGGTCCTCTGGGATTCCCAGCAGTGGCACTGTGCGACGACTGAATGAGTTCTTGAGGGTCTTCCCGTCCTTGTCGTTGATGTCCATGACCCAGTGACCGCCATCCTCATAGATGTCACTGCCGGTGAGCTGGTGAATCTCTCCAATGCGTGCCCCGGTGGCAACCCCAAGGGCAATGACAGATGCTTTCCAGTCGTTCCCAAGGTTGCCCATTGCCCAGTCATGGAGAGCCTTTAGGTGGTCCCCAGTGAAGGCTGTGCGGTCGCTATCCGCCCCTTTGGTGATAGTCAGCTTCTTGGAGTAGTCACGCTCAATGAGACCCGTAGCCACAGCCCAGCCAATGACAGTGGAGGCATGGGTCATGACCTTGTTAACAGAGGATGGCTTACGACCATCAGCCAAGAGAGCATCACGAAGGCCCACAAAGGTTGCCCTTGTGTGCTTGGACATATCGGTGTCCCTGAGGTGCGCAACGATGGTGCTGGTGCTGCTCTTCCAGTTCTTCAAGGTATTGGCCGACTTGTCCCCGCCACGCTCAGCCTTGAAGGCTTCGTAGAGGGACTGGAATGTGGTCGTAGAGCTGTCCGTGGAGAGCGACTTACAGATAGGGACAGGGACAGGCACAGGCTCACGACTATCGACATCTCCTACTTGATTAACACTGCCTATAGGTCCCTTCAGGTCCCCATTGAGCAGCTCGACCAGCTCTCTCAGGTCTCCGCTGTGCCGCCCTTGAGCAGCCTCCAGAACCCTCTGAGCCATCAGAACGGCCTGCGCTTGGGCTAACCTCATGGGCATCGTCTCGGCTATCTGAGCGAGGTTCTCGGAGACCTCAGACAGGACCAGCCCATAGGCTTCGCCTTGTGGGTTGCCCAAGGCTTCCTCAGCGATGTCCCGAAGGTTATCCCGTAGTTCCCCCCAAGATGCCTCTGGGTTGTCGAGGTGGAACGCTTTGAGGGTCTGAAGCAGGTGCTTGGCAGTTGTCATGGCAGCAGGTCGATTGGTGGTCTTGAGCGAGATCGTGCAGGAGGTGTGGCAGCCCTTGAGGCGAACTCGAAGGTGATAGCGCCCAGAGGCTCTACGGTAGACGTAGGGCACTGCGATTTGTGACACGTTGGGACGATTTGTGACACTGGATTCAGCGGTAAGGATGGACATTTTGGGTGGAAGCCCCGTGCTGCTTGGCTTTACCCGAGATCAAGGACAGTTGGCAAGAAACTCCACGTTGACTCCTTAAATACCTGCGCCACTACGGCGCGTCACTGTTGCAAGCATACCGTTGCGTCTGTGGTGCTGCCAGCGGGTGTAAACGCTGGCAACACCTTTCAAACAACCTTTTCAAACGCTTGTATGTTTTTTCGTTGACAGCCCGTGAGCCGCATCCTAACCTCGCAGCAACCTCCAACAGGCCGGAACCTTTCGTGGGCAATCTCTACCTGATTCGACATGGCCAAGCCTCCTTCGGTGCCGATGACTACGACGTCCTCTCGCCCGTGGGCGTGCGCCAGAGCCAGGCTCTGGGTGAACACCTGGCCCAGTTGGGCGTGCGGCTGGACCGCTGCGTGGCTGGCGACCTGCGCCGCCAGCAGGATACCGCGCGGCTGGCGCTGCAGGCGCTGCACGCCAATGGCTGCCCGGTGCCGGCGGTTGAGACCGACGCGGCATTCAATGAGTTCGATGCCGACGGTGTGATCCGTGCCCTGTTGCCCGACCTGCTGCCGGAAGAGCCCGATGCCCTGCATGTGCTGCGCAATGCCGCACAGCACCGCAGCGAGTTTCAGCGTCTGTTCGCGTTGATGGTGCAGCGCTGGCACGATGGCGAGCATGCCGATAATGGCCTGGAAACCTGGCATTCGTTTACGTCACGCGTACAAGGGGGCCTGCAACGCGTGCTGGACACCGCCGGCAGCGGCGATCATGTTGCTATCTTCACCTCGGGTGGCACCATTGCCGCCCTGCTCCACCTGGTTACCGGTATTACCCCCAGCCAGGCGTTCGCGCTGAACTGGCAGATCATCAACACGTCGCTCAGCCAGTTGAAGTTTCGCGGCCGCGACGTGGCACTGGCTTCCTTCAACAGCCAGGCCCATGTGCAGCTGTTGAGGGCGCCGGAGCTTGTCACCTACCGATAAGCCCGGCTTGTTGTGTCCCTGCGGGGACGTGTAAATCACTCTATAAGGAATGCGCCATGACCTCCGTAGCTGATGCCGTCAAAAAGATGCAAGAGAAATTCAACCCATCCGCTGCCGCCGGCCTGGACCTGGTGTTCGGCTTCAACATCACCGACGAAGACAAGCACTACGCGCTGATCGTCAAGGACGGCACCTGCGACCTGCAGGAAGGCGAAAACCCGGATGCCAACTGCACCCTGGTGATGGACGCCGAAACGCTGAAGGGTATCGTCAGCGGCGAAACCGACGGCATGCAGGCCTTCATGGGTGGCAAGCTGCGGGTTGAGGGCGACATGATGCTGTCGATGAAACTCAGCGAGCTGTTCCCGTCCTGAGGGCTGGGAATACCGGATGATCGAAAAACCGAAGCCTGACGGCTTCGGTTTTTTTTGCCCTGCATTCGGTGCAGTGATCCACCAGCAACACCCTCACCTATTTGGCACATGGGACGATTGTTCCAACCCTGGCGGACCATTAGATTACCCAATAGTACTTGCTATCGAGAATAAGGAAGACGCATGACGCTCACCGACCAGTCCACCCAGGTACGCCCCGGCGAAGAACTCGACGCGGCCGTCATCGACCCTTACTTCAAAGCCAATATCCCCGGCCTGCACGGCCTGCCGAGCATCAGCCAGTTCCCTGGCGGCGCTTCCAACCTCACTTATCTGGTCAGCTACCCGGACCGCGACTTCGTACTGCGCCGCCCCCCCTTCGGTCAAAAGGCCAAGTCGGCCCATGACATGGGGCGCGAGTTCCGCATCCTCAACCAGCTCAACAGCGGCTTCCCCTATTGCCCCAAGGCCTACGCACACTGCACTGACACCCGCCTGATCGGCGGCGAATTCTATGTGATGGAAAGGGTCAAGGGCATCATCCTGCGCTCGGACATCCCGGCCGAACTGAACCTGGACGCCAGCCGGACCGAAGCCCTGTGCAAAAGCTTCATCGACCGCCTGGTCGAGCTGCACCAGGTGGACTACAACGCCTGCGGCCTGGCCGACCTGGGCAAGCCAGAGGGCTACGTGCAGCGCCAGATCGAGGGCTGGGTCAGCCGTTATGAAAAAGCCCTGACACCGGATGCGCCACGCTGGGAAAAGGTAACCGCCTGGCTGCACGAAAAAATGCCCGCCGACCACCCGCGCCCAGGCATCGTGCACAACGACTACCGTTTCGACAACGTGATCCTGGATGCTGACAACCCCATGCGCATCATCGGTGTGCTGGACTGGGAGATGGCCACCCTGGGCGACCCACTCATGGACCTGGGCAACTGCCTGGCCTACTGGATCGAAGCCGGCGACCCGGCGCCAGTGCAACTGATGCGCCGCCAGCCAAGCAACGCGCCGGGCATGCTCAGCCGCCGCCAGTTCGTCGATTACTACGCCGAGCGCGCCGGCATCCGTCTGGACAACTTCGATTACTACTATTGCTATGGCCTGTTCCGCCTGGCAGGGATCGTTCAGCAAATCTACTACCGCTACTACCACGGCCAGACTCAGGACAAGCGTTTCGCCCAGTTCATTCACATGAACCGTTTGCTGGAACAAATGACCTTGCAGGTCATCGCCAAATCCAGCTTCTGAGCACAGCCCACGACGACGGATAACAAGGAAAACAGCATGTCCAAGACCCACCTGTTCGACCTCGACGGCAAGATTGCCTTTGTTTCCGGCGCCAGCCGAGGCATCGGCGAGGCCATCGCCCACTTGCTCGCGCAACAAGGGGCCCATGTGATCGTTTCCAGCCGCAAGCTTGAAGGGTGCCAGCAGGTGGCCGATGCCATCATTGCGGCCGGCGGCAAGGCTACGGCTGTGGCCTGCCACATTGGTGAGCTGGAACAGATTCAGCAGGTGTTCGCTGGCATTCGCGAACAGTTCGGGCGACTGGATGTGCTGGTCAACAACGCTGCCACCAACCCGCAATTCTGTAATGTGCTGGACACTGACCCAGGGGCGTTCCAGAAGACCGTGGACGTGAACATCCGTGGCTACTTCTTCATGTCGGTGGAGGCTGGCAAGCTGATGCGTGAGAACGGCGGCGGTAGCATCATCAACGTGGCGTCGATCAACGGTGTTTCGCCCGGGCTGTTCCAAGGCATCTATTCGGTGACCAAGGCGGCAGTCATCAACATGACCAAGGTGTTCGCCAAGGAGTGTGCGCCGTTCGGTATTCGCTGCAACGCGCTACTGCCGGGGCTGACCGACACCAAGTTCGCTTCGGCACTGGTGAAGAACGAAGCCATCCTCAACGCCGCCTTGCAGCAGATCCCGCTCAAGCGCGTTGCCGACCCCAAGGAAATGGCGGGCGCGGTGCTGTACCTGGCCAGCGATGCCTCCAGTTACACCACCGGCACCACGCTCAATGTCGACGGTGGCTTCCTGTCCTGATCAGGCTTTGACGGCGACCAAGGTGTAGCTCAGGGGCAGGCGTGCAGGCTGCTCGCGCAGGCGATATTCACCGTCTTCGCCCCTGACCATCTGCCCCGGCAGCGCCTCCCAAGGGATGCTCTGGTGCTCGACCAGCGCTGTCAGTTGCAGGCCGTGGGCCAGCAAGGCGGTGATCACTTCACCCAGGCCGTGGTTCCATTCGTGGGTTTCGGTGTGGGCCAGGCGTTGATCGGTTTCGACGTAGGTCTGGTCGGTGTGCCACACCGTTGGCGATTCGTGCTCAAAGTACGGATATTCGAGCTGCAGGCGGTCCTGATGATCTTCGTTGACGGCCATCAGCATCGGGTGCCCGTCGCGAAGGAACAGGCGCCCGCCTGGTTTCAGCAGTGCCGCGACGGTGCGCGCCCACGGCTCGATGCGAGGCAGCCAGCAGAGCGCGCCAATACCGGTGTAGACCAGGTCGAAATTACCCGCCGGCAGCACCTTGTCGGCGGCATAGACGTCAGACTCGACATACTGGATGGGCAGCGCGCAACGCTCGGCCAAAGCCCGTGCCTCGGCCAGCGAAGCCTTGGAATAATCCAGGCCGCAAACCTTGGCGCCAAGGCGCGCCAGCGAGAGGGTGTCGGTGCCGATGTGGCACTGCAAATGGACCGTCTCAAGCCCGTCGATGTCGCCGAGCAGTGGCAGGTCGAAGCGTACGGTTTCGGACAAGTGCCCGTGTTGCTGGACCAGGCGTTCGACTTCATAGTCCTTCGAAGCGGCGTGCAACGGGGCACGCTCATCCCAGCTGATGCGGTTGAGTTGCAGTGAGCGGTCCATGGAATCGTCCTTGTGTGGAAGCGCCTTATGCTAGCTGTCACCGCACACCCTGCAACACAGCTGTCTTGATAAAAAGTGTAAAGCCTGCGCGCCCTCTGCTGTGGCAACAACTGCCTTGCTCATTACCCTGAATAGGCGGGCCCTTGCAGGAGTGGTGATAAAGCCAGCACAGGCGCCAGCCGTTACAGGCAGGTTGCAGCAGCAGCCCGGCGTTGCAGGGCCACGCCGTCGTTCTGCTTCGCGTAGTAATCCACACGCGTTCCGCCCGACTGCGGGTAAACGTCCACGAACGCTTCGGCCTCACGGGTATACACGGTGAACCCGCCCTGCTTGCGCTGTTCCAGGTAGCCGCTGGCGTCATCACCGAACACCTTCTCTTCCTGCCAACTGAACTGGATGCACTGGGCAACCAGCGCTGGTGCCTTGTGCGAGTCGAGCTGCGCAGTCGGCTTGCCGCCACGCGCGGTTTCCATGGTCGCAGAAGCACAACCGGCCAGCATCAGCACCGCAGCCAACGGCAGAATCGCACGCATGTTTCATCCTCGGAGTCGCAAAAAAGAAGGCGACTCTAGCACTGGCAGGCATTCCGAGTGAATTGCCGCGCACTTGCCGCTGTCGCAGATAAAACATGCCATCACGAGGAACGCATCATGAAACTGCACTATCTGCTACTCGCCGCCCTGCCTTGCCTGCCCCTGAGCGTCAGCGCCGCCCCCTCGAGCGAAGAAAGCATCACCGCCCCCGAAACCCACAACCGTGAACTAAGCGTCGGCGACAAGGCCCCGGACCAGTACAAACGCGATGACCAGGCCATCCAGGATTGGAAAGCCAAAGGCCTGCCAGAACCGGAAAAGGAAAGCCACTGGGTGCGCATGGGTAAGCATTATGTGCTGGTGCAGATCACCAATGGCGTGGTGCTGGCGATTCAACCGGCATCCTGATTCAACACGCCCTGGCCAAGGCGACCCATTGCAGAGCACCTCGCCGCCGGCCAAGCATGGCCAGAACGTATTGATACGCTTGGAACGATCAATGCCGGTCAGCGCCACAGCCCGTTCTTTCAGGCGGACGCCTTGGCGCTGATCACTTGAAGCACAATTTTTTTGCCCGCCCGGGAAACCAAATCGATCGGTCCCAGTCTTAAAAGGTGCCCCGTAAACCTATGCGGATCAAGGACCTATATCGTGCTCACGCGTCTTGCAAGCCTTTCTCTGGTTGCTGTTGTCCTGCTGACCGCAGGTTGCCATAGCCATCGCTACCATGATGACGACGGCTGGCGTGACCGCGACCGTGACCATCGCCACCACCATCGCCATGACCGCGACGACGATGACGATCGGCAATACCGCGGTGACCGCTACTACCGCTGAAGCGTCCTTTCAGCCCTGACCTGCCGCCCGTTGCGCGGCGACTTATCCTGATGATTCCTTTGAGGTTCGTATCATGCGTCTGACTCTGCCTTCCCTTGCCCTCGGCCTGCTGCTGTGCCAGGGCGCTTTCGCCGGTGACGGTACTGCCGCCATTGGCGGCGGCCTGGGGGGTGTCCTGGGCAACGTTGTTGGTCAACAGCTCGGCGGCAAGACCGGCGCGGCCATCGGTGCCGGCGTTGGCGGCGCAGCCGGTAGCGCTGTCGGTGCGCGCAAGGGCAACCGCACCGAAGCCGCCATCGGCGGTGGCCTGGGCTCGGCCGGCGGCTCGCTGCTGGGCGGCGCAGTAGGCGGCAGGACCGGTTCGACCGTGGGTGCCGGCCTGGGCGGCGCAGCCGGTGGTGCCCTCGGCAACCATCTGGGCGACGACAACCGCGGCAGCAAGAAGCACCGCCGCCACCGTCACTGACCCCGTGACCAGAGGGCCGCATAGCGGCCCTTTTTGTTGCAGCACATCAACACCCCCTTCACTACAAGCAGGCACACTGACTGCTACTGTCTATCGTGTCCCCGTGTGAAGGAACACCCCCTCCCCATGAACCATGAGTTGCTCTGGGTCCTCGGCCTGCTGGCCATCGTGATTACCCTGTTCGTCATCAACCGCCCACGCATGGACGTGGTCGCGCTGCTGGTGATTCTCGCCCTGCCACTACTCGGCATCCTTACCGTGGAACAGGCCCTGGCCGGGTTCAGCGACCCCAACGTGGTGCTGATCGCCGCCCTGTTCGTGATTGGCGAAGGCTTGGTGCGCACCGGCATTGCCTATCGCATCGGCGAATGGATGAGCGAGCGGGCCGGCAATAGCGAGGCACGCCTGCTGGTACTGCTGATGGTGGCGGTGGCCGGGCTGGGATCGATCATGAGCTCCACCGGTGTGGTGGCCATTTTTATCCCGGTGGTACTGAGCATCGCTGCACGCCTGCAGCTTTCACCCAGCCGCCTGATGATGCCACTGGCTTTTGCCGGCCTCATCAGTGGCATGCTCAGCCTGGTCGCCACACCGCCCAACGTGGTGGTGCACAGCGAGCTGGTCCGCCATGGCGAAGCGGGGTTCAGCTTCTTCAGCTTTACCCCGTTCGGCCTGGTGGTGCTGGTGCTGGGCATTGGCTACATGCTGCTGACCCGGCACTGGCTCAACGGTGAAGTGCGCAAGGATGGCCGGGTGGAAAGCCGCCGCACCTTGCTGGACCTGGTACTGGACTACAAGCTCAATGGCCGTGAACGGCGCCTGCGCATCCGCCCTCACTCGCCGCTGATCGGCCACAACCTCGGCGAACTGGAACTGCGCACCAGACACGGCGCCAACGTGATCGGCATCGAGCGCCAGCACAAGTTCACCACGCGCGTGATCGCTGCCGACTCGGGCACCGTGTTGCATCAGGGCGACGTGCTGCTGCTCGACCTGTTCGCCAAGCATGACGACCTGCGCAGCCTGTGCCAAACCATGCAACTGGAGCCGTTGCACTTCAAGGCCGCCTACTTCATCGACCAGTCCCAGGATTTGGGAATGGCTGAGGTCTCGCTGCCGCCCGGCTCACAGTTGATCGGCAAGAGCATCCTTGAGCTGGCGTTTCGCACCCGCTATGGCCTCAACGTGGTCGGCCTGCGCCGCGATCAGGCCGCTATCGAAGAGCAACTGCTGGAAGAAAAGCTGCGCCTGGGCGACACCCTGCTGGTAGTCGGCCCGTGGAAGGCGGTACGCCAGTTGCAAAGCAAGCCCAAAGACTTCCTGGTATTGAGCCTGCCCGCCGAGATCGACCTGGTCGCACCAGCCCGCACCCGCGCGCCGCAAGCAGTACTCAGCCTGGCAGTGATGGTCGGGCTAATGGTTAGCGGCGCCGTACCCAATGTCATTGCTGCGCTGATCGGCTGCCTGCTGATGGGCGCAGGCCGCTGCATCGACATGAACAGTGCCTACCGCGCCATCCACTGGCAAAGCCTGGTGCTGATCGTCGGCATGCTGCCCTTCGCCCAGGCGCTGCAGAAAACCGGCGGCATCGACCTGGCGGTAGGTGCGCTGGTAAACGTGCTGGGTGGTGCCGGCCCCAGCGCCATTCTTGCCTGCCTGTTCGCCGTCACTGCAGTGATCGGGCTGTTCATTTCCAACACCGCCACCGCAGTATTGATGGCTCCGGTGGCTGTCAGCACTGCGGCGCAGCTGGGCATGTCGCCCTACCCGTTCGCCATGACCGTAGCGCTGGCCGCGTCGGCGGCGTTCATGACGCCGGTGTCATCACCGGTCAACACGCTGGTGCTTGGGCCGGGGCAATACCGCTTCGCTGACTTCGTCAAGGTTGGCGTACCGTTCACCGTCCTGGTGATGCTGGTTACCGTCGTGATGGTGCCGTGGTTCTTTGGACTGTGATGAAAGTAACCAGAAATAGAGGCAATTTGACATTATCGCAACCAATCGCGGCAGATTGACATCAACCACCCTGACCCAACACACTGCGGGTAATTGCCCCAGGTGCTGTATCGCGTTGTCCTGGATTTCGTTTCCGCTTGCCGGTCGAGTTCATGGTTTTTCCAGCCCAATCGCGCGTGTTGCCTTATGTCGTTGTACTTGGCGTGACCTTCGCCCTTACCCTGGGCGGTATTTTGGCACGCCCGATCGAATCGCTGTCGCTGTTCTGGCCAGTCAATGCGGTACTGGCCGGCGTACTGCTGCGCTACCCCCGTCAAGCCACGTTTACGGGCTTCAGCCTGGTGTGGCTGGCCATGGTTGGGGCCGACCTGCTGTGCGGCAGCGCTTGGGTGCCGGCGCTGTGGCTCAACCTGTGCAATCTTGCCGTGGTGGTCACCCTCTGGCAGCTGCTGTCGCGCTTGCCACGCATGCACCGGCGCATGCGCAGCCCATATGGCGTACTCCGCGTGTTCGCCGCCTGCGCCGCCGCTGCCGCGGTAGCGGCCAGCATGGCAGCGGCAATGGCCGCACCGTGGTTCCAACAGTCGTTGCGCGCCACCTGGCTAGCCTGGTTCAGCGAACAGTTCTCGACCGGCGTGCTGGTGCTGCCGGTGCTGCTTACAGCGCCCTCGGTGCGGGCCTTGATGCGCGGCGGCGCGCAGCCCATCCGCCTGGCGCCGTTGCTGGTGCTGCTGGCCTCGCTGGCATTCAGCATCGCATTTGGTGGCCCTGGGGCCATTGCCTTCCCGATTGCCGCGTTGCTGTGGTGTGCCTGGACCTACTCACCGTTCCTGGTTTCATTGCTGACGCTCACGGCCGGCAGCACGCTGATCGTGGCCGTGGCGCAAAACCTCATGCACTTCAGCGTGCCGCAGAGCGAGCCAGGGGTTACCACGCTGATGTCGGCGCGCCTGGGCATCGCCATGCTGGTGCTCGGGCCGCTGGTGGTGGCTTGCGTCAGCCAGGCCAACCGTAGCCTCATGGCCCGTCTGGCGCACCAGGCCACCGTCGATCACCTCACCGGTGCGCTCACCCGCAGCGCCTTCACGCAGCGCGCCAATGCGCTGCTGGAGAGCCGTCAACAGCACGCCCAGGCGCTGCCTCTGACCCTGATGATGCTGGACATCGACCACTTCAAGTCGATCAACGATGCCCACGGACATGCAGTCGGTGACCAGGTGCTGCGCCAATTCGCCAGCACCCTGCAGGACCAGCTGCACAACGACGAGCTGTTAGCACGCCTGGGTGGCGAAGAATTCGTTGTCATGCTGCCGGGACTTGCGCCAGAGCGGGCCGCATTCACCGCCGAGCGCCTGCGCCGCGCCATACAGGACCTGCACGTGGTGCAGGCCGACCAGCGCCTGCAGATTACCGTGAGTATCGGTGTGGCAGGCTGCAACGCGAACATGCCGGCCCCCGGCCTGGAGGAACTGCTGGCGAGTGCCGACCAGGCTCTGTACCGGGCAAAGGCCCATGGCCGCAACCGCGTCGAACAGGCCGAAGCACAACGCCTGGTGATTTGAACTAGCCAGCCAGCAAGTCCCACGACAGCTTGGCGATCAGCACACACAACAGCACCAGGAACAGCCCGCGGACAAAACCGGCCCCCTTGCGTACCGCCAGCCAGGTACCGGTCAGCGCGCCAAGAATGTTACACACCGCCATGGGCAAGGCGATGGCGTACAGCACGTTGCCGGTCGGCACGAAGAACACCAGCGCCGCCAGGTTGGTGGCAATGTTCACCACCTTGGCCGAAGCCGACGCGTGCAGGAAGTCCAGGGCAAAGAAGCGGATGAACAGGAAGATCAGAAAGCTACCGGTGCCGGGGCCGAACAGGCCATCGTAGAAGCCGATAGCGCCGCCGATCAGCACTGCCAGGCATTGCTCCTTGCGGCCGATCTGCGCAGGTTTGTGCAAGGTGCCGAAGTCCTTCTTGCAGAAGGTGTAGATAGCCATCAGCACGATCAGCACCAGCACTGCCGGGCGCATCACGCTGGGCGGTACCAGCGACACCGTTGCGGCCCCGGCGAACGACATGACAAAGGCACTGAGTGCCGCCGGCACGATCAACCCCCAATCCAGCGTCACTTTACGGATAAACGAGCGGGCCGCGAAAGCCGTGCCGAACACGGACGCCAGCTTGTTGCTGCCGAGCAATGCCGCCGGTTGCGCGGTGGGCAACACGTTGAACAAGGCCGGGATCTGGATCAGCCCGCCGCCACCCACCGCGGCGTCGATCAACCCAGCGGCGAAGGCGAACACAGAAAGCACAGCAATATCCATCATGACGCGGTTCCAGGCAGTGAAGACGCCTGCAAGGCTAATCAAAGTGGCGCACTTGTGTTGAAATGCCATATTGCGATAACTGCAACAAGGAGCAGGCAATGGCATTGGACATGCTGCGGGAAATCCAGGCGTTCGTCAGCGTCGCACACAAGCGCAGCTTCGTTGCTGCCGCCCGCGCGCTGGGGCGTTCACCCAGTGCAGTTACACGCGCGGTACAAACCCTGGAAGACAATGCGGGAAGCAAATTGCTCAACCGCAACGCCAACGCCGTAACCCTGACCGAGGCCGGCGAGCGCTTGCTACCGCATGCCGAACGCTTGCTGGATGTGCAACGCGATGCTGCCGATGAACTGGCCGCGCTCAGTGGCAGCGCCCAAGGCTGGATTCGCTTTGCCGCGCCGCAACTGCTGGGAGAGCTTGTGCTACCACAGGTGCTTGCCGAGTTTTCCCGCTGCCACCCCCAAGTGACCCTGGACGTCCAGTACAGCGACGAAGCCCTCGACCCGCTGCAAGGTAAATTCGATTTCGTGGTGCGCGGTGCCTTCCCGCAATCGAGCGAGCTGATTGGCTACCCGCTTTGGCCCTACCAGCGCCACCTGTATGCAAGCCCGGCCTATCTGGCCCTGGCTGGCACACCGCAACACCCGGAAGACCTGGATGGACACACCTTGATCCTGCATACCGCGCCACGCATCCTCAAGGCCTGGCACTTCTGCCACGATGGCCAGATCACCAGCCTGCGCCCCAGGCCCAGGCTTCGCCTGGGCTCAGGAGGCGCGGTATACCACAGCACACTGGCCGGCGCCGGCATCGCCCGCCTTGCAGCCTGGGTCGGCGAAACACAGGTCAAGGCCGGCCGCCTGGTGCGGGTGTGTCCACAGTACCGCCTGACATCCAGCAGCGGCCAGGACCCACAGATGCACGCGGTATACCCTGCCGGCGAGTTGCCGGCGCGGGTACGTGACTTGCTGGCAGCCCTGCGACGAGCTGGCTCGCCTAGCTGAAACAGGCCATGAAACGACTGTTCAATTTCTGCTCAATTTAACAGAGCCCGCCGCGGGTCTGGCTTGCAGCACTTTATCCACAGACCTACCCACGTTTTTTGTGGACAGAATTCCCAGCGTAAAGAACGACTTATCGCACAAGCAGAAATGCCGAATCGGCCAACTTGAGCCGCTCGATCCGCTCCTGCCTTGAGAATGACGTGCACCTACCGCTGATTCAGCAGTGCAATGACAATGGATTACCGGCCATTTGCCAATAGATTGGGCCCGTCGCTTGAAGTGGACGGGCCGCGCAGGGGAAAACGCAGTTGAACTCAGCTTGGCGGAATGGTGCCAAGAATACCAATCAGAATGGTCAGCAGCAGAAAACCACCCAGGAACAGCGCCAGCTTGCCCATTGGAACCTCTACAGTTGTGATGCGGGAATGGGCATATTGTCGAGCTTGGGCTGATACGGTTACAGATTCAGGTTTATGGAAAAAAAGCGGATCAGATGCGATGCGCGGATGCCGCCGGGCTGATTCAGCCGCAGTGGTTGACACTGAGCACGTCTCGCCGCGGGCCGGCAATTGATACACGAAGTGTCTAAACACGCCTCCAGGCTTGCGCAGTACCTGCGCCGGGTACGCTGCCCCTCGAAAGCTCTTGAACCCAGCCAATACGGTAGGCTGAACTTGCCTGGGAGGACACGATCTGAAACACGGTTTGTAGGATTGTTTACCGCAATCTGTAGGAAATGGCGTGGCAATGAGTCTTGCCTGTATGAAACATCAGTTTCTCAGGCAAATTCGAGCTGCTACGGTCCATTTTTCCTACAACGGCACGGAAGCCTACAGCGTGAGAAAAGCATGGACTCGTTCAAAACCTCTGCACTGAAGTTGCAGAAAAATCTGCTTAACCTGCGCGTTGAGCGTGAGCGCTTAAGAGGTGAAGGCAAGGACAAGGAAGCGGATCAACTCGCTGGGCCGATCGCGCGGCTTGAGGCGGCTATTCGGCAATTGCCGGATAGCCTGAAGCCCGACACCTTGCAGTGACCTGAGCACGCAACTGTCCTGCTCCACGGGCTGGCTTGCCCATCACCTCGCAGGAGCAGTCTTGCGCAGCGAAGAGGCCAGTAAGGCAATCGACTGTATTAGGCAGTTATCGCTTCTTCGCAGCGCAAGATAGCTTCTTGAACCGGGCTGGCGCCGGGTCATCTACCCCCGCCAGAACAACTTGATCGTGTAACCCATGATCAAGCGGTCCTCATCTATATCTGCCCGGCAGTTGGAACGCGCCATCTGCTCGGCCAGATGCTCCCACCACTCGGGTGCACATAGCCTCCAGAACTGCTCGCAGATCGCACAACAGTTCGATAATCGCACAAATTCAGCCAAACCCTCTCTACTGTTGCCCTATCTTGCGGCACGCTATAGCGAAAGTCAGCAAGCCATATCACGTGCTGACAGGCCCCATCGCTTCACGCGCTCCGGCCAGCCCGACAACCACAACTCCAGGAACAACCAGGAGCTCGCCTTGATCAATAAAACGTACGAGTCCATCGCCAGCGCGGTGGAAGGGATCACCGACGGTTCGACCATCATGGTCGGTGGCTTCGGCACGGCTGGCATGCCGTCCGAGCTGATCGATGGCCTCATTGCCACCGGTGCCCGCGACCTGACCATCATCAGCAACAACGCCGGCAACGGCGAGATCGGCCTGGCCGCCCTGCTCATGGCAGGCAGCGTGCGCAAGGTGGTCTGCTCGTTCCCGCGCCAGTCCGACTCCTACGTGTTCGACGAGCTGTACCGCGCCGGCAAGATCGAGCTGGAAGTGGTCCCGCAGGGCAACCTGGCCGAGCGTATCCGCGCCGCAGGCTCCGGCATCGGTGCGTTCTTCTCACCGACCGGCTACGGCACCCTGCTGGCCGAGGGCAAGGAAACCCGTGAGATCGACGGCCGCATGTACGTGCTGGAAATGCCGCTGCACGCCGACTTCGCACTGATCAAGGCGCACAAGGGTGACCGTTGGGGCAACCTGACCTACCGCAAGGCCGCCCGCAACTTCGGCCCGATCATGGCCATGGCTGCCAAGACCGCCATTGCCCAGGTCGACCAAGTCGTCGAACTTGGTGAACTGGACCCGGAACACATCATCACCCCGGGTATCTTCGTCCAGCGTGTGGTCGCCGTCACCGGTGCTGCCGCTTCTTCGATTGCCAAAGCTGTCTGAGGCCTGCCATGACCATCACCAAAAAGCTCTCCCGCACCGAGATGGCCCAACGCGTGGCCGCAGACATCCAGGAAGGCGCGTATGTAAACCTGGGCATTGGCGCACCGACCCTGGTGGCCAACTATCTGGGCGACAAGGAAGTGTTCCTGCACAGCGAGAACGGCCTGCTGGGCATGGGCCCAAGCCCTGCGCCGGGCGAGGAAGACGATGACCTGATCAACGCCGGCAAGCAGCACGTCACCCTGCTGACCGGTGGGGCCTTCTTCCACCATGCCGACTCGTTCTCGATGATGCGTGGCGGCCACCTGGACATCGCTGTACTGGGCGCCTTCCAGGTGTCGGTCAAGGGCGACCTGGCCAACTGGCACACCGGCGCCGAAGGTTCGATCCCGGCCGTAGGCGGCGCAATGGACCTGGCCACCGGCGCCCGCCAGGTGTTCGTGATGATGGACCACCTGACCAAGACCGGCGAAAGCAAGCTGGTGCCCGAGTGCACCTACCCGCTGACCGGCATTGCTTGCGTCAGCCGCATCTACACCGACCTGGCGGTGCTGGAAGTGACACCTGAAGGGCTGAAAGTGATCGAGATCTGCGCGGACATCGATTTTGACGAGCTGCAGAAACTCAGTGGCGTGCCTCTGATCATGTGATCCGGGCAGCCTTAGGCTCTTTACGAAAAGTCTTGAGACGCAGGTCAGGCAAGGCGAAAACAGCCGAGGAACGGCCGGGGTCGCGCCCGACTGTACTGGAGTACATGAGCATTCCGAGGCTGTTTTCAACGCAGCATGAACCAGTATCAAGGCATTTCGTACAGAGCCTAGGGCTTTCCATGCCCTCTGCGGCACTATCGATAGTGCCGCACAAGCGCCGCGAGCAGAGAGCAAGCGGTGCTTGAGGCCGCCCTTCCAGCCGCTTCGGAGCCGATAGACGAGAACGCTCGGAGAGGTCAACCCAATGAGCTATCGAGCAGGGGCCAGATAGCGGCGTAAAAAATCCCTCCCACGACTTTACGCCTTTTTTACTCGACATTACCGTAAAGCAGGCAATACTGCCGGCACTGTCCCAACGAGCTCCCTCAATGCCGCTTCCTGCATTGCGTTTCATCGCCTTCATTATTGGTGTATTCCTGATCACGTTGGCCGTCAGCATGGTGATTCCGATGCTGACGCTGCTGGTGTACGACCGCAGCGACGACCTCGGTGCATTCGTCTGGTCGAGCCTGATCGTTCTATGCGCCGGCCTGCTCATGGTAGCCCGCGGCGTCCCCGACACACCGCAACTGCGGACCAGGGATATGTATCTGCTCACGACGGCAAGCTGGGTCATCGTGTGCGCGTTTGCGGCGCTGCCGATGGTGTTCATTCGACACATCAGTTACACGGACGCGTTCTTCGAGACCATGTCGGGAATCACCACCACCGGCTCGACCGTGCTGACTGGCCTGGACAGTGCATCACCGGGGCTGCTGATATGGCGTTCCCTGCTGCACTGGCTGGGAGGCATTGGATTTATCGGCATGGCCGTGGGGATCCTGCCACTGCTGCGCGTGGGTGGCATGCGACTGTTCCAGACCGAGTCTTCGGATTGGTCTGACAAAGTGACGCCGCGCTCGCATGTGGCAGCCAAGATGATCCTGCTGGTCTACCTGGGCCTGACTGCATTGGGGACAGGGGCATTGTGGGCTGCCGGCATGACCCCGTTCGAAGCCATCAATCATTCGATGTCGCTGGTTTCAACCGGTGGTTTCTCTACCTCGGATGCCTCGCTGGGCCATTGGGAGCAGCCAGCGGTGCATTGGGTAGCGGTGGTCATCATGATACTCGGCAGCCTGCCCTTCACGCTGTATGTCGCCACGCTGCGTGGCCATCGAGGCATCCTGCTCAAGGACCATCAAGTTCGCGGTTTCATTGGTTTTCTCGTCTTCGTCTGGCTCACCGTCGGAACCTGGCTCTGCCTGCACAGCGATCTGGCCTGGTGGGATGCGTTTCGTATCGTTGCGGTGAATGTGACCTCGGTAGTAACCACAACAGGCGTTGCCGTGGGTGATTACACGCTCTGGGGCAGCTTCGCCATCATGCTGTTCTTTTACCTGACGTTTGTCGGCGGGTGCTCGGGCTCTACCGCTGGCGGTTTGAAAATATTCCGTTTCCAGGTGGCCGCTGCCTTGCTTGTCAGCAGCCTGAAACAGTTGATCCATCCACGGGCAACGATCTCGAAGAAATACAATGGGCACCCCATCGATGAAGAGATCGTTCGCTCACTGCTGACGTTCTCGTTCTTCTTCTCCGTCACCATCGCAATCATCGCCCTTGGCCTCTCCCTGATAGGGCTCGACTGGATGACGGCACTGAGTGGGGCTGCCACTGCCGTGTGCAACGTCGGTCCAGGCCTGGGCACGCTTATCGGCCCTGCAGGGAATTTCGCCTCCTTGCCGGACGCAGCGAAATGGTTATTGACGATCGGCATGCTGCTGGGACGGCTCGAAATCCTCACCGTTCTGGTACTGGTCTCGCCAGCCTTCTGGCGATTCTAAGGCGGAGGTCATCCAGCCAATCAGCCATAAAATTGGGCAGGGACGGCATATTCGTTCTAGGTTTACTGGCGCAGGAATAACAACAACAAGCGGAGAACGACGCCATGAACCGAGCCCTTCGCCTGGCATTGGCCAGCACCTTGTTTACTGTCTGTGCGGCTGCCCAGGCTGCACCGACCTTCATCAACATCCTCACAGGCGGTACCAGTGGTGTCTATTACCCGGTAGGCGTAGGCATTTCACAGATCTACAGCCACGGCATCGAGGGCAGCAAGACCACGGTGCAAGCCACCAAGGCCTCGGTAGAGAACCTCAACCTGTTGCAAGCCGGTCGAGGGGAGTTGGCATTCGCGTTGGGGGATTCGGTGGCAGATGCCTGGAAGGGCGATGCAGAGGCTGGATTCAAAACGCCCTTGAAGAAACTCCGCGCCATCGCCGGCACCTACCCGAACTACATCCAGATCGTCGCCAGCAAGGAGTCAGGGATCACCTCCCTGTCAGACCTCAAAGGCAAGCGTATCTCGGTTGGGGCACCCAAGTCCGGCACCGAACTGAATGCCCGCGCCATCTTCAAGGCCGCAGGGCTTACCTACCAGGACATGGGAAAAGTTGAATACCTGCCCTATGCGGAGTCCGTCGAACTGATCAAGAACCGTCAGCTTGACGCCACGCTGCAATCCTCAGGGCTCGGTCAAGCGGCTATCCGAGACCTGGCCGCGACCTTGCCGGTGGTGTTCGTGCCTATCCCTGCCGACGTGGTGACCCGCATTGGCAACAACGCCTACCAACCCGCCACCATTCCTGCCAACACCTATGATGGTCAGAATGCGGACGTATCAACGGCGGCCATCAACAACATCCTCGTCACCCGCGCCGACATCGGCGATGACCTGGCCTATCAGATGACCAAGCTGATATTCGAGAACCTTCCACGCCTGGTCACGGCCCACGCTGCAGCGAAGGATATCCAGCCGGAAAATGCCGCCAAGAACCTGCCCATTCCGCTGCATCCAGGAGCAGAGAGGTATTTCAAGGAGAAAAACCTGCTCCCCTGATGATATCCCCAAGTAATGGAGCAGCGTATGAGTGATACCGCGCAAGGTCTTCACGCCAGCACCGATCGCTGGCCTGCGGCGCTTTTTGCCGTGGCATTGGTCTTTTCGGTTTTCCAGATCGCCACAGCGGCATTTCCCCTGATTTCCACCCAAGTACTGCGTGCAGTACACGTGGGGTTCCTGTTGCTGGTGGTGTACCTGAGCTATTCATTCGTTGGCCACCGTCGACCGTGGCAACCCCTTGCCTGGCTGCTGGGCCTTGCGGGAATGGCGACGGCTGCATACCAGTGGTACTTCGAAGGGGACCTGATTCAACGCTCCGGCGAGCTGACCACCAGCGACCTGATCGTGGGGCTGTTGCTTATTGGTTTGGTCTTTGAAGCCGCACGGCGCGTGATGGGCATAGCGTTGCCCATCATATGCGCGCTGTTTCTGGTCTATGGATTGCTTGGCCAATACTTGCCAGGCGAACTCGCGCATCGAGGCTACGGCCTCGATCAGATCGTCAATCAGTTGGCATTCGGCACCGAAGGGCTGTATGGCACACCGACCTATGTCTCAGCCACCTACATCTACCTGTTCATCCTGTTCGGCGCATTTCTTGAGCAGGCGGGCATGATTCGTCTGTTCACCGATTTCGCCATGGGGCTGTTCGGCCATCGCAGCGGGGGGCCGGCCAAAGTGTCAGTGTTCTCCTCGGCACTGATGGGTACCATTACCGGCTCGGGGGTGGCCAACGTCGTCACCACCGGACAGTTCACCATTCCGCTGATGAAGCGCTTCGGCTACAAACCTGCATTTGCCGGTGGCGTAGAGGCGACCTCCAGCATGGGCAGCCAGTTGATGCCGCCAGTGATGGGCGCCGTGGCGTTCATCATGGCCGAGACGATCAACGTGCCCTACGCCGAGGTGGCGAAAGCCGCGCTCATCCCAGCGTTGCTGTACTTCGGCTCGGTCTACTGGATGGTCCACCTGGAGGCTCGGCGCAGCCATCTGCATGGCTTGCCTCGCGAACAGTGCCCGAGTGCCTGGGATGCGTTGCGACAACGTTGGTTCCTGCTCGTACCCCTGATGGTCTTGGTCGCGCTGTTGTTTTCCGGGCGAACGCCTTTGTACTCGGGAATGGTCGGCCTGGCCCTGACCGCCATCGTCATCCTTGGCTCGGCCATCATCCTGCGCGCTCAAAAAACCTGGCTACGCGCGGCTTTCTGGGTTGCACTCGGGATACTGTGTTCAGGTTTTTTCCGCATGGGGATCGGGGTGATCCTGATGGTCATTGCCGGCCTGGCCATTGCGTGCTGCTTCGTCCAGGGCGGTCGCGCCACCCTGCACGCATGCGTCATGGCCCTCGCGGAGGGTGCCCGTCATGCAGTGCCGGTGGGTATTGCCTGCGCGCTGGTCGGCGTCATTATCGGCGTCATCTCGCTGACCGGCCTGGCCACCACCTTTGCCGGATACATTCTTGACCTGGGACGGGACAACCTGTTCCTCTCGCTGGTGTTGACCATGCTCACCTGCCTGGTACTGGGTATGGGCATCCCGACCATACCCAACTACATCATCACCAGCTCCATTGCCGCCCCGGCCCTGCTGGAGCTCGGGGTTCCGCTGATCGTCTCGCACATGTTCGTGTTCTATTTCGGCATCCTGGCCGACCTGACGCCGCCCGTGGCATTGGCGTGCTTTGCAGCTGCCCCGATTGCCAAGGAAAAAGGCCTGTTGATCAGTTTCTGGGCGGTGCGCATTGCCTTGGCCGGTTTCGTTGTGCCCTTCATGGCGGTCTATGACCCGGCGTTGATGATGCAAGGTGAAGGCATGGGCAGCACGCTGTACATGGTGATCAAGGCGGCGTTCGCGGTTGCCCTTTGGGGATGTGCGTCGATCGGGCATTTGCGTGCCCCCATGCCCTGGTGGGAGCGCCTGCTGGCGTTCACTGCTGGCGTGTCATTGATACTTGCCCTGCCCATCAGCGATGAGGTCGGTTTTGTTTTGGGTGCGGCAGTGCTGGGTTGGCACTACTGGCGAAGCCGACCGGCCTCTGGACACCCCGCATGATCAGCCTTTGCGTTGGGCTGGCCGGTGTGGTGTGGGTCAGCCTGCCACTGCACGAATTTACCCTCGCGTGGCAGCACAGTATCGAAAAGGTCCGCTGGGAAGAGGATTATCAAGTGACCCCGGCTGGCCTGGTACTGGTAGAGGCACGGGTCAAAGGCAGCGGGGCCGGCATGGAGATTCCGGACGACGCTCAACTGCGCGACGGCACTTGGCACTATCGTCGTCATCTGCCACCGCTGCAGCCCTTGCATGCCGGGCGAACGCCCGAGGCTGGCGACTATCAGGTCTGCACGACAACCGGGTGCCAGCCGCTGTCCCATTGGTTAGGACCGCCGAGCGAACGCATTGCTGCAGTAGACTTCTGGGCCTGTGAAAATCCGCCTTTGGACAGCAGGCGAACCGCCCTGCCCTGACTACGCCAGGGCAGGGCCGAATCCAGTTCAGCCCACCACGTGCAAGTATTGCAGGTGGCGTTCGTACTGATCCAGGATGTCACCAATCACATCGTCGCGGCTCCACCCCATGATGTCGTAGTCCTGGCCCCCTTCTCGCAGATGCACTTCCGCACGGAAATACTTGCGCGCATCGCCACCGTCTTCGGTGTCCTGCATGACGAAGCTTGGCGTATTGAAGGCCCGTGGCCGCACCTCGTAGAGGAAACGCCCTTCACCGGCATGGGAGAGCTCCAGGGATACCCGTCCATCATCGCGCTCATTCACGCTCACCTCGTAGCCTTGCTTACGCAGCTCCTGGGCGACCTCTTCACAGGCTGGCCGCACCACCTCGGCGATAAAGCGGGTGACATGAACCCGGCGCGGCATCAATGCGATGTTACGCAGTCTCCGCTGCCAGCCGCCGTGTGGGTGACGGGTATGGCGTGGGCCTGGCAACGCTTGATTGCGCAACCCGCGGCGGGTCGCATCAAGACTCAGCGCCTTGAACAAGCCCCAAATCGCAACCAGCAAGATGACCGCGAACGGCAGAGCGCTCGCAATGGTCGCGGTCTGCAGCGCCTTGAGGCCGTTCGCCAGCAGCAACGCGATCGCCACTGCGCCGATGCAGATTGACCAGAAGATACGTTGCCACAGGGGTGAATGACCTTTTCCGGAGGAGGCGAGCATATCCACGACCAGCGCACCAGAGTCCGCCGAGGTCACAAAGAACACGACCACCATAAGCACCGCGACCAACGAAATGATGCTGGAGAACGGGAAATGCTCCAGGAAAGCAAACAAGGCGAGGGAACTGTCTTCACTGACCACAGTAGCCAGATCCTTTACACCATCGTTGAGGATCATATGGATTGCCGAGTCGCCGAACACCGTCATCCACAGCAAGGTGAAACCCGCCGGTACGAACAGTACGCCGCAGACGAATTCCCGGATGGTCCGCCCTCGCGAAATACGTGCGATGAACAAACCCACGAAGGGCGACCAGGACAACCACCAGCCCCAGTACAGCAAGGTCCAGCCACCGATCCAGTCGGTGGGCTCGTAAGCGTAGAGATTGAAGGTTTTATTGACGATGTCCGAAAGGTAGGCGCCGGTATTCTGTACATAGGTCTGCAGCAGGAACACCGTAGGCCCAAGCAGCAGCACGAACAGCATCAGAATCACCGCCAGGCTCAGGTTGAGCTCGGACAGGATGCGAATACCTTTGTCCAGGCCGCTGGCCACTGAAAGCGTCGCCAATGCACAGGTGGCGGTGATGAGGATGACTTGCACGGTGGTGTTTACCGGCAAACCGAACACATGATGAAACCCGCTGTTGATCTGCAATACCCCATAACCCAGCGAGGTCGCCACACCAAACACCGTACCGAGGATGGCAAAGACATCCACGGCATGCCCTATAGGGCCATAGATTCGCTCACCAATCAGCGGATAGAGTGCCGAACGCAAGGTCAACGGCAGGCCGTTGCGGAAACTGAAGTAGGCCAGGATCAGCGCGACGATGGCATAGATCGCCCAGGCATGCAGACCCCAGTGGAAAAAGGTGATTTTCATGGCTTCGCGCGCCGCGGCGACGGTGCCAGGATCGCCCACGGGCGGTGTGGAGAAATGCATGACCGGTTCGGCCACGCCGAAGAACATGAGGCCAATCCCCATACCTGCCGAGAACAGCATGGCAAACCAACTGCTCTTGCGGTAATCCGGCTCACTGTGGTCAGGGCCTAGCTTGATGTCGCCATAGCGGCTGACGGCCAGAAACACCACACTGATCAACACCAGCGCTACAACAAGAATGTAGAACCAGCTGGCATTGGTGATGATCCATCGCTGGACTTGCTCGAACAGTGTCTGGGCGTGCTCCTGAAATGCCGTGGCGTACAAGACCAGCAGAAAGATAAGTATCGCACTGGTGTAGAAAACGGGTGGGTTAAGGGTGCTCCTGGGTTTGGGGGCTGCAGTCATAGCGGCAGTTCTCCTTGCAAGGCGATGAGCACAGCGTGCCTGAGCACGACGATATTTACCAAGGCTAGCAGTTGGATAAATTCCCGTTTGCCAAGCCTCGTATGCTCGGAAATAACCACAAACCCTAACGTCTGCAGGAAAAAATCTCAAACCGACACGCCTTTGGAGTGAATGGTTTGGCGCTTTTTGTTCATCTGAGAGTGGTTATTCGGTAGACTAGCGGACGGGTGCCAGCTGCACGGTGCAGTGAGGCAGGTTAAAGAACAGCGCAGGTCGGGCCGCCATGCGGGAGCACCTGCGCCTATGCATAAAAAAGAATTACCTCGCGCCCAAGACCTGGCCGAGCGAGCCTTCGCCAACCTTGAACGCTTTTTGCACATTGAAGCGGTCAGCGGCATCGTTCTGTTGATTGCCGCAGTCGCTGCATTGATCTGGGCGAATTCCCCGGCTGCCGACAGTTATGAAGCCCTTTGGCATACGCCGTTGACGTTCGGCGTGGGCTCGCATGTCTATTCGCAGTCCCTGCACTTCTGGATCAATGATGGCTTGATGACCATCTTTTTCCTGGTCGTGGGCATGGAGATCCGCCGCGAGATCCACGAGGGCGCGCTGTCCAGCCTGCGCCAAGCCACGCTCCCCATGGCAGCCGCTGTCGGCGGCGTAGCCGTGCCTGCACTCCTCTACCTGAGTTTTGGTCACGCGCCAGCAGACCAACAAGGTTGGGCAGTGCCAACGGCGACGGATATCGCCTTTGCGGTGGGCGTACTGGCACTGCTCGGCAAGTCGATCCCGTCCAACGTACGTGTGTTTCTCCTCGCCCTGGCAATCATCGATGACATCATCGCAGTCCTGATCATCGCGTTTTTCTATTCAGGCGGCCTTGATTACACCGGTTTCGGCGTTGCACTGATCGGCCTGCTCATGGTGATCGGGCTTCAGAAGATCGGTGTGGGTTCAGCCTTCGCCTATGTCATTCCTGGCGCGATCGTCTGGCTGGGCATCTTGTTGACCGGCGCCCACCCGACTCTCGCAGGTGTTGTGCTAGGCCTGATGACACCTGTCACCGCAATGCCCATGCGTGAGCGCCCGCTGGATGCCATTACCCGCTTCACCGGCGAATTGCTGGGGCGCGCCAAGGCGCCTGAGCAAGATGCCAGCGACCTCATTGATCCTTTGAAACGGCTGCGCCTGGCCCAGCGCGAACTGCTGCCGCCGGTAGTGCGCATGCAAGGCACCCTGCACCCTTGGGTAGCCTACGGCATCATGCCCGTGTTTGCCTTGGCCAATGCCGGGGTAAGCCTTTCGGGTGTCGACCTGTCCGCTGAAGGCCCCCAGTGGGTCATGATCGCCGTCGCTGTCGCCCTGGTCGCAGGAAAGCCCTTGGGCATCGTCAGCGTCAGCTGGCTGATGGTCCGCCTGGGCTGGTGCGAGCTTCCCTCCGAGGTCAACTGGCGTAGCATCATGCTGGTCGGGCTGCTGGCCGGCATCGGTTTCACCATGTCGATCTTCATCGCCAACCTCGCTTTCGTCGACCCTGGCTCACTCGGGGCAGCGAAACTCGGCGTGCTATCCGCATCATTGATCGCGGCCGTGCTGGGTTTGGCCTGGGGGATGTGGAGCATGCGCAAGGCAGCGCCTGCTACCAAAGCAAGTTCGGCCACCTAGCCACATTCTGGCACTGGCGGTCCGTTGCATGTGGGCAAACGGATCGCCACGCCTGGCACGACTACAACCTGTGTCGGGTAGGCCTGCCAGGGAAAACACGCCATACTCACGGCTTTCCAAGTCAGCCATGTGTGGACCATGCCCGAACCTACCCGTCCTGCACCTTCACTCTCCCGCCGTTCAAGCTGGCGAGAATGGCGTCAGCGACTGGCGTTCTGGATCGGGGCATTGCTGGTGGGGCTGGTTGCGCTGGCATTCGCCTGGCTTGCCGACGCGGCGTTCGCTTCGTTCAAGCGCTTGCTGGAATGGGCACCCTGGTCACCTCTTCTCATCACTCCGCTTGGTTTCGCGCTCCTGGCTTATCTGACGCAACGGTGGTTTGAAAACGCCAAGGGTAGCGGCATTCCCCAAGTCATAGCCGCCCTGGAAATGCCCTCTCGCCGCCTGCGCGCCCGATTACTCTCGCTCCCTGTGGCTGCCGCCCGCATGAGCCTGACGTTGGGCGCCCTGCTGGTCGGCGGTTCGGTTGGCCGGGAAGGCCCGACCGTCCACATCGGCGCCGCTGTGCTCTATTCCTTTGGCCGACGTTTAGGCCTGCACGGCCGGCGCACCATCGCTGGCCTGGTGCTCGCCGGAGGCGCCGCGGGTATTGCGGCAGCCTTCAATACACCGTTAGCGGGGGTAGTCTTTGCCATTGAGGAATTGAGCCGCACGTTCGAGCAACGTTTCAGCGGCTTGGTGCTCACTGCGGTGCTGATCGGTGGGGTCGTCACGCTGGGGCTGATGGGCCATTACGCCTATTTTGGAGAAATCAGCGGTCGAATGCCGGTGGGCTGGGGCTGGAGCGTCGTGCCTGCCTGTGCTGTGCTGGGCGGGCTGCTGGGTGGTTTTTACGCCAAGCTTGTGCTGCCCACCGACAAGGGCCTACTCGGCCGGGTCTGTACGTTACGCGGACGCTATCCGGTGCGCTTTGCTGCCATCTGTGGCTTGCTGCTGGCCACGTTGGGGCTCGTCTCTGGCAATCATGTATTCGGCACCGGGTACGAAGAAACGCGTGCGTTGCTGGAGGGGCAGCCAATCACGGACACAAGCTTTCTCCTGTGGAAGTTTCTGGCCAACGTCGCGTCCTATCTTTCCGGGATTCCTGGCGGGCTCTTTTCGCCTTCGCTGAGCATCGGCGCCGCCTTTGCGCCCCTGTTGAGCTTGCTGCCCGATGTTGATCCCCAGGCAGGCGCTCTACTTGGTATGGGCGCATACCTGGCCGGTGTGACACGCTCGCCACTGACCGCCTCGGTCATCGTGCTTGAACTGACACACAGCCCGGACCTGGCCATTCCCATGTTGGCAGCGACACTGATGGCGGCGGCCATCTCTGGATGGGTGTCTCCGGTCTCGCTTTACCATGCCTTGGCCAAGCAGATTACCGACAAGCTTCATGCTGCCGCGTCTTCTTCCACAGAACCCGCCGCTAGCCAAGCGAGCGCTACTGAAAAACCTTGAGCGGCACCAAGCCTGCCCTGCCAGAGGTTAACGGTAGTCAGGTAGCGGAACTGTCCGGGGGAGATGGGGCTCCCGATGGCGTTCCCATGGTCGGCTTTTCTATACCCCAAAAACGCAAAAAGCCCTGAATAATCAGGGCTTTGAATATGGCGGAAGCGTAGAGATTCGAACTCTAGGATAGTTGCCCATCGACGGTTTTCAAGACCGTTGCCTTAAACCACTCGGCCACGCTTCCAGCTCGTTTTGCGGCCGCCATAATACCTTAATGAAACACGCTGTCAAACTCTCTGTGTCGCGGGTTGCAGGAGCAATGGTAGACTCCTAGCATCTGAACGTCCGAAACCACAGGTTTACCAAGGAGTGTCGCCATGCGCGAACAGGATTACGCCGTCCACCACGGCCAGCAGGTCGAGCAGCAGGAGATCAGCAAGGTCCTGCGCAACACGTATAGCCTACTGGCGCTTACCCTCGCCTTCAGCGGTGTCATGGCTTTCGTTGCCCAGCAGATGCGCGTCGGCTACCCGAACGTGTTCGTGGTGCTGATCGGCTTCTACGGGCTGTTCTTCCTTACCAACAAACTGCGTGATTCGGCCTGGGGCCTGGTGTCCACCTTCGCGCTTACCGGTTTCATGGGCTTCATCCTTGGCCCGATCCTCAACCGTTACCTCGGCATGGCCGGTGGCGCCGAGGTGGTCAGCTCCGCCTTTGCCATGACCGCGCTGGTATTTGGTGGTCTGTCGGCCTACGTGTTGATCACCCGCAAGGACATGAGCTTCCTGAGCGGCTTCATCACTGCTGGCTTCTTCGTCCTGCTGGGTGCTGTCGTTGCCAGCTTCTTCTTCCAGATCAGCGGCCTGCAACTGGCAATCAGCGCTGGCTTCGTGCTGTTCTCGTCGGTCTGCATCCTGTTCCAGACCAGCGCGATCATTCATGGTGGCGAGCGCAACTACATCATGGCGACCATCAGCCTGTATGTGTCGATCTACAACCTGTTTGTCAGCCTGCTGCAGTTGTTTGGCATCATGGGTCGTGATGACTGATTGATTGCCGTGCCGCAAGAAGCCCGCTTCGGCGGGCTTTTTTGTAGGCGTTGGAAATGGGTTGAGTTGCGGGATGTTCGTCGGAAGAGGTTCAGCGCCTGGTAGATCGAGCGCCGCCCGCGCGGCGCATCGCGAGCAAGCTCGCTCCTACATTTGTTTCGGGCCAGAATCGCCTGTGCCTGCGCGCGCGACCGCCCTGTTTGTTCCCCACGATTTCGAGGTGAGCGCCAAGGGGGGCGTGCGCGTCTGCCCCAGAAATAATTGGCCCGAAACAAATGTAGGAGCGAGCTTGCTCGCGATGCTGTACCTGCGCGCGACCGCCCTGTCTGTTCCCCACGATTTCGAGGTGAGCGCCAAGGGGGGCGTGCGCGTCTGCCCCAGAAATAATTGGCCCGAAACAAATGTAGGAGCGAGCTTGCTCGCGATGCTGTGCCTGCGCGCGACCGCCCTGTTTGTTCCCCACGATTTCGAGGTGAGCGCCAAGGGGGCGTGCGCGTCTGCCCCAGGAATAATTGGCCCGAAACAAATGTAGGAGCGAGCTTGCTCGCGATGCGCCGCGCGGGCGGCGCTCGATCTACGCAACACCACAAAAACCAAGGCAGGCGCCTTACCGCCCTGACACAAACGAGCGTAGAACACCTCAGAAAAGCTTGACCGCCAACAGAGGACCTACATCAGTTTCAAACCAATTATGCCTCTAACCGCAATAACTGACCAAAAAGTCAGATAATCAGGCAAATGGTCGCCGATCATGCTGACATCCTGCTTTTCTCTACCGCTATCCATCATCACCCCGTAGAATGCGCTCCTTTTTTCTTCCGGGGCAGCTTTCAGCAATGAGCTCACACGAACACAGCCCAGGCGCAGCGGCGCCTGCCAATGAACTGGTGCTTGGTCTGGAGGACAAGCCACGGCTGTTGATCGGCCTGTTGGCAGCCCTGCAGCACCTGCTGGCGATCATCGTACCTATCGTCACCCCTGGCCTACTGATCTGCCAGGCGTTGGGTGTATCTGCACGTGATACCAATTTGATCGTTTCGATGTCGCTGGTGATCTCGGGTATCGCCACCTTCGTCCAGTGCAAACGCTTCGGCCCATTTGGCGCAGGGCTGCTGATCGTTCAGGGCACCAGCTTCAACTTCGTCGGCCCGCTGATTGCCGGCGGTGCGCTGATGGTCAAGCAAGGCACGCCGGTCGAGGGCGTAATGGCAGCCATTTTTGGCGTAGTAATCGCAGGCTCGTTCGTCGAGATGGGCGTGTCGCGCATCCTGCCCTTCGTCAAACGCCTGATCACCCCGCTAGTGACTGGCATCGTGGTGTTGATGATCGGCCTGACGCTGATCAAGGTCGGCCTGATCAGCATGGGCGGTGGCTTTGGGGCCATGGCCAATGGCACCTTTGCCAATGGCGAGAACCTGCTGATGTCGGGCGTGGTACTGGCGATCATCGTCGTTCTCAACCGTATCCCGGTGGTGTGGATGCGCAGCTGCGCCATCGTCATCGCCCTCGCGGTCGGCTATGCGCTGGCCGGCTTCCTGGGCCGTCTGGACTTTACCGGCATGCACGAGGCCGCGCTATTCCAGGTGCCGACACCGCTGCACTTTGGCCTGGGCTTCTCGTGGGCGCTGTTCATTCCGATGCTGGTGATCTACCTGGTCACTTCGCTGGAAGCCATCGGTGACGTTACCGCCACCAGCAAGGTGTCGCGCCAGCCGGTCGAAGGGCCGGTGTGGATGCAGCGGATCAAGGGGGGCGTGCTGGTCAACGGCGCCAACTCGCTGCTGGCCGGTCTGTTCAACACCTTCCCTAGCTCGATTTTTGCCCAGAACAATGGGGTGATTCAGCTGACCGGTATCGCCAGCCGTCATATCGGTATGTGGATTGCCGTAATGCTGGTGCTGCTGGGGTTGTTCCCGAGCGTTGCCGGGGTGATTCAGGCTGTGCCGGAGCCGGTGCTGGGTGGCGCGGCGATGGTCATGTTTGGCGCGGTTGCGGCGTCGGGGATCAATATTCTGGCCAGCACCCGGCTGGACCGTCGGGCGCTGCTGATTATTGCGGTGTCGTTGGCACTTGGCCTGGGTGTTGCGCAGGTGCCAGAGTTCCTGGCGCACATGCCGGCGGCGATTCGCAATGTGCTGGAGTCGGGTGTGGCTACCGGGGGGATTTGTGCGCTGGTGCTGAACTGGTTCTTGCCGGAGGGCAAGGAGCAGGCTTGAACCTTGAGCGTGAATGACTGGCCCGCGCCCGCTTGCACAAGCGGGCGCGGGCTTTTTTGCTTTATCATGGCACCATTCCTTTGCATGAGTTAGCCATGAAATTCGCTATCGCGGTGTTCTCCCCGGCCCACGCGCCCTCTTCGCGGCGCGCCCTGCGTTTCGCCGAGGCGGTGCTGGCCGGCGGGCATGAGATTGCCCGGCTGTTCTTCTATCAGGACGGGGTGCACAGTGCCTCGGCCAACGTGGTCGCCCCCCAGGACGAACTGGACGTGGCTGGCCAGTGGCGCACGTTCATACAGGCCCACCAGCTGGACGCCGTGGTGTGTATCGCCGCCGCCCTGCGCCGTGGCGTGCTCGACGAAGCCGAGGCCAACCGCTACCAGCGCCCGGCCGTGAACCTGCCCAAACCCTGGGAACTGTCGGGGCTAGGCCAACTGCACGAGGCCGCGCAAGTGGCCGATCGCCTTGTCTGCTTCGGAGGCGACTGATATGGCCAAGTCCCTGTTGATCATCAGCCGTCAGGCACCGTGGAATGGCCCATCTGCCCGCGAGGCGCTGGACATCGCCCTGGCCGGCGGCGCGTTCGACCTGCCGTTGGGCATGCTGTTCCTCGACGATGGTGTGTTCCAGCTCGCGCCGGACCAGCAACCCGCCGCCGTGCAACAGAAGAACCTGGCCGCCAACCTGCAGGCGCTGCCGATGTTCGGCGTCGAAGAACTGTTCGCCTGCAACCACAGCCTGGCCCGCCGGGGCCTGGCAGCCGAAACCCTGGCGCTGCCGGTGCAAGTGCTCGATGACGCAGCGTTGGCCGCGCTGATAGCTCGCTTTGACCAGGTGGTAACGCTCTGATGAAGACCCTGCATGTAATTGCCCATTCCCCGTTTGGCGACGAGCGCCTGGCCAGCTGCCTACGCCTGCTCGGAGCCGAAGATGCCCTGCTGCTGTGCGGTGATGCCGTGTATGCCCTGCGCAGCGGCAGCGAGCCGTATGGCACTCTGCAAGCCGCCGGCCTGGCCCAGCGCCTGTTCGCCCTGGACGAGGATGTACAGGCCCGCGCGGTCGGCAACGACCTGGCAAAGACCGTGGACTACGCCGGGTTCGTCGAACTGTCGCTGCAATACGACAAGGTCAACAGCTGGCTATGAATACGCTCACCGTTGGCGATCAGGCGATCGCCCTGGACAAGGATGGCTTCCTGGTCGACCTGCATGACTGGTCCCGGGACGCCGCCGAGGCTTTAGCCATGCGCGAAGGTATCCCGTTGACGGCAGACCACTGGGAAATCCTCGAACTGCTCCGCCAGTTCTACCAGGAATACCAGCTGTCTCCGGCCACGCGCCCGCTCATCAAGTACACGGCCCTCAAGCTGGGCCCTGAAAAGGGCAACAGCCCGCACCTGAACCGCCTGTTCAACGGCACCCCCGCCAAACTTGCCGCCAAGCTGGCGGGCCTGCCCAAGCCGACCAACTGCATATGACCGAACCTCGTCCCCTCACTCTGGAACCCCCTGCCGAACACCCGTTCGCCGAATTCGTGCGCATTCTCGGCAAAGGCAAGCGCGGCGCGCGCGGCCTGACACGCGAAGAGGCCCGCGCAGCCATGACCCTGCTGCTGGAAGGCAAGGTCGAAGACACCCAGCTCGGTGCCTTCCTCATGCTGCTGCGGCACAAGGAAGAAAGCGCCGAAGAGCTGGCCGGCTTCACCGAGGCCCTGCGCGCCCACCTGCAGGCGCCGCGCATCGCCGTTGACCTGGACTGGCCCACTTACGCCGGCAAGAAGCGTCACCTGCCCTGGTACCTGCTGGCGGCCAAGTGCCTGGCCAACAATGGCGTGCGCATCCTGATGCACGGCGGCGGCGCACACACTGCCGGGCGTATGTACACAGAGCAACTGCTCGGCCTGCTGCAGATTCCGCTGTGCCGCGACTGGGCCGCCGTCGGCAACGCTCTGGACCAGCATCAACTGGCATTCTTTCCGCTGCACGACTGGGCGCCGCAGTTGCAACGCATGATCGACCTTCGCAACACACTGGGCCTGCGCTCGCCCATACATTCGCTGGCGCGAGTGCTTAACCCGCTGGGCGCTCGCTGTGGATTGCAGAGTATCTTTCACCCTGGTTACCAGGCAGTACACCGCGAGGCCAGCCGCCTGCTGGGCGACCATGCCGTGGTGATCAAGGGAGATGGCGGCGAAATCGAGGTCAACCCCGATGTCATCAGCCATCTCTACGGCACCACGGCAGGTGAAGCGTGGGATGAAGAGTGGCCAGCGCTGAGCGAACGCCGCCATGTCAAGCCGCCCAGCTTGCAGGCCCAACACTTGCTGGCGTTCTGGCGTGGCGAAGTAGAAGACAGTTATGGCGAAAAGGCCCTGATCGCGACCATGGCCCTGGCCCTGCGTGGTTTGGGACAGCACCGTGAGCAGGCGTTCGTAACAGCGCAAGGCTACTGGGACACTCGAGATAGATCGATTTAGCCGATAATAGAACCCCGATCTTTGCGCTATTTCTTCGAACGATTTTCCCTAGACTGGGCTCCAACGACAAACAACTTGTTTCAGGAGCTCACCATGGGCCTATTGATCGATGGCCGCTGGCACGACCAGTGGTATGAAAACGGCAAAGACGGCACGTTCAAGCGAGAGAACGCCCAGCGCCGCAATCAGTTGCCCGCGCCCGAGGCAGGCCGCTACCACCTGTACGTGTCGCTGGCCTGCCCATGGGCCCACCGCACCCTGATCTTTCGCGCGCTGAAAGGCCTGGAGCCATTGATCGACGTGTCGGTGGTCAGCTGGCTGATGCAGGACCATGGCTGGACCTTCGACCAGCAGCAAGGCTCCAGCGGGGACCACCTCGACGCCCTGCAGTATCTGCATCAGCGCTACACCCAGGATGACCCGCACTACACGGGGCGCGTGACGGTACCTGTGCTGTGGGACAAAAAAGAGAAGCGCATCGTCAACAATGAGTCGGCGGAAATCATCCGCATATTCAACAGCGCATTCAACGAGCTGACTGGCAATACCCTGGACCTTTACCCCGCATCGCTGCGCCCGAGCATCGAAGCATTGAACGAGCGCATCTACCCGGCAGTGAACAATGGTGTGTACCGCGCAGGCTTTGCCACCACGCAAGACGCCTACGAGGCTGCCTTTGACGATGTGTTCAACGAGTTGGATTACCTGGAAGCCTTGCTAGGCCGCAATCGCTACCTGGCGGGTGAGTACCTGACCGAGGCTGATGTACGCCTGTTCACTACACTGGTGCGCTTCGACGCCGTGTACCACGGGCACTTCAAGTGCAACCTGCGCCGCCTGAGCGACTACCACAACCTGTCGAACTGGCTGCGTGAGCTGTACCAATGGCCTGGGGTGGCAGGTACAGTGAACATGGAGCATATCCAGAAGCACTATTACATGAGCCACAAGACCATCAACCCGAACGGGATTGTGCCTAAAGGGCCATTGCAGGACTTTGGCTTGCCGCATGATCGAGAGCGGTTGGTGGGCAAAGGGATTTGGCAGGCTTGAGAAAGCCGGGGCTGCTTTGCAGCCCCAACGATTTCAGCTGTTCTGCGAACCTTCGAACCAGGCCAGCTTGTCACGCAACTGCACCACTTCCCCCACAATCACCAGGGTCGGCGCATGCACCTCATGCTGGGCCACCAGGTCTGGCAAGTCCGCCAAGGTACCGGTGAATACTCGCTGATTACGCGTGGTCCCCTGCTGCACCAACGCCGCCGGGGTACTCGCGGCACGCCCATGGCGAATCAGCTCGGCACAGATGGTCGGCAAGCCCACCAACCCCATGTAGAACACCAAGGTCTGCGCCGGCGCCACCAGGTCATTCCACGGCAGGTTGCTGGTGCCATCCTTGAGGTGCCCGGTGACAAAGCGCACCGACTGGGCATAGTCGCGGTGAGTCAGCGGAATGCCGCCATACGCGGAGCAGCCGCTGGCCGCCGTAATGCCCGGCACCACCTGGAACGGAATGCCATGCCCGGCCAGCTCTTCGATCTCTTCGCCGCCCCGGCCGAAGATGAACGGGTCGCCACCCTTCAGGCGCAGCACCCGCTTGCCCTGCCGGGCCAGGTCGACCAACAGGCGGTTGATCTGGTCCTGCGGCACTGAATGGTCAGCGCGGCGCTTGCCTACATAGATGCGCTCGGCATCACGACGACACATATCGATGATGGCGGGCGCAACCAGGCGGTCGTACAGCACCACGTCGGCCTGCTGCATCAGGCGCAAGGCACGGAAGGTCAGCAAGTCCGGATCACCCGGGCCTGCACCAACCAAATACACCTCACCGCCCTGCTGCACCGGTGCGCCGTCTACCATCGCCTGCAACAGACGTTCGGCTTCAGCACCCTGCCCGGCCAGCTGACGCTCGGCGATCGGCCCCTGGAATACGGTCTCCCAGAAGCCTCGACGCTGGTTGACATCCGGGTACAGGGATTTGACCTTGTGCCGAAAGCGTGCCGCCAGCCCGGCCAACTCACCATAGGCCGAAGGGATCCACGCCTCGAGCTTGGCTCGAATCAGGCGCGCCAGTACCGGGGCGTCACCGCCGCTGGAAACAGCAATAACCAGCGGCGAGCGGTCTACGATCGCCGGGAAGATCACCGTACACAGGGCCGGCGCATCCACCACATTGACCGGCAGGCTAAGTGCCTGCGCATCAGACGACACCTGGGCATTCAGCCCTGGGTCGTCGGTGGCCGCGATCACCAGTCGGCAGCCGACCAGGTCGGCTGCCTGATAGCCACGCACCAGCACCTCACCGCCACCTTCCCGGGCCAACGCGGCCAACTGGCCGTCGACGTCCGGCGCCACCACGCGCAGCACGCCGCCGGCATCGGCCAGCAGGCGCGCCTTGCGCAAGGCGATCTCACCGCCACCGACGACCAGCACGCGGCCGCCCTGCAGCTTGTGGAACAGCGGCAGGTAATCCATTTAGCGGATGACCTCGACGCCGCCCATGTACGGTTTCAGCACTTCCGGCACCAGGATCGAACCGTCGGCCTGCTGGTAGTTTTCCAGCACAGCAACCAGGGTACGGCCTACGGCCAGGCCGGAGCCGTTGAGCGTATGTACCAGCTCCGGCTTGCCGGTTTCCGGGTTGCGCCAGCGAGCCTGCATGCGGCGCGCCTGGAAGTCGCCGCAGTTGGAGCACGAGCTGATTTCGCGGTACTTGTCCTGGCTTGGCACCCACACTTCCAGGTCGTAGGTCTTCACCGCACCAAAACCCATGTCGCCAGTGCACAGGGCCAGCACGCGGTATGGCAGTTCCAGCAGCTGCAGCACGCGCTCGGCATTGGCGGTCAGGCCTTCCAGGGCTTCCATCGACTTGGACGGCTCTACCACCTGCACCATCTCGACTTTATCGAACTGGTGCTGGCGGATCATGCCGCGGGTGTCACGGCCGGAAGCGCCGGCTTCGCTGCGGAAGCAAGGGGTATGGGCAACCAGTTTCAGCGGCAGCTGCTTGGCGTCGAGGATTTCACCTGCCACCAGGTTGGTCAGCGACACTTCGGCGGTCGGGATCAGGTAGAAGTCAGCCTCGCCATCGCGGGTGATCTTGAACAGGTCTTCCTCGAACTTCGGCAACTGGCCAGTGCCCTGCAGCGCCGGGGCCTGCACCATATACGGGGTGTAATGTTCCTCGTAGCCATGTTCGCCGGTGTGCAGGTTGATCATGAACTGCGCTAGGGCGCGGTGCAGACGGGCAACCGGACCACGCAGTACAGCAAAACGAGCGCCGGACAGTTTGGCAGCCGCTTCGAAGTCCAGGCCACCGCTGATTTCACCAAGGGCCACATGGTCCTTGATTTCGAAGTCGAACGCCTTCGGCGTGCCCCAACGGCGCACTTCGACGTTGTCGTCCTCGCTGGCACCGACCGGTACGCTGGCGTCCGGCAGGTTGGGAATGGTCAACAGGATGCCATCCAGCTCGGCCTGAATGGCGTCCAGCTCGGCCTTGCCGGCAGTCAGTTCGTTGGCCATGCGCTCGACATCAGCCATCAGCGGGGCGATGTCTTCGCCCTTGGCCTTGGCCTGGCCGATAGACTTGGAACGGGCGTTACGCTCAGCCTGCAGTTGTTCGGTGCGGGTCTGCACCGCCTTGCGGCGCTCTTCCAGTGATTCGATGCGCGCGACATCCAGGCTGAAGCCACGGGAGGCCAGGCGGTCCGCCACTTCCTGAAGTTGGCCGCGTAACAGTTTGGAATCGAGCATATCGTTCTCTCGTTATATGTAGGTGTTGGTTCAGAATCGGGTCAGGGACAGGCCAGCCCAGGTTGCGAGCAGCCCGCCCACCACGCTGATACTGGTATAGCCCAAGGCAAGGGGCACTTGCCCGCTTTCCATCAGGCGCACGGTATCGAGCGAGAAGGAGGAAAAGGTCGTCAGGCCACCGAGAAAGCCGACAATCAGGCCGGCGCGCAATTCGACCGGCGCCAGCGGCTTGTGCAAGAACAAGCCATAGAGCAAGCCGATCAACAGGCAGCCAACCAGGTTGACCGCCAGCGTACCGACATAGAAGTGCCGTGGCCAGTGGGCCGCTACCCAGTTGGTGGTAGCAAAGCGCAACAAGGTGCCGGCGATACCTCCCGCGCTGACCGCGGCGATGAGTGCAATCACGGTTTTCTCCGCTGGCGAGGGCTGTTGCGGTCAAGGTCGGCCAGGTGGCGCAGTTTCTCGCCAATTTTCAGTTCCAGGCCACGGGGCACCGGCTGATAGTACTGGCGCGGCTCCAGCTCGTCGGGGAAGTAATCCTCACCGGCGGCGTAGGCGTCGGGTTCATCGTGGGCATAGCGGTACTCGTCGCCATAGCCCAACTGCTTCATCAGTTTGGTCGGGGCATTGCGCAGGTGCAACGGCACCTCCAGCGAACCGTGCTCGGCCGCTTCGCGCAGGGCAGTCTTGAAGCCCACGTACACCGCGTTGCTCTTGGGCGCACAGGCCAGGTAGGTGATGGCCTGGGCCACCGCCAACTCGCCCTCAGGGCTGCCAAGGCGCTCCTGCACATCCCAGGCTGCCAGGCACAGGCTAAGCGCACGCGGGTCGGCATTGCCGATGTCCTCGCTGGCCATGCGCACCACGCGGCGGGCGATGTACAGCGGATCACAGCCGCCGTCGAGCATGCGGGCAAACCAGTACAGGGCGCCATCGGGGTTGGAGCCGCGCACCGACTTGTGCAGCGCGGATATCTGGTCGTAGAACGCCTCGCCACCCTTGTCGAAACGGCGGCGACTGTCACCCAGCAGGCTCTGCAGCATCTCGACGTCGATCTCGCTGCCGTCTTCAGCCAGGTCCGAGGCATTCTCGAGGAAGTTGAGCATGCGCCGGCCATCGCCGTCGGCGGCGGCCATCAGCATCTTGAAGGCGTCGTCGCCCACCCGCAGGTTACGCTTGCCCAGGCCACGCTCTTCTGTCAGCGCACGGTTGACCAGCTTGCGCAGAGCCGCTTCGTCCAGGCTCTTGAGCACATACACCCGCGCCCGTGACAGCAGCGCGTTGTTCAGCTCGAACGAGGGGTTTTCGGTGGTGGCACCGATGAACAGCAGGGTGCCGTCCTCGACATAGGGCAAAAAGGCGTCCTGCTGCGACTTGTTGAAGCGGTGCACCTCGTCAACGAACAGGATGGTGCGACGGCCATACTGGCCAGCCTGCTGTTTGGCCACCTCCACCGCCTGGCGGATCTCTTTCACCCCGGCCAGCACCGCCGACACCGTTTCGAAGTGCGCATCACAGAACTGCGCCAGCAACCGCGCCAGCGTAGTCTTGCCGACCCCGGGCGGCCCCCAGAAGATCATCGAGTGCAGCGCGCCTTGTTCCAGGGCCTCGCGCAGCGGTTTGCCGCGCGCCAGCAGGTGCTCCTGGCCGACGTACTCATCCAGGCTGGACGGGCGCAGGCGGGCGGCCAGAGGCTGGGCGACGGGTTCGCTTCGAAACAGGTCCATGGCGAGCTCTGGTTACTCCTTGATCACGTCCGCGCCCTTGGGGATGTCGAACTTGAACTTGCTGTCCGGTACCGCCTGGTTGGCCTTGACGCCATTGAACAGGATGTTGGTGCGCTGGCCGACGCTGTCGATCAGTTGCATGTCATTGATCAGGCCTTTGCGGAACGACACGCGCAGCGAGTCGAACAGGGTGTCCTTTGTCTTTGGCTTGAGGGTGAAGTCCATCACTTCGCCCTGCTCCTTGGACGCGATATCAAAGCTCTGGCTGATCTTCGACACGTCACCGGACAACAGCAGGGCTGGGGTCTGGTTCAGGCGCACGTCGAGCTTCTTGATGGTGGCCTGCTCCAGGTCCGGGTCCCACAGGGTGACGTTCTTGCCATCCGACACCACCACTTGCTCCTGCGGCGCATCGGTATGCCAGTAGAACAGGCCTGGGCGCTTGACCGTCATCTTGCCCGAGGTTTCCTGCAGGCTGACGCCATCGGCGCCCAGGGTCAGTTGGGAGAAGTTGGCCTCGATGGTCTGCGACTTTTCCAGCAACTGGGTCAGGCGTTGTACGTCTTGCTCACCGGCATAAGCAGTAACCGAGCCCAGGGTAAGGGCAGAAACCAACAGCATGCGAATCGCGCGCATGGGAATCCTCATTGAGCGTTGAAAAGGCCGGGCGCCACCGTTGGCGCCCGGCAGGGTGTTCATCAGTCGCGCGGGCCGCCCGGGGCTATCACTTCCCGCGAGCCGTTGCTGTTCATCGGGGTGACAACGCCGGCCATCTCCATCGACTCGATCATGCGCGCGGCACGGTTGTAGCCGATCTTCAGCTTGCGTTGCACGGCAGAAATGGAGGCACGACGGCTCTCGAGCACGAATTGCACCGCTTCATCATACAGCGCGTCGGTTTCGGCATCGTCACCGTCGCCACCACCGCCGCCGCCATCAAAGCCGCTACCGGCTTCTTCAACGCCGTTGAGAATGTCGTCGTTGTAGTCCGGGGCACCACGCAGCTTCCACGCCTCGACCGTGCGGTGCACTTCGTCGTCGGACACGAACGCGCCGTGTACCCGGATCGGCAGGCTGGTGCCCGGCGGCATGTACAGCATGTCGCCATGGCCCAGCAGCTGTTCGGCACCGCCCTGATCGATGATGGTACGCGAGTCGATCTTGCTCGACACCTGGAACGCCATACGGGTCGGGATGTTGGCCTTGATCAGGCCGGTGATCACGTCCACCGACGGGCGCTGGGTGGCGAGGATCAGGTGGATACCCGCCGCTCGCGCCTTCTGCGCGATACGGGCGATCAGCTCTTCGACCTTCTTGCCGACGATCATCATCATGTCGGCGAATTCGTCCACCACCACCACGATGGTCGGCAGGGTTTTCAATGCAGGCGGCTCATCATCCATGCTCTCACGGCGATACAGCGGGTCGTGGATGATTTCGCCTGCTTCCTGGGCGTCCTTGATCTTGCGGTTGAAACCGGCCAGGTTACGCACGCCCATGGCCGCCATCAGTTTGTAGCGCCGCTCCATCTCCGCCACGCTCCAGCGCAGGGCGTTGGCGGCGTCCTTCATGTCGGTGACCACCGGGCACAACAGGTGCGGGATGCCTTCGTAGATCGACAGTTCAAGCATTTTCGGGTCGATCATGATCAGCCGCGCGTCTTCCGGGCTGGACTTGAACAGGATCGACAAAATCATCGCGTTCACACCCACCGACTTACCGGAGCCGGTCGTACCGGCTACCAACAGGTGGGGCATCTTGGCCAGATCGGTGATCACCGGCTTGCCGCCAATGTCGTGGCCCAGCGCCAGCGTGACGGGCGATTTCTGCTCGTCGTACTGCGACGTGGCCAGCACTTCGGAGAAGCGCACCATCTGGCGGTTTTCGTTGGGTATCTCGATACCCACCGTGGTCTTGCCAGGGATGACCTCGACCACTCGCACACTGGTCACGGCCAGCGAGCGCGCCAGGTCCTTGGCCAGGTTGGCGATGCGGCTGACCTTCACGCCGGCGGCCGGCTGAATTTCGTAACGGGTAATCACCGGGCCGGGGTGGATCGAATCCACCGTCACTTCAACACCGAACTCCTTGAGCTTGATTTCCAGCAACTGACCGACGCCGGCCAGGGATTCTGGCGAATACTCGATCTTCTTCTGCTCGGCCGGGTCGAGAATGGAAATCGAAGGCAAGGTGCCCTCCACGGCGCTGTCGACAAACAGCGGCGCCTGCTTTTCCTTCATCGCCCGCTTGCTCGGCTCCGGCGCCCTGGCGGCTGACGGCGGCACAATGGTGGGCGCCGGGTGCTGCTGGCGGGGCACCACGGTTTCACGCGGCGTCAATGCCTCAGGCGCCGTTTCACGCGGCGGTACAATCGGTTCGCGTGCAAGGGTCGGCTCAACCGGCTGGGCGGGTTTTTCTTCACGCTTGAGGATGCGCTCGCGCAGCGACGGCTTGGCCGGCTCGCGCGTCTCGGCAGCCATTGGCGCAGCCTTGAACACCGGCTCGTCCTCGCGCAGCTGTGCCTCAAGGCGCTTGCGCTCGTTGCGCGCATCCCACCAGCGGGTGGCCGCGCCCTGCACCAGTTCGAGCAGGTCGAGGGTGATCTTGCCTGTCAGGTCCATCACCTTGAACCACGACAGGTCGGTGAAGACGGTCAGGCCGAACAGGAACAGGGCAATGAACATCAGCGTGCTGCCCTGCACGTTCAGCAGGTTGCGCGCCAGATCACCCAGGCTTTCGCCCAACGCACCACCGGCGGAGAACGGCAGGCCGGCTGACGGATGGAAGTGGATATGTGCCAGCGCCGCCCCCGACAGCACCAGGAACACCAGGCCAATCAGCCGCCAGGAGAACAGCCAGCCGCTCCAGTCCCACGGCTGGTGGCGTTCGCGGAAAATCTGCCAGGTCTTGACCGCCAGCAGCAGCGGGAAAATATAGGCGAAGTAACCCAGCACCATGAACAGGATGTCGGCAAAGTAGGCACCGGCACGCCCGGCAGCATTCTGCACCTGGTCGACGTTGCTGGTGTGGCTGAAGCCCGGGTCCGAGGTGTCGTAGGTCAGCAGCGCCATCCACAGGTACAGGCACAGGGCGCCGACAGCGATCAACGCACCTTCCTTGAGGCGATAATGCAGCTGCTGCCGCCACAGTGGCACAGGCAATGGAGCTGGAGTTGCGGTGGATTTCTTCAAAACGCGTCTATTCCTGCGCGTGGTGCGCGTCCAATAGTGATCGGCCGCTGCGCGACCAACGAACCACTACTTTTAACATTACTGCCCGCCAGCCGCCATGGCGGCACGCCGTATGGGGGTTTGGCCGGAGGCGAATTCGTATAGCTGCAATTTGAGCACGCATTTTCTTTTGTGACAAAGGCTTATGCTGTGTTTTTGCACAGGTGTGACAGCAAATGTAGCGGATGGTGCCTGCGGTTTGATGAATGTGTAGGAAATTGCCTAAATTGCCGTGCCCCTCTGTAGGGGTAGCCTTGTGCAGGGTACCGCGCCGGCGTTGAGGCACCCAAAGAGATTGACCCCGCTTTTGACCCAAGCCATGCTGCCCTCTCCCCTCCCCCACCGCACGATAGACCATGCTCACCTGGCTGACCCGCGATTCGCTGACCTTCCCACCCCTGGAAAAGGCGCTGCACGACCCCAACGGCCTACTGGCCGCCGGCGGTGACCTGAGCCCCGAGCGCCTGGTGCAGGCGTATCGCCACGGCTGCTTCCCGTGGTACCAGGACGGCCAACCGATCCTGTGGTGGTCACCTGACCCGCGCACGGTGTTGTTGCCTGACCAGCTGCATGTGTCGCGCTCGCTGGCCAAGCTGATGCGCCAAGGCCGCTACCAGGTCAGCTTCGACACCGACTTCCCGGGCGTGATCGCCGCCTGCGCCGCACCACGCGATTACGCTGACGGCACCTGGATCACCGACACCATGCGCAACGCCTACTGCGAGCTGCACCGCCGCGGAATCGCTCATTCGGTTGAAGTTCGCCAGGACGGCGAACTGGTCGGAGGCCTTTATGGCCTGGCCATGGGCCAGCTGTTCTTTGGCGAATCGATGTTCAGCCGCGCCGACAACGCCTCCAAGGTCGGTTTCGTGACCTTGGTCAACCACCTGCGAGACGCCGGCTTCGTGCTTATCGACTGCCAGATGCCCACCAACCACCTGCACAGCCTGGGCGCCCACGCCATCAGCCGTGCCGAGTTCGCCAACTACCTGGCACGCCACCTTGACCAGCCCAACAGCGCTTCATGGGTTGCCTAGGCGAGTTCCCGTAGCTGGCTTACACTTAAAACAAAGTCTCACCGAAGGGGTTGATCATGACAGAGTTGGCGCGGTTGAAGTTCTATGCCACTCAGCCCCACTCCTGCAGCTATCTGCCGGAAGAGCAGGCGACCACACTGTTCCTCGACCCCAGCCAGCCGATGGACGTACATGTGTACGCCGATTTGTCGGAAATGGGCTTTCGTCGCAGTGGCGACCACCTGTACCGCCCGCACTGCCAGAACTGCAACGCCTGTGTGCCGGCGCGCATCCCGGCGGCGCGCTTCATCCCCAACCGCCAGCAGCGGCGCATTCTCAAGCGTAACGCCGACCTGACCGTAACCGCAGCACGCCCGGCGTTCAGGGAAGAGTATTTCGAGCTGTACCGGCGCTATATCGAAACGCGCCACGCCGACGGCGACATGTACCCGCCCAGCCGCGATCAGTTTTCCACCTTCCTGGTGCGCGACCTGCCGTTCTGCTGGTTTTACGAGTTTCGCCTGGAAGGCCGGTTGATGGCGGTGGCAGTGTGCGACCTGCTGCCCAATGGCCTGTCGGCGGTATACACCTTCTACGAGCCGGACGAGGAGCGCCGCAGCCTTGGCCGTTTCGCCATTCTCTGGCAGATCACCGAAGCGCTGCGCCAGAACCTGGACGCGGTTTACCTGGGCTACTGGATCAAGAACTGCAAGAAGATGAACTACAAGACGCAGTACCGGCCTATCGAGCTGCTGATAAACCAGCGCTGGGTCACCCTCAACTGAAAGCATTGGCTTGACACGCAGTTTTCCGGCATAATCCACGCCACTTTTTTGCCCGGTGCGGATATGCGTCGGGCTAACACTGGATCCGAGGGCTCAACTGCATGTCGAAAGAAGACAGCTTCGAAATGGAAGGTACTGTCGTCGACACCCTGCCCAACACCATGTTCCGCGTGGAGTTGGAAAACGGGCACGTCGTAACCGCGCACATCTCCGGAAAGATGCGCAAGAACTACATCCGTATTCTCACTGGCGACAAGGTCCGCGTCGAGCTGACGCCGTACGACCTGAGCAAGGGCCGCATCACCTACCGTGCGCGCTAAGCTCAAGCCATGAAAAAGCCCGGCCAGGTGCCGGGCTTTTTTGTGCCTTATGAAATTGCAAGGGGCCGCCAAGCAGCCCCTGCACATCACGCGACCTCAGCCGTGGTCTCGAAGTCGAACACAAGTTCGCCATCGCGCAGGTCGACGTGCACCACGCCACCGTGCTCGGCCAGCTCGCCAAACAGGATCTCCTCGGCCAAAGGCCGCTTGATCTTGTCCTGGATCAGCCGCGCCATTGGCCGCGCACCCATCTGCACGTCATAGCCCGACACCGCCAGCCAACCGCGCGCTTCATCGCTGACTTCCAGCAGCACACGCTTGTCTTCCAACTGCGCCTGCAGTTCGATAAGGAACTTGTCGACGATGCTTTTGATCGTCTCCGTGCTCAGGCGGCCAAACTGGATGATGGTGTCCAGACGGTTGCGGAACTCTGGCGTGAAGCTTTTGCGGATCACTTCCATGGCATCGGACGCATGGTCCTGATGGGTGAAGCCGATCGACGCCCGCGCCGCGGTTTCTGCACCGGCGTTGGTGGTCATGATCAGGATCACGTTACGGAAGTCGGCCTTGCGCCCGTTGTTGTCGGTCAGGGTCCCGTGGTCCATCACCTGCAGCAGCAGATTGAAGACTTCCGGGTGGGCCTTCTCGATTTCGTCGAGCAACAATACGCAGTGCGGCTGTTTGGTGATCGCCTCCGTCAACAAGCCACCCTGGTCAAAACCGACATAACCCGGCGGCGCACCAATCAAACGCGACACGGTGTGACGCTCCATGTACTCAGACATGTCGAAACGCACCAACTCCACACCCAGCGCCTTGGCCAGCTGCCGTGCCGCTTCGGTCTTGCCGACGCCGGTAGGGCCGGCGAACAGGAACGAACCCACCGGCTTGTCTGGCGACTTGAGGCCGGCACGGGACAGCTTGATCGCGGTGGCCAGCGAGTCGATTGCCTGGTCCTGGCCAAACACGGTCAGTTTCAGGTCGCGCTCAAGGTTACGCAGCAATTCCTTGTCGGAACTGGTGACATGCTTCGGCGGAATACGCGCAATCTTGGCGACGATGTCCTCCACTTGCGGCACATCGATGCGCTTGACGCGATTGGCCTCCGGCTGCAGGCGCTGGTAAGCGCCAGCCTCGTCGATCACATCGATGGCCTTGTCAGGCATGTGCCGGTCATTGATGTAGCGCGAGGCCAGTTCGGCGGCGGCGCGCAGGGCTTCGTCGCTGTACTCGATGTTGTGGTGGCTTTCGAAACGCCCTTTCAGGCCGCGCAGAATGCCCACGGTGTCTTCGACCGATGGTTCGCTGACATCCACCTTCTGGAAGCGACGCGCCAGGGCGCGATCCTTCTCGAAGATGCCGCGAAACTCCTGGAACGTGGTCGAACCGATGCAGCGGATTTCACCCGACGACAGCAGCGGCTTGAGCAGATTGGAGGCGTCCATCACCCCGCCCGACGCCGCACCGGCACCGATGATGGTGTGAATTTCGTCGATGAACAGGATGGCCTGCGGACGCTTGCGCAGCTCACCGAGCAGCGCCTTGAAGCGCTTCTCGAAGTCACCACGGTATTTGGTACCGGCCAGCAAGGCGCCCAGATCGAGGGAGTACACCACGCTCTGCGCCAGCAGGTCGGGCACCTGACCATCGACGATGCGCTTGGCCAGGCCTTCGGCGATGGCCGTCTTGCCCACGCCTGCCTCACCCACCAGCAGCGGGTTGTTCTTGCGCCGGCGGGCCAGGATTTGCGCCACACGCTCCACTTCCTGCTCGCGACCGACCAGCGGGTCGATGCGGCCGGCACGGGCCAGCTCGTTCAGGTTGCTGGCGTAGGCGTCCAGCGGGTTGCTCGAAGAGGAGGTTTCACCGCCCTCTTCGTCCTGCATGTCCTGGTCGCTTTCAGATTGCGCACCATGCCCTGGCACCTTGGAGATGCCATGGGCGATGTAGTTGACCACGTCGATACGGGCCACGCTCTGCTGCTTGAGCAGGAACACGGCCTGGCTTTCCTGTTCGCTGAAGATCGCCACCAGCACGTTGGCGCCGGTCACTTCGCGCTTGCCAGAGCTTTGCACGTGGAACACGGCACGCTGCAGCACGCGCTGGAAGCCCAGGGTCGGCTGGGTTTCACGGTCTTCGTCGTTCACAGGGATCAACGGCGTGGTGGAATCGATGAACTCTTGCAGGTCGTGCTTGAGCTTGTCGAGATTGGCGCCACAGGCGCGCAGAACGGTCGCGGCAGCCTCATTGTCAAGGAGTGCCAGCAGCAGATGTTCGACGGTCATGAACTCATGACGCTTCGAACGGGCCTCCTTGAAGGCAAGATTGAGGGTGACTTCGAGCTCGCGGTTTAACATAGCTTCACCTCATACCCAAGTGGTCGGCGATTAACCGTCCTTCTCGATTTCACAGAGTAGCGGATGCTGGCTTTCCCTGGCGTATTGGTTGACCTGCATAGCCTTTGTTTCGGCGATGTCACGGGTAAACAATCCGCACACTGCCCGCCCTTCGGTATGGACGGTCAGCATGATCTTGGTCGCCAGCTCGCGGTTCAGACTGAAGAACGTCTCGAGCACTTCGACGACGAAATCCATTGGCGTGTAGTCATCGTTGAACAAAACCACCTTGTACATCGGTGGCGCCTGCAGGATCGGCTTGGCTTCCTGGACTGCAAGACCTGAGCCGTCGTCCTCATTCGATTGCGGGCGATCCTGATTGAATGTTAGTCGAATCTCACTAGGTGCATGCATGGAAAGAATTTCATCATGAGCGTCAGGTTAAGGTTGCGGGTTGACTGCACAGGCCACCGCCAGCGCAGGCGCCGCGTGACCTTGACTATCGGCAAAACGGTGTTACAACCAATAAGAACCCACCGTGGGCGATAAAGATCCGCGCAGTCAACCAGATTTTTCGCAAGGTTCGTATGCGGATGAAGTGGATGATACTCCAGTGATGGAGTCCTTTGCAGAGGGACATAGGGATGGCAAGCGGTAAAGTCAAGTGGTTCAACAATGCCAAGGGCTATGGATTCATCAATGAGGAAGGTAAATCCGATGACCTGTTCGCCCATTATTCCGCCATCCGAATGGACGGATACAAAACCCTGAAGGCAGGCCAGGCCGTGGTATTCGACATCGTCCAGGGCCCGAAAGGCTTGCACGCCATCGAAATCAAGGATGCTGCGGCCGCCGCGGCAGAGACTGCCAGATCCATCGGCGAGCCGCAAAGCGAAACCGCAAAAGCCTGACTGCCTGCACTGTGCCGGTATACGAAACAACCGGCCGCTTCTTTACAGAAGGCGGCCGGTTTTCTGTTGTTTCACATGTGCTTGATCATTTCGTCGCCAAAGCCTGAGCTGCTTACCAGCTTGGCGCCGTCCATCAGGCGCTCGAAATCGTAGGTCACGGTCTTGGCCGCAATGGCGCCATTGGTGCCCTTGATGATCAGGTCCGCAGCCTCGGTCCACCCCATGTGGCGCAGCATCATCTCTGCCGAGAGGATCACCGAGCCCGGGTTGACCTTGTCCTGCCCGGCATACTTGGGTGCAGTGCCGTGAGTGGCCTCGAACATGGCCACGGTGTCGGACAGGTTGGCGCCCGGTGCAATGCCGATACCGCCCACTTCCGCCGCCAGGGCATCGGACAGGTAGTCACCGTTGAGGTTGAGGGTGGCGATCACGTCGTACTCGGCCGGGCGTAGCAGGATCTGCTGCAGCATGGCATCGGCAATGGCGTCCTTGACGATGACCTCGCGGCCGGTCTTGGGGTTCTTGAACTTCATCCACGGGCCGCCATCGAGCAGTTCAGCGCCGAACTCGTCACGCGCCACCTCGTACCCCCAGTCCTTGAAGGCACCCTCGGTGAACTTCATGATGTTGCCCTTGTGCACCAGGGTCAGCGATTCGCGGTCGTTATCCACAACGTATTGCAGGGCCTTGCGCACCAGTCGCTTGGTACCCTCCTTCGACACCGGTTTGACACCAATGCCGCAGTCCTGGTCAAAGCGGATCTTGGTGACACCCATTTCCTCTTTAAGAAACTTGATCACCTTGTCCGCCTCGGGCGATCCGGCTTTCCACTCGATGCCGGCATAGATGTCTTCGGAGTTCTCGCGGAAGATCACCATGTCAACATCGCCAGGCTTTTTCACCGGGCTCGGCACACCCTGGAACCACAGCACCGGCCGCAGGCACACATACAGGTCCAGTTGCTGGCGCAGGGCCACGTTGAGCGAGCGGATGCCACCACCGACCGGGGTGGTCAGCGGCCCCTTGATCGATACCACATAATCCCGCACGGCATCGAGGGTTTCCTGTGGCAGCCAGGTATCCTGGTCATACACCTGGGTGGCTTTCTCGCCAGCGTACACCTCCATCCAGGCAATCTTGCGCTTGCCGCCGTAGGCCTTCTCCACGGCGGCATCGACCACCTTGATCATCACCGGCGAGACATCGACGCCGATTCCGTCGCCCTCGATGTAAGGAATGATCGGATGATCAGGCACATTAAGCGAATGATCTGCATTGACGGTGATCTTGGCGCCGTCGGTCGGAACCTTGATTTTCTGGTATCCCATGCTTGCACTACTCCGCTGTCGGGTGTGGTTTGGACATCGTGCGATCCACTGAGCCTAAACCACATCTGCCGACCTGCAAGGCATGCGACAACCCGCCACATTGCCGCTTAGTCTTTGGTCTTATAAATGGGCCGATATCACTTGGCCTTGCTGATTAGCCCAAATGGTTTGGTATACTCCGCCGCGACCGAAGGGTCATCGGGGCGAATCCCAGGAAAATGCGGACCGCCCTAGGCCATGAATGGCCACTAAGCCTGGGTTGTTACCGCACCCCAGCACTTGACGCTCGACTGATGCATCCACCATCACCGCTCGCAGCCTCTCGACTTTCCGCTCATGGCGCTGCCAGGGCGATGCGCCTACCCTGCGCACCACGAGACTCGAGCACGCTCAGCACACAGAGAGTTAACCCGCATGCCCACCCGTTCCAAGATCATCTATACCTTCACCGACGAAGCCCCCGCCCTCGCCACTTACTCGCTGCTGCCGATCATCGAAGCGTTCACCGCTTCGGCTGACATCGCTGTCGAAACTCGCGACATTTCCCTGGCTGGCCGTATCCTTGCCGCCTTCCCGGAGCAACTGGGCGCAGAGAAGCAAGTAGGCGATCACCTGGCGGAACTGGGCCAGCTGGCTACCACCCCTGAAGCCAACATCATCAAGCTGCCGAACATCAGCGCCTCGGTACCGCAGCTCAAAGCCGCGATCAAGGAACTGCAAGGCAAGGGCTTCAACATCCCTGACTACGCCGACGAGCCGGCCACCGCGGAAGAAAAAGAATCCCGTGCCCGCTACGACCGCATCAAGGGCTCCGCCGTGAACCCAGTGCTGCGCGAAGGCAACTCCGACCGCCGCGCGCCGCTGTCGGTCAAGAACTACGCCCGCAAGCACCCGCACAAGATGGGCGCCTGGGCCGCTGACTCCAAGTCGCACGTTGCCCACATGACCCAGGGCGACTTCTACGGCAGCGAAAAAGCCGCACTGATCGAAGCTGACGACAGCCTGCGCATCGAGCTGGTCGGCAAAGACGGCAGCACCACCGTGCTGAAAGAAAAGACCGCCGTCAAAGCCGCCGAAGTCATCGACTGCGCCACCATGAGCCGCAAGGCCCTGAAAGCCTTCATCGCCGAGCAGATCGCCGATGCCAAGGCCGCCGGCGTGCTGCTGTCCGTGCACCTGAAAGCCACCATGATGAAGGTCTCCGACCCGATCATGTTCGGCGTCATCGTCGAAGAATTCTACAACGACGTGCTGACCAAGCACGCCGCTGCCCTGGCCGAAGTAGGCTTCAACGCCAACAACGGTATCGGCGACCTGTACGCCCGTATCAAGGACCTGCCAGCCGACAAGCAGGCCGAGATCGAAGCCGACATCCAGGCCCTTTACGCCGAGCGCCCGGCCCTGGCCATGGTCAACTCCGACAAAGGCATCACCAACCTGCACGTGCCGAGCGACGTGATCGTCGACGCCTCGATGCCGGCCATGATCCGTGACTCGGGCAAGATGTGGAACACCGCAGGCGAACTGCAAGACGCCAAGGCCGTGATCCCGGACCGCTGCTACGCCGGCATTTACCAGGCCACCATCGAAGACTGCAAGGCCAACGGTGCCTTCGACCCGACCACCATGGGTAGCGTGCCGAACGTTGGCCTGATGGCGCAAAAGGCCGAAGAGTACGGCTCCCACGACAAAACCTTCCAGATCAACACCGATGGCGTCGTGCGCGTGGTCGATGGCAAGGGCAACGTGGTACTGGAGCAAAACGTTGAAGCCGGTGACATCTTCCGCATGTGCCAGACCAAGGACGCACCGATCCAGGACTGGGTCAAGCTGGCCGTCAACCGTGCCCGCCTGAGCAACACCCCGGCGGTGTTCTGGCTGGACCCGGCCCGCGCCCACGACGGCGTCATGATCGAGAAGGTGCAGAAGTACCTGAAAGATCACGACACCACCGGCCTGGACATCCGCATCCTGGCACCGGTCGATGCCATCAAGTTCTCCCTGGCCCGCATCCGCGAAGGCAAGGACACCATCTCGGTGACCGGCAACGTGCTGCGCGACTACCTGACCGACCTGTTCCCGATCATGGAACTGGGCACCAGCGCCAAGATGCTGTCGATCGTGCCGCTGATGAGCGGCGGCGGCCTGTTCGAAACCGGCGCCGGCGGTTCGGCTCCGAAGCACGTACAGCAGCTGGTTGAAGAAAACTTCCTGCGTTGGGACTCGCTGGGTGAATTCCTGGCCCTGGCCGCTTCCCTGGAGCACCTGGGCAACACCTACGACAATCCGCGCGCCAAGGTTCTGGCCAACACCCTGGACCAGGCTACCGGCAAGTTCCTCGACACCAACAAGTCGCCGTCGCGCAAAGTCGGTGGCATCGACAACCGCGGCAGCCACTTCTACCTGACCCTGTACTGGGCCGAGGCCTTGGCTGCTCAGTCGGACGACGCTGCCCTGCAGGCACGCTTCGCACCGCTGGCCAAAACCCTGGCAGAGAACGAAGCGACCATCGTCGCCGAGCTCAACGCCGTTCAGGGCAAGCCAGCCGACATCGGCGGCTACTACGCCCCGGATGCCGAGCTGACCGCCAAGGTGATGCGCCCAAGCCAGACCCTGAACAGCGCAATTGCTGCCCTGTAAGGTTCGCTTGAAGTAACAGCACAAACCCCGGCCACGCACCGGGGTTTGTGCTTTCTGGGAAATGGGGCCGCTCTGCGGCCCTTCGCGGGCAAGCCCGCTCCCACAGGAGAGGTGCAGTTTGTGAGACCTGCGCTGCACCTTGTGGGAGCGGGTGAGCCCGCGAAGGACCGCAAGGCGGTCCCGGCAACCTGAAAGGACATGGCAAATGACCTGGCAACCCCACATCACCGTAGCGACCATCGTCGAGCACGAAGGCAAGTTCCTCTTCGTCGAGGAGTTCAAAGCCAACCAGCACGTCTTCAACCAGCCTGCCGGCCACCTCGAGCCCAACGAGACCCTGCCCCAGGCCGCCCTGCGCGAAACCCTGGAAGAAACCGCCTGGGAAGTCGAGCTGACCGGTGTGGTCGGCATCTACCTGTACACCGCCCCCAGCAACGGCGTGACCTACCAGCGCGTCTGCTTCGCCGCCCGCCCCGTGTGCCATCATGCCGACCTGGCACTGGACAGCGACATCGTCCGCGCCGTGTGGCTGACCCGCGACGAACTGCTGGCCGACCCAACCCGCTGGCGCAGCGAGCTGGTGCCACGCTGCCTGGATGACTATCTCAACGGCCCGCTGCACAGCCTCGACCTGCTACGCGACTGACGCGGCGCCACGGGTTTGATAGAATCGGCGTTTTTCCCCCTTGATACACACCGGTACCCATGACCAGCCCAGCACTTAAAGACCCCGCCAAGACCCGCGTCATCGTCGGCATGTCCGGCGGCGTGGACTCTTCCGTCTCAGCCCTTCTGCTCATCGAGCAGGGCTACCAGGTGGAAGGGCTGTTCATGAAGAACTGGGAAGAGGACGACGGCACCGAATACTGCACCGCCCGTGAAGACCTGGCCGACGCCCAGGCCGTGTGCGACCGTATCGGCATCAAGCTGCACACCGCCAACTTTGCTGCCGAATACTGGGACAACGTGTTCGAGCACTTCCTTGAGGAATACAAGGCTGGCCGCACCCCCAACCCCGACATCCTCTGCAACCGCGAAATCAAGTTCAAGGCGTTCCTCGACTACGCCCTGTCGCTGGGTGCCGACCTGATCGCCACCGGCCACTACGTGCGCCGCCGCGATACTGGCGCACTCACCGAACTGCTCAAGGGGCTGGACCCGAACAAGGACCAGAGCTACTTCCTGCACGCCGTCGGCGGCCAGGAAATTGCCCGCACCCTGTTCCCGGTCGGCGAACTGGAAAAGCCCGAAGTGCGTGCCATTGCCGAAAAACACGGCCTGGCCACGGCCAAGAAGAAAGATTCCACCGGCATCTGCTTCATTGGCGAGCGCCGCTTCAGCGACTTCCTCAAGCAGTACCTGCCGGCCCAGCCGGGCGATATTGAAACCACCGAAGGTGAAGTGATCGGCCGCCACCATGGCCTCATGTACCACACCATCGGCCAGCGTCAGGGCCTGGGCATTGGCGGCCTGAAGGATGCCAGTGACGAACCGTGGTACGTGCTGCACAAGGACCTGGCTCGCAACGTGCTGGTGGTCGGCCAGGGCAACGAGCACCCATGGCTGTTCTCCCGTGCCCTGCTGGCCTCGGAGATTTTCTGGGTCAACCCGGTCGACCTCGGCAACCCACGTCAGCTGACTGCCAAGGTGCGCTACCGCCAGAGCGACCAGCGATGCACCCTGGAGCGCACCGCCAGCGGCTACCGCGCCGTGTTCGACGAGCCTCAGCGCGCCGTTACCCCTGGCCAGTCCGTGGTGTTTTACGATGGTGAAGTGTGCCTGGGCGGCGGCGTGATCGAGGCTGCCGAGCCGTGGAGCCCGCGCGCATGAGCAACCTGCAGGAACAGCTGATTGCGTTGGGTGGTGTGTTCCAGGCCGCCGTGCTGGTCGACCGCATCGCCCGCACCGGCCAGGCCAGTGAAGCCAATATCGGCTGCATGCTGGGCAGCCTGCTGGTGCGCGACCCCAAGGACACCCTGGAGGTGTTCGGCGGTGACGACCTGAACCTGCGCGACGGCTACCGAGCGCTGATCGGCGCCCTTGAGCGCGACCCCAACAGCCTGCAACGTGAGCCGCTGCGCTACGCCCTGTCGATGCTGGGCCTGGAGCGCCAGCTGAACAAGCGTGGCGACCTGCTGGACACCATCGGCAACCGCCTGCCGCAAATCCAGTCGCAGGCCGAGCATTTCGGCCTGGTTCACGAAAACGTCATCGCTTCCAGTGGAGCTTTGTACCAGGACACCCTGAGCACCTTGCGCCAGCGCATCCAGGTGCACGGCGACATGCGCTTCCTGCAGCAGCCCAACAACGCCTCGAAGATCCGCGCCCTGCTCCTGGCCGGCATCCGCGCCGCGCGACTGTGGCGGCAGCTGGGCGGGCACCGCTGGCAGCTGGTGTTCAGCCGGCGCAAGTTGCTGAACGAACTGTACGACATGATGCGCAGCCCCAGCTGACGGGCTGCACTGCCCTTTGTGGGAGCGGGCTTGCCCGCGAAGCAGGCGACGCGGTGTATGGCACCGGCTACGCCGGTGTTCGCGGGCATGTCCGCTCCCACAGGGTCTGCCACCCGATCCAAATTTGGGCCGACCTTTGGTCAGCCACCCGACCTGGGCGCATTTTTCATGTATGATATGCGCCCTTCCAAAAGCCTGACTGTCCGAGAACACCCCATGCAGCTTTCTTCGCTCACTGCGGTTTCCCCTGTAGACGGCCGTTATGCCGGCAAAACCCAGGCCTTGCGCCCCATTTTCAGCGAATTCGGCCTGATCCGTTTCCGCGCCCTGGTCGAAGTGCGCTGGCTGCAGCGCCTGGCCGCCCACCCGCAAATCGGCGAAGTGCCGGCGTTCTCCGCCGAAGCCAACGCCCTGCTGGACAGCCTGGCCAACGATTTCAAGCTGGAGCACGCCGAGCGCGTCAAGGAAATCGAGCGCACCACCAACCACGACGTCAAGGCCATTGAATACCTCCTCAAGGAGCAGGCCGCCAAGCTGCCTGAGCTGGCCAAGGTCAGCGAGTTCATCCACTTCGCCTGCACCAGCGAGGACATCAACAACCTGTCCCACGCCCTGATGCTGCGCGCCGGCCGCGACGAAGTGCTGCTGCCGCTGATGCGCCAGGTCGCCGACGCCATCCGCGCCCTGGCCCACGCCCACGCCGAAGTGCCAATGCTGTCGCGCACCCACGGCCAGCCAGCTTCGCCGACCACCCTGGGTAAAGAACTGGCCAACGTCGTGTATCGCCTGGAGCGCCAGATCGCCCAGGTTGCCGCCGTACCGCTGCTGGGCAAGATCAACGGCGCCGTGGGCAACTACAACGCCCACCTGTCGGCCTACTCGCAGATCGACTGGGAAGAAAACGCCCGCGCCTTCATCGAAGACGAACTGGGCCTGCAGTTCAACCCGTACACCACCCAGATCGAGCCGCACGACTACATCGCCGAGCTGTTCGACGCCATCGCCCGCTTCAACACCATCCTGATCGACTTCGACCGTGATGTGTGGGGCTACATTTCGCTGGGTTACTTCAAGCAGAAGACCGTCGCCGGCGAAATCGGCTCGTCGACCATGCCGCACAAGGTCAACCCGATCGACTTCGAAAACTCCGAAGGCAACCTGGGTATCGCCAACGCGCTGTTCCAGCACCTGGCCAGCAAGCTGCCGATCTCGCGCTGGCAGCGTGACCTGACCGACTCCACCGTGCTGCGCAACCTGGGCGTGGGCTTTGCCCACAGCGTGATCGCCTTCGAGGCCAGCCTGAAAGGCATCGGCAAGCTGGAAGTCAACGAAGCTCGCATCGCCGCCGACCTGGACGCCTGCTGGGAAGTGCTGGCCGAGCCGATCCAGACCGTGATGCGCCGCTTCAACATCGAAAACCCCTACGAGAAGCTCAAAGAGCTGACCCGTGGCAAGGGCATTACCCCAGAAGCGCTGCTGACCTTCATCGACGGCCTGGACATGCCAGCCGAAGCCAAGGCCGAGCTCAAGCAGCTGACCCCCGCTACCTACATCGGTAACGCGGCAGCCCAGGCCAAACGCATCTAAGCTGAGCGTCGCGTACAACGCCCGGCCTGGCCGGGCGTTTTTATTCCCGTACGAAAATTACGTTTTTTCAATAGGTTGAACATGAATCCTGATACTCCACTGCAGCTGCTCGGCGGCATCTCGGCCCGCGAATTCATGCGCGACTACTGGCAGAAGAAGCCGCTGCTGGTGCGCCAGGCCTTCCCGGACTTCATCAGCCCGATCGACCCCGATGAACTCGCCGGCCTGGCCCTGGAAGACGAAGTCGAGTCACGTATCGTGCTGGAACACGGCGCGCACCCGTGGGAGCTGCGCCGCGGCCCGTTCAGCGAAGACACCTTCGCCGAACTGCCGGAAAAAGACTGGACACTGCTGGTACAGGCCGTTGACCAGTTCGTTCCGGAAGTGGCCGAACTGCTGGAAAACTTCCGCTTCCTGCCCAGCTGGCGTATCGATGACGTGATGATCAGCTTCGCCACCCCGGGTGGCAGCGTCGGCCCGCACTTCGACAACTACGATGTGTTCCTGCTGCAAGGCCACGGCCAGCGCAACTGGAAGATCGGCCAGATGTGCAGCAGTGACAGCCCGCTGCTGGAGCACGCCGACCTGCGTATCCTGGCCGAGTTCGAGCAGAGTGAAGAGTGGACCCTGGAGCCCGGCGACATGCTCTACCTGCCACCGCGCCTGGCCCACTACGGCGTAGCCGTGGATGACTGCCTGACCTACTCGGTCGGCTTCCGCGCACCGAGCGCTGCCGAAGTGCTGACCCACTTCACAGACTTCCTCGGCCAGTTCCTGCCCGACGAAGAGCGCTACAGCGACGCCGACGCCCAGCCGGTCAGCGACCCGCACCAGATCCAGCACGATGCCCTCGACCGCCTCAAGGCGCTGCTCGACAAGCACATGGGCGACAAGGACCTGCTGCTGACCTGGTTCGGCCAGTTCATGACCGAGCCGCGCTACCCCGAGCAGATCGTTGGCGAAGAGCTGAGCGAGGAAGAACTGATCGACGCTCTTGAGCAGGGCGCCATCCTGATTCGCAACCCCAGCGCACGCCTGGCCTGGTCCGAATTCGAAAATGACCTGCTGCTGTTCGCCAGCGGCCGTAGTTGCCCACTGCCCGGCAAACTGCGAGAGCTGCTGAAACTGGTATGCGCGGCCGACGCCTTGCACATCGACAACCTGGCCGAGTGGCTGCAGGACGAAGATGGCCTTATGCTGGTACAGCAGCTGGTCAAACAAGGGAGCTTGGGATTCGCCAATGAATAAGATCAGCGTTCGCCTCGCCGATTGGCACAAAGACAACGCCGACATCCGCCGTATCCGTGAAGCCGTGTTCGTCGCCGAGCAGCACATTCCGCCAGAGCTGGAGTTCGATTCGGAAGATCAGGACGCCCTGCACTTCCTGGCCCTGGAAGGCGACTATCCAATCGGTACTGCGCGCCTGCTGGCCGACGGTACCATCGGGCGCATCTCGGTGCTCAAGGACTGGCGTGGCCTGAAGGTTGGCGATGCGTTGGTCAATGCGGTCATCGTCGAAGCGCAGAACCGCGACCTGAAACAACAGATGCTCAGCGCCCAGGTACACGCCACGCCGTTCTATGAGCGGCTGGGCTTTCGCGTAGTCAGCGAGGAATTCCTCGAAGCTGGCATCCCGCATGTGGACATGGTGCGCGACTCACGCGCCTGATCCGTAACCTGCACTGGCCGCTTCGCGGACAAGCCCGCTCCTGCATGGGAATACGATTCATGTGGGAGCGGGCTTGCCCGCGAAGAGGCCGGCACAGGTAAAGACACTTCTCCTGACAAAAACCTGTACATCCATCCAGATAAAACTTGCCTCCGCGCCCCCGCTTGCGCATCCTATGGCCCACCACCCCGATAAAGCGTCCCGGCCATGCGCCTGTTCCTCTGTGAAAAACCCTCCCAGGCAAAAGACATCGCCAAAGTGCTCGGCGCCAACCGCAAAGGCGACGGCTGCTGGCAAGGCACCGATATCTGCGTCACCTGGTGCATTGGCCACCTGCTGGAAACCGCCCCGCCCGACAGCTACGACGAACGTTACAAGCGCTGGAACCTGGCTGACCTGCCGATCATTCCAGACAAATGGAAGATGCTGGTAAAGCCCAAGACCGCCAGCCAGTTCAAGGCGGTCAAGCGCCTGCTCGGTGAAGCGCGGGAGCTGGTGATTGCCACCGACGCCGACCGCGAAGGCGAAATGATTGCCCGCGAGCTGGTCGAGCATTGCCGCTACCGAGGTCCGGTGCAGCGCCTGTGGCTGTCGGCGCTGGACGACGCCTCCATCCGCAAAGCCCTGGCACGCCTGCTGCCAGGCCACGAGACGTTCAACCTGTACCACTCGGCGCTGGGCCGCTCCCGCGCCGACTGGCTGATCGGCATGAACATGAGCCGGCTGTTCACCCTGCTGGGCCGCCAATCCGGCTACCAGGGTGTGCTGCCGGTAGGCCGCGTGCAAACGCCCACCTTGCGCCTGGTGGTCGACCGCGACCGCAGCATCGCCGACTTCGTGCCGGTGCCGTTCTGGGCCATCGATGTACAACTGGAACACGCCGGCCAACGCTTCAATGCCCAATGGCGCGCCCCCGAAGACGCCTGCGATGACCAAGGCCGCTGCCTGAAGCAAGGCCTGGCACAGCAGGCCGCCACCGATATAAGCCATGCCGGCACTGCCCGAGCGGTAAAGGTAGCGACCGAGCGTGTGCGCGAAGTTGCACCACTGCCCTTCGACCTTGGCACCCTGCAGGAGCTGTGCTCGAAAAAGTTCGGCCTCGGCGCCCAGGAAACCCTCGACATTGCCCAGGCACTGTACGAAACCCACAAGCTGATCACCTACCCGCGCAGCGATTGCGGCTATTTGCCACAAAGCCAGCACGCCGAGGCACCTGCCATCCTCGCTGCCCTGCAACGGGCCGATGCCAGCCTGGCGCCGCTGCAGCCCTACCTGGAGCCGCAACGCCGCTCGCGGGCGTGGAACGACGCCAAAGTCAGCGCTCACCATGGCATCATCCCCACCGCCGCCGCCAGCGACCCTTCGCGCCTGCCGGCCAAGCACAAGGCCGTGTATACCCTGATCCGCGCCCGCTATCTGGCGCAGTTCCTGCCCAACCATGAGTACGACCGCACCCAGGCCGACTTCGACTGCGCCGGTCATGCGCTGCGTGCTGTGGGCAAACAGATTGTCGAGCCGGGCTGGCGCCGCGCCTTGCCCGAGGCGCTGACCCCGGCCAAAGGCCGCGAGGCACCACCGGCCCAGGTGCTGCCAGCGCTGCGCGAAGGCCAGGACTGCAGCGTACACGGCCTGCAACTGAAAGACCTGTGGACCCAGCCGCCCAAGCCGTTTACCGAGGGCGACCTGATCAAAGCGATGAAAAACGTGGCCAAGCTGGTGGATGACCCTCGGCTGAAGCAGAAGCTCAAGGAAACCACCGGCATCGGCACCGAAGCCACCCGCGCCAGCATTATCCAGGGTCTGCTCGACCGCGGTTACCTGGTAAAGAACGGCAAGGCGCTGTCGGCCACACCTGCGGCCTTCAGCCTGATCGACGCCGTTCCCCGGGCCATTGCCGACCCCGGCACCACGGCAATCTGGGAGCAGGCGCTGGACATGGTGCAAAGCGGCGAGATGCCCCTGGAAGAGTTCGTTGCCCGGCAGTCGGCGTGGATGGGCAAGCTGGTCGAGCGTTGCAGCGGCATGCGCATGACCATCAGCGGGCCAGCGGCCGGGGCGGCCCCGCCCTGGAAAAAGAAACGTCGCGGTGGCGGGAAGAGCAAAGCGACTGGAAGCAAGGCGACCCCAAGCAAGCCACGCCAGGCGCGAAAAAAGCGAGCCCCCCTGTAGGAGCGGGTTCACCCGCGAAGAGGCCAGCCCAGGCAACACATTAACAACAGGCAAACCACAAAACCCGACCAACACATTGGCAGCGTGAAATTTAACTGCTAACTTTTCATGAAAATAAACACAATAATTTTCACGGAAACCCGGCATGTTCAAACAATCCGCCCAGCACGTCGCCAGTTACTACGCCCAGACCTACCCCGCCAACATCCCATTACGCCCTACCCTGCAAGGCCCCCAGGACACCGACGTGCTGATCATCGGCGCCGGTTTCAGCGGCCTGCACACTGCCCTGCGCCTGACCCTGGCCGGCAAACGCGTAACGCTGCTGGAAGCCAGCCGGGTTGCCTGGGCGGCCTCCGGTCGCAACGGTGGCCAGGCGCTGTTGGGCTGGTCGTGCGACATGCCGCCGCTGGAGCAGGCCCTTGGCCTCGAACGTACCCAACGGCTATGGGCCAGCATGTGCTGGGCCGCCGACGAGATGCGCGAACTGCCCCAACGCCACGGCTTCGACATCGACTACCGGCAGGGCAGCCTGTGGACTGCGGTATTGCCGCGCCGGGTGAAAATGCTCGAAGAGGCCCTGCATGATGCCGAGCATAAATGGGGTTACGACGCCCTGCGCCTGATCGGCCGTGACGAGTTGCCGCAATGGATCGACAGCCCGCGCTACCAGGCCGCGCTGTACGACGCCAAAGGTGCCCACCTCAACCCGCTGAAACTGGCGCAGGGCCTGGCCAGTACCATCGAGGCTGCTGGCGGGCGAATCTACGAACAGAGCCAGGTGCTCAGCTACCAGCAGGCTCGCGACGGCTATGTCGCCCGCACCGACCGTGGCGAAGTTCGCTGCCAGGTGTTGGTGCTGGCCTGCAACGCCTACATCGACCGCCTTGACCGGGGCCTGTCGCGCCGCCTGTTGCCCGTCGGTTCCTACCAGGTAGCCACTGCGCCTCTGGATGCCGACTTTGCCCATTCGCTATTACCTCGCAACAGTTGCGTGATCGACAACCAGTTCGTACCCGACTACTTCCGCCTCACTCCGGACCACCGCCTGCTGTTCGGCGGTGGCTGCACCTACCTGGGCGGCATTCCCAAGGACGTCGCCAGTGCCACCCGCCCGTACCTGGAGCGGGTGTTCCCGCAACTGGCCGGGGTGGCAATCGACTATGCCTGGGGCGGCCACATCGATTGCAGCATCAAGCGCACCCCGGACGTCGGTCGCGAGGGCCAGCGCTACTGGCTGCAGGGCTTCTCCGGTCATGGCGTACTGCCGACCCTGGCGGCGGCGCGTGCGGTCAGCGATGCCATTCTCGGCGATGAAGACCTGTTGGCGCTGTACCAAGGCATCGACAACGGCCGCTTCCCCGGCGGCGACCTGCTGGCTGCGCCTTTGGAAGCTGCGGCAAAAGCCTGGTACCGCATGCGCGACCGTGTCTGAAGGGCATCAGGATTGCCTGTGCGGGCCTCTTCGCGGGTGAAAGGGACCTCACAGTGTAGGAGCGGGTTCACCCGCGAAGAGGCCCGCACAGGCAATACAACTTCCTGATACCTGCCAAAATTCCTCCTATTCTCAATAGCTCCCTTCGCTTCCTGCACCCAGGAGACACGACCATGAGCTATGTAACCACGAAGGACGGTGTACAGATCTTCTACAAGGACTGGGGCCCGCGCGATGCGCCGGTGATCCACTTCCACCACGGCTGGCCGCTCAGTGCCGATGACTGGGACGCGCAGATGCTGTTCTTCCTCGCCCAGGGTTACCGCGTGGTCGCCCACGACCGGCGGGGCCATGGCCGCTCCAGCCAGGTATGGGACGGCCACGACATGGACCACTATGCCGACGACGTAGCCGCAGTGGTTGCCCACCTGGGCACCCAGGGCGCCGTGCATGTCGGCCACTCGACCGGCGGCGGCGAAGTGGTGCGCTACATGGCTCGGCACCCTGAAGACAAGGTGGCCAAGGCCGTGCTGATCGCGGCCGTACCCCCTTTGATGGTGCAAACCCCCGGCAACCCCGGTGGCCTGCCCAAGTCGGTATTCGACGGTTTCCAGGCCCAGGTTGCCAGCAACCGGGCGCAATTCTACCGGGACGTGCCAGCAGGGCCGTTCTACGGCTACAACCGCCCTGGGGCCGAAGCCAGCGAAGGCATCATTGGCAACTGGTGGCGCCAAGGCATGATCGGCAGTGCAAAGGCCCATTACGATGGCATCGTGGCGTTTTCCCAGACCGATTTCACCGAGGACCTCAAGGGCATCAAGCAGCCCGTGCTGGTGATGCACGGCGACGACGACCAGATCGTGCCGTATGAGAATTCCGGGGTGCTGTCGGCCAAGCTGCTGCCCAATGGCACGCTGAAAACCTACAAAGGCTACCCGCATGGCATGCCGACCACCCATGCCGATGTGATCAATGCGGATTTGCTGGCGTTTATTCGTAATTGATGTTTTCGCCAGTACCAGCCCTTTCGCGGGTGAACCTGCTCCTACGGGATTATGCGGGTTTACCCGCGAAAGGGCCGGTACTGGCAACACACCTTCCCCAGGATTACCATGCTTCCCTTCTAGTGCGGCACTTTGCCGCCTCCTTGCCTCCCTGCCTGCCAAAACTCCATGCCCTTCGAACTTACCGTAGAACCCCTCACCCTGCTGATCCTGGCCCTGGTCGCCTTCGTCGCCGGTTTCATCGATGCCATCGCCGGTGGCGGCGGTTTGCTCACCACCCCGGCCCTGCTCACTGCCGGCATGCCGCCGCACCTGGTGCTGGGCACCAACAAGCTCAGTTCCACCTTCGGCTCGGCCACCGCAAGTTTCACTTACTACAAACGCAAACTGTTCCATCCGGCGCAGTGGCGCCCGGCATTGTTCGCCACCCTGACCGGGGCGTTGCTCGGCGCCGTCATCGCCCACTACATGCCAGCCGAATGGCTGAACAAGATGCTGCCGGTGATCGTCTTCGCCTGTGGCATCTACCTGTTGTTCGGCGGCACGCCCAAGGCACCGCTGGATGCCGATGCACCGATCAGGAAAAAGTGGCAAGTGCCGCAAGGCTTCACCCTGGGCTTCTACGACGGCGTGGCCGGACCGGGTACCGGGGCGTTCTGGACCGTCAGTACCCTGCTGCTGTACCCCATCGACCTGGTACGCGCCAGCGGCGTGGCGCGCAGCATGAACTTCGTCAGCAACATCGCGGCGCTGACGGTATTCATCATTTCCGGGCAGGTGGACTACATCGTTGGCCTGTGCATGGGCCTGTCGGTGATGGTCGGCGCCTTTTTCGGCGCACGCACGGCAATCAGCGGTGGCAGCAAGTTCATCCGCCCGGTGTTCATCACCGTGGTGCTGGCGTTGACCGTGCGCTTAGCGTGGCAACACTGGTTCGGGCAGGCCTGAGCGGCTTTGGCAATGGAATGACCATTGCCTGCGCCCGGCGCCTAGTCGGAGCACATTGTTCACTGCAGCTAGGACGGGAAAGCAGGGATATCACAGCCCAGCCGCCGCGCAACATACAGATCGATCAAGTACCGGGCAATGGACCGCCCCGCCGGCAGCGGCGGCAGGTCGTGAACGCTGAACCACTTGGCGTCCTCGATCTCGTCCGGTTGCATGACAATCTCGCCACCGGCGTACTCGGCATGGAAACCGAGCATCATCGAATGCGGAAACGGCCAGCACTGGCTGCCGACGTACTGGATGTTCTGCACCTCCACCGCTACTTCTTCACGCACTTCGCGCACCAGACAGTCTTCGGCCGACTCACCCGGCTCGGCAAAACCTGCCAAGGTGCTGTACACCCCGGTGACGAAGCGTGGCGAACGCGCCAGCAGGATTTCATCGCCGCGGGTCACCAGCACGATCATGCTGGGTGAAATACGCGGATAGCTGCGCAGGTCGCAGGGCTGGCAGTACATCGCCCGCTCCCAGCGAATTTGCGTCATCGCCTGGCCGCAACTGCCGCAGAAGCGGTGCTCGCGGGCCCAGGTGCCGATTTGTGCGGCATAGCCCAGCACCTTGTAGGTGTCGGAGTCGCCTTCGAGCATGAACGCACGCAGGCCGCGCCAGCTGTAGCCGGGCACATCGGTGGCGCTGCGCAGTTCCAGCAAAAATACCGGCTGGCCGTCAAAGTGGCCGATGCCGTGTTCGCACAGCACGTCGAGGTCCTGGCGCTTGAGCCAGTCGCGGGGGAACAGCGCGCCGTTGGCGTCCACCAGAAACCCTTCAGGGCTGCGGGCCACGGCCAGCCCCCCGGTCATCTGTGGGTCGAGTACTGCGGTAGTCCAGCGTGCTGACATGTCGGGGGTTCCTTTACTGCGCGTCCCCCGGCCCGATCAGTCGGCGAACGTCGGTTTCTGTTTGCTCATGTGCGCCGCCACAGCCACGCGCAGGTCTTCGGACTGCAGCATTGCGGCGTTCCAGGTGGCAATGTAGTCCAGGCCATCGTCGATGCGATGGTCACGCATGTAGCTGAGCATTTCCTTGGTGCCGGCCACAGCGATCGGCGATTTTGCGGCAATCTCGCGGGCGATGGCAAAGACGCCGTCCATCAGAGCGGCCTGATCATCATAGACTCGGTTGACCAGGCCGATACGCAACGCCTCGTCAGCCTCGACATTGCGCCCGGTAAACGCCAGCTCACGCATGATGCCGTCGCCGATGATGCGTGGCAAACGTTGCAATGTGCCAACATCGGCAGCCATGCCCATGTCGATTTCCTTGATCGAGAATTGCGCATCAACACTGCAGTAGCGCATGTCGCAGGCGGCGATCAGGTCAATGGCCCCGCCAATGCAATAGCCCTGAACCGCCGCCAGCACCGGCTTGCGGCACGTGTCCACGGCGGTGAACGAGGCCTGCAGCCGCTGGATGGTCTTGCGCAGGAAGCGTGCATTGCGGCCCACGTCCTTGCCCATCTGCCCGGCCAGCGAAGCCAGCATCATCAGGTCGATACCGGCGGAGAAATGCTTGCCGGCACCGCTGATCACCACAGCACGCACGGCATCGGTGTCATCGATCCACTGGAAGATGTCGAGGATCTCTTCCCAGAAAGCCGCGTTCATCGCGTTGACCTTCTCCGGGCGGTTGATTTGAACGTGGGCGATGCTATCGGTCAGTTCGACCTTGAATGCACTGTACTCGGTCACGGGCGGCACTCCTGTGGGTAAAAGGTTCATGCCACCGATGGTAACCCAGCCCAATGGCCGTACTTGTGCCAAAAACGGGACTGCACACCTTGCCTAAGACGCGCAGATCCGGCACCGTGCGCCATCGCTGAATTATAAGGATACATATTTATGTCACGCCCCCTGACCGGCGCTCTCGCCCACGGTTTCCTGGGCAAGTCGCCGTTTTGGTACAAGGTGGTCATCTGCCTGTTTCTGGTGCTCAACCCGCTGTTGTTGGTAACCATTGGCCCGGTTGCGACCGGCTGGGCACTGGTGCTTGAGTTCATCTTCACCTTGGCCATGGCCCTGAAATGCTACCCGTTGATGCCCGGTGGCTTGTTGCTGATCGAAGCCATGCTGCTGCAAATGACCACGCCGCAGGCGCTGTACGAGGAACTGCAGCACAACTTCCCGGTACTCCTGCTGCTGATGTTCATGGTCGCCGGCATCCACTTCATGAAAGAACTGCTGCTGTTCCTGTTCTCACGCATTTTGCTTGGGGTGCGCTCAAAGGCCATTCTGTCATTGCTGTTTTGCGTGCTGTCGGCGTTTCTTTCCGCGTTTCTTGATGCGCTGACAGTCACTGCGGTGATCATCAGCGCCGCAGTCGGCTTCTACGCGGTGTACCACCGCGTCGCGTCCGGGGCCAACCCGCGCGAGGAGAGCGCACTGGACAGCGACCACCACGTTGCGCAACTGCACCGTGAAGACCTCGACCAGTTCCGCGCCTTCCTGCGCAGCCTGCTGATGCATGGCGCTGTGGGTACCGCCCTGGGCGGCGTCTGCACGTTGGTGGGCGAGCCGCAGAACCTGCTGATCGGCCACGAGATGAGTTGGCACTTCGTCGACTTCTTCTTCAAGGTGGCGCCCGTATCGCTACCAGTGCTGGGTGCAGGTCTGGTGACTTGCGTGCTGCTGGAAAAAGTGCGCCTGTTCGGCTACGGCACGCTGATGCCCGAACCGGTGCGCCAGGTGCTGACCGCCTATGCGGCCGAAGACGATGCCGCGCGTACCCAGGCCCAGCGCATCGCGCTGTGGGTACAAGGGCTCGCCGCGCTGGTCCTGATCATCTGCCTGGGCCTGCATGTGGCCGAGGTCGGCCTGATCGGCCTGATGGTGATCGTGCTGATCACGGCCTTCACCGGCATCACCGACGAGCACCGCCTGGGCCGTGCCTTCCAGGACGCCATGCCGTTCACGTCGCTGTTGGTGGTGTTCTTCGCCGTGGTCGCGGTGATTCATCAGCAGCAGCTGTTCAGCCCATTGATCAGCTGGGTACTGACGCTGCCGACCGAACAGCAACCGGGCATGCTGTATCTGGCCAACGGCTTGCTGTCGGCGATCAGCGACAATGTGTTCGTTGCCACCATCTACATCACCGAAGTGAAGCAGGCATTTCTCGATGGCAGCATGAGCCGCGAGCATTTCGAAACACTGGCAGTGGCGATCAACACCGGCACCAACCTGCCAAGCGTGGCGACGCCGAACGGCCAGGCGGCGTTCCTGTTCCTGCTGACCTCGGCCATTGCGCCGCTGATTCGGCTGTCGTACGGGCGGATGGTGTGGATGGCGCTGCCCTATACCGTGGTGATGGGCGGGTTGGGGTGGTGGGCGGTGACGTACTGGCTGTGAGGTGCTCTGTTTGGCGCGAGGTGCATCAGTTTGGAGGTGCATGCCTTTAGGAGGATGTTGTTTGGGAGATCGAGCGCCGCCCGCGCGGCGCATCGCGAGCTGCGCTCGCTCCTACGTTTGTTTCGGGCCAGTATTGCCTGCACCAGCGCGCGCGACCGCCTTGTTTGTTCCACACAATATCGAGGCGGGCGCGCGCCTCTGCCCCAGGAATAATTGGCCCGAAACGAACGTAGGAGCGAGCGCAGCTCGCGATGCGCCGCGCGGGCGGCGCTCGATCTCACGGTCGAAATGACTCTTGAGACATGCCCCCGCAGCCACAATGCAATTTAATGACATGCCCCACTCCCACACAACTTTTGCCCCGCGAACGCATCAAACCCCAAGTAAGCCCCATCCACTCCAAGGAGGTCACCCATGGCGCTGCGCACGACACTGCTGCTTTCCTGCATGACCCTGGCCCTGCTCGGCTGCGCCGGCAACGATCACCCGGCACCGCCGCGCACCCAGCAGGTGGACCTGCAGCGCTATCAGGGTACCTGGTACGAACTGGCGCGGCTGCCGATGTTCTTCCAACGCAACTGCGTGAAGTCCGAGGCGCGCTACGGCTTGCGCGAGGACGGCCGTATCGACGTCACCAACCGCTGCCAGGAAAAGGACGGCCAGTGGAATGAAGCCAAGGGTATTGCCGAGCTCCAGCAGCCAGGCAGCACCGACAAGCTGTGGGTGCGCTTCGACAACTGGTTCAGCCGCCTGGCACCGGGCCTGACCAAGGGCGAGTACTGGGTGCTGTACCACGACAAGGACTACCGCGTGGCACTGGTCGGCCACCCCAACCGCGAGTACCTGTGGCTGCTTTCGCGCACGCCAGCAGTCACCGACCAGCAGCGCGAGCAACTGCTGACAATCGCCCGGGAGCAAGGTTATGACACCAGCAAGCTCATCTGGCGACAGGCCAACTAGCAGACCGTCGACGGCGGGCGGCAATCCGGCTAAGGTGTGCGCCCCGTATCACCTTGGCCACTTCTGGCCTGAAACAGGACCCTGAGCATGGACCTGCTGTTCCTCGGCACCTCCGCCGGGGTGCCCACCAAGGCACGCAATGTCAGCGCCACAGCCGTGATCGAAGCCAGTGGCAGCCACTGGTATCTGGTCGATTGTGGCGAAGGCACCCAGCACCGGCTGCTACACACCCCGCTTTCGGTCCGTGACCTGCGCGCGATCTTCATCACCCACGTGCATGGTGACCATTGCTTCGGCCTGCCCGGCCTGTTGGCCAGCGCGGGCATGAGCGGGCGCACCCAGCCGCTGGAAGTGATCCTGCCCGCCGCACTGCACGACTGGGTACGCCAGGGCCTGCTTGCCAGCGACACCTTCCTGCCGTTCGAGCTGCGCCTGTTGCCCGTGGAAACGTTGAGCGCATGGCGCAGCGAGACCCTGCAGGTGACCACCGTGCAACTGTCGCACCGGGTGCCCAGCGTGGGTTTCGTATTCACCGAAACCAACCCGGAGCCCCGCCTGGACATCCAGCGCCTGGAAGCCGAGGGCATACCGCGTGGTCCGCTGTGGGGTGAGCTGGCCAAGGGGTTGACCGTGACGTGCAACGGGCAGCTGCTGAACGGCAATGACTACCTGCGGCCTTCGCGCCCGCCACGGCGGGTGATCGTGTGCGGGGACAACGACAAACCAGAACTGCTGGCAGCCGTTGCCAAGGGTGCGGATGTACTGGTGCACGAAGCCACCTTCACCCAGGCGGTAGCCGAACGCACCGGGGGCACGTTCGGCCACAGCACCGCCGCGGAGGTGGCACGCCTTGCCGAGGCCGCTGGCGTGCGCAACCTGGTACTGACGCATTTCAGCGCCCGCTACCAGAACGATCCACGGCGCAGCCCGCACATCGACAACGTGCGCGACGAGGCCCTCGCCCATTACAGCGGGCAGTTGACCCTGGCGCAGGACCTGCAGCGCTATTACCTTGGCCGTAACGGCTGTCTTGAGGCCAGTGGTTAGGCCGCCAGCCGCCCGCTGGCAATTGCCTCCGACGCCGCCAGCATCGCCCGTAACAGCACCGCACAGCCTGCCGCCAGGTCATCAGGCGTGGCGTTCTCGATTTCGTTATGGCTGATGCCGTTTTCGCACGGCACGAAAATCATCCCCGCCGGCCCCAGCTCGGCCAGGAAGATGGCGTCATGCCCCGCTCCACTGACGATGTCCATGTGCGGCAGGCCCAACGCCTTGGCCGATTCGCGCACGGCGTCGACACAGCCTTTGTCGAAGTAAAGCGCCGGGAAGTCGGCCGTGGGCACCAGCTCATGGCTCAGGCCATGCTTGGTACAGGTCGCCTCGATCACCTCGCGCACATCGGCAATCATCGCATTCAACTGCTCGCCCTCGAGGTGGCGGAAGTCCAGGGTCATGCGCACTTCGCCCGGGATCACGTTACGCGAGCCCGGGTACGCCTGAAGGCAACCCACCGTGCCGCAGGCGTGGGGCTGGTGGGCAAGCGCCGTGCGGTTGACCGCCTCCACCACAGCGGCTGCGCCCACCAGGGCGTCCTTGCGCAGGTGCATGGGCGTAGGGCCGGCATGGGCTTCAACACCGCGCAGGGTCAGGTCGAACCACTTCTGGCCCAGGGCGCCGAGGACCACGCCGATGGTCTTGGCCTGGTCCTCAAGGATAGGCCCCTGCTCGATATGCGCTTCGAAATACGCCCCCACCGGGTGCCCCGACACCGCACGCGAACCGGCGTAGCCAATGGTGTTCAACGCTTCGCCAACGCTGACTCCCTGGGCATCGCGCTTGGCCAGGGTTTCTTCCAGAGTGAACTTGCCGGCGAACACCCCTGAACCCATCATGCACGGCGCAAAACGCGAACCTTCTTCGTTGGTCCACACCACCACTTCGAGCGGCGCTTCGGTTTCCACGCCCAGGTCGTTGAGGGTGCGGATCACCTCCAACCCGGCCATCACCCCGAAGCAGCCATCAAACTTGCCGCCGGTGGGCTGGGTGTCGATATGGCTACCGGTCATCACCGGCGGCAGCTTGGGGTTACGGCCCGGGCGGCGGGCGAATATGTTGCCGACGGCGTCGATGCTGACCGAGCAACCGGCCGCCTCGCACCACTGCACGAACAGATCGCGGGCCTGGCGGTCGAGGTCGGTCAAGGCCAGGCGGCAGACACCGCCCTTGGCGGTGGCGCCGAGCCGGGCCAGGTCCATCAGCGATTGCCACAGGCGGGTACTGTCGACGTGATGGGCGTTGGTCTTCAGGATCTCTTTGACGGGGGTCACGGGTTTCTCCTTCAGGCTTTTTTTGTTGTCTGTTCAGGGCGCTTGGCGGGCACGCCCGCTACCACAGGACTGCGTACCGCCATACCGCCAAGCACGTAGTACAGTGCACCGCCCAGCAACGAGCCGGTGAACCAGCCGTAGTCGTAGAACCAGCTGAAACTGCTGTTGCCAATCGCCATTACCGTCAGCCCTACTGGCAAGGCGAAGGCGGCAAAACCGGCCCAGTTCCACGCGGGATACACGTCGTCGCGGTATAGCCCGGCCAGGTCCAGCTTCTGCCGGCGGATCAGGAAGTAGTCCACCGCCATGATCCCGGCAATGGGCCCCAACAAGCTGGAATAGCCCAGCAGCCAGTTGGAGTACACGCTCTCCAGGCTAAGGTCGGAGACAATCAGGCCTAGCTTCTTCAGCAGCTCATGCCCCATCAGCGCCAGGCCGATAAAGCCGGTCAGCCATATCGCGCGGCTTCGCCCGATCAGGCGTGGGGCAATGTTCTGGAAGTCATTGGTCGGCGACACGATGTTCGCCGCAGTGTTGGTCGACAGCGTGGCGATCACGATCAGCGCCATGGCCAGGGCCACCCAGAAGGGGCTTTGAATCTTGCCGATCAAGCTGACCGGGTCGGACACCGTCTCACCCACCAGTGATGCCGACGCGGCGGTCAGTACCACACCCAGCGCAGCGAACAGGAACATGGTCAGCGGCAGGCCGAAGATCTGCCCGAGAATCTGGTCCTTCTGGCTGCGGGCGTAGCGGCTGAAGTCGGGAATGTTCAGTGACAATGTGGCCCAGAAGCCGACCATGGCCGTGAGCCCTGCGCAGAAGTAACTGACCATGCTCGCCCCTTCCGGGCGCTTGGGCGGCTGGGCCAGCAGTTCGGTCATCGACATGTGTGGCAAGGCCCAGAACAGCAGACCGATGCCCACCGCCACCAGCAGCGGTGCCGACAGCGTTTCCAGCCACTTGATCGACTCGGCGCCGCGCAGTACCACCCACAGGTTCAGGCACCAGAAGATCATGAAGCCAATCACCTCGCCCGTCCCGCCCAGCGCCTTCCAGCCGTCGAACACCGAACCCAGGAACAGGTGAATGGCCAGCCCGCCGAACATGGTCTGAATACCGAACCAACCACAGGCCACCACCGCGCGGATCAGGCACGGTACGTTGGAGCCGAGAATGCCGAACGACGAACGCAGCAGCACCGGAAACGGGATGCCGTACTTGGTACCGGGAAAGGCATTGAGGGTAAGCGGTATCAGCACGATAACGTTGGCCAGCAGAATCGCCAGCAGCGCTTCGCCAACGCTGAGGCCGAAGTAGGCGGTGAGCACGCCGCCGAGGGTGTAGGTGGGTACGCAGATGGACATGCCCACCCACAGGGCGGTGATGTGCCATTTGTTCCAAGTGCGCTGGTGCACCTTGGTCGGTGCTATGTCGGGGTTGTAGCGCGGGCTGTCGAGGACATCGCTGCCCTCGGACAGCTCGAACAGGCCATCTTGCTCGACCACTTCCGATCTGCTCTGTTGCATAGGCCCTTCTCCAGTTTTTTCTTCTATTTTTCGCTCATCAGGCTGATTCGATGACCGGAGTTCGCACGCGGAATGTGCATAGAAATCTCGACCAGATTTTCATCTTGTCAAGCCAGTCAATTACCCTTAAAGCCCCTGCCTCCGCATGCACACTTAATTAATCCCTTTAATATCAATTAGTTAAAAACCACAAAATTAATGGGAAAATTTTCTTGCTGAATCCAGAATCAGCATCTAGCCTCGAATCTTGTCAGGACTGACAGGATTGACCGCCCTGCCCTCCCTGGCATCCATGACAATGCAAAGAACCGGCCAAAACCGGTCAGCCTGCGAGGAAAACGGCATGTCCCTGTTGATCCGTGGCGCCACCGTGGTTACCCACGAAGAGAGTTACCCCGCCGATGTCCTGTGTGCCGATGGCCTGATCCGTGCCATCGGGCAAAACCTCGAACCACCCACCGACTGTGAGATCCTCGACGGCAGCGGCCAGTACCTGATGCCCGGCGGCATCGACCCGCACACCCACATGCAGTTGCCGTTCATGGGCACTGTAGCCAGCGAGGACTTCTTCAGCGGCACCGCTGCGGGCCTGGCAGGCGGCACCACTTCGATCATCGACTTCGTCATACCCAACCCGCAGCAGTCGTTGCTGGAGGCCTTCCACACCTGGCGTGGCTGGGCGCAGAAAAGCGCCAGCGACTATGGCTTCCACGTCGCCATCACCTGGTGGAGCGAGCAGGTGGCCGAAGAGATGGGCGAGCTGGTGGCCAAGCACGGGGTGAACAGCTTCAAGCATTTCATGGCCTACAAGAATGCGATCATGGCCGCCGACGATACCTTGGTGGCCAGCTTCGAGCGTTGCCTGCAACTGGGCGCGGTGCCCACCGTGCATGCCGAGAACGGCGAGCTGGTGTACCACCTGCAGAAAAAACTGCTCGCCCAGGGCATGACCGGGCCGGAAGCCCACCCGCTGTCGCGCCCCTCGCAGGTTGAAGGCGAAGCGGCCAGCCGCGCCATCCGCATTGCTGAAACCCTCGGCACGCCGTTGTACCTGGTGCACATTTCCAGCCGCGAGGCACTGGATGAAATCGCCTATGCCCGAGGCAAGGGCCAGCCGGTGTATGGCGAGGTGCTGCCCGGCCATCTGCTGCTGGACGACAGTGTCTACCGTGACCCGGACTGGGCCACCGCCGCCGGTTATGTGATGAGCCCGCCGTTCCGCCCACGCGAACACCAGGAGGCGCTGTGGCGCGGCTTGCAGTCGGGCAACCTGCACACCACCGCCACCGACCACTGCTGCTTCTGCGCCGAACAGAAAGCCATGGGCCGCGACGACTTCAGCCGCATCCCCAACGGCACCGCCGGCATCGAGGACCGCATGGCGGTACTGTGGGATGCTGGGGTCAACAGTGGGCGCCTGTCGATGCACGAATTCGTCGCGCTGACCTCTACCAATACGGCGAAAATCTTCAACCTGTTCCCGCGCAAGGGCGCTATCCGCGTGGGTGCCGATGCCGACCTGGTGCTGTGGGACCCGCAGGGCACCCGCACCATCTCCGCCCAAACCCACCACCAGCAGGTGGACTTCAACATTTTCGAAGGCCGCACCGTGCGCGGCATCCCAAGCCACACCATCAGCCAGGGCAAGGTGCTCTGGGCCGATGGCGACCTGCGTGCCGAACCGGGCGCGGGGCGCTATGTGGAACGGCCGGCGTACCCGTCAGTGTATGAGGTGCTGGGGCGCCGGGCCGAGCATCAGCGGCCGATGCCAGTTCAGCGCTGAAGCCATTGGGGCTGCTGTGCAGTCCATCGCGACACAAGGCCGCTCCCACAAGGACCGCGATCGCCTGTGAGAGCGGCCTCGCGTCGAGATGGGCCGCGCAGCACCCCCAGAATCCACCGCAATACCTGTCGCCTGCACCATAAAAATAGAGAGGCTACAACCGTGATCGACGCCCTGAACCATTTGCCGCGCCCCCGGGCCGGCGCCGACCAGTTGGCCGAGCGCTTCAGCGATCTGGCCCCACCCCTCACCGCGCGCCAGGCCGCCCTGGAAAGTGCACGCTGCCTGTACTGCTACGACGCCCCTTGCGTCAACGCTTGCCCTAGCGAGATTGACATCCCCTCGTTCATACACCGCATCAGTGACGAGAACCTGCAAGGTGCTGCCGAGCGCATTCTTTCGGCCAACATTCTTGGCGGTAGTTGCGCCCGCGTGTGCCCCACCGAAATCCTCTGCCAGCAAGCCTGCGTGCGCAATAACGCCCAGGAATGCGCACCGGTGCTGATCGGCCAGCTGCAGCGTTACGCCCTGGACAACGCCCAGTTCAGCGCACACCCGTTCAAGCGCTCGGCAGCCACCGGCAAGCGTATCGCCGTGGTCGGCGCCGGCCCGGCAGGGCTGTCCTGCGCCCACCGCCTGGCCATGCACGGGCATGACGTGGTGGTGTTCGAGGCCTGCGACAAAGCCGGCGGCCTCAACGAGTACGGCATCGCCCGCTACAAGCTGGTAGACGACTATGCCCAGCGTGAAGTGGATTTCTTGTTGGGCATTGGCGGTATCGAAGTCCGCCATGGCCAGCGCCTGGGTGGCAACCTCAGCCTGGGCGAACTGCGCGATCAGTACGACGCGGTGTTCCTGGGCCTCGGCCTGAATGCCGTGCGCCAGCTAGGGCTGCCCGACGAGGAAGCCCCCGGTGTGGTCGCCGCCACCGAATACATCCGCGAGCTACGCCAGGCCGATGACCTGAGCCAGCTACCGTTGGCCGACCGCTGCCTGGTGATCGGTGCTGGCAACACGGCCATCGACATGGCCGTGCAGATGAGCCGTCTGGGTGCCCGCGACGTCAACCTGGTTTACCGCCGTGGCCACGACGACATGGGCGCTACCGGCCACGAGCAGGACATTGCCAAAGCCAACCAGGTGCGCCTGCACACTTGGGCCCGCCCTGATGCCGTGCTGCTGGATGACGCCGGTAAGGTCCGCGGCATGCGTTTTGCCCGCACCGAACTGGCGGAAGGCCGCCTGCGCGATACCGGCGAAACCTTTGAGCTGGCTGCGGACGCGATCTTCAAGGCCATTGGCCAGCGCTTCGACGACGCCAGCCTCCATGACCCGGTGGCTGCGCAACTGGCCCGCGAGGGTGAGCGCATCCGCGTTGACGAAAACCTGCAGACCAGCCTGCCGGGCGTGTACGCAGGCGGCGACTGCACCGCGCTGGGCCAGGACCTTACCGTGCAGGCCGTGCAACACGGCAAGCTGGCCGCCGAAGCCATCCATGCCCAACTCATGCTCAACGTGGAGGCAGCGTAAATGGCCGACTTGTCTATCGTATTTGCCGGCATCAAGGCACCCAACCCCTTCTGGCTGGCCTCCGCACCGCCAACCGACAAGGCCTACAACGTGGTCCGTGCCTTCGAGGCCGGCTGGGGCGGCGTGGTCTGGAAGACCCTGGGCGAAGACCCTGCAGCGGTCAACGTGTCGTCGCGCTACTCGGCGCACTATGGCCCCAACCGTCAGGTACAGGGGATCAACAATATCGAGTTGATCACCGACCGCTCACTGGACATCAACCTGCGTGAAATCACCCAGGTTAAGAAGGACTGGCCCGACCGCGCATTGATCGTGTCGCTGATGGTGCCGTGCATAGAGGAATCGTGGAAGTTCATCCTGCCGCTGGTGGAAGCCACCGGGGCCGATGGCATCGAGCTGAACTTCGGTTGCCCGCACGGTATGCCGGAACGCGGCATGGGGGCGGCCGTCGGCCAGGTGCCGGAATATGTGGAAATGGTCACCCGCTGGTGCAAGACGTACTGCGCGCTGCCGGTGATCGTGAAGCTTACGCCGAACATCACCGATATCCGCCAGTCGGCCCGCGCCGCGCACCGGGGCGGGGCCGATGCCGTGTCGTTGATCAACACCATCAACTCGATCACCAGCGTCGACCTGGACCGCATGGTGGCCCACCCGATTGTCGGAGACCAGAGCACCCATGGCGGTTACTGCGGTTCGGCAGTGAAGCCGATTGCCTTGAACATGGTGGCGGAAATCGCCCGCGACCCGGAAACGCGTGGCTTGCCGATTTGTGGCATTGGCGGCATCGGCAACTGGCGTGACGCAGCCGAGTTCATGGCCCTGGGCAGTGGTGCCGTGCAGGTGTGCACGGCGGCGATGCTGCATGGCTTCCGTATCGTCGAGGACATGCAGGACGGCCTGGCGCGCTGGATGGATCAGCATGGGCACCGCAACATCGAGGCGTTCCGCGGGCAGGCGGTGGGGCATACCACCGACTGGAAATACCTGGACATCAACTACAAGTCGGTGGCGCACATTGACCAGGAGGCGTGCATCGGCTGCGGGCGCTGCCACATTGCGTGTGAGGACACCTCGCACCAGGCGATTGCCAGCACGCTGAAGGCTGACGGCACGCATGCCTACAGTGTGATCGAGGAGGAATGCGTAGGCTGCAACCTGTGCCAGATCACCTGCCCGGTGGAAGACTGCATCGAAATGGAGGCACAGGATACCGGCAAGCCGTACCTGAACTGGACGCAGGATCCGCGTAACCCCTACCGTGAGGCCAGTTGAAGCAATAGGGGCTGCCATGCAGCCCTTCGCGGGCTTGCCCGCTCCCACAGGACTGCGCCGTTTCTGAGGACAGCGCAGAACCTGTGGGAGCGGGCAAGCCCTTGAAGGCCGCGCAGCGGCCTCCATCGCCGGTTCACGGCTCCAGCCCGATCCCCCGCAAGATCACGCTGGTCACCGTTTGCACGGCACTCTCGAACGCCATGTCCGACAGCATCTCGCCGCCGTTCAGCAACTGCACCTGGTAACCGAAGTCGGCGTAATGCTGGGTCGAGGCCCAGATCATGTACAGCAGCGCCGACGGCTCCACCGGCAAGATGCGCCCCTCTTCCACCCAGCAGCGGATCTTGGCTTCTTTCATCTTCGCCCAGGGCACCAAGCTTTCGTCGAGGTTAACCCCCAGCACCGGCGCCCCATGCAGCATCTCTTCGGCCCAGATTTTCGAGCCCAGCGGCCGCGAGCGCGAATGGCCCATCTTCGCCCGGATGTAGCTGGTCAGCACCACACGCGGGTCGTCGAAGTTCTCGAAGCACAGGGCGTCCTGCTTCCACACATCCAGCAGGTCCTGCAGCACTGCGCGGAACAGCTCATCCTTGGTGCTGAAGTAATAATGCAGGTTGGAGCGTGGCAGCTCAGCCTGCTCGGCGATATCCCCCATGGAGGTGGCGCCATAGCCCTTTTCAGCAAACACCTTCTCCGCCGCTTGCAGGATTTTTTCGATATTGCGTCGGCGGATTTCGATCTTGTGATTGGCCATCAGGCTTGGGCCGTCCACACCGCCAGCTCATAACCGTCCGGGTCAATGAAATGAAAGCGCCGCCCGCCGGGAAAGGCAAAGGTCGCCCGGCTGATTTTCGCCCCGGCGGCTTCGATCCGCTGCTGCGTGGCCGCCAGGTCGTCGGTGTACAAGATAACCAGGGGCCCACCCGGACGCACCGGCTCACCCGTGGTGAAGCCACCCGTCAACCGGCCATCACTGAACTCGGTATAGGTAGGCCCGTAGTCGGTGAACGCCCAACCAAACACGCTGCCATAGAAGGCCTTGCTCCGTGAAATGTCGCTGACATTGAACTCGATGTTGTCGATCTGCCGGTCAGTACCGCGAATGCCCATGTGTGCTCCGTGCCGAAGGGTGTTTGGCCTAGTCTACTCCGGTCAAGGCAGTCGCCCCACTCATTCGCTACCCACAACGCGCCCGGTCGCGCGCCGGGCACTGTGCGCGGTGCAGATTGAGCGCGGTGTTGATGATGCCTATGTGGCTGAAGGCCTGGGGGAAGTTGCCGAGCATGCGGCGGCCGGCCGGGTCGTACTGTTCGGCCAGCAGGCCGAGGTCGTTGCACAGGCTGGTCAGGTGTTGGTACAGCGCTTCGGCTTTGGCCTGGCGCCCCAGCAATACATAAACGTCAGCCAGCCAGAACGAACACACCAGGAAAGTGCCCTCCCCCGGCGTCAAGCCGTCGCTGCAACTGTCACTGTCATAGCGCAGCAACAGGCCGTTCTTCATCAGGCGCTGTTCGATCTGCTCCAGAGTACGCATGAAGCGTGGGTCATCTGCCGGCAGGAAGCCGGTCAGAGCGATCTGCAACAGGCTGGCGTCCATTTCGGTCGAACCATAGGCCTGGACAAAGAACCGGCCGCTGGCGTCCAGGCCGTGCTCGCACACGTCGCGGTGAATCTCGTCAGCCACCTGGCGATAATGCTGCCCGCGCTCGCGGCCTTCTTCCGTGGTGTCGGCCAGCCCTGCGGCGCGGTCGAAGGCGACCCAGGCCATCACCTTGGAGTGCACGAACTGCTGCCGGCCGCCACGCACTTCCCAGATGCCTTCGTCCGGCTCGCGCCAGATACCCTCGACATAAGGCAAGATCAAGCGCGAAATGGCGGCGCTGCGCGGGTGGCGGGGCAACCCGCCCTTGATCGCCTGGGTCATCGCATCGGCCAGTTCGCCATAGATGTCCAGCTGTGTCTGCGCAGAGGCCGCGTTGCCCACCCGCACCGGCTGTGAATGCTCATAACCGGCCAGCCACGGCAAGGTGAACTCCTGCAGGTCCCGCTCGCCAGCCAGGCCATACATGATCTGCATCTGCTCGGGGTTGCCGGCCACCGAGCGCAGCAGCCACTCGCGCCAGGCCTGGGCCTCGTCGAAGTAGCCAAGGTTCATGAAGGCCAGCAGGGTCATGGTCGCGTCGCGCAACCAACAGAAGCGGTAGTCCCAGTTGCGCTCGCCACCCACACGCTCGGGCAGCGAAGTGGTGACGGCAGCGACCATACCGCCGGTGGGGGCGTAGGTCATGGCCTTGAGGGTGAGAAGCGAGCGGCGCACCAGGGCGGAATATGGCCCGACCTGCGGGCAGCGGTCGGCGAAGGCCTGCCATTGCTCGCGGGTGTTGGCCAGGGCTTCGTCGATTTCACAGTCGGGCTGCATCGGCAAGTGCGAGGGCTGGTGACGCAGGCTGAAGACCTGGCGCTGGCCCGTGCTGACGCGAAAGCGGCAGCCGGTATGGTGGTCGCGGGCTTGCGGAGGCACGGTGCTGCACAGGATCAGCCGATCAGGGCCGGCGACGGCGCTGAGGGTCAGTGGGTCGAGTCGTTCCACCCAGGGCACGCTGCGGCCGTAGTCGAAGCGCATGACCAGGTCCATTTCGAAATGGGTTTCGCCAGACAAGCCTTCGACAATGCGCACCACCGAGTTGACCTCGCCCAAGGGCATGAAGTCGAGCACCCGGGCACGACCGCTTGCGGTCACCCAGGTGGTTTCCAAAACCAGGGTGTCGCCCAGGTATTGGCGGCTGCTGTGCACTACCGGGTCGCAAGGGGCCAGGCGCCAGCGGCCGTTTTCTTCGTTGCCCAGCAGGGCCGCGAACACGGCGGGGGCGTCGAAGCGTGGCAGGCACAGCCAGTCCAGCGAGCCATCGCGGCTGACCAGCGCCGCACTGCGGCAGTTGCCCAGCAGGGCATAGTCTTCGATGTGGGCAGGCATTGGGTCTCCTTTGTGTGGTTGCCTGTGCTGGCCCGCGACAGGGCCGGCACAGGCTTGCAAACCTCTCACCCCAAACGGTGCCACTCCCGCTTGTCGCGGGACAGCAATTCATTGCCGGCCTCAGGTCCGTCCTCGCCAGCCGAATACTCATGCACCTCGCCGCCCTGGGCCCAGGCATCGAGAAACGGCTGCACCGCCCGCCAGCCGTTCTCGATGTTGTCTGCCCGCTGGAACAGGGTCTGGTCACCGGTCAGGCAGTCATAGATCAGCGTCTCGTAGCCAGTGGCCGGGGTCATCTTGAAGAAGTCCTTGTAGGCAAAGCCCAACTCGACATTCTCCATCACCAGTTCCGGCCCGGGCCGTTTGGCTTGCAGGTCGAACCACATGCCTTCATTGGGCTGGATCTGGATTTTCAGGTAGTTGGGTTTGGGCCGTTCCAGCTCCGACTCGCGAAACTGCGCATACGGTGCGGGCTTGAAGCAGATGGCAATCTCGGTGTCACGCACGCTCATGCGCTTGCCGGTGCGCAGGTAGAACGGCACGCCGGCCCAGCGCCAGTTGTCGATCATCACCTTCAGCGCCACGTAAGTCTCGGTCTGGCTGTCCGGCGCGACGTTGGGCTCCTGGCGGTAGCCTGGCAACGACTTGCGCCCCTGCTTGCCGGCGCTGTACTGGCCTCGCACGGAGTTTTTCAGGGCCATTTTTGCCGACCATGGGCGGATAGCGCCGACCACCTTGGCCTTTTCACCGCGCACCGCATCGGCGCCGAACGCGGCCGGCGGCTCCATGGCCACCATCGCCAGCAACTGGAACAGGTGGTTGGGCACCATGTCGCGCAGAGCGCCGGTGCTGTCATAGAACGCACCCCGAGTCTCGACACCGACAGTTTCCGCTGCGGTGATCTGCACGTGATCGATGTAGTGATTGTTCCAGAACGATTCGAACAGGCCGTTGGAAAAGCGGCTGACCAGAATGTTCTGCACCGTTTCCTTGCCCAGGTAATGGTCGATGCGATAGATCTGCCGCTCGCCCATCACCTTCAGCAGGCAGGCGTTGAGTGCCTCGGCGCTAGCCAGGTCGGTGCCGAACGGTTTTTCAACCACCACCCGACGAAAGCCGCCGGCCGACTCGTCCAACAGGCCTGCCTGCCCCAGGCGCTGCGCCACCTCGGGAAAAAAGCGCGGCGACGTGGCCAGGTAGAAAATAGCATTGCCGTGACTGGTCTTGTCGATGCGCCTGGCCAGGGCCTGGTAGGTGGCCGGATCGAGAAAGTCTCCCGTCTGGTAATCCAGGCGCTTGGCCAGACGGGCCCATAGCTTCTCGTCCAGGCACTTGGCGCTGCCCTCGCCGCCTTTGTCACGCTCGACCATGAACGCGTGCAGGCGCGCGGCGAACGTTTCGGCGCTGGCCGGGTTATGGTCGACGCCGACGATGCGCAGGTTACGGTCCAGTAAACCGTCGCGGCTGAGGTTGTACAGCGCTGGCATCAGCAGGCGCTTGACCAGGTCGCCATTGGCGCCGAACAGGAACAGGGTACAAGGGGGGGCGGCCGCAATGGTCTGTTTAGTCATTCGCCTTTCTTCTCGATGTGGCCACCGAAGCCCAGGCGCATGGCCGAGAGGATCTTGTCACCATAGGTGCCCTGTTGCTGGCGCGAACGGAAGCGCGCGAACAGGGCGCTGGACAACACTGGCACCGGCACCGCCTGCTCGACGGCGGCGTCGATGGTCCAACGGCCTTCGCCACTGTCGGACACCGAGCCACTGAATTGCGACAGCTGCGGGTCAGCCACCAGCGCATCGGCGGTGAGGTCGAGCAGCCACGAGGTCACCACGCTGCCGCGTCGCCACACTTCGGCAATTTCGGCCACGTTCAGGTCGAAGCGCTGGTCTTCGGGCAGCTCGTTGCCGCCTTTGCTGCGCAGCAGGTCGAAGCCTTCGGCATAGGCCTGCATCAGGCCGTACTCGATGCCGTTATGCACCATTTTCACGTAGTGCCCGGCGCCGGGTGGGCCGGCGTGGATGTAGCCGTGCTCGGCACGCTGGTGCTCGCCGTTGCGGCCATGGGTACGCGGGATGTCGCCCACGCCCGGCGCCAGCGCCTTGAACAGCGGTTCCAGGCGCTCGAAAACGTCCTTTTCGCCACCGATCATCATGCAGTAGCCGCGGTCAAGGCCCCACACGCCGCCGGAAGTCCCAACGTCCAGATAATGCAGGCCGCGCTTGGCCAGCTCTGCAGCGCGGCGCATGTCGTCCTTGTAGAAGGTGTTGCCGCCGTCGATGATCGCATCGCCCGGCTCCAGCAATTCGGCCAGCTGGGCGATGGTCTGCTCGGTGGGGTCGCCAGCCGGCAGCATCACCCATACCGCGCGCGGCGCTTTCAGCTTTTGCACCAGTGCACCGAGGTCGTGCGCGCCCTGGGCGCCTTCGCCCTCCAGGCCGGTGATGGCTTCACGGTTGCGGTCGTGCACTACGGTGCGGTGGCCGGCGCGCATCAGGCGCCTTGCGATATTGCCGCCCATACGGCCCAGCCCGATGATTCCCAGTTGCATGAGCCAATGCTCCCTTTCGAAATGGATGACGACACGGTCCAGCTTTTCAGATTAGTCCAGCATGCCGCCCGAGGGTTCAGCGACGAACGGCAAGACCACGATAAACAAAAAAGTTCCCAAGCCCGGTGAAAGAATTCAGAATGCGCCCCGCGTGAAGCGTCTACGCTTTGACTTGTCACCAGCCAAAACCGCGAGGTGTGCTCATGGGTACATTGATGCCAGCAACCCCACCCCAGACCCTCTATGTCTCCGTGCGCCGTGATGAGCTGCGTAAACTGAAGGACGAACGTGACCAGCTGCGTCAGCAGGTTGCCCAACTGAACCTGCTGTTGGCGCAACAGCGCACTGACGATAAAGCTGTCAGCCTCTGATCGATTCCCATGCCGCCTGTGGGAGCTGCATAGCTCCCACCCGATCCTGAAGCCAGTCACCGTCTTTGAACCCTATCGGGCAACCGAAGCGGCCTTGTGCCCAAAAAGGGCCAGCACTGAAAGCAGAATCCTCCGCCCATACCCACCTCTTCGCAACCTAAAGCCACGCTTACGCCTGCGCACCCAAAAGGTGCATTGCGCGTAACGAGCCACAATTTGGCGCAGCTCGAAATCCCTCTGCCCCACACTCGCCCACCCCTTTTCGCAACCCGTCACAAACGCCAACGTTTGCGTCTATTGCGCACATAACAATAGTGACCAGTGGGTCACCTTTTTAGCACTTTCTCTCCTACACTCAGTTTTCGGCCCGCCATTTGCTCAATGGAAGAGTGACCCCAAAAAAGTCGAACTTTCAGGAAACCCGGCAGGTCATCAACATAAGTAGGCCAGACGCATCGGGCTATTCCCGATCCTCGGCCCACACACCCCAACCAGTCCAAGCGCCTTCGGCCGGAATGCTGATCGCGTAGTGCCTGCGCGCACGACCCTGGGGCATGGAACGCACTAAGCAGATTCAAACTAGAGAGAACCAGCACGAAACATCGCCATGGGTGCCAGCACCCGACCAAGCATAGGGACGGAGAGAAGTATGATCAGTGCCGCTGTCGAGCCTCACGTAGACGCTTTCAAACCGGATAACCGCGAGCCGCTCACCCCGGACTTCGCAACGACAGGCAAGGCACCCGGCGCCCAGCGCCAGTACAACCCGAACATGCGCAAGATTCTGTTCGTGACTTCGGAAATCGCCGACCTGGTGAAAACCGGCGGCCTGGGTGACGTGTCCGCTGCCCTGCCCCGTGCCCTGGCGCACCTGCACGATGTGCGGGTACTTATCCCCGGCTACCGCCAGGTAATGGAAAGCGACAACCCGATACATATCGTGGGTGAGCTGGGCGGCCATGCGGCCCTGCCGCCATGCAAGATCGGGCGCATGGACATGGCCGACGGCCTGGTCATCTATGTATTGATCTGCCCCGAACTGTACCAGCGCGACGGAACACCCTATGGTGCCAACAATGGCCGCGACTGGCCCGACAACCACATCCGCTTTGCCCGCCTGGGCCTGGCTGCTGCCGAAATCGCTGCTGGCGAAGGCAAGATCCACTGGACGCCGGAAGTGGTGCACGCGCATGACTGGCCCGCCGGCCTGGCCCCGGCCTACATGCACTGGCGCGGCCTGAATACGCCCACGTTGTTCACCATCCACAACCTGGCGTACCAAGGTGTGTACAGCCGCGGCTGCAGCCCGGAGCTGGCGATACCCGAACATGCCATGCAGCAGGAAGGCATGGAGTTCTACGGCAAGCTGTCGTTCCTCAAGGCCGGGCTGGCCTACTCCAGCCACATCACCACAGTCAGCGCCACCTATGCCCGGGAAATCACCACCCCGGAATTCGGTTGCGGCCTGGACGGCTTCCTCGCCAGCAAGGCCCAGCAAGGCCTGCTCGGTGGCATCCCCAACGGCATCGACGAAAGCTGGGACTCAGCCACCGACAAGCACCTGCAGCACAACTTCAGCATCAACGACTGGGAGGGCAAAGCGCGTAACACCCAGGAGGTACGTGAGCTGTTCGGCCTGGAAGATTCCGAAGGCCCGTTATTCGCCGTGGTGTCGCGGCTGGTCTATCAAAAGGGCCTGGACCTGACCCTGGGCGTGGCCGACTACATCGTCGAGCAGGGCGGGCAGATTGCGATCATCGGCCGCGGCGAACCGGAAGAGGAACAGGCCATGCGCGAGCTGGCGCTGCGTCACCCGGGCCGCATCGGTGTGCGTATCGGCTTCAATGAAACCGACGCCCGGCGCATGTTCGCCGGCAGCGATTTCCTGCTGATGCCGTCGCGCTACGAGCCGTGCGGCCTCAGCCAGATGTACGCGCAACGCTTCGGCTCGCTGCCGGTGGCACGCAATACCGGCGGCCTGGCCGACACCATCGAGTGCGGCGTGACAGGCTTCCTGTTCAACGAGTCTACCGTTGAGAGCTATCGCCAGGCACTCAGCCGCGCCTTTTATGTATATGGTAAGAAGGACCTGCTGAACGCCATGCGCTGCCTGTCGATGACCCAGCCGTTCAACTGGTGCCAGGCGGTTGAACCCTACGCCCGCCTGTACGAGGACCTGGTCAAGCAGGCACAGCTGAGCCACTACTGAGCGGGGGTCAGAAGATGCACAGACATGGCGCACACTTGCTGGACGCCACGTCGGCGCGCTTCGCCCTCTGGGCGCCGGATGCGCGCAGCGTGAGCGTGGAACTGGAGCGGCAGCCGGCCATCGAACTGCTGCCGGATGATGAGGGCTGGTACAGCGGCGTGGCGCCATGCCAGGCCGGTGACCGTTACCACTACCGTATCGACGGTGAGCTGCAGGTGGCCGACCCGGCCTCGCGCTACCAACCCGACGGCGTACACGGGCCGAGCCAGGTCGTGGATGTGGCCGGATACGCCTGGCAACACCCGTGGCAAGGCCGACCTTGGCATGAGGCCGTGATCCAGGAGGTGCATGTTGGCCTGCTCGGGGGTTACGCCGGGGTTGCCCGGCAATTGCCGCGCCTGGCCGAACTGGGCATCAGCGCGATCGAATTGATGCCGCTGGGGCAGTTCCCTGGCGAACGCAACTGGGGTTACGACGGCGTACTGCCATACGCCCCACAGAACACCTACGGCAGCCCCGAGCAACTGTGCGCACTGGTCGACCAGGCCCACGGCCACGGGCTGATGGTGCTGGTCGATGTGGTGTACAACCACTTCGGGCCCGACGGCAATTACCTGCACCAGTACGCCAGCCCGTTCTTCCGTGAAGACCGGCAGACCCCCTGGGGCGCGGCCATCGACTTTCGCCGCCCGCAGGTGCGCGAGTACTTTATCCAGAATGCCCTGATGTGGCTGTGCGACTACCGCTGCGACGGCCTGCGCCTGGATGCCGTGCATGCCATCGACCAGCCCGATTTTTTGATCGAGCTGGCCCAACGGGTGCGCGCCGCCATAGAACCAGGCCGGCACGTGTGGCTGGTGCTGGAGAACGAGCACAACCAGGCGGGCCTGCTGGAACAGGGTTACGACGCCCAGTGGAACGACGACGGCCACAATGCCCTGCACGTGCTGCTGACCGGTGAAACCGAAGGTTACTATGCCGACTACCAGCATCGCCCCATCGACCAGCTGGCACGGTGCCTTGGCGAAGGTTTCGTGTTCCAGGGCCAGGCCAACCGGCATGGCAAACCACGCGGCGAACCCAGCGGGCATTTGCCGCCCAGCGCCTTCGTGTTGTTCCTGCAGAACCACGACCAGATCGGCAACCGCGCCCTGGGTGAGCGCCTGACCCGCCTGTGCCCCGCGCCAGCCTTGCGGGCAGCCACCGGCCTGTTGCTGCTGGCACCCATGATCCCGCTGCTGTTCATGGGCGACGAAGCCGGCAGTTGCCAGCCGTTCCTGTTTTTTACCGACTTCCATGACGCGCTGGCCGACGCGGTACGCGAAGGCCGTCGTGGCGAATTCGCCCACTTCACCGCGTTCGCCGACCCCAAGCAGCGTGAGCACATTCCCGACCCCAACGCCGAACAGACGTTCGCCTCTTCACGTCCGCAGAACAAGGCGGTGATCGCCGGCTGGCATGGCCTTTACCAGCAACTGCTCGACCTGCGCCGCCGCCATGTCATCCCGCACTTGCCCGGCAGCCGTGCCCTCGGCGCCGAGGTGCACGCTGACAAAGCGCTGACCGCGCGCTGGCGGCTGGGCAATGGCAACACGCTGCGCATCGACCTGAACCTGGCCGACACCCCGCAGGCCGTCGAACTGCCCGCGCCATCCACACGGCTGTTCGACAGCAGCGACACCCGCCACCCGGATACCCACCTGGCTGCGTACAGCTGCGTGGTCAGCCTGCTTCCCCCTGCCCAGGAGCGCCCATGAGCGAAACCGCCCTGCACCGTCTGGCAACCAGCGTCGGGCTGAGCCGCGACTGGATTGACGCCAATGCCAGGCCCCAGCGTGTCAGCGACGAAGTGCTGCGCAACATCCTCGAAGGCCTTGGTCACCCGGCCGGCGACGACGCGGCCGTTGCCGACAGCCTGCGTGCGGTGGAAACCGCCGAAGACAGCGAACACCTGCCGCCCTTGCTGACCGCCGACCTAGGCCAGCCGCTAGCGCTGTCGCGCTACTTCAGTGCCGCCAGCGTGGCCCACTGTACCCTGGAAGATCACACCTCGGTCACCCTCAGCCTCGATGACCAGGCGCGCCTGCCCGGCGAGCTGCCCATCGGCTATCACCAGGTGGAAATCGACAGCCGCCGCTTCACCGTAGCGGTGGCGCCAACACGCTGCCACAGCCTGGAAGACAAGGTGCAACAGCCGCCACCACGCTGCTGGGGCCTGGCAGTGCAGCTGTACAGCCTGCGCCGCCCCGGCGACGGTGGCTTCGGCGACTGCCTGGCGCTGGAGCAGTTGGCCCGTTCGGCCGCCGAGCGCGGCGCCGATGCCTTGGCTATCAGCCCGATTCACGCCCTGTCGGCCATCGACCAGGAACACTACAGCCCCTACTCACCTTCCAGTCGCCTGCTGCTCAACACCCTGTACACCAGCCCTGCGGCCCTGCTGGGTGAACGGGAGGTGCGCATGGCCATCGAAGCGTGCGGGCTGGAGCAACAACTCGAAGAGCTGGAGCAACGCCCTCTGGTCGACTGGCCACGCGCCGCCAGCGCCAGGCTGCGTTTGCTTGAAGCGCTTTACCAAGGTTTCAGCCAAGGCGACCACCCGCTACGCCCGGATTTTGACAGCTTCCGCGAAGCCGGCGGCCAGACGCTGGAGCACCACTGCCGCTTCGAGGTGCTGCAGGCCCAGGCGGTGGAGCACGGCCTCGGTGCCGACTGGCGCAAGTGGCCCAAAGCCTGGCACGACCCCTACCACCCGGAAGTGGAGGCTTTGGCCAACGCCTACCCGGCCAAGGTCGAGTTCCACGCCTTCTGCCAGTGGCTGACCGAGCGTGGCCTGCAACGTGCCCAGGAAGCGGCCCGCAGCAATGGCATGGCCGTAGGCCTGATCGCCGACCTGGCGGTGGGCGCTGACGGTGCCGGCAGCCAGGCCTGGAGCCGCCAGGACGAACTGCTGGCCGGCCTGAGCGTGGGTGCGCCGCCCGACATCCTCAACCACATCGGCCAGGATTGGGGCATTTGCGCCTTCTCGCCCGAGGGCCTCAAGCGAAATGGCTATCGCGCCTTCATCGAAATGCTGCGGGCCAACCTCGCCCACGCTGGCGGCCTGCGCATCGACCATGTGATGGGCCTGCGCCGGCTATGGCTGATCCCGCAAGGGGCCAAACCCAGCGAAGGCGCCTACCTCGACTACCCGCTAGACGACCTGCTGCGCCTGCTGGCGCTGGAGTCGGTGCGTCACCAGGCGATCATCCTTGGCGAAGACCTGGGCACCGTGCCCGACAGCCTGCGCGAAAAGCTGGCCGAAAAGGCCGTGCTGGGCATGCGCGTGCTGCCGTTCGAGCAAACCCAGCCGGGCCAGTTCAAGCCGATTCTCGACTGGCCGGACAATGCCCTGGCCACAACCGGCACCCACGATCTGGCGCCACTGGCCGGCTGGCTGGCAAACCGCGACATCGACTGGAGACACCGCTTGCAACTGATCGACGCCGCTACCGAGTTGCACTGGCGACACGAGCGTCAGAAAGAACGCGACGGCCTGCGCCGCATCCTGGAAGCCAACTACGGCGAACTGAAGGACAATGACGCGCTGATCGATGCGGCCATCCGCTTCGTTGGCCATACCCGTGCGCCGCTGGTGCTGGTGCCGTTGGAAGACCTGCTGGGCTGCGACGAGCAACCCAATTTGCCGGGCACCACCAACGGCCATCCCAACTGGCGGCGGCGGTTTGCCCGTCCGGTTCGCGAACTGCTCGACGACGAGGACGCCGCACGGCGCCTGGAGCTGCTGGCCCAGGCCCGCGAACAGGCGTGGGAGCGTGACCGATGAAGCCACTGACCGCGACCCTGCGCCTGCAATTTCACAGCGACTTCACCCTCGATCACGCCGTGCCGCTGGTGCCGTATTTCGCCCAATTGGGCATCAGCCACCTGTATGCCTCGCCCATACTCAAGGCCCGCGCAGGCTCGCGCCATGGCTACGACGTGGTCGATCCTACCTGCGTCAACCCGGAACTGGGTGGCGAGGCCGCGCTGGAGCGCCTGGTCGCCGCCCTGCGCCAGCATGGCATGGGGCTGATCCTCGACACGGTGTCCAACCACATGGCCGTGGGCGGTGCCGACAACCCGTGGTGGCAAAGCCTGCTGGCCTGGGGGCGGCGCAGCCCGTATGCAGAGTTCTTCGACATTCAGTGGCACTCCAGCGACCCACTGCTGGCCGGGCAACTGCTGTTGCCGTTCCTCGGCAGCGACTACGGCGTGGCGCTCAAAAATGGCGAGATACCGCTGCAGTTCGACAAACAGCAGGGACTGCTGCAAGTGGCCCATTACGCGCATCGTTTCCCGATCTGCCCGGTCGATTACGGTTGGATTCTCGCGCTCAGCCCGGAGCCTGTGCTGAAGGTTCTGGCCGAACGCTTCACGGCATTGGGCGACTCGGCCACCCCGCTGGCCGATAGCCTGCCGCTACAAGCCGAACTGGCACGTCTGGTGCGCGATGGCGCCGACCTCGAATCGGCCCTTGTGGCCTTCGACAGCCGCAGCGAGGCCGGCTTCAAGCGCCTGCACCTGTTGCTGGAGCGCCAGACCTACCGCCTGGCCAGCTGGCGCACCGCCGCCGACGACATCAACTGGCGGCGCTTCTTCGACATCAACGAGCTGGGCGGCCTGCGGGTGGAGCGCGCCGTGGTGTTCGAAGCCACCCATGCCAAGCTGTTCGAGCTCATCGAACGCGGCCTGGTGGACGGCCTGCGCATCGACCATATCGACGGCCTTGCCGACCCGCGTGGCTACTGCCGCAAACTGCGCCGGCGGGTTGATAGCCTGCTGGCGCGGCGGCCGCTGAATGCAGGGCTGGAGCACTTCCCCCTGTACGTGGAAAAGATCCTGGGTGCCGACGAGCACCTGCACCGCGACTGGCTTACCGACGGCACCACCGGCTACGAGTTCATGAACCAGGTGTCGCTGCTGCAGCATGATCCGGCCGGCGAAGCGCCGCTGAGCGAACTGTGGAGCAACGTCAGCGAGCGCCCGGCGTTCACCGAAGAAGTGCGCCAGGCCCGTCACCTGGTGCTCAACGCCAGCCTGGCCGGTGACTGCGAATCGGTGGCCCAGGCACTGTTGCAGGTGGCGCGCAACGACCTGATGACCCGTGACCTGACCCTGGGCGCGATTCGTCGGGCCTTGCAGGCATTGGTGGCGCATTACCCGGTTTACCGCACCTACTTCAATGCCTGCGGGCGCCCGGCGCAGGACGAAACATTCTTCCAGCAGGCCCTGACCAACGCCCGGCAAGACCTTGCCGAAGCTGACTGGCCGCTACTGGACCAACTTGAACGGTGGCTGGGTGGGCAAGCCTGGCGGCATCTGCCACCGGGGCGCGCCCGCAAGCAACTGCGCCACGCCTGCGTGCGCTTCCAGCAACTGACTGCGCCCAGCGCCGCCAAAGCCGTGGAAGACACCGCCTTCTACCGCAGCGCCCGGCTGCTGTCGCGTAACGACGTGGGTTTCGAGGCCGAGCGCTTCAGCGCACCCCCCATGCATTTCCACAACGAGGCCCAGCGGCGCCTGCGCGATTTCCCCGACAACCTGCTGACCACCGCCACCCACGACCACAAGCGCGGCGAAGACACGCGTGCACGCCTGGCCGTACTCAGCGAGCGCGGCACGTGGCTGGCCAGCCGGGTGGAGCACTGGCGTGAGCTGGCCGCCCCCCTGCGCGCGCAGCTGGACGACGGGCTGGCACCCAGCCCCGGCGACGAGTTGATGCTGCTACAAACCCTGCTCGGCAGTTGGCCCTTGGACCTCGACTTGAACGACGACAATGCCCTGCGTCAATACGCCGAGCGTGTTCGCCAGTGGCAGCAGAAGGCCCTGCGCGAGGCCAAGCTACGCAGTAGCTGGAGCGCGCCGAACGAGGCCTACGAAGGCGCCTGCGCTCATTACCTCGACGGCCTGCTGCTGGACAGCGAGAACCAGCAACTGCGCAAGTCGCTGGCCGACGCGGCGCAGCTGCTGGCCTGCCCCGGCGCTCTCAATGGCTTGGTCCAGGCCCTGTTGCGCATGACCACACCCGGTGTGCCCGACCTGTACCAGGGTAACGAATACTGGGACTTCAGCCTGGTCGACCCGGACAACCGCCGCGCCGTGGACTACGCTTCGAGGCGTCGCACGCTGGACGACGCCACGCCGGTCGCCGAGCTGTTGGCCCACTGGCGCGACGGCCGCGTCAAACAGGCCTTGATCGCGCGGGTGCTGGACTGCCGCCAGGCCCACGCCGAGCTGTTCCGCCGTGGTGCCTACCTGCCACTGACCGTACAGGGCCGGCACGCTGACAAGGTCATAGCCTTTGCTCGCCTGGGGGAAGGCGAGCACGCCATCGTCGTCGCTCCGCGCCTGGCCAGCAGCCTGCTCGGAGGTGCCACTACACCGTTGATCCCGGCAAAGAACTGGGACGACACCCGGCTGGTACTGCCGTTTGCCTTGTCACCTGCCAACTCGACGGGACTTTTCTCCTGTGCGGCGGTCAGCTCTTCAAAGGAGTTGCTGTTGAGCGCCGTGCTGGCGGAGTTTCCGGTCAACGTGTTGATACAACAATCTTGAGCATCAGGAGCGTCATGATGAGTGTCGATGAAAAGCGTATTCGCGAATTTGCCTACCAGATCTGGGAATCCGAAGGTAAGCCTGTAGGAGAGGAAGAACGCCACTGGGAAATGGCCCGCAAGCTGGCCGAGGCCGAAGCGCTGGCGCCCAAGGCAGCCCCGCGCAAGAAAGCAGCGGCCAAGCCGAAGGCGCCTGCAGAACCCAAGGCGGCGGCCCTGCCGGGGGTCAAACCTGCTGCGGCGAAAAAGCCCCGGGCGGCGAAAAAGCCTACTGCCGGTTGAGCCTGTCCCGGCCTCTTTGCGTGCAAGCCCGCTCCTACAGGTTCATCACAGGCGCATGTAGGAGCGGGTTTACCCGCGAAGAGGCCAATGCAGGACAGCACAACTTCCCTTCCGTCACGGCCACTTGAGGATCGTCATGAGCCCCCGCACCCCGAAGAAAACCCGCTCGGTCGCACCATCACGCATCCGCGAAGGCCTACCCTTCCCCCTCGGCGCCACCTGGGATGGCCTAGGGGTCAACTTCGCCCTGTTCTCGGCCAACGCCACCAAGGTCGAGCTGTGCCTGTTCGACTCCACTGGCGAGCAGGAAATCGAGCGCATAGAGCTGCCCGAATACACCGATGAGATCTACCACGGCTACCTCCCCGACGCTCACCCCGGCCTGGTCTATGGCTACCGGGTGTACGGCCCCTACGAGCCGGAAAACGGCCACCGCTTCAACCCCAACAAACTGCTGATCGACCCGTATGCCAAGCAACTGGTCGGCAGCCTGAAATGGTCCGAGGCCCTGTTCGGCTACACCATCGGCCATCCCGACGGTGACCTGTCATTCGACGAGCGCGACAGCGCGCCTTTCGTACCCAAATGCAAGGTCATCGACCCTGCGTTCACCTGGGGCCGCGACCAGCGTGTGCAGATCCCGTGGGAGCGCACGATCATCTATGAAGCGCATGCCCGCGGCATCAGCATGCGCCACCCGGGTGTGCCTGAAGAACTGCGTGGCACCTTCGCCGGCCTGGCCAACGACGAGCTGCTCAAGCACATCAAGGACCTTGGCGTGTCGAGCATCGAGCTGCTGCCGATCCACGCCTTTGTCAACGACCAGCACCTGCTGGACAAGGGCCTGAACAACTACTGGGGCTACAACAGCATCGCCTTTTTCGCCCCGCACCCGCGCTACCTCGCCAGCGGCAAGATCGCCGAGTTCAAGGAGATGGTCGCGCACCTGCACGACGCCGGGCTGGAGGTGATCCTGGACGTGGTCTACAACCACACCGCAGAAGGCAACGAGCGCGGCCCGACCCTGTCGATGCGCGGTATCGACAATGCCTCGTACTACCGCCTGATGCCGGACGACAAGCGCTACTACATCAACGACTCGGGCACCGGCAACACCCTGGACCTGAGCCACCCCTGCGTGCTGCAGTTGGTCACCGATTCGCTTCGCTACTGGGCCGGCGAAATGCACGTGGATGGTTTTCGCTTCGACCTGGCGACCATCCTTGGCCGTTACCACGATGGCTACAGCGAGCGTCATGGCTTCCTCGTCGCCTGCCGTCAGGACCCGATGCTGAGCCAGGTCAAGCTGATTGCCGAACCGTGGGACTGCGGCCCCGGCGGCTACCAGGTGGGCAACTTCGCCCCGGGCTGGGCGGAATGGAACGACCGCTTCCGCGATACCGCACGCGCCTTCTGGAAAGGCGACGAAGGCCAGTTGGCCGATTTCGCCGCGCGCTTGACCGCCTCGGGCGACATGTTCAACAACCGCGGGCGCCGGCCCTATTCCTCGGTCAACTTCATCACCGCCCACGATGGTTTCACCCTGCGCGACCTGGTGTCCTACAACCACAAGCACAACGAAGACAACGACGAAAACAACCAGGACGGCACCGACAACAACCTGTCGTGGAACTGCGGCGTCGAAGGGCCGACCGACGACCCGGCGATCAATGCCCTGCGCATGCGCCAGATGCGCAACTACTTCGCCACCCTGCTGCTGGCCCAGGGCACGCCAATGATCGTTGCCGGCGACGAGTTCAGCCGCACCCAGCACGGCAACAACAACGCCTACTGCCAGGACAGCGAGATCGGTTGGGTGAACTGGGACCTGGACCAGGAAGGCGAAGAGCTGCTGGCCTTCGTCAAGCGTCTGACGCGTCTGCGCCTGGCCTACCCGGTGCTGCGCCGCTCACGCTTTCTGGTGGGGGACTACAATGAGGCAATTGGGGTCAAGGACGTGACCTGGCTGGCACCCGATGGCAGCGAGATGAGCGTTGAACAATGGGAAAACCCGCACGGGCGCTGCCTGGGCATGCTGATAGATGGCCGAGCGCAGGTCAGTGGTATCGCCCGGCCAGGTGCCGAGGCCACCGTGCTGCTGATCGTCAATGCCCACCATGACATCGTGCCATTCAAGCTGCCGGCCGTGCCTGAAGGCGATTACTGGAGCTGCCTGATCGATACCGACCGGCCGGAGTTGCGCAAGGGGCAGCATTTGCAGTTTGACAGTACATTCGAGGTCAAGGGGCGGTCGATGCTACTAATGGTATTGCAGTACGACGAGGAGTGAACAGTGACAGGCAACGCAGGTCATACGTTGTAATTGCCACGGCATACCTGTGGGAGCGTGCATGCCCGCTCCCACAGGTTTTAGCGGCGGCAATGAGGCAGGGTTAACTTCAGGAGGAATTGTGAGCCTCGAAGCCGGCAGTAATGGTTTCGCCAGTGTCAGCCAGGCCCCAGCCGTGAAACGCCTGCGGGTACTGACGGTGAACACCCACAAGGGCTTCACCGCCTTCAACCGGCGCTTTATCTTGCCAGAGCTGCGCGAGGCTGTGCGCAGCACACAGGCCGACATTGTCTTCCTTCAGGAAGTGCTGGGTAGCCACGACCGCCACGCTGCGCGCTACCCCGGCTGGCCACAGACCTCGCAGTACGAATTCCTCGCCGACAGCATGTGGAGCGACTTCGCCTATGGCCGCAACGCGGTCTATCCCGACGGCCACCACGGCAATGCGCTGCTGTCCAAGTACCCGATCATCGAGCACCGCAACCTGGACGTGTCGATCACCGGCCCCGAACGCCGCGGCCTGTTGCACTGTGTGCTGGAGGTGCCTGGGCAAGGCCAGGTGCATGCGGTCTGCGTGCACCTGTCGCTGCTGGAAAACCACCGGCAAAAGCAGCTGCAGTTGCTGCGTAAGTTGCTGGACTCTCTGCCGGCCAACGCGCCGGTGATCATCGCCGGCGACTTCAACGACTGGAAAAGTCACGGCAACCGCACCCTTGGCCTGCAACGCGACTTGCACGAAGCCTTCGAGCGCCACCACGGCCATCTCGCCCGCACCTACCCTGCCCGCCTGCCACTGTTGCGCCTGGACCGCATCTACCTGCGTAACGCCGAAAGCCATGGGCCGAGGATTCTGGGGCACAAACCTTGGTCGCACTTGTCAGACCACCTGCCACTGGCCGTTGAAGTGCGGCTTTAGCAATCATTCTTCATAGCCACGGCACGGCAAATAGCGAACCCCGCTATACCCTGCATGTTAGTTCGAAAAAACAATGAGTTAATCGTTAAGACGCGCCTTGAACACTTCGTTCACGTTTTCTTGACGCAAGCGGTGACCTCTCCTTAGCTGAACAATACCAAGCTGTAAAAATCTTGCGCCGGGCCTCTAGCTCGCGCCTTCGTGCGCGTTTGCGATAACTGGCGCGCTGGTTTGGGTCGCCCACTGTTTTTGCCGTACAGCTCGTGACAACAGGCCAGGTTCTCGGGCTGCACCACAAAAACAAAGGAGATCCGCCATGAAAAGCACCTCGAACCCCTTGCGCTTCGACAGCATTTTCTACGCGGTTTCCACGTCGCTGCTTCTGGCAACCCCGGTGGAAACGATCGCGTACGAACTGCAGGGTGACCCCATCTCCCCCGGCTTTCTGCAGCAACCCGTAACGACGCCACTGTCGCTCGACCCGGTCAGTGCCAATGGGTTGAGCCTCGGCACCCTCAATACGTTTTCGCAGCAGATGAGCGAACGGCACCGGCAGGCGGCACCCGACCTGATTGCCAGTCAGTGGGCGCAATTCTTCCCCACCAGTGCGCGCAGCCGAGCGCTGCCCCCAGCACAGCTGGAGGCGCCCAGCCAGCAACTGATGATCGGCCCGGACCTGTTCGTGCGTGAAACGGCGGCGGGCAATGTGCACCGCGCGGGGATATTCGTGGGGCACAACAACCTGCAAAGCAGCTTCAAGGGCACGCGCTCACTGCTGGGCGACAAGCAGCGCAAAGCGGTGAACTTGAGCGGGGAAAGCCTGGGGGTGTACTGGAGCATGACCCATGAACAGGGCTGGCACCTGAATGCCGTGGCCATGGGTTCGCGGATCGACGTAATGGGCCGTGGCGAAAACGGCCAGCGCCTGGACGACAGTGGCCACGCAATGACCTTCTCGGTAGAGGGCGGGTACCCGATCCGCCTGAGTGGCAACTGGGTGATCGAGCCCCAGGCACAGTTGATCAACCAGCAATTCTTCCCTGGCAACCAGGTACAGGAGGAGACCTTGCGGGCCTTCGACAGCCAGCCGAGCTGGAGCGGCCGGGTTGGCGCCAAGCTGTCCGGACGCTACGAGGTGCGCGGCATGCCGATCGAGCCCTATGTGCGGACCAACGTGTGGTATGACTTCAGCAATGCCGATGAGGTGAAGCTGGACCAGGTCGACAAGATTTCCAGCTCGCGCTACTCGACCACGGTGGAGTTGGGGTTGGGCCTGGTGGCGCGGGTGACACCTTCGGTGGCCATGTTCGTCAGCGCCGATTACAGCAGTGATGTGGATGAGAATGACCTGAACGGGTTGATTGGCAGCCTTGGGGTACGGATGCGGTGGTAGGCAGGCCCGGCCTCTTCGCGGGTAAACCCGCGCCTACACACTGATCGGGGCCACACGCATCGGTGGCTCGGCACAGGCCGTTGTAGGAGCGGGTTCACCCGCGAAAGGGCCGGGCCTGCCGGCCAATTTCCAAAGGCCATTCACGGTTGCCGCCGCTACCGGATTCGCGGGTAAACCCGCTCCTACAGGCGAAAAGGCCAGTGCGGTCAACCGATCAGGCGGGCTTCATGATCAACACCCCCAGCGGCGGCAGGTTCAGGGCCAGCGATAATGGCTGCCCGTGGCTGGCCACTGCTTCACTGGCCACCGCCCCCAGATTACCCACGTTCGACCCGGCATACAGCTCGGCATCACTGTTCAGCAGCTCCTGCCAACGCTCGCCGAACGGCACGCCAATGCGATAGCCCTCACGGGGTACCGGGGTGAAGTTGGCCACCACCAGCACCGGCTCGCCGCTGCTGCTCCAGCGCAGCCAGGCGTACACGCTGTTCTGCGCGTCGTCACCGATCAGCCACTGGAAGCCCTGCGGCTGGCAATCCTGCTCGTGCAACGCCGGTTCTTCGCGGTACAGGCGGTTGAGGTCGCCCACCAACCGCTGCACACCCTGGTGCTCGGGGTACTGCAGCAGGTACCAGTCCAGTTCGCTGTCGTGGTTCCACTCACGCCACTGGCCGAACTCGCAGCCCATGAACAGCAGCTTCTTGCCCGGGTGTGCCCACATGAAGGTGAGGTAGGCGCGCAGGTTGGCGAATTTCTGCCAGCGGTCGCCGGGCATCTTGTCGATCAGCGAATGCTTGCCGTGCACCACCTCATCATGGGAAATGGGCAGGATGAAGTGCTCGGAATAGGCATAGATCAGCCCGAAACTCATCTCGTTGTGGTGGTAGGTGCGGTGCACCGGGTCGTTCTGGATGTAGTGCAGGGTGTCGTGCATCCAGCCCATGTTCCACTTGTAGGCAAAACCCAGGCCGCCCTGTTGGGTAGGCTGGCTGACCCCAGGCCAGGCGGTGGACTCTTCGGCGATGATCAGCGCACCCGGGGCCTCGTGGGCAGCGACGCCGTTAAGGTGGCGGATGAAGTCGATGGCTTCCAGGTTCTCGCGCCCGCCGTGACGGTTGGGTACCCATTCGCCAGCCTTGCGCGAGTAGTCGCGGTACAGCATCGAGGCCACCGCATCGACGCGCAGGCCGTCGATGTGGAAATGCTTCAACCAGTGAAGCGCCGAAGCCATCATGAAGCCGCGCACTTCATTGCGCCCGAGGTTGTAGATCAGCGTGTTCCAGTCCTGGTGGTAGCCCTCCAGGGGGTTGTCGTATTCGTAAAGGGCAGTGCCGTCAAAGCGAGCCAGACCGTGTTCATCGGTGGGGAAATGCGCCGGCACCCAGTCCAGCAGCACACCAATGCCTCCCTGGTGGCAGGCGTCGATGAACGCGGCGAAATCCTCAGCACTGCCGTAGCGCGAGGTGGGCGCGAACATCGACAGTGGTTGATAGCCCCAGGAGCCGCCGAACGGGTGTTCCATGATCGGCAGCAGCTCGATGTGGGTAAAGCCCAGTTCCTGCACATAGGGCACCAGCCGCTCGGCCAGTTCGCGCCAATTGAAGAAACGCCCGATTTCCCCCGCTTCGTCCAGCTCGCAGCGCCATGACCCGGGGTGCAGTTCGTAGATCGACAATGGCGCGTTGTAGGCGTGGCGCTGGGCGCGTTGCGCCATCCAGTCATGGTCCTGCCAGGCGTGGCTGAGTTCACCGGCTACCTTGGACGCCGTGCTCGGCGGCAGCTCGGTGGCACGGGCCAGCGGGTCGGCCTTCAGCGGCAGTATGCCGTCCTTGCCGAGCACTTCGAACTTGTAGGTTTCGCCCACGCCCAGACGCGGAATGAACAGCTCCCATACCCCGGCACTGTGGCGCAGGCGCATGGGGTGGCGGCGGCCATCCCAGTTGTTGAAATCACCCACCACCGACACCCGTCGGGCATTCGGCGCCCAGACCGAGAAACACACGCCGTCGATGCCATCGACCTGAGTCGGCTGGGCACCGAAGCGCCCGGACAAATCGCGGTGATTGCCTTCAGCGAACAGGTGAAGGTCCATGTCACCCAGTTGCGGGCCGAAGCTGTAGGGGTCTTCGGTAACCTGTTCGCCACCGGCCCAGACGATATGAAGCTGGTAGGGCTGTGCCTCATTGAGGTGCGCGCTGAACAACCCGGGCAGGCTGCCCTGCTCCATTTCGGCAAGTACCCGCCCGTCATCCCGGGCCTGGACGCGCACTTTCAGGGCATTGGGCAGAAAGGCGCGGACCACCTGCCCGCCCGCGCCGTCGCCGTGGGGGCCGAGTACCGCAAAAGGATCGGCGTGTTCGGCGCGGGCCAGGGCGTCGAGGTCCCGTTGCCGAAGGCCACCGTTTTCACGCGTTGTAACGTTCATTCTGACTCTCCCCAGGTACTGATCAGTCCATGCAGACCATGCAAAGGCACGGCCAGCCAGCTCGGACGGTTTTCGGCTTCGTATGTAATCTCGTAGGCGGCTTTTTCCAGGCAGAACAGCTCCAGTGCCGCGCGCTCGCCCTCGGCGTGCTGCCAGGCGTGGGGCATGGCGGCGGTGGCCAGGCCATAGGCTTCGACAAAGGCATGCCGGGACTGGTGCAGGTACTGCCGGGCAACCCGCTGCCGGGCTTGCCGCGCCGGCTCGGAAAGGTCCACCGCAGACGCGCTGCGCAAGATCATCGCAGCAGCATAGTCGAAGGATCGCAGCACGCCGCTGACATCCTTGTAGGGGCTGTGTTTTGCCCGGCGCTCTTCAAGTGGCCGGGCAGGCTCGCCTTCAAAATCGATGAGGTAGGCATCACCCTGCACCACCAGCACCTGGCCCAGGTGCAGGTCGCCGTGCACACGCATCAGCAGGCCACCCTGGGCCTGCGCGGTCAGCTTGTCGATATGCTGGGCCAGGCCCTCGCGCTGTTGCTGCAGGTCGTCGACCAAGGCCTGGCTGTCGCTGTCCAGCGTGTCACGGTGCTGGGCCAGCAGGTCGAGGGCGTGGATCAGTTCGGTACTGATCTGTGCACGCCAGCGCTCGCTGTCCCGGGCATCGCTGGGGCGCGGCTGGAAGGCCGGGTCTTCGGTGGGTGAGGCCAGCAGCAGGTGCATCTCGCCCAGGCGCTGGCCAAGCAAGGCCGCAAAGCCGCTGAGTTCGGCCAATGCGTCAGTGTGCGCTTCGCCGTCATTGCGGGTGGGCTCCATCTGGTCGCGGATGGCCCGTTCAAGGGTGTTCTGGGTCCAGCCCCAGGCATCGCCCTGGTTACTCAGGTAACCCTGGGCAATCATCAGCAGGTGCGGCGCGTGTTGCTCGTCCACCCGGCTGACCCAGGCCAGCAGCGGCGAGATATTGGCAAAGCCGGCGGCGGTCAGGTAGGCGCTCATTTCCAGCTCTGGATGGATACCCGGGTTGACCCGGCGGATCAGTTTGAGCACCACGCGATCGCCGATGACCACCGAACTGTTGGACTGCTCGGCGCTGAGGTAGCGCACTTCGCTCTCCTCGTCGAGCGCCAGGCCGGCCAGCTGCTCTGTGCATTCAAAGCGCAATTCACCCTCAGCGTCGCCACACGGCAAGCGCAGCCCATCCTGGCAGGCTTGCATCACGGCGTGAATGAACGGCTCCAGGACGAAGGCGTCGGTGATCAAGCCAACCTGGTGGGTACGGCGCACCCGCGACAACGCCAGCTGCTGCGGCAGCGCGGTATGGATCTGTTCCTCACGCAGCAGGCCGAACGGTAGCTGGTAGCGGGTGGCCGTGCCGTCGCTGAGTACTTCGATTTCGCTGAGCAGCACCGGCGTGGTGGCGGTGCCGAAACGCACGCCGTAACACAGGCGCACGGCGTCGATCGGCCCTTCCTTGCCGGCGAACCAGCGGCGTTTGGGCAGGTACTGCGGCAGGATGGTGCTTTGCAGTGTATCGCTTGCGGGGGCTTGCAGCAGTTCTTCCATGCGCTTGCGCAGTACCAATGTGGTCAATTCGGGTAACCCCTCGGTGGCCTGAATGTGCCAGCTGGGCATGCGATCGCGGCTGGCCAGCAGGAACCAGTAGAAGGCATAAGGTGGCAATGTCAGCAGAAACGGCAGTTGGCCGATTGGCGGGAACGCGCTGCCGCCAAGCATCTCCACCGGTACTTTGTCGGCGTATTGTGACAATTCGAGTTCGGCAGCCTGGGCGGCACGGGACACGTTGGCCACGCAGAGGATGACCTCGGTATTGCCGTCGGCATCGGTGTACTCGCGGATATAGGCAAGGATGCGCCGGTTGCTGGGCGTGAGGGTGCGCAGGCTGCCGCGGCCAAAGGCCTTCTGCTGCTTGCGTACCGCCAGCATGCGCCGGGTCCAGTTCAGCAGCGAATGCGGGTCGTGGCTTTGCGCCTCCACGTTGACCGTCTGGTAACCGTAGAGCGGGTCCATGATCGGCGGCAGCACCAGGCGCTGGGGGTCGGCGCGGGAAAAACCGCCGTTGCGGTCTGGCGACCACTGCATGGGAGTGCGAACGCCATCGCGGTCACCCAGATAGATATTGTCGCCCATGCCCAGTTCGTCGCCGTAATACAGGGTTGGCGTGCCGGGCATCGACAATAGCAGGCTGGTCAGCAGCTCTATGCGCCGCCGGTCACGCTGCAGCAGGGGCGCCAGGCGCCGGCGAATGCCCAGGTTGATGCGCGCGCGGCGGTCTTCGGCATAGTAGTTCCACAGGTAGTCGCGCTCGCGGTCGGTGACCATTTCCAGCGTCAGTTCATCATGGTTGCGCAAAAAGATCGCCCACTGGCAGTTGGCCGGAATTTCCGGGGTCTGGCGCAGGATGTCGGTGATCGGGAAGCGGTCTTCCATGGCCAGGGCCATGTACATGCGCGGCATCAACGGAAAGTGGAAAGCCATATGGCATTCGTCGCCATCGCCTTCGCCGAAGTACGGGCGCGTGTCTTCCGGCCACTGGTTGGCTTCGGCCAGCAGCATGCGATCGGGGTAGTTGGCGTCGATCTCGGCGCGGATCGCCTTGAGCACCTCGTGGGTTTCGGCGAGGTTCTCGTTGTTGGTGCCGTCGCGCTCGATCAGGTAAGGGATCGCGTCCAGGCGCAGGCCATCTACACCCAGGTCGAGCCAGAAGCGCATGACGCCGATCACCGCCTTGAGTACCTGCGGGTTATCGAAGTTGAGGTCCGGCTGGTGCGAGTAGAACCGGTGCCAGAAGTACTGGCCGGCGACCGGGTCCCAGGTCCAGTTGGACTTTTCGGTATCGAGGAAGATGATGCGCGTACCGTCGTACTTCTGGTCGTCGTCCGACCACACGTAGAACTCGCGCGCCTTGCTGCCGCGCTTGGCGTGGCGGGCACGCTGGAACCACGGGTGCTGGTCGCTGGTGTGGTTGATGACCAGCTCGGTGATCACCCGCAAGCCGCGCTTGTGGGCCTCGGCGATGAAACGGCGGGCGTCGGCCATGCTGCCGTAATCCGGGTGCACGGCCTTGTATTCGGCGATGTCGTAGCCGTCGTCACGGCGTGGCGATGGGTAGAACGGCAGCAGCCACAGGGTGTTGACGCCCAGCTCGGCAATGTAGTCGAGCTTGCTGATCAGGCCGGCGAAGTCGCCGATGCCGTCGTTGTTCGAGTCGAAGAACGACTTGATGTGCAGCTGGTAGATGACGGCGTCCTTGTACCACAGCGGGTCGTCGATGAAGGCTGCCGGGCGGGAACGCTTGGCCATGTGCGACTCCTTTCAATTGCATGTTTGCCCCTTCTTGCACCATCGCTGTGGGAGCGGGCGTGCCCGCGAATCAGCCACCGCGGTGCTTGGCACCGGCTCTGCCGGTGTTCGCGGGCATGCCCGCTCCCACAGGGGGGGAAAAGGCTGCAGGCCGGTTTTACCCGGCTTTCTCGATGCGCCAGATGCCGAACGGCAGGTGCCAGGGCTCTATGCGCATCCATTGGGTCTTGCCGTACCACGACCAGCGGTGGCCGTTCATCAGGTCTTCACCTTGGGTTTCGGCGTTGTCGTCCAGCCCCAGCTCCCACAGTGGCAACTCGAAATGCGCCTCCTGGGCGTTGTGCGGGTCGAGGCTGATGGCCACCAGGATGTAGTTGTCACGCTCAGGCGTACGCTTGGCGAAGTACAGGATGTTGTCGTTCCAGCAATTGAAGAAGGCCACACCTAGGTGGGTTTGCAAGGCACGGTTCTGCCGGCGGATGCGGTTGAGCTGGGCGATCTCGGCAATGATGTTGCCGGGCTGGGTGAAATCACGTGGGCGGATTTCGTACTTCTCCGAATCCAGGTATTCCTCCTTGCCCGGCAACGGCGTGCCCTCGCACAGCTCGAAGCCCGAATACATGCCCCACAAGCCTGAGCCCATGGTCGCCAGCGCCGCACGGATAAGAAACCCTGCGCGGCCTGAGGTGTGCAGGAAAAATGGGTTGATGTCCGGTGTATTGACGAAGAAGTTGGGCCGGTAGCACTGGCTCCACGGCGGCTGGTTGAGCTGCTCGAAATATTCGCGCAGCTCCTGCTTGTGGTTGCGCCAGGTGAAATAGGTATAGCTCTGTGCGTAGCCGACCTTGCCCAGGCGCGCCATCATCGCCGGCTTGGTAAAGGCTTCGGCGAGGAAGATGACGTCGGGGTGCTGGCTGCGCACATTGCCGATCAGCCATTGCCAGAACGGCAACGGCTTGGTGTGCGGGTTGTCGACGCGGAAGGTCTTCACGCCCTCCTCGACCCAGCCGACCACCACATCGCGCAGGGCGAGCCACAGCGAAGGCACGGCCTCTGGCGCATAGAAATCGACGTTGACGATGTCCTGGTACTTTTTCGGCGGGTTTTCGGCGTAGCGGATGGTGCCGTCCGGGCGCCAGCTGAACCAGCCCGGGTGCTCCTTGAGCCAAGGGTGGTCCTGGGAGCACTGGATGGCGAAATCGAGGGCGATTTCCAGGCCGTGTTCCGCCGCCGCAGCCACCAGTCGACGGAAGTCATCGCGGCTGCCCAGTTGCGGGTGAATCGCCTCGTGGCCGCCCTCCGGGCTGCCGATGGCATAAGGGCTGCCCGGGTCGCCCGGCTCGGCCTTGAGGGCGTTGTTGCGGCCCTTGCGATGCTGCATGCCGATGGGGTGGATGGGCGGGAAGTACAGTACGTCGAAGCCCATGTCGCGGATCATCGGCAGCCGTTCGTGCACGTCGTTGAAGGTGCCGTGGCGCTGCGGGTCGTCGGTAATGGAGCGCGGGAACAGCTCGTACCAGCTGGCGAACAGTGCGGCCGGGCGGTCGACATCAAGGGGGAAATCAGGGCTGCGGGTCAGGTAGCTGCGGTGTTCGGCTTCGCCCATCAGGCGGGCGGTGGTCGGGTCGAGAAACAAAGCCACCTGGTCATCGATACTGAGCGTGGGCAGGCGCTGCTGCAAGGCCTCTAGCGCCTCGCGCAGGGCGCCGCTGCACAGTTCGATGCCTGTGCCGAGCATCAAACGGCCTTCTTCCAATTCCAGTTTTACCTCGACGCCGGCGTGGTACTTCTTCTCCAGATCGTGGCAATAGGTGGCAAACGGGTCGATCCAGGCCTCGATACTGAACCGGTGCGGACCCAGTTCGGTGGGGGTGAACTCGGCCTGCCACAGGTCGTTGCCCGCCGACTGCATCGGCACGCAATGCCAGCGCCGGCTGTGCGCCTGGCGCCAGTTGAGCATCACCGCCAGGCGGTCGTGGCCGTCGCTGTAGGCCTTGGTGCTGACTGCCACTGGCTGGCCACTGACGGCCTTGGCGGCGAAGCTGCCGGCGTCGAGCACAGGTTGGGTGTCTTCGATCACGATACGCGGCGCCAGCAGCGCCTGGGACAGGCTGATGGCCTGGTCCGGGTGATCGTTCGCCATGGGCACGCTTTCAAAGGGCTCGTTTCGTGACATCGACCTTGCTCCCTCAGGCTGGTGGCGGTAAGGGTTCAGAGCCGGGCACAGGCGGGGGGTTCAAAATAATTGAGCGAACGGCAGCTGCCAGCGGTCAGAGCCTACAGCACCTCTTCACCCACCCACGCGAGGTCAGGCCATGAACATTCCCATTCCACCGGAGACACCCGATCCCAACATCGACGACCCGAGCTTGCCGCCACCCGTACCGGAAGAAGAGCCGGACGAGCTGCCGATCAAGCCGACCGTGCCGCCGACAGTGGGCGACCCGCCGAGCCAGGAGCCACCGGTGAAGGCTTAAGGGTAGACCACGGCACCGGGTAATTCTGCCAGTAACGTGTTTGGTCGCAGGTTATGGTTGAGGATGATCAAACGCTTGGCAAGGCGAAGGTCTTGCCTTGAACGGACCGGCCTCTTCGCGGGTAAACCCGCTCCTGCAGCGACCGTGCCGGCCTTGAATGCGGCGCTGTCCCTGTAGGAGCGGGTTTACCCGCGAAGAGGCCGGCCGCACTCGCACATCAACCCGCAGATGCAGCCGCAATCTCCGCCACACTGATCTCGCGCATGCGGAACTTCTGCACCTTGCCGGTCACGGTCATCGGGTACTCGTCGACAAAGCGGATATATCGCGGCACCTTGAAGTGGGCGATGCGCGTCTTGCACCAGCCCTGCAGTTCCTCGACCGTGGCGCTGTGCCCAGGGTGCAGCTTGATCCAGGCGACGATCTCTTCGCCATAGCGGCTGCACGGAATGCCGATCACCTGCGCATCGGCCACCGCCGGGTGGGTGTAGAAAAACTCTTCCAGCTCACGCGGATAAATGTTCTCGCCGCCGCGAATGATCATGTCCTTGTTGCGCCCGACGATGCGCACATAGCCCTGCTCGTCCATCACCGCCAGGTCACCCGAATGCATCCAGCCGGCCGGGTCGATGGCATCCGCCGTGGCCTGGGGGTTGTCCCAGTAGCCAAGCATCACGCTGTAGCCGCGGGTGCACAGTTCGCCAATCTCGCCGCGCGCGACGATGCAGCCATCGGCGTCCACCAGTTTGTTTTCCAGCTGCGGCTGGGTGCGGCCGACGGTGGTCACGCGCAGCTCCAGATCATCGTCCGGGCCGGTCTGCAGTGACACCGGGCTGGTTTCGGTCATGCCGTAGGCGATCTGCACTTCTGCCATGTGCATCTGGTCGATGACCCGGCGCATCACCTCGATCGGGCAGGTGGCACCGGCCATGATGCCGCTGCGCAGGGTCGACAGGTCCATGTGGGCGCGCGATGGGTGATCGAGCATGGCGATGAACATGGTCGGCACGCCATAGAGGATGCTGGCGCGCTCTTCGGCCACGGCGCGCAAGGTAAGTTCGGCGTCGAAAGCATCGTTAGGGTAGATCATGGTGCTGCCGTGGGTGATGCAGCCGAGGTTGGCCATGACCATGCCGAAGCAATGGTACAGCGGCACCGGAATCACCATACGGTCGCGGGCTGTCAGGCCAAGGCTTTCACCCACCATGAAACCGTTGTTGAGGATGTTGTAGTGACTGAGCGTGGCACCTTTGGGTGCACCGGTGGTGCCGGAGGTGTACTGGATGTTTACCGGCTGGTCGAATTGCAGGCTTTGCTGACGGGCAGTGCAAGCCTCGACAGACGTCTGCCCTGCCCACTCGGCCAAGGCGTGCCAGGGCAGGAAGCCGGCAGGCGGGTTGGCGGCCAGGCTGATGACACCACGCAACTCGGGCAGGCATTCACTGGCCAGCTCACCAGGCCGGGCGCTGGCCAGTTCAGGCACCAGCTCCTGCAGCATGGCGTGGTAATCAGACGTCTTGAAGGCTTCAGCGCAGACCAGCCAGCGGCAGCCAGACTGGCGCAACACGTACTCCAGCTCACCCACACGGTAGGCCGGGTTGATGTTGACCAGGATGGCGCCGACCTTGGCACTGGCCAGCTGCAAGATGCACCACTGGGCGCAGTTGGGCGACCAGATGCCAACACGGTCGCCGGTGTTCACGCCCAGTGCGATCAGCGCGCGGGCGTGTATTTCGACCTGTTCGGCCAGCTGCCGCCAGCTGTAACGCAGGCCCTGGTGGCGGGACACCAAGGCCTCGCTGTCGGAACAGCGGGCTACGGTGGCATCGAAGGCCTGGCCGATGGTCTGGGTCAGCAAGGGTCGGTCCTGGCGACCGCGGGTATAGCTCGGTTGACTCATGGGTGTCCCTTCTTGTGGTTGTTTTGGGCACGGCTGAAGCAAGCGGGAATACTCTGGCGCAGATTTACGTTTACGTAAAGGTGACGAGTGGATTGACAGTGCCTCCCCGCAGGTTTACGTTAACGTAAAGGTGATGAACGATACCGGAACCTCCGGCATGACGCCGACCCTTGCAGGAGCGGGCTTGCCCGCGAATGCGATCACCCAGGCAATGACGGTGGTCCTGCTGACGCATTCGCGGGCAAGCCCGCTCCTACAGGGGTCAGCGATTAGGCTTTGAGCTACGGTGTTACCCAATTTCCAAGAACAAGAAGGTGCCCCAGCATGCATTACCCCTCCCTGAACTTCGCCCTGGGCGAAACCATCGACATGCTCCGCGACCAGGTGCGCACCTTCGTCGCCGCCGAACTGGCCCCGCGCGCCGCGCAGATCGACCACGACAACCTGTTCCCCGCCGACATGTGGCGCAAGTTCGGTGACATGGGCCTGCTGGGCATCACCGTACCGGAAGAGTACGGCGGCGCTGGCCTGGGCTACCTGGCCCATGTGGTGTCGATGGAAGAAATCAGCCGTGGCTCCGCCTCGGTGGCGCTGTCCTACGGCGCCCATTCCAACCTGTGCGTCAACCAGATCAACCGCAACGGCACCCATGAGCAGAAGCTCAAGTACCTGCCCAAGCTGATCAGCGGCGAGCACATCGGCGCCTTGGCCATGAGCGAGCCCAATGCCGGCTCCGACGTGGTGTCGATGAAACTGCGCGCAGAAAAACGCGGCGATCACTACGTGCTCAACGGCAGCAAGACCTGGATCACCAACGGTCCCGACGCCAACACCTACGTGATTTACGCCAAGACCGACCTGGACAAGGGTGCGCACGGCATCACCGCGTTCATCGTCGAGCGTGACTGGAAGGGCTTCAGCCGCAGCAACAAGTTCGACAAGCTGGGAATGCGCGGGTCCAACACCTGCGAGCTGTTCTTCGATGGCGTGGAAGTACCGGCAGAGAACATTCTGGGCCAGCTCAACGGCGGCGTGCGCGTCCTGATGAGCGGCCTGGACTACGAACGTGTGGTGCTGTCCGGCGGCCCGACCGGCATCATGCAAAGCTGCATGGACCTGGTGGTGCCGTATATCCACGACCGCAAGCAATTCGGCCAGAGCATCGGCGAGTTCCAGCTGATCCAGGGCAAGATTGCCGACATGTACACCCAGCTGAACGCCAGCCGCGCCTACCTGTATGCCGTGGCCCAGGCCTGCGACCGTGGCGAGACCACCCGCAAGGACGCTGCCGGCGTGATCCTGTACACCGCCGAGCGTGCCACGCAAATGGCCCTGGAGGCGATCCAGATTCTTGGCGGCAACGGCTATATCAACGAATTCCCGGCTGGCCGCCTGTTGCGCGACGCCAAGCTGTACGAAATCGGTGCCGGCACCAGCGAAATCCGCCGGATGCTGATTGGCCGCGAACTGTTCAACGAAACCCGCTGAACATAAGGGACGGGCGCACATGGCTACCTTGCACACCCAGATCAACCCGCGTTCGGCAGAATTCGCCATCAACAGCGCGGCCATGCTCGAGCAGGTCCAGGCCCTGCGCGGCCTGCTCGCCCAGGTTGCCCAGGGCGGCGGGCCCAAGGCTCAGGAACGTCATACCTCACGTGGCAAGCTGCTGCCGCGCGAGCGTATCGACCGCCTGCTGGACCCGGGCTCGCCGTTCCTCGAGATCGGCCAGTTGGCCGCCCATGAGGTATACGGCGAGGACGTGCCGGCTGCGGGCGTGATTGCCGGCATCGGCCGTATCGAGGGCGTCGAATGCATGATCGTGGCCAACGACGCCACGGTAAAAGGCGGCTCGTACTACCCGCTGACCGTAAAGAAACACCTGCGTGCACAAACCATCGCCCTGCAGAACCGTCTGCCATGCATCTACCTGGTGGACTCCGGCGGCGCCAACCTGCCACGCCAGGACGAAGTGTTCCCCGACCGTGAGCACTTCGGGCGCATCTTCTTCAACCAGGCCAACATGAGCGCACAAGGCATCCCGCAGATCGCCGTGGTGATGGGCTCGTGCACCGCTGGCGGCGCTTACGTGCCGGCCATGGCCGACGAAGCGATCATGGTGCGGCAGCAGGCGACCATCTTCCTCGCGGGACCGCCGCTGGTAAAAGCCGCCACCGGTGAAGTGGTCAGTGCCGAAGACTTGGGGGGCGCCGATGTGCACTGCCGCACCAGTGGCGTCGCCGACCATTATGCCGACAACGACGAACACGCCCTGGCCATCGCGCGACGCAGCGTGGCCAACCTCAACTGGCACAAGCTGGGCAAGCTACAACGCCTGGCACCGGTGGCACCGCTGTATGCGGCCGATGAGCTGTACGGCGTGGTGCCGGCCGATGCCAAACAACCGTTCGACGTGCGCGAGGTGATCGCCCGCCTGGTCGATGGCTCGGTGTTCGATGAATTCAAGGCGCTGTTCGGCACCACCCTGGTGTGCGGCTTCGCCCATCTGCACGGCTACCCGGTGGCCATCCTGGCCAACAACGGCATCCTCTTTGCCGAAGCCGCGCAAAAAGGTGCGCACTTCATCGAACTGGCCTGCCAGCGCGGCATCCCGCTGCTGTTCCTGCAGAACATCACCGGGTTCATGGTGGGCAAGAAGTACGAAGAAGGCGGCATCGCCAAGCACGGCGCCAAGCTGGTCACCGCTGTGGCCTGCGCCCAGGTGCCGAAGTTCACGGTGATCATCGGCGGCAGCTTTGGTGCCGGCAACTACGGCATGTGCGGCCGCGCCTACGACCCGCGCTTCCTGTGGATGTGGCCTAACGCGCGGATTGGCGTAATGGGCGCCGAACAGGCCGCCGGTGTGCTGGCCCAGGTCAAGCGTGAGCAAAGCGAACGCAGCGGCCAGCCATTCAGTGCCGAAGACGAAGCCAGGCTCAAGCAGCCGATCCTCGACCAGTACGAGCGTCAGGGCCACCCCTATTATTCCAGCGCCCGCCTGTGGGACGACGGCGTCATCGACCCGGCACAGACCCGCGACGTCCTCGGCCTGGCGTTGTCTGCCGCGCTGAACGCGCCGATCGAACAGAGCCGCTTCGGCATTTTCCGGATGTGACCCATGAGCGATTTCAGCACCCTTGAAGTGATCCGCGACCCGCGCGGCTTTGCCACCCTGTGGCTAAGCCGCGAGGACAAGAACAACGCCTTCAACGCGCAGATGATCCGCGAGCTGATCGTGGCCATCGACCAGTTGGCCGAAGACACCAGCCTGCGCTTTGTGCTGCTGCGCGGCCGTGGCCGGCACTTCAGCGCCGGTGCCGACCTGGCCTGGATGCAGCAGTCGGCACAACTGGACTTCAACACCAACCTGGATGATGCCCACGAGCTGGGCGAGCTGATGTACGCCCTGCACCGCCTCAAGGCCCCGACCCTGGCCGTGGTGCAAGGCGCCGCCTTCGGTGGCGCGCTGGGCCTGATCAGCTGCTGCGACATGGCTATCGGCGCCGAAGACGCCCAGCTGTGCCTGTCGGAAGTACGCATCGGTCTGGCCCCGGCGGTCATCAGCCCGTTCGTGGTCAAGGCCATTGGCGAACGCGCCGCGCGCCGCTACGCCCTCACCGCCGAGCGCTTCAGCGGCGTACGGGCCCGCGAACTGGGCCTGCTGGCCGAGGTATACCCGGCCAGCGAACTGGACGACCACGTCGAAGCCTGGGTAGGCAACCTGCTGCAGAACAGCCCACAAGCATTGCGCGCCACCAAGGACTTGCTGCGCGAAGTGGACGACGGCGAACTCAGCCCGGCCCTGCGCCGTTACTGCGAAAACACCATCGCCCGCATCCGCGTCAGCGCCGAAGGCCAGGAGGGCCTGCGCGCTTTCCTGGAAAAACGCCGCCCTGCCTGGCAAACCGTTGACAAGAAGGAGCCGCGCCCATGAGCCGCCCCGCTTTGACCACCCTGCTGGTCGCCAACCGCGGCGAAATCGCTTGCCGGGTGATGCGCACCGCCAAGGCCATGGGCCTGACCACTGTCGCCGTGCACAGCGCCACCGACCGTGACGCCCGTCACAGCCGCGAAGCCGACATCCGCGTCGACCTGGGCGGCACCAAGGCTGCCGAAAGCTACCTGCTGGTCGACAAGCTGCTGGCCGCAGCCAAGGCCAGCGGCGCCCAGGCTATCCACCCCGGCTATGGCTTTCTGTCCGAGAACGCAGGTTTCGCCCGCGCCATCGAGCAGGCCGGGCTGATATTCCTCGGCCCACCGGCCAGCGCCATCGACGCCATGGGCAGCAAATCGGCAGCCAAGGCGCTGATGGAGGCCGCCGGCGTGCCGTTGGTACCGGGCTACCATGGCGAGGCCCAAGACCTGGACACCTTCCGCGCCGCGGCCGAACGCATCGGCTACCCGGTGCTGCTCAAGGCCAGCGCTGGCGGCGGTGGCAAGGGCATGAAAGTGGTCGAGGAAGAAAGCCAACTGGCCGACGCCCTGGCGTCGGCCCAGCGTGAGGCACAGTCGTCGTTCGGCGATGCGCGCATGCTGGTGGAAAAGTACGTGCTCAAGCCACGTCATGTCGAAATCCAGGTGTTTGCCGACCAGCACGGCAACTGCCTGTACCTTAACGAACGCGACTGTTCCATTCAGCGCCGCCATCAGAAGGTGGTGGAAGAGGCCCCTGCGCCCGGCCTGTCGCCCGAACTGCGCCAGGCCATGGGCGAAGCGGCGGTGCGTGCCGCCCAGGCTATCGGTTACGTGGGTGCTGGCACCGTGGAGTTTCTGCTTGATGCACGTGGCGAGTTCTTCTTCATGGAGATGAACACCCGCCTGCAGGTGGAACACCCGGTCACCGAGGCCATCACCGGCCTGGACCTTGTTGCCTGGCAAATTCGCGTGGCCTGCGGCGAAGCCCTGCCGATCACACAGGAACAGGTGCCGCTGATCGGCCATGCCATCGAAGTGCGCCTGTATGCCGAAGACCCGGCCAACGATTTTTTACCCGCGACCGGTAAATTGGCGCTGTACCGTGAATCGGCGCCTGGCGAAGGCCGCCGGGTGGACAGCGGGGTCAGCGAAGGCGATGTGGTGTCGCCGTTCTACGACCCGATGCTGGGCAAGCTGATTGCCTGGGGTGAAAACCGCGAACAGGCACGCCTGCGCTTGCTGGCCATGCTCGACGAGTTTGCCATTGGCGGGCTGAAGACCAACATCGCCTTCCTGCGCCGCATTCTCGCGCACCCTGCGTTCGCGGCGGCAGAGCTGGACACCGGCTTCATTCCCCGCCACCAGGATGTGCTGCTACCGGCGCCACGTGCGCTGCCTGCTGGCTTTTGGGAGGCGGCAGCCGAAGCCTGGCTGCAGGGCCAGGCGGGGCATCAGCGCGATGACGATTGCCATTCGCCTTGGAGCGGGCGTAACGGCCTGCGCTTGGGCCTGCCGGCACGCAGTAGCTTGCATCTGGTAAGCGCCGGACAAGATCAGGCAGTGGCCTTGGAACGTAGCGCTGCTTCTACCTGGCAGCTGCAAGGTGAGCAGTTGGTGCATGACCAGAACGGCGTGCGTCGCCAGCATCTGGCAACCCGTCGGGGTGGCACGCTGTACCTGCACTGGGATGGCGAAATGCATGCCATCGAAGCCTTCGACCCGATTGCCGAGGCCGAAGCCAGCCACAGCCATCAGGGTGGGCTGGGTGCGCCCATGAACGGCAGTATCGTGCGGGTGCTGGTCGAACCTGGGCAGGTGGTGGAAGCCGGTACTGCGCTGGTGGTACTGGAGGCCATGAAGATGGAGCACAGCATTCGTGCGCCGCATGCCGGCACGGTGAAGGCGCTGTTCTGCCTGGAGGGGGACATGGTCAGCGAAGGGACTGTGCTGGTCGAGCTGGGTGAGTGAGGCGGGGGCGCTTGGCTTGAGTTCTGGGGTGCCTTCGAGATCGAGCGCCGCCCGCGCGGCGCATCGCGAGCTGCGCTCGCTCCTACGTTTGTTTCGGGCCAGTCATTCCTGTGGGATTTGCGCGCGTACGCCTTGGCGCATGGCTTGATATCGCGTCGTACAAACAAAACGGTCGCGCGCGTCTGCCACAGGCGTTACTGGCCCGAAACAAACGTAGGAGCGAGCGCAGCTCGCGATGCGCCGCGCGGGCGGCGCTCGATTTCTGCCACCCCCTAAAACCCACGGCAAACACACCCGGCCATTGCGCAACGTCATGCCAGGCGGTGTGGCCTTGAGGGTATGGCGGTAGAGGTGCGTCGCCTGGGAGACCGAGCGCCGCCCGCGCGGCGCATCGCGAGCTGCGCTCGCTCCTACGTTTGTTTCGGGCCAGTCATTCCTGTGGGATCTGCGCGCGTACGCCTTGGCGCATGGCTCGATATCGCGTCGTACAAACAAAGCGGTCGCGCGCGCCTGCAACAGGCGTTACTGGCCAAAAACAAACGTAGGAGCGAGCGCAGCTCGCGATGCGCCGCGCGGGCGGCGCTCGATCGCGCGGGTGCCCTAAAAACCAAGACTTGCCCCCACCAGCCCCACCAACAACTCAAACCCTTTCAAAAGGCCCCATGTACCCGCACCACCACTCCCAGAAACGCGCAGCCTTCTTCACACAAAACCGTCGGATAGCGCGTATTCAGTGGCCTGAGCATCTTGTCTCCACCCTCTTCGACCAACTGCCGCAATACCGCCGGGCGCCCCGGCTGCCGTGCAATGACCAACCTGCCGGGCTGTGCCTCCAGCCCGGTATCCACCAGCACGCGCATGCCCTCGGGCACGCTCTTACCACTGGCCGCATTCATCGAGTCGTTTTCAACCACCAGCCAGAACGCATTGCCAGCGGGCATATAGTCCGTCTGCTCATGGGACGTGCTCGTTTCAGGCAATGGCCCCTGCAGGTCAGCCCAACTCAGCACCGGGAAGCGGAAGCTGGCATAGAGCAGCGCCTCGGCTGAAACCGGCTGCTCGGCCGTATAGAGCCCTTGCGCCTCACGCACGATGTCGCGCTCGACCACCATGACCTGGGCTTCCAGAAACACCAGCCCAAGCTTCTCCAGCTTTTCATTGATGGTTTCCAGCGTCGGCCGACGCGTGCCACGCAGCCAATGCCCCACGCCCCCCTGCGTCATGCCCAGGCGCTCGGCCAGTTGGAGCTGACTGAGGTTATGTTCGCGCTTGTAGCGCTTGAGAAATGCGTTCCAGTTTTCCATGAGCGGCAACAATACGGACTGTATTAACCGCTGCAATACACAATCTGAATTATTTATTTGGCACTACATAGTACAGCTTGACCTATTCTGTGATTCCAGTGTGCTTGAAGGGAAATCAGCAGGTATTGCCATGAAACCATCGAAAAACGACGAAACAGATCTCGACAGCGAAGCCGCACGCCGCGCGCTCGACTACTACCTCAACCCCAACCCGCCGCGGCCTACCCTGGACAACAGGATCTGGACCCTGCACGAGGGCGTAACCGGCGACCAGGCCCAGGAACACGCCATCGCCCTGCTGCGCTGCGCTGCGGCCACCGCCCAGGAAACCGCTACACACCAGCACGGCAGCCAGCGCGAATTGACCTTCGCGTTGATGCACATGATGGACATGGCTCGCGCACTGCTGGAGCACAAACGCACCGAGTGACCGGGTTTACAGACAAGAGAGAAGGGAGAAAACGTGATAGCCAGGTAACGGCAAAGGCCCCGATTGCCGGGACAAGGAAGCGCGCCGGTAAAACTTTTTTACCGGATTAGCGAAAATTCATTTGACTGGTAAATGATAACGATTATTATTGCACTCAGCTGATCGCGAGATCTGCTGGATAACCTGAAAGCTTAGGTCGCTCTCAGATTATCTCCTCATCAGGCTAATCACGGTTTTTGACCCGGCTTTTTGCCGGGTCTTTTTTTTGGCTCTTCAGGCTCATGAAGATCATGATGGCGCGCATGATAACAAAGGTGTTTCAGGGCGTGAACGCTCGTTACAAAACTTTGCGGAATCAGCACTTGAGAATCAATCTCGTTTAATCTACGCTGATCACGCATCACGGAAGATGCCCCCTCCTCCCCTTTATAGAGCAAGGAGCTGTCCATGACCCGTCTGCTGCTGCCCCTTGAACACCCCACTCCTGCTGCCGAGCATGATGCCGACGACGCCCTGCTGCATGCACTGAAGCGGCTACCACGGCGCGTACAGCAAGTATTCCTGCTCAACCGCCTCGATCGGCTGGACTTCGCCAGCATCGCTGTGCGCCTTGACCTGCCACTGGCGAGTATCGAGCGCAACATGGGCCAGGCGCTGCAGGCTGGCCGCTCGCGCCGGGATGTGCTGACGAGCGTGGCCGGGCAATGGTATGTGCGCTTGCAGAGTCCGCAAGTGACGGCGTGCGAGCGTATCGACTTCCGCCGCTGGCTGGATGCCGATACGGCGAACTTGCAGGCGTTTCACGATACGGAACTGCGGTGGCGCAGCCTGCTGGCGCCGGCACGGCAATTGGGCCATGACGGCTGGTATCGGCAAGGCCGGGCGGCGCTGTCGCTGGGCGGCTGCTCGGTTGCGGTCGGGCTGGGCGTGGCGGCGTTGGTGCTGGTTGGGTTCTGGGCGTGATCAGCGCTTCAGCATGCCTGTACGTCCCTGCCCCTGAGCATGCACCGTGCGCATGCCCGACTTCAGTTGCTCGATAGCCTGGGTACAGACATGCCGTGCCTGGGCTCGCTCTTCGTTTTGCACCGCCTCCTGCCTACATGACAGGCACATCCGCCTGTTCGGCCAACGCCACCCTGACTGGCTGTTGCAACAACCCTCGGGGCAACCGAAAACCTTTGAACGGTTGTTGAGTAATTGGGTTGAAGGCCTTTTCCGCGTTCAGCCTGTAGCGCATCACACCATCACCTGTTTTGAAGCTCAGGTCCACGCTGGTTGCCGTACGCCCATTGAGCGCACCGCGGCTCAGCAGGCGAAACATCGACCAAGGCCCTCGATACTCCAGGCTGCTGCTATTGCCGTTCTGCCTGAGCAGGGTCAGGTTGCTGCGCACGTGTTGCCCCAAGGTATTGGGCCAGACAATACCGGTGATCTGGCTTGGGCCGTGGGTGTAGGAAATCAGCTGGCCATCCAGATCCAACAGGCTGGTGCGTTGATTTGCACTAAGCCCCAACGGCTCGATACTGAACTGCACGCTGAGGTTACCGCGCTGATCAAAGAACGTTTCGCGGATGCGATCGGCCCGTTCCAGCTGCTCGATCACATCGGTACGGATCAGGGAGCGCCCCTGCAAACCATCCTGCAAGGCTTCCAGATTGTCCTTGAGGAAAAGCTTCAGGTATTGATCCTGGAACTGCTGCAGTCGCCCCTTCGGCCCGAAGAACGCCTCAAAGTCTTCCAGCGAAGCGTCGGGTGCCCTGACTACGAAAGGGTAGCGCTCTGCCAGGCGCTGCTGGAAGAAGCTGTAGACTTCAGCATCCCATCGCCGCTCCAACTCGCGCAGCGCTTCAACGTTCAGCACCTGCGCCGTTTGATCTGCCACCTTTCTAACGTGATGATTGATTGGCTCCGGCAAGCCAGTGGCAACGCGTTGCAAGGTGCCGATGGGGTCGTGCCCGGTCATTGAAAAGCGTTGATGCACTGCGTGCAGCGCAGCCTTGCCTCGGTCTGGGCTACCCTGTACCGCCTTGGCATAGTCGTGGACGGCGACTATGGCTGCGTGGGTTTCATCGTAGTAGCTCGGTTTTTCGCCTGCAGCGTGCAACATGGCGCTCAAGCCTGCAAACGCCCGCTGGATGACCAGCGCCTGTTGTTGCTCAGGCTTGCTGTTGACCGAAACAGGCGAAGGGGCCTCATCCGCCACGCCAACATTAACCGGTGATAACAGCGAACTGTTGTCGCGAACCGTCTCCAGCAATCGGTGCAACGGCGCCGCTGGCCCGGCCAACTGTTCAAGGATCGTGACGCCATGATCCAGGTCTCGAAAATCCGCCACGGAGAATGCGTTCAAGGCGCGGCGCCAGCTGTCGATGTAGTCGGCGCTGTACAGGTTGCGCAGGCGCTCGTTCAGCGCAGCCTGGTCGGCATCGGAGTAATCCAGTTGAGCACGTTCCCCCAGTACCCACTGGTCGATCATGGCCATTTCCGTAAAGCGCTGACTACGCGGTTCAAAGTACTCCTTGAAGCCTTTGGCGGTGAGCATTGGCGCCAGCAAAACGCCATTGTCGCCCTGGCTCGAGCCGGAAGACAGCTGGTAAACGACATCGAACGCAGGCCCCACCTGATGACGCAGGTCCAGACCGGTATGCAACTGCTCCTGGGCCTGCTGCTTCAGGCCCGCATACACGCGTTGTGGCAACGGCACCTTACGCAATGTCTGCTGCACTTGGCTGACACGCTGGCGATACTGCGGCAGGTCGGTATCCGCGTAGGCCAGCGCATACTTCAGGTGCCGCATGAGGTCTCGTTGCAGCTGCCCCTGGCCGGGGAAGGCCTGTTGCCATTGTTGCGCCATCCAGTCCTCGACCCATTCCGCTCGACGGTTCCGGCGATCCTCAAGCATCCGGTAAACCCGGAGCGCGGTCATTTGCTGCTCGCTGCCGGGGGGCGCCGCATCCATGGCCTCGATCACGCCGCTGGCCAACGCAGGCAAGAAGCGCCTGGACAACAAGCTGAGGTACGCCTCATCCACGGTCGGCCCGATGGTACGGCCCTGGTACAGCCCCAGATCAGCAACACCCGGCCACGCAGCGCGGTAGTCGCCAAACACTGCTACCGCATCGCGGATCTGGTCCAGCGGCTCCAGCAAGTTGCGCCCGGTCGGGTCCAGACGCTGATCCACTTCGTGATGGCTGTACTCCCGGCTCTTGGCCAGCACGCTGGCGGCCTTGACGCCATTGATGTCGAAGTAACGATGCCAGCTGGCGATGGCGACGCAGAAGGCCAGAACGCCTACAGAAGAACCCACCCACAGCAGTTGGCGCTTGCGCCGAGCCACCCTGACGTTATCGCCGGCAAGGCCGGCCTCTTTGTAGATGACCCGTCCAAAGGCCTGTTGAATGAAGTAGGCCAACGCCTTGCCCTGCGTCTTGCCCTCAACCAAGGGGAGGCTGGTCTTGTAAGGCTGCGCCGCCTCACGGACAAAGGCGTTGCGCACGTCACCGTGCTGGACGACTGACGACCAATACACACCGCGCACCAGCGCCGGGGTGGTGAAACGGTCACTTGCCAAGGTCTCGCGCAGAAAGCCCAACAGTACTGGGCGCAACCCGAGCAACTGCCTATGCAGTGAGTAGAGACGTGAACGCAACGCAGGGCTACCCGGCACGTCCAGCTGATCGATCACCTGCTCGAACAGCTGCTCCAGCAACCGATCGTAATGTTCGCCATACTCGCCTAGCCAAGCGTCGAAGGTATCGACCGCATCCAGCTTGAACGTGAATCCAAACAGGCTGTTGCGCTTGGCGGCCGAAAGCTTGCTGTAGAATTGGTCGAAGCCGTCCAGCAGATCGAATTTGCTCAACACGACATAAAGCGGCAAGCGCGAGCCCAACTGGCTGCTCACCTCGTAAAGACGTGTGCGCAGCAGGTGGGCAAGGGCCGTGCGTTGCTCGACGGTACCGTGCAGTAGCGCAGGCAGGTCGACAACCAGCACCAGGCCGTTGAGGGCTCTCTGGCTTCGATTGCGCTGCAGCCAATCCAGCAGATGCTGCCACAAGTTGGCTTGGGTTCCAGGCGGTACCGAGGACTCAGCGTCACTGGAGCCACTGCTCAGCGAATCTACGGGACCGTTCTGGCTGATAAAGGCACCGGGCGGGTCGATGATCACCGCATCATTGCTGATCCACCATCCCACGGGGTAGGCGAGCGCCTGCGCAGGCCGGCCTCGTGCCTGGGCCTTGTCGATGCGGGTCAACGAGAAACTTTGATCGGTGCAGTCAATAAAGCTGCTCTTGCCGGCCTGCCTGGCGCCCAGCACGAGGTACCACGGCAATCGGTACAGCGCGCGACGCCCACCGGCATTGTCCAGATAGCGTGCGAGCGCTTGGCTCAACCCCTTCTCTTGTGCGTGAACGAACGGTAGCGCCGGGTCCGCCTCGGCGTCCATTGCCTGCTGACGCTCTGCTTGCAAGCGGCGAAAGCGCGTTCTCAACACGACCAACCAGCACAACAGCACCATCAACAAGAGCACCAGGCTGGCCACACTACGATGCACCACACTGGCCAACGGCTGCTGATCGCGCCACGTCCATTGCGGGCCGAGCCACCAGATGGCAACCAGCATCAGCACAGCACCAAGCCCAAGTAGCAGCGGCATTGCCAGACCGATACGGGTCATGAGCGGCCAGCCCCAACGTTTGAGGTACTTCCAGAGTTGATTCATCGAGGCTCCTGCTCCTTGTTCCGATCGGCCAGCACGTGGGAGGACGCGTATTGTTGAAGCCGCTGGAATACCTCGGGCTCCCAGTCGCTGGCGGTGGTTTGCTGCATCGTTCGCGCGACCCCGGCGCACAGGTCCTGGGCTAACCAGGACACGCCTCGTGCGGCCAACAGATCAGCTGCGATGACGGTGGTATGACAGCGCTCGCGAGGGGCTCGAAAATCTGCCTGCATCCCCTGCAGCCTTAGCAACACCGGTTCTACGCCGCCGCTTTCCAGCTGGCTGACCAGTTCTTCGCGAAGGCTGGCGAACTCTTGGGAGGCTGCCGCTTGCTCGGACTGCCCGTCTGCCCTTTTGAGCCAGGCCAGGCATTGGTCGTCGACAAACACCTGACCGTCGCTGAAGCACAGCTGCTGCAGCGCTGGCATGCGCAGCACGAAACGAGCGGTCGCCGCACGGATGGCCTCAGCCACTTCGCCCATCGCCAGCCGCGACGCGGCGGTCGCGGCAAGAAAGCTGCCGCGAATCCAGAAGGGAGAAGCCGTCACACTTTTTTCAACTCGCTGGAGCAACGCCGCGTCGATTACGGTGCCGGCGATGGCATCCTCGTAGTCACTGGCAATATCCCGTGGTACTGCCATCAACTCTGTACGGCTGCCCTGCCGGGTTTGCGGTGCGGCCTGAATGTGGGCCCACAGGCCGAAGCGGCGCAGTTGATAGCCGGTAGGGTCGTACGGGTCCTGCTGGTTGATCAGCTCGGCCATGCTCAACATGGCTCGGCGCGTCTCGCGCTCGTTACCGATCGACATGCGGGGTTTTGGCGTGGCGATGACATCAGCCTGCGGCGCAGGTTGCGGGCTCTCCACCGGCGCCTTGGGCGCATCGCGCTCGCCAATACCATTGGCAAGCGCCGTGTGTTTGTGCAACAGGCGCTCCAGCTCACCCAGAACAGCCGATCAGCAGCTTCAATTACGATGAGAACATCAACGGCCGGCACGACAATTACCTGTGGGGCAGCTCAGCCTTCCTGTTGGCCAGCTGCATCAACGACAGCTTTGCCCGCTACCGCTGGTGTCCCAACATCATCGGCCCACAATCGGGTGGTGCCGTCGAAGACCTGCCGGTGCATCTGTACGAATCGCTGGGGCAGCTGCAGGCCAAGATCCCTACCGAGGTACTGATTTCCGACCGCAAGGAATTCGAGCTGGCCGAAGAGGGCTTTATCGCCCTGACCATGCGCAAGGACAGCGACAACGCCGCGTTCTTCTCAGCCAACTCGGTGCAGAAGCCGAAAAACTTCCCCAAGACACCCGAAGGCCTGCAGGCACAGACCAACTACAAGCTCGGCACCCAACTGCCGTACCTGTTCATCGTCAATCGCCTGGCTCACTACATCAAGGTGTTGCAGCGCGAGCAGATCGGCAGCTGGAAGGAGCGACGCGACCTTGAGTCCGAACTCAACAAATGGATCAAGCAATACGTCGCCGACCAGGAAAACCCTTCGGCCGATGTGCGCAGCCGTCGGCCGCTGCGTGCTGCCAGGGTCGAGGTCTCGGACGTGGCGGGTGATCCGGGCTGGTACCAGGTCTCGCTCGCCGTGCGCCCGCACTTCAAGTACATGGGCGCGAACTTCGAAATTTCCCTGGTAGGCCGGCTCGACACGCAATGAGTGGTTTCTTCGATCGCTTGATGGCGGACCCGTCCGCCATCCGGGAGCCGTCTCGCCAGGAAAACGCTTCGCACAAGTTCGCGGCCATCAAGCGTCACCTCGAAACGTTGCTGAACGCTCGCCAGGGTTGCTCCCAAAGCAGCCCCGACCTGGGCCTGCGCGACTTCAACGGGCATGACGTCAGCAGCGGCGACCTGCTGCAGCAAGTGAGCGCCGATATCCGCCGTACCCTCCAGCGCTTTGAACCGCGCATCCACGTGCGCGCGCTCAAAGCGGTACCGGATTGTCACGCCCCGTTGGAACTGCATTTCAGGCTCGACTGCCAGGTGCAGGTCAACAACCAGGCAGAGCAGTTGCAGCTGGAGCTGCTGGTAAACGGACACAGACAAACCACGTTGGTGATCGCTCGCAGCCCTGTTGCAACCACCAAGACCCTGGATGAGGCCTTGGAGGAGCAACTGAACGTATTACGGAAGAAGTCAAAGGCGCTGACCATTACGCCCGCGAAAGTGACCCGCCTTGGAAGCAATGAGCATCCCATCGACAGTCGGGAAATGGCCATCCAGTTCATGGTCGGCGACAAGCCCCACTACCAGCTTCAGGCGGCCTGCCTGATACCGGGGCAGCAACGGATGCTGGTGCTCAACTACAGCAAGCCTGGGCCTTTGAGTGACGACGATATCAGCCACTGGCGCGCGCTTAAAGACGAGCTCCGATTTGCCTGAGCCTCTCCACGCCCCAGGACAAGGACTTTCGGATTGCTAGGAGCTTACCGCCAATGGCGCAGACCGTTCACGCCGCCCGAATGGGCGACGCAATTCTTCATCCATCGCTTGCCGCTGAAATGATCAGCGCAGTTGCCGAGGCCGTTATCTATGCAGCGGCCACCGCGGCCGTCGCCGCAGCCATCAGCTTGGCCGTGGTTGGCACCGTAGCCACTGGCGGTGCGGCTGGCGTCGCCATCGCCGCCGTCGCGGGTGTGGCAGTCGGCGCAATGAGCACCCTTTCCGTCGGCGAAGACCAGACTGTCGGCGATGCCATCTCCAGCTTTTGCGACAGCCTTGGCAACAGCGTGGTCTCGCCCGATCCCTACGGAAAAATCGAGAGCGGGTCAACCAATGTGCTCATTAACAGTGAGCCCGCTGCGCGCGCGGCCGGCACCACGGGCCCACCTGGAGGCGGCGCAGCCGATACTGAACAAGAGGAACCGTCCATCCTGGAGAACGTTGGTTCCATGGCCATGGCTGCGGTGCCTTATCTCGTCCCGTTCGTGGGGCTGGGGATGGCCATACGTGACATCTTCAACCCGCCCGTGACCACACCGGCCGACCCAGGCTCGGAGCCTGCGAAAGGAGACAAGATCAGCTGTTCGCGCCACCCGCCCCTGCCCGACACCTTCATTGCGCAAGGCTCGGACAAGGTATTCATCAATGGCCAACCCGCAGCGCGTTCAGGTGACAAGACCACCTGCGATGCCACGATTGATGTGAATGAAAACGTATCGCCCAATGTGCGCATTGGTGGCGGTACGGCGACGGTCCGGGACATTCGCAACGGCAAGAGCAAGATTGCGATGTTTACCGGGATTATTGCGGGGATGCTTGTTTCACGGAGAATCAGGCTGCCCCGTAGACGCCCCCCAACCGCACCGGTACCAAGACCCAAATCCAAAGGTTGCCCATATAAGGGTAACCCCGTGCTCGTTTCCGCAGGTAGCAAGGTCCTTGTAGGCTCCGAGGAAGTTGACTTCAGTCTTCCCGGCTTGGTGGGTATTGAATGGGCACGAAGCTACGACAGCAATGATAGACGTCCCGACGGCCTATTAGGCATGGGATGGTGCGTACCGTATGAGGTTGAGCTCATGCGTGTGCCACACCCCCATGGGGGAGAACTGTGGATTTACATTGACGAGGAAGGTAACCGACTGGAACTGGGACGCCTCAGTGCCGGTGATGCCTTCGTCAGTGCCGTGGACGGCTTGGCCTTCTTCCAGCTGGAGGAAGGCCAGACCGTTGTCGAAGATATCCATGACGGGCTCTATCAGGTCTTCGATACAGATCCACTGAATCCCAAACGCTCACGCCTGATCAGGCTCGGCGACCGCAATCTCAATTGCCTCGACCTGCTGTACGACGAACAAGGGCGCCTGAAAGCCCTCTATGACAAGTACGGCCACCCAAGGCAAACTGGTCACCCGCACACGCTACGACACCAGCGGTCGCCTGGCCGGCAAGGCTATTCACTACCGCGATGCCCCTGCTGAAGTGCTGCCGCTGCTGGACAAGGCCTATCGCTACGATGCCAGCGACAACCTGATTGCCGAGGTACTGACCCAGATCCAGCGCCGCGGGATGACCAACGCTGCCAATGACGAAAACGCGCATCTTGAACAGATCATCGGCCGCTTTCATGACCTACCTCACACGGGCAAGACTTATTCGGGACACAACCGTTACGGCTACGACCTCAAAAGCATCAATGCCCGGGGTAAACACACCCACTTCCGCTACGACGCACGTGGTTATCTGGTCGAAAGCGAACGTCCAGGCGGTCGCATTGACCGCTATGAAATTGATGTCGCTGGTCAACTGACGCGCTACGTCGACCCTGCCCAGAAAACCCTGCAATTTCGCTACGCCCCCAGCGACCGTTTGGTCGAAACCGGGGCAATAGCCGAGATATAAAATTCAGGCATAAAAAAAGAGGCCTTAAAGGCCTCTTCTTTTTGATCCCAGCGACGCACTGAGGATCGAATTTGGAGCGGGAAACGAGACTCGAACTCGCGACCCCGACCTTGGCAAGGTCGTGCTCTACCAACTGAGCTATTCCCGCGTCGTGATGGGTGCCATTCTAGCGATTTCTAAAACAGCGTCAACCCCTTGATTCAAAAAACTTTTATTTTTTTTCCGAACCTTCGCGCAGGTGCGGCCAGGCGGCCAACAGGTAGTGCACCATCGACCACAGCGTCAGCCCCGCTGCCACCAGCAGCAGCCCGTAGCCCAGGATCACCCAGAACGTTACCGCTGGCGGGTTGCCCAGCAGGATCACCAGCGCCAGCATCTGCGCCGCAGTCTTCCACTTACCGAGGTTGGACACCGCCACATGTGCTCGCGCCCCTAGCTCAGCCATCCATTCGCGCAGCGCAGACACCACGATCTCGCGACCGATGATGACCGCCGCCGGCAGGGTCAGCCAGAAGTTGGCGTGGGTCTGCACCAGCAGCACCAGGGCCACTGCCACCATCAGCTTGTCAGCCACCGGGTCGAGAAAGGCGCCGAACGGCGTGCTCTGCTGCAGTCGACGCGCCAGGTAGCCGTCCAGCCAATCGGTGGCGGCGGCAACCGCGAATACGCTGCTGGCAGCCATGTAGCTCCACTCATAGGGCATATAGAAGAGCAGAATGAAGCACGGAATGAGCAGGACGCGTAGAACGGTGAGCAGGTTTGGAATATTCATCGGTACGACTGGCCGCAAGTTGAGCCCGGCATTCTACTCGCTATGCAGGCTGGCATAAATTGATTCGGCAAGCTTTTTACTGATGCCGGGGGCTTTGGCGATTTCATCGATACTGGCGCGGTTGAGCTCCTGCAGGCCGCCGAAATGTTTCAGCAGGTCGCGGCGGCGCTTGGGCCCTACCCCGGCCACATCTTCAAGGCTGGAGACTCGACGGGCCTTGCCACGGCGGGCGCGGTGGCCGGTGATAGCGAAGCGGTGGGCTTCGTCGCGGATCTGCTGGATCAGGTGCAAGGCCGATGAATCGCCCTTGAGGGTGAATTCGTGATGCACATCGTTCAGGTACAGGGTTTCGAAACCCGCCTTGCGTGTGACGCCCTTGGCCACACCGAGCAGGGTCAGGTCGGTGAAGCCCAGCTCCTGCATCACATCGCGGGCCATGTTCAGCTGGCCCTTGCCACCGTCCACCAGCAGCACGTCGGGCAACTTGCCCTCACCGTCCTTGATGCGCCCATAGCGGCGGGTCAGGGCCTGATGCATGGCCGCGTAATCGTCACCTGCGGTGACGCCTTCGATGTTGAAGCGGCGGTAGTCGGACTTGATCGGCCCTTCAGGGCCGAACACCACGCAACTGGCCACGGTAGCTTCACCACTGGAGTGGCTGATGTCGTAGCATTCCAGGCGTTGCGGCACTTCATCCAGGCCCAGCACTTCGGCCAGGGCCTCGAAGCGCGCAGCCATGTGCTGGCGGTTGGCCAGGCGGGCATTCAGCGCCTGCTCGGCATTGGTCACTGCCAGTTGTTGCCAGCGGGCGCGGGTACCACGCACCCGGTGGCTAATGGTCAGTTCGCGGCCACGCAGCGTGTGCAGTGCTTCGGTGATGGCATTGAAGTCTTCGTGCACAACATTGACGATCAACTCGCCGGGCAGCTCGCGCTCTGCGTTGCCCAAGTAGTACTGGGACAGGAATGCGGCCATGACCTCGGCCACCTCCTCCTCGATGCCCACTTGCGGGAAGAAGTTCTTGCTGCCCAGTACTCGCCCGCCGCGCACGCTGATCAGGTGCACACAGGCGCCACCCGGGTTGACGAAGGCGGCGATGACGTCGACATCACCGCTGCCGCCCTCGATGTACTGCTGGTCCTGCACGCGGCGCAACAGGGCGATCTGGTCGCGCAGCTCGGCGGCTTTTTCGAAATCGAGGGCCATGGCGGCCTTCTCCATCTCGGCGTTCAACTCATTGCCCAGTTGCTGGCTACGCCCTTCCAGAAACATCACCGAATGGCGCACGTCTTCTGCGTATTCCTCGGCAGTCACCAGGTCGGTGCAGGGCCCTTTGCAACGTTTTATCTGGTATTGCAGGCATGGTCGGGTGCGGTTGGCGTAGTAGCTATCTTCGCACTGACGCACTGAAAAAGCCTTTTGCAGCAGGCTGAGGCTTTCGCGAATGGCCCCGGCGCTGGGGTACGGGCCAAAATAACGGCCCTTGGCCTTTTTTGCCCCCCGGTGAATGCCCAGGCGCGGAAACTCGCCATCGGACAGAAACACGTAGGGGTAGGACTTATCGTCGCGCAGCAGGATGTTGTACGGCGGCCGCCATTCCTTGATCAGGTTCTGCTCCAGCAGCAACGCCTCGGTTTCGTTGGCGGTGATGGTGGTTTCAACCTGGGCGATGCGCGCAACCAGCGCGGCGGTCTTGGGGGCAAGGCCAGTCTTGCGGAAATAGCTGGCCAGGCGCTTCTTCAGGTTCTTGGCCTTGCCCACGTAAAGCAGCCGGGCTTCGCCGTCGAACATCCGGTAAACGCCCGGGCGACCGCTGCAGGTCGCCAGGAATGCGCTGGCATCAAAGACTTGGGACATGAGGTTTTACAGGCTTGCGTCAACCATACCGTGGCGAACGGCCAGCAAGGTCAATTCGACGTCACTGGTGACCGAGAGTTTTTCAAAGATCCGATAACGGTAAGTATTGACGGTCTTGGGCGAGAGGCACAACTTGTCGGAGATGATCTGCACCTTCTGGCAGCCGACGATCATCAGGGCAATCTGGATTTCCCGTTCGGACAACGCGTCGAACGGAGAGCCCTGCGGCTGGAACGGTTTCAGCGCCAGCTGCTGGGCGATCTGCGGGCTGATATAGCGCTGGCCGGCAAAGGCCAGACGAATGGCTTGGACCATTTCGTCAAGGCCCGCACCCTTGGTCAGGTAACCGGCAGCGCCGGCCTGCAACAAGCGTGTGGGGAACGGGTCTTCCTCGCACACAGTCACCGCCACTACCTTGATGTCAGGGTGGCTGCGCAGCAGTTTTCGGGTGGCCTCCAAGCCGCCGATGCCGGGCATTTTTACATCCATCAGCACAACGTCCGGCTTCAGCTCCCGGGCCAGTTTCAGTGCCGACTCGCCCGAGTCTCCCTCACCCACCACCTGCAGGCCGTCGATGTCGGCCAACATCCGTGTAATACCGGTTCGTACCAGATCGTGATCATCGACCACTAAGACCCTAATCAAGCACACACCTCGTCAGCAGGGCGATTGGATCCCGCCACCTTAACAAAATTTTTCACGGTGGGCCTAACGCATTGCATCCTTCAGAAACAACTGACGTTCGACGGTGAGAGGCCTCACGATTTGCCGGGGCTTGGCGTCGTTGGCCAACCGCCCCAAAAGGTGCAAGAGCGCCGCCTGATCGTCCAACGGTAATTCCCGAAAAGCCCCCAGCAAACCGGACTCATCCGCGCTCAAACCTTCGAGCGCTGTCGGGGTGCGCAGGCCGCTGAGTACGTACTGCGCATCCACCCCCCTGGCCGCCAATGCCGCCAGGTAATCGACCCGCGGTGTGCGTTCACCGCTTTCGTACTTGCCCTGAGCGTTGGGCTCGACCCCACCGATATCGCCAAATACACGCTGGGTCATACCTAGCCGCTCACGCTCTTCCCGCAGCCGCGGACCGATTCCGTTCATAGAGGCTTCTCCTTTTCCCTAATATCCTCAACACGGTCTACCCGCCTGCAGGCAGCCGTAAACGTTTGGATCCACTATGCCCATGCGCTGCGGTCGCGACAAGCCATCATTTAGCTACTACGTTGATATCCCGCTGCATCCGCACAAAGCAATCGTCTTCACCCATCTCGACGAAGCCGTGACGCTGGTACAGCAGGCGGGCCGGGTTGCTGCGGAACACCATCAGCCGCAACAAGGGAAGGCGCCGCTGACTGGCCCATAGCGCCAGTTCTTCCAGCACCCAGCTACCGACGCCCCGCCCACGGTGTTCAGGCAACAGGTGCAACTCGCGGATGAACAGTGCCTGGCGGTCCTGGCTGAGGCTGCAAAAACCCAACAGGGTGTCGTCTTCGATCACCAGCCACTGCTCGCGCCAGCCCCAGGCTGCGTCGAAGGCTTCTTCGATCCACAGCAGGTCGTATTCGCGGTAGTAGGGCAACATGGCGCGGCGCGTGAGGTCGCGGGCGAAGGTGCAGTGGATGTCTTTGGCGGGAATCAACTGTAAGGGCATCGCACTCATTGGGCATAACACACCGGCGAACTGCCAGGGCCACACCTGTCCAGTTCGGTTTCCAACCAATCGGCCAGCACCCGGGCATTGTTGTGCTCGCTGTCCTTGCCGGCATAAAGCAACGTCAGCGTGCCCTTCCTGGCCATGTCCAGCAGCGGATACCAGTGCTCGGGGTGGGCTGCCAGCGCTTGCTGGTACCGCTGGGTAAAACCGGCGAAATCCACTTCACCCTGGTGGAACGCCTTACGCAATTCATTCGAAGGTGCCACTTCGCGCAACCACTGCCCATGGAGGTCTTCCTTGCGTTTGTTGCGCGGCCACAGGCGGTCGACCAGTACACGCTGGCCATCTTCATCCTCAACCGCATCATAGACACGCTTGCAGCGAATCATGGGCGTCTCCTGCCATTACCGTCCGTCTTGAGCCTAGATAATTCATTGATCGAGGTCACGGCCGGGTTACGAATTGTTTCTATGCTCAAGGCCTTCGGCACTTTCGCCCAACGCCAACCGGAGCCCCCATGGCAACCCCGTCAGTGGCCAGCAGCCCACTACTGGCCCAACACGACGCCCGCCCGCAGCTCTCCCACAAGCCTGGGCGTGCCACCTTAACGTTGTTCTTCAGCCTGCTGCTGGCTGGTATCGCCTACACCGCCTGGAGCCTCAAGCAGGATGTGACCGCAAGCGGTACGGTCATTACCACGGCCACACCGTTCCTTCTGCTGGGCCTGGCGCTGCTGATTGCCCTGGGCTTCGAGTTCGTCAACGGCTTCCACGACACCGCCAACGCGGTAGCCACAGTGATATACACCCATTCGTTGCCGGCCCCGGTCGCGGTGGTGTGGTCTGGGCTGTGCAACTTCCTGGGCGTGCTTTTCTCCAGTGGCGCGGTGGCGTTCGGCATCATCGCCCTGCTACCGGTAGAGCTGATTCTGCAGGTCGGCTCTTCGGCCGGCTTTGCCATGGTTTTCGCCCTGCTGCTGGCGGCGATCATCTGGAACCTTGGCACCTGGTGGCTGGGCCTGCCGGCATCGTCCTCGCACACCCTGATTGGCTCGATCATCGGCGTGGGCGTAGCCAATGCGCTGATGCATGGGCGTGACGGCACCAGCGGCGTGGATTGGGCCCAAGCCAGCAAGGTGGGTTATGCCCTGCTGTTCTCACCGCTGATCGGTTTTGCTTGCGCAGCCCTGTTGCTGCTGGCCCTGCGCGCGCTGGTCAAACGCAAGGCCCTGTACCAGGCACCGGAAGGCCAGACACCGCCACCGTGGTGGATCCGCAGCCTACTGATTCTGACCTGCACCGGGGTATCGTTTGCCCACGGCTCCAACGACGGCCAGAAAGGCATGGGGCTGATCATGCTGATTCTGGTCGGCACCCTGCCAATGGCTTACGCGCTGAACAAGACCATGCCCAACGAGCAGGCTCTGCAGTTTTCCGCTGTCGCTGAGGTAACCCGCCAGGCACTGGTACGCAGCGCCCCGCAAGCGGCCCCGGCTGACCCGCGCCAGGTACTGACCCTGTTCATTGCCGAACCCAAGGCCAGCCCGCACCTGGTACCAGCGCTGGCGGCGCTGACCGGTATGATCGGCGAAGAAGTCAAAGGCTATGGCTCGCTCAAGCGCATACCGGCTGAAGCCATGGCCAACGTGCGTAACGACATGTACCTGACCAGTGAAGCCATCCGCCTCATGGAGAAAAACCACCTGGTGACTTTCGATGCCGACACCCACAGCCATGTGCAACGCTTCAAGACCCAGTTGGACGACGCCACCCGCTATATTCCGCTATGGGTGAAGGTAGCTGTAGCCATTGCGCTGGGGCTGGGGACCATGGTTGGCTGGCGACGTATTGTGGTCACCGTTGGCGAGAAGATCGGCAAGACCCACCTCAGCTATGCCCAAGGCGCATCGGCCGAAGTGGTGGCGATGTGCACCATTGGCGCAGCAGATATGTTCGGGCTGCCGGTGTCGACCACGCATGTGCTGAGTTCGGGGGTGGCCGGGGCCATGGTGGCCAATGGGTCGGGGATTCAGAAGCGCACGTTGTTCAATCTGCTGATGGCCTGGGTGCTGACCTTGCCAGCGGCAATGCTGTTGGCTGGCAGCCTGTACTGGCTGCTGAACCACATCTTCTGAACCCGTACGCCGTCGGGTGTAGGAGCGGGTTTACCCGCGAATACGGTAGCGGCGGCAACCGTGAACGGCGGGTGGATATTGGCCTGCAGGCCCGGCCCTTTCGCGGGTAAACCCGCTCCTACGGGCGACCGGCAGGCGTTTCGAAGTTTGCGCAAGGCTGTCCCTGCACAGGTTGATCAGCCCGGGATTTTCAGGCCACGCTGCACGGCTGGCCGTTCCAGGAAATTCGCCAGCACGCGCTGCACTTCCTTGAATTGGTCGAAGCCCACCAGGTCACGGGCGTTGTAGCGCTCCACCAGGTTACGCACCCAAGGGAAGATGGCGATGTCGGCGATGCTGTATTCCTCAGCCATCCACTGCCGACCTTTCAAATGCCGATCCAGCACGCCCAGCAGCCGCTTGGACTCGTTGACATAGCGGTCGCGCGGGCGCTTGTCTTCATATTCCTTGCCAGCAAAGAAATGGAAGAACCCGACCTGGCCGAACATCGGCCCGATGCCGCCCATCTGGAACATCAGCCACTGCAGGGTCTGGTAGCGGTGAGCGGGGTCCTGGCTGAGCAGCTGGCCGCTCTTCTCCGCCAGATACTGCAAGATCGCCCCCGATTCAAACAGCGCCAGCGGCTGACCGCCCGGCCCGTTCGGGTCGAGGATGGCGGGGATCTTGTTGTTCGCGCTGAGCGAGATGAATTCGGGGCTCAATTGGTCGTCATTGTCGAAGCTAACCTTGTGCGCCTCGTAAGCCAAGCCAATCTCTTCGAGCATGATCGACACCTTCACCCCATTGGGCGTCGGCAACGAGTACAACTGCAGGCGTTCGGGATGTTTGGCGGGCCATTTGCGGGTAATGGGGAAAGCACTGAGTTCGGTCATGATCAACCTTGCCAAGGGAATGAACCTGTCACTCTAGAGACATCCCCAGCCGCTGACCATCACCGACCACTCATCAGCATTGGCAGCTCAGGCCTGGCCGTGGGCCTTGAGCTTGAGCTTTTCGGTATCGACGCGGACAAACACGGAGTCGGCGGTCACCGTCAGTACATCCTCTGCCCAGACTTCGCAGATGACCCGGCTCTTGCGCCCCACTTCGCCTTCGACACGCGCCTTGAGCAACAGCTCGACGCCCATCGGCGTAGGTTTCAGGTAGGTCAGGTTGAGCGTGCCGGTAACGCAGTCGATACGCGGCAAGCTGCCCGGCTCGCGGCCTTCGTTACGGTAGTGGTAGGCCATCGCCGTCCAGTTGGAGTGGCAGTCGACCAGCATCGCCAGCAGGCCACCGTAAACCAGGCCAGGCCAGCCGATGAAGGTGCTGTCGGGCGAGTGCCGGCACACCAGGTGAACACCGTCGGCGTCCCAGTGGCTTTGCAGGTGCAGGCCGCTGGGGTGGGAACAGCCGCAGCCGTAGCAGGTACCCTCAGGGGCCGCGAGGGCTTGAAGGGAAAGTGTGTGATCAGTCATACGCTTCCTGTGCTTGTTGGAATGGGGGCGCGCAACGCCCCCATTAAAGCAGAAACATCAGGCCGTCTGGGCAACCATCCTGGCACGCCGCTGGGTCAGCGAAACCAGCAGGATGAACGCGGTCACACCTGCGGTCATCAGCGTTTCGTAGCGGTAGGCATCGCTGAACAGCATGTAGCCCAGCACCATGACGATGGTGCCGATCACCAGCCAGGTCAGCCATGGGAACAGCCACATCTTCAGCTCCAGCGGGCGCCCTTCACGCTCGGCACGGGCACGCATGCGCAGCTGCGACACGGCAATGACCAGGTACACCAGCAAGGCGATGGCGCCGGTGGTCGACAGCAGGAAGCCAAACACCTTGCCCGGGAACACGTAGTTGACGAAGCAGCCTGCAAAACCTGCCAGGGTGGAGAGGATCACCGCCACGGTCGGCACGCCGGAACCGGAAATGCGCTTGGTCACGCTAAGCGCCTGCCCACGCGCGCCAAGCGAATAGAGCATGCGCGACGCGGTGTAGAGCCCCGAGTTCATGCAGCTTGTCACCGCCACCAGCACCACCAGGTCAACCAGCAGCTTGGCGCCCGGCACGTTCAGCACTTCCAGTACACGCTGGAACGACCCTACTGCTTTCAGGCCGGGGTCGTTCCAGGCCACCAGCGACACCACCAGGAAGATCGACGCCAGGTAGAAGATGGCGATGCGGTACACCACCAGGTTGGTGGCGCGGCGAATCTTGTCTTTCGGGTTGGCGGTTTCGTCAGCCGCGATGGTGACGATTTCGGCACCGAAGAACGAGAAGATGGTGATCAGCACGCCCCCAAGTACCGTCCCGAAGCCATTGGGCATGAAACCACCGCTGTCCCACAGCCGGCTGACCCCGGACACTTCCGCCAGCGGCCAGAAGCCGAACACCGCCAAGGTGCACACCACGATGAAGCCAATGATCGCGACCACTTTGACCAGCGCGAACCAGTACTCGAAGGCACCGAAGTTCTTCACGCTGACCAGGTTGGTGCAGGACAGCACCAGCATGATCAGGAAAGCGAACAGCCAGGAAGGCACGCCAGGGAAGTAGGCATGCAGGATGTCAGCACCGGCAATGGCTTCCACCGGAATGATCAACACCCAGAACCACCAGTACAACCAGCCGATGGTAAAGCCCGCCCAAGGGCCAATGGCTTCCGAGGCGTAGGTGGAAAATGAGCCGCTGTTGGGGTTTGCGATGGCCATTTCACCCAGCATGCGCATCACCAGCAAGACCAGCAGGCCAGTCATGGCGTAGGAGATGAGGATGGCCGGGCCGGCGGTGGCAATGGCGTTGGAGGACCCGATGAACAACCCGGCGCCGATGATGCCGGCAATGGAGATCATGGAAACCTGACGGGAAGTCAGGCCGTGCTGCAGTGAGCGCTGTTTCTTGTTGTCTTGCGAAGCCATGAAGAACCCTCGAATGGGTCGGCCGCAGCAAAGCGGCTGAAGGTCTGAGCAGAATTCTTATAAATTTCTGATGTGTGTTGTTGTTGTTTTGCAGATGACGGAAGCGGGTATTGACCTCCTCTTCGCATGACCGGTTGTAATCGTTGATCCAGGTCAGTATTAATCTATAGGCCGGGGTCAACAAACGACCTTTTCGAACCACATAATTCCTTTATGGAATGAACTCCTTCCTTTTTTGCTCGGTATTCGCCCGTCATGTCCAAACGCCTGATGCCTTCGACCACCGCCCTTCAGTGCTTCGAAGCGGCCGCCCGCCACCTCAGCTTCACCCGCGCGGCCCAGGAACTGCACCTGACCCAGAGCGCCGTCAGCAAGCAAGTCGCGCAGCTTGAGGACATGCTCTCGCACTCGCTGTTCCAGCGCATTCGCCGGCGCCTGCACCTGACCCCGGCCGGCGCGCTGTACCTCACCGAAGTGAACAAGATCCTCACCCAGATCGACATATCCAGCCGCTACATCCTCAGCTACGGCGACGAAACCGAAGTGCTGCGCATCGCCACCCAGCCGACCTTCGGCGCCCGCTGGCTGGTGCCCAGGCTCAAGGGTTTTGGTGACCGCTACCCACGCATTCACCTGGATGTGCGCAACGAGCTGGAGCCATTCGACCTGGTTCAGGCCAAGGCTGACGTCGCCTTTTTCTTCGGCCAGGGCACCTGGCCCGGGGCAACCTGCATCGAGTTGTTCAGCGAAGAAGTGGTGCCCGTGTGCAGCCCGCAGCTGCTGGCCAGCCACCGTTTCGACAGCGCCCAGGCGCTGACTGAGCACCGGCTGTTGCAATGCGTTTCGCGGCCGGAGGCCTGGCATGAGTGGTTCCTGGGGCTTGGGCTGCATAGCCAGAACAGCTACCACGGGCCGCGCTTCGACACGTTCTACCTGTGCATCCGCGCTGCCATCTCCGGCTGCGGCATAGCCCTGATTCCCCGCTATCTGGTGGCCGAAGAGCTGAGCGAAGGCAAGCTGGTGGTGGCCTGGGACCACCCTGTGGCAAGCAACGGTAGGCACTTCATTGCGCATGCCGAGCATGCGGCCGAAGTGCCCAAGATCAGGGCCTTTGTGCAGTGGATCCGGGAGCGGGTGGCAGAGGGGGATTGATTTGACCTGCCCCGGCCTCTGGTAGAAGCGGGCTTGCCCGCGAAGAGGCCGGCACAGCCAACCAGAAAACCAGCCAGATCACGAATCCATGGAATGACCGCAATCGAATAATTCGTTTGCGGAATAACCTGCCGACACGCTTGGATAATAAGAAACTCGAACAAGGTCCGCGTGCCCCATGAACCAGGAAAGTATCAGCCAATCCATTGCCATCGTTCACCCGATCACACTTTCCCATGGCCGTAATGCCGAAGTCTGGGACACTGACGGCAAACGTTACATCGACTTTGTCGGCGGTATCGGCGTGCTCAACCTGGGCCACTGCAACCCCGCTGTAGTCGAGGCCATCCAGGCTCAGGCCACCCGCCTGACCCACTACGCCTTCAACGCGGCCCCTCACGGCCCGTATCTGACACTGATGGAGCAACTGAGCCAGTTCGTCCCGGTCAACTACCCACTGGCCGGCATGCTCACCAACAGCGGCGCGGAAGCGGCGGAAAACGCCCTGAAAGTGGCCCGTGGCGCCACCGGCAAACGCGCCATCATCGCATTCGACGGCGGCTTCCATGGCCGCACCCTGGCCACCCTGAACCTCAATGGCAAGGTCGCCCCCTACAAGCAGCGGGTCGGTGAACTGCCCGGGCCGGTGTACCACCTGCCCTACCCCAGCGCGGATACCGGGGTTACCTGCGAGCAGGCGCTCAAGGCCATGGACCGCCTGTTCAGCGTCGAGCTGGCGGTGGAGGACGTCGCGGCGTTCATCTTCGAACCAGTACAGGGCGAAGGCGGCTTCCTTGCCCTGGACCCGGCCTTCGCCCAAGCCCTGCGCCGCTTCTGCGACGAGCGCGGCATCCTGATCATCATCGACGAGATCCAGTCGGGCTTCGGCCGTACCGGCCAGCGCTTCGCGTTCTCGCGCCTGGGCATCGAACCCGACCTGCTGTTGCTGGCCAAGAGCATTGCTGGCGGTATGCCGCTGGGTGCAGTGGTCGGGCGCAAGGAATTGATGGCGGCGCTGCCCAAGGGCGGCCTGGGTGGCACCTATTCAGGCAACCCGATTGCCTGCGCGGCGGCCTTGGCCAGCCTGGCGCAGATGACCGACGAAAACGTTGCAACCTGGGGTGAACGGCAGGAGCAGGCCATCGTCAGCCGTCATGAGCGCTGGAAGGCCTCGGGCCTGAGCCCATACATCGGCCGCCTGACCGGCGTGGGCGCCATGCGAGGGATCGAGTTCGTCAATGCCGATGGCAGCCCGGCACCGGTACAACTGGCCCAGGTGATGGAAGCGGCCCGAGCCAAGGGCCTGCTGCTGATGCCCAGCGGCAAGGCGCGGCACATCATTCGCCTGCTGGCACCGCTGACCATCGAGGCCGAGGTGCTCGAGGAAGGGCTGGATATCCTCGAGCAGTGCCTGGCAGAACTGAGCTGAGGCTTACAGGCCCAGCTCTTGCGGGGTGAGCATGTCGGACTCGAAGGCGATCCAGCCGCCTTCCAGTTCAGCATGGCCGTTGACGATCGGGCCGTAATAGGTCAGGCCATTCTCCAGGGTCACGCAAATATGCGTGGCCGGTTTCTCAGGGGCCGCGAGCGTACCGACGAAATGCACCTTCTTCAGGGTTTCGGTCACCGCTTCCAGACCCACGCGCATGCTGGGGTTTTCCGAAGCCTCGGTATCTCCGCCACGGTCTTCAGCGCTGATGGTCACGGTGGCGATGTACGGGTACTTGGTGCTCAAACGGGGTTACCTCGGTGGGTGTATAGGCGTAGGGGCGCGTAGAGTACGGCAGGCAGTCTCTGTTGTCTCTACTGGCCTCTTCGCGGGCACGCCCGCTCCCACAGGGATCGCATGTTGCTTGGGGTATGCGGGGCACCTGCAACAGGTGATCTGAATGCCCCGATCTGTTAGGGTGCCCGCCGATGCACGCCACACCACACGAGGATCCCGAGTGAGCGCCGAAGAACCCCTGATCGCCGACCTGTTCGAAGTCGACAAACGCCTGTCCCTCAAGCCCGTCGTGGACTTCAACAGCTACCTGCGCAACGCCTTCGGCGAGGGCCCATGCCACTGCCACCGCTGTGTAGAAGGCGCCGACCAAAGCACCTACAGCCACGCGCACAACTTCACCTTCGAAGGCCGCCAGTGGCACCGCCGGTTCGCCAGCACCGCCGGCAGCGACGTCGCCCAGGTGTTGAAAAAAGCCTGGCTGTCGTACACCAAGGCTGATCTCAACCTGGTCGGTGCGCTGGACCTGACCACCCTCAAGACCTTTACCGAGGCCGCCCTGCACGCGCGCCTGCTGGCCTTGCTGCCGGCCAGCGGCCTGGCCCGCGAAGTGGATGGCCAGTGGATGCTGCTAGCCCAGACCGACTGACAGCCCGGCGGCAGGGCAGGATTCCACCGGTCTGCTAACTTGGTGGAATCCGCCCACCCACAGGTAGTCCGCCATGGCCCGCACAACGCCCATCGAGCTGTACCGCAATATCGGCATCGTCGCCCACGTGGATGCCGGCAAGACCACGACCACCGAGCGAATCCTGTTCTACACCGGGGTCAACCACAAGATGGGCGAAGTGCACGATGGCGCGGCGACCATGGACTGGATGGCCCAGGAGCAGGAACGCGGCATCACCATCACCTCGGCGGCGACCACGGCGTTCTGGCAAGGTTCGACCAAGCAGTTCGCCCACAAGTACCGTTTCAACATCATCGACACCCCAGGCCACGTCGATTTCACCATCGAGGTGGAGCGCTCATTGCGCGTGCTCGATGGCGCGGTCGTGGTATTCAGCGGCGCGGACGGCGTCGAGCCGCAGTCCGAGACCGTCTGGCGCCAGGCCAACAAGTATCACGTGCCGCGCCTGGCCTACATCAACAAGATGGACCGCCAGGGGGCCGACTTCCTGCGCGTGGTCAAGCAGATCGATCAGCGCCTGGGGCACCACCCGGTCCCCATCCAGCTGGCCATCGGCAGCGAAGAGAACTTCATTGGCCAGATCGACCTGGTGAAGATGAAGGCCATCTACTGGAACGATGCCGACCAGGGCACCAGTTACCGCGAAGAAGATATTCCAGCCGATCTGCAGGAGCTTGCCGACGAATGGCGCGCGCACATGATCGAAGCTGCGGCCGAAGCCAATGACGAGCTGACCATGAAGTTTCTCGATGGCGAGGAGCTGAGCATCGAAGAGATCAAGGCCGGGTTGCGCCAGCGCACCATTGCCAACGAAATCGTGCCCACCATCCTCGGCTCATCGTTCAAGAACAAGGGCGTGCCGCTGATGCTCGACGCGGTGATCGACTACCTGCCCGCCCCGTCGGAAATTCCGGCAATCAAGGGCACCGACCCCGACGACGAAGAAAAGCACCTGGAACGCCACGCCGACGACAATGAACCGTTCTCGGCACTGGCCTTCAAGATCGCCACCGACCCGTTCGTCGGCACCCTCACCTTCGCCCGGGTGTATTCCGGTGTGCTCAGCTCCGGCAACGCGGTGCTCAACTCCGTCAAGGGCAAAAAAGAGCGCATTGGCCGCATGGTGCAAATGCACGCCAACCAACGCGCTGAAATCAAGGACGTGTGCGCCGGCGATATCGCCGCACTGATCGGCATGAAGGACGTGACCACCGGCGATACCCTGTGCGACATGGACAAGCCGATCATTCTCGAACGCATGGACTTCCCCGACCCGGTGATTTCCGTAGCAGTAGAGCCGAAAACCAAGGCCGACCAGGAAAAAATGGGGATCGCGCTGGGCAAGCTGGCCCAGGAAGACCCCTCATTCCGCGTGCGTACCGATGAAGAGACCGGCCAGACCATCATCTCGGGCATGGGCGAGCTGCACCTGGACATCATCGTCGACCGCATGCGCCGCGAGTTCAACGTCGAGGCCAACATCGGCAAGCCACAGGTGGCCTACCGCGAGAAGATCCGCAACACCTGCGAGATCGAGGGCCGCTTCGTTCGCCAATCCGGCGGCCGCGGCCAGTACGGCCATTGCTGGATCCGTTTTGCTCCCGGCGATGAAGGCAAAGAAGGCCTGGAGTTCATCAACGAGATTGTCGGCGGCGTAGTACCGCGCGAGTACATCCCGGCCATCCAGAAGGGTATCGAGGAGCAAATGAAGAACGGCGTGCTTGCCGGCTACCCACTGATCAACCTCAAGGCCGCCGTGTTCGACGGCTCGTACCACGATGTCGACTCCAACGAGATGGCCTACAAGATCGCCGCATCAATGGCCACCAAGCAGTTGTCGCAGAAAGGTGGCGCAGTGTTGCTGGAGCCGGTGATGAAGGTTGAGGTGGTGACGCCGGAGGAGTATCAGGGCGACATCCTCGGCGACTTGAGCCGACGTCGCGGCATGATCCAGGACGGTGATGAAACGCCGGCTGGCAAGGTGATCCGTGCCGAAGTTCCGCTGGGCGAAATGTTCGGCTACGCCACCTCGATGCGCTCGATGACCCAGGGCCGGGCAAGCTTCTCGATGGAGTTCACCCGCTATGCCGAGGCCCCGGCGAGCATTGCCGACGGCATCGTCAAGAAGAGCCGCGGAGAGTAAGCGGTTCTCCGGTACCGGCCTCTTCGCGGGCACGCCCGCTCCCACCGGGGGCGCACAATGTTTGGGCCTGCGGCCTTTCTGTGGGAGCGGGCGTGCCCGCGAAGAAGCCGGTACAGGCCACAATCAAGCTCAGTGCTGCTCGCCAGCCCGCTTCAACAGCTTCTTGCACCGATCCGACAAATGCACCACGCGCAAATGCTTGCCCGCCTTGGCATAGCGCTCACGCAGGGTTTTCAGCGCCGCAACCGCCGAATAATCGACAAAGCTCAAATGCTGGCAATCCAGCGTGACCTGGGCCGGGTCCCCGGCCGTGTCGAACTGGTTGAGGAACGAGGTGGTCGAGGCGAAGAACAGCGTGCCATGTAACTGATAACGCTTGCCGCCCCCCGCGTCCTCATGGGTGTCGGCATACAGCTCGCGTGCATGCTGCCAGGCAAAGTTGAGCGCCGCGATGATGATACCGAACAGCACCGCCATGGCCAGGTCAGTGAACACCGTGACCACGGTCACCGCAATGATCGCCAGCACATCATTCACCGGCACCTTGTGCAACACCCGCAACGACGCCCAGGCAAAGGTCTGCTGGGCCACCACGAACATCACACCAACCAGCGCCGCCAGTGGAATACGCTCGATCAGCGGCGACAGGAACAGCACGAACAGCAGAATCATCACGCCGGCTACTACACCCGACAACCGGCCCCGGCCATTGGAACTGAGGTTGATCACCGTCTGCCCGATCATCGCGCAGCCGCCCATGCCGCCGCACAGGCCCGACACCATGTTCGCAGCGCCCAGTGCCACACACTCGCGATCCGGGAAGCCACGGCTCTCGGTGATTTCATCGGTCAGGTTGAGGGTGAGCAGGGTTTCCAGCAGGCCGACCATGGCCATCAGCACCGCATAAGGGGCGATGATCTTCAGGGTTTCCAGATTCCAGGGCACATCCGGCAGGGCCAGCCCAGGCAGGCCACCAGCGATGTGCGCCATGTCACCCAGGGTGCGGGTCGGCAGCCCGAGCAAGTACACCAACAGGCCGACACCGAGGATCGCCACCAGAGCCGGCGGCACCGCGCGGGTCAGTTTCGGCAGCACATAAACCACCGCCATGGTCAGCGCCACCAGGCCGACCATCAGGTACAGCGGCGTGCCGGTGAGCCAGTGTTCGCCGTCCTTGAAATGCTCCAGCTGGGCCATGGCGATGACGATGGCCAGGCCGTTTACGAAGCCGAGCATGACCGGGTATGGCACCAGGCGCACCAGCTTGCCCAAGCGCAGCACGCCAAACAGGATCATTACCACGCCACCCAGCAGCACCGTGGCCAGCAGGTACTGCGCACCGTGCTGCACCACCAGCGCGACGATCACCACCGCCATCGAGCCAGCAGCGCCGGAGATCATCCCCGGCCGCCCGCCGAACAGCGCCGTCAGGGTACAAATGATGAACGCGCCATACAGGCCCATCAGCGGGTTGAGGTGGGCCACCAGGGCAAAGGCGATGCACTCGGGGACCAAGGCGAACGAGGTGGTGAGGCCGGCGAGCAGGTCGGCGCGTAGTCGGGCGGGCTTCATGGGCTTCCTGTGGTTCAGTCCGGAGGACGATTTAAAAACGAGGGGCGGGATGTTACGGAAATTGTCGGACAGCGGCCACCGCTCAACGCACACGTTCCAGGCTCTGCACGGCCAGGTCCAGCGCACGCTGCATGTCCAGGCGCGCCGAACGGCCAAGATCCGGGTCGTTCAGGCGGCCACCACGCTCTGAGGGCAGGATCGGCGCCGTCAGGTCTTCGGCATCCATCGCTTCAAAATCCTGTTCGACGCCCAGGGTCAAGGCACTGCGCCGCAACAGCATGCGCACCTGTTCCGGGGTAAGTGCCGGGTTGATCGACAGCATCGTCGCCACAGTGGCAGTCACCAAAGGTGTTGCGTACGACGTGCCGCAATGCGCAGCCTCGGCCGACACTGGGCGTATGCAGGCAGCAGCACTGACGTCCACACGCATGTCGATATTGGAGCTGTGACGCTTGCGCACATGATCGTGGGCTTCAACTGCCGTAGCCTTGTCACTGCGCTGATGCCCGCCCACCACCAGCAATTGTTCGGTGATGAACGACGAAGGCAGGCGATATTCATCGGTCCCCGACCAGGACGCACCATTGCCCGCCGAATTTACCACCACCACGTCAGGGTGCTCCTTGCGCAGCCAGAGGAAGAACTCCTCAAGTAACTCCTCGTAGCCGCTCATCGCCAGCCCGGAGCGCACCAGCGAATCGACCTCATCACCCTTCACATTGCGTGCCCCGACCCGGTGAATGCCCCAGCTCCAGTTCAACACCCGCACGCCATCTTCGACCAGGTTCACCGATGCAGCGATGTTGGCGGTGATACCGGCATCCGAGTTGCGCTCTACCACCACCTCGAAGCCAGGGCTGTGCTTACCCAGCCCCGGCAAAAAGCCCTCACCCTGCGCAGCGAGAATGCCTGCAACATGGCTGCCGTGGCTTGCCGGGCGATCACCGTCGCGAGCGTATAGGCATGTCTGGCCTTTTTCGCAGCCCCCCTGATAATGGCTGAACCCTGGGGCGTCGAAGTCCACTTCGCGCTCGATTACCCCGACCCGCACGGGCTTCACCGGCAAGCCAGATGCGGCAATCCGGCGCCGGTAGAAATACAGCGCGTCCATGAAGCGGTTGGCGGCCCATTCATCCGCCTGGTCGATGGCCCGGTTGCCGCGCCCATTGCCCTCCTCCCCGCGCTCAGGGCCGGACTCTTCGACAATCACGGCATCCACGCTGACTTCACTGCCCATGCGCAGGACCATCGCATCGCGCTGCACCAGATCATCTACCGGCAAGCGCAGCTGGTAGACATTCAGCGGCGGTATGGCACCGACAACCAGGGCGCCGTATTTACCGGCGATGCGCCGGGCCTCGCCGAGGCCGTCGTGTTTTTCTTCGATCAACAGGCTGACCAGGTCGACGTAGGTGGTCAGGCCGTCCATGTTCTTCGCCACTTCATCGGGCCCTGCGGCGATCACATGACTGCGTTGGCGGGTCAGCCATACCGGGTTGCTCGTGCGGCCGCCATCGACCAGCCAGAGCGGGGCGCTGCGCTGGGCTGGCCTCGCCAGCTTCAGCGTTAGCCGGTCACCTTGTCGCTCGATATCGGCTTCTGACAGCCGCGTGCCGCCCAGCCATACCGTTGGCAGATTTGCCCGGAGCCCTTCGGCACGCAGACACCATTTTTGCCGGCTATCGCTGAACAAGTCACCGCAACGCTGCAGCTGCTTGATGCGCAGCGTGTCTGCTGCAGCCTGTGCACCAAGACTGCAAAGCCATAACAGCAAGATCAGGACACCCTTCATGCAATCACCCCACGCGCTCCCTGTGAGTGCGACTTACGGGGCACCTCAAAGGTTCACCTGTGGCTGGCAACTGCCTGGTCGCGGGCGAGCCATTCGGCCATGGAAGTATCCTCCAACGCGTACTCGCCACGATTGGCCTTCCATACCAGCTCCTTGTCGCGCAGGGCATCAAGGGCCTTCTGTACGTTTGCCGTGTTGACGTTGGCTACCGCCTGGGCCTGCTCCAGCTTGCGGCTGACCTCAACCAGGGTTTGCTCGGTAAACGGGGAAAACGGCTGCCGGCCGAGCGTGCGCTCGGCCATGACCTCCAGCACTGCCTGCTGCAACGGCGTAAGTTCGTTCCAAGCGCTTTCGTAGTCACTCCACACCCCGGCTTGATGATTCAGCGCCCCATTGCGCAGCAGTTCACCCAGGTTGCCCGCCTCACCCAGGCCGACGCTAACTTCGGCCAACAGTTTGTTGAGCATTTCCGGGCGCCGGCCGACCAATTCGAACGCGTATGCCAGGTCCTCTACCTTGAACTGGTTACTGTCGGCCAGGCGACGGTTCCACAAGGCGGTGATGAATTCGACATATTCACGCCCCAGCAACGGAAAGGGCGTGATGCTGGCACCAAAGAATGGCTGCTTGCTCTTGAGTACCAGGTTGGCCAGCTTGTCGCGACTAGAGCCCGTGAACACCAGCCGCAAGCCGTCCGGACGGTCGCCACGATTAAGGTGGTCACGCGCGGCTTTCAGCGCGAACATTGCATTGAGGCCATCTTCGCTGTTAAGGGCGTGCTGAGCCTCGTCGATGATCAGCACTACCAGTTGCCCTGACACTTGGTGCAACACGGCAAGCGCCTGGGCCAGGGTAGTACCCGCAGGCAGTTGCGGGCGGGTGAAATCCCAGCTCAGGGTGCGCAGCAGGTTGATCTTGTCGATACCGGCCTTTTTCGCAGTCCTGGCCAGCGCACCTTCGAATCTGGCCAGTGCTGTACCGATGGCGCCACTGATGAGCTGCGCAGGGGCGGCGTCGCGATCCGACCACAGGTCGACGTAAACCGGTAGCCAGCCGCGCTGTATGCATTCTGGTATGAAGTCGTTGTTGAGGAAGGTGCTCTTGCCCGTACGCCGCGGCGCGGCCAAGAACATGCCCGAGCTGTAATCGACCAAAGACTCGCCGGCCAAGTCTTGGGCCAGTGCGTTGGCCAACTGATTACGGCGCAGGAGCGGACGGACGGGAGACATGCAATTAACCTCAATTATCTTGCCTACTATAATTTATAGCCTACAAGATAAATCAGGATAAAACGACCCTCTGCAACAGTGCCGGCGTGATCCAGATCCGGCAAAAAGTCAGCAAGTTTGCCATCATGTTGGTTTCACCTGCGGAGATCATGGACATGCCGCTACGCCCCCTTTTCGCCTCCCTGTTGCTGGCCGCCAGCCTCAGTGCCCATGCTGCCACCGAGGTGGTGCCACTTCAGCATCGTAGCAGCGCCGAATTGCTGCCCGCCCTGCAGGCATTCATCGGCAAGGACGGCACGGTCAGCGCCTTCGAGAACAAACTGATCGTCAACGCCAGCCCCGAGCGCATCGACGACCTGCGCGCCCTGCTGCAACAGCTGGATACCGCGCCCAAACGCCTGCTGATCAGCGTCGACAACAATGACAGCAACTTCCAGGACAACCGCGGCAACGCTCGCGTCATTCACTACGGCACCAGCAACCGCGACGGCGGCATGCAGCAGGTACAAGCCAGCGAAGGGCAACCGGCACTGATCCAGGTGGGCCAGAGCATCCCCATTACCAGCACCAGCACAGACGGCTATGGGCGCATTCAAAGCAACACCGAATATCGCAACGTGACCCAAGGCTTCTACGTGACCCCCAGCCTGAGCGGCGAAACGGTTCGTCTGCAAATAAGCAGCAATAATGACCGCATCAGCCAGGAACGTGCAGATGTAGTGAAAGTACAAAGTACCGACACGACAGTCACTGGCAAGCTCGGCGAGTGGATCACCCTGGCGGGGTTCAATCAGCAGAGCCAAGCCGACCGCAGCGCGTCAAGCCATACGTACAGCACCCAACGGGGTGAAAACATGACATTGCGTGTCAAAGTCGACCTTGTTGACTGATCTCAGGCAATTCAAGGCTTCGACCAAAGGCCTTCAAACTGACTGCCAAGTCGCATTAGACCAAAGATGTAGTAACCACAAAAAAGCACTACAAAACATTTGACAGGGTCTTTTTCCCAAGGGCATGATGGCCTCGCTCCCGCTAATCAGGGGCCCTGGCAAGGGCCTTCGGGGCGCGCTCCTTCCACCCTTGGAGGCGCCTCGTGTCTATACGGCCCACAAGGCGGTTCGACGGGATTGCGACTGCAACGAAGAAGTTGTCCCGAGGGACGGAAGCGCATCACCGCAGTACTGGCAATCGCGTAGCACCGCAGCAAGGCAACCACGAGCCGACCTGCCCGGAGCACACCTTCGCCTGGCCTGCCCAACCTTCCCCTTCGAGCCTTCGCGTTCGCCGCCGCAACCTGCGAACAGGACAGCCGCCAGGCACCTGATCTGCCCAGAGCATCAGCACAATTAACCCAAGATCGATGCGACGAGGTTTATTTCCATGGCACTGACACGCGAACAGCAAATTGCAGCCCTCGAGAAAGACTGGGCCGAGAACCCGCGCTGGAAAGGCGTGACCCGTACCTACACCGCCGCTGATGTCGTTCGCCTGCGTGGCTCCGTGCAACCTGAGCACACCTTTGCCCGTCAGGGTGCAGAAAAACTGTGGAAGCTGGTTACCGAAGGTGCTCACCCGTCCTTCCGCCCCGACAAAGATTTCGTCAACTGCATGGGCGCCCTGACTGGCGGCCAGGCTGTACAACAGGTCAAGGCCGGCATCCAGGCCATCTACCTGTCCGGCTGGCAGGTTGCCGCCGACAACAACTCGGCCGAATCGATGTACCCTGACCAGTCGCTGTACCCGGTCGACTCGGTACCGACCGTGGTCAAGCGCATCAACAACGCGTTCCGCCGCGCCGACCAGATCCAGTGGAAAGCCGGCAAGAACCCGGGCGACGAAGGCTACATCGACTACTTCGCGCCAATCGTGGCTGACGCCGAAGCCGGTTTCGGTGGCGTGCTGAACGCCTACGAGCTGATGAAGAACATGATCGAAGCAGGCGCCGCCGGCGTGCACTTCGAAGACCAGCTGGCCTCGGTAAAAAAATGCGGCCACATGGGTGGCAAGGTACTGGTACCCACCCAGGAAGCCGTACAGAAGCTGGTGGCTGCTCGCCTGGCCGCTGACGTGTCGGGCGTACCGACCATCATCCTGGCCCGTACCGATGCCAACGCCGCCGACCTGCTGACCAGCGACTGCGACCCGTACGACCAGCCGTTCGTGGTTGGCGAGCGCACCCGTGAAGGCTTCTACAAGGTCCGCGCCGGCCTCGATCAGGCCATTGCCCGCGGCCTGGCCTACGCCCCGTACGCCGACCTGATCTGGTGTGAAACCGCCAAGCCGGACCTGGACGAAGCCCGCCGCTTCGCCGAGGCGATCAAGAAGGAGTACCCGGACCAGATCCTGTCCTACAACTGCTCGCCTTCCTTCAACTGGAAGAAAAACCTGGACGACGCCACCATCGCCAAGTTCCAGCGCGAACTGTCGGCCATGGGCTACAAGCATCAGTTCATCACCCTGGCCGGCATCCACAACATGTGGCACGGCATGTTCAACCTGGCGCACGACTACGCCCGCAACGACATGACCGCCTACGTGAAGCTGCAGGAGCAGGAATTCGCTGACGCCAGCAAGGGCTACACCTTCGTGGCGCACCAGCAGGAAGTGGGCACCGGCTACTTTGACGACATGACCACCGTGATCCAGGGTGGCGCTTCGTCGGTGACTGCACTGACCGGTTCGACCGAGGAAGAGCAGTTCCACTGATAGTGGCTTGCGGTTGAACAAAGGCCCGGGGCTGTGAAGCCCTGGGCCTTTGTTTTCGTCTGCACCGGCCCGACCGAAAATGCACAGAACCTGTAGGAGCAACTGCCTTGCTCAGGTTTTGAATAGCTTGCGCAGTCGCTTGTAGGAGCGGGTTTACCCGCGAAGAGGCCCACCCAGGCGATGCATCGCTCAAGCCTTGGTGCAAAGGCCGAGGTTCAGCGAGTATCCGCACCGGAATCAATGCCGAATCAAGCCATGTCCGTAGCGCCTCCGGCTCATGCATCGAGGCAAGACAGGTGATTTAAGCGCGATTACGTCAGGGCGGCGCAATGATCGGTTTGAATTTTGGGGTGATGCGCAGATCGAGCGCCGCCCGCGCGGCGCATCGCGAGCTGCGCTCGCTCCTACGTTTGTTTCGGGCCAATTATTCCTGTGCCATTTGCGCGCGAACGCCTTGGCGCATGGCGCATTATCACGTCGTACAAACAAGGCGGTCGCGCGCGCCTGCAACAGGCGTGACTGGCCCGAAACAAACGTAGGAGCGAGCGCAGCTCGCGATGCGCCGCGCGGGCGGCGCTCGATCTCACAGCCTCTGCATTCCTTTCGCCAAGCCCACAGCAGCCCTAACACAACCCAAGGCATCACCGGCAAAACCCCAGATCAGGTCTATGCTTGGGGCAGCCCAGCAGCAAGGACCGCCCATGCCTCGCCCAAGCCACCTGATGATTTTCGCCCTGGCCGCCGCTACCCTCTATATATATGCACTGGCCAGCGACAACACCCTGCTCGCCCTCATGGCCAAACCCATCCCGGTGCTGGCCTTGATTGCCTGGCTGCACAACACCCCGGTCTCGCCTTATCGCAAGTGGATCTCGATCGGCCTGGGCTTCTCGGTACTCGGCGACATCCTGCTGGCCATCCCTGCGGACCTGTTCGTGTTTGGCCTGGTCGCCTTCCTCTGCGCCCACCTGGCCTACCTGCGCGCCTATTGCGGCATTACCCTGCGCCCTGCCTTGCCTGCGCTGGCATTCAGCGCCATCGCTGGCATCACACTGCTAGGCGTGCTGACCAGCCATGGCCTCGGCCCGCTGCTGATCCCGGTCACGCTGTACATCTTGGCCATCAGTGCGATGCTCTGGCGCGCCCTGGCCTGCAGCGGCCCGGCCGCGCTGGGTGCCGGCCTGTTCGTATTCTCCGACAGCCTGATCGGTATCGACCGCTTCGTCAGCCCGTTCGCCGCCGCACCGTACCTGATCATCCTCGCCTACTGGCTCGGCCAATGGGCCATCGCTTCATCAGTCGGTCATCGCTCAACCGATAAAGTATTGACCCAGAGCGGTGCGCGCAGTAGCGAAAGCTGCTAGAACAAGGGTTTTTTGCAATTGCAAGTAGGGGGAATCGCCAGATGAACTTTACAAGGCGCAGAACAGCCAAATTCGAAGGCAGCAGCTCAAATGATATTAATTATCATTACTGGCCGTGCAATTCGTTACCCGCCGCAAGAAACATAATTAACAAAACCGCACGTAATGCCCGAATCTCAAGGCTCTCAGCCAGTTACGAACGATTTTTGTACTTAATCCTACGAATAAATTTGCGACAGAAATTTTACTTGCACCAGGTTTACCCATAAAATCAGCGGGATTGATTCGGCTGCGACATTTGGTCACTGCATGTGCGACGCCAAGTCGCCGCTCTACACTTATTTCAGACTGCAGAGCTGGGTCTCTGTATAAGGATCTCTAGCATGTCCGATTCGACAGGACTCATCGCCCACAACTGGGGCTTTGCCATCTTCCTCCTGGGTGTCGTCGGCCTGTGCGCCTTCATGCTCGGCCTGTCCAGCCTGCTCGGTAGCAAGGCCTGGGGCCGCGCCAAGAACGAACCCTTCGAATCCGGCATGCTGCCCGTCGGCAGCGCCCGCCTGCGCCTGTCCGCCAAATTCTATCTGGTCGCGATGCTGTTCGTGATCTTCGATATCGAAGCCCTCTTTCTCTTTGCATGGTCTGTGTCCGTCCGCGAAAGCGGCTGGACCGGATTCGTCGAAGCACTCGTTTTCATAGCAATTCTGTTGGCAGGTCTTGTCTACCTATGGCGCGTCGGGGCACTTGATTGGGCTCCCGAAGGTCGCCGCAAGCGGCAAGCGAAGCTGAAACAATGAGGCTTTGGCATGCAATACAATCTCACCAGAATCGATCCGGATGCGCCCAACGAGCAGTACCCGGTCGGTGAACGGGAAACCGTCACCGATCAACTGCTAGAAGACCAGGTCCACAAGAACATCTTCATGGGTAAACTTGAAGATGTGCTGCGTGGTGCGGTCAATTGGGGTCGCAAAAACTCCCTCTGGCCGTACAACTTCGGCCTGTCCTGCTGCTACGTGGAAATGACCACGGCCTTCACGGCACCCCACGACATCGCCCGCTTCGGCGCCGAAGTCATCCGGGCCTCGCCGCGGCAGGCCGACTTCATGGTCATTGCCGGTACCTGCTTCGTGAAGATGGCGCCGATCATCCAGCGCCTGTACGAGCAGATGCTCGAGCCGAAGTGGGTCATTTCCATGGGTTCGTGCGCCAACTCCGGTGGTATGTACGACATCTACTCGGTCGTTCAGGGGGTCGACAAGTTCCTCCCCGTGGACGTCTATGTGCCTGGCTGCCCGCCACGCCCTGAGGCTTTCCTGCAAGGCTTGATGCTGCTGCAGGAGTCGATCGGCCAAGAACGACGCCCGCTTTCCTGGGTTGTTGGTGATCAAGGTATTTACCGTGCCGAGATGCCAGCCCAGAAAGACCTGCGTCGTGAGCAGCGCATTGCAGTAACCAACCTGCGCAGCCCCGACGAAGTCTGATCCAGCGACCTGCCGCCCGCTCCCGAAGGAGCCGGCGGCCTGGCTTCATTCTTAACGTTGACCCAAAGCGACCGAGACCATGACAGCGGACAACGCTATTTTT